>NZ_CP163513.1:0-2030000 GCF_041081565.1 Streptococcus hillyeri | reverse complement strand
CGCTAGTAATCGCGGATCAGCACGCCGCGGTGAATACGTTCCCGGGCCTTGTACACACCGCCCGTCACACCACGAGAGTTTGTAACACCCGAAGTCGGTGAGGTAACCTTTTAGGAGCCAGCCGCCTAAGGTGGGATAGATGATTGGGGTGAAGTCGTAACAAGGTAGCCGTATCGGAAGGTGCGGCTGGATCACCTCCTTTCTAAGGAAATGGAAGCACTTGTAGCGTCTTGTTTAGTTTTGAGTGGTCTCAGGAAGAGACAGATGTGGGGCCTTAGCTCAGCTGGGAGAGCGCCTGCTTTGCACGCAGGAGGTCAGCGGTTCGATCCCGCTAGGCTCCATTAACATCGAAGAGATGTTAAGGATTGTCCATTGAAAATTGAATATCTATATCAAATTCCACGATTCAAGAAATTGAATTGTAAGAATAGTAACAAGAAAATAAACCGAAAACGCTGTGAATTAATGAGTTTTCTAATTTGAAAGAATTAGGTTAATAAGGTTAAGTTAATAAGGGCGCACGGTGGATGCCTTGGCACTAGAAGCCGATGAAGGACGTGACTAACGACGAAATGCTTTGGGGAGTTGTAAGTAAGCGCAGATCCAGAGATGTCCGAATGGGGGAACCCACTAACTAATGGTTAGTATCCATATCTGTTAAGGATATGAGAAGGAAGACGCAGTGAACTGAAACATCTAAGTAGCTGCAGGAAGAGAAAGCAAAAGCGATTGCCTTAGTAGCGGCGAGCGAAACGGCAGGAGGGCAAACCGAGGAGTTTACTCCTCGGGGTTGTAGGACTGCAACGTGGACTTAAAGATTATAGGAGAATTACCTGGGAAGGTAAGCCAAAGGGAGTAATAGCCTCGTATCTGAAATAGTCTTTATACCTAGCAGTATCCTGAGTACGGCGAGACACGCGAAATCTCGTCGGAATCCGGGAGGACCATCTCCCAACCCTAAATACTCTCTAGTGACCGATAGTGAACCAGTACCGTGAGGGAAAGGTGAAAAGCACCCCGGGAGGGGAGTGAAATAGAACCTGAAACCGTGTGCCTACAAGAAGTTCGAGCCCGTTAATGGGTGAGAGCGTGCCTTTTGTAGAATGAACCGGCGAGTTACGATATGAAGCGAGGTTAAGTTGAAGAGACGGAGCCGTAGGGAAACCGAGTCTTAATAGGGCGAATTAGTATCATGTCGTAGACCCGAAACCATGTGACCTACCCATGAGCAGGTTGAAGGTGCGGTAAGACGCACTGGAGGACCGAACCAGGGCACGTTGAAAAGTGCTTGGATGACTTGTGGGTAGCGGAGAAATTCCAAACGAACTTGGAGATAGCTGGTTCTCTCCGAAATAGCTTTAGGGCTAGCGTCGATGTTAAGTCTCTTGGAGGTAGAGCACTGTTTGGGTGAGGGGTCCATCTCGGATTACCAATCTCAGATAAACTCCGAATGCCAACGAGATATAATCGGCAGTCAGACTGCGAGTGCTAAGATCCGTAGTCGAAAGGGAAACAGCCCAGACCACCAGCTAAGGTCCCAAAATATATGTTAAGTGGAAAAGGATGTGGGGTTGCACAGACAACTAGGATGTTAGCTTAGAAGCAGCTATTCATTCAAAGAGTGCGTAATAGCTCACTAGTCGAGTGACCCTGCGCCGAAAATGTACCGGGGCTAAAACATATTACCGAAGCTGTGGATCCCGTAAGGGATGGTAGGAGAGCGTTCTATAGGCGACGAAGGTGTACCGTGAGGAGCGCTGGAGCGTATAGAAGTGAGAATGCCGGTATGAGTAGCGAAAGACAGGTGAGAATCCTGTCCACCGTAAGACTAAGGTTTCCAGGGGAAGGCTCGTCCGCCCTGGGTTAGTCGGGACCTAAGGAGAGACCGAAAGGTGTATCCGATGGCCAACAGGTTGATATTCCTGTACTAGTGTATATAGTGATGGAGGGACGCAGTAGGCTAACTCAACCCAGCGAATGGAAGAGCTGGGCTAAACAGTGAGGTGTGATATGAGTCAAATGCTTATATCTCTAACATTGAGCTGTGATGGGGAGCGAAGTTAAGTAGCGAAGTGAGTGACGTCACACTGCCAAGAAAAGCTTCTAGCGTTAAGTATACACTACCCGTACCGCAAACCGACACAGGTAGTCGAGGCGAGTAGCCTCAGGTGATCGAGAGAACTCTCGTTAAGGAACTCGGCAAAATGACCCCGTAACTTCGGGAGAAGGGGTGCTGACTTAAAGTCAGCCGCAGTGAATAGGCCCAAGCAACTGTTTATCAAAAACACAGCTCTCTGCTAAATCGTAAGATGATGTATAGGGGGTGACGCCTGCCCGGTGCTGGAAGGTTAAGAGGAGGGTTTAGCGGTAACGCGAAGATCTGAATTGAAGCCCCAGTAAACGGCGGCCGTAACTATAACGGTCCTAAGGTAGCGAAATTCCTTGTCGGGTAAGTTCCGACCCGCACGAAAGGCGTAATGATTTGGGCACTGTCTCAACGAGAGACTCGGTGAAATTTTAGTACCTGTGAAGATGCAGGTTACCCGCGACAGGACGGAAAGACCCCATGGAGCTTTACTGCAGTTTGATATTGAGTATCTGTACCACATGTACAGGATAGGTAGGAGCCATTGATTACGGGACGCCAGTTTCGTATGAGGCGATGTTGGGATACTACCCTTGTGTTATGGCTACTCTAACCCGGATAGGTTATCCCTATCGGAGACAGTGTCTGACGGGCAGTTTGACTGGGGCGGTCGCCTCCTAAAAGGTAACGGAGGCGCCCAAAGGTTCCCTCAGATTGGTTGGAAATCAATCGCAGAGTGTAAAGGTATAAGGGAGCTTGACTGCGAGAGCAACAACTCGAGCAGGGACGAAAGTCGGGCTTAGTGATCCGGTGGTTCCGTATGGAAGGGCCATCGCTCAACGGATAAAAGCTACCCTGGGGATAACAGGCTTATCTCCCCCAAGAGTTCACATCGACGGGGAGGTTTGGCACCTCGATGTCGGCTCGTCGCATCCTGGGGCTGTAGTCGGTCCCAAGGGTTGGGCTGTTCGCCCATTAAAGCGGCACGCGAGCTGGGTTCAGAACGTCGTGAGACAGTTCGGTCCCTATCCGTCGCGGGCGTAGGAAATTTGAGAGGATCTGCTCCTAGTACGAGAGGACCAGAGTGGACATACCGCTGGTGTACCAGTTGTCTCGCCAGAGGCATCGCTGGGTAGCTATGTATGGAAGGGATAAGCGCTGAAAGCATCTAAGTGCGAAGCCCCCCTCAAGATGAGATTTCCCATGATTTTATATCAGTAAGAGCCCTGAAAGAAGATCAGGTAGATAGGTTAGAAGTGGAAGTGTTGTGAGACATGTAGCGGACTAATACTAATAGCTCGAGGACTTATCCTAGAAATAAGAAAGTATATTGACAGCGTAGCGGTTTCTTGATAGAATATAGGTATTCAATTTTGGATGGATAATCCAAGAAGAAGTTAAGTGACGATAGCCTAGGAGATACACCTGTACCCATGCCGAACACAGCAGTTAAGTCCTAGAACGCCGGAAGTAGTTGGGGGTTGCCCCCTGTGAGATAGGGTAGTTGCTTAGCTTTCATCCGCCATAGCTCAGTTGGTAGAGCGCATGACTGTTAATCATGATGTCACAGGTTCGAGCCCTGTTGGCGGAGTATAATATGTGTTAGAAACGTTGATTCATCAGTGTTTCTTTTTCATTTGTTCAACTTTTTAAGCTACTAGAGCATGACATTTGTGTCATGTTCTTTTTTGTTTATTAGGGATAAACTATAACCATAACTAAATTATGGGGGTATTGTTATGGAAGCAATATTAGATTTTGAAGGGCTTTATCAGAAAGTTCGTCCGATTGTGTTGAAACTGAGACAGTTTTATTTTATTAAGATATGGGAGCCTGAGGATTGGGATCAGGAGGGTATGATTACCTTATATCAGTTATTGGAGAAGGAGCCAGATCTAGTTTTCAATACTAGAAAAATGTGTGTTTATTTTAAGACGAAATTTTCAAACCGTGTCAAGGATGAGATTCGAAAGCAAGAGAGTATAAAGAGAGCTTTTGACCGAATGGTTTATGATGAGATTGGAGAAGTGGCTCATTCGGTATCGGATAATGGGCTAGATGTGGCGGAGATGGTAGCCTATAGGGAGGCTATTGGAGAGTTGTGTCAGGAATTGACAGTAGAGGAAAAAGGTTATCTGGACTATTTGATGAGTGGTGAGTGTTTTAGGGGGAAACGTGCTTTTCAGAGAAAGGTAAGGGCGAAGTTAGGAAGATTAGGTTGGGGAATGGATTATTGCTGGTTAAGAGCGCATTAGTGAGATTTCGGAAAACTTCTTTGGATGTCTGCTAAATTCCCAAACTAACTTCCACCGTCTGTTAAAGTGGAAGTTAATCTGATAAAACCTCTAACAACCAGTGAAACTCCGTGTCAGGGTAAGTTCCACTGGTTTTTATAAAGGTTGATTTATTGCATTTTTAGGCTAATTTAGTTGACAAAAAGGGTACACAAAATCCCCTCATCTGAAAGCGTTTCAGATTAAGTTCCGCTATGGTGGAAGTTAGTGTGAGACGTTTGAGTGGCTTATATTAGGTTGTTTTTAGAATTTGTGTTGGAGTAATTTTGGAGACTGACAGACGTCTTCTGCTGGAATTAAGGAAATGCCGAGTAGTTTAGCCAGTTCTTCGTCATAGGTAAAGGTAAAGAGCTCATAAGCTGATTTCCCATTCAGAGCAGCGCGTTTCACGCTATTCACATGAGAACAGACTAGGTTGATATCGTTCTGAGTTAAGTTGTCAAAAGAAGTTCCCTTGGGTAAAATATCGCGAATAAGTGTGTGATTTTTCTCAATTCTTCCTTTCTGGTCAGAGCGCTTAGGGTCGCAAAAGAATAGTTTAATCTCACCTCTGATATCCATCTCAATGTCATCAACTTTGGCAAACTCTCCACCATTGTCAGTTAGAATGACAGGGAAAACATCGAAGAAATCTCGGTCAGCCTCATAAAGCGTGTTCTTGATAACATAGAAGTGTTTAGCGACCTCAAGAGCGGTTTTATTGTCCAGAAGTCTAGCGAAGATAAAGTTACAGAAGGAGACATTGAAGGTGAGTAATACTTTTCCACCAACCCGTCCAATAACGGTGTCCATTTCAAGCCAAGAGGTCAGCTGTCTATGTGTCAGGAAGTTTTGGAAGTCCTCATAAGAACGCCCTTTTTTAGCTTCTTTAGGGATAGCAGGTAGTGTAGCCTTTCGTCTAGGTTTGAATTTTACAGCTCTAGCCAGATCAATAGGAGCGATAGAAAGGTATCCTTTACGGATGTGTCGATAGACGGTTGAGGAACTGACATCAAGGTTATGAGTTTTAAGGATGTGATAGATGTGCTGTCCCTTTTTCACACCATCGGAGATGACTTTATCCATGTCCCAGAACGTTTGAGAGTTGAGAGGTGTTCCTTCTCGAGCCTCAACGAGGGTTTGTTCGTATTGTTTTTGAGCCTGTTTAGCGAGGTAGAAGATTTTCTTGTAGCCACAATTTTGTCTTCTCTTAGGACATCCGTTACAGACAAATGGGGATTTATCAAGGAGAGGGCAAGGAAGCCCATCATTGGTAGAGGTTCTGACCTGTCTGTTACGTTTGACCTCTTTGGAAACGGTAGTAGGATCTTTTAGGATAGTTTGTCCAATGACTTTGAAGGTTTCTCCACGTTCTAAGCCAAGTTGGATGTCATTGCGGTCTGAGAGGGTAAGGTGTTTATATTTTGTCATAGTAAGGACTCATTTCTAACGCAAACGTCTCAGACTTAATTCCACCATAAAAATCCGTTTTAGACTAACTTCCGCTTCGAAAGCTAAAGTGGAAATTACTTTGGGAAATTACCTCTTTGGATGTCTGTCAATTTTTTGTGAAAGATGTCTAGTATTTTTAGCTCTGCTATGTTATAATACCAAAAGCGTAGGTTTTTAAACTCATCCCGTGAGGTGAGAAAGACATTTCAGGAAAAACGAAGAGCCTATGACTACTAATATAAGACTGGGCTCTTTTTGTGTGCCCAGGTGGAGGAATCATGGAATTAAAAATGCATGTTGGAGAACATGAGCATCATACAGCGCTAGATCTTGATGTTTCAAAGGTTGATTTGATTTTAGATGTTGAGGAAAAGCCAGAGTTTGCTCAGGGATTGTTGCTTTCTTTCCAGCACGTTTTTGCGATGTTTGGTGCTACCATTTTGGTGCCGCTTATTTTGGGAATGCCTGTGTCAGTAGCACTTTTTGCTTCTGGTGTTGGAACTTTGATTTACCAAGTGGCTACGAAGGCTAAGGTACCTGTTTATTTGGGGTCATCGTTTGCTTATATTACAGCTATGGCGACGGCTAATGAAGCTATGGGTGGAAATGTTTCGGCAGCTCAAACGGGTGTCTTCTTTGTTGGTTTGATTTATGTTGTAATCGCTGGTTTGATTAGTGTTTTGGGGACTAAGTGGATTGATAAGGTCTTGCCACCAATTGTGATTGGTCCTATGATTATTGTTATTGGGTTAGGGTTAGCAAATTCAGCGGTGACATCAGCTGGTTTTGTTGCGGATGCTGATTGGCGAAATATTGTAGTTGCAATTGTGACTTTCTTGATTGCCGCTTTTATTAATACAAACGGTAAAGGTTTTGTGAAGATTATTCCTTTCTTATTTGCTATCATTGGTGGTTATATCTTAGCACTTGGTTTAGGATTAGTTGATTTTACGCCAGTTCTCGAGGCGAAATGGTTTGAACTGCCATCTTTCTACTTACCGTTTAAGACAGGTGTCTTTAAATCATATGAGTTCTACTTTGGTCCTGAGATGATTGCCATTTTACCGATTGCGGTGGTAACAATAGCGGAGCATATTGGGGACCATACGGTTCTTGGTCAGATTACTGGTCGCCAGTTCTTGAAGGAACCTGGTTTGCAACGGACTCTTATTGGTGATGGGGTCGCAACGGCTGTTTCAGCTTTCATCGGTGGTCCTGCTAATACAACTTATGGTGAAAATACTGGTGTTATCGGAATGACACGCGTTGCTTCTGTTTCAGTTATTCGTAATGCTGCACTGATTGCGATTGCCTTCTCATTCTTTGGGAAATTTACAGCCTTGATTTCGACGATTCCGAACGCTGTTTTGGGTGGAATGTCTATTCTACTGTATGGGGTTATTGCTTCAAATGGTCTTAAGGTGTTAATTGAGCGTCAAGTTGATTTTGGTCAGGTTCGTAATTTGATTATTTCAAGTTCAATGCTTGTTCTTGGTCTAGGTGGCGCTGTTCTTGATCTTGGTGCGGTTAATCTTTCTGGTACTGCACTAGCAGCGATTGTGGGTGTTGTATTAAATCTTATTCTTCCAAAAGAACAAGGATAAGAGTTGGTAAATTTAAATAGTGAAAAAGCTTAGCATCAATCTTTGACGCTAAGCTTTTCATGTTCTTAATTAGAATTTCTCAGATGTTCTAATATTATTGAGAGGGCGTTTTCTAGGCTTACAGTTTCATCAAAATAGGTTTCATTGAACTGATTGAGGTAATCTTTTTCGAGCCACCATCGCTTCATATCTGATACGGAAAAGTCATTGACTTTATCTCTGGTTTGATGGCGTCTGATGGTTTCTTGAAAGGGTAAATCATAATAATAAGCATAAGCCTTGTCTCCGTAAAGCTCTGCTATTTTATCCCAAAGAGGGGCATACCAGTCTCTATGGAGAATACCTTCAATAATGACGATGTCATGATGCTGGTAGGCATGTTCGAGGAGTGTGAGGTAGAGAGGGACGGTCGGTGTTTCGTAACCATCTCATCTTTGGCGTTTAGAATGAGGCGACGTAGGGTGTCTTGAGGAAGAAGAACGGTCTTTTGACCGAGTTTTTGTTGAAGTTGCAGCGCTAGAGTGGATTTACCGGACCCAGAATTACCACGAATGAGGATGAGCTGTTTCATTAGATAACTTATGACTTGAGGTAGGCATCAACTAAACGTTCAGTTGCCTCAACAGAATCAGTGTGCGTACGTTCGTAGGAATGGCTAGACTCAATACCTGCTCCTAGGAGGGCATGTTTAACTTCTGCACCAGCGCGCATGGCTGCAGAGGCGTCACTACCATAATAAGGATAGATATCGAGTTTATAAGGGATATTATTCTTTTCAGCTAGAGCTACCATGTGTTGGCGGAGTTCGTAATGATACGGACCTGAACCATCTTTGACACAGATTGAAACGGTGTACTCATCAGTGGCTTGGTCATCACCCATGGCTCCCATATCAACAGCAAGGTATTCGACTGTTTCGGCTGGTAGGCTAGAGTTTGCACCGTGTCCAACTTCTTCAAAGGCTGAGAAGTAGAAGTGAGTAGTGTTTGGTAAGACGATAGCATTCTCTTTATAGGTTTTGAGGAGTTTGATGAGAATGGCTGCGCTGACCTTGTCGTCGAGGTGGCGAGACTTGATAAAGCCTGATTCTGTGACCACAACGCGAGGGTCAAAGGAAATGAAGTCACCGACTTCGATACCTAGCGCACGTGTTTCATCAGCTGTTTTTACTTTTTCATCCAAACGAATTTCCATATTGGTTTGGTTGCGCTCAGCAGTACCTGCATCACGGTAAACGTGAACAGATGTTTGGTGCATAAGGATTGTTCCAGAGATTTCCTTGCCGTTTTTGGCAACGTGAACAGTACAGTTTTCGCCTTCGATAGCGTTATAAACAAAGCCACCTACTAAATCCATTTTGAGGCGACCGTCAGGTTTGATGGCACGAACCATAGCACCAAGAGTGTCAAGGTGTGCGGTTACGACGCGGTGTTTGCTGTCATCAGTTCCTTTAACAGATACCATAAGGCCACCTTTGGCAGTACGCACAGGAGTGTAGCCAAAGCTTTCAAGTTCAGCTTGAACGTAGTCCATAATAGTGGTTGTGAAACCTGTTGGTGATGGGATATTACAGAGGGTCGTGATGTAATTGATGGTTGTTTGCATGTGATACTCCTTAATTAAGTGGTTTAATGAGTTCCAATTCATCTCGGATAGGGATACCATTTTCAGAGATGAGAGGAATTGATGGTTTTAACTGTCTAGCCTTGGTCACAGCGTTTGGGAAAACTCTAGCGATATGATAGCCTCGTTTTTGATAGAATGAGAGAGCAACTAGGTTGTCATTGGTAGTGGTGAGGTGACAGTTTCGAAAGCCTAATAGGCGAGCCTTTTCTTCAACTAGAGCTAGAAGCTGGCTTCCGATACCTTCACGAGGTTTTAGGCTGTCTAATGACAAGATTTCAAACTGTTTATCGATGATTTGCCAAGTGATGATACCTAGGATGTTCTGATTGTCCATAGCAACAAAGCCCTCGCTATCAAGTAGATGAAATAATTGTCCTCTGATAGCCATTTGTGTATCATTCCAGTGTTCTTTGAAAAAAGTTTCTAAGACTTCTTTTGGCAGTTCGGCTAGTTTGCGGTATTCCATTTTGCTTTTGTTTCTAAAATGACGGCTGCTAAGCGTTCAATATCTGCGCTTGTACCACGTAACTCAAAATCGCCTAGAAGTGGGAAGCCAAAACGCTTGCTGTATTGTTTAGCGGTAAGAATATACTGATGGTTAAAATTTTTATTACCAGAGCCTATAATTCCCATACAGTTTTTGTAGTTGTCATGAGCTGTGATAAAGTCGCCAAGTGGATTGGTTAAAATTTCAACATCGCCGTGGTCAACACCATTACCTCCTTCGAGATAGGTTGGTAATAATGCCACAAAGGGTTCTGTCACGGGGAAGGTTTCGTGATTAAGTTCTTTGATGTTAATCTGACGAGTTGTCAGTTCTTGAGTAGTTGCTAAATAGTCTGAGAGGCGTTTGACAAAACTTTGTGTATTACCGCTGAGACTGATATAGACAAGGGTTAAATCCGACATATGACTCCTTTCAAAAAATGCTAGTTTCATTATAGCACTTTTAGGAGGAGAGGTCATGGGATATCCAAGAAAATGAAAAAGTGACCAGTTATAGACTTCCAATCAACCACTGCATCAATCTGTCATTACTATTAATAAGAGAAGGTTGAGACATTTTTGTCTCAACCTCTCGCAATTTTTAGGATAATTTTGTCATATGGTAGCAGTAGCGTAGCCATAACTCATGGTTTAACTCTCCCGATGCTAGTGCTTGTTTGATGGCACATCGTGGTTCTTTGTTGTGTTGGCAATTTGGGAAGTGGCATTGTCTACTGAGAGAGATGATCTCATTAAATAAGGGGGATAAGTCTAGGGTGTTGACTTTATCAATGCCTTTAAACCCAGGGGTGTCAATGATGGTGTAGTCTAATTCGGAGTGGTAAAAGAGTTGACTGCTGGTAGTGGTGTGTTTACCTTTGGCGTCAGTTCGTTTGACGGCGTTAGTTTTTTGGGATTGAAAGGGGAGGAGATTATTGATTAAGGTTGATTTTCCAGCGCCCGAACTTCCTAATAAGAGTCCAGTCTTTTGAGGACTTAGAAGATTTTTAAATCGGGTAATAGATGAGGATTCTAAATTATTGAGACAGGTTAGGGATAGTTGGGGATAAAGGTGTTTGATATCAGCAATGATTTCTTTGCTATTGGAAACAAGGTCAGGTTTGGTTAAGATAAAATGCAAGTCAACTGCTTCTTGGTAGAAAACGAGGTAGTAGCGTTCTAGTTTGGCGAGTGAAAAATTTTGATTAAGTGCCATTAAAATGAAGACTTGGTCGACATTGGTTGCCATGACCTGCTCTGATTTGTGGTGATGGTCGTTTTTTAACGTGTGATTACTGGCTTTGGAAACGATAGATTTTCGTTCTTGTAGAGAATAAGTCTGACGATCACTATCGTAAAGGAGCCAATCACCGACATAGTAAGGTGCTGTTTTAGGGCGTTTAGGTAAGTGTTTGATATCGCTTTGGTTTGAAATCAGATAGTCTGTTCGTGTTTCTGAGATCACACGATAAGCTTGCTGTTTTACAGTTTTTGTCATAAGTCCTTTCGAGGAAAACCGAGAGTCACTTAGTGCAAAATGGAAAAGTTTTTATTTTAATAGAGAGGTGAAGGTCTCAGTTCTCCAAATCTCATTAGTGGGCATTCGCCTCGTCATATTAAAATAGCCATAGGGTGTCATCATAGGTATCACTCCTTTCTTAGCTTTATTATAGCAAAAAACGAACTGCATTGGGCAGTTCGTTCATTGAATTAATTTTCTTTACGACGGATAAGTCCTGCAAGGCTAGCGAGAAGTCCGAAGCCAAAGAAGGTGATGGCAACAGAATCAGCTTCGCCTGTTTTTGGTAAGACATTTGTTTTAGCTGTTACACCAGGACTTGACAGAGGTTTTTGTTGAGGGAGATTATCTGTCTTATGTACTGTATTTGTATTGATTGGATCTGTGGCAGCTGTTTTTGTTTGTTGAGCTTTATAGGCATTAGATACCAATTGGTGAATGTCTGTACGATCTTTGTCTGAAAGTGTTGGTTTTTTAGTGTCTGTGTTATCAGGAATAGCTACTTCTGGTTTGATATAAGTAAATTTGAAGTCTCCGAATCCTTCAACGCTTGATGAACCAACGTATGAGATATCTTTGGCACCTCCGATTAAATCTTTAGCTTTATCGGCACTCAAGAAACGGATGTCAAGCCCAGAAATACTATCTGTGAAATACCAGTTATTGTCAGCAGATGGGTTGATTGTTTTTTCAGAAACAATGTAATTGATGATAGCTTGGCGGTTTTCTAAGTTGAAGAGATAGTTGACAGTGGCATTTTTGACACCTGGGAAAGTTCCGCTAGCACGGTAATTATTTGTAACTACCATGAATTCTTGATTATCTGCAACTTCTACGCCATTGTATTTTAGGTTACGAACACGGTTTGCGTCTGCATTGACAAGATTACCACTACGGTCGTATTTGTTTGGTTGAGTCACATCGTATTCGTAAGTGACACCGTCAATGACATCGAAATTGTAGGTGCGGTAGTCTGTGTTGACGAGGTTTTGTGGGTCTTTTTTGTTTGGATCGATGGTATTGAATTGTCCTGCTGACATTTCTAGCCATTCTTTCAAATCAGCTCCAGTAATTTTTAGGATAGCTGCGACGTTGTCGTAAAGGTAAAGGTCGGCAACGTTTTTGATAGCGATTGGTCCAGCTGGGATGTCTGTGTAGGCAGTTGGATCGTTTCGTGTACCTGCTTTGAATGGTGCAGCAGCTGAGAGGAGTGGAAGGTTAGCGTATGGTGTGCCAGCGAGTTCTTTTTTAGCGTACCAAAGCTGCGCATTGTTGACGATTTGAACTGATGGATCGTCTTTGACTAATGCAAAGTAGCTAGTGATAGGTGCGGTTGTTGTACCAACTTGTTTACGAACGTATTCGATGGTACCATTGTGAGCTTCTTTTGCGATGTCAAGGATAGTTTGATTAGCTTTAGAGGATTTTGTATCAATTTTACGGATTGAACTTTGACTTTTATCTTTGTTAACAGTCCATTTGCCGTTTGTATAAGTGATATTGAGGTCAATGATTCCTAGATGATCACCATATTTTCCTGCCATGGTAACAGGGGTTCCGTTAATGAGGCCACGTACTCCGTCAACACCAGCGTATTTTTCATAAAATCCAGTGCCTTTACCAGATGGAAATTCAGCGTGAGAATGTCCTGTTACCACAGCATCAACACCTGAGATACTTGCGATTTGGTAACCAACGTTTTCCTCACCTTTGTCGTATTTATCATCACCGATACCTGAGTGAGAAAGGACAAGAACGAGGTCTGCGCCAGCATTTCGCATGGTAGGAATAATTTCAGTGATTGCTTCAACAGCGTCCTGAACGACGACCTTACCTTCAAGGTTTGCTTTATCCCAGTTCATAATTTGAGGGGGAACGATACCTGTAATTCCGATGTTGACAGTAACGTCTTTACCAGTGGTATCTTTAAAGGTTTTTGGTAAAATCACATAAGGATTGAAGGCTAATGCGTTTGTTTTAGCATCACGAACATTGGCGTTGAGAACAGGAATATCAGCTGTGTCAAGGACTGTTTTGAGGTAATCTAGACCGTAGTTGAATTCGTGGTTACCAAGTGTGCTAGCATCAAAGCCAAGTGCTTCAAGTGCTGCGTACATTGGGTGTTGTTCACCTGGTTCAACCTTATCAACGATAGCCTTGTAAGTTCCGAGTGGTGTTCCTTGGATAAGGTCGCCATTGTCCACGGTAACGATATTTGGATTTTCAGCTTTTGCTTCTTCAAGGAGAACAGCCGTTTTAGCTAAACCGATGTTTTGTGCTTCTTTATCTTGATAATAATCATAGTTAACTAAGTTAGTATGAAGGTCAGTTGTTGAAGCGATACGAATATCCACCGTTTGGCCTTCCACAGGTGCAATGATAGCAGTATCTGGTTTTGGAGCGTTGTCGAGTGATATAGCCACTGCTGGTGATTCTGTCTCTACGGCAGTTGTATCTGGTGTGGTCGTTTCAGCAGGTGTTGCTCCAGTGGTAGCTGCTTCGGTAACAGGCGTTTCTAGAGTAGTTGCAGTTGTTGTTTCATCTGCTTGTACGAGAGTTGTACTAGCTAGACCTGTTGCGATAAGTGAGAGAACAAGGGCACTCTTAGACAGATAGTGTTTTGACATATTAAAACATCTCCTTTTTGATAATAGTGAAACTTCGTCAGAAATTTCGTTTAGCCTATATATTATACAACTCGTAAGCGTTTTTTTCAATCGCGTTTTTAAAAATAAGCGAACAATTAATTGTTTTGATAAATGATTTGTTCACAAAAGTAATGATAAAAGGATATGGATTGCTGCGATTACTACTAGCTATGCTTTTTTCATAAAAAGTGTTAAAATATATAAAATATAGATTAGAGAAAAGCAGCCCTATGGGCTGTTTCAGATTTATCATCAAATGGAGAGTGAAAGGAAGCTATCATGCCAAAAGAAGTGAATTTAACAGGAGAAGAAGTGGTTGCTCTTGGAGCGGAATACTTGTCTGAAGAAGATGTTAAGTTTGTTCAGTATGCTTTGGAATATGCCACAAAGGCACACTTTCATCAATTCAGGAAGTCGGGTGAGCCTTATATTATCCACCCTATTCAGGTCGCAGGGATTTTGGCGAGTCTTCATTTGGATGCTGTAACGGTAGCTTGTGGTTTTCTTCATGATGTTGTGGAAGATACTGATACGACCTTGGAAGATATTGAGCGTGATTTTGGAAAAGCTGTGCGTGATATTGTTGATGGGGTGACCAAACTCGGTAAGGTGGAGTACAAGCCTCATGAGGAGCAGTTGGCTGAAAATCACCGTAAAATGCTGATGGCCATGTCCAAGGATATTCGAGTTATCTTGGTGAAATTAGCTGACCGTCTTCATAATATGCGGACGCTTAAGCACCTTCGTAAAGATAAGCAGGAACGCATTTCTCGTGAAACCATGGAGATTTATGCACCGCTTGCTCACCGTCTGGGGATTAGCCGTATCAAATGGGAACTAGAGGATTTGTCCTTCCGCTATTTGGAGGAAAATGAATTCTACAAAATTTCTCATATGATGAATGAGAAGCGTCGTGAACGTGAAGAACTGGTCGAGGAGATTGTTGGTAAAATCACAGCCTATACTAATGAGCAAGGCTTATACGGCGATGTTTATGGGCGACCTAAGCACCTTTATTCGATTTACCGCAAAATGCGTGATAAAAAGAAACGCTTTGATCAGATTTATGATTTGATTGCCATTCGTTGTATTATGAAGACGCCGAGTGATGTCTATGCCATGGTGGGTTACATTCATGAGCTGTGGCGTCCGATGCCTGGGCGATTTAAAGATTACATTGCTGCGCCTAAGGCCAATGGTTATCAGTCTATTCATACCACTGTTTATGGACCAAAAGGGCCGATTGAAATTCAAATCCGTACCAAGGACATGCATGAGGTGGCAGAGTTCGGTGTCGCTGCGCACTGGGCCTATAAAAAAGGACAGACCAGCAAGGTTGACAGTAAAGAATCAGCGATTGGGATGAACTGGATTAAGGAGTTGGTTGAACTCCAAGATTCGTCAAATGGCTCTGCTAAAGCCTTTGTAGATTCTGTGAAAGAGGATATTTTCTCAGAGCGTATCTATGTTTTCACGCCAAATGGGGCTGTGCAGGAATTACCAAAAGATTCTGGACCAATTGATTTCGCCTATGCGATTCACACTCAGGTGGGAGAAAAGGCGACGGGGGCTAAGGTTAATGGCCGTATGGTACCACTAACGGCTAAGTTGAAAACGGGTGACGTTGTTGAAATTGTCACCAATCCAAATTCTTTTGGACCAAGTCGTGACTGGATTAAGATTGTTAAAACGACTAAGGCGAGAAGCAAGATTCGTCAATTTTTCAAAAATCAAGATAAAGAGATGTCTGTCAATAAGGGACGTGAACTTTTGATTGACATCTTCCAAGAAAATGGGCTTGTTGCCAACAAATATCTTGATAAAAAACATATTGAAGCGATTTTGCCGCGCGTGAGTGCGAGAAGTGAAGAAGCCATGTATGCGGCGATTGGCTTTGGTGAAATTTCTGCGATTAGCGTCTTCAATAAATTAACCGAAAAAGAGCGCCGTGAAGAAGAACGTGCGAAAGCAAAAGCAGAGGCAGATGAGCTATTGAATGGCGGCGAAGTCAACCGTAGCAACCGTGACGTTCTCAAGGTTAAGAGTGAGAACGGTGTGATTATTCAAGGGGCGTCAGGGCTTCTCATGCGGATTGCCAAATGCTGTAACCCTGTTCCAGGCGATGCGATTGAAGGCTATATTACTAAAGGACGAGGGGTAGCCATTCACCGTGCAGATTGTAACAATATCAAGGGACAAGAAGGCTATGAACAACGTCTCATTGAGGTTGAGTGGGACGATAACAATGCTGGCAAAGAGTATCTAGCAGAAATTGATATCTATGGCTTAAATCGTTCAGGTCTTTTAAATGATGTGTTGACAATCCTGTCAAATCAAACGAAGAATATCTCGACAGTTAACGCCCAACCGACTAAAGACATGAAATTTGCCAATATCCACGTGTCGTTCAGTATTCCGAATTTGGCGACCTTGACAACCGTGGTTGATAAGATAAAGGTTGTTCCAGATGTCTATTCTGTCAAACGGACAAATGGATAGGAGGAATTATGAAAATTATTATTCAACGGGTGTCTGAAGCCACCGTCTCGATTGACAATAAAGTAGTTGGACAGATTGATCAGGGCTTGCTGTTGTTAGTGGGAGTTGGACCAGATGACACGCAGGCAGACTTGGATTATGCGGTGCGTAAAATTCTCAACATGCGTATTTTCTCAGATGAAAATGGCAAGATGAATTTATCCGTTCAAGATATTGGTGGTTCAATTTTATCGATTTCGCAGTTTACGCTCTTTGCGGATACCAAAAAAGGAAACCGTCCAGCCTTTACAGGGGCAGCTAAGCCAGAATTAGCTAGCCAGCTCTACGATGATTTTAATGATGCCTTGGAACAAGCGGTGCCGGTTGCTAGAGGGCGATTTGGAGCGGATATGCAGGTATCCCTTATCAATGATGGTCCTGTTACCATTGTCCTTGATACCAAAAATCCTTAGAAGCTTTGCTTTTTCTTAAACCATGAGAGTGAAAACATTGCACTGTGCTAAAAATGTGATAAAAAACGCTTAGAAAAAAATAAGAAATTTCTAAGCGTTTTTATTATTGAAGATAGTCTGATATTACTGGTACCACCAGCCGGTGACATTCCACCAGGTCTCTAGGAAGAAGTCACTGGCAGTGTTGTACCAAGTTTTGTTATTTTCATCAAGGATGGATTGTCTAAATAGTTTTTCGGCGTATTCTTGTTCTTTTAAGTGTCGTTCGTTTTGTAGACGTTCGGTAGCGGATTGTTCATCTTCATAGACGAGGATTCCGAAGGGGATATTACCATCATCTGAGAATCTAAAGGTGACTATATCACCTTTTTTGAGAGGCTTTCCAAGGTCAATAGTGTAACTCCCGCTTTCACCAGCTCGATGACCACTGGTTGTCCATTCACGTGAGGAAGAGCATCCTGAACGGTGGCAATTTTTATGTTTAATGTCATCAACTTTTATCAGTTCATCGTTGATATAGACATAACCATAACTATGTGACATTAGCTGCATGCTGATTTTATCATTACCGATATAGAAGGGGAAAATATCGACTTCACTGAGTTTAGCATTTCCTTTGACCGTAAAAGGGATGCCTTTGATCGTATCGGCAGTTACGGAAGTTAAAGATAGCAATCCTATTAATAGACATGTGAAAACAATTCCCCACTTTTTTTGTCTCATATTTGTTTTCCTCCTAGTGATTTTTTCTTTATCCAGTGACAAGGACATCATATCACTGTGTGGTGAGGAAATCAATAAAGGTATTATTAAGGGTGTCTAAGTTTTTGCTAAAGGTAAGTCAAGTATTCATTTAGATTAACGGGATAGTGAGTGTTACAACTTTCTCCGTGCAAAGTCAATGAATTGGAATTTTTCTAGTTTGTGCCGGCTTTCGGTAAACTGGAATTGGCGATTGTCTGCCAGATAGACTTTGGAGCGGATGCAGACCACGTGTTTATCACTTCCGAGGTCTAGTAAAATTTTATCTTGGTCTCTGGCGTTATCAATGGTAATTTGTTTTTGGGCATAAGAGATGGCTAGACCAAGTTCTTTTTCAAGGTAGGCATAGATAGACTGCTCTGCAATTTCCCGTGATATCGAAGGGACAATTGGCTTGAGGAGGTAATCGATGTCTAGAACGGAAGCGACATTGTCAACAACGCGTTGGCGCGTGATACGAAAAACATGGGTTCCGACAGGAAAGCCAGTTAGCTTGCGCAGTTCGTCATCGACGATGAGATTATCAAGGCTGATGACATTGGTTTTTGAAGTTATTCCGTGTAGGGCGACCAGTTCTTGATAGCTGGATAGCTCAGATACAGGGAAATTAATGAGTTCTTGTTTTTTGACCTGAGATCCGCGTCCTTGAGATTTTATGATTAAGCCTTCCTTGGTTAAAAGGCTGAGCGCTTTACGGACGGTGTCTCGACTGGCTGAAAATTGCTCACAAAGTTCCATTTCAGTGGGCAGGTAATGTCCGACTGGGTACTGTCCGGATAAAATTCTATTTTCTAATTCTTTATAAATGTGTTCGTATTTTTTCATTTTAAGTCAGTTGGAACTCCTTTTTAGAGTAGATGTCTTTATTTTACCATACAAGTTGTTGGTTTTTAAACTTTTTTTACACCTTTTAACCCAAACAAGTTGCATACAACTTTGTCATCGGTTACAATTAGCCTTGTAAAAAATAAATCCCCAAGGAGAATGAAATGGGAAAATTTGAAAATGATGCCAAGGCGCTGTTAAAAGCTGTCGGTGGTAAAGAAAATATTAAAGCAGTGACACACTGTGCGACGCGTATGCGTTTTGTCCTTGAAGACGAGTCAAAAGCAAACGTGAAAGTAATTGAAGGATTGGCACCAGTTAAAGGAACATTTACTAACGCTGGTCAATTCCAAGTTATTATAGGAAATGATGTTCCAATCTTCTACAACGACTTCACAGCCGTATCTGGTGTTGAAGGTGTTTCTAAAGAAGCGGCTAAATCTGCTGCGAAAAGTAACCAAAATCCAGTTCAGCGCGTGATGACCATGTTGGCTGAAATCTTCACGCCAATCTTGCCAGCTATCATCGTGGGTGGTTTGATTCTAGGATTCCGTAACATTTTGGAAGGTGTTCCATTTGGTTTCTTAGATGGTAAGAAAATTGTTGAAGTGTCAACATTCTGGAACGGTGTGAACCACTTCCTATGGCTTCCAGGTGAGGCAATCTTCCACTTCTTGCCAGTAGGGATTACTTGGTCAGTTACTCGTAAGATGGGAACTTCACAAATTCTTGGTATTGTCCTTGGTATCTGTTTGGTGTCACCACAGTTACTTAATGCTTACGCTGTTCCAGGAACATCTGCTGAAGAAATTGCTAAGAACTGGGTTTGGGACTTCGGTTTTGCAACAGTAAACCGTATTGGTTACCAAGCGCAAGTTATTCCAGCACTTCTTGCAGGATTGTCACTTTCTTACCTTGAGATTTTCTGGCGTAAACGTATTCCAGAAGTGATTTCAATGATTTTTGTACCATTCTTGTCACTTCTTCCAGCACTTGTTTTGGCACACACTGTCCTTGGTCCATTTGGTTGGTGGTTAGGTCAACTCTTATCTACAGTTGTTCTTGCTGGTTTGACAGGTCCACTTAAATGGCTCTTCGGTGCTGTCTTTGGTGCCCTTTATGCGCCGTTTGTTATCACTGGTCTTCACCACATGACAAATGCGATTGATACACAGCTTATCGCAGATACTGCAACTCATACAACTGGTTTGTGGCCAATGATTGCTCTTTCAAATATTGCTCAAGGTTCAGCAGTTCTTGCTTACTACTTCATGAACCGTCACAGCGAGAAAGAAGCACAAATCTCACTTCCAGCTGCAATCTCTGCTTACCTTGGTGTTACCGAGCCAGCCCTCTTCGGTGTTAATGTGAAATACGTTTACCCATTCGTAGCAGGAATGATTGGTTCTGGAGCTGCAGGCCTCTTGTCAACAACGTTTAACGTTCAAGCAAACTCAATCGGTGTTGGTGGTCTTCCAGGATTTATGGCGATCAATGTGAAATACATGATTCCATTCTTCATTTGTATGGCAGTAGCGATTGCAGTACCATTCATCTTGACATTCTTCTTCCGTAAAGCTGGTATCCTTACCAAAACAGAAGACGAAGCCAAAGCATAATGTTATAATAGATTAAAAAAGGAGAGGGGCTTAGGTAACTGGGCCCTTTACCTTTACCTAGATATGTATAGTCCTTTGGATTAACTTTGAGACATTGTCATTTTCGACTTGCTGTACGTTTTGAGGAAAGCTCTGCTTTTCCCATTGCTAGAACCTCAGAAACTCATTTGGTGCTTTTGAGCTGTTGGCGTCTCGGTTCTTTGTATTAAAGCTAATTCATTCGACTGGAAAAAGAAAAGGAAGGAACTCTAAGAATGATTGATAAAACAAAGGTGGTTTATCAAATTTATCCAAAATCATATAAAGATACCACAGGAAATGGTGTGGGTGATTTGCGAGGGATTATTGAAAAATTACCTTATTTGGCTGAACTAGGTATTGATATGATTTGGTTAAATCCCTTTTATCCTAGTCCGCAACGGGACAATGGCTATGACGTTTCAGATTACACAGCTGTTAATCCAGATTTTGGTACTATGGCAGATTTTGAAGAAATGATAGCTGTTGGTAAAGAGCATGGTATCGACTTTATGCTAGACATGGTATTAAACCACTGTTCAACAGAGCATGAATGGTTCCAAAAGGCTTTAGCTGGTGATTCCTTCTATCAAGATTTCTTCATTTTGCGTGATGAACCTACCGATTGGGTTTCAAAATTTGGTGGCAATGCTTGGGCACCGTTTGGCGATACAGGAAAATATTACTTGCATCTTTTCGATGTGACTCAGGCGGATCTTAACTGGCGCAATCCAACTGTTCGTGAAGAGCTTTTTAAAGTCGTTAACTTTTGGAAAGAAAAAGGTGTCAAAGGCTTCCGTTTTGATGTGATTAACTTGATTGGTAAAGATGAAGTATTGGAAGATTGTCCAATTAACGATGGGAAACCAGCCTACACAGATCGACCAATCAACCATGACTACCTACACATGCTCAATCAAGCCAGCTTTGGACAGGATCCAAGCTTTATGACTGTGGGAGAAATGTCGGCGACAACTGTGGAAAATTGTATTCTCTACACGGCACCAGAGCGTGAAGAATTATCAATGGCCTTTAATTTCCATCACCTTAAAGTGGATTATGAGAATGGTCAAAAATGGACGATTAAAGATTTCGATTTTGAAGAATTGCGCAGCCTTTTCCATACCTGGGGAGAGGGAATGAGCGAAGGGAATGGCTGGAATGCGCTATTTTACAATAATCACGACCAACCACGTGCCCTTAACCGCTTTGTTGATGTCAAAAACTTCCGTGAAGAAGGGGCAACGATGTTAGCAGCCAGTATTCATCTGTCTCGTGGAACACCATATATCTACATGGGAGAAGAAATTGGCATGTTAGATCCAGATTTTGAAAGCATGGCAGATTATGTCGACGTAGAGAGCCTTAATGCCTATCAAATCATGCTTGATGAAGGAAAAACTCCAGAAGAAGCCTTTAAGATTATTACCGTAAAATCACGTGACAATTCTCGTATCCCAATGCAGTGGGATGCCTCTGAAAATGCAGGTTTTACCACAGGAACGCCGTGGCTAAAAGCAGGTAAATCGTATCAACAAATCAATGTTGAAGCAGAAAAAAATGGTAAGATTTTCCCATTCTATAAAGAACTTATCCGCTTGCGTAAAGAGTTACCAATCATTGCTGAAGGAGACTATAAGGCGGTCTATAAAGATAGCAACCAGGTTTATGCCTTTGAGCGCAATTGGCAAGGACAGAAGTTGTTGGTATTAAATAATTTTTACGCTGATGAAGTGACTTTAGATTTACCAGAAGTGTATCAATCAGGTAACGTCTTAATTAGCAACTACGACGATGTTAAAGTTGGAGAAAAAATCACACTTAAAGCTTACCAAACAGTAGCTGTTTTGGTGGGGGATTAATTTTAGAGAGCTTAGGCTCTCTTTTTCTATACTTTACAACCGCTCACCAGTCAATTTCAACCGCTTAGCGTGAAAATGGCCACAGCTCTGCTATTTTTTGATAAGATAAGAGCATGGAAGATATCTTTTGAGAATGATGTGAGGGGATTGTATGAAATGGCAATTTAAAGAGAAAAATATTGAGGAACTTGAGGTGACCTTAGCGAAAGCTACTTATGATGATGAAGTTGTAGCTATGGTGAGTTATTTGGAAAAATTTGGTGTCCAAACAAGGGATATCCTGCCTATAAAAACACCGGACAGGATTAAGTTAGTCAAGCAAACTGATATTATAGCGATTGAAGTAGATGGTCCACAATTGGTTATTGAGACCTTAGAAGGCCGGCTATTGACGACAGATAGGCTCTACCGCTTTAAAGAGCGCTTATCCAGTGAGGATATGATACAGGTGTCAAAGCAAAGTATCATCAATATTCAGCATTTGCTGAGTTTAGAGGCATCTTTTTCGGGAAATATGTTGGCGCTGATGACTAAAAAACTTAAAGTTAATGTCAGCAGAAGGTATTTAAAAGACTTAGAAAAACGATTAGGATTGAGGTAAGGAAAATGAAAAAAACAGTAACTTATATGGCAACAGGATTAGGAATTGGCTCTTTCTCTTATGTATTAGCATTGATTAGTGTCCAAGAGGTTAGTGTCAAAATGATTGTGAGTGTTTTGGTCATGAGTGCCTTGATAGGTCTGACTGCCATGATTTATGAGCAAGAACATATCACAGTATCTTATCGTGGTCTACTCCACATGGTGCTGGTCTGTGGATTGGTAGCAGGGATGCTAGCTTTTAATGGGATATTTAATTGGTTTGCCATCATCATGACGGCAATCATTTACCTCCTTGTCTTTTCGACTAGCCGTTATATGATGAAGTAGGTGATTATATGAAAAAAACAATCGTTTATGTGATTAGTGGCATTGGCATTGGGCAAGTCGTTTATCTGATGATGCTGACTTTGCTGGGAGTTAGTACCCAGAAGTTTTCTCAAATGCTGGTTGTAGCAGTTTGTTCAGGATTGATGGGGCTTTCTAGCTATGCTTACGCTTTGAAAATAGCTCCGCGGCTAAGACAATTATTGCATCTCAGCCTTATCTTTTTATGGGTCAGCCTCATGATGACTGTGAATGGGTGGTTTACAGAAGTGGACTTCTTGTCGTTCTTTATTGAGTTTCTGGTCATTTATCTGATTATCAGCTTTGCCATTTTTCAATACGAAAAGCAACAAACAAGAAGAATCAATCAAAAACTCCGTGAATTACGGAAATAGTTCTTGACAAGAGGGGCAAATTTTTATAGAATATTATGGTATGTTTAGTAACTGATATCACACTAGCCGGCTAAACGAATACGAAAATCTATGAGGAGGTATTCATTGTGAAACGTACTTATCAACCAAGTAAAATCCGTCGTCAACGTAAACACGGATTCCGTCACCGTATGTCAACTAAAAACGGACGTCGCGTGCTTGCAGCTCGTCGTCGTAAAGGACGTAAAGTATTGTCAGCTTAATTAAGTGAACAATGATTATAAGAAAAAGACCTAGAGTGCTCGAGACTTTAGGTCTTTTATTTTTTTGAAAAAATTTACGACATTTTGTAAAATATAATTGACAAAAAGTTATCTAAAGAGTATGATTAAGGTGAAAAATATCAGAAGCCAAGGAGGAATTGTTATGGCTAAACAATTAAGAGGAAAAACGGGAGTTGCTTTAGATGAGAGACAAAAACATTTTGTACTAAAGAGTTATCAATATGGTTTTGCCTTTACGATTTTTAGTGCTTGGCTTGGATTGTTGCTGACACGCATGTTGCCAAATTTATTTTCGCCGATCTTTTGGTTTGTTTTTATCCTATTTGGTGGACTTGCGGTTAATGTTACCTATGCAACGTTAAAAGGAGCTCACCCTTTGGTTGATCCGCGTTTTGAAAAACATGGTCATCTTATGGGTATCGGTTGTTTGTTGTATGGGTTGGTCACTATCTTGATGACGGGTTGGGAAATGGTTTCAAAACATTTGGATGTAAATGAATTCTTTTCGCATGGTGGCAGTGGGTCAATGCTTATTTTAGGCTTATCACTATTTGCAATGGGAAGTTCAATTACTTACCGTCGCTATCTTGATAAACGAGAGGAGGAAGACTGATGTTATTTTTTTGGATGTTTATAGTGTTTGTTCTTTTGACTGGCATTTGGAGAGTATCAGAGCTGTTTAGCTCATTTGATGAGCGCCAACGATATTATCAATTAAAAGGCTATCAACTGGCAACTGCAGGTGTTTTTGCTGTTGCAACGGTGTTATTCTTTGTAGAAGAGCGTCCTGCCTGGCTTGACTTTAGAAACAGTCTCTTTCTGATTATGGTTGGGGGTGTCATTCTTTTTATCGTTTACAGTATTTGGCATGATGCCTATTTTGAAGCACGGAAAAAGCAGTGGGAAGAAGTGATTTATCTCCTAGTGATTCTTTTGATTGAGTTTTCATCATGGAAGGTTATTTCAAGTGAACATTTTAATTTAAAAGATAGCTTTTCCGCTATTATGCAGGCGATTTGGTTTGGTGCTGCTGGTTTGACAATCTTTTTAAAATTGATTATTCGGCATTTTGAGGATAAAGAATGAAGAAAAATTTACGTTTAAAAGCAGCGAGGGCTGGGAAAGATTTATCTCAGCAGGCATTAGCAGATTTAGTAGGAGTTTCTCGTCAGACCATCAATGCAATTGAAAAGGGAGATTATAATCCAACGATTAATCTTTGTATTGCTATTTGTCAGGTTTTAGAGGTTACTTTAGATCAGCTTTTTTGGCCAGAAAATTAGATTTTGAAAAGGTTTTCTTTGTTGCTGTATCTGGATTTTATAAAATTGTCAAAACTGTATCTAATTTTCTGAAAATTGTTGCTAAAAGATAGCCTTTTTGGTATAATAAGCACGACTAAAAAAAGGAAAGAGGAGAAATGGCGAATTTACTTGAAAAAACGCGCAAAATCACCGCTATCTTACAACGTTCTATTGATAGTTTAGGTGAGGGGCTTCCTTATAATGCCATGGCAGACCAGTTAGCCGATATTATTGATTGTAATGCCTGTATCATTGATGGAAGTGGTAACTTGCTTGGCTATGCTCTGAAGTATAAGACGAATAACGACCGAACAGAAGAATTTTTTGAAAGCCGTATTTTCCCAGAGGAATACGTACGTGCAGCCAGCCGTGTTTATGATACTGAGGCAAATATCCCAGTTGATAACGCGCTAACGATTTTCCCAGTAGAATCAAAAGACATCTATCCAGATGGATTGACAACTCTTGCGCCAATTTATGGTGGAGGGATGCGTCTTGGTTCGTTCATTATTTGGCGAAATGACAAGACTTTTGGCGAAGATGATCTTGTCTTGGTTGAGATGGCAGCAACGGTAGTTGGTATTCAGCTTGTCAACTTCCAAAATGAAAACTTGGAAGAGAAAATCCGTAAGCAAACAGCTATCAATATGGCGATTAATACCTTATCTTATTCAGAAATGCGTGCAGTCGCAGCAATCTTAGCTGAACTTAACGGTAACGAGGGGCGTTTGACAGCTTCTGTTATTGCAGACCGCATTGGTATTACCCGTTCAGTGATTGTTAATGCCCTTCGTAAATTAGAATCGGCTGGTATCATTGAAAGTCGTTCACTTGGTATGAAGGGGACATACCTCAAAGTGATTAACGAAGGTATTTTTGAAAAAGTTAAAGGATATGAATAAAGCTCGACTAATGAGTGATATTAAAAGAAGCTGGGAATTTCTCAGCTTCTTTCTGTAATGAGGAGATTTTATGAAAAAAGCGTTGATTTCAATTGATTATACTTATGATTTTGTGGCGGATGATGGGAAGTTGACAGCTGGAAAACCTGCTCAAGCGATTTCTGAGCGTATTGCACAGGTCACTAAGGAGGCCTATGTCAATGGTGACTATATTTTCTTTGCGGTTGATTGTCATGATGAAGGAGATGTGTTTCACCCTGAGACAAAGTTGTTTCCTCCTCATAACATCGCTGGGACTTCTGGGCGTGACTTATTTGGTCCTTTGGCTGATTTTTATGCTAATAGCAAAGCGGATCCGAGAGTGTTTTGGATGGACAAACGTCATTATTCCGCATTTGCAGGAACAGATTTAGATATTCGTCTGCGTGAGCGTCAGGTTAAAACAGTTGTATTGACTGGTGTGTTAAGCGATATCTGTGTGCTACATACGGCTATTGATGCTTATAACCTTGGCTATGACATTGAAATTGTCAGCTCTGCTATTGCCTCAATCACAGACGAGGCGCATCAATTTGCTCTAAATCACTTTAAAAATGTTTTAGGAGCAACGATTTTAGATTAAAAGGAAAACTGCCTTCTCACAAAATAGAGAGGCAGCTTTTTTATTGAATATGGGATTTAACGTAACGACCAAGGGTGCTGGTTCCAATCAGATTACCAACCAGAAAACTCATGCTATTTATGATGAGATCACCGATGTCAAAATAGCCTAGTGCAAAATAATATTGGCTAAATTCTACACATAAAATAAAGCCGAGAAAGAGGAGGCTATTTTTTAAGGAAGGTTTAAACAGAAGTCCCAAGGGGATAAACATGATAGCATTGAGAAATACGGTGATTTTATCATAGTATAGGTCTTGAAGACTGGTTGCGATAGAGAGATTAAAACCTTTCAGTCCTACATTTTTCCCGAAAAGGCCAAAAAGCAGTGCAAGAGCATAGACGGTGTAAATCAAGATGAGGGCAGACTGCCTTAGTTCTCTAGAATAAAGGGGGCGCAGAAGAAGAAAGAGGCAGGTGACAATCAGGGTAACGACAAATGGGGTGATGAGAATTTCTGGGATTGGAAGATTTCCCTGAGCAAATAGGCGGGTAGCATACCAGTAGAAATATCGAGTGAAAATTTTGTAGCCGATAAACCACAGGCTTAAAAACAGCAATGTGTCTAATAAGAGTAAACCAAGTTTTTTCATATGCCACCTCTCTTTGATTAATGTTGTACTTGTAACAGTAATAGGTTTATTATAGCAAAATATACGATTGGGATGGGTAACAGAGATATGAATAGCGTGTGGTTGTTTGATGTCTTTTATGTGACGGTTTTGGGGGCAAGGGTGATTATTCAAGGTATTCAAAGCACATATCAGGGGAGTTGAATCAATTTTAGAAAACACTTTTGCTTTAACTCAAAAATTTTTGGAAAGTTCTAAAATGAAGTTAGCCACCTAAGGGTATCAAAAAACATCTCAGAGAGATATAATTGTAATCACCACAACAACAATTAGAAAGATTCTGAGATGCAAAACTATTATACACCAAAAAGTAAACATTTGACACTAACTGAACGTAGAATGATTGAACGTTGGCTTCAAGAAGGGCTCTCAAATCGTGAAATCGCTAGGAGATTAGCTAAAGCTCCTCAAACCATTCACAACGAAGTCAAACGTGGTCAGGTTAGACAACAAGTGCGTAAAGGAAAATTTGAAGTGATCTACTCAGCTGATTTCGCTCAAAAAGCCTATCAAAACAATCGTAAACGTTCTGTTAAACAGCTCTCCCTAACCAAGGGACTCAAAGAAAAGATAACTCACTACATCGAACAGAAATATTCTCCCGAGATGATGGTAAAGTCAAAAGGGATACCTGTTCCCATCTCCACCATTTACTACTGGATTCATCATGGACACTTAGGATTGACCAAGGCTGATATGCTTTATCCTCGACAAGAGAAAGCTAAGAAAAAGCATGCTAGTCCCAATTTTAAGCCAGCTGGAAAGTCTATTGAGGAACGACCAGAAAGCATTAATAAGCGTGAGAATATCGGTGATTTTGAAATTGATACGGTTATTCAAACACGGGCAAAAAACGAGTGTCTGTTGACCCTAACCGATAGAAAGAGTCGTTATCAAATCATTCGACTCATTCCCGATAAGTCCGCGTCTTCAGTCAATCAAGCTCTGAAAGCAATCCTCAAGGATTATCAAATGAACTCTATCACAGCTGATAACGGGGCTGAGTTCAGTCGTTTAGCAGAAGTTTTTGACCCTGCTCATATCTACTATGCCCACCCGTATTCTTCTTGGGAGCGTGGTACTAATGAGAATCATAATAGACTCATCCGGCGTTGGTTGCCTAAGGGAAGCAAAAATGCGACTCAACAACAAGTCGCATTTATTGAAAACTGGATTAACAACTATCCAAAGAAACTATTCAATTATAAATCTTCTATAGAGTTTTTACAGACTGCCTAACTTGAACTTGAAATTTGGCCTCAAAAATTTTTTTGAAAATATGAAAAAAATTTCAAAAATCTATTGACAGGGTGGTGGTATCTCTGCTATAATTTATTATGTTGCCAAGCGGGGATGGCGGAATTGGCAGACGCGCAGGACTAAGGATCCTGTGGCCGCTTTAGGCCGTGTGGGTTCAAGTCCCACTCTCCGCAGATTAGACCAGTCGTAGGACTGGTTTTTTTGTTTATCTTGATAAAAAAAGCCTATCGCTCTGATAGGTTTTTAATATTATACAAAGGCATGTCGTCGTGGTATCATAGTTTTATTATCTTTAGGAGGATTAATATGAAAAAATTAACATTTGGAATCGTTGCGCTTGCATCAACAGTATTGCTTGCAGCATGTGGTTCAAGTGAAAAAACTGAGAAAGCAGCAGATTCAGCAAAATCAGAAAAAGAAAAAGTAGTTCTTGCAACTGTAGGGACAACAAAACCTTTCTCATTTGAAAAAGATGGCAATTTGACTGGTTATGACGTCGAAGTTGCTAAAGCGGTCTTCAAAGGTTCTGATAAATACGAAGTTGAGTACAAAAAAACAGCTTGGTCATCAATCTTTACAGGACTCGACGCTGGTAAATTCCAAATGGCTGGTAACAACTTCTCTTACAGTGAAGAACGTGCAGCTAAATACCTTTACTCAGCACCAACAGCGACTAACCCACTTGTACTTGCTGTAAATAAAGATAGTGGTATTAAATCAATCAAGGATATCGCTGGTAAAAAGACTCAAGTTGTAGCTGGAACGTCAACTGCCTCAATGCTTGACAAATACAACCAAGCTAATGCTGATAAAGCAACTGAAATTAACTACACTAACGAAGACATTACACAAATGTTGACAAGTGTTGATGGTGGTAAATTTGACTACAAGATTTTTGAAACACAATCTGTGAAAACTATCATTGAAGATCAAGGTCTTAACAATGTTGAATTGATTGAATTTGATGCAGCTGACCTTGGTGCAGATACAAACCCATACGTTTACTTCATCTTTGCAGATGGTCAAGACGACTTACAAAAATTTGTAAACACACGTATTGCGGAGTTGTATGAAGATGGCACACTTGAAAAATTGTCTAACGAATTCCTAGGTGGAACATACTTACCAGAAGAAAAAGACGTTAAAGAAGCAAAATAAACAGGAAATGGGATGAGAAGCTGAGCTTTCTCGTCCTTTTTGTTATAATGAAACTATGTTATTAGATCAACCGATTGCAACACTCAAAGGTTTTGGTCCCAAGTCTGCGGAGAAGTTTCAGAAGCTTGGACTTTATACCATCGAGGATTTGTTGCTTTATTACCCTTTTCGTTATGAAGACTTTAAGAGTAAGTCTGTTTTTGAGTTACTAGATGGCGAAAAAGCTGTTATTACAGGGACAGTGGTGACGCCAGCCAATGTCCAGTACTACGGTTTTAAGCGGAACCGTCTTTCCTTTAAAATAAAGCAGGGCGAAGCCGTTGTTGCTGTTTCGTTTTTCAATCAGCCTTATCTTGCTGAGAAGATTGAGCTTGGGACTGAGGTAGCTATTTTTGGGAAATGGGAAGAGAAAAAGTCTGCGGTGACAGGGATGAAAATTCTGGCTCAGGTGGAAGATGACATGCAGCCAGTTTATCATGTTGCTCAAGGAATCTCGCAGACTGCCCTTGTCAAAGCTATTAAAGCAGCTTTTGAGAGCGGTGCCTTAGAAGAAATTAAAGAGAATCTACCAGATGTTTTTCTGATGAATTATCGTCTACTGGGACGCCAGGAAGCGGTGCGTGCCATGCATTTTCCCAAAGATTTGGCAGAATACAAACAGGCTCTACGTCGCATCAAATTTGAAGAACTCTTTTATTTCCAAATGCGTTTGCAGGTTTTAAAGGCTGAAAACAAATCTGAGACAAATGGACTAGCTATTTCCTATGACAAGCAGAAAGTGGCTGATAAGATTGCTGCTCTGCCATTTCCTTTAACCAAAGCTCAGGAACGGAGTTTGTCTGAAATTTTAGCCGATATGGCGTCAGGTGCCCATATGAATCGTCTCTTGCAGGGAGATGTGGGATCAGGTAAGACAGTCATTGCCAGTCTTGCCATGTACGCTGCTCATACGGCTGGACTTCAGTCTGCTCTTATGGTTCCAACGGAGATTTTAGCCGAGCAACATTTTGAGAGCTTAACCAATTTATTTCCAGAGCTCAATGTCGCTCTTTTGACCTCTGGGATGAAAGCGGCAGTGAAAAAGGCGGCTCTAGCTGGTATTGCGGATGGTTCGGTGGAGATGATTGTGGGGACGCATTCGCTGATTCAGGACGCTGTGACCTACCACAATCTTGGTTTGGTTATCACCGATGAACAGCATCGTTTTGGGGTGAATCAACGCCGTATTTTCCGTGAAAAGGGGAACAATCCTGATGTACTCATGATGACAGCAACGCCAATTCCAAGGACCCTTGCCATTACAGCCTTTGGAGAGATGGATGTGTCCATCATTGATGAACTCCCTGCTGGGCGCAAGCCTATTGTCACCAGATGGGTCAAGCACCAGCAATTAGAGACGGTTTTGGACTGGTTAAAAGGTGAATTAGCCAAAGGCTCTCAAGCCTACTTTATCTCTCCTCTTATCGAGGAGTCTGAGGCGATGGATTTGAAAAATGCGGTGGCTCTGCACGAAGAATTGACCGCATATTTTAGTGATACCGCCACAGTCGCCCTTATGCACGGTCGTATGAAAAATGATGATAAAGATCAAATCATGCAGGACTTTAAAGCGAAAAAGTCACAAATTTTAGTATCAACGACCGTCATTGAAGTAGGGGTTAACGTTCCAAATGCTACAGTGATGGTCATCATGGATGCCGACCGTTTTGGGCTCAGTCAACTTCATCAGCTGCGTGGACGTGTCGGACGTGGCGATAAGCAGTCCTACTGTGTCCTAGTGGCCAATCCTAAAAATGAAGTCGGTAAAAAGAGAATGTATGCTATGGTTGAGACAACAGATGGCTTTGTCTTGGCGGAAGAGGACCTCAAAATGCGTGGTTCAGGTGAAATCTTTGGGACACGCCAATCAGGTATTCCAGAATTTAAAACGGCTGACATTGTCGAAGACTACCATATCTTGGAAGAGGCTAGACGCGTCGCTTCGGAAATCGTCACCGATAACAACTGGAAACAAGATCCTCGCTGGACAGCTATTGTTAACAATGTAGAGGTCAAAGGTGAGTTTGATTAGGGATTGTTAGTCAAGACTATCTAATATAATATATAAAGAGAAGTAACAACTTTAAAAAGTTTGTTATACTAAGTCTAACAAGTGTTGACTTAACACTCAACACTCATATCAATAGTAAGGAGTAAGGTTATGGAATCTGTTGCCATTGAAGTCACTCATTTATCTCAGACGTTTGAACTAAATAAAGGTAAGAAATTACCCATTTTGAAAGACATTAGTTTTTCGTCGAGTTATGGAGAATTTATCTCAATATTGGGAGTTAGTGGTTCGGGAAAATCAACATTGTTGAAAGCTATAGCTAGTCTGTTAAAACCAACTTCTGGAGAAGTCTATATAAACGGCATCAATCCTTATAAGTTAAATAGTAATAAATTAGCTGCCTTTAGACGTGAAGAAGTATCGCTTATTTTCCAATCCTACAACCTAGTTCCAGCCCTGCCTGTTTTTGAAAATATTGTACTTCCTTTACGTTTGGGGCATAAACCAATCAATAGGCAAGAAGTGATTAACTTGCTTCAACAAATGAATTTTGAGGCAGATATCAATGCTAAGGTAGAAAATTTATCTGGTGGTGAACAACAAAAAGTAGCGATTGCTAGAGCCATTTTATCTAATAGTCGTATTATTTTAGCGGATGAACCGACCGGTGCTTTAGATAGTAACTCTCGACAAGCTATTTTTGAATTACTGCGAGAGCTGACACACCAAGGAAAATGTGTCTTGATGGTGACGCATGATTTAGAGCTGGCATCATATACCGATAAATCTCTTATTTTAAAAGATGGTCTGATAGCACAAATTATTGAAACTCCTTCTGCCTCAGAGCTTTATCAAGCTTTGGAAGTCGGTACGACTGGAAAGTAGGGTGAGAAGATGCTGAGATTGATTTATTACCAATTTTTATATTCTAAGAAACAGTGGCTAGGAACGATTCCTCTGTTGTTGGTTTCAAGTCTTCTTGTTGGAATGTCTGTTATTGGGATTAGAAGTACATTAGGAGTATCCTACAATGGTGAGATGCTTTTCAAGATGTTCATTTTTTTTGGTGGAGTTACCTTATTTTTACTGGTTTCTAATTTGATGACATTTTTGATTGAACTTTTTAAAAAAGATTATCAACTTTGGTCAATTTTAGGGGCTAGCGATATCCAGCTATCCTTATTAATGGGAGCCCAACTTTTTGTAATTGCTTTTTTGGTCAGTGTAGTTGGTCTGGGACTTGGAACGGTCAGTGTTGGTCCTTATTATCAGCTGATGCAATTGTTGATTGGCAAGGAAGAGTTGCCAGATGTGGCGATTGTTGTTAATCTTCTTGATTTAATAGTAGGTTCGCTACTGGTTCCAGTGATAGCTGGGCTTGCGGGTTGTTTCTATGCTTATAAAGTCATCAAGCAAGGCAGTTTATTTACCATGAAATTTGTGAAGACATCACGGTTATCAAAAGTTATTTCTACTGTGAAGATTATTTCCATTTTAGGAACATGGCTGGCGCTTGTCTATTTCCTATTAGCCATGAATGACATTCAATCAAAAGATAACTTGATTAGAAATTCAAGTCTGACATTAGTTCTTCTACTTTTGAATTTATTAGTCATACAAGTGGTGACACCAAGATTACAAATATTTTTTATTCGTTTGAGCCAATTATTACCCTATCCAAAAAGTTTTGGTGATATTATTAGCGGGTGGCAACTACTCCATTATCCTCTCTATTTAAAAACGCTACAGTCATCCATGGCTATGGGATTGACCTTGGTTTCGGGATTTATTCTCATTACTCAAAATCTATCTGCTAGAAATGCTTCCGACAGCGTTAGGGAAAGTATCGTCTCTTTTATTGCTTATTTATTGACACCAATTCTATTGATTTTAGCCAATGCTATTTCAATTACAATCCTGTCAAGTAGTCAGGAAAAAAGAGATATTCAGCAATTACAAATTTTAGGAGTTTCTAAGAGCCAGCTGTTGGTTATCCATGTTTGGGAGGGGATTAGACAGTCGATGCTTGTTGTGCTGGTCTCATTACTTTTCAATGGACTGATGTTTTTGATTGTTGAAAAAATTGCAGAGACAATCAATGGTGAGATACGAAGTATTGTTGGAATGTGGCTCCCTACAGTTATTTTTATTCTTTTAATATTTTTCGTTATCCTGTTGACTAAGATGCTTAGTGGAAGGCAGAGTGAGGAAAGAACATAAGACTGATGTTTACGCCTGAACCATTCTCAGGCGTTTTTAGCTATCATGAAATGATTTTCTTTGAAAAAGCTTTCAAAAAAACAGGAAAAATATTGGCAAACGGTTTCAAAAATGATAAAATGATGAAAACTAATTGGGGAAAGGAGAAATTTAACATGGTACCTGTCAAAAAATCAATTACGATGAAAGATGTCGCTAAGTTAGCCGGGGTTAGTGTGGGAACAGTTTCGCGCGTGATTAATAATGAAAATGGAATCAAGGAGCTAACCTTAACAAAAGTCAAATCAGCTATTGAAGAACTCAATTATATTCCAGATGCTTATGCGCGTGGGATGAAAAAAAATAAGACTGAGACAGTTGCCTTGATTATTCCCACAATTTGGCATCCCTTCTTTGCGGAGTTTGCCTACTTTGTAGAAAATGAGCTGAGCAATCAGAATTATAAAATGCTGCTCTGCAATATTTCCGGATCTAAAAAGGAAATCGAATACATCACCATGCTCCAGCAAAATAAGGTGGATGGGATTATTGCGATTACCTATAGCCCAATCGAAGATTATTTAACAACCAATATTCCATTTGTGAGTATTGACCGTACTTATGACAATAAAAACATTGCCTGCGTGACTTCAGATAATAAGGCGGGTGGCTGTCTAGCGGCAAAAATGCTACTTGAAAAAGGGTGTCAACAGTTAGCTTTTATTGGTGGACATAATCAGACGACCAATGAAACCAAAAATCGTCACAGGTATTTTAAGCAGTCCCTTGAAGAGTTAGGAAAAAACTGTCATGTTTTAGACTACGATGAGGATATGGGAGATACCAAAGAACAAGTTAGAGCTTTCTTGGAAGAGCATCCAGCTATTGATGGCATTTTCACGATTAATGACTTCTTGGCATTGGATGTTATTGAAATTCTAAGACAGTTGGGAAAACGTGTCCCAGAAGATGTTCAAGTCATTGGTTATGACGGCATTCGTTTAGCGATGGAGCGAAAAAATCCAGTGAGTACGATTAAGCAACCCTTAGAGGATATGGCAAAAGAAGCTGTTCAAATTTTACTAAGTATTATTGATGGCGTTCCTCACAAAATGCAGTCAATTTTACCCATTTCCTTTATCGAAGGTCCAACGACAAAAAATTAAAATTTTTTTGCAAAAACGGTTGACAGAAATCGCTTACAATGATAAGATGTTACTGTAATCAAAAGATACAATTTTTATTTAACAAAAAATTGAAACGTTTCAAAGGTTTTTGGAAGCAAAGACCTTTGCCTATTCTTTAAAAATTGAAACGTTTCAAAAAGGAGGAGCTATGGCTGTTGCTAGTGTGAAAAAGACTGGTTTATGGGAACGCATTAAAAGACAACGTTTCTTGCTTTTGATGATTTTACCGGGACTTTTACTAACCTTTGTCTTTCGCTATATTCCCATGTATGGGGTCTTGATTGCCTTCAAAGATTTCAATCCTTTAAAGGGAGTCTGGGGAAGTGAGTGGGTTTGGTTTGAAGAGTTCTCAAAATTCTTATCATCACCTAATTTCATGGTTTTATTAGGCAATACTTTGAAATTGAGTGTTTATGGTTTGGTTTTAGGCTTCTTCCCGCCAATTATCTTGGCGATTATGCTCAATCTCTTGATTAGTGATAAGGCTAAGAAACGTATTCAATTGATTCTCTATGCGCCAAACTTTATTTCTGTTATCGTTATTGTCGGTATGATTTTCCTTTTCTTCTCAGCAGAAGGTCCTGTAAATGGCATCCTATCGCACTTTGGTCTTAAGACAAACTTTATGACAGAGCCAGACTACTTTAGACCTTTGTATATCTTTAGTGGTATTTGGCAAGGGATGGGTTGGGCTTCAACGCTTTACACAGCAACTTTGGTCAATGTGGACACATCACTCATTGAAGCAGCTCAGCTTGATGGGGCAAATATTTTCCAACGTATTCGTCACATTGATTTACCAGCTTTGAAACCAATCATTGTCATTCAATTTATCTTGGCGGCTGGTAACATCATGAGTGTTGGTTATGAAAAAGCCTTCTTGATGCAAACCAGCTTGAACTTAACCGCTTCTGAAATCATTTCAACCTATGTCTACAAGGTCGGTCTTGTTTCAGGAGATTACTCATACTCAACAGCGGTTGGTTTGTTTAACTCAGTCATTAACATGATCTTGCTCTTCTCAGTGAATAAAATTGTTGAACGTCTCAATGATGGTGAAGGGCTCTAGGAGGTAGTTATGAATACAAAATTATATACCGACTTTGATAGAAAAATTTTATTGCTGAATAAGATTTTGATTGCTGGGTTGGTCTTGATTACAGTTGTACCGATGGTTTATATCTTAGTGGCTTCCTTTATGGACCCGCAAGTTTTAGCGGTTAAAGGAATTAGTTTTAATCCAGATGATTGGACTGTCCAAGGCTATCAAAAAGTATTTGGTGATGATTCGATTTTACGTGGATTCATCAACTCACTGATTTACTCAACAGGTTTTGCGATTTTAACTGTTGCGATTTCAGTTTTGACTGCTTATCCCTTGTCTCGCAAGGACTTGGTTGGTCGTAAATGGATCAATTACTTCCTTATCTTCACCATGTTCTTCGGTGGTGGTTTGGTTCCAACTTACTTGCTCATTAAAAATTTGGGCATGCTCAATACCGTTTGGGCAATTATCGTTCCAGGTGCCGTCAATGTATGGAATATCATCTTAGCTAGAACCTACTTCCAAGGAATTCCTGAAGAATTGGTAGAGGCTGCCGTTATTGATGGGGCAAATGACTTCCAAATCTTTGTGAAGATCATGTTGCCACTGGCAAAACCAATCATGTTTGTTCTTTTCCTCTACGCCTTTGTCGGTCAATGGAATTCATATTTCGATGCGATGATTTACATCAAGGATCCAGACCTTGCACCGCTACAATTGGTTCTTCGCAATATCTTGATTCAAAATGAAGTCAGTGCCAATATGATTGGTGCGCAAGCAGCCATGAATGAATTGAAGAAAATTGCTGAAATGGTTAAATACGCAACCATCATCATTTCAAGTTTACCACTTATTGTGATGTACCCATTCTTCCAAAAATACTTCGACAAGGGTATTATGTCTGGTTCACTCAAAGGGTAATCCCTTTCCAAAACATTGTGATTTAATATTGAAAAAAATAAAGGAGTTTTCTCATGAAAAACAAATGGATGACACGTTCAATGCTTATCGTTGCAACAGCTGCAGCAGGTTTGGCTCTTACAGCTTGTGGGTCTAAGGACACCGCTGCAAGCCCAGATTACAAATTGGAGAATGTTAAATTCCCACTTAAAGACAAAGTGACATTGAAATTCATCACTGGTAGCTCAACGTTGGCACCAGAGGACCCTAACGATAAATTGATTTTCCAACGTATGGAAGAAAAAACTGGCGTTCATGTTGAATGGACAAACTATCAAGCGGACTTTGCTGAAAAACGTAACTTGGACATTTCATCTGGTGACCTTCCTGATGCTATCCACAATGATGGTGCGTCTGACGTTGAGTTGATGTCTTGGGCAAAACAAGGGGTTATCGTTCCTGTTGAAGATTTGATTGACAAACACATGCCAAATCTTAAGAAAATCTTGGATGAGCACCCAGAGTACCGTTCACTGATCACAGCTCCAGACGGACACATTTACTCATTCCCATGGATTGAAGAACTTGGTGAAGGTAAAGAATCTATCCACAGTGTTAATGACATGGCTTGGATTAATACTGACTGGTTGAAAAAATTGAATCTTCAAATGCCACAAACAACAGATGAGTTGGTAAAAGTTCTCGAAGCCTTTAAAACACAAGACCCTAACGGTAATGGCAAGGCAGATGAAATTCCAATGTCATTCATCAACAATGGTGGAAATGAAGACTTCAAGATTCTCTTTGGTGCCTTTGGTGAAGGGGACAATGATGACCACCTTGTCGTAAGTAATGATGGTAAAGTTGATTTTACAGCTGACAATGACAGCTATAAAGAAGGTGTGAAATTCATGCGCAGCCTTTATGAAAAAGGACTTCTTGATACAGAAGCCTTTGAACAAGACTGGAACAGCTACATTGCCAAAGGTGGGGAAAACCAATACGGTGTTTACTTCACTTGGGATAAGGCTAATGTTTCTGGTATGAACGACAGCTATGATGTTCTTCCAGTTCTAGCAGGTCCAAGCGGTAAGAAAAATGTCACTCGTACAAACAACATCGGTTTCTCTCGTGACCGCATGGTAATCACAAGTGCTAACCAAAACTTAGAATTGACTGCTAAATGGATTGATGAACAATATGCACCAGTACAATCAGTTCAAAACAACTGGGGTACTTATGGTGATGATAAACAACAAAATATCTTTGAATTTGATGAAGCAACACAAAGTTTGAAACACTTGCCACTTGAAGGTACAGCGCCAGCTGAACTTCGTCAAAAAACAGAGGTTGGTGGACCACTTGCTATCTTAGATAGCTACTATGGTAAAGTGACTACAAAACCAGACGATGCTGCTTGGCGTTTAGATTTGATTAAAAAACACTACGTGCCTTACATGAGCAATGACATGATTTACCCACGCGTCTTTATGGAAGAAGAGGACTTGGATAAATTGGCACAAGTTGAAGCAGATATGATGGACTTTGTCGCTCGTAAACGTGCCGAATGGATTACTAAAGGTGGCGTTGATGCAGAATGGGATAGCTACAAGGCTGAGCTTGAAAAATATGGTCTTTCAGATTGGATGAAAATTAAACAAGATTACCTTGATAACTACCTCAAATCACAGGAGTAAGTTATGACAGAACATTTTACTGTGGAAAGGGCTAATGCTTATATTGCAGCACCTACAGAGGCTCTTGACACAACGTTTAAACCCGAAAAACATTTTTCAGCACCGATTGGCTGGATCAATGACCCAAATGGTTTTGTGTATTTCCGTGGAGAGTATCACCTCTTTTACCAATTTTACCCTTACGATAGTGTGTGGGGGCCAATGCACTGGGGCCATGCCAAGTCAAAAGATTTGGTCAATTGGGAGCATTTACCAGTTGCTTTAGCACCAGATCAAGAATATGATAAGGATGGATGCTTCTCAGGCTCTGCCATTGTCAAAGACGATACCCTCTGGTTGATGTACACTGGTCATAATGTGGATCCAGATGGAAGCGTTCGTCAAATCCAAAACATGGCCTACTCAACAGACGGTGTGACCTTTACTAAGATTAAGGAAAATCCAGTAGCGACTGGTGATATTCTACCAGAAGAGTTGGTGGCAGCAGATTTTCGTGACCCTAAACTTTTTGAAAAAGATGGTCGTTATTATGCGGTAGTTGCTGCTAAGCATAAAGATAATGTCGGAACCATTGTTCTATTGGGTTCAGATGATTTGGTGGACTGGAGCTTTGAATCCATCTTCCTTAAAGGTGAAGCTGACCAAGGCTTTATGTGGGAATGTCCAGATTACTTTAGTCTAGGTGGCCAAGATGTCCTTGTCTTCTCTCCAATGGGTTATCCAAAAGCTGGTAATGACTTTGCAAATCTTAACTCATCTGTGGCAGTTCTTGGTACGGTTGATTGGGAAACTAAAACATTTAAGTTAGAATCTGTTCAAGAAATTGATCACGGTCATGACTTTTATGCACCTCAAAGCCTAGAGGATGGTCAAGGACGTCGTATCATGATTGGATGGGAGCATACATGGGGGCGTACCGTTATCCCTCATGAGTTGCGCCACGGATGGGCAGGTAGCATGACCCTCCCTCGTCAATTGACGATTGTTAATGGACGTGTGAAGCAGACAGTTCTTTCTGAAAGCATAGCAGAGCTTCCAAAAGTAGCTTTAGGAGATGTAGTAGAAAGCGCAGCCTATCTTGAACTTTCTCTGGAAGCTAGCCGTCATTTCCGAATTGGTTCGGCAGAAGATTTTGTGACCTTTGGTTACGATGCTGATCGTGAAGAAGTCTACATTGACCGTAGCAAACTCGCTTATCAATTAGTTGGTGAAGAAAAATGGGAAACTACTCGCCGAGCAGTAACCGTAAAAGCAACACGCTTGCAAGTTGTGATTGATAAGAACTCTCTTGAAATATTTGTCAATGGTGGTCAAGAAAGCTTAACTAGTGTAGTCTATCTGACACAAGAAAGATATTTGGAAGAACTTAAATAGTAAGAAAACCTAGGATTCGGATGAAATCCTAGGTTTTTCGTTTTTAAGTAGAAATAAATGCAGATATGGAGGAATTATCCCAAATTTTCAGAAAAGTCTTGCAATATTGGGTGAAAGGCATATAATGGGACTGTAATAAGAAAAAAGGAGTATTTTATGTCAACATTAACGAATGACTTTACGGAAAAATTATATGCTGACTACCTAGCTAATCCTAAGTATCAAGCTGTTGAAAATGCTGTGACCAATAATGGTTTGCTCAAATCTCTTCGAACACGTCAATCTGCAATTGATAATGACTTTACCTTTTCAATTGATTTGACGAAAGATGCTGTCTCTAATCAAAAAGCTTCAGGGCGTTGCTGGATGTTTGCAGCGTTGAATACGTTTCGTCATAAACTCATCAACCAATTCAAATTAGAAAACTTTGAATTGTCGCAAGCTCATACTTTCTTCTGGGATAAATACGAAAAATCAAACTGGTTTTTGGAACAAATTATTGCGACAGCAGACCAAGAATTGGGAAGTCGTAAGGTGAAGTTTCTCCTTGATGTGCCACAACAAGATGGTGGTCAATGGGATATGGTGGTAGCACTTTTTGAAAAATACGGGGTTGTGCCAAAGTCAGTTTATCCAGAATCCGTGTCATCTAGCAATAGCCGTGAGCTCAACCAATACTTGAACAAATTGCTTCGTCAAGATGCCCAAATTCTTCGTGAAGCTGTTCAAAGTGGTGAGGATGTCCAAGCCAAGAAAGAAGCTCTCTTACAAGAGATTTTCAATTTTCTAGCGGTTAATCTAGGTTTGCCACCACGCCAATTTGATTTCTCTTACCGTGACAAGGACAATAATTTCCACACGGAAAAGCAAATCACTCCTCAAGATTTCTTTGACAAATATGTCGGTTTGAAATTATCAGATTATGTTTCTGTCATCAATGCGCCAACAGCTGATAAGCCTTATGGCAAATCTTACACCGTTGAGTTGCTTGGAAATGTCGTCGGAGCACCTGCGGTTCGTTACCTTAATCTTGGGATGGAGCGTTTCAAAGAGCTTGCAATTGCCCAAATGAAGGCAGGAGAAACGGTCTGGTTTGGTTCTGATGTTGGTCAAGTGTCAGACCGTCAAGCAGGTATCATGGCGACAAATACCTATGATTTTGATGCAGCTTTGGATATTAGCTTGACTCAGGATAAGGCTGGGCGTCTCGATTATAGTGAAAGTCTGATGACGCATGCGATGGTCTTGACTGGAGTTGATTTGGATGACAATGGCAAACCACTTAAATGGAAAGTCGAAAATTCATGGGGAGATAAAGTCGGTGAGAAAGGCTACTTTGTCGCTTCAGATGCCTGGATGGACGAATATACTTATCAAATCGTTGTCCGCAAAGAATTCCTCACCGAAGAAGAATTAGCTGCCTATGAAGCAGAACCGCAAGTTTTAGCCCCTTGGGACCCAATGGGAGCCTTGGCAGGCAAATAAGCGTTATTATATTTTATTGAAAAAGCATTTTAACAAAGAATCCTTTACATTTAAGGGATTCTTTTTTATTTCAAAAAATAAAAAATTATCAAAAACGATAAAAAGTTGTTGACAAAGATATTTTTGTGTTGTAATATAAATATATCGAAATACGATAACAAATAAATTAAAAACAACAAATCGTCATCGAAAAGAAGAAAAAGTTAAGAGCTCAGCTATTTTCCCTAAAAACTAAAATGAATTATAAACAAAGGAACTATTATCATGAAAACAATCAAAACTATCGCAACAGTAACCCTCTCAGCAATTATCGCCGTTCTTGTTCTTCAAGTGAGTGCCGCAGCCCTTCTTCAAATCTTATCTCTCAACCCCGAGCAGTTCTTGCCAAAAGGTGCAGTCATGGTCGGAGAACTCGGCTGGACAAATGTTATCGCACTCTTTGCACATCACAGCTTGATGATTTATGCCTTAATGGCTCTCAAAAAACTGATCAAAGGCTTTACCAAAGAAACCTTGATGTCAGCAGCCTTTGGTAAAACCCTCACTCAAGTTGGTATCGTGGCAGTTATCGCAGACTTGATTTCTAGCTACACTATGTCTCAAATGCTAGGCTACATTCATGTGAATGTTCAACTTGGTGTTTACCTTATCCTAGCGGGCTTTGCCTGTGAATACGCACGCCGCTACATGGTTAAAAAAGGATTGACTTTCTAAGGCATTTAAAAGGAAAAAACGCATGAAAAACTTATTAACGATAACTAACATTAGCAAGCACTACGGCAAACAAAAAGCACTAGACAAGGTGAGTTTTACCATCAAAAAAGGTGAGATTCTAGGATTCGTTGGTCAAAATGGAGCTGGTAAAACAACGCTTATCCGAGTCCTATCCGGTCTCATCACCAAAGATGAGGGTGAGGTTATTCAAGAAACTGCCTATAAAATCGGTGCCATTATTGAATCACCAGTTCTTTATCCAAATATGTCAGCATTTGATAATTTAATGTACTCAGCCCTGCAAATTGGGATTGCAGATACTGAGAAACGTATTGATGAGGTGCTGAAATTCGTTGGTCTATCTGACGTGGATCCGAAGAAAAAGGTCAAAGACTTCTCACTCGGGATGCGTCAGCGGATGGCGATTGCGCTTGCTATCCTTGATTTTCCAGATTTCCTGATTTTGGATGAGCCCGTCAATGGCCTCGACCCATCTGGTATCAAGGAGATGCGAGACATTATCCACAACCTCCGAGACCGCTACGGCATTACCATCCTCATCTCCAGCCACATTTTGTCAGAGCTTGAGCTGGTCGTTGACCGTTTCGTCATCATGCACAAGGGCAAGGTCATCAAGGATATTGCCAAAAACGACCTGTATGCAGAGGTCGAGGAAAAGATTGTTGTAAGGACGACGAACAATAAGCTGGCGCAACAAACGCTTAATGAGTTGGGCTTAAAGCCAGTTGCCCAAGGGGACAAGTTAGTCCTGTCGCCTGACCAATCTGTTCAGGAGCTTATCCTAGCACTTCTTGAGAAGAAAATTGAAATTACCGATATTTACCATGCGGGTGGTAACTTTGAAGACTACTACCTAAGCCTCTTAGATTAGAAAGAAGAACCTGATGTTAAATTATGTCAAAGCAGATATTTACCGTATTCGTAAGGAGCACCTGTCTTTTGTATCACTTGGTTTACTCCTTGTTTTTGGCAGTTTATTTGCCTATATTTACCGTGAAGACCATTCAACAGAAGTGGCTAGAAATCTTGTGATGACCTGGCCAACCTTGTTACCACTTTTCTTTGTCACACCAGCCAAGATTTTCCTAGGAGAAGATTTGACCAACCGCACCATTAACAACATGCTTATCAAAAGTCAAAATCGTCTGAAGGTATTTAGCTATAAATGGGTCATGACGGTACTTGCTACTTGGCTATATGCGCTTGTAGCGCTGATGATGACAGGCCTTGTCCATCATTTAGTGACAGGAATGGCCTCTTATCAGACCATCTTGACTTACCTTTTCTACCAGTTACCACTTTATACGGTGATTGCCAGCCTCTGTGCTTTTATCTTTGCCTTCTTTGACCGCATTTATCAGTCTTATATGGTTTATATCATTATTGTGCTGTTATTTGACCAACTGGCGAGTCTCATGATGGGCATGCTGTTTAAGACCGATGCGTTAGCACCTTACATGATGTTTAATCAGCTGAGTCAGGTTGATATTTCAGGAAATTATCTGACAAATACCGTTCTTGTGGCTATACTGTTTAGCCTTGTTTATGCCCTTGTGAGTTACCTCATGTTTGCCAAACGTGAATTTAAGTAGGAGATTATGATGAAACGTAAGATTTTAATAGGATTAGCAGCCTTTTTAGTGATTGGCCTTGCTGGGCTTGTCTGGACTGGTGTTCAAAATGATAAGACCGATGTTTCTTATGATAAGACATTTACCGTACCAGCCAAGAACATCAATGTCATCCATGTGTCTAGTTTGGAACAACCTGCCAAAGTGGTGGTCAAAGAAAGTGAGCAAGCAAAGACAAGTGTTCATATCACGGGGCAAATGGCTCAAAATAATATCGCTGCTATGGAGAAACAATTTGGCATTGATGAGGAGGGCGATTTGATGATTTCCTTTGCGGAGGATGGCTTGACCCTGACTGTTATGAGAGATAAACCGACGGTGACCATTGAGATTACCCTTGCCAAAGACGTGACGTTTAACGATTTTCGTCTTTTTAGTAGCAATGGCGGAGCAGATATTACCTTGCCGAAGAGCTTTGATGGTCGCTATAAAATCACCAGCCAGAGTAACAAGATCACCAAACCACAAAATGGGACTAATAAGAAACGCCAAGCAAGCATTGAAACCCCAGGTGATGTGAATGTAGTGCTGGAGTAGGGAAGAAGAGATTTACATGAGAAAAATTTGGGCAGTTATTGGTCTCATAATCTTTGTTCTTGTAGGATTTGTTTTCGCCGTATTCCATAGTGTCGAAAACGGTCAAACTGATCAGAAAATTCATCGAGAGTGGGATTTAGCTGAACATGTTCAAAAAATAGAATTTTACGGCACTCAGCAACCTGTGACCATTCTTGTGGAAACAGGACATGAAGCAAATCGTTTGATTGTAGATGGTCTGGTGCCAAAGGAAAGTTTACAAACTTTGGCTTACGATAGCAAAGCTTCTTTAGAAGAACTGTACTTACCTTTCTCAAAACATGGGTTTAAATTAGCTGTTTCTCAATCCCATAAGGATGAACTTATGGTTACATTAGAGCTTATCGAGGCAAAAAGTTTGGAAGAATTCGTTATGGATACCTGGACAGGAGATGTTGTCCTTCAAGTACCAGAGGACTTTGCAGCACGTTATGACCTAGATACTAACAGAAGTGGCAAAATCACCTCAGAAGTTAAAAGTGATGAGAACAGCTCTGCTATTATCACTATAAATACCTATGGTAATATTACCGTAAAAAATAGAAAGTAGAGAAATGAAGAAAAAATATGCTTTTGGAGGCTTTATCCTTATGATGATTGGCCTTCTGCTGACAGGTGTTTTTGCTTTTGCAAGTCAAGAAAATACGACAGAAGAAATTGATAAAAGATGGATTTTGACTGGCCAAACCATTGATGAGATTTATATGGCAGGGATGAATCAGCCGGTGAATCTAGTCATTGAGCGCTCTGAAAAAAGAAATACTGAGGTAATTGTTACAGGAAAAGTTCCTGAGCGAAGTTTGAAATCACTGTCAGATAAACAATATACGAAACAATCGGATACTTTCCTGAGCTTGGCTTTTGAAGAGTTGAAGACTGGTTTAGGTACCCATCACATCAATATCAATGAAAATGCTCGTAAGCCTGTTACTATAAAGGTGTCTCTTGGTAAAGAGACTATTTTGAAGACGTTACATCTTGATTCTACGGGTGGCGCTGTTCATCTGCAACTTCCGAAAGATTTTCAAGCAAACTATCATTTAACAGCTGTTGATGGCGAAGTCAAGAACACTCCTCAGTCCGTCAATGGAACTCAAACTAACATTAAGGTGACCAATTACTATGCCAATATTATTGTTGATTAGATAAATATTGTCGCTAAGCAGAAAAAACTGGTGTATAATAGAAGAAATAAAAAGGAGAAATCGTATGACTTTCGTTTTAAATACTATTGTAGCGCTAATCGTTTTGAGTTTAGTAGCTGTAGTTATTCTACAAATCCATAAAAAAAATAAGCCTCTTCCAAAGAGGGAGTTTGGATACCTCAAGTGGGTTATCTATTTACTTAATCTGCTTATTGTTGGGTTAGGGCTTGGGGCTATCTTGGGTATTATTGGATTAATCCTCAACCTTTTTGGACTTCTAGATGTTTTACAAGAGTTCCTTAATGTCAGTGGTGGTCAAAATGGCTTCAGTTTTTCATTTGAAATGGTTAATCAGTCGCCATTTGCGACAATTGTAGATATGATCAATATGATCTCTGTTCTAGGAATCTTAATCTGCATGCGTGCTTTTATGAAAAATATTATTTTGGAAGAGATTTTCATTCCAAATAATGTGAGACTAGCACGTTTATCAACGATTTTCTTAGTGCTAGGATCATTGATTCGATCAGGTGTTGATACTTCAAGTATTGTCATGCATGGGCAATATGCAGAGAAGACCTATGAGTATAGTTTCTTTAGCTTAAATTACTTGTTAGCGGCAGTATTGGTATGGACCATGTCAATCATCTTGGAAAAAGCTATCGCTATTGCTGAAGAAAATGAATTCACCATCTGATTGGAGGTAGGGACATGATTATCGTCAATTTAGATGTGGAACTGGCAAAGAAAAAAATGAAATCAGGTGACTTGGCGGAGCGTATTGGCATTACACCAGCCAATCTTTCCATTTTGAAAACAGGTAAGGCAAAGGCTATTCGTTTTTCCACTTTAGAAGCCATCTGTAAGGAGCTTGGCTGTCAACCAGGAGATATTTTGGAATATCGTGAAGATGACTAGTTGTTGCCCTTGGGGCAGACAAATAGTAAGAAAGAGGGAGAAAATCCCTCTTTTTAAGGTTAAAATAAGTAATCGTTTTCATTTTTTGGTATACTAAAACCATAAAAACAAAGGAGAGAAACATGAAACAAGTTATTGGACAGACAGGTGTGGAAGGGTCACGTATTTCGCTTGGGTGTATGCGAATGGCTGCGCTAGAAGTGGCTGACGCTGAAAAGGTGATTGCGACCAGTCTTGAAGCAGGTATCAACTTTATTGACCATGCCGATATTTATGGTGGTGGTCAGTCTGAGGAACGCTTCCGTGATGCGGTGAAAAATCTAGGCATTGCGCGTGAGGATCTGATTTTACAATCTAAATGCGGTATTCAGCGTGGCTATTTTGATTTTTCAAAAGACCATATCCTTAATTCTGTTGATGGGATTTTGAAACGTTTGGATACAGATTACCTTGATTTTCTAGTCTTGCACCGACCAGATATTTTGGTCGAACCAGAAGAAGTTGCGGAAGCTTTTAGTCAATTAAAACAATCTGGTAAAGTCAAACACTTCGGTGTCAGCAATCAAAACCGCTACCAAATGGAACTCTTGCAGTCTTATCTCGATGAGCCATTAGCAGTAAATCAATTGCAGCTATCCCCAGCACACACACCAATGTTTGATTTTGGGGTTAATGTCAACATGCGTAACGACGCTGGTGTTAACCGTGATAGTGGCATTGTGGAATACTGCCGTTTGAACAAGGTGACGATTCAGGCTTGGTCACCATTCCAAATTGATCTTGGGAAAGGCCTTTTCTCAGGAAATCCAGATTACAAAGAATTAAACGAAACAATCAGCCGTTACGCTGAACAATACGGTGTGTCTGATGAAGCGATTATCATTGCATGGATTTTACGCCATCCAGCTAAAATGCAAGCTATCATCGGCTCAATGAATCCAGACCGCATTGCCAAAATCGCTAAGGCGACTGAGGTTAATCTGACGCGTCCAGAATGGTATGACATTTACCGCAGCGCAGGAAATGTGTTGCCGTAAGCGGCTGATTTAAACAAAAAAACGACTGTCTTCATCAGATGAGCAGTCGTTTTTGAGTGTTATCAGATTACCCTTCAATGTAATCAACCAATTCTTTTCCTTTTAATCCTGCATTGAGTGCAATCAGCAATTTCAATCTTGCCTTGGGTGCGTTGAGTTCTTTGACAAACATGACGCCCATTTCTTGAAGGGTTACGCCACCACCGTCATAAGCGTAAACAGGCTCAGCAATGCCATTGAAGCAACGTGAGACAAGGACGACAGGAACTCCTTGGTCAATCAGGTTTTTGAGTTCCAAAGCTGCGCTAGGCGGAATATTTCCAGCACCAAGAGCCTCGATGACCACCCCATCAATATTGTCAGGGCTGAGCAGACTAATGATACTGCCATCACCCATACCAGCGTAGGCTTTGATAATAGGAACAGTCCCTGAAATCTTATTCAAATCAAATCGTACACGAGGCTCGGCTGTTTTGAAAAAGAGAATATCGTGTTTCATGATGATGCCAAGTGGTCCGTGTGTAGGCGTTTGGAAGGTCGAAACATTGGTCGTGTGGGTTTTTGTCACGTATTTAGCAGCGTGGATTTCATCATTCATCACCACAAGAACACCCTTATCAGCAGCCTTGTCGTGACTGGCGACACGTAGGGCAGAGAGGTAGTTATACACCCCATCGCTTCCCAATTCATTTGAAGACCTCATGGCACCTGTGAGGACGATGGGAATTTCTGGGATAGCCATGGTATCCAAAAAGTAGGCTGTTTCTTCTAAAGTATCTGTGCCGTGAGTGATAACAATGCCGTCAAATTGCCCAGCTGTTTCACGGATTTTGTGGTAAAGAGCCAGCATGTGGCTTGGTTTGATATGTGGACTAGGAAGATTTAGAAAATCAACGACAGTCAGGTCTAAATGTTTCCAGTCAATATCAATCTGTGTCATGGGATTATTTTCGGTAGGATTCACATTTCCAGTATCATCAGCTGTCATGGAAATGGTACCACCAGTATGGAGAACTAAGATTTTTTTAGTCATAAATGAAAGCCTTTCTGAAAATGAATATGATATAATATAAGTATTGTAACACATTTCTGTAAGGGAATGAAGGAGACGCACGCTAGGAGAGATTTTCTTGCAGTGTAAGGTGTAAAAAATGATAGGTGAAAGGAGCAGTTTGTATGGCAGTCAAAGCAGTCTTTTTTGATATTGACGGGACACTGTTAAATGATATGAAAAAAGTGCAGCGATCAACCCAAAAGGCTATTTCTGAGATGAAAAAGCAAGGGATTTTAGTTGGTCTTGCGACTGGCCGTGGTCCAGGATTTGTCGCTCCTTTCATGGAAAATTTGGGGTTAGATTTTGCAGTTACTTATAACGGTCAGTACATTATTACGCGTGATAAGATTCTTTACCAAAACCAACTGCCAAAATCATTGATTTATAAGGCAATCAAATTTGCGTCAAGTAACCGCATGGAGATTTCCTTGGGATCAGCTGACGGTCTCCTTGGTTCTAATATCATCAATATGGGGACGAGCCCCGTTGGTCAAGTGATCAGCCGATTGGTTCCTAAAAAATGGACAAAATCAGTTGAGAGGGGCTTTAAATATTTGGTGCGCCGTGTGAAACCCCAAAATAGTCAGTACCTCCTCACGATGATGCGTCAGCCTGTTTACCAAATTGTCTTGATTACTACTAAAACCCAACTGCTTAGGGAAGAATTTCCAACTGCAACTGTGACGAGAAGTAGCCCCTACTCAGCGGATGTCATTTCTCAAGGGCAATCTAAGATAAAAGGAATTGCCCGTGTCGGTGAGGTCTTTGGCTTTGATTTGTCTGAGGTTATGGCTTTTGGTGATTCGGACAATGATATGGAGATGCTATCTGGAGTTGGTGTCGCAGTAGCGATGGGTAATGCCAATGAAGAGGTAAAAGCTGTTGCTCACTATGTCACAGAAACCAATAATAAAGATGGTATTGCGCAAGCTTTGGCCCACTTTGGACTAATCCATGTTGAGCAAGAAAAAGTCTTCGGTAGCCGTGACGACAACTTCAACCGAGTTAAGGACTTTCACCAGCTTATGGACGGTGAGACTTGCGAGATGCCTAGAGTTTATGATTTAGAGGAAGCAGGTCACCGTTCAGGCTTTAAAGCAGAAGAGATTGTTGAATTTCTCTACGCAACCAGCGGTGGCAATACAGACTTGTTTAAAAACGCTGTGGAAGACCTTCATCAGGCTGTGGATAAAGCGGTGCAGAAAGTGGAGGCAAAAGGAGAGCCTGTTGATAACCCTTTGGTGGGGCAAGTCGATGCCCTGACAGACCTTCTCTATTTTACCTATGGCTCGTTTGTATTGATGGGGGTTGACCCGAAACCATTCTTTGACACCGTGCATGAAGCTAATATGGGGAAAATTTTCCCAGACGGAAAAGCGCATTTTGACCCAATTACCCATAAAATCTTGAAACCAGATGACTGGGAAAAACGCTTTGCCCCTGAACCAGCCATCAAACGAGAACTGGATAGACAGATCCAAAAAGCGAAAATGAAACAAAGGAAAAAAGAAATCTGATAAAAGCTCCGTTGGAGCTTTTTACATGACATCAGAATTGACTTCTTCTTTTCATTTAAATGATTTTGCGCTATAATAAGGAACGTGATTGAAAGGGGGACTGCCCAGTTGTCGTCCCAGGTATTTGATAATGAAAGAATTTAATAAATCCTCAAAACTTGAACATGTCGCTTATGATATTCGTGGACCAATCTTGGATGAAGCTGAGCGCATGATTGCCAATGGAGAAAAAATTCTACGCCTTAATACTGGAAATCCGGCGGAGTTTGGTTTTACAGCACCAGATGAGGTGATTCGTGATCTTATTTTGAATGCTCGTAACAGTGAAGGCTATTCTAATAGTAAAGGGATTTTCTCTGCTAGAAAAGCAATTATGCAGTATTGTCAGACCAAGGGCATTCAAGGTGTGGATATTGACGATATCTACATTGGTAATGGTGTTTCTGAGATGATTTCCATCTCTATGCAGGCGCTTTTGGACAATGGTGATGAAGTGCTAGTGCCAATGCCTGACTACCCCCTTTGGACAGCTTGTGTGAGTCTCGCTGGGGGAAATGCGGTGCATTACCTTTGTGATGAATCTGCCAATTGGTATCCAGATATTGATGACATCAAGTCTAAAATTACTTCTAAGACGAAGGCGATTGTTATCATTAACCCAAATAACCCAACGGGAGCTCTTTATCCAAAAGAACTTTTAGAAGAAATCGTTGAGGTTGCTCGTCAAAATGATTTGATTATCTTTGCGGATGAAATTTATGACCGTATGGTTATGGATGGTAAAAAACATATTGCCATTGCTAGCCTAGCACCAGATGTGTTCTGTGTGTCAATGAATGGGCTGTCAAAATCTCATCGTATCTGTGGTTTCCGTGTGGGCTGGATGGTGCTCTCTGGACCTAAAAAACATGTTAAGGGCTACATTGAAGGGCTTAATATGTTGTCAAATATGCGCCTTTGTTCAAATGTCTTAGCCCAGCATGTGGTTCAAACTTCTCTAGGTGGTTATCAGTCTGTTGATGAATTGTTAATTCCTGGCGGACGCCTTTATGAGCAACGTGAATTTATCACCAAAGCAGTCAATGATATCCCAGGCTTATCAGCTGTTAAGCCAGAGGCGGGGCTCTATATTTTCCCAAAAATTGACCGTGAGATGTACCGTATTGATGATGACGAGGAATTCTGTTTGCAACTGTTAAAACAAGAAAAGGTCATGTTGGTACCTGGTAAGGGCTTCAACTGGAAAGAACCAGACCACTTTCGTATCGTCTATCTCCCTCGAGTGGAAGAATTGGCAACCTTGCAAACAAAATTAACACGTGTTCTTAATCAATACAAACGTTAAGGGTTAATCCTGATAAACATTGGAGGCTGGGCAAAAACTCGTCCAGTCTCTTTATTTTAGTTTTAAAATATCGTAAAACCCCTTGTTTCTAGTTCTAAAAAGGACTAAAATAGTAAAGGTAAACATTCAGAAATGGAGAAAAATCAGTGTTGCTAAATTGGCAGGATATTGTTTTTAATTTTATTGGTGGACTTGGTCTGTTCCTCTTCAGTATTAAATACATGGGAGATGGGCTTCAACAGGCAGCGGGTGACCGATTACGGTACTACATTGATCGTTACACAAGTAACCCGTTTTTAGGGATATTAGTAGGTTTGGCAATGTCGGCGCTCATTCAGTCGTCGTCTGGGGTGACGGTTATCACAGTTGGTTTAGTATCGGCGGGTCTGCTTAATCTTAGACAGGCAATAGGAATTGTCATGGGGGCTAATATCGGAACGACCGTGACTTCTTTCATGATTGGTTTCAAGTTGGGAGATTATGCCCTTCCGATGATTGCGCTCGGAGCAGCTCTGCTCTTTTTCACTTCAAATAAAAAACTGAATAATTTAGGTCGAGTTATTTTTGGTGTTGGGGGGGATCTTTTTCTCTCTCAATCTGATGGGAGATGCCGTTGATCCTTTAAAATCAGTTGATGCTTTTCGTGATTATTTGGCAACCTTGGGCGATAAACCGTTGATGGGGGATCTTATCGGTACTGTTTTGACCATGATGGTTCAGGCCTCATCAGCTATTATCGGAATTGTTCAGGGTTTGCATGGTAGTGACTTATTGGACTTGCAAGGTGCTATTCCGATTCTTTTAGGGTCGAATATTGGGACCTGTATCACAGCGGTTTTAGCCTCTATCGGTTCAACCATTGCTGCGAAGCGTGTGGCTTGGGCGCATGTGCTCTTTAATGTGATTGGTACTCTTATTTTTATGATATTGTTAGTACCTTTTACAGGTTTTATTGATTTGTTGCAAGGGCACTTACATTTGACACCTGAAATGACGATAGCCTTTGCTCACGGTGCATTTAATATTACCAACACGATTATTCTTTTACCTTTCATTGGTGTACTTGCATTTTTGGTTACTAAACTCATTCCGGGTCAAGAAGAGTCAGTTACTAAGTACGAGGCGCTTTATCTTGATAAAATTTTAATCACTCAGGCGCCAGCTATTGCCCTTGGTAATGCTAAAAAAGAATTGATTCACTTGGCGTCATATGCCATTCAATCTTTAGAGGCTTCCTATAGCTATCTAAAAACTGCTGATGAAAAGTATTCGGATTATGTTCACCGTTATGAAAAAGCGGTAAATACGATTGATGAGGAGTTGACCAACTATCTCATCGCCATCTCAAATGAGGCTCTCAATCCTTCTGAAAATGAGGTTTTAGCGGGAATCTTAGATGCTTCTCGTGATTTGGAACGCATTGGTGACCATTCTGAAGCCTTAGTGGTCTTAATTGATCATATGTTCAGTAAAGAAGCTCATTTTTCGGAAGAAGCAGATAGAGAATTACGTGAGATGTACCATAAGGCACACCGTATGATTTTAGACAGTATTCGAGCGATTACAGACGGAGATAAGGTCTTGTCTGAGGAGTTGCTAGAACGCCATAGTGACATTCAGCGTATGGAACGTCAAATCCGAAAAAATCATATCCGTCGTCTCAATAATGGCGAATGCTCAGCTCAAGCTGGTTTGAACTTTGTGGATATCTTATCACACTATACCCGCATGTCAGATCACGCAGCTAATCTTGCTGAAAAAGTGATTGAAAATCAATTATAATCTTGATTAGAAGAAGTGGGACTATTCTCGCTTTTTTTGTTTACAAATTTCCAAAAAAATCTTACAATATTAATATATTAACCGAGGTGAAAATTATGACAAGTAAGTTTATTAAAGCAGATACATTCTATTTTGCAGATGAAACAAAATCTGGTGGCTATTTGGCTTTAGTGGATGGTCGTTTTGGAGAATGGCAGAGCGATATTCCAGAAGGAGCAGAGGTTTTAGATTACACAGGCTATGCTATTGCACCAGGTTTGGTAGATACCCATATTCATGGTTACGGTGGTGCAGATGTTATGGATGCAGATCCTGAAGGTGTATTGCATATGAGTGAAGCGTTGCTATCAACGGGAGTGACTTCATTTTTACCGACGACTTTGACCTCTTCTTTTGAACAATTGGAAAAAGCGTCAGCTGCTATTGCCAGTGTAGCTGGCAGTGAAAAGGGAGCTAAAATTCAAGGTATTTACTTTGAAGGACCATATTTTACAGAAGAATACAAAGGAGCCCAAAACCCAATCTATATGTCCAATCCAAATCTAGCAGATTTTGACGCTTGGCAAAAGGCAGCCAATGGCCTTATCAAAAAAATCGCCTTGGCACCAGAGCGCAAAGGTGTAGCTGAGTTTGTAACGGCTATGAAAGAACGTGGTGTAACAGTTGCTCTAGGACATTCTAATGCGACTTATGCTCAGGCAAAGGCAGCTGTTGAATCTGGTGCGTCTGTCTGGGTGCATGTCTATAATGGGATGCGTGGTTTAACGCACCGTGAACTCGGTATGGTTGGCTCTGCTTATCACATTCCAAACACTTATGCAGAGTGGATTTGTGACGGACATCACTCAGTACCTGAAGCTGGTGATATCCTCATGAAACAAAAAGGTTATGACCATGTTGCTCTCATTACAGACTGTATGCGTGCGGGCGGTTGCCCAGATGGCGATTATATGCTCGGTGAATTTCCGGTTATTGTGGAAAATGGCACAGCTAGGCTCAAGTCAAATGGTAGCTTAGCAGGTTCTATCTTGAAATTAAAAGATGGGCTTAAAAATGTTGTCAAATGGGGTCTGGCAACACCAGCAGACGCCATCAAAATGGCAAGTCTTGTTCCTGCAAAATCAGTAAATATCGACAATGTTTGTGGTCAGTTAACCGCGGGATATGCCGCAGACTTTATTGTCCTTGATAAAGAGTTAAACTTAGTTGCAACCTATATTGATGGTGAAAAACGATTTGAAGCCTAGATGTGATGAAAAGGGGGGATTTCCCCTTTTTTACTTGACTTAGACCTAGTCTAAGGTGTTAGGATAGGAAGAAAACAAACTAAGGAGAATGTTATGAAGTATAGACCATTAGGGACGACAGATATGTCAATTAGTTCCGTTAGTTTTGGGACTTGGGCGCTCGGTGGTGATTGGGGCGATGTCACTGAGGAAAATGCCAAATCTGCTCTTAACCATGCAATTGATAGAGGTGTCAATTTTTTTGATACTGCAGATGTTTACGGTGGCGGACGGAGTGAGAAAATTATTGGTCAGGTCTTGAAAGAGCGTAGCGAACGTGTTTATGTAGCCACAAAATTTGGACGTCGTGATGATTTTACTAATCCTGAAAATTATACTTATGAAAAGGTTCGCCAGTATGCGGAAGAAAGCTTGCGTAATCTTCAGATGGATGCGATAGACCTCTATCAAATTCATTGTCCCACAACCGAGATTCTTACCCAATCGGATGTTTTTACAGTGCTTGAAGATTTGAAAAAAGAAGGACTCATTCGCTACTATGGGGTCAGTGTTGAGACAGATGACCAAGGAAAATTTGTCCTTGAAAATACAAATGCTAGCAGTTTACAAGTCATTGTGAATTTGCTTCGCCAAAAACCAGTGAAGGAAATGATTGCACTAGCCAAAGATAAACATGTTGGTGTTTTAGCACGTGTCCCACTTGCCAGCGGACTTCTAACAGGAAAATACAGTAAAAACTCTACCTTCCCAGAAAATGATCATCGTCATTATAATCGTGATGGCGCGGCTTTCAATGTTGGTGAAACCTTTGGTGGTCTTCCTTTTGACAAGGCGATTGAACTGGTTGACCAAGTACAATGGATTGGTAAAGAGCACGGTGGTTTAGCGACAGCATCACTCAAATGGCTCTTGCAACAAGAAGGGATTACAGCCGTTATCCCAGGTTTTAAGAGTATTAAGCAGGTTGATAATAATCTTGAAAGCCTAGAAGCTCTGCCATTTAGCCCGCAAGAGTTAGAACGATTGTCAGACTTCTATTGGAAAGAAGTCCATTCTCACATTCGTGGTGCTTACTAAGGAGAAGAACTAGGTTCTTTCTTGACTTAGACTTACTCTAAAGTGGTATGATGGGGACAAGAAAATTATTGAAAAACAATTGAGAGGAGGCTAGCGTGATTAGCATCAAAACGATTTCAGAGCAATTAGGAATCTCTGCGCATGCCATTCGTTTCTATGAAAAAGAGGGAATGGTCGACATTCCAAGAAATGACCGTGGCTTTCGTGAATTTGATGAGCGTAGCGTTGACCGCTTAAAAGCTATTGCCCATTACCGCCGTGTTGGTATGTCTTTAGAAGATATTCGTAAGATTTTGGCGGAATTTCATAATCACACACTATCAACAGAGTTACTTGAAAAAACAAAGCGCGATTTAGAGCAGCAAATCCACGATTTACAGGAAACACACCATTATTTAGTTGAAAAAATTAAAATTCATCGTCGGTTATCTGAGCTTGAAAATCAAGGACTAACAGAAAAAGAACGTACAGATGCCTATTATGATATTAGGCGTAAGGAAGGACAAGAAAATGACAGTGTTGGATAAAGTCAATAATCCTTCTGATGTCAAAAAGCTCAGCCTTTCGGAACTAGAAGACTTAGCCAATGATATCAGAGAACTTTTAGTGAATAAAGTCAGTAAAGTTGGTGGACACTTTGGCCCCAATCTCGGTGTTGTTGAGATGACCATTGCTCTCCACAAGGTTTTCAATGCTCCTGTGGATAAAATTGTCTGGGATGTCAGTCATCAGTCTTATCCTCATAAAATCTTAACAGGAAGAAAACAAGGTTTTGTGGACGGTCACTTCCATGATATCACTCCCTATACAGACCAAGAAGAAAGTGAGCATGATTTTTTCACCATTGGTCACACCTCTACATCCATTGCCCTAGCAGAAGGACTTGCCAAAGCGCGTGATATAAAGGGAGAAAAAGGGAATATCATCGCAGTTATTGGTGACGGTTCTATGTCAGGTGGTTTGGCATTTGAAGGACTTAATAATGCTGCGGAATTGAACAGTAACCTCATTGTGATCCTCAATGATAATGAAATGTCTATTGCTAAAAATTACGGCGGTCTTTACCCGCATTTAGCTGAACTTCGTGCAACCAATGGTCAAGCTAACAATAACCTCTTTAAAGCCTTTGGTTTTGACTATCATTATTTAGAAAATGGACATAGCATAGCAGATTTAATTGGTTTGTTTGAAGAAGTTAAAGATGCCAATCATCCTGTATTGCTCCATATTCACACCGAAAAAGGACACGGTGTGGACTGGGCTTTGAAAGATAAGCAGACCAATCACTGGCGTTCTCCATTCAATGTTGAAACTGGAGAACCTCTGAAACAATCACCAGCTAAGCCGACTTTTGAATCAACCATCGTGGATTTTCTTGAGGAAGAAATCGAAGCTGGTAAGCCTGTTCTTGCTATGAATGCGGCGATTCCAGGTGCCTTTGGTCTAGGTCGTATCGAAGCCAAATATCCTGATCATTATTGGGACTCAGGCATTGCAGAGCAACATAATATCAGTATGGCGACTGGATTTGCCACTGCTGGGGCTAAACCTTATATTTTTCACAGTGCCACGTTTTTACAGCGTGCTTATGACCAGATTTCTCACGATTTAGCGATTAATAAGGTTCCAGCAGTTCTGATTGTACGTGGTTCTACCATTACCAACAGTGACCGTACGCACCAAGGAACTTTTGAACGTGCTATGTTGGCAACCATCCCAAATCTCATTTATCTAGCGCCAGCCCATGTTGCTGAATTGAAAGAAATGCTGCGCTTTGCTAGTCAACAGACTGAAAATCCAGTCGTCATTTCCATTCCAGCACAACAAGATATGGAGGAGCAGCATGTCAAAAAAGAATTTGCCACTCCAAACTATGATATTGTTCAAAAAGGGAGTCGTGTAGCCATTCTTGGCCTAGGTGGATTCCTGCAATTAGGAAAAGAAGTCGCAACAGAACTTGAAAAATCTGGTATTACTGCCACTATCATCAATCCACGCTTTATTGCAAGTCTTGATGAAAAAACTCTGGAAAGCTTGAAAGACAACCATGAACTCGTGGTGACACTTGAAGATGGCTCAATAGACGGTGGTTTTGGTCAGCGTATTGCAGGCTTCTTTGGTCCGACAGAGGTGAAAGTTTTAGTCAAAGGCTCCCTTCGTGAATTTACAGAAGTTGTGCCACAAGCCGAACTTTATGATAGATACCGTCTCAATAAAGAACAAATTGTAGCAGATATCTTAGATATTTTAAAATAGGAGAATTAAATCATGACAACAGTATTTAACTTAAATGACGGACATAAAATTCCAGCCCTTGGCTTTGGAACCTTTAAAGCTGCTGATGGCAACGAAGCTTACCAATCAACACTAGACGCCCTCAAAGCTGGTTACCGTCACATTGACACGGCCGCTATCTACGGCAATGAAGAAAGTGTTGGCCGTGCCATTAAAGACAGCGGTATTCCACGTGAGGAACTCTACATCACAACAAAATTATGGAATGATTCCCATTCTTATGATTTGGCAAAAGCTGCGCTAGCAACGTCACTGAAAAAACTAGACTTAGATTATATTGACTTGTACCTTATCCATTGGCCAAATCCAAAAGCTTTCCGTGACAATTGGGAAGAAGCCAATGCAGAAGCATGGCGCTACATGGAAGAAGCCAAAGAAGCAGGTCTTGTCAAATCAATCGGAGTCAGCAACTTCCTTGTTCATCACTTAGAAGCACTAGCAAAAACAGCTAAAGTGACTCCGTCTGTCAACCAAATTCGTTTAGCACCAGGATGCTACCAAGGGGAAGTTGTTGAATATTGCCGTAAGCATGATATTGTCATCGAAGCTTGGGGACCTCTTGGACAGGGAGAACTTTTTGGGAATACTGACATGAAAGCCTTGGCTGAAAAATATGGCAAAACCATTGCCCAAGTGGCTCTTGCTTGGTCATGGCACGAAGGCTTCTTGCCATTACCAAAATCCGTTCATGAAGCACGGATCAAAGAAAACATGGACTTTGCAGACATCGAACTCAGTCAAGAAGATGCAGAGTTTATCAAAAACATCTCAGGCCTGACAACAGCACCAGACCCAGACAATGCTAATTTCTAACATTAGGAGAGCTTAGGCTCTCTTTTAAATTTTGAGCATAAAAAAGCAAGAATATTTTAAAGGAGTTAACATGAGACTAGATTTATGAGAGGATTTGTGATAAAATAAACGAGTAATGGGCGTGACCCAAAAAAATATTAGGAGGCTCGAAATGCCATTAGTTTCAGCAGAAAAATTTGTCCAAGCAGCTCGTGAAAACGGCTACGCTGTCGGCGGATTTAACACAAACAACCTTGAGTGGACACAAGCTATCTTGCGTGCCGCTGAAGCAAAACAAGCTCCAGTTCTTATCCAAACTTCTATGGGTGCTGCTAAATACATGGGTGGTTACAAAGTGTGTCAATCACTTATCGCTAACCTTGTAGAATCAATGAACATCACTGTTCCAGTTGCTATTCACCTTGACCATGGTCACTACGAAGACGTTCTTGAGTGTATCGAAGTTGGTTACACTTCAGTAATGTTTGATGGATCACACCTTCCAGTAGAAGAAAACCTTCGCTTGGCTAAAGATGTTGTTGAAAAAGCTCACGCTAAAGGTATTTCAGTTGAGGCTGAAGTTGGTACTATCGGTGGTGAAGAAGATGGAATCATTGGTAAAGGTGAACTTGCTCCAATCGAAGATGCAGTAGCAATGGTTGAAACTGGAATTGACTTCCTTGCAGCTGGTATCGGTAACATCCACGGTCCATACCCAGAAAACTGGGAAGGTCTTGCTCTTGATCACCTTGAAAAATTGGCTGCCGCTATCCCAGGTTTCCCAATCGTTCTTCACGGTGGTTCAGGTATTCCTGATGAGCAAATCGTTGCAGCAATCAAACTTGGTGTTGCAAAAATCAACGTAAACACTGAGAGCCAAATCGCATTCTCAAACGCAACTCGTGAATTTGCACGTAACTACGATGCAAACGAAGCAGAATACGACAAGAAAAAACTCTTCGACCCACGTAAATTCTTGGCACCAGGTATCAAAGCTGTTCAAGGTGCTGTTGAAGAACGTATCGACGTATTCGGTTCAGCAAACAAGGCATAAAAAACTGCGATATAATCTCTGATTACGAGCAAATAAAGCATAAGAATCTGCGAACAAATCTTTGATTTGGAGCAAACAAAGCTTAATCTAACGTTGAATAAAAAATAAAAGGATTTCCGATTAGGGAGTCCTTTTCTTATTTGGGGAGGATTTTTTGAATCTGGATTCACAGGAATAGGTCACATGCTCAAAAAATAGGCATTAGATTTTATCCTTTTTTTGAAAGTTAAAAAACCGATAATGAGAAAAATGTCTATTTAAAGGGATTGAAAATCAGAATGAAAACAGTCTGGGACTGGCATCTGGAGGGATATAGAATTTATTTTCTATAAGAAATAAAATTGAGAATCATCATGTAAAGGAATTAACTTGAAACACATGGATTGTCTTCAAGTGATATAATGTAGTGATGGTTTTAATAGATTAAAACATACTAAGATTAGAAGTGGTAAAGGAGGGAAAATAAATCTTTTAGAGCTATATATTAAAAATAGGAGGATAATAAACTTATGATTAAAAAAGTTTATAGATGGCTTAGTTTAATAGTCCTTTTACTGAGCCGATTGACAGGTTTGCTAACGGTGGCGATTTCAGCCGAGAAGGGCGATAACTGCTATATTTGGTGGACAAATACAGAGATGGTTTAGGAGTAGAGAGAAATGAATAGTTTAAAAAATAAACTGTTGGCACTATTAGGGCTAGTTGTTTTCATAGTGTCGGGTGGTCACTGTTTTAACTGGACCTCAGTTCAAGCTGAAAGTGGATCGTCACAATATGCAGGTCGTTATCAAGCTTACAGTTCAGCGACAGCTGATGGAGTTTACAAGATTGATATTGCCAAAATTGGCAACGATGGGAAATTATCGGAAGAAATGGTCGCTTACTGTTTACAGTATGCCTACGCCTTTCCAGGCTCTGTGAACAATGAGCTGAGACCGGCTATTTATGATAAAACTGATTTAACGAATACTGATATTGACAATTTTGACAGTAAAAAAGATAAGTTAAATGCTATTCTTTACTATGGTTACCCAACGGACGGCAACCATTATGTGGAAGATAAGGTTATCAGTGCGACTCGTTTGCGAGCCTTAACCCAGTATGCCATCTGGAATGTTACGGATGGAAAAACTGCCAAGGACTTCCACTTATCTGGTAAGGAAGAAGAGATTTTTAATAAGTTGATTTCTGGTGACTTGACAGCACCTGCTGATTTTAAACCAGTTTTCTTTAAAAATGATCGGACCCTTCAGGCGAGTCCGACTGCTCTAAAAAACAAGAAATATTATCAGCACTTAATAGCTAGTGAAAAAGCGCCAGTCAGTTACAAGGTGTTTGCTCAGAAACGTTGGTCAACCGCACCAAATCCTTTAGCTGAAACAACAGTTACTTTCAAGCTAGTGAATAAAGATGGTAGCAAAGCTGAGGAGATTAGTGATGGAGATGCTGAAAAAGTATTGACAACAAAAGCTAAGGAAACAGCTTCTAATGTGGTAACTTGGGAAAATCTACCAAAGCATGCTAGCAATTATAAAATCATTGAAGTTGGCAAAAAAGAAGGCTTTATGGCAGGTCCTTTAACTGGAACAGGTCGTGAGGACTCACCTTATACGATAACAAATGATAAAACAGATACTTTATCTATTCCAAATATTGAAGTTACAAAAAAATGGGAAGACAAAGCAGTAGATGCAGATAATATCTATTTTGGAATCTATCGTATTTCTGAAGATGGCAGTGAGACGTTAGTGACACAAGAGCAGATTGATTATCCTCAAGCTAAGGCTACTTTTATCAATCCTAAAAAATTAGAACGGAATCGAGTTGACTGGAAGCAAATTCAACTTTCTTTGTACAAAGTACCTGGTGACAGTACTAGTGAACGTTACCGATATGTAGTAAAGGAACTTCGTAAAGTAGAAGGTGATAAATTCATTGACTGGAGTTATCCGGGTTATGAAACAAGTTATAAAGTCACTTATACAGCCCAAGGCTCTATGACTGTTGTTACAACCAACAAGCAAACCAATAAATTCCGCTATCAATTTGGTAAAGTTGGTACAGATGCGAAAGAAAAGCAATTAGAAAATGCGGAACTACGCATTGTAAAAGTTACTAAAGAAGGTGAAAAAGAAACGACTTCAACAGTAGATAGCTGGACAACAGATGGGTCATTGCATGAAACTACCTTGGAGGCTGGAACATATCGCCTAATTGAAGACAAGGCGCCAGAAGGTTATGATGTAGCAACTATTTCTGAGTTTACAGTTTCAAGTGAGGGGGCACTGGAGTTTACAAAAAATAAAGATAATGTTGAAGTAGATCAGGATAAGACTACGGTTCAACTCATTAACAAAAAAGAAGTGGAAACTTCTGTGACCTTTAAAAAACAAGATTCAAAAGGTCAAGCATTGGCAGGTGCGACATTGGTTATCACAAATCCGAACACCAAAGAGACTGTAGCTGCTTTCAAGACAACTGATAAGGAACGTACGCTCACGCTTCAACCAGGTACATATACTGTATCGGAAGAAGAAGCACCAGCTAATTATGTAGCGGTTAAACAGTTTAATTTTACGGTTAATGGGCAAGGGGGAGTTGGTGATTTAAAGAAAACATATGAAGCAGATATGATCACACTTGCTAATCAAACGATTACTATTGTTGATAAAGATGCTCAGAGATTGGTTTTGAAAGCTCAGAAAGACTGGGTCAACAAGCCAGAAAATACACCAGATGTATACTTCCAATTGATTCGAAAAGCTGGTGATTCTGATACAGAATTTGTAGAGAAGAAGAAACTTGAAAAAGGACAAACAACTGTAGAATTTACAAACCTAGATACTCATGGTAAGAATGGAATTCCTTATGTTTATAATATTTTGGAAGTTAATAGCGAAGGAAATACTTGGCAGTATGAAAATTACACTTCTAAAGTTATAAAAGAAGTTGATAATGCGCAGGCGTATGGCGAAGGCAATGATACTTGGATTTGGGAAAACACTTACACTGCACCAATTATTAAAGTTGAAAAAATAGTTCGTTTCAGTAAAGTTGCGGTTAACGGGACTAAAGAGCTTGAAAACGCTCATTTGAAAGTTGTTGAAGGGGCTAATGCCGAAGGACAAATCGCTGTTGATTCTAAAACTAAAAAAGAATTGACTTGGGTTTCAGGTAAGAATCAAAAAGAATTTACACTAGAAGCTGGCACCTATACAATGGTGGAAACACAAGCTCCAGACGGATTCTTGATCGCGGAGCACATCACTTTCACAATTGATGAAAATGGTGGTATTACCCGCACAGATAAAGAAACTGTGGCAAACGACACTATTGTGATGAAAGATGAATACAAGCGTTACGACATAGAAATCAGTAAACAAAACATCGCTGGTAATATTCTTGAAAATGCAAAAGTCACTGTCCGCAACAAAGCAACAGGTGAAGTTGTTTCTGATGTGAATGGTGTCAAACTTGAAAACTATGTGACAACTAAAGAAAACATGAAAGTGAAGTTGGAAGCAGGTGAGTACACATTTGAAGAAAATGCGGCACCAGCTGGTTACGATGTAGTAACAACGTTCACATTCACAGTAGACAAGAATGGTAAGGTGACAACAACAAGTACAGAGGCGAAAGCTAAGGATTCTGTCTTGACTGTCATTGACCAAGCTACAAAATACAACATCGAAATTAGTAAACAAAATCTTGGTGGTGAAGAATTAGAAAAAGCCGAAATTGAAATCTTTAAAGCCACAGCTGATGGTAACAGAGTACATGTTACTAAGTGGGTTTCTAAAAAAGAAGTTCATAAATTAACCCTTGAAGCAGGCGATTACATTTTTGTCGAAAATGCAGCTCCAGCAGGTTACGAAAAAGTTTCAGAAATTCACTTCACAGTCACAACCGATGGTAAGGTCAAAGTTACTAAAGTTGGTGATTCGAAAGAAGAATCTGAAATTTCTAAGACAGCTAAAGTAGAGGCAGCTAATGAAAATAAACTAGTTGTCATCGACCAAGCTACCAAGCATGACATCGAAATTAGTAAACAAAACATCGCTGGTGACATTCTTGAAAATGCAACAGTTACTGTTCGCAATAAGAAAACAAATGATGTTGTTTCTGATGTGAATGGTGCCAAACTTGAAAACTATGTCACAACGAAAGACAACATGAAAGTGAAGTTGGAAGCAGGTGAATACACATTTGAAGAAAATGCGGCACCCGCTGGCTACGATGTAGTAACAACTTTCACATTCACAGTAGATAAAGATGGCAAGGTGACAACAACAAGTACAGAGGCGAAAGTTAAGGATTCTGTCTTGACTGTCATTGACCAAGCTACAAAATACAACATCGAAATTAGTAAACAAAATCTTGGTGGTGAAGAATTAGAAAAAGCCGAAATCGAAATCTTCAAAGCCACAGCTGATGGTAACAGAGTACATGTTACTAAGTGGGTTTCTAAAAAAGAAGTTCATAAATTAACCCTTGAAGCGGGCGATTACATCTTTGTCGAAAATGCAGCGCCAGCGGGTTATGAAAAAGTATCAAATATTCATTTTACAGTAACCGCAGATGGCATGATCAAGGTGACTAAAGTTGGTGATTTAACGGATCCAGCGTTGATGTCTAACACAGCTGAAGTAGTGACAATGAAAGGTAATAAATTAGTTGTTACGGACCAAGCCAAACAACATGACATTGAAATCAGTAAGCAAAACCTTGGAGGCGAAGAGCTAGAAAATGCCAAGATTGAAATCTTTAAAGCGACTGAAAAAGGTGAAAAAGCGATAAGTATTGCAGATTGGACATCTACCAAGGAGTCTCATAAACTCACGCTTGAAGCAGGCGATTACATTTTTGTCGAAAATGCAGCGCCAGCGGGTTATGAAAAAGTTACAGATATTCATTTTACGGTAACCGTAGATGGTAAAGTGAACGTCACAAAAGTTGGTGATTCAACTAAACAAGATGACATGTCTAAGACAGCTAAAGTAGATGCTGAGAAAGCGAATAAGCTCATCGTCATTGACCAAGCTACGAAACACGATGTTGTCATCAGTAAAGTTAACCTAGATGGCAAAGAGCTTGAAGGTGCTGAGATTGAAATTTCAAAAGACGGTAAAGTCGTAGAATCATGGAAATCAGAAAAAACGGCTAAAACAATCAAGTTTACAGCTGGAGATTATATCTTCCATGAGAAAGCAGCACCAAAAGGCTATAAAGTTGTGACTGACATTACTTTCAATGTTTCAGAAGAAGGTAAAGTCACAGTAGTTAAGACGACAACAAGCGGTAAAGCTGAAGTTGTAGACAATAAATTAGTTGTAACCGATGAAGCCGAAGAGCCTAAAGCCCAAGAAGTAATTATCAGCAAAGTTGATATTGCAGGTCAAGAGGTAGAAGGCGCTTTTATCACTATCTATAATGAGTTAGGGCATATTGCAGATAATCGCATAAGAGAGCATGACCCAGCAGAATGGACTTCTAAAAAAGGTCAAGTCTTTAAGTTAAAATTACTTCCAGGTACATACACCTTTGAAGAAAAGGTTGCACCAAAAGGATTACAAAAAGTTACGAAGTTGAAATTCACAGTTGATGCTCAAGGAAAAGTAGCTGTTGTATCTAAAGGTGTTAATGATGATGCTACAGAGGCGAAATCAGAAGTAAAAGATGACAATAAGCTCATCGTTACAGATATGCCAGAAACTAAAGATGTTGTCATCAGTAAAGTTAACTTGGGTGGTGAAGAACTTGAAGGTGCGGAAATTGAAATTTCTAAAGACGGTAAAGTCGTAGAGAAATGGACATCAGAAAAAACAGCTAAGACAATTAAGTTAGAGGCTGGGGACTATATCTTCCATGAAAAAGTAGCGCCAAATGGTTACTTGAAAGTAACCGACATCACTTTCACAGTAAGTGAAGATGGTCAAGTAACTGTTAAAGATGCAGCTGGCAATAAAGTAGATTCTACAGATAACAAGTTAGTTGTTACAGACCAAGTTGCTCCAACTACAGAAACAAGCACTACAGCAAGTGAAACAACGACTGAAGCGATTGCAAGTGAAACAACAGTAAGCGAAACGACAACAGAAGCGATCACAAGTGAAACAACAGTGAGTGAAACAACAGTGAGTGAAACGACAACAGAAGCGATCACAAGTGAGACAACAGTGAGTGAAACGACAACAGAAGCGATCACAAGTGAGACAACAGTAAGCGAAACGACAACAGAAGCAATCACAAGTGAAACAACAGCAAGTGAAACGACAACAGAAGCAATCACAAGTGAAACAACGGTTAGTGAGACTACAACTGGTGTAAGTACAAACACTACAGCAGCAAGCGAAATATCTTCTACTGAAGCAAGTACAGGTAATACAACAGAAAAAACAGATCGTGGCAATAAAGGTGAAAAAACCAAAGCTGGGTCTAAAAAATCTCAATCTATTTTGCCAAGAACGGGTGAACAAGTAGTATTGTGGATGAGTGTTGCTGGATCAATTCTTCTTGTAGCACTAGCTGCGTTCATGTACCTAAAAATTAAAAATCATAATTTGTAAAAATGATTAGTAGTATTAGAGTTAGTAGTGTAAACTCTTGATACCTAGTTATAAATTAGACTCTTTACCAGCTTGTACTGGGGGTGAAGATCTAAGTTTGAGAGAAGGCTAAATATTTGGTCTTCTCTTTTTCTTTTTTAATATTTCGATTTGATTTTTGCGAGTATAAAGAGTTATTTAAGCTATTTTCTTCTTGCCTCCTTTAGTCCAATCAATATCTATACCTAAAATATGGCTCAGAAATGTTGTTTATAAAAATCATGAAGTATAAAATCATTATTGTTTGAATTTTAGGTAAATTTACAGTTTGCAGTATTGTTCGGATATGGTTGCAATTGACCTTGTTCAAGTCTTCTTTTTAAGCTATAATGGTTAAAGTTAGTATAGAAAGTTAAACTAAAAATTCGCAAACTATTTGCTGAGTGGTTTAACGTCAATTTTTATTTTGAAATGAATGAGTAGTATGTTAAGGGGGACATCGCACTAGATGAAAAATCAAGATAGACAAGTTTATGGATTATCGACAGCAATCGCCTTAATTGTTGGGGTTGTTATAGGATCAGGGATTTATTTTAAGGTTGATGACATTCTATCCTATGCGGGTGGAAATGTTGGACTGGGGATGTTGATTATCGTTCTAGGGTCATTTTCCATCGTATTTGGAGCTCTGAGTTTGTCAGAATTAGCGACGAGAAATGATGATGAAGGTGGTATTTTTTCTTACTATATGACCTACCTCCATCCAGGCTTGGCCGCCTCACTTGGCTTGTTTTCAGCCTACGTCTATCTTCCTGCCCTAAATGCGGTCGTAGCTTGGGTAGCGGCTAGCTTTACATTAGGAAGCGGCTCTAAGCTAGAATATCAGATTCTCCTAGCGGCAGTCTACCTGATTCTCCTAGCTCTTATGAACCTGTTTTCTCGTATTTTGGCGGGGCGCTTTCAATCGTTATCGACAGTGCTCAAAATCATTCCTCTTTTAGCGATTGCCCTTGTAGGGCTTTCTTGGGGAAAAGCGGTGCCTGAAATTCCGCAAGGCCTGACACCAATTGAACCGCGTGAAGTGGGGCTGGGATGGTTATCTGGACTAATGCCTCTCTACTTTGCTTATGATGGCTGGACAGTCGTGGCAAGTATTGCACCTGAATTGAAAAATCCTAAGAAAAATCTTGCCAAAGCCTTTATTATTGGACCACTTGTGATTCTTACTCTGTATCTGGTATTTTTCTATGGCTTAAGTCGTATTTTAGGACCTAGCTTTATTATGACAACAGGAAATGATGCTGTACTTCATGCGACAAAAATGATTTACGGTGAAACCATCAGTAAGTTGCTCTTGGTGATTATCATCATTGCTGTGCTCGGGGTGTCAAATGGTTTGATGCTGTCTAATATGAGGCTTCCACAGGCCTTTGCTGCACGTGGTTGGATTAAAAATAAACAGTTTGCAAAAGTTGACCGTCGCTACCAACTCTCAATCTCAGCTAGTTTATCAACCGTTGCTGTGACCTTGCTTTGGTTAGGTATCCATTACTTAGCGACAAAATATCATCTGCTTCCAGGAAGTGATATTAGTGAAGTAGCTATCGTTTTCAACAATATGTCCTTTATTCTCCTTTATGTGGCAGTAATTGGCTTGTACCGAAAGGGAGAAATTACCAACAAATTAACGGGGCTCTTTTCTCCAATTTTTGCGATTTTATCTATTATTGCACTTTTTGTAGGTAGTCTTTTGACAAACTTTGTGATGGCAACCTCATTTATGCTCTTTTGCCTCCTTTTCTGTTTGGGAAGCTTTGCCCTTTACCGAAAAAATACAGGTCAGAAGTAAAGGATGCTTTAGCGAGAGCGTTATGAAACAATCTGAATAAAAAAATGAAGAAATGCCTTGCGCTAGTCACCGAATTATGATAGAATATTCAAGTATGTGGTGCTAGCACATCCGAACATATTCTACCTAGGAGGAAAAAACGAAATGGCTAAAGTATGTTATTTCACAGGACGTAAAACAGTTTCTGGTAACAACCGTTCACACGCGATGAACCAAACAAAACGTACAGTTAAACCAAACCTTCAAAAAGTTACAGTTCTTATCGACGGTAAACCTAAAAAAGTTTGGGCTTCAGCTCGTGCTCTTAAATCTGGTAAAGTTGAACGCGTTTAATTAAAAATCGACCAACTTGGTCGTTTTTTTGTGCCTAAAAATCGAAAAACTTCTATTTTTTTACAAGACTTGGTAAATATGGTAGAATAAAGTGATAGAAACTTTTGAAATATAGAAAGGAACTAAACCGTTCAAAGAGCTATGAAGAAAAACTAACTTTACGAGCGGACTTGGTATCTTATTATGACTGTAAAAATCAATACAAAAGATGGTCAAATCGAACTTGCTGATGATGTTATCGCTACTGTTGTAGGCGGTGCGACAACAGAAATTTTCGGTGTTGTTGGTATGGCGAGCAAGAGTGCGATTAAGGATAATTTCCAAGCACTTCTAGGAAAAGAAAATTATGCCAAAGGTGTCGTTGTCAAATCAACAGAAGACGGCATTGCAGTTGATGTTTACACTGTTATGAGTTACGGTGTTAAAATCAGCGAAGTCTCAAAAAATATTCAAGAACGTGTTAAATTCAATTTGGAAAGTCAATTAGGGATTTCTGCAAGTGCAGTGAATGTCTATATCCAAAATGTGAAGGTCGAGGGAGAATAATCGTGTCTACAATTACAACAAGTTTATTACAAGAAATGGTACAGGCGGCAGCTAGTCGTCTTGGAAGCCAAGCAGAGTATGTTAACTCATTGAATGTCTTCCCTGTGCCAGACGGTGATACTGGGACAAACATGAGTATGACCATGGATAATGGTGCTAAAGAAGTTGCTGATAAGCCTGCCAATACCGTTGGTGAAGTGGGGCAGATTCTTTCAAAAGGTCTTCTTATGGGGGCTCGTGGAAACTCTGGTGTTATCACATCACAACTTTTCCGTGGTTTTGGTAATGCTATTAAAGGTAAAACAGAGCTTGATGGTAAAGATTTAGCGGCAGCTTTCCAATCAGGTGTTGAAGTGGCTTATAAAGCTGTTATGAAACCAGTTGAGGGAACGATTCTTACCGTTTCTCGTGGTGGTGCAACTGGAGCACTTAAAAAAGCAGAAGAAACTGATGATGCCATTGAAGTCATGCGCGCAGCTCTTGAAGGGGCAAAACGTGCCTTGGCTAAGACACCTGAAATGCTTCCAGTTCTCAAAGAGGTTGGCGTTGTTGACTCAGGTGGTCAAGGTCTTGTCTACATCTACGAAGGCTTCCTATCAGCTTTGACAGGTGAGTACATTGCATCAGAAGATTTCAAAGCAACTCCAGCTGTGATGTCTGAAATGATCAATGCAGAGCATCACAAATCAGTAGCTGGTCATGTGGCAACAGAAGACATTACCTTTGGTTACTGTACTGAGATCATGGTGGCTCTTGGACAAGGTCCTACCTATGTTAAAGAATTTAACTATGAAGAATTCCAAGGATACCTATCAGGGCTTGGAGACTCTCTTCTCGTTGTCAATAACGATGAAATTGTTAAAGTGCACGTCCACACAGAAGACCCAGGTCTTGTCATGCAAGAAGGATTGAAATACGGTGCGCTTGTCAAAGTTAAAGTTGACAATATGCGTGGTCAGCACGAAGCACAACTTGAAAAAGCAGCTGCGCCTGTTAAACAAGAAGCAAAAGAATACGGTTTGATTGCAGTTGTTGCTGGTGATGGTTTGGCAAACATCTTCACATCACAAGGTGTTGACTACATCATCTCTGGTGGTCAAACAATGAACCCATCAACAGAAGACATTGTCAAAGCAATCGAAGCAGTTAACGCTAAGAATGTGATCATCTTGCCAAATAACAAGAATATCTTTATGGCTGCGCAATCAGCGGCAGAGGTAGCAGAAGTCAACGCAGCCGTGGTTGAAACGCGTACCGTATCACAAGGTTTCACTAGTCTATTAGCTTTTGATGAAAGCAAAGCTTTGGAAGAAAACGTCGAAGCCATGACTGCAAGTTTGGCTGATGTTGTTAGCGGAAGTGTGACCCTTGCTGTGCGTGACACAACAATTGACGGCCTTGAAATCCATGAAAATGATATTCTAGGAATGGTTGATGGTAAAATTCTTGTCTCAACACCAAATATGGTTGACGCTTTAAAAGAAACATTTGCGAAAATGATTGATGAAGATAGCGAAATTGTAACCATCTACGTTGGTGAAGAAGGGTCACAAGAAGTAGCTAGTGAAATCGCAGAATTCCTCGAAGACACCTATGAAGATGTCGAAGTAGAAATTCACCAAGGTGATCAACCAGTATATCCATATTTGATGAGTGTGGAATAAAGATGAGTCGTTACAGGATTTCCTGTAACGATTTTTTGCTAGGAAAAGAGAAGAAAAATGACAGAACGTAATTTCATACTCATCCAAAATCAAAATTATCAGTTTAAGTAAAATCAAGAAGCAATAAATGGCTTGATTTACCAGAGCTTCTTTCGCCATGGTGGTATTCTTATTAGTGAAACTGTCCAGTGAACAGTTTCAGCCTGAGCTTAGAAACCAGAGAGCGAAGGAGACCTAGGCTTGCCAAGAAGGAATGGAACTCTGTAGGAGGGGAGGTTCTGACACTGACTTCGTCAGCTTCATTTCCCACCTCAAAAGGTCTCCCAGACCTTTTGAGCGCCCCACATCACATTAGGAGAAGTGCTAAAAAAATACTAAATAAAAATTAATTGCCAATAAAAATTAATTGACTTTAACTAAAAATTGTTGCGATTTTATCTTGCAATCTTATGTAAAAATGGTATCATAGTAAGAAAGTTTTTGAATTTTTTGACAATTCAAAAATCAGAAATGTACGAATGATGCTAGACTATTGATTGACAGGGTATTGTTTGAATGCTCTCGCGTCAAACTTCTTGAAAAAGAGGTTGCTTTGAGTTATAAAATGCTTTGGTTGATGCATTGGCCTGTTTCGGTAATTTTTTAGGAAAGGGAGATCTTGTGGAAAAAATAACGTTAGATAGACCTAAATCAGGTTCGGAATTAGTGCTCGATACGCTTTTAACGCTCGGTATTGATAGGATATTTGGTTATCCAGGTGGGGCGGTCTTACCGCTCTATGACACGCTTTATCATTATCAAGATAGAGTAGTACATGTGCTTGCACGTCATGAGCAGGGAGCGGTCCATGAAGCAGAAGGTTTTGCTAAGTCAACTGGACAAATTGGTGTTGCTCTAGTGACTTCTGGACCTGGTGCAACGAATGCTATTACAGGAATTGCAGATGCGATGGGAGATAGTGTTCCTCTTTTAGTCTTCACTGGTCAAGTAGCTACCGCAGGTATTGGTAAAGATGCTTTTCAAGAAGCGGATATGATTGGGATGACCATGCCGATTACTAAATACAATTATCAGGTGCGCCATACTGAGGATATTCCTCGGATCATCACAGAAGCGGTTCATATTGCAACGACTGGTAGACCGGGACCGGTTGTCATTGATTTACCAAAAGATATTTCAGCCAATGAAGTTGATTTTTATTATGAGACGACGGTTCATTTGCCAAGTTACCAACCAACGGTTGAACCAAATGGCTTGCAGGTTAAAAAATTATTAGCCCAGCTTAGTCAATCTACACGCCCAGTCATTCTAGCGGGGGGTGGGATTGCTTACGCCAATGCTGGCGCAGAATTAATTCAATTTGCAGAACGGTATCAGATTCCAGTCGTTTCAACACTACTAGGGTTAGGAACGATGCCCATTACCCACGAGCTTTCACTGGGGATGGGAGGAATGCATGGCTCTTATGCTTCTAATATGGCCTTGACTGATGCGGATTTTATTATTAATATTGGGGCACGATTTGATGACCGTTTGACAGGAAATGTTGCTCAGTTTGCGACAAATGCTGTGGTCGCTCATGTTGATGTAGATCCCGCTGAAATTGGTAAAGTCATTAAAACAGCTATTCCAGTTGTAGGTGATGCTAAGAAGACCTTGGAAATGTTGTTGAGTTTTGACACGGTTGCTACTAATCATGCTGACTGGACTAGTCAGGTTTTACACAACAAGACTAGAGCACCATTTAGCTATGAAAAAGATGATACTTTTATTAAGCCGCAAGAAGTGATTGAAGTGATCGGAGAATTGACTAAGGGTGAGGCAATTATTGTCACGGATGTCGGGCAACACCAAATGTGGGCTGCTCAGTTTTACCCTTACCAGTTTGGACGTCAGCTCATCACATCAGGTGGTATGGGAACCATGGGATTTGGTATTCCAGCAGCAATTGGTGCGAAATTAGCAAATCCTGATAAGGAAGTTATCCTTTTTGTCGGTGACGGTGGTTTTCAAATGACCAATCAAGAGTTAGCTATTTTAAATGGCTATGGTGTCCCAATCAAGGTAGTTCTTATCAATAACCATTCCTTGGGGATGGTTCGCCAGTGGCAGGAATCTTTCTATGATGAGAGACGAAGTCAATCGACCTTTGATGACGAACCGAATTTCCAATTGCTAGCGCAAGCCTATGGCATTGCGTCTTACCACCTGATAAATCCAGCGACTTTGAGAGAAGACTTACAAGTTATCTTGGAAAATAAACCGATGCTGATTGAAGTGAGTATTTCAAATCGAGAGCATGTGTTACCAATGGTTCCAGCAGGTAAGGCAAATCATGAAATGTTGGGGGTGACCTTCAATGCGTAGAATGTTAACAGCAAAATTGCAAAATTCGACAGGTGTCCTTAACCGTTTCACAGGTGTTTTATCCCGTCGTCAGGTTAATATTGAGTCCATTTCAGTTGGTCCAACGGATGATCCTCATATTTCTAGGATTACCATTATTATTGACGTGGCGACTTTGGATGAAGCCGACCAAATCATCAAGCAGCTCAATCGTTTGATTGATGTGGTTAGGGTTCGTGATATTACTGACCTTCCTCATTTGGAGCGTGAAGTTCTTTTGGTAAAAATTGCTGCGCCTGCAAACAAGCGAGCGGAGATTTTAGCTATTATTCAACCCTTTAGAGCTAGCGTTGTTGATGTGGCAACAAAATCCATTACCATTCAGATGACAGGTGACGCGGATAAAATTGAAGCCCTTCTTCGTGTCATTACCCCTTATGGCATTAAAAATATTGCTCGGACAGGGGCAACGGGCTTCACCAGAGATTTATCATAAATTAGGAAATATTATATAGAAAAGAGAAGACTTATGGCAGTAACAATGGAATATGAAAACGATGTAAAAGTACCAGCACTTGATGGCAAAAAAATTGCCGTTATTGGTTATGGCTCACAAGGTCATGCCCATGCGCAAAACTTGCGTGATTCAGGTCATGATGTGATTATCGGTGTTCGTCCAGGGAAATCGTTTGATAAAGCAGTTGAAGATGGCTTTGGTACATTTGAAGTAGCAGAAGCAGCCAAACAAGCTGATGTCATCATGATTTTAGCACCCGACGAAATTCAAGCTGATCTCTATAATAATGAAATTGCACCACATTTGACAGCAGGTAAAGCTCTTGGGTTTGCTCATGGCTTTAATATCCATTTTGAATTTATCAAAGTGTCAGCAGATGTTGATGTCTTCATGTGTGCGCCTAAAGGTCCAGGTCACCTTGTTCGTCGTACTTACACAGAAGGTTTTGGTGTTCCAGCACTTTATGCGGTTTACCAAGATGCAACTGGAAATGCTAAAGACATTGCCATGTCATGGTCTAAAGGTGTTGGTGCCGCGCGTGTAGGTCTTCTTGAAACAACCTTCAAAGAAGAAACGGAAGAAGATTTGTTTGGTGAACAAGCGGTGCTTTGTGGTGGTTTGACTGCTCTTATCGAAGCAGGTTTTGAAGTTCTAACTGAAGCAGGCTATGCCCCAGAATTGGCTTACTTTGAAGTGCTGCATGAAATGAAATTGATTGTTGATCTTATGTATGAGGGTGGCTTTAAGAAAATGCGTCAATCCATTTCAAACACAGCTGAGTTTGGAGATTACGTATCAGGTCCACGTATTATTACCAATCAAGTTAAAGAAAACATGAAAGCAGTTCTTGCTGATATTCAATCAGGTAAATTCGCTAATGATTTTGTTAACGACTACAAAGCTGGACGACCAAAAATGGAAGCTTACCGTAAAGAAGCAGCAAATCTTGAAATTGAAAAAGTCGGAGCAGAACTTCGCAAAGCAATGCCATTCGTCGGTCAAAACGATGACGACGCCTTTAAGATTTATAACTAAAATAGTCCAGTGGACTATTTTAGGTCCGAGCTTGAAAATAGCAAGGCGAGGAAGCGGTAATCCCGCGATTTAGGTCTGAGCTTTGAAACCAGAGAGCGAGGAAGTCAGGTGGACTATTTTAGGTCCGAGCTTGAAAATAGCAAGGCGAGGAAGCGGTAATCCCGCGATTTAGGTCTGAGCTTTGAAACCAGAGAGCGAGGAAGTCCAGTGGACTATTTTAGGTCCGAGCTTGAAAATAGCAAGGCGAGGAAGCGGTAATCCCATGATTTAGGCCTGAGCTTTGAAATAAGAAAGTGGGATGTTTTAGGTAGGCGCTTAAAAATGAAGAGAGGTCTAGTTTAAGACTTCGATTAGTTATTGCGTCAATCTGTTATTACTATTAAAAAGAGAAGGTTGAGATAATTATGTCCCAACCTCTTTATTCCATTCTGGAGAATTGCGATGCAAAAAATTGATATTTTTGACCAAGTTGTTTTGACAGCTCAAAATGACTCATCAGCTAAGAAAGATAAAATGGGTGCAAATCCTTTACCATTTAGAAAGCAAATTTCGGAAGAAATGTCAGATGATGATTTTGTCTTTCTAGTTAATAATTATCTGGCTTCGTTTGGGGTGCTTAGTCATCTCACCTTCTATAAGCCTTCTGATAATCGACCGGTAGGTTTTCGCTTGCGCTATCAGGATAAAAAACTCTATGTGATTACAGCAAGAGAGGAGACAGGTCTTGAAAAGGGAGATATTATCATTGCTTTAGATAAGGTGGAGACCAGTCAGTTTTACCAAGATAATCAAGAGTTATTTGTCTCTAAAACGCCGGAACGTCAGTACATGGATTGGGCGAAATTTTTGGTAAGAACACAGTCTGTTACTGTTTTTCGGGCTGGTAAAGAGCTTGAAGTTGTTCTTCAAAGACCAACTACTGTATCAAAGACAGAACCATTTGTTTGGAAACTTCTTGATAATGAGACGGTTTATCTCAAAATGGAGAATTTTTCAGATGAAGGAGCTATTAGCACACTTTATCAGGAAAGTAAACAAGCTATTGAGAACAGTCCCAACCTTATTATTGATGTTAGAACTAATCATGGTGGCTCAGATAGCCTTTATTGGCCTCTTTTTAACTACACTCTAGGTTTAGGGAAAAAGGTGAGTGATTTGCCAGAGGATGATGTTCGGCAAGAGTTCTTTTATACTGAACGAAATGTTGATTTACGTTTAGAGCAGTTTGAGAAGGATTTGAATTCACCAGATATTACTGAGGAAACGAGACGATTAATTGAGGAGTTTGCCTCTCTTTTAAGAGCCAATCGTGGTAAGGGATATGTGCCTTATGACTCTGATGAAGATAACGACGTTGATTTTTACGATTCGTATATCGGTCAAGAATTTCCTAAGAGGGTAGTTGTTTTGGCAGATGTGTATTGTGGATCATCAGGTGATAGTTTTGTGGCTATGATGAAACGGATGCCTAAGGTTACTGTCATGGGGAGACCGACAATGGGAATCAATGATTATTCTAATTGTTGTGTCCTACCTTTGGATGATTATCGCTTCATTTTTCCGACATCTAGGTTGCTGACGATTGATAAGGGACAGGGACAAACAGATAAAGGTATTGAGCCAGATATTTTGATACCTTGGACAGAGGAACATCTTTCTAGGGATGTTGATTTGGAAAAAGCTCTGCTATTTCTGAAAGAGCATTAAAAACTTATCTTGATAAAATTTGAAAAAGGGGAATGAGAGATGCTTACAGCTAAGGATGTGACGGCAGCTTATGCCGTTTTGAATGGTGTTGTCGAACGTACACCGTTAGAATTTGACCGTTATTTGTCTGAAAAATATGGAGCAACGATTTATCTCAAACGTGAGAATATGCAAAAAGTTCGCTCTTTTAAAATTCGTGGTGCCTACTATGCGATTCATCAATTATCAGATGAGGAAAAGGCTCGAGGAGTTGTCTGTGCTTCAGCGGGAAATCATGCCCAAGGTGTTGCCTATACTTGTAATGAAATGAAGATTCCTGCAACGATTTTTATGCCAGTGACAACACCTCAACAGAAAATTGGGCAGGTGCGTTTCTTTGGAGGTCAGTATGTGACCATTAAACTGGTCGGGGATACCTTTGATGCGTCAGCAAAAGCAGCGCAAGACTATACCAAGTCAGAAGGGATGACCTTTATTGATCCCTTTGACGATGCCAATGTTCAAGCAGGGCAAGGAACAGTTGCTTATGAAATTTATGAGCAAGCTCAAGAAGAAGGGGTTCATTTTGATCAAATTCTTGTCCCAGTTGGAGGCGGGGGCTTGATTTCAGGAGTAGCGACTTATTTGAAAGATGTTTCGCCAGAAATTGAGGTTGTTGGTGTCGAGGCTTCTGGTGCGCGCTCTATGAGAGCAGCCTTTGATAAGGGACGACCGGTAGCTTTACCAGAAATTGATAAATTCGCAGACGGTATTGCCGTTGCAAAAGTTGGTAACAATACCTATGAAGTGGCTAGGAAATACGTTGACCACCTCGTTGGTGTGGATGAAGGATTGATTTCGGAGACACTGATTGACATGTACTCAAAACAGGGTATTATTGCTGAACCAGCTGGTGCAGCAACCATTGCAGCTTTAGAAGTCATGAAAGAGGAAATCGCTGGTAAAACCCTTGTGTGTATCATTTCGGGTGGTAATAATGACATTAACCGTATGCAAGAGATGGAAGAACGCGCGCTTATTTATGCCGGATTGAAACACTATTTTGTGGTGAATTTCCCACAACGTCCAGGTGCGCTACGTGAATTTGTAAATAATATCTTGGGGCCAAATGATGATATTACCCGATTTGAATACATCAAGCGAGCTAATAAAGGTAAAGGTCCTGTTTTGATTGGGATTACCCTTGCAGAGAAAGAAGATTATCAAGCTTTTCTTGAACGTTTATCTGGATTTGACCCAACCTATATTAACTTGCATGGGAACGAAAGTCTTTACAATATGCTTGTCTGATTTGGTCAAATATGGTCAAAAAACCGGAAAAATACGTTATCATTTTTCTTGACTCCCTAAGGAAATGGGGTATAATTATTTTATAAATATTGAACTAGAGGAGTTTGTCGCTGTGGGGGCAGACTCTTTTGTCATATTTAAAAGTTTTTGACGTCAAAACTTAACTTTCTACTTGACTTTTATCAAATTTGTTCATAAAATTATATTAAATCAACCATACAAAGAGGTGTGGAAATATGAAGACAATTTGGTTAGTCTTGTTGTGTGCGTGGGTGGCCATTTTTGGAGCCCTATGGGGAAATAATTTTAAGGAGGTCTCTTATGAACCCTGTTGTTATTGTATTGATAGCTTTACTATTTGTAGCTATACTTGTGTTTATTAGCACTCTCTATGTGGTGAGTCAGCAGTCTGTTGCCATTATTGAGCGCTTTGGTAAATATCAGAAAACAGCGGTAAGTGGTATTCATATTCGCCTACCATTTGGTATTGATCGTATTGCGGCGCGTGTGCAACTCCGTTTGCTCCAAAGCGAGATTGTCGTTGAAACCAAGACAAAAGATAACGTGTTTGTAACCTTGAATGTGGCAACACAGTACCGTGTTAACGAGCAAAATGTTACCGATGCTTACTACAAATTGATGAAACCTGAATCTCAAATCAAGTCTTACATCGAAGATGCTTTGCGTTGATCTGTGCCAAAATTAACCTTGGATGAATTGTTTGAGAAAAAAGATGAAATCGCCCTTGAAGTACAACACCAAGTGGCAGAAGAAATGTCAACTTATGGTTACATCATCGTGAAAACCTTGATTACCAAGGTTGAGCCAGATGCTGAAGTGAAGCAGTCTATGAATGAAATCAATGCTGCGCAACGTAAACGTGTGGCAGCCCAAGAATTGGCTAACGCTGATAAAATTAAAATCGTTACAGCCGCAGAAGCTGAAGCTGAAAAAGATCGCCTCCATGGTGTCGGTATTGCCCAACAACGTAAGGCTATTGTTGATGGTTTGGCAGATTCAATCGCTGAATTGAAAGAAGCTAATGTCGGTATGACAGAAGAGCAAATCATGTCAATCCTTTTGACCAACCAATACCTTGATACCCTCAATACCTTTGCGGCTAAAGGAAATCAAACCATTTTCTTGCCAAATACACCAAATGGTATTGATGACATTCGCACCCAAGTCCTATCTGCTTTGAAAGCGAAGTAAATGAAACGTTGATGAAGAGTAAATCATTTACGCTATTTGTAATCTTTATTCTGATGGCTAATGTCCTTTTGCTTTTTACAGATCTGACCCTATCAATGAAATTTCTTTTTGGATTTGGTTTAGGAGCTTGCTTTGCCCTTGCTAAGAAATTTCAGGAAACAAGGTATGGGAAGTTGAGACAAAGTCGCATTATTGAGAGTCTTGTTATCTTTACCTTAATGTTACTAATGAACGTCTTTATACCAGACTTTGCTTGGTATTGGAAGGTGCTTGTCGCAGGTTTTATAGGTGGGGCATATGGCTGTGTGACGATTGCTATGGAAAAAAGGAGTTAGTTATGAATATGAAAAATTTAGTTTGTACCTACTGTGGTGGAACTGAAATGGTTCGTGGACAGCAAGATGGTCAAGGGGCCATTCGTAAGAGTGGGTGGGCATTATCCAGTCAATTTCTCTACCATGATATCTGTGCTAAGTGTGGTACGGTAGTCAGAAGTTTTGTGGAGAAACCAGAAAAATTGAGGTAAATAGATGAGATTTTCTGCACTGATAACTTTGTTATGTATGATTGCTTATTTGGTGGTCATTTATGTTATAAAAGGAGAGCACTGGCTTGAATTAGTTTTTCTTGTTATAGGTGTAATGTCTGTTATTTTTCACAAGCAACTTGATGATTGGTGGGAAGAGCGGAGAAGTAAAAATAAATTGCAATAAAAAGACAACCAGCAGGCGTGTGCTTGCTGGTCTTTGCTTTATTTCAAGAAACGTTTTAGGAATTCTTTGGTACGGTCTTCTTGTGGGTTTTCGAAGATTTGTTGCGGTGTTCCTTGTTCTGCAATGAGTCCCTTGTCCATGAAGATGACTCGGTCAGAGACATCTTTGGCAAACTCCATTTCGTGGGTTACGATAATCATGGTAAGTCCTGATTTGGCAAGGTCTTGCATGGTTTTAAGAACTTCGCCAACCATTTCAGGGTCAAGGGCAGAAGTTGGTTCATCGAAGAGGATGGCTTCTGGGTCAACTGATAGTGCGCGTGCGATGGCAACACGTTGTTTTTGTCCACCTGATAATTGTTTTGGTTTAGCTGACCAGTATTGCTCGCCAAGTCCTACTTTTTCAAGGTTTTCTTTGGCAATCTTTTCAGCTTCAGAACGGTCACGTTTGAGAACGGTTGTTTGAGCAACAACGGCATTTTCTAGAACGTTTAAGTTTTCAAAGAGGTTAAAGGATTGGAAAACCATACCTAGTTTTTCACGGTAGGTGGTTAAGTCATACCCTTTTTCAAGAACATTTTGACCGTGGTAGAGGATTTCTCCGCCACTTGGTTCTTCGAGTAGGTTGATGGAACGTAGGAAGGTTGATTTACCAGAACCTGATGACCCAATGATAGAGATGACCTCTCCTTTTTCAACAGTTAATGAAATATCTTTGAGGACTTCGTTTTGTCCGTAAGATTTTTTAAGGTGCTTGATTTCTAAAATCGTATTAGACATGTGAGACCTCCTTGACTTGCATTTGGTTAGCGCCAGTAGTGTAAGTGTCGGTATCCATACGTTTTTCAATGTAACGCAAGATACGCGTAATCGTGAAGGTTAGGATAAAGTAAATCACTGCAATGATGGTAAAGGTTTGGAAATATTGGTAAGTCTGTGTGGCAACAGTTTTACCAGAGAAGTAAAGCTCAACCACTGAGATAACGTTAAGGACAGAGGTATCCTTGATGTTGATGACGAACTCATTACCAGTCGCTGGCAAGATGTTACGAACAACTTGAGGAAGAACGATCTTACGCATAGTTTGTCCGTGAGTAAATCCAAGCGCTGTTGCGGCTTCAAATTGTCCTTTATCAACAGCGAAGATACCACCACGAACAATTTCACTCATGTAGGCACCAGTATTGATTGATACGATAACAATGGCTGCCCAGAGACGAGGAATATCGACACCGAAGGCTTGGGCTGTTCCGTAGTAGATAACCATTGATTGTACAATCATAGGCGTACCACGGAAGATTTCAATGTAGACATTGAGGAACCAACCAAAGAGTTTTTGAAGGATGGCAATGCCTTTATTGCTTGATGTTGGAGCGGTACGGAAAATACCGATTAAGAGACCGATAAGTAAACCGAAGCAAGTACCGGTAATAGAGATGAGAAGGGTTGTTCCTGTACCGATGAGGAATTCTTTCCAGTTGTTTTTTAGGATGCTTGTAACTTGTTGGAAGAAGTTTGGTTCAGCGGTTTCTTCACTTGGTTCTTCAACAGGTTGTTTGGTAATCATATCATCCATGAGGGTGATACGGTCATTTTCAGAAATCTCAGATAAGGCTTGGTTAACCTGAGCGATGCGGGCATCATCTTTGCGCATGCCGACTGCAATAGCAGCATCTGATTCAGCAACTTCAAATCCTTTTTCCAGTGTTACCATTTTAAAACTGCTGTTAGCATTTTCAGCGGTTGTTCCTTCTGGGCGTTCAGAAATATAGGCATCAATAACACTAGCTTCAAGGGCTTGACGCATTTGTGAGAAGTCACCCATTGGTGTTTGAGGTTCAATGCCTGTCATTTGGCTGAGGAGATTAACATGCCAAACGCCTTGTTGGGCTGTAATTTTTGCGCCTTTAAAATCTTCAATTGATTTTGCATTGGCATATTTACTATCAGAGCGGACAACGAGAACGGGTTCACTGGTGTAGTAACTGTCAGAAAAGGCAATTTCTTTTTTGCGTTCCTCTGTTGGGCTCATACCCGCAATAATCATGTCGATTTTTCCAGAGGTAAGGGCTGGAACCAGACCGTCCCACTCGGTTTTAACGATGAGTAATTCTTTGCCGAGAGATTTTGCGACTTTCTGAGCGACTTGAACGTCGTAACCGTTGGCAAATTGTCCAGAGCCTTCAATCTTAGCAGCACCGTTTGAATCATCATTTTGGGTCCAGTTGAAGGGAGCATAGGCAGCCTCCATTCCGACACGGAGATAGTTGTCCTCCTGAACTGTGTGGGCTGTTCGTTGCCCTACGAAAAGCATTCCGAAGAAGGCTAAAAGGGTTAAAAAGATTTTTTTCATATCAATAATATCGAGACAGTTTGAATTTTCAAAAAATTATAAAAACAAAAAATAAAAAACCTATCTGCTTTGAAGCCTGTCTCGTCATCAATTAAATGGAATTAACCGATGAATCCTTTCTTTTAAAAGTTTGGTAAAAATGTATCTATTAAAATAAAAACTATACTGACATATTTTACAGGAAAAAGCGACGTATTTCAATAGAAATGTCTAAACTTTCAAAAGATGTGTTAAAATGGAAGAAATACAGTGGGGGTATCTGCGATGAAAAAGTTACTAGGGATACTAATGGTTTTTATAGCTCTGCTATTTTCACAAAAGGTCAAAGCAGATGGCGAGATTGAATACCGTATCGTCTCCTATGAGGGAGACCTTCGGATTCATGAGGATAATCGTGCAACCTTTAAGCAGGAGGTGACCTATGAGTATGAATCACCTTTCAATGGTCAGTATGTGACCTTGGGGAGCGCGGGAGAAATGCCAGATGGTTTTGGTATCACTGGGGAGCCTAAAATTACGGTTGATAATAATGGTTTGCGGGTGTTTGATCCCCCCTCCTATCTGGAGGATTTAGGGGACGGCTATCGTTTGAAAATCTATAATGCTGGTATTGGTGGAGATCGCGTGACGATTTCCGTTGTTTGGGAGCTGGTCAATATGACTTATCCTTACCAAGATGTGGCAGAGTTAAACTGGAAACCTATTAGTGATTGGGATGAGACCATTGATTGTGTAACCTTTACCGTTGCGACGGACAAGCCAACTAAGACTAGTAACCTTTGGGGGCATAGAGGGTACTTTAAGGAAACTCCTAGGATAGAAACAGATGGTGAGGGCGCCTATACCATGACTGCAAGAGATGTCGATGGCATTCTTGAGTTGCATGGGTATTGGGATAGTAGTGTTTTGAAACTATCGGTTCCTCATCTTTCGGAAAAAGCCCTGCCCCGTATTGAAAAAACGGAAGCAGCAATTGAAAAGAAATCGCACCTCCTGTTAGTTATCTTTGGCAGAGCTGTTCCAATTGCGATGGTATGTCTAACCGGGCTATCGTTGTGGCGGTTTGGCAAAGTCAAAAAAGCTCTTGATTGTTATAGTCCGAAATTAGGGAAAACAAGGCTTTATGAGGTACCAGAAGACTTATCTCCCTTGGTTTTGACTTCCGATGTTTACCAAGTGAGCTTTAAAGATATCGTAGAGAATCCTAAAGAGGGTGAGATTCATTTTGAACATGTCGTTCAAGCCATGATTTTAGATTTACTGGATAGAGGGATTGTGAGTGTCGATAAGGCAACCTCTGTACCGACTTTGAACATCGTAAACCTTGATCACTGTACTTCGTCTGATGTTGCCTTTTTAGACATGGCTTTTGGAAATCGCCTGTCTGTAACGTTAGACAAATTATTTGATGATTTTCAATATGATCCAAATATTATGAAGCGTCTGAAAAAGCAATATTCAGGAAGTCAACTTGAAACAGAGGTTCGTAAAAGTTCCCAAGAGATGAATCGTCGCATCAAAACAATGTCTTCTGCTATTGATAAAGCTGTGACCAAGGAAATGACGGCACTAGATCTTCCTAAAATTTACAGACCGATGACTTCTCAAGAAAGCAAAAAACTTCATGAGGCGAGCAGTTTGGGATGCTTTTTTAGCCTAATTACTTTTGGGGTGACCATTTATTTTGTGATGAAAGTCCATATGCTAGCTTTGCTTTATTTAGCGATAACTGTCTTTAGTTTTGGACTAATCGTTTTATTGGGACGCTTAACAAAGCCCTATACGACCTTAGGCGTCATTACTGAGGAAGGTAGGGAGCGTTTGGAAAAATGGCAGAGCTTTGAGCGGATGATTAAGGAAATTAATACTTTTAACGCTGTGGAACTTGAAGGGCTAGTGCTTTGGAATCGCCTATTAGTTTATGCCACGCTGTATGGTTATGCCAGCAAAGTTGAAGATTACCTGAAAGTCAATCATATCGCTTTGCCTGAACAATTTGGAGATATGGACATCCGTCTCATCCGCCATCAGATGATGCTATCTACTAATCATTTTGTTTCAACTTCGGATCATGTGACGACTGCTTCAACCTTTTCCGTATCGTCTGGAGGAAGTAGTGGAGGCGGTGGCTTCTCTGGAGGTGGCGGAGGAGGCGGAGGTGGTTCCTTCTAAAATTGAGAAAATCTGTTATAATAAGGTAAAGTGAGTAAGGAGTATTTATGTTTTTTGAAATGTTGAAGGCTATCTTTTTTGGGATAGTCGAAGGAATTACGGAGTGGCTTCCGATTTCTAGCACGGGACACTTGATCTTAGTCCAAGAATTTATTAATTTTAGTAATCAAAATAAAGACTTCATGGACATGTTTAATATTGTCATTCAGCTGGGAGCTATTTTGGCGGTTATTGTGATTTATTTTAAACGCCTCAATCCTTTCCAGCCTGGAAAGAGTGCTAAAGAGGTTCAGAAGACTTGGCAACTTTGGGTCAAGGTTGCGATTGCTTGTGTACCGTCTATTTTAATCGCTCTGCCTTTGGACGATTGGTTTGAAAGTCATTTTCAAAATATGCCAACGGTAGCTTTGATGCTAATTGTCTATGGTGTTGCCTTTATTTTACTAGAAGATTGTCAACAGATGACGCCTAAGGTTGATAGCTTGTCAAAAATGTCCTATAAAACAGCACTTTATATTGGCATGTTTCAGGTGCTCAGCATTGTGCCTGGGACGAGTCGATCTGGTGCTACAATTTTAGGTGGGATTCTTTTGGGAACAAGCAGAAGCGTCGCTGCTGATTTCACCTTTTTCCTTGCCATTCCAACCATGTTTGGTTACAGTGGCTTAAAAGCTGTCAAATTCTTTATAGATGGCAACACTCTAGTGTTTTCACAAATTGTTCTCTTACTTCTGGCAAGCCTTACAGCATTTGTGGTCAGCTATTATGCCATCCGTTTCTTGACAGACTATGTGAAGAGCCATACCTTTAAAATTTTTGGGAAATACCGTATTGTACTGGGACTTATTCTTTTGGCCTATACAGGCTTGAGCTATATTTTTTAAAGAATGATGGAGGTTGTCTTAGGGCAACCTTTTTTGTGTACTCTTGGTTAGGAGAAAGGGAATGTTTGTCTGTTTTTTTAAAACGATGGTGAAATGGTGTTAATAACATGTTTATCAAAAAAATCACAAACAAAAGAGTTTTTGTGAGAAAATAAAAAAATGAAAGGTCAACTTCGTTTAGAAAGTAGAGGTAGTGAGGAGAGCCATGGATGTTTGTTCTTCAATACTTATATAACTGGTTGTAAATTAAACAGTTTTGACAAATGTGTTTTTATAAGGGATAAAAAAAGCGAAAGAATTAATCCAAGTTTTTCAGTCATTGATATGCAAGCATTTGCGGATAATGTTTGTTATTTTTGAGTAGAATTTCTACTGAATATTTTTTAGTCATGTAAATTGTGTTAAATAATTAAGGTAAAGTGAACAGATTCTAATAATTTAAAACGATTATAAAACCATGTGATTCATTGATAAATTTAGGATGTAGCAGATATTTAGGGGTGGCTTGTTTTTGTCAAAAATGTATAAATTGATAGTCTTTACATGAGAATTACTTATGTTGTTATAGTAATCCATATGTTTTATACTAACTAATGATAGTAACAGTAGATATTTAGAATGCTTTGAGTGTGTCATTGACTGAGTCGAAAACATCATTAGAACGTATTCTTTTATATTTTTTGTTACGTTTTTTTGTAGGCGGATTAACTTAGTAAGAGAAAGTTTCTCGACAGGTAAGTAATCCGTTTCTTTGGGTACAAAGTAAGAAAGATAAGAAAAGCATAGAAGCAATTAACTTCTATGGAGCATGTTTTACAGGAGACATACATGAGAAAACTAAGAAAGATATTTCATAAGGCAGTTGCCTGTTTGTGTTGTTTATCTCAGCTGACAGTCTTTTCTACAACTCTTACCTCAGCAGAGGTATCGCCAGCGAATCCATCGACCGGAAAGATTGTTGTTAGGGAGACAAGTGATAGTGGTACGATTTTACAAGAAGCCATATTTACCTTAACAAACCAAAAGGATGGGGCAATTGTTTCACAAAAAACGGATTCTCAAACTGGTGATATCACCTTCACAGACCTAGTTCCAGGGACATATATCCTAACAGAAACACAATCGCCAGTAGGTTATCATCCATCAAAAAAACAGTGGCTTGTGAACGTTAAAGAGAACGGGGAGACAATAGTCAGTGGAGACGGGGTGACAGAAAGAGAAGAAGTATTATCTCCTAACTACCCACAAGAAGGCGTATATGAGGATGATAAAACGAAATATAACTTTATTCCAGTAGACGGTTCTCAAATAGGAGAACAACATAAGGCGTGGAATCCAGAACCATCTGAACGTATAATTGACGAAGGAACTCTATCAAAGAAGATTTATAAGGTCAATGATTTAGAGGAAAATAGCTATGGTATTGAACTAACAGTTAGTGGAGAGACGACAGAAAGTGAAAAAACCACAATTGAAGAGGGAGTCATCACGGATCCAATAGGGGAGATGATTGAACTTCAATTGGGGAAAGATGGACTGTTTGATTCCACGGACTATACTCTAAAAGGAAGTGACGGAAGCTATCTCGAAAATGGTCAAGCAATAGGAGGTCCACAAAAGGATGGTGGGGTCTTGAAGCAAGCTCAAGTGAGCTACGATGATGAGACAAAAACACTTCGGGTCACTGGTCTGACTCTAGGGACGGATGAACAAATCACTTTGACTTATAATATTCATTTGAATCCTCAATTCACCAGTCATACGCTCTATAGCACCAACGGTCGAACGACTTTACACCCCAAGGGAGTAGAATCAGAAATAGTACGTGATTTTCCAATTCCTCAGATATGTGATTTTTCTATTTATAAAAATCTTAACATTCGAGAGTATCCAGAAATTACAGTTCCAAAAGAGAGAAAACTTGGAAAAATTGAGTTTAGGAAATATGCTTTTGATACATCAGTAAATGATCAAGGTCAACTGTTAGAGAACAATAAAAAACTTTATCTTGAAGGTGGTCAATTTGAGTTGTGGAAGCTGAATCCTATAACTGGTCACTATGAAAAAGATAACAACCATAAAATAGAAATTTCAGCTGCCAAAACAGGAAAATTTGTCTTTGATAAGATTTCTCCAGGTCAATATCGGGTGAAAGAAATTGTTTCTCCGCCTGGTTATAAGGATACTCATGGTGCATTTGTAGCAGAGTTTACTTACACGGAGGCGGCAGAGTTTGAAAATGTCACACCTACTACAAAAGAAATTAAAAATGTTATAGGTGGTGATGGCAAGGTTGAATTAACAAAAATGTCTAGAGAAAATGGTGTAGAAGACATCCTTCCTGGGGCAACTTTTGTCATTAAAGATAGTAAGGGAAATATTCTAGATACTCAAAAATCAGATAATACAGGGCGTCTTACGTTCAGTGAGTTGCCATATGGAATATACTACATTGAGGAAACAAAGGCCCCTAGTGGTTATGAACGAGATAAAGAACCTTTAAGAATTTATGTTGGTCCTGATTTTGATGTTCCTAAAAATGCAGTGGGAAAAGATGTTGGAGATAAGGTTCATGCCACTTCTGGAAGTATCAAATCTTATGACTTTAATAATGATGAATTGATACACAAAGAAGTTATTCCTGGTCAGGCTGGTTACTTAAGAATTAATAGTGAATTTACTTTTGATGTTACAGCCATCAATAAAGAAATAAAACCTGGAGATTATTTCAAGGTTAAACTAAGTGAGAATTTGTCAATTGGAGGTCTGACTCCAGATGAACAAGTCGTAGATTTAGATATTGTATCTAGTGCAGGTGTCGTTGCAAAAGGTAAGTATGATAAGACTACCCATACACTTACCTATACATTCACAAATTATGTAGAAAATTATATTTTAAGTAAAGCTGGAACGTCACTGACAGCATATATTGATAAAAAAGTTGTTACTGATAATCGTAAAGTTTTAATATCAAGAAGTGTACTTAAAAAAGGTGTTGAAAAAGATACCGTGTCGGCGACATTTAGTGTCGTTTATAAAGGATATGCTCGTATAAAAGCCAAGAATTACAATCAACATTCTATTGGCTATCATCAAACTATGCTACCATCTATGGGGAGCCTAGTCACAAAAGTTGATGAAGAGAAAAATAAATATACCGCTTATGTGTATTACAACGTTAATGGCGATTCAATTGCCTATCCTAGACTAAATTTAATAGATACAGGTGATACGATTAATCCGATTACGGAAACTACGAGGGTAAGAATTTATCGAGTAAATGCTGGTGCTATGAAGCCAAGTTTTGGGTATTATGAAGATGCTGATGGAAATCCGCTTACTGGGCCAAATGGTCGAATGATTGGGGAAAAGGTGTACGATGGATTTCCTAAAGAAAGACAAATATTATTGGAGACGTCTAGGTATTTATATCGACATGCATATATAGTGAAGGTTGATGGGGATTTCAGTGACAATCCGGGTAATATAAAAATAGAGGCTTACGGAGATGGGCTTTCATATAACGGTTATAGATATTCTAATCGAGTAAATGCTTATGTCGTACTAAATTCGAATTCATCAGAAGCGGAGGGGGAGGTCGGTCTGAAGATTATTAATAAGCCAAATCAGATTACTTTTACTAAGACCGGTTTAGATGATAAGCCTCTCCCAGGTGCCAAGTTTGAGCTTCGTAAGAAGAATGAAAATGGTCATTTTGATAAAGTGGAAGGAAGTGAGCGTACCTCTGCGGGGGCCGATGGAACCTTTAATTATTCGAAATTAGCTTATGGTGAATATGAAGTTTGGGAAACGGCTGTTTCAAATCCTAACTATATCCTACCAAATAAGGCTGTGGCTACTTTTAAAGTCAATGCAGAAGGCCGCATTATTGATGTGACACCAGAGGATAACGTGATTCGAAACTCGGTTAGTTCAAAATTGAAGATTATTAAACAGGATGCGGATGATACGAAAGTCAAATTGAAAGATGCAGTATTTGAACTTTATAAATTAGGTGTGACTGGAGAAGAAAAGAGTCTTTCGAAAGAAGAGTTTGAAAAATTATCTGCTGATGAACAGAAAGGGTACATTTATTCTATTCAAAAAGGCGGAATTACTACGACGAAATGGACGACAAACAATAATGGTGAAGTCGTCATTGAAGGTTTAGTGGACGGTGTTTACGTTCTTAAGGAAGCCAAGGCGCCGAAGGGCTACGGTATCCGTAAGGAAACAATGGGACCAATTATCATTGAAAATGGGAAGGTGAGAGATAGCCCGGAAAATGAGAGCAACGATATTTTTAAGATTAAATATAATGAATCAGATAGCGCAAAGAATACAATGACAGTTCATAACAGGAAGTTAAGTTACCCATCAACGGGTGGATTAGGAATTTCTGTCTTTATGATGATAGGTGGTTTCCTGATGTTTGGGTCTGTTTTTTGGTATCGGAAGCGATATCTATAAAATATAGCCTGCTATTTGAAAGGGGGAATGCTTATCGCTTTTAACTGTTTAAAGAAAAGTAGTAGCATAAAAAATTATATAAAGAAGGAAAGAGGAATAATGGTAAAAAAATTAATAAAAATCTTAGCCCTAGTGGCTTTGTTATTCAGTTATCTTGTACCAGTCGTACAGGTTGTGAGGGCGGAAGAGGCAAAAACAACGAATGTAACGATTCATAAAATCAAGTTGGATAATTTGGCGAAGTGGAAAATGTTGAAACCACAGGAGGATGGAACATATGTAGGTGATGATGGAAGTATTTATAATGGCAATAAGCTTCAAAATATTGACCAGTATTTTGGCGCTGGTGCAGAAGAACTATCAGGTGTAACATTTACATATTGGTTAGTAAAAAATCGTACTCAATATGAAAAAATGGTAAAAAATCCTGGTCAATACGATACTGTTGAGAAAGTTAAGCAGGAATTGCAAGAAGAAGGTTTGGAAACACAGCCAACAGGACAATCGGGAGTTGAAGTCGAATTATTGCCTGGCTTATACTGGGTTGTTGAAAACTTTGGATCTTACATTGGACCGAATGGTGAAACATTATCTGATTCGGCAGCAGTTCCCTTTGGATTAGAGTTACCAGCTTTTAACAAAGATGGTAATCCGATTGAAAATCTCCACGTTTATCCCAAAAATACTATTACAAAACCAAAAATTGATAAAGACTTTAAAGGGAAGGCTAACGCAGAAAAACCGAACAAGGACAAAGAATTAAGAAGTCAAACGGTTGGTGATATAGTAGCGTATGATATTGAAACCCTTATTCCTGTTGGTACACGATATGCGACATCTAAATGGTCTGATCAAATGACGGAAGGTTTGACTTTAAATAAAGATAGTTTTGAAGTGTCAATTGGCGGAGGTCCAGTTAGTAAAACAGATTATAAGTTGACTACAACAGAGACTGGTTTTGAATTGGAGCTTACTAAAGAGGGATTAAATAAAGTCAATGGTCAAGTTAAAGAAACTAAGATTAAAATCTCTTACTCGGCTACTGTCAATAAAAAGGTCATTGTAGATATTCCAGAAAGTAATGATGTGACTTTCCACTACGGAAATAATCCAGCACATGGAAATTCACCTATTCCTACTAAACCAAATAATAAACAGATTATAGTTGAAAAACAATTTAGTGATGGGAAATTCCCAGAAGATGTTGACGTACAAGTTACATTATATAATGCTCAAACAGGCAAAGCAGTAGAGCCGCGACAAGTAGCTACATTGACTAAACAGCAACCAACTCATACATTTATTGGACTTGATAACGATACAGAGTATAAGGTTATTGAAACAAATCTATCAGGCTATTCAGCAGAATATAAAAAAGTAAACCAGAATGGTCAAATTATTATTGTTAACTGGAAAGACAATAATCCACCGCCATTAACTCCAGAAGAACCTAAAATAGTGACAGGTGGTCAACGTTTTAGAAAAGTTGATAAGGTACATGATAATAAGGCTTTAAAAGGTGCTGAATTTGTTGTTAAAAATAAAGCAGGGAAATATTTAGCGCGTAAAGACGCTACTAAACGTAATGAAGATCAGAACCAATATGATGATGCAGAGAAGAAATATCAAGATTTAGTTAAAGTTGCTAGTACTTCTAATGGTCAGGAACTTATGGCAGCTAAGGAAGCGCGTGATAATGCCTATAAGACAGCTAAGTCAGAATGGAAATGGGTTGAACAAGAAAAAGATGCCTATATTTTTATCTCAGGTGAGAATGGCTATTTCCATGTTTCAGGTTTGGTATATGAAGCGTATGAATTAGTGGAAATAAAGGCACCAACTGGCTATGCTAAATTAATTACTCCTATTTCATTTGTAGTAGGTCCGGGATCTATGGACGGTGTAGAAATAGAGTCTCCTGAGAAACTTGATATTAGATTAAAGATTATTGACAACAAAAAAATCACTATCCCACAAACAGGTGGTATTGGTACAATTATCTTTGCTGTAGGTGGTGCTGCGATTATGGCTGCTGCACTTTACGCTTATTTCAAAAACAACAAGGATGAGGATCAACTTGCATAAGTAAGAGAGAGAAAGGAGCCATTGATGACATTACAGAAATTGATTAGTCGTATCTTCTTTGCTATGGCTCTGTGTTTTTCTCTTGTATGGGGCACCACTGCTGTCCATGCGCAAGAAGATCACACCTTGGTCTTGCGATTGGAAAACTATCAGGAGGTGGTAGCAAAACTGCCATCTCCTGATGGTCACCGGTTGCAGGTCTGGAAGTTGGATGATTCTTATTCGCATGAGAATCGTGTGCAAATCGTGAGGGATTTGCATACATGGGATGAAGCTCAGCTTTCGTCATTTAAAACGGCATTGTTTGAGATGATTTTCGGTGACAACGAGATTCAAGTGCCACATGTGCCTAATGGGCTTTATTATGTGCGGTCTATTCTTAAGACAGAGGCGGTTTCTTATCCATCAGAATTTCTGTTTGAGATGACAGATCAAACGGTCCAGCCTTTGGTTATCGTGGCTAAGAAGTCTGATACGATTACGACAGCGGTGAAGCTGATTAAGGTGGATCAAGATGGCAAGCCTTTGGCTGGTGTTGGGTTTACCTTAGTTTCTCTCGCAGAGGATGGTTCGGAAAAAGCGGTGCCTTTGATCGGGGAGTATCGTTACAGTGCTTCTGGTCAAGCTGGTCGAGTGCTTTATACGAATAAAAAGGGTGAGATTTCTGTGACTAATCTGCCTCTTGGAACTTATCGTTTCAAGGAGGTTGAGCCACTAGCGGGTTACGAAGTCACAAAAGGTGATACTGACTTTAAAGTACTTGGTAGTAAGCTAGTGACGGTTACGGTTGTCAATAAGAAATTGCCACGTGGAAATGCTGAGTTTATGAAGGTAGATGGTCGTACCAACCATTCCCTTCAAGGGGCTATTTTCAAAGTCATGACAGAAGATAAAGGGCAGTACACGCCAGTTCTTCAAGATGGCAAGGAAGTGGTTGTCACCTCAGAGAAAAATGGCCGTTTCCGTGTGGAAGGCTTAGAGTATGGGGACTATTACCTGTGGGAGATTCAATCGCCAAAAGGGTACGTTCAACTGGCTTCTCCTGTTGCCTTTACTGTCGGAAAGGAAGAGGCAAAAGAGGTGGTTACTGTGGTCAAAAATAACAAACGTCCACCGCTTGATGTGCCTGACACAGGGGAAGAAACCTTGTACGTCTTGATGGGATTAGCAGCTCTGCTATTTGGTAGTGGCTACTATCTCACTAAAAAATCAAACAACTAACACTCAAAGAAACTGAAGAGGTTCGATGAGTACCCATAACTTGTATGAGGCTGGACAGTTTGTGCCAGCCTCATTATGAGTTATTGCCATTAGAAGCTGGTGCCTATGTACACGTATCTAGCTTAATGGTAAACTAAAGAAATGAGATTTTCTCGTTTCTCCTAGCAGGTAGGATTACCTGTTAGGAAAAGCGATAAAATAGAGGCTTTTACTATAAAAAGGTAGTTAAGGAATTATGACGAAAAAGAAAAAATCAAAGAAGCAAAAGCGTAATAATGTGATTTTAGCGTTTATCTTTCTCCTTGGGTTGGCGGTCATGGCCTATCCGCTAGTGTCTCGGATTTATTATCGAGTGGAGTCGAATCAACAGATTGCAGACTTCGATGCAGAGAAAGCAAATCTGAATGATGCTGAAATTGATGAGCGGATAAAGTTGGCTCAGGCCTTTAATGATTCTCTGAATAATGTGGTCAGTGGTGATCCGTGGTCAGAGGAGATGAAGAAAAAAGGGCGTGCGGAGTATGCACGTATGTTGGAAATTCATGAGCGGATGGGGCACGTGGAAATTCCGGTTATTGATGTGGACTTACCTATCTATGCTGGTACTGCTGAAGAAGTTCTGCAGCAGGGGGCAGGGCACTTGGAAGGAACCTCCCTTCCTATTGGGGGCAATTCGACCCATGCCGTTATTACAGCGCATACGGGATTGCCAACGGCAAAAATGTTTACGGACTTGACCAAGCTCAAGGTTGGGGATAAATTTTATGTGCACAATATTAAGGAAGTCTTGGCTTATCAGGTGGATCAGGTAAAGGTTATTGAGCCAACGAATTTTGATGATTTGCTCATTGCTCCTGGTCATGATTATGTGACCTTATTGACTTGCACCCTTTATATGATCAATACGCACCGCTTGTTGGTACGAGGTCATCGAATAGAATATGTTCCAGAGGTTGAGGAAGAATTTATTGCGACGAACAAGCTCAGTCATCTTTATCGCTACCTGTTTTACGTAGCGCTTGGTTTGATTGTGATTCTGCTATGGATTATTCGACGATTGCGCAAGAAGAAAAAACAATCAGAAAGAGCTTTGAAAGAGATGAGAGCTGCTGTAAAGAAAGTGGAGGCAACTGATGGGGAGAAATAGGCGTTCACGAAGACGCGTGACGAAAAAGAAAAAAAAATCCGATTGTACTCTTATTGATTTTCTTGTTGGGCTTTGCGATTGCGATGTATCCTTTGGTATCTCGCTATTACTACCGTATTGAGTCTAATGAAATCATTAAGGAATTTGATGAAACGGTCGCTAAGATGGACAAGGCAGAGCTGGAAGAGCGGTTGCGGTTAGCTCAGGCTTTTAATGCTACCTTGAAGCCGACTGAGGTTCTTGACCCCTTTACAGATCAAGAGAAAAAAGAAGGGGTTTCAGAATATGCTAATATGTTGAAGGTCCATGAGCGTATCGGCTATGTGGAAATTCCTAGTATTGATCAAGAAATTCCAATGTATGTCGGTACCGCTGAAGAAGTTCTTCAAAAAGGCGCTGGTCTGTTAGAGGGGACCTCGCTTCCTGTTGGTGGTGAAAATACGCATACGGTGATTACTGCCCATAGGGGCTTGCCAACGGCTGAACTTTTTTCTCAGTTGGATAAGGTGGAAAAAGGTGATGTTTTCTATCTGCATGTTTTGGATCAGGTGTTGGCTTATAAGGTTGATCAGATTTTGACCGTTGAACCCAATGATTTTGAGCCTGTTTTGATTCAACCAGGGGAAGATTATGCGACCTTATTGACTTGCACGCCTTACATGATTAACAGTCATCGTTTGCTTGTGCGCGGGAAACGGATTCCTTATACGGCACCGATTGCTGAGCGGAATCGTTCGGTGAAAAAGCGTGGGCAATACTGGTTGTGGCTCTTACTGGCTGCGATTGTTGTGATTCTTATTTTGAGCTATCGTGTGTATCGTAATCGTCAAGCGGTTAAGAGATTAGAGAGACAATTGGAGGATCGTCATGTCAAAGATTAAGCTACGAAAATCATTGGGATACGTGTTGATGTTGGTGGCGTTTGCAATTCCTGTTTATTGTTTTGGACAGATGGTTTTGCAGTCTCTGGAACAAGTCAAAGGTCATAAGACATTTTCGGCATCTGTGACCACAAAAAGTTATCAAGAACAATTGCAAAAGTCACTGGATTATAATGAGCAACTGGACTCGCAAAATCATATTGTGGATCCCTTTTTGGCAGAAGGGTATGAGGTCAATTACAGGGTATCGGATAATCCAGACGCTGTTTATGGTTATTTATCAATCCCTAGTTTGGAAGTGATGGAGCCAGTTTACCTTGGAGCTGACTATCATCATTTGGGAATAGGGTTGGCGCATGTGGATGGGACGCCTCTTCCTGTTGAGGGAAAAGGGATTCGTTCAGTGATTGCTGGACACCGTGCAGAGCCAAGCCATGTCTTTTTCCGACATCTTGATCAGCTCAAAGCTGGGGACGTTCTTTATTATGATAATGGTCAGGAAATTGTGGAATATCGGATGACTGATACCGAGATTATCTTGCCTTCGGAGTGGGAGAAGTTGGCATCTTCTAGTACGAAAAATATCATGACCTTAATTACCTGTGATCCGATTCCTGCTTTCAATAAACGCCTTTTGGTCAATTTTGAGAGAATCGGTGTTTACCAAAAATCGGATAAAACGATCGCTCCAGTTCTAAAAAAAGCTTTCACCAAGCAAGGACAATCAGTCTCACGTGTCTCAGGGACTCAATGGTTTTACCGTGGTGTAGTGATGGTTTCTATCTTAGGATTTATGATCGTTTTGTGGAAATTGGTGCGTTTTTTAATCGCTCAATAGTGGGAAATACAGCTGACGAGTTAGCAAATCAATCATTTACAACGTTTTTATCAAAACCATTCTCAGTAGAAAAAGCATTGATACTCGTTTAGTTTATTTATTATTTTTAGAAAAACCACCCCAAGCTTCTCATCTTGTATCAAATCAAGAAGAGAATTTCGGAGTGGTTTTATGTTGTACTGGTGGAAAAAATCGCTTTTAAATGCTTTTATTAAAATGCCGTTCGTTTTTTTAAAAAGCGTCATAATTAGACACATACTATGAATTTGTAGATATAATCTATTTGTGATATACTATTTTCGTAGAAAAGTGTCCCTGAAGGGATGTGAAGTTGTCCGTCACTAAAATGGCAACAACCTCGCAAAGACGGTGGCTCCGAATTCTGAAAGAGAGGTGATGCCTATGGGCAAATCATCAAAATCTAATGGAGGGAGGAGCAATCTTTTTTGACCGCTTTTGAAGTTGTGCAAACGATTCTAGGTTTTGGTGGATTCACCATTGCTTTGATTAATTTGTGCTATAAACTCTTCAAAGATGATGACAAAAAGAAATAGCCGTCAATACTTTGGAAGAGTAACGGCTATTCTTTAATAGTAATTACGAGCCACCGTCTTAAACGGTTCTACATTGGAGCTGGTCTGCAAACCAGCTCTTTTTCTGTCTATAGTATATCACATTTGATAAAAATGGGAAAGAAAAAGAATTATCACAGATTGTTACTTTGATGTTCTTGTCATAAAGACGTGTGGTATAATAGACTTCGTAGAAAAGTGTCCCTAAAGGGATGTGAAGTTGTCAGTCACTAAAATGGCAACAACCTCGCAAAGACGGCGGCTCTGAATTCTGAAAGAGAGGTGATGCCTATGGGTAAATCATCAAAATCTAATGGAGGGAGGAGCAATCTTTTTTGACCGCTTTTGAAGTTGTGCAAACGATTCTAGGTTTTGGTGGATTCACCATTGCTTTGATTAATTTGTGCTATAAACTCTTCAAAGATGATGACAAAAAGAAATAGCCGTCAATACTTTGGAACAGTAACGGCTATTCTTTAGCAAAACTGAGCCACCGTCTTAAACGGTTCTACATTGGAGCTGGTCTGCAAACCGGCTCTTTTTCTGTCTATAGTATATCACATTTGATAAAAATGGGAAAGAAAAAGAATTATCATAGATTGTTACTTTGATGTTCTTGTCATAAAGACAGTACATTGTGACTGTTAGGGGGCTTGAAGGGAATTATATTGTGGTGAAGCTATAAAGATGATGGTATTAGTATGATAGGAGAGGGGATTGATATCATTATAACTAATTAAAAATAGTATGAGTGATAAATTATTAAATGGTAGCAATTATCAAAAGGTTCTACCTAGAGGAATTGTTGAGGCAACTGCCCTTTGTGATTCCATTTGCAAATGATAAGATGGTCGGAGTAAAAACTAGTGCAAACATCTTTGTTGGATTTGATTAGGAATGTGTTGAAAGATTGAAATTGAGGTATTTTTATAGTGTTTGCTTCAATAGAAAGCTGCTATATTTAAGTTTTGTCATATGTTGGTTATGGCTTTCAACAGGTCAGAAAATTGCTATTTTAACCTCTTTCTAGTATAATATAATGACTAGTCTCGTGCGAGGTAATTAAATGGAAATGAAACAAATCAACGAAATAACGTTGAAAATTACGATCAGTATGGAGGATTTGGAAGAGCGTGGGATGGAACTACATGACTTCTTAATTCCTCAAGAAAAAACGGAAGAATTTTTCTATTCTGTTATGGATGAGTTGGAATTACCTGATAATTTCAAGCAAAGTGGTATGCTTAGTTTTCGTGTGACGCCTCGAAAAGATCGTTTAGATGTCTTTGTGACAAAATCTGAGATTAATCAAGATTTGAATTTTGACGATTTGGCTGAGCTTGGAGATGTTTCACAGATGTCTCCGGAAGATTTTTTCAAAACGTTGGAACAAAAGATGTTTGAAAAAGGTGATGTGGCGGCTCATAAACAGTTGGCTGATATTGAAGAACAGGAAGAAAAGAGTGCAACTGAGGAGGTTGAAGAGACTCAGGATTATGTTCACTATGTTTTGGATTTTCCAACTTTTGAAGAAGTGGTGACGTTTTGCCAATCAATTGATTTTCCGACAGAGGCTTCAGAGCTTTATAAGGCTGATGGACGTTACTACATGACAGTCTTAGTTTCTCTTGAAAATCAACCGGCGTACTATTCTAATATTGTTTTTGCACGCTTGATTGAGCATGCTCATAAGGCAGATAGAACGCGAGCTTATTTACAAGAGCATGGTATTCAACTAATGATGGATGATGCTCTGCCTTTGCTTAGGAGTATCGAGGTGGCTTGATGACTAGTTTTTCACTAGAATATATCTTGGTTTTAATTGGTGCTTTTCTGCTCTCGCTTTTTGCGACGCCAATCGTTCGTTGGTTAGCTTTTAAAATCGGAGCTGTTGACCAACCAAATGCTCGCCGGATTAACAAGATACCGATGCCAAGTAGCGGTGGTCTTGCGGTAGTGATTTCGTTTACTATTGCGACTCTGTTTTTCATGCCAATGGTAGTGACTGGATTAGTGCACGGACAAACTTATTTCACTTATATACTCCCTGTAGTGATTGGTGGTATTATTGTGGCGATAACTGGGCTGATTGATGATATCCATGAGTTATCTGCCAAGAAAAAATTAATTGGGATTATTATTGCTGCAGTTTTGGTCTGGTATTTTACCGATTTTCGCTTTGATTCTTTCAAACTACCTTTTGGGGGCCCCTTATTTCAATTTAATCCTGTTTTGACCTTTGTAGCAACCATTTTATGGATTGTTGGTGTGACTAATGCAGTCAATTTGATGGATGGCTTAGATGGGCTTGTTAGCGGCGTCTCAATGATCAGTCTGTTGACCATGGGGATTGTTTCTAATTTCTTTTTGGCAGATACTGATATTTTTTTAACCCTAACGATTTTTGTTCTTGTAGCTTCTATTGCGGGATTTTTTCCTTATAATTATCATCCTGCCTGGATTTATGGTGGTGACACGGGCGCTCTATTTATAGGGTTTATGATTTCTGTGTTATCCTTGCAGGGGTTAAAAAATGCAACGGCGGTTGCTGTTGTGACGCCAGTGATTATTTTGGGGGTTCCGATTGTGGATACCTTTGTAGCGATTATTCGTCGGACTTTATCGGGTAAGAAATTTTATGAACCTGACAAAATGCATCTTCATCATAGATTGCTAGCAATGGGATTTTCTCATAAAGGAGCTGTGTTGGTCGTCTATGGCATTGCTCTGCTATTTTCCTTAATCTCCTTATTGTTAAATGTCTCAACACGTCTAGGCGGCGTCCTATTGATGGTAGGTGTGTTATTTGGACTTGAGGTATTGATTGAGGGGCTGGAAATTTGGGGAGAAGGTCGAACACCGCTTTTCCACCTGTTGAAATTGGTTGGTAATTCTGCTTATCGAAAGGAATTTTTTGAGCAGAAGTCAAAGAAGTAAGCACGATAAAAGCCTTTCGGGGGCTTTTTTGCTATAATAAAGAACGTTATAAATAAAAAATTGGGAGATTATCATGTCTGTACTTGAAATTAAAAACTTGCATGTTTCTATTGAAGACAAGGAAATTTTAAAAGGGGTAAATTTGACCCTTAAAACTGGAGAAATTGCAGCGATTATGGGTCCTAACGGAACCGGTAAATCAACGCTTTCTGCAGCGATTATGGGGCACCCAAATTACGAAGTGACAGAGGGAGAAATCCTCTTTGATGGGGAAAACATTTTGGAAATGGAAGTGGATGAGCGTGCTCGTCTAGGACTTTTCCTTGCGATGCAGTACCCATCAGAAATTCCAGGAATTACCAATGCGGAATTTATCCGTGCAGCGATGAATGCTGGTAAGGAAGATGAAGATAAGATTTCAGTACGTGATTTCATCACAAAATTGGATGAAAAGATGGAATTACTTGGCATGAAAGAAGAAATGGCAGAGCGCTACCTCAACGAAGGTTTTTCAGGTGGTGAGAAGAAACGTAATGAGATTTTACAACTTCTAATGCTTGAACCAAAGTTTGCTTTGCTTGATGAAATTGACTCAGGCCTTGATATTGACGCCCTTAAAGTCGTTTCAAAAGGGGTTAATGAGATGCGTGGTGAGGGCTTCGGTGCGATGATTATCACTCACTACCAACGTTTGTTGAACTACATCACACCAGATGTTGTCCATGTGATGATGGAAGGTCGTGTCGTGATGTCAGGTGGTGCGGAGTTAGCAGCTCGTCTTGAAAAAGAAGGGTATGTCAAGATTGCGGAAGAACTTGGTATTGAATACCATGAACATGACGAAGACTAAAAGGAGAACTGATGAGTAAACAAGTTATTCAAAACTTCTCACAACTAAAGGCAGAGCCATCTTGGTTAGCAGAACTTCGTTTATCAGCTTTTGACAAGTTGGAAACTTTGGCTTTACCTAAAATTGAGCGTGTGAAGTTTCACCGTTGGAACCTAGGTGATGGGACGTTGACGGAGACTGAAGAAATTGGCAATGTTCCTGATTTTACGGCTTTAGGGGATAATCCAAAGCTCGTTCAAGTGGGAACACAAACGGTGCTGGAACAATTGCCGATGACTTTGATTGAGCAAGGGGTTATTTTTACAGACCTCTATTCAGCTTTGGAAGAGATTCCAGAGGTGGTTGAGAAGCATTTTGCTTCTGCGGTTAAAAGTGATGAGGACAAACTAGCTGCCTATAACTATGCTTATTTTAATAGCGCAGCGGTGCTCTATGTGCCAGATAATGTGGAAATTGCGGAGCCTATCGAAGGCATTTTCTTGCAGGATAGTGAGAGTGCTGTGCCGTTTAATAAACACATTCTGATTATTGCTGGTAAAAATAGTAAATTTAGTTACCTTGAGCGCTTTGAATCCATTGGTTCAGGTTCTCAGGAGGTTTCTGCCAATGTTTCTGTTGAAGTCATTGCAGGTGCAGGAAGCCAGATTAAATTTGCAGCGATTGACCGTCTTGGAGAACATGTGACGGCTTATCTCAGTCGCCGTGCTCGCCATGCGGCTGATGCGACTGTGGATTGGGCTCTCGGTGTGATGAATGAAGGCAATATTGTGGCGGATTTTGACAGTGATTTGATTGGAAATGGAAGCCATGCTAATCTGAAAGTTGTCGCAGCTTCAAGTGGTCGTCAGGTGCAAGGAATTGATACCCGTGTGACTAATTACGGAAATCATTCTGTTGGTCATATCCTACAGCACGGTGTTATTTTAGAACGTGGAACCTTGACTTTCAATGGCATTGGTCACATCGTAAAAGGGGCTAAAGGGGCGGATGCTCAACAAGAGAGCCGTGTCTTGATGTTATCAGACCAAGCTCGCTCAGATGCCAACCCAATTCTTTTGATTGACGAAAATGAAGTCACAGCAGGTCACGCCGCTTCAATTGGTCAGGTTGACCCAGAAGACATGTATTACTTGATGAGCCGTGGTTTGGATAAAGCAACGGCAGAACGCTTGGTTATCCTAGGGTTCTTGGGAGCTGTGATTACAGAAATCCCAGTTAAAGCTGTTCGAGATGAAATGATTGCTGTTTTAGATAGCAAATTGGATAAGCGTTAAAGCCAATTATTGTGCTATCAGAAACGAATTAAAATATGATGAATGAAATCAATTGAAATAAGGGAAACAAGGAGGAAAAGCAGTGATTGATGTTCAAAACATTCGCCAAGACTTTGAGATTTTAGACCAGATCGTCAATGACGAGCCCCTTGTTTATCTTGATAGTGCTGCAACGACTCAAAAGCCCAAAGCTGTGCTGGATGCCATCAACCAGTATTACTTGGAGGATAATGCCAATGTTCACCGTGGCGTGCATACCTTGGCAGAACGTGCGACAGCTAAATATGAAGCCAGTCGTGAGAAAGTTCGCTCCTTTATTAATGCGAGATCAACCAAAGAAATTCTGTTTACCAGAGGAACGACAACAGGTCTAAATTGGGTTGGCAAATTTGCAGAGCAGATTTTACAGCCTGGTGATGAAGTTCTGATTTCGATCATGGAACACCACTCTAATATTATTCCTTGGCAGCAGGCTTGTCAGAAAACAGGGGCGAAGCTCGTTTATGTCTATCTAAAAGATGGTGAGCTGGATATGGAAGACTTGAAAGGGAAGTTGACTGCAAAAACAAAATTTGTCAGTCTTGCCCATGTGTCAAATATCCTAGGTTGTATCAATCCTGTTAAAGAAATTGCAGAGCTAGCTCATCAAGCTGGTGCTTATATGGTTGTAGATGGAGCGCAATCAGTTCCTCACATGGCTGTGGATGTTCAAGAATTGGATTGTGATTTTCTGACTTTTTCAGGTCACAAGATGCTAGGACCAACTGGTATCGGTGTTCTCTATGGCAAAGAAGAAGTTCTTAATCTCATGAAGCCTGTCGAATTTGGCGGGGAGATGATTGACTTTGTCTACGAACAAGAGGCGACATGGAAAGAACTTCCGTGGAAATTTGAAGCAGGCACGCCAAATATCTCAGGAGCCATTGCTCTGGGAGCAGCGATTGATTATTTGACCGAGCTAGGGATGGACGCCATTCATGCTTATGAACAAGACTTGGTTAGCTATCTCTTGCCTCAGTTACAGGCAATTGAAGGGGTGACGGTTTATGGACCAAAAGCCCCTGAAAAACATGCTGGAGTATTAGCTTTTAATATTGATGGGTTACACCCACATGATGTGGCTACTGCTCTTGATTACGAAGGTGTGGCTGTACGTGCGGGACACCATTGTGCGCAACCTTTAATCAATCATCTTGGTTTATCGTCAGCAGTTCGTGCAAGTCTTTACCTTTACAATACCAAGGAAGATTGTGACAAATTGATTGAAGCGGTTCATAAGACGAAGGAGTTTTTCAATGGCACTTTCTAGATTAGATAGCCTTTACATGGCAGTGGTTGCCGATCATTCTAAAAGCCCGCATCACCATGGGATTTTAGAGGGGGTTGAAGCTATTCAACTCAATAACCCAACCTGTGGGGATGTGATTGCCTTAACGGTCAAATTTGATGGCGACGTGATTGAAGATATTGCCTTTGCAGGCGAAGGCTGCACGATTTCAACAGCTTCATCAAGCATGATGACTGATGCAGTGATTGGAAAAACCAAAGAAGAGGCACTAGCCTTGGCAACGGTTTTCTCTGAAATGGTGCAAGGGCAGTCCGATGACCGTCAAAAAGATTTAGGCGACGCAGCCTTTATGGCAGGTGTGTCTAAATTTCCACAACGGATTAAATGCGCGACATTATCCTGGAATGCACTCAAAAAAGCGATTGAACGAGAAGCAATGTAAGAGAAGAGATTGATGAATTAGTGACGACCTTAGTAAGAAAGGAAAAATATGTCTGAAACAAATGAAATTGTAGAACCAAAACCGATTGATCTTGGGGAATACCAATTTGGTTTTCACGATGATGTGGAACCGATTTATTCAACTGGTAAGGGGCTAAGTGAAGCTGTTGTCCGCCAGTTGTCAGCAGCTAAAAACGAACCAGAATGGATGTTAGAATTTCGTCTGAAATCCCTTGAGGCCTTTAATAAAATGCCGATGCAGGAGTGGGGAGCAGACCTTTCTGAGATTGATTTTGACGATATTATTTATTACCAAAAACCATCTGATAAGCCTGCACGTTCATGGGACGATGTTCCCGAGAAAATCAAGGAAACCTTTGAACGCATTGGGATTCCAGAAGCAGAGCGTGCTTATTTGGCAGGAGCCTCAGCTCAGTACGAATCAGAAGTGGTTTACCACAATATGAAAGAAGAATTTGAAAAACTAGGGATTATCTTTACCGATACAGACTCTGCTTTGAAAGAGTACCCTGACCTTTTCAAACAATACTTTGCCAAGTTGGTTCCTCCTACGGATAATAAATTGGCTGCGCTAAACTCAGCGGTTTGGTCAGGTGGAACCTTCATCTACGTGCCAAAAGGTGTCAAGGTAGACGTGCCACTACAAACTTACTTCCGTATTAACAATGAAAATACAGGACAGTTTGAGCGTACCATCATCATCGTTGATGAAGGAGCAAGTGTCCATTATGTTGAAGGTTGTACAGCACCGACTTATTCAACCAACAGTTTGCACGCTGCGGTTGTTGAAATCTTTGCCCTTGATGGCGCTTATTGCCGTTATACAACTATCCAAAACTGGTCAGACAATGTGTATAACTTGGTGACAAAACGTGCGCGCGCTCTTAAAGATGCAACTGTGGAATGGATTGATGGTAACCTTGGTGCCAAAACAACCATGAAATACCCAGCGGTATATTTGGATGGCCCAGGTGCGCGTGGGACTATGCTAACCATCGCCTTTGCTAATACAGGACAAAACCAAGATACAGGGGCAAAAATGATTCACAACGCACCGCATACCTCATCATCAATTGTGTCTAAGTCTATTGCAAAAGGTGGCGGCGCGGTAAACTATCGTGGTCAAGTGACATTTGGTAAGGATTCAGCCAAATCAGTCAGCCACATTGAATGTGATACCATCTTGATGGACGACTTATCAAAATCAGATACCATCCCATTCAATGAAATTCACAACTCACAAGTTGCTCTGGAACACGAAGCTAAAGTCTCAAAAATCTCAGAAGAACAACTTTACTACCTCATGAGCCGAGGCTTGTCAGAAAGCGAAGCCACAGAAATGATTGTTATGGGATTTGTTGAACCATTCACCAAAGAACTTCCAATGGAATACGCCGTTGAGCTGAACAGACTCATAGCCTATGAAATGGAGGGCTCAGTTGGATAGACTCTTTAGCTTTGAAAAGCCATAAGGCTTTTCAAAACAAAGAATCTCCAACTGAGGTGGTAGATGAGAAAATGCGGTAGCGTTTCTAAAAATGGTTAGTAGTTAGGTATCTATAAGTCTTTGAACGAAAATACCAAAAAGCATAAAATCATGGGTAGCTCCCCAATTAACAGGGAGTTACCCATGATTTTATGCTTTTTAGGTTAATAATCTTGAAATTTATACTTAACAAAAATCAAAAATTACTTTTTTATCTCTTTCTTAAAAGTGCGGACGCTCCAAAGGTCTGGGAGACCTTTGGAGGTGGGAAATAAGACGAACAGAGTTCGTCACAGTCGATAAGGTTTTGGGAACCTTTTGAGATGGGAAATAGAGCTGACAAAGTCAACATCAAAACCTCCTTCGGAGTTTCATTGCTATTTTTTGAGCCTATCTCTATCGCAGTAGATGATTGGCTGTACTTGTCGACGACTCGACAGCGTCCGCCCTACTCATCCTTGCGAGGGAACTACTACGAAATTGACTTTCAATTTCTGTAGTTCTCCCAAAAATCCGTTCTTAGCAAGCAAATTACCCTCGCTTTTTAATTTCTAAGCTCAGGCTGAAACTGTCCACTGGACAGTTTCACTAATAAGAATACTACTATAGCGAAAGAAACATTTTAGCCTCACTTCGTTCAGTGGTCTATTAATGGTATTAAAGACTCTAAAATGCTCATTTTGATTTTGGATAGATATTATTACTGAAAAATAAAAAATATTACATTTTTGAGATAAAATATTGCAATTATGTTACAAAAAGAATATAATGTAAGTGAAAAATAAACAAGGAGTTCTAGCAATGAAAAAATCTTCTATTTTATCAATGGTAACCATTATGTCTGTTCTTTTTCTGGGAGCTTGTAGTTATCGGCAATCAGATAGTTTTTCAACGTCTGAAGTGACAAAATTAGACAAAACTGGTTTGTCTCCAAAACAATCTTCTAAAGATAGTGATTCAAAATCTAAAGTAGCGGACGGACAGAAATCAGATAAAGCAAAAGATGAAGCCGGCGTTAATATGCCTAAAGAAGTTGTAGGGACATGGTCAGGCAGTAGTTTGCAAGCTGATAGTGTCGAATTTACGATCGGAGCTGACGGTAGTTTTTACAGTGTCTCAAAATATGGCAGTCAAACCGATTATCCTCGTACAGAGGAGGCAACAGGCTATATCACAAAATTAGTCGAAGATTCTTCTGATGTCTATCGTATTGAAAAATTTACGGGAGATGGCAAAGCTTTCTTGCCAGGAATTACAGGATTAGGAGGCTGGGGAAAATCTCCAGACACAGGTTTTACTATTAGAGACGGACAATTTGTTCCAATTATTTTCGGGGAAGATGGCTGGCATGATTTTAGGGTTGCTTATCATAAAGGTGCCTTATCTACTGGAGATTCTAAAGTTTCAGAAGCTGGTTCTCAACAATCAACTTCAGTCTCATTGCCATTGGAGGTTGTAGGGACATGGTCAGGTAGTAGTCTACAAGCTGATAGTGTCGAATTTACGATCGGGGCTGACGGTACTATTTCATCAGTTTCAGAATACAATCGCCATGATAAGGCTGTCAGAGTGGAGCGTACTTCTGCAACTATTGGTCAATTAACCCAAGTCAATCCAGGAGTTTATCGCATTGAAAACTACAGTGGTAGTGCGATTGCCCTCCTTCCAGGAATTACAGGTCTAGGTGGTGTTGGAGGTTCTGAGCGTTCTATTGGATTTGATATCCGAGATGGTCGTTACACCCCTATTGTATTTGAAGCTGATGGTAGCTGGCATGGTTTTGGAAATGCTTCCTATTCTAAAGGAGAGTTATCTGCTGAAGAAAAAGCTGCTAGAGACGAATCTGAGGCAAATAGTCCATTTTAATGAAATAGTCAGTTCGATAAGGTTTATCGAGCTGATTTTTTGATTATGGTGAGTGGCTATCAGACAGCTGAGGTGAACGTCTTTTTTTGTCTACAATGTGTGCATAGAAGTGGAAAATAATCCAGTGTAACTCTGAATAATACTATAGGTATCATAGGTCATGAGTTCATTTCATGTGACCTGACTGATGGTTCCATAAGGTACTTTCTAATAAGATGGATAGCGCTTATAGGAAGTTTTATAGGATTTTTATACTCAAAAAGCTCTAGAAGATTGCTTGTGAGGAGGCACATCACAGTCTTCTAGAGCCAATTTTATGATTTTTATTAGTTAGTGTTGCTTAGTCGTCAGTTGATAGGGGAGTATATTTATAGACGTCCCTTTTGAATAGAATCTAAAATTTCAATTTCTCGAACAATTTGCAAGTAGCGTTCAATTAATTGTGGTCTTTCGGATTTTTCAGGATGGTCAATAAATGATTCTGCGATAATGTTTTCTAAAAATAGGCGACGCTCTTCCAATACTTTTAGGCGGTATGGAATATCTTCAGCTTTATATAATGTTTTGTAATCTTCCTCCGAAAGCCATTCAGCCTCAAGCTCCATCCAGGGTTTAGTGGTGCCTCTGCTTTCTTGAGTGATAGGAGTCTTATCCTGTTCTTGCGCATGAGTAACGGTATTTGAAATGTTTAAAACACAAGCTGTAAGTGTGGCTAAACAGAGCGATTGCACGAATTTCTTGGTTGTTAAAAATGTATTGGACATGGTATCCTCCTTTTATGGTTAAAAGACTGTTTTTCATCTTAATAGCGGTATGGCTGTGATGAGTTTGATTAGTCTTAGTTTTATACCTATATCTTAACAGACAAGTGTTAATTTTTCCTATAGACCAAACCAATATTACCTTAATTTTTACCTTAAGATTAGCTAATGATAATCTTAAGAAGCGTTTATTAAAATTGACAAATAGTAGTGATACCAACGGTTGTAGGACTATTTTGCTATTTCAAGAAGATTATCTAGGTATGGGGTTAGTTAATGATTTCTGAGATTTTTTTTGATATAATTGTAAGCACTTTAAAGATTAGAAGGGATAACGATGATACGTTTACAAGATGATTTTTACGATGCTGTCAATGGTGAATGGGCAAAAACAGCAGTCATTCCAGATGACAAACCTCGTACAGGTGGCTTTTCAGATTTAGCTGATGAAATTGAGGATTTAATGCTTGAGACCACCGATCAGTGGTTGGCTGGAAATGATGTTCCAGAAGATAGCATTCTGCAAAATTTTGTTAAATACCACAAGCTGGTTTCAGATTTTGAAACGCGTGAGCGCCTTGGTGTTGAGCCAGTGAAGCCGTTAATCGAGGAATACAAAAACTTTGATAGCTTTGCTTCTTTTGCTAATAAAATGGCAGAGCTGGAAATGGCTGGTAAGCCGAATGTCTTTTGGTTTGGTGTTTCACCAGACTTTATGGATGCTAGGACAAATGTGTTGTGGGCTTCTGCACCACCAACGATTTTGCCAGACACAAGCTACTACACAGAGCCTGAAAAAAATGGTGAGGAATTATTAGCTACATGGCGCAAATGTGAGGAAGACTTACTAGCTAAATTTGGTTTTTCTGATGATGAAATCAAAGACATGTTGGACAAGTTTATTGAACTTGATGCTAAGGTTGCCAAATATGTCCTATCTAGCGAAGAAGGTTCAGAGTATGCCAAACTCTATCATCCGTATGACTGGGCTGATTTTACAAAATTAGCACCAGAGTTGCCATTGGATAAGATTGTGACAGAAATTCTTGGCACATTGCCAGATAAAGTCATCGTTCCTGAGGAAAGATTCTGGACAGAATTTGCGGCGGAGTACTATTCAGAAAAGAATTGGCCACTCTTGAAGGCAGTTTTGCTTAACGGGGCAGCGACAGCTTACACGTCTTATTTGACAGAGGAAATCCGCGTGTTATCTGGAGCTTATGCTCGCACGCTTTCAGGAACGCCTCAAGCAATGGCTCAAAAGAAAGCAGCCTTTTACTTGGCTCAAGGGCCGTTTAACCAAGCTCTAGGCTTATGGTACGCTGGTGAAAAATTCTCAGCTGAGGCTAAAGCAGATGTTGAAGCGAAAGTGGCGACAATGATTGCTGTCTACAAAGACCGTCTTTCTAAAAATGAATGGCTAAAACCTGAAACACGTGACAAGGCTATCACCAAGTTGAATGTGATCACACCACACATTGGCTATCCAGAGAAATTACCAGAAACTTATGCTAAAAAAGTGATCGATGAGAACTTAACTCTTTTGGAAAATGCACAAGCCTTAGCGAAGATTTCGATTGCTCATAGCTGGAGTAAGTGGAATAAGCCAGTTGACCGTAGCGAATGGCACATGCCTGCTCATATGGTTAATGCCTATTACGACCCACAACAGAACCAAATTGTCTTCCCAGCGGCTATTTTGCAAGCACCATTTTATAGCCTAGAGCAGTCATCGTCTGCAAACTATGGTGGTATTGGTGCGGTGATTGCCCATGAAATTTCGCATGCCTTTGATACGAATGGTGCGTCATTTGATGAATATGGTAGTCTTAATAATTGGTGGACAGAAGAAGATTACGCTGCCTTCCAAGAACGTACGGACAAGGTTGTGGCTCAATTTGACGGTATTGATTTTGCTGGTGGCAAGGTCAATGGTAAATTGACCGTATCAGAAAATGTAGCAGACCTAGGTGGTTTGGCAGCAGCCCTAGAAGCAGCTAAGAAAGAAGATGATTTCTCAGCAGAAGACTACTTCACTAACTTTGCGACTATCTGGCGTATGAAGGCGCGTGAAGAATACTTGAAACTCTTGATTTCAGTTGATGTTCATGCACCAGGTAAATTGCGTACCAATGTTCAGTTGCCAAACTTTGATGAGTTCCATGAAACATTTGATGTCAAAGATGGAGACGGCATGTGGCGTGAACCAAGCGACCGTGTGATTATTTGGTAATCAGTAGGAATTGATGTTCAAAGAGTGAGAAATTTGACTCAAGAAAAAAGGATATGACAAAAAATAAAAGCACCCAGAGATTTGCTCTAGGTGCTTTTTGGCTTTATTTTTCTGATCTACTATCAAGTTTTTTACCGAGTTCGATAATGTAGTTTTTCAAATCATCTTTGACTTGTGGGTGTTGGAGGGCGTAATCAATTGAAGTTTTCATAAAACCAAATTTATCTCCGACATCATAACGACATCCTTTGAATTCGCGGGCAAAAACACGTTGAGTTTTATTCAAAGTATCAATAGCGTCTGTTAATTGGATTTCTCCTCCAGCTCCAGGTTTTTGATTTTCTAAAATATCAAAAATTTCAGGGGTTAAGAGATAGCGACCGATGATGGCTAAGTCACTTGGTGCTTCCTCAGGAGTGGGCTTTTCAACAAACGTATCAACGCTATAGAGTCCGTTAACGCCTTCTCCTTGTGGTGCAATCACACCATAGGAAGAAACGTCTTCGTGCGGGACTGGCATAACAGCAATGGTTGAGGCGTGTGTTGCATTGAAATCATTGATTAATTGCTTGGTCAATGGCAGAGCTTTATCATTGGTGATATCCATCAGGTCATCACCAAGCATAACCACGAAAGGCTCATTTCCGACAAAGGCTTTGGCTTGTAAAACAGCATCACCGAGACCACGTGGGTGACTTTGACGGATGAAATGAAGTGTAATATCAGTGGTTTCATCAACTAATTTCAGCAAATCTTTTTTCCCTTTTTGTTGAAGGTTGTATTCCAATTCAAAATTTGAGTCAAAGTGGTCTTCGATGGAACGTTTGGCACGACCTGTAACCACTAAGATTTCTTCAATACCAGATTTTAAGGCTTCTTCAACGATAAACTGAATCGTTGGTTTATCAACGATAGGAAGCATTTCTTTGGCAAGAGCTTTTGTCGCTGGTAAAAAACGAGTACCCAAACCTGCGGCAGGAATGACGGCTTTTCTAACTTTTTTCATAAGTCCTCCGTATTTATAGAATTTATTATTTTAGAATTCATTTTCTGATTTGAATTCATTTTTCATCATACCAAGGACGGCTTCTTTGATGTCAGCGCCTTCGTAGATGGTTTTATAAATAGCTGTTGTGATTGGCATGTAGACACCCAATTCTTGAGCAATTTCATAGGCAACTTTTGTGGTAGAAATCCCTTCGATGACCATCCCCATGTTACGTTCGATGTCTTCGAGTTTTTCGCCGCGACCAAGGGCGTCACCTGCTCTCCAGTTACGAGAGTGGACAGAAGTACCGGTAACAATGAGATCGCCTACTCCAGATAAACCACTATAGGTGAGTGGATCAGCACCCATTTTAACGCCTAAGCGTGTAATTTCAGCTAGGCCACGTGTGATGACTGCAGCTTTTGCGTTATCACCGTAACCAAGTCCATGTAGGGCACCTGCTCCAACAGCGATAATGTTTTTTAAAGCGCCAGCTGTTTCAACTCCGATGACATCTGTATTGGTATAAAGGCGGAAATAATCATTGCTAAAAAGAGTTTGAACATATTTGGCAGCTAAGAGGTCTTTAGAGGCAGCTGTAATCAAGGTGATGTCACGAACAATCGTTTCTTCGGCATGACTCGGCCCTGAAACAACAACGATATCTGAACGGTATTCTGCTGGAATTTCTTCTTCTAAAATAGTTGATAAGCGTTCGTGAGTGCCAGGCTCAAGGCCTTTTGAAGCATGCATGATAACAGCTTTATGTTTCAAAATTTCTGCGACTTGTTTTGCCACTAAACGTGTCACTTTTGTTGGGACTACAAAGAGGATAGCGTCAACACCGTCAATAGCTTCTGAAAGGTTTTTATAGCCCTTGATACCTTCATCTAGGATAATGTCCTTGAAGTAATGCGTATTAGTGTGTTTAGTGTTAATTTCATCAATTTGTTCGGGAATATTTCCCCAGAGGCGAACCTCATGGCCGTTATCATTGAGCACCTGGGCTAGAGCTGTTCCCCATGAACCAGGCCCTAAAACAGCAACTTTCTGCTTTTCCATAGTTATCATTCATTCCTTTACTTGTCATAATATCATTTTCATTATACCATAAGATTGTCATTTCCGCTTTCTAAAAGCAAAGGCTTTCACTTTATTTAGCTTTATTTTATTGGTGGGTAATTTCCCAAAGTAATTTCCACTTTAGCTTTCGAAGTGGAAATTAGTCTAAAACGGATTTTTATGGTGGAATTAAGTCTGAGACGTTTGTGTTAGAAATGAGTCCTTACTATGACAAAATATAAACACCTTACCCTCTCAGACCGCAATGACATCCAACTTGGCTTAGAACGTGGAGAAACCTTCAAAGCCATTGGACAAACTATCCTAAAAGATCCTACTACCGTTTCCAAAGAGGTCAAACGTAACAGACAGGTCAGAACCTCTACCAGTGATGGGCTTCCTTGCCCTCTCATTGATAAATCCCCATTTGTCTGTAACGGATGTCCTAAGAGAAGACAAAATTGTGGCTACAAGAAAATCTTCTACCTCGCTAAACAGGCTCAAAAACAATACGAACAAACCCTCGTTGAGGCTCGAGAAGGAACACCTCTCAACTCTCAAACGTTCTGGGATATGGATAAAGTCATTTCTGATGGTGTGAAAAAGGGACAACACATCTATCACATCCTTAAAACGCATAACCTTGATGTCAGTTCCTCAACCGTCTATCGACACATCCGTAAAGGATACCTTTCTATCGCTCCTATTGATCTGGCTAGAGCTGTAAAATTCAAAGAAAGGCGCAAATCTATCCTGCCTTCTATCCCTAAAGAAGCTAAAAAAGGGCGTTCTTATGAGGACTTCCAAAACTACCTGACACATAGACAACTGACCTCTTGGCTTGAAATGGACACCGTTATTGGACGGGTTGGCGGAAAAGTATTACTCACCTTCAATTTGTCTTTCTGTAACTTTATCTTCGCTAGACTTCTGGACAATAAAACCGCTCTTGAGGTCGCTAAACACTTCTATGTCATCAAGAACACACTTTATGAGGCTGATAGAAATTTCTTCGATGTTTTCCCTATCATTCTTACAGATAATGGCGGAGAATTTGCCAGAGTTGATGACATCGAGATGGATATCAGAGGTGAGATTAAACTATTCTTTTGTGACCCTAATCGCTCTGACCAGAAAGGAAAAATTGAGAAAAATCACTCCCTTATTCGCGATATTCTACCAAAGGGAACTTCTTTTGATAACTTAACTCAGGACGATATCAACCTAGTCTGTTCTCATGTCAATAGCGTGAAACGCGCTGCTTTGAATGGGAAATCAGCTTATGAGCTCTTTACCTTTACCTATGACGAAGAACTGGCTAAACTTCTTGGCATTTCCTTAATTCCCGCAGAAGACGTCTGTCAGTCCCCAAAATTACTCCAACATAAATTCTAAAAACTAATCTAAATATAAGCCACTCAAACGTCTCACACTAACTTCCACCATAACGGAACTTAATCTGAAACGCTTTCAGATGAGGGGATTTTGTGTACCCTTTTTTCACCTAAATTCGCCTAAAAATGCAATAAAATCAACCATTATAAAAACCAGTGGAACTTACCCTGACACGGATTTCCACTGGTTGTTAGAGGTTTTATCAGATTAACTTCCACTTTAACAGACGGTGGAAGTTAGTTTGGGAATTTAGCTATTTTATTGGTGGTTTTCTGAAAATAGCAGAGCATTTTCTTGACAATGGTTCTCATGCGAACTATAATAGTTTCTGTGAGAATTATATTTTATAAGAAAGGAGTACGAAAAAGCACGTCTGAACTTAATAGATAGTCAGGCATGGAAGTGATATTATGGGACATTTTATTTCTGATATTCGTAATGTACTTAACCAACTGGAGCAGGTTTGTGAAGATATTGCGAAGGAAAAAGGTATCGAACATTTAGCTGGTCCACAAGGATGGGCTCTGATTTATTTGCATCGTTGCAGCGATCAAGAAATATTTGTTAAAGATATTGAAAAAGAATTGAAAATCTCAAAATCTGTGGCCAGTAATTTAGTGAAAAGGATGGAAAAAAATGGATTTATTGAGATTATTCCCTCTAAAATAGATAAACGCTATAAACAAGTTGTCTTGACTGTACTTGGTAGAGATAAGGTTGGGCATTTAGGAGAATTTCATCAGGAATTGCACAACTCTTTATTTCAAAATATTGAAAGAGAAGATTTTAAAACAGTTTTGCAATGGGCTGAGCAATTAAAAGTTAATATTGAGAATTATAAAAACCAAAGGTAAAACAATCTATGGGGAGATGATTGCTTAATTAAAATTGAAAATAGGAGAGATTAGGAGAGATTAAATGATAAAAGAAGCACTTTTACGTTATAAATGGTATGCGTTGGGGTCGATTTTATTGGTAACGACTGTGGTGGTAACGACTTTGTTACAGCCGAGCTACCTCAAAGAAGTTTTGACGGCTGTCTTGATGAATGATCAGGCTGAGATTTTCCGTGTTGGGAAATGGCTCTTAGTGATTGCAGGAGTGGGGCTTTTAGCGGGAATGTGTAATACGATTGTTGCTGCTAAAATCGCACAAGGGGTTTCAGCTGATGTTCGTGAACAAACTTTCCGAAAAATACAGAGCTTTTCTTATGCCAATATTGAAGAGTTTAATGCGGGGAACTTGGTTGTTCGTATGACCAATGATGTCACTCAAATTCAAAACTTGATCATGATGAGTTTTACAGTCCTTTTGCGTGTGCCTTTACTTTTCATTGGTGCCTTTTTTATGGCAGTTAGAACGCTCCCTGAATTATGGTGGATGATTATTGTTATGGTTGTCGTGATTGCTAGTATTATGGCTATTGTGATGAAACATATGGGACCACGTTTTGGGAAATTCCAAGTTTTTATGGATAAAATGAATGGGATTGCCAAGGAAAATCTTCGTGGCATCCGTGTGGTAAAATCGTTTGTTCAAGAACGTGAGCAATATGCTAAATTTAAAGAGACGTCAAATGATTTGTTAGACCTTAACCTGTTTATTGGTTATGGTTTCTCAATCCTTCAACCGGTTATGATGTTTGTCTCATTCATGGCTATTTTTACGTCACTTTACTTGGTGTCTGGTATGGTGGAAGATAATCTTGAGGTTGTTGGAGGCTTCACTTCTTTCATGAGTTACTTGATGCAAATCATGTTTTCAATTATTATGACAAGTTTCATGGGAATGAATGCAGCTCGTGCGGCAATCTCTATTAAGCGTATCAATGAGATTTTGGAAACAGAGCCTGCCATGACCTTTGTGGATACCCCTGATGAGGACTTGGCTGGTAACATTGTGTTTGATAATGTTAGTTTTACCTATCCGCATGATACTGAGCCAACGCTCAAGAATATTTCATTTGAAATTGAATCCGGTCAGATGGTTGGTGTCGTCGGTGCAACAGGTGCTGGTAAGTCAACCTTAGCACAACTGATTCCGCGTTTGTTTGACCCTCAAGAAGGGACGGTTTCAATTGGCGGACGTGATTTGAAAGCAGTGAATCAAAAAACACTTCGTCAGACCGTGTCCATTGCACGTGGTGTCATTGGTAATCCGAAGGTCTTAGTATTGGACGATTCCACATCAGCCCTTGATGCTAAGTCTGAGAAATTGGTACAAGAAGCCTTGAACCATGACCTTAAAGGAACAACAACTGTCATCATTGCTCAAAAAATTTCATCTGTGGTGAAAGCAGATAAGATTTTGGTCTTGGATGAAGGTCGTCTGATTGATGAGGGTACTCATGCTGAGTTAGTGGCAAACAATGCTGTTTACCGTGAGATTTATGAGACACAAAAAGGAAAGGAAGAGGACTAAAATGAAAACGGCACGATTTTTCTGGTTTTATTTTAAACGGTACAAATTATCCTTTGTCATCATTTTTGCAGCCATTATTGCAGCAACCTATTTACAAGTAAAAACCCCAGTCTTATTAGGAGATGCGATTGCTGAGCTAGGAAAAATTGGACAAGAATATCTCATCGCTAAGCAGATGGGACAAACAGGAGCGAACCCTGATGTTGCTGACTTTAATGGTGTGATGTCAAAACTTTTCATGGCCTATGTCGCAACGGTTGTAGCAAATTTGATTTATAGCTTACTGTTAACACGTATTGTGGCGCATTCGACAAACCGTATGCGTAAAGGGCTTTTTGGAAAATTAGAACGCTTGACCATTGCCTTTTTTGACCGCCACAAGGATGGTGACATCCTATCTCGTTTTACCAGTGACTTGGACAATATTCAAAACGCTTTTAACCAATCTATGGTGCAGATTTTGTCAAATGGGGCGCTCTACATTGGGATGGTGTGGATGATGTTCCGTCAAGATACACGTCTTGCCTGGGTGACGATTGCTTCAACACCAGTGGCTTTGTTGGCTCTAGTGATTATCATCCGTATGGCTCGTAAATACACTAACCTACAACAAGCAGCAGTTTCGAAACTCAATGCTTATATGGACGAGAAGATTTCGGGTCAAAAAGCGATTATCGTTCAAGGTGTCCAAGAAGAAACCATTGATGGCTTTGTAGAATTGAATGAAGAAGTGCGCCGCACTACCTTTAAAGGTCGTCTCTTTGGTGGAATCATGTTCCCATTTATGAACGGAATGAGCTTGGTAAATACAGCTATTGTCATTTTTGCGGGATCTAATATTGTTTTAAACGATAGCTCAATGGATACAGCGGTAGCACTTGGTCTTGTCGTAACCTTTGTTCAATATTCACAACAATATTACCAACCAATGATGCAGATTGCGTCAAGCTGGGCAGAGTTGCAGCTTGCCTTCACAGGTGCTCATCGTGTGCAAGAAATGTTTGATGAGCCTGAAGAAATCCGTCCACAAAATGCCCCTAAGTTTACTGAACTTAAAGAAGGTGTGGAAATCAAGAACATTGACTTTGGTTACCTACCTGGTCAAAAAGTCTTGGACAATGTGACTATCTCAGCACCAAAAGGTAAAATGATTGCGGTTGTTGGTCCAACAGGTTCTGGTAAAACCACCATCATGAACTTGATTAACCGTTTCTACGATGTCAACGCAGGTTCAATTACCTTTGATGGTCGTGATATTCGTGAGTATGATTTGGATAGCCTTCGTGAAAAAGTTGGGATTGTGTTGCAGGAGTCAGTTCTCTTCTCAGGTACTATTGCGGATAATATCCGTTTTGGTAATGAGGCGATTTCTCAAGAAATGGTGGAAACAGCTGCGCGTGCGACTCACATTCATGATTTTATCATGAGTTTGCCAGAAGGCTATGACACTTATGTTACAGATGATGAAAATGTCTTCTCGACAGGTCAGAAACAATTGATTTCGATTGCTCGTACCTTGTTGACTGATCCACAGGTCTTGATTTTGGATGAAGCAACGTCAAATGTGGATACGGTAACAGAAGCGAAAATTCAAAATGCCATGGAAGCCATTATTGCAGGGCGTACAAGCTTTGTCATTGCTCACCGTTTGAAAACTATCTTGAATGCGGATGAAATTATTGTCTTGAAAGATGGTAAGGTGCTTGAACAAGGAAACCACCACGAACTCCTCAAACAAAAAGGATTCTACTCTGAACTTTATCACAATCAATTTGTATTTGAATAAGAAAGTGTGTTGATATGTCTTACACTCTAAAAGAATTACTTTTTTTCAAAAAGAAATATCTCTTGGTTGAAGGTCTTGTTATTCTCATGATTTTCATGGTCATGTTTTTATCAGGTTTGACCAATGGTCTCCGTCGTTTTGTTAGTGCGGGTATTGAAAACATGCCAGCAACTCACTTTATCTTGACAGAGGAAGCAGAAGGGATTATTCCTTTCTCGCATTCTCAGCCGATCAAATCACGGCTATTAAGGACAAGTCTTTTGATGATACGGAAGAATTGGCTATTCAACGTAGTCAAGTAACAACTGATAGTGATGAAAAGGTTGACGTGACCTACTTTGTCTTGGAAGATGGCAGTGAATTTGCTCCTGAAATCATTGAGGGGAAAGCCCTTGCCAAGGAGAATGAGATTGTCTTAGATCAGCGTTTTCAAGCTGATGATGTCAAAATTGGTGATGTTGTTCTTGATAAGAATGGGAAAACTAAGCTGACAGTTGTTGGATTTACTAAGGGAGCTATGTATGGTCATACAGGAATTGGTTACATTAGTCAAAAAACTTACGACAATTTGATAACTGTTGATAATCCTAAATTTGCTTGGGCTCCTCAGGCTTTTGTGACAAGTGATGAAGCAGCAGCTGATTTAGACTTGGACAAGGTTGATGTCTGGTCAAAAGAAGAGTTAATTGAAAAAATTCCAGGTTATGCAGCAGAGCAAGGAACGCTTAGCATGATTACTTGGGTCTTGGTAGTTGCCTCAGCTGCTATTCTAGCGGTTTTCTTCTATATCATCAGTCTTGATAAGCGCCAGCAATTTGGTGTATTAAAAGCACTTGGTATGGGTATGGGAAACTTGGCTGGTCAACAGTTATTCCAAGTTTTTATTCTAGCTTTGGTAGGTGTCCTTGTTGGAGATGCGCTAACCCTTGGTCTGGCTAGTGTTTTACCAGTAAAAATGCCATTTTATCTCAATGTATTAGATATGGGAATCTTGTCAGTTACCTTCATTGCTGTCACAGTAGTAGCAAGTCTCTTATCTGTCAGTCGTATTGCTAAGATTGACCCGATTGATATTATCAATGGAGGTGAAGCCTAATGACGAAACCACTTGTTTTAAAAAATATTACTAAAGCTTACCAAGATGGTAAGGAAAAACGTGTTATCTTAGACGGTGTTAATTTGGAGCTAGAAAAGGGAGAAATCATTGCGATTCTAGGTCCTTCTGGTTCTGGAAAAAGTACCTTGCTTTCTATTATCGGTTGCCTCTTGTCAGCTGATGGCGGTGAGCTCCACTTAGGAGGTGACTTAGTGACAGCTAAGAATGCTAAAGAGTGGACTAAACGCCGTCGGGATTACCTTGGTTTTATTTTCCAAAATCATCACCTTCTGCCTTACCTATCCATCATGGATCAGCTAAAAATGGTCGCTAAGATGACTAAATCGTCTGCCAGTGAATCTGATTTACTAGCCTTGCTGACAGAATTGGGCATTGCAGATTGTGCCAATAGCTATCCAAAAGATATGTCTGGTGGTCAGAAACAACGCGCAGCGATTGCCAGAGCTTTCGTGGGAAATCCCTCCCTTATCCTAGCTGATGAGCCAACAGCCAGTCTTGATGAAGAGCGTGGCCGTCAAATTGCTGAGCTTCTTAGAAAAGAAGTCAAACAAACCGCAGCTATCCTAGTCACCCATGACGAACGTATTTTGGATGTGGTGGATAACATTTACCGTCTGAAAAATGGTAAATTGGTGCTAGAAGAGTAATTTGAAAAAACGTCACGAAAGTGGCGTTTTTGCTTTTCAAAGACGAATATTTTATAATAGAAAGGCATTAATGATAGAAAAGAGAAAATATGAAGATTCGTGGATTTGAATTGATTTCAACAGAAACTAACCAAGATTTGTTGCCAAAACGTGAGACGGCTCATGCGGCTGGCTATGATTTGAAAGCGTCCGTGAGAACGGAGATTGCACCAGGTGAGATTGTCCTCGTACCAACAGGTGTCAAGGCCTACATGCAGCCGACAGAGGTGCTTTACCTCTATGACCGTTCGTCTAATCCTCGTAAAAAAGGGCTTGTACTGATTAACTCAGTAGGGGTCATTGATGGGGATTATTATGGCAATGAGGCTAATGAGGGGCATATTTTTGCTCAGATGAAAAACATTACTGATGAGACGGTGGTTGTTGAAGTGGGTGAACGCATTGTCCAAGGGGTCTTTGCTCCGTTTTTATTAGTAGATGGTGATGAAGCTACTGGTCAGCGTACCGGTGGTTTTGGTAGCACAGGGAAATAAGTATGGCTAAGAAAAAATCAAATTTTATCTGTCAGGAGTGTGGCTACCATTCTCCTAAATATTTAGGGCGCTGCCCGAATTGTTCCGCTTGGACCTCCTTTGTTGAAGAAGTGGAAGTGGCTGAGGTTAAAAATGCCCGCGTCAGCTTGACGGGTGAGAAAACCAAACCGACAAAACTCAAAGATGTTAGCTCTATCAACTACGCTCGTACCAAGACTGATATGGATGAGTTCAACCGTGTCCTTGGGGGCGGTGTCGTTCCTGGAAGTCTTGTCCTTATTGGTGGTGACCCTGGTATCGGGAAATCAACGCTTCTTCTCCAAGTTTCAACTCAGTTAGCCAATAAAGGGACGGTTTTATACGTTTCTGGGGAAGAATCGGCAGAGCAGATTAAGCTGCGAAGTGAACGTCTAGGGGATATCGACAATGAATTTTACCTCTATGCGGAGACCAATATGCAGAGCATCCGCGCGGAAATTGAAAAAATTCAGCCAGATTTTCTGATTATTGACTCCATTCAAACGATTATGAGTCCAGAGGTATCTAGCGTGCAAGGATCTGTGTCTCAGGTTCGAGAAGTAACTGCTGAACTCATGCAGTTGGCTAAAACCAATAATATTGCGACCTTTATCGTGGGTCATGTGACAAAGGAAGGTACTTTAGCTGGACCTCGTATGTTGGAACACATGGTGGATACGGTTCTTTATTTTGAAGGGGAGCGTCACCATACCTTCCGTATCTTGCGAGCGGTCAAAAATCGTTTTGGCTCAACCAATGAAATCGGTATTTTTGAAATGCAGTCAGGTGGGCTAGTTGAAGTCCTTAATCCTAGTCAGGTCTTCTTGGAAGAACGTTTAGATGGTGCGACAGGCTCTGCGATTGTCGTGACGATGGAGGGAACGCGTCCTATCTTGGCAGAGGTGCAAGCCCTCGTAACACCAACTGTTTTTGGAAATGCCAAGCGGACGACTACAGGTCTTGATTTTAATCGTGTTAGCCTAATTATGGCAGTTTTAGAAAAAAGAGCAGGGCTTCTTTTGCAAAATCAGGACGCTTACCTCAAGTCTGCTGGTGGGGTTAAATTGGATGAACCAGCCATCGACCTTGCAGTAGCGGTAGCCATTGCCTCTAGTTACAAAGAAAAACCAACCAATCCCCAAGATGCCTTTATCGGTGAGATTGGATTAACTGGGGAAATCCGCCGTGTCACGCGCATTGAGCAACGAATTAACGAGGCGGCAAAACTAGGGTTTACCAAGGTTTATGCTCCTAAAAATTCTTTGCAAGGCATTGAAGTACCAAACGGTATTGAGGTCATCGGTGTCATGACCGTCGGAGAAGTCTTGAAAAAAGTGTTTGGATAACCGTATGTCAGCCTCAGTTAAGGCTGATTTTTTGTTTTTCTTTGACAGTGATTTAAAAATATAATATAATTGTTCTAAACAAACGATACAAATAAATAGCTCTGCTATTTGCAAAAGGAAGAGGTTTGATATGGATAATCGGATGAAATTTACAATTGATAGCAATATGCAGTTTCCTTTAGTTGAAATTGCCTTGGAAGCTGGTGAATCTGCCTATATTCAACAAGGAAGCATGGTTTACCATACACCTAGTGTGTCATTGAACACTCGCTTAAATGGGCGTGGTTCAGGTCTGGGTAAATTGGTCGGAGCACTTGGACGATCAATGGTATCTGGTGAGTCAATGTTTATCACTCAGGCGGTATCTAATGGTGCTAACGGGAAATTGGCCCTTGCGCCATCAACTCCAGGTCAAGTGATTGCTTTGGAACTTGGTGCGAAACAATATCGTCTTAATGATGGTGCCTTTCTTGCTCTTGATGGCTCTGCCCATTATAAAATGGAACGCCAATCTGTTGGCCGTGCCTTATTTGGAGGTCAAGGTGGACTCTTTGTTATGACGACTGAAGGTGAAGGAACCCTCCTTGCTAATAGTTTTGGTTCTATTAAAAAGCTTGTTTTAAATGGAGAAAGTATCACGATTGACAATGCCCATGTCGTGGCTTGGAGCCGTGATCTTGATTATGATATTCACCTTGAAAATGGTTTTATGCAGTCTATCGGTACAGGTGAGGGTGTGGTTAATACCTTTTCTGGCTATGGTGAAATTTATATTCAAAGCCTCAATTTACAACAATTTGCTGAACAGTTGAAAAGTTATATTATCACAGGAAATAATTCATAATAATCTAGAAAGAGGTTGTATAGGATGACAAATTATCAGGATGCTATAGAGTTGTTGTACAATGCTCTTTTGGACAAAGAAGTTGCCAAGGATAAGGAACTCTATCAAGTGTGTTTAGATGCAAAAGCTGATTTAGATAAAAATGAACCGGAAAATTTTATTTTTAGTAAATTAGGTCAAAGTTTGTCGTGGTATCTAATGGCACATAAATATGATGCCCCTAAAACGATTACGGATTTAGCAAATGCCAGTCAAAAAATATTACAAAAATATAGAGGAACAATTGCTACAACACAAATACTAGGTGGTTTGTTTGGTGGTCAATCTTAATAAACATAGAAGGACTCAAGGAAACTTGGGTTCTTTTTTGAACCACTTAATGCTTAAAACGAACTACTTACTGAAAAGCTCTTGTTTTTCAACGTCAGCTTGTTATAATGAGACTATCAAAAGGGGAGGAGTAGGAGATGAAAATCACGATTGAATTGGATGACAGTTTGACCGATGCGGAAGTGATTATCCGTACGCCTAAGTTATCAGCTGAGATTGAGCAAATGCAGCAACTGCTCAGCCAGTTGACAAGGCCTCCGCTAATCTTTTATAAAGGCAACAGCGAGTATTTTATTGATGTAGGAGACATTCTCTTCTTTGAGACTGATGGTGGTAAGATTTACGGGCATACCAAAGATAATGCCTATGAAGTCAAGCTAAAATTGTACGAGCTGGAAGACTATCTGCCTAACTATTTTTGTCGCATTGCAAAGGCCAGTATTGCCAATACACGCAAGATTTATTCTCTTGATAAATCCTTTTCAGGGAGCATGATACGGTTTTACGATAGTCATAAGCAAGTCTATGTCTCACGGCATTACTATCACTTATTAAAAGAAAAATTACAAGAAATGAGGTAAGGAAAAATGAGAGTAAAACATCATATTTTTTGGGGCTTGGTACTATTAGCACTAGCAGGTGGCGTACTGTTTCACAATGCCTTACCTCAATTGGGGTTGCCGCTATGGAAATTGATTATCGTGATGTTGTTTGCTATTGATGGCATAGATGATTTGTGGCAAAAAAAATTAATAGGAAGTTACATTGATTTTTCTCTTGTCTTTATCGTCTTAAATAGTGAATATCAATGGCTAGATGCTGGTTTTTGGACCATGTGCTTTGCTTGGTTACTTTCTTATTTAGGAATTCGACTATTATTTAAACCTTTTCGCAAGCAAGTTTTTTATAATAGTGAGGGAAAGCGCCAAAGACTAGTGGGAAAAAGTTTGGGCTCTTCTGTCCGTTATATTAAGGATGAGTATTTTGACAATGGCAGTGCGGACGTGGCTTTTGGTGATGCAACAATTTATTTTAACGATGCAAAAATAGTGGGAGAAAGGGCTACTTTTACAGTTGATGCAGCTTTTTCAGCGATTACCCTCTATGTCCCGCAAACATGGGCAGTAGATGTCAAGGGTGACTCAGTCTTTAGTACAGTGGACTATCAACCTCAAAATGTTGTGACAGATAAAACACTAGTTGTTAAAGCAGACATGGCATTTAGTAGTCTCAAGATTAATTTTATTTAGCGCCATTATGATGGCTTGGTCCTTTCCAAGCCTTTTTCTTTGTGGTAAAATAATCAGAACTACAGAGAAATGAGGAGAGCGGATGAAAGGACAGGACTTACGGTTGGGAGTGCGTGCTGCCATCCCTACCATGTTGGGCTACCTATCCATAGGGATAGCCTTTGGTATCGTAGCGAGCGAAACGGGATTAAGTCCCTTGGAGACCTTATTAACCAGTGTTTTCATTTATTCGGGATCTGGGCAGTTTGTGCTTTGTGCGCTTTTGTTGGCAAAGGCAGAGCTGTCTAGCATTGCCCTAACGGTGTTTCTCACTAATCTTCGTCACTTTTTGATGAATTTACACACGGCAACCTTGTTTCCTAAAGCAAGCTTATGGCAACAGCTACTGATTGGTTCCTTTATGACAGATGAAAGTTACGGTGTCCTGCTTGGGGCAGAGCTGAAAAATGGGTTAACCACAGTCAGTCCGACCTGGATGTACGGCAATAATTTTGCCAGTTATTTTGTTTGGTGCCTGTCAACCGTTTTAGGAGCTGTTCTTGGGAATCTCCTCCCTAATCCAGCAGCATTAGGCATTGATTTTGCTCTGATAGCCATGTTTGTAGCGATTTTTACAGGTCAGCTGACTAGTCTAGCTAAGCGATTACCGCTTAAGAAAATCGGTGTGCTTCTGGCTGTGGTGACAGTGACTTATTTGGCGTCGTCAATGGTGATAACAGGTTCTCTAGCGGTGCTGTTAGCAACGGTGACGGCTTGTACAGTGGGGGTGATGATTGATGACTAATACCTATCTTTTATTAGCGATTGGCTTAGCAACTCTGGTGACTTGGGTTCCGAGGGTTCTCCCCTATGCTTTAGTGCGTGTGGTGACTTTACCAGAAAAGCTGATTAAATTTTTTAATTACCTACCAGTTTCAATCATTTTTGCTCTGCTATTGTCCAGTGTCTTCACGGTGGAAGTAGGGAGTTTACCACAGGTCAAATGGGCAGAGCTGATAGCTGTCCTACCGACTTTTGCCATTATGTTACGCACTAAAAATGTTATGGTCACCGTAGTGGTCGGCTGTATCTGCATGGCAGTGCTGCGACTAGTGTTTTAGGAAAAAGGAGAAACGATGTTACATTTTGAAAATGACTACAACGAAGGTGCGCACCCTGAGTTATTAAAAGCCTTGATTGAAACGAATGACGAAAATTTGGCAGGTTATGGCATGGATAGCTACACCCAGCGTGCAGCTGACAAGATTCGTGAAACCTGCGGCTGTCCTCAGGCACAGATCCAGTTTGTGACAGGTGGGACGCAGACCAATCAATTGGTGATCAATAGCTTGCTCAAGTCTTACGAAGGGGTCATTGCGGCTGAGACAGGGCATGTTGCCACCCATGAAGCAGGTGCTATTGAGTTTTCTGGGCACAAAGTATTGACCCTGCCACACGATGCTGGTAAGTTGAAAGCAGATGATGTGGCACAGTACCTGGCGGATTTTTACGCTGATGGCAATCACGAACACATGGTCTTTCCAGGCATGGTTTATATTTCTCATCCGACTGAGTATGGCACCCTCTATAACCATGAGGAGCTGGCTGCCTTGGTGAAGGTTTGCCGTTCTTATGATATTCCCTTATTTATGGACGGTGCACGCCTAGGTTATGCTTTGGGAAGTTCTTCGTCTGATTTGTCTTTGGAAACAATAGCAGAGCTCTGCGATGTTTTTTACATCGGTGGAACAAAACTTGGGGCCCTAGCTGGTGAAGCCATCGTTTTCACGAAAAATAATATGCCCAAACACTTCACAGCTATTGTGAAACAACACGGTGCTCTGGTGGCTAAAGGTCGTATTTTCGGTGTCCAATTTGACCGTTTCTTTACAGATAATCTCTATGAGAAAATTGGGCGAGAGGCAGTTGGCTATGCCGAACAACTCAAAACCATACTCAAAGAAAAAGGTTATCGTTTCTATCTTGAAAGCCCGACCAATCAGCAGTTCTTAATCGTCGCAAATGACAAGCTAACAGAACTAGGTCAGTCAGTGGTTTACAGTTTCTGGGAAAAATATGATGAAAACCATACGGTCATTCGTCTAGCGACCAGCTGGTCGACGACCCAAGCTGACATAGATGCTATTGCCCAAGTTTTATAAGAAAAGGAATGACATGTTAAAAAAGATTAGTTTATTAGGTTTGTCCTTCATGCTTGTGACCCCATTTGCCGTATCATCAGCTCTGCCAGCTATGTTGAAACATTATCAAGCACAGGGCTATACTGCTTCACAAGTGGAACAGCTTTTTTCCCTATCGTCAATGATGATTCTGGTTGTCTTACTGCTGAATCCAATTTTACGTCGGATTCCTGAGCGCGTGGCGATTATACTAGGGTTGTTGTTGATTAGTTTTGGTGGTACCCTACCTGTTTTTAATCAAGCCTATGTGGTCTTGTTTGTCTCACGCTTGGTGTTGGGGGCTGGGGTTGGTCTCATCAATGCGCATGCCATTAACATCATTAGCCACCATTACCAAGGTGATGAAAAAACCAAGGTATTGGGGTTACGTGGGTCATCAGAGGTTTTGGGTTCTGCTAGTATGACTCTTCTAGCAGGTCAACTTCTGGCTTTTGGTTGGTCGAAAGCCTATCTCATTTATGTCTTTGGATTAATCATGCTGGCGCTATATCTGATGTTTGTTCCGAAAACACCAGAAGTTGCTGAAACGCATCAACAAGAGACAAAAGAAAAGCTGACTGGTAAGCAATTAGCTTATCTTGTTAGTTTAGCTGCCTATGCAGGTTTTATTATCTTAGTTAATACCGCTAATATGCTACGCATTCCCCTAGTTGTTGAACAATTAGACATGGGAACAGCTACCCAGTCTAGTTTTATCCTCACCTTAATGATGCTGATGGGTATTCTTTCAGGTTTAGTCTTTAGTCAGATTCTCCATGTTGTTAATAAATGGTTTTCACCGCTAGTTCCCCTTATCTTTGGTCTGGGAATGTTCCTGCTTTGGCAAGCCCAATCCCTATGGTTATTAGGAGTAGGTGCAGTTCTGACTGGCTTTGTTTATAGCCTAGGTGTTACCTTTGTCTTTCATAAGGTCTCCGAAAACTTCCCTATCAACCAGCTCAGCACAGCCACAACAATTGTCTTACTCGGCTGTAATCTTGGAGGTGGTGGCGCAGCCTTTGCCCTTCAAGCGGCATCAATCATTAATTCAGAAGTAAATTTTGCCTTCTTCTTATTTGGTGTTTTAACTATTCTTCTAGGAGTAGGATTGCTCGTTCCAGCGCTTGTTAAAAAATAACATAATAGTAGATAGACGCAATATTAACATTTTGAGGACCGAACGGGTTCTCTTTTTTGTATTTTGTCAGTATAATGTTTGATGTTGGAAGCTTTTGTAGTTATAACCTTTATTAGATAATCCGAATGTTATATCGTAAGTTAACTAATCATATGGCTAAAAAATGTGCATTTTTCGAACGAATTGTTTTCAATAAGTGTTTGTCATATGGTATAATTGGAATGAAATAATTTAAGGCTGTGGGAGGCTATTTATGAAAAAAGAAAAAAATTCAATGAATTGGTATCGACTGAGACAGCGCTTTTCTTTGCGTAAATACCATTTTGGTGTAGCATCTGTGGTGTTGGGAGCTAGCATTATCTTAGGAACTAGTGTAACAGTTCAAGCGAATACTCAAACCGCACCGGTTGCAGAGGCGCGTGCAGAGGCAGGAAATGTCGTAACGGTTGATAATTCAAGTGATTTTGTACGAGAATGGAATCAGGCAGGCGATAAGACAATTGATTTGAATGCTACGGGGTATAAAAATGCTGTAACAGAAGGAATGGTTCAAAATTCTACCTTGAATAATACTGCTATAACAACAGTACAGGGGAATAATCAAGATCTTACCTTAAGAGGGGTAAGTATTGATAACCAAAAAGATTTAACGATAAAAAACACAAAAATTAATATAGTAGCAGACACAGGATTAGCGAATCCTTCTATTACCTCATCAGGAAATCTTACTTTAGACGGTGTAACGACCTCGGGAACAGTAAAACCTGACCTAAAAGTCACTAGCGGAACAGCAACAGTTACAAACGGAACAAGTGAAACAAAATTTAATCATGTGACAGTTTCTGACGGTGCAACCTTAACTTTGGAAGGTAAGCAAATTGATGCTAAATTAGTCAAAGCTACTGATAATGCGAAAGTTATTTCGGATTCTACAGGAGTAGATGAGTATCAAGGTGGAGATTTGACACTAAAAAATCTTGTAGGTGAAGTGAAAACTACAGAGGTTAAAAAGTTATCCTTGGCTGGCAATAGTAATGTCACTTTACAGGCTGGTTCTACGATTACTGATAAATTAGAAGTACCTGCAGGAACTATCTTGAACATAGGAGATAATCAATTAACAGTTAAGGAATTGTTAGGAACCGGTAAGATTATCATGAGCCCAGCAGGAACTTTAAACATTGGAACGTTGAAAGAGGCTATCAATGTAGAAATTAAGAACAACACTGCTAATTGGGCACCTAATGATAAGAAAGCATATGTAGTTGTGACAACTCCAGAGGCAACACCTGTGGTAACAGGAAGTCCCACACCAGCAGGTGAAATAATTGTACAAGATGGCAATTCTTGGAAGCTTGAAGAAGAAAAAGGTATAGATATAACCGAATTAGAAAATCTTGTGAATGAGGCGTATGATTCAATAGCAATTTCAGAAAAATTAAAAACTGCATCACCTGAATTAGTTGATAGATACAATGAAGTATTTGAAAAAGCAGATGAAGTGTTAAATACTGCGACTTCTCAATCTGAAATCAATGCCGCATTAGAAGCATTAAAACAAACAATCATAGAGCTTGGTGTTTATAAGGAAGAACCTATTGTAACGATAAAAGAAATTCCTTTTAATATCATCTATAAGGCAGATGCAACATCGGCGAATCCTGCTGGAACTAAGTCTGTAGAGACAGTTGGTCAACTAGGTGAGGAAGAAATTACAACTGTTGATGGTAAGGAAATCAGCCGCCGTACGATTACTCCGAAAGTTAATGAAGTTGTTTTGGTTAGTGTTAAGCCAACAGAGGTTCGTTCGACTATTAATTTTAATCGTATCTATGAAAAAGATGATAATCTCGAAGCAGGACGTCTAGTAACGGTTACCTCAGGTATCAAAGGCGTAAAACGCACTATTACTAAATACAGTGTCGATGAAAAAACGGGAGATTTGATTGCTCTAGCGCCTGAGGAAGTGATTACTCCTGCTAGAACAGAACGTATCAAAGTTGGCACAAAACCAACGGAAGAACGTAAAGAAGTAGCGTATGAGACTATCGAAATCACAGATCCAGAACTTCCAAAAGGTGAACGTCGAGTTGATGTTACAGGTCAAGTGGGTGTAGAACTTACTGTGACAACCTATGACATTAATCCACAGACAGGTGAATTAATTGAAAATCCAGCGACAACAAAACTTGAAAAGGCACCTCTCCCTGAAAAAGTACGTATTGGTTCAAAAGAAGTTGTAGCAGAACCAACAGTAGAGGTATCGAAGGGCTCCGGTTTGACTCAAGACGCGAAACCATATCTAGAAGTTCCAGTCATAACAAGTAAGGGCCGAGGTCTAGTTCAAGACGAGAAACCCGAATTAGAAGTTCCTGAAATTACAAGTAAAGGTCCTGGTCTGACGCAAGATGCGAAGCCAGAGTTAGAAGTTCCAGGAATTACAAGTAAAGGTCCTGGTCTGACGCAAGATGCGAAACCAGAACTAGAAGTTCCAGGAATTACAAGTAAAGGTCCTGGACTGACGCAAGATGCGAAACCAGAATTGGAAGTTCCAGCAATTACAAGCAAAGGTTCAGGTCTGACACAAGACGTCAAACCAGAGTTAGAAGTTCCAGCAATTACAAGCAAAGGTTCAAGTCTGACGCAAGATGCAAAACCAGAACTAGAAGTTCCAGCAATTACAAGCAAAGGTTCAGGTCTGACGCAAGATGTGAAACCAGAATTGGAAATTCCGGCAATTACAAGTAAAGGATCAAAGCTAACGCAAGCACCTAAAGCAGAGGCTCCCCTCTCAGAAAGCACAGAGACTTCTAAAGTTACGACAATGGCATTAGCTACTCAATCTAAAGCTATTTCGACTTCTCAGAAGGTGGCGCAAAAGCAAACAAAAGCAGTGCTACCAAAAACAGGGGAAGAGGAACAAAACTATTTCATGTTATTGGGTGGATTGTTTACGACTCTTGCAATGGCAGGGATTTGGATTTCTGATAAACGTCAAAACATGAATGATTAAGCCAGTTGAGATTCTTACGTTTACTTGAAGTTTAGATGAAAAGTTATGTGAGAGAATGTCAGTTTGAAAATCGTCAAAAAAGTCATCAATTGATGGCTTTTTTTGTATGCAAAAAGCTCTATAATCACCAGAGTGGATCTACCCACTACAGAAATTATAGAGCCCAACTTTAACAATTAGGGATGTCTCTTATTCGACCTCAGTTCGTAGTGTCAGTCCATCTGGCAAGTTGAAAATCTCTGTTTTGAGAAACTTAGGATAGAAATAAAGGTCTTTTAAGGTGTGAAAATCTAGCCATTCAAAGGTATGGGTGCGACTTCCTTCGGTTGATTGAAAGGTTTGTCCGAGTTCTGTTAGGTGACTCGTTGCGACATCTACTAGAAAATAAAGACAGACTTCGTGAAACCTAACCTGCTCCACATCTTCTGTAAAGAAACCTTGGTTAAGCCACAAAGGGCGAACAATCTCAGCTGTTATTCCTAATTCTTCGTAGACTTCTCTTATAAGGGCACCTTCAGCACGTTCACCCATCTGAATTCGCCCACCTGGTAAAAAGTAGTAAGGTGATTTGTCATCTTTCATAGCTAAGAGTTTGTTATCGTTGATAATAACCGCGCAGGCACGGAAATTAAATTTTCCTTCTGAAGTCATAAAGCTAATGTCCATAGGTTTCTCCTCAAGATTTATTTGTGTTCATTATAACATTTTTGAGAGGTTTATAATTAGTGAAGTAAATGATGACATCAGAAGAAAAGAGTAGTTGCTTTTCGGATAGCACTAATTACATTGGTTATTCACGAATTATAGATGGCTTTTTATCTCGGTTAGTTTGTTTCTAGGTTTTTAGCATATTTTTTGGTAAAATAGAAGTATCAAACCCTATAAGGAGTTCATTTGCAAGGAAGAATTATCAAGTCCTTGGCAGGTTTTTACTATGTCGAGGCAGACGGACAAGTTTATCAGACCCGAGCGCGGGGAAATTTTCGTAAAAAAGGGCAGACCCCTTACGTAGGAGATTTTGTCGAATTTTCAGCAGAGGAGCAGTCAGAAGGCTACATCCTAGCTATCGATGAGCGTAAAAACAGCTTGGTGCGCCCTCCGATTGTCAACATTGATCAGGCAGTGGTCATCATGAGTGCCAAGGAGCCAGATTTTAACAGCAACCTTTTGGATCGATTTCTAGTGCTTCTAGAGCATAAAAACATTCGTCCTATCGTTTATATTTCCAAGTTGGATTTGTTACATAGCAGAGCAGAGATGGATACCATTCGAGCTCACTATGAAGCGATTGGTTATGAATTTTGTTACTCTCAGGAAGAATTGTTGCCGCATTTAGCCAATAAGGTGACGGTCTTTATGGGACAAACAGGTGTCGGCAAGTCCACCCTGCTTAATAAAATCGCTCCAGAATTAGCTCTTGAAACGGGTGAGATTTCTGATAGCCTGGGACGCGGTCGTCACACCACACGCGCTGTCAGCCTGTACAATGTTTATGGTGGTAAAATTGCTGATACCCCAGGTTTTTCATCACTAGACTACGAAGTCTCAACAGCTGAAGAATTGAACGCAGCCTTTCCAGAATTAAAAGATATCAGCCAAGGCTGCAAATTTCGCACCTGCACGCATACCCATGAGCCATCTTGCGCTGTGAAAGAAGCGCTTGAATCAGGTCAGCTTTGGCAAGTGCGCTATGATAACTATCTTCAATTTCTAAGTGAAATTGAAAACCGCCGTGAAGTTTATAAAAAAGTCATCAAAAGAAAGTAGGATTGTCATGTCAACTTATAAAATTGCCCCATCTATTCTTGCTGCAGACTATGCTAATTTTGCCAGTGAATTGCGCCGTATCGAAGAAACCAGTGCCGAATACGTTCACATCGACATCATGGACGGTCAATTTGTGCCAAATATCAGCTTCGGAGCAGATGTGGTCGCTAGTATGCGCAAGCACAGCAAATTGGTTTTTGATGTGCATTTGATGGTGGTTAACCCTGAACGTTATGTTGACGCCTATGCTCAGGCAGGTGCAGATATCATGACTATTCATACCGAATCTACTATCCATATTCATGGTGCCCTTCAAAAGATTAAAGCAGCAGGAATGAAGGCGGGTGTGGTTATCAACCCTGGGACGCCAGTTGAAGCCTTGGTGCCAGTTATTGACTTAGTTGACCAAGTTCTTATCATGACGGTCAACCCAGGCTTTGGCGGACAAGCCTTTATCCCAGAGTGCTTGGATAAAGTTGCTGCTGTTGCTAAACTTCGTGACGAAAAAGGCTTAAGCTTTGACATTGAAGTGGATGGCGGTGTGGATAATCAGACCATCAAAGCCTGTGCAGACGCTGGTGCTAATGTCTTTGTGGCGGGTTCTTACCTCTTTAGAGCTAGCGACCTACCAGCCCAAGTGCAAACCTTGAGGGACGCCTTAGATGCCTAGAATTGCCCTATTTGCAGGAGGAGACTTGTCCAACCTCCCTTCTCTGTCTCACTTTGACCTTTACGTTGGCGTTGACAGGGGGTGTCTCTTTCTTTTGGAACAAAGGCTGCCGCTAGATTGGGCAGTTGGGGATTTTGACTCAGTAACGATTTCTGAGCGTGAGAAGATTTCAGCTGTCGCAGGGCAAATGTATCAGTCTCCTTCTGAAAAAGATGACACAGATACAGAATTAGCCTTAAAACGCCTTTTTGCAACCTATCCAGAAGCAGAAGTGACCGTGTTTGGAGCTTTTGGAGGACGAATTGACCACCTACTGTCTAACCTCTTTTTACCAAGTGACCCTGAGTTGAGTCCTTTTATGACGCAAATCAATCTAGTAGACGCACAAAATCATGTCACCTACCAACCAGCTGGTCAGCACCGCATTTTTCTTCAAGAAGGAAAAACCTATGTGTCGTTTCTAGTCGAGGGTGAGGGGGACTTGCAGATTTTAGGTGCCAAATATGATTTAACCCCAGCCAATTTTTTTACCAAAAAAATTTATTCTAGCAATGAGTTTCTCTCAGGTCCGATTGAAATTAGCCTGAGTGACGGTTATGTGGTCGTGATGCAGACCAAAGATAGGAGGGCGAGATGACCGTAATGATACTGATAATAGCTCTCCTTAGTCTGGGAATCACAGCCCTGCTCTGGTTCAAAATTATTGATTTACAGGAACAATTGTCCAGAAAATTGGATGATAATGCTGATAATCTCTCTGACCAGATTGGCTATCAGTTAGAAACCTCTCGTAAGGAGCAGGAATTGGCGCTTGCCAAGCAAATCAATCTCTTACAAGAGCAACTCTACCAGCAATTTTCGACCAACCGTGACCGCTCAGATCAGATGCTTGAGAAAATCAATCAAAATCTGAGCCGGTCAGTGAAAGACATGCAGACTTCCAATGAAAAACGCCTTGATCAGATGCGTCAGACAGTGGAAGAAAAGTTAGAGCAAACCCTTCAAACTCGTCTACAAGCCTCTTTCGAGACCGTTTCAAAACAATTGGAGTCAGTTAACCAAGGCTTGGGAGAAATGAAATCCGTTGCTCAAGATGTCGGTAGCTTGAGTAAGGTCTTATCAAATACCAAAACGCGTGGTATTCTAGGTGAAATCCAACTAGGACAAATTATTGAAGACATTATGACGACCAGCCAGTATGAGCGAGAATTTGCCACTGTCTCAGGATCGACAGAGCGTGTTGAGTATGCGATTAAGCTACCGGGAACCAATCAAGGGGACTATGTCTACCTTCCGATTGATTCCAAGTTTCCTCTGGAAGATTACTACCGTTTGGAAGAGGCCTATGAAACAGGAGACAAGGAAGAAATTGAGCGCTACCGCAAATCCTTGTTGGCAAGTATCAAACGTTTTGCCAAAGATATCCAAAGCAAATACCTTAATCCACCAGAAACAACTAATTTTGGGATTATGTTTTTACCAACAGAGGGGCTTTATTCCGAAGTGGTTCGCCACGCAGCCTTCTTTGATTCCCTGCGCCGTGAAGAGCATATCGTGATTGCAGGTCCATCAACCATTTCAGCTCTGCTTAACTCCTTATCAGTTGGCTTTAAAACCCTTAATATCCAAAAAAATGCTGACGATATCAGCAAGATTTTGGGAAATGTCAAAGGAGAATTCGGCAAATTTGGTGGCATGTTACAAAAGGCTCAAAAACAATTGAGCACAGCAAGTAAGACGGTTGATAGTTTGTTGACCACACGCACCAATGCCATTATCAAGGCACTGAATACAGTAGAAACTTACCAAGATAGTGCCACTCAAAGTCTGTTAAACCTCCCTATTTCAGAAGAAGATGAGTAAGACAGACATCGGTAACGAGACCTTCATCCAAGGCGTAGGAGAAATCACCCGACTCACATAGAAAGATAGATTTATGATGAAAATTAACCAAATGAAACAGGACCAGCTATTTGAAGGGTTCTACTTAATCAAATCTGCCGAGGTCCGCAAGACCCGTGCAGGGAAAGATTACATCGCCTTTACTTTCCAAGATGACAGTGGCGAAATTTCAGGAAACCTCTGGGATGCCCAACCTTACAACGTGGAAGAGTTTACAGCAGGAAAGGTTGTCTTTATGAAAGGACGACGGGAAGTTTATAATGGAACACCCCAGGTGAATCAAATTAGCCTACGCAATCCTAGAGAGGGAGAGCCTTCAGACCCATCTGAGTTCAAGGAAAAACCACCGGTGAAAGCAAGTGATGTCAAGGATTATTTAGAACAGGTCATGTTCCGCATTGAAAATGCCACCTGGCAGAGGATTGTTAGAAATCTCTACCGCAAATACGATAAAGAGTTCTACCTCTACCCAGCAGCCAAAACCAACCACCATGCTTTTGAGACAGGGCTTGCGTATCATACAGCGACCATGGTTCGTCTAGCGGATGCCATTGGTGATGTCTATCCAGATCTTAATAAGAGCCTGCTCTTTGCTGGCATTATGCTTCACGATTTGGCAAAAGTCATTGAGCTGTCAGGTCCTGATAATACGGAATACACCGTGAGAGGTAACTTAATCGGTCATATCGCCTTGATTAATGAAGAAATTACAAAGGCAATAGCAGAGCTAAACATTGATGATAGCAAAGAAGAAGTTACCGTGCTTCGCCACGTAATTTTAAGCCACCACGGACAATTGGAATACGGAAGCCCTGTGCGTCCACGTATCATGGAAGCTGAAATCCTTCATATGATTGATAATATCGATGCTGAAATGATGATGATGACCACTGCCCTAAGCCGTGTGTCAGAAGGTGAAATGACCAGCAAAATTTTTGCAATGGACAATCGTTCTTTCTACAAGCTAAAATATTGAGTGAATGAGACAGATAATCTCTAAAATAGATAAAAAGCGAGCATTACAACATTAAAATGTTCGCTTTTTATACGGTTTATGGTATAATATTTTTATTATATTATTAAATGAGAGAAGAGTAACCATTATGAAATTACGTAGAAGTGAGCGTATGGTAGTGATTTCTAACTACCTTATCAATAACCCTTATATTCTAACCAGTTTAAATACCTTTGCAGAAAAATACGAAGCTGCAAAATCATCTATTTCTGAGGATATTTCGATTATCAAAAAAGCTTTTGAAGAGGCAGGAATTGGACACATTGATACGGTGACAGGAGCTAGTGGTGGAGTTATCTTCACACCCGGTATCGCAGAAGCAGAAGCGCGTGCTATTGTTGAGGAGCTTTGCAGCAGCCTCTCTGAAAGTGACCGTATTCTTCCAGGTGGCTATATCTATCTAACAGACCTTCTAAGCACACCTTCTATCTTGCAAAATGTCGGTCGTATCATTGCAAATGCCTTTTGTGGAGAGAAGATTGATGCCGTTATGACTGTTGCGACCAAAGGGGTTCCTTTGGCAAATGCTGTTGCAAACGTCTTGAATGTTCCTTTTGTCATTGTTCGTCGTGACCTTAAAATCACAGAAGGGTCTACAGTCTCTGTCAACTATGTGTCAGGATCAAGTGACCGTATTGAAAAAATGTTCCTATCTAAGCGCAGCTTGAAACCAAACAGCCGCGTCCTCATCGTCGATGACTTCCTCAAAGGCGGAGGAACTATTACAGGGATGACAAGTCTCTTGAATGAATTTGACTCAACCCTTGTTGGTGTTGCAGTCTTTGCAGACAACACGCAAGAAACTCGCGAAAGCTTTGCATATAAATCACTTCTCAGTGTTTCAGAAATTGATGTTAAAAATAACAAGGTCACTGTGGAAGTCGGAAATATTTTTGATGCATAATGTTAAAAATAGGCTCAAAGTACTTGCTTTGAGTCTCATTTTTTGGTAAGATATTAGACGGTATTGTTTACCCCATTTGAAAGGCCCCGGAACCTTCCAAATACCTTTGGTGGGACGGAACACCCACCGCACTTGTAAACAAATAATCGAACTATATATAGGAGAAATCATGAACAAAACAACTTTTATGGCTAAACCAGGCCAAGTTGAACGTAAATGGTACGTAGTAGACGCTACTGATGTGCCACTTGGACGTCTTTCTGCAGTAGTTGCTAGCGTACTTCGCGGAAAAAACAAACCAACTTTCACACCACACACTGATACAGGTGACTTCGTAATCGTTATTAACGCTGAAAAAGTTAAATTAACTGGTAAAAAAGCAACTGATAAAGTTTACTACACTCACTCACTTCACCCAGGTGGTTTGAAATCAATCACAGCTGGTGAATTGCGTTCTAAAAACGCTGTTCGCTTGATTGAAAAATCAGTTAAAGGCATGCTTCCACACAACACTCTTGGACGTGCACAAGGTATGAAATTGAAAGTCTTCGTTGGCGGTGAGCACACTCACGCAGCACAACAACCAGAAGTACTTGATATCTCAGGACTTATCTAAGAGGAAAGGAGCATCTAAATAATGGCACAAGCACAATATGCAGGTACTGGCCGTCGTAAAAACGCTGTTGCACGCGTTCGTTTGGTTCCAGGTACTGGTAAAATCACTGTAAACAAAAAAGATGTAGAAGAGTACATCCCACACGCAGACTTACGTCTTGTTATCAACCAACCATTCGCAGTTACTTCAACTGAAGGTTCATACGACGTTTTCGTTAACGTTGTAGGTGGTGGTTACGCAGGTCAATCAGGAGCTATCCGTCACGGTATCGCTCGCGCATTGCTTCAAGTAGACCCAGACTTCCGCGACTCATTGAAACGCGCTGGTCTTCTTACACGTGACGCACGTATGGTTGAACGTAAAAAACCAGGTCTTAAGAAAGCTCGTAAAGCTTCACAATTCTCAAAACGTTAATATCAGCGATATATCAACGTTTCAAGGCACTCAAGAGTTTACCTCATGGGTGCTTTTTTTGTGCACTTTTTTGAAAAATTTACCTCATTTTTACCTTATTTTTTTTAAATGGCTTTTAGAGCCACTTCGCCGACAGACATCGGTATAAGATTAGATAGGGAATGATTTGTTAGAAATAAATCATGTGAATTTCTTAAATATCTGATTACTTTTGGAAAGGTTGACCAGTAAGCTAGTGATCACAATACGCTATATTTTGAGGTGAAATGTCGGTAGCAAAGGCGATTGAACTGATAAGATAATTTACAGTATCAGAATTTTTCGTATAATATTTGAAATACATTGCGATATTATTGAATAGTTGATATACTTTAGATGTAATAAACAATATGAAAATGGTAAAAGGTGGGATTTTTATGGAAACTAAGCAATTCATGGAACGTTTAGAAGGTGTTTTACCAAACTGGCAAGTGCCAGCGATTGAGGGAGATATTAAGCTAGGTGATATGCCAGGAGATCAGATTGCAATTGTGCCACAACATATTGAAAAGGCAGCATTAATTTTTCCGCGTTTGGTGAGTGAAATTATTCAGCATGTGAAAGAAACAAAGTCAGCTAAAGTCGTTGTAGCGGTTAGCGGTGGATCTGGCGTCGGCAAGACAGGTGTTGCAGCCTTGTTTACTTATTTTTTAGAGAAAGTAGGAATAGGCAGTTATACACTCTCAGGAGATAATTATCCTAAGCGTATTCCTGTTTATAATGATGCAGAGCGTTTGAAAATTTTCCGTGAAGAAGGCATTTTACAAATGCTAGCGGATGGTGTGTATAACGAAGAGAATGCTCAGCAATTGCGCACCTTCCAAGATAAAGAAATCGAAGCAGATTGGTCAGTGGTTGAACAATATCCATGGATGTCATCTTATATTAAAGGTGGGATTAAAGGATTAACAGGTTACTTAGGGACAGAAAATGAGATCAATTTTGCACAATTATCACATGTTATTGCGCAATTTAAAGCTGGACAAGGTAAGATTTGGTTGAAACGCATGGGTCGTACAGAAACCTCTTTATATTTTGATGAATTAGACTTTAGTGAGATCAATGTGTTAATCATTGAATGGACACATGGAAATAATGAAGCCTTAGAAGGTGTGGATATTCCAATCTTTTTAAATAGTACACCGACTGAAACGTTACAAAATCGTTTGGCACGTAACCGAGATGGCAAAGCTGATAGTCCGTTTGTGGCACGCGTTTTGGAAATTGAGCAAGAAAAATTAATTAAACAAGCAGCAAAATCAAAAATTATCGTGTCAAATCAGTGTGAATTTATTGACTATCAAGATGTTTTGGAGGCGGAGTAATGACAACTGAATTTAATCTTGGTCCAATGTTAAATGCTTATCCAGACAGTATTGGTGGCAATCTGTCGTCATTGGTTAAACTGTTAAAACAATCAGACTTGCAAGATACTTTTTCATCTTTTTATATTTTGCCAAGTGTGTTTAATAGCGATTTGGACCGTGGTTTTTCAATATTAGATTATCGTTTGAATGATTTAACAGCTACAGCTGAAGATTTAGAAGCGCTGAAATCATTAGGTTTGGACCTGAAATTAGATTTTGTGTTAAACCATCTTTCCGTATTATCTGAACAATTTCAAGATATTATTAACAAGGGTGAAGATTCAAAATATAAAGATTTCTTCATTAACTGGAACAAGTTTTGGGAAGGTTATGGGACGTTAACCCCACAAGGTTATATTCAACCAGATGATCAATATTTGGAAAAAATGTTCTTTAGAAAACCAGGATTGCCTATTTTAATGGTACGTTTTCCAGATGGGAAAGATTATCCATACTGGAATACCTTTTACAACGAGATTCGCTATCCGAAGCTTGAAGCCAATGACCTGATTAAATGGACCAGTTTAAAATATTGGGCAGCAGATGTGTTGAGTCAACGTGTTAATGATACATTAACATCTGGTGGAAAAATCGAAGACATTGATTTTACTGGATTTGAATCTGTAAAAGATACCATTATTGATTATTTACAAGCAAACCGTACCTATATGGGGCAAATGGATTTAAACTTAAATTCACCCTTAGTTTGGGAGTTTTATGAAGATACCTTGTCTAAATTAGCGAGCTATGGTGCGAAAATTATTCGTCTAGATGCCTTTGCCTATGCGCCAAAAGCACCGGGATCAAAAAATTTCATGAATGAGCCTGATACATGGGATTTGCTTGAAAAGATTAAACAGATGGCAGCTAAGCATGGATTAACCGTTCTGCCTGAAATCCATACCAGTTACAGTGAAAAAACGCATGAAGTGATTTCAGATAAAGAATTTATGACCTATGACTTCTTTTTACCGGGCTTGATTATTGATGCGTTGGAGAGTGGTGAAGCGACGCATTTAGCGAAGTGGGCTAATGACATCATTGAAAAGAACATGCGTGTTGTGAATATGTTAGGGTGCCATGACGGGATTCCCTTGCTTGATTTGAAGGGAATTTTGTCAGATTCACGTATTGAAGAATTGATTAACGTGATTGTTGGACGTGGTGGCTACGTTAAAAATTTACATGGTAAGAAAAATATGTATTATCAAGTGAATGCAACCTATTATAGTGCATTAGGTGAAAATGATGCGAAAATGTTGCTAGCGCGTGCCTTGCAATTATTCATGCCAGGAAAACCACAAATCTGGTATTTAGATCTATTTCTAGGTAAAAATGATCATGAAGCTGTTTTACAAGCAGGTGAGGGTGGTCATAAAGAAATCAATCGTACCAACTTATCATTAGAACAAATTGAAGCACAATTAAAAAATGAAGCTGTTCAAGAACAATTGAAGCTATTACATTTCCGTCAAACAAATCCAGCATTTTCAAGTGAAGCAACGGTTTCAGTGAGTCATCAAGATTCAACTATTAAGATAACATGGGAATATAATCACTACACGGCTACCTTAGAAGCAGACTTAACATCATTGGCGTATCGTATCACATCATCACAACCTGATGGAAGGATTACAAACGAAATGAAAAGCTTATAAAGCCTAAACATTGAGACACTTGCCTGACACAAGTGTCTGTTTAAGAAGATTTAATCTAGAAAATAAAATATAAGTATATTTGAAAAATAGGCTACTTGTATATTTTAGGAACATTTTCCTTGCTTGCAAAAATCTAGAAATATGCTATAATTATTTATGGAGCAACAGCTGTGCGTGAAGCGGGTCAGGGGAGGAATCCAGCAGCCCTAAGCGAAGTCAGTTGTGTGCTCTTTTTTTGCGGAATCTAAAAGCCCTTTGAAATCAAGCTTTCAGAGGGGGATAGGCCGCTGCTATCTGCGAACGGATAGGTCTATAGACTTTTTGAATCATAAAACAATAAAAAATCCTTTGAAATGGTGTTTTCAGAGGATTTTTGTTTATATTATAATGATTATCTTTCAACACTAAGTGCATTAGCGACATTGTATTTCTTTTGGAGGAAATAACGAGCACCAAAGGCAAGGGCCCCGATGATAGCAAGTGCTAGTGCTGGGAGTACAGGGTTGATGCTTGCTGGAATAAAGACGCTTGCTACTGTAAAAATGATTAACCATAGTGATGTGACAGCAAAGAGGATTCCCATGCTTTTCGCCCAATGAGGACGATTGCCGTTGTTGATATGGCGGTAAACAAAGTAGTAGATGGCGTACATTGCAGCGCCACCAGTCATTGTGAGGATAAGGAGGGTTAAAATGCCGTAGCTAGTCGCTTCTTTATTGAAAGATTGTATGATGGCATTTAGTAATGAAAATGCTCCGAGGAATAGAAGTGTTGTGTCTAACCACATGAGCCATGGATTGGTATTTTTTTCAACCTTTGCTGCACTTGTTTGCCCAGCTTTTGGGGTGAATGAACCAGCCCAAACGGTTGGAGCTCCTAAGAAGGTACGTGCAGGAATACCTTTTTTCTGATTTTCTTCAATTTGAGGTAAGACCTCTTCTAAAATACTTTTAATCTCTGCGTCAGATTTCCCGTCTTGGATTAATTGATGGGTAGCGATTTTGACAAATTCTTGATTTTTTTTTGTTAAATTTTGAAGTTCCATTTTTTTTTCTTTCTAAATAAATGATTATCCTTAAAACTCTTCTTAGAACCATTTTTTTCTAAAGAAGTAAATAACAACACACGATGACCCTAAGGCAGCTATCATAACGATTAACCAAAACGCATTAGGTAAGCCGTTAAAAGGCATGGTATTATCCTTAAAGTTCATACCGTAAGCTGAGAAGATAACCGTTGGAATATCTAAGGCCATAGTCATTAACGCCAAGGTTTTCATGATAGTGTTCTGATTGTTACCAATAATAGAAGCAGAAGTTTCAGTCATGACATTTAAGACATTTTCATAAATGCTAGCCATCTCAATCGCCTGTTGGGTTTCAATCAGAGTATCTTCCAGTAGGTCTTCATCCTCAGCGTATTTTTTTAAACTTGAGGCATTTCCAGTCAATTTTTTGACAATACGTTCGTTGATTTTCAGAGAAGCCTTTAGGTAAATGATAGACTTCTCCAACTCCATCATATCGATCAGTTCTTCGTTTTTAGTAGCTTTTTCAAGTTCTGCTTCGATTTTATCAGACTGTCTGTCGATGGAACGAAGGGCTGTTAGGAAAAGCTCTGCATTTCGATAGAGAAGCTGAAAAACAAAACGGGTTTTCATGAAGGTGTAGAAATTTCTAACACGACCATTTTTAAAATAATCAAATAGTGGGACATCTTCTAAGCAAGTCGTGATGACAGCATTTTGTGCGACGATAATACCAAGAGGAATGGTCACATAGTAACTTTTGCTGTTGCGTTCTTCTTGCATGGGAACGTCGACGATAATGAGGGTATAATTATCTTCCACGGAGATACGAGAACTTTCTTCCGCATCAAGCGGTGCCCGCAAGTCGGTAATATCAATATTAAATTGCTCTGCTATACGAACAGAGTCCTCCTGGGAAGGGTTTACCAAATTAATCCAAGCCCCTGGCTCGAACGTTTCAATTTCGTTGAATTCTTTAGCAGTTGATAAAAATATTTGTTTCATCAAGCCCCTCCTTCGGATAAAATTTGCCTTATAGGCATACATTTCATTATACTACAAAACGAGTCTTTTGTGGGAACTCTTTTGGGATTTTTGTTATAATGAGTGTTGTCATATTGAGTACTATGCTCAATAAATGAAAGGAAAATGATTAAATGACCTTTTACGATTTTCCACACATGATGTTTATTTGTGGTGGAAAGATGTCGGTTGGTCAGGTTGGTTTTTTATATGCAAGATAAATTAGTAATCCATGGGGCGAGAGCCCATAATTTGAAAAATATTGATGTTGAAATTCCGCGTGATAAATTGGTTGTCGTGACTGGTTTGTCAGGTTCAGGGAAATCATCGCTGGCTTTTGATACGATTTATGCTGAGGGGCAACGTCGTTATGTTGAGAGTTTATCAGCCTATGCCCGTCAGTTTTTGGGAAATATGGAAAAACCGGATGTGGATTCGATTGATGGTCTTAGCCCTGCTATTTCCATTGACCAAAAAACAACCAGTAAAAATCCTCGCTCGACGGTAGGAACAGCGACCGAAATCAATGATTATCTTCGTTTGCTTTATGCGCGTGTGGGAGTTCCTTACTGTGTGAATGGGCACGGGGCAATTGCGGCATCATCTGTGGAGCAAATTGTGGATGAAGTGTTGGAGCTACCAGAGCGTACGCGTATGCAGATTTTAGCGCCGATTGTGAGACGCAAAAAAGGGCAACATAAGACCATTTTTGAGAAAATTCAAAAGGATGGTTATGTTCGTGTCCGTGTTGATGGTGAGATTTACGATGTGACGGAAGTTCCTGAACTGTCCAAGAGTCAAATGCATAATATCGAGGTTGTGGTGGACCGCTTGGTCAACAAGGACGGCATTCGCTCACGTCTCTTTGACTCTGTGGAAGCAGCCCTTCGTCTCGCAGATGGTTATCTTATCATTGACACGATGGATGGTAATGAGTTACTTTATTCTGAGCACTATTCTTGTCCAGTCTGTGGATTTACAGTGCCAGAGCTTGAGCCTCGCCTCTTTTCATTTAATGCGCCTTTTGGTTCTTGTCCTACCTGTGATGGTCTTGGGATGAAGCTAGAAGTTGACCTTGATTTGGTGATACCTTATCCTGAAAAAACGCTTCGCGAAGGTGTTATTGAACCATGGAATCCTATTTCATCGAATTACTATCCAGCAATGCTAGAGCAGGCCATGACTCAATTTGGTGTGGACATTGATACGCCATGGGAAAAGTTATCAGAGGGTGATAGGAATCTTGTCCTTTACGGTTCAGGTGAACGTGAGTTTCATTTCCATTATGAAAATGACTTTGGTGGTGTCAGAGATATTGATATTGTTTTTGAGGGAGTTGTCCCAAATATCAATCGTCGCTACCACGAGACCAATAGTGATTATACACGTAATGTCATGCGTGCCTACATGAATGAGCTTAAGTGTCAGACTTGCCACGGCTATCGCCTCAATGAAGCGGCGCTTTCAGTCCGTGTTGGGGGAGAGACTGGCTTGAACATCGCTGAAATTTCAGATTTGTCTATTGAAGATCATTTGGCACTGGTTAAACAATTAGAATTAGCTGGTAACGACAAGCAAATCGCAGCGCCTATCTTAAAAGAAGTGACAGATCGTTTGACCTTCCTCAATAATGTTGGGTTGAATTATTTGACCCTATCTCGTACAGCAGGTACCTTATCTGGTGGTGAGAGTCAACGGATTCGCTTGGCAACACAGATTGGGTCAAATCTTAGTGGCGTTCTTTATGTCTTAGATGAACCATCTATTGGACTTCATCAAAGAGATAATGACCGCCTCATTTCAAGCCTCAAAAAAATGCGTGATTTAGGCAATACCTTGATTGTTGTTGAGCATGACGAAGACACGATGATGCAGGCTGACTGGTTGATTGATATTGGGCCAGGAGCAGGTCAATTTGGTGGTGAAGTCATTGCTTCTGGTACGCCAGAACAAGTGGCTAAAAATAAAAAATCCATCACAGGTCAGTACCTATCTGGAGCTAAAGAAATTCCAGTACCGTTAGAACGCCGTTCTGGAAATGGACGATTTATTCAGCTCAAAGGTGCTTCTGAGAACAACTTAAAAAATGTTGATGTCAAGTTCCCACTTGGTAAATTCGTCGCTGTTACGGGTGTTTCTGGTTCAGGAAAATCAACCCTAGTCAACGGTATTTTGAAAAAAGTGATTGCTCAGAAAATCAATCGTAATTCTGAAAAACCTGGTAAATATAAGTCTGTTGAAGGAATTGAGCATATCGAGCGCTTGATTGATATTGACCAAAGCCCAATCGGACGGACACCACGTTCAAATCCTGCGACTTATACGGGTGTCTTTGATGATATTCGTGACCTTTTTGCTCAAACTAATGAAGCCAAAATTCGTGGTTATAAAAAAGGGCGTTTTTCTTTCAATGTCAAAGGCGGACGCTGTGAAGCTTGTTCAGGTGACGGAATTATCAAGATAGAGATGCACTTTTTGCCTGATGTTTACGTCCCTTGTGAGGTTTGCCATGGCACACGTTACAATTCAGAAACCTTAGAAGTACGTTACAAAGATAAAAATATTGCGGAAATCCTTGATATGACTGTTGATGATGCGGTAGAATTCTTTGCGGCCATTCCTAAAATTGCTCGTAAGGTTCAAACCATTAAGGATGTTGGACTAGGTTACGTTACTTTGGGACAACCAGCTACTACTCTTTCAGGAGGAGAAGCGCAGCGCATGAAATTGGCTAGTGAGCTCCACAAGCGTTCAACAGGGAAATCCTTCTACATTTTGGATGAACCAACGACAGGACTTCATACGGATGACATTGCTCGTCTCATTAAGGTATTGGAACGTTTTGTTGATGAGGGAAATACCGTTCTTGTCATTGAACATAACCTTGATGTGATTAAGACGGCAGACCATATCATTGACCTTGGTCCAGAAGGCGGTGTCGGAGGTGGAACAATCGTTGCCACAGGAACACCAGAAGAAGTCGCACAAGTCAATGAAAGCTATACAGGACAATATTTGAAACCCAAATTGCATTTGAACTAATACTCATATAAAATCAAAATTTGATAACTTGTATTCATAATTTTTTGGACAGTTAGCCTTATGTGGTAGGGACGCAAGCGACCTCCTAACGGAGTTCCATTGCTTATTTTCAAGCCTAAGGTCTTGAAAATACCCTCGACGATTGACAGAATATAGTCAATCGTCTTTTTACCACGGTGGCAACTGTCTGTTTTGAGCGATTTTGTGGTCGCATTTTAAGCTGGCGCTAAAATTTTTAACTTGTGAATATTGTTTCTGAACAGGATTTTAGTTTCAATATAAATTATAAATCTGGTTAAATTTCTATAGTGTAAAGTTCACAATTTCAGATTTCTGAAATAAATTGCTAAATTCCCAAACTAACTTCCACCGTCTGTTAAAGTGGAAGTTAATCTGATAAAACCTCTAACAACCAGTGAAACTCCGTGTCAGGGTAAGTTCCACTGGTTTTTATAAAGGTTGATTTATTGCATTTTTAGGCTAATTTAGTTGACAAAAAGGGTACACAAAATCCCCTCATCTGAAAGCGTTTCAGATTAAGTTCCGCTATGGTGGAAGTTAGTGTGAGACGTTTGAGTGGCTTATATTAGGTTGTTTTTAGAATTTGTGTTGGAGTAATTTTGGAGACTGACAGACGTCTTCTGCTGGAATTAAGGAAATGCCGAGTAGTTTAGCCAGTTCTTCGTCATAGGTAAAGGTAAAGAGCTCATAAGCTGATTTCCCATTCAGAGCAGCGCGTTTCACGCTATTCACATGAGAACAGACTAGGTTGATATCGTTCTGAGTTAAGTTGTCAAAAGAAGTTCCCTTGGGTAAAATATCGCGAATAAGTGTGTGATTTTTCTCAATTCTTCCTTTCTGGTCAGAGCGCTTAGGGTCGCAAAAGAATAGGTTAATCTCACCTCTGATATCCATCTCAATGTCATCAACTTTGGCAAACTCTCCACCATTGTCAGTTAGAATGACAGGGAAAACATCGAAGAAATCTCGGTCAGCCTCATAAAGCGTGTTCTTGATAACATAGAAGTGTTTAGCGACCTCAAGAGCGGTTTTATTGTCCAGAAGTCTAGCGAAGATAAAGTTACAGAAAGAGACATTGAAGGTGAGTAATACTTTTCCACCAACCCGTCCAATAACGGTGTCCATTTCAAGCCAAGAGGTCAGCTGTCTATGTGTCAGGAAGTTTTGGAAGTCCTCATAAGAACGCCCTTTTTTAGCTTCTTTAGGGATAGCAGGTAGTGTAGCCTTTCGTCTAGGTTTGAATTTTACAGCTCTAGCCAGATCAATAGGAGCGATAGAAAGGTATCCTTTACGGATGTGTCGATAGACGGTTGAGGAACTGACATCAAGGTTATGAGTTTTAAGGATGTGATAGATGTGCTGTCCCTTTTTCACACCATCGGAGATGACTTTATCCATGTCCCAGAACGTTTGAGAGTTGAGAGGTGTTCCTTCTCGAGCCTCAACGAGGGTTTGTTCGTATTGTTTTTGAGCCTGTTTAGCGAGGTAGAAGATTTTCTTGTAGCCACAATTTTGTCTTCTCTTAGGACATCCGTTACAGACAAATGGGGATTTATCAAGGAGAGGGCAAGGAAGCCCATCATTGGTAGAGGTTCTGACCTGTCTGTTACGTTTGACCTCTTTGGAAACGGTAGTAGGATCTTTTAGGATAGTTTGTCCAATGACTTTGAAGGTTTCTCCACGTTCTAAGCCAAGTTGGATGTCATTGCGGTCTGAGAGGGTAAGGTGTTTATATTTTGTCATAGTAAGGACTCATTTCTAACGCAAACGTCTCAGACTTAATTCCACCATAAAAATCCGTTTTAGACTAACTTCCGCTTCGAAAGCTAAAGTGGAAATTACTTTGGGAAATTACCTCTGAAATAAATTAAGTATAATATAGTAAAAGACTTACTGTTTAGCATAAAAACTCCTAGACTACTCGTTTTAAGTAACAAGATTCTAGGAGTTTTTTGTGTGTCATATTATAAGATTTTAATCAGATGAGTATCATCGTAAAAAATATAGCCATGCTTGGGGTAAAAGGAATAAGAGGCTCTCCAGTCTTCTTTAGGTTGTCCAAGGTGGACATGAATAGCTGTTTTACCTTCTGCAATTAAGTGTTTTTCTGCGAAGCGAAGTAATTGACTCCCTAAACCTTGATTTTTCAAACGAGGTTTAACAAATAGGCGGTGTAGAAAAACTTCTGAGGAATTTGGAAGAGATGAATAAGCGATGGATCCGATGACCCTATTTTTCTCATCAATTCCCAACCAGAAGTGATCGCTCTTATCTTGGTAAGAGGTTTTAATGGATAATAAATCAGGGTTGATACTTGGAATTCTTCCTAGAGCATCTTTGGCTTCTAGTATCATAAAGATAAGGTCGTCTCGATAAGAGTCTTGGTATTCAATGATTTTCATGTTAATATCTCCCTTAGAATACGAAAAAAAGCCTTACACTATAGTGGGTTTTTTACTTTATTTACCCCCTACAAGAACAAATCTAGAACAAAATACCACTAGACAAAGAAAAAAGCCTTATAAATCAAGGCTTTAGACTGTTGAATCATATACCCCCTACAGGGCTCGAACCTGTGACCCCTAGATTAAGAGTCTACTGCTCTACCAACTGAGCTAAGGAGGCAAGAAAGCTGTATTGGCACCGGTGATTCACGTTTTGTATTGAACCCGCGCAATAAAGCAGGTGGGCAACTCGCTCCTCCTTAGTTGTTTCCGCGTGAAACGGCCTACATACTGGAGGAAGACTTTTGTTTCCCTAAAAATACAAAAAATAGTCGGTCAACACATTGATGTGAATTCGTATGCCACAGCAATATTTCTGTACCATTATGATACCACTTTTTAGAAAAATTTCAAGGGCATTTTTAAAATTTTTGAAAACGCTTGTTATAAGTCAAAATCAGACTTGATTTTCTCAAGACATTGCGCCATGAAAGCTTTATTGAGCCTATAGCGGGCTTCGTCTTTATCAATAGCAAAGCTGAGCAATCCAGCATTGAGCAGTTTTTGGATGTGGAAAGATACGTTAGCGGGAGTGATGCCTAGCTGTGCAGCTATTTCTTTATTTTTCATTGTTGAGTGAGAGACGATATTTAAAATATCATAACGAACGGGATCAGCTAGAGACTTGATGGCCAAATCCAAAGTGTCTTTGCTGAGATTGTGTTGTTGTCGTCCTTTGAGAATGATTTCTGCTCTGGCGTAAGTATAGACGTAGATAGGTTTTTCTAAGTCTAACTCATCTGTAGTAATGATGTGACTGAGATGTAGTGGTGAAGTGACAAAAACTTTTAGGGCAGATTTTTGACTTTTTGAGAGGTATTTTTTGATATCAAAAATAGAGTCGCTAAAAAGTTCCATAATGTCAAGCTGATTGATTGTCTCTAGCACCTCTTTTTCGTATTTTTCATAAAACGGTTGATAGAGAGGGATAAGCTCTTTGTAGAGGTCAACCATGCCTTCGACGGTTTCTTTAGGGTGATGATATGACCAAAAGACGCGCCATTTGGTACTCTCTTTTATCATGTCATCCTCTAAGAGGTTAAGAAGATCTTCCTCGGTTTCGATGACTTGGCCTTCAGGTGCGATAAGATTTAGTAAAAGGGAGCGGATTTTTTCTTCTGAAACCGCTAAAACAAGTGGATAAAGTTCTTCCATTGTTTTAGGGTCGTGGCCTTCTTCTAATAGATAGCGGTAAATACTATCTATAATATGGCCATGGTTTGCTCCGCGGTAAAATTTGTGAAGACGTGGTGTATAGGGCTCTAATATTTTTTTGATGGTTTCAAAATCATTAAACACCTCTTGAAAAGTTTGACGTTCTTCAAATGTTAGATCAATTTGACTAGGATCGAAGTAGCTGATGCTTGGTAGCCAAAGAAAATCCATGATTTTACTTTGATGTTTACTGATAAAAATATCCATTATATTACTTTCTTTCTGATAAAGTCATTAATAGTATAACCTAAAAGTCCTAGACTGAGCAAGAAAAGAAGAAGCGTCAGCCATTTTACCGAAAGAAATAACATCAGTCCTGACATCAGTAATCGTGTGATTACAATCCCCGTAGTAAACCAGGTATAAATGCCAGCAGACACAGTAGCAATTTTATTCTCAGAGATTCTAGTGTAAATTAGGGTGTTTAGTTTAGGATTGATAGCACCCGAAATGATTCCTATAGGAATAAGGAAAATGAGAATGAGCCAGATATTCTGAAGATAATAAGCAAAAATAAGAGCAGAAAACAGCGCGGAAGCCACTTGTAGGGTGTGAGAAATAGAAAGATTTTTTAGGAGATTCATACTTAAAATTCCCCCTAGAATCATGCCGATAATATTAGTGGTTTGAAAAATTGCTAAGGTTGTAGCTGCATTAAAGATTATAAACTCTTTATTATGACTCATAATAAGGGTCAACAATGTGATTAGAACAGCACCTAGCCCATTTAGGACAGGGACAATAATCATACAGGCTTTTAAGTCAGGAATAGCAGCCATTTCTGACAGAGTTAGCTTCAAGCTTTGCCACATATCTTTGAAAATATTACCAGACCTTTTGTTTTCAGAGGTTTCTAGAGGTTTTTGGACAAAAAGCTGAGCAATACGAGGTTTAATGATTGTGTACATGAGAAGAGATACTGCAAATGTCGCAGCATTGACAAAGGCTAACTGGGAAAAACTCATCATCGTAATAAATAAGGCACCAGCAGATTGAAATAAGAGATTGGTTGTTAATCCTAAACTTTGGCTAAATCCCATGTATTCTGCTCTGTCTTCGTTAGGAATAATTCTTAAACTAATAGGGATGTAAAGACCATTCTCATATTGTCCCGCGACATCAGAGAAAAAATTAAAGATAGCCGCCACGATGACAATCCATAAAGCTGGTTCAAAGGTCATGATAAAGCCTAGAATCGTGTAAATAGTAATACGAAAAACTAATGTTAATTGAATAGCCTTTAATTTATCTTTGGTTTTATCAGACCAAAAACCTGTTATGAGACGACTAAAGGTAGGAAGGGTTTCTGATAAGGTAATAATAGATAAAGCAAAATTAGGATTTGGAAGAAATAAGACATAGTTCATCAGAGCCATGTAATAAAGAGTATCTCCAAAATTTGACAGAAGATCAGAGGCAATAACCGCTAAATAAGTTTTGTTGGCAAAAATCTTTTTCATAAAAACACCTCAAGTAATAATTAAAGTTTTAAATAAAGTAATTACTTGAATAAATTACAAAACTAATGCATTATAAAGTCAATATTTAATTCAAAAATAAAGCGTATATCTAATTCTATCCTTTTCTTAACGAAAACTTAAACGAAGATTAGTCATGAACAGATTTTTTGACTTTGAAAGTTTTGATATGATAAGATGACTTTAATCTAAGATTGGAGTATTAATATGACTTTGAAAAAATTGAGTTTATTTGGTTTAGCAGCTTTAACTACTTTGACTTTAGTTGCTTGTGATTTTGATGATGATAAAGATGAGGTAGCTGTACAGCAGAGTACCACTCAACAGACTTCACAAAGTGCTTCAGAAACAAGCACACAAACGACTGGACAAGCTGGTGCCTATAGCCCTGCTATTTCTCAAGAAGATGCTGTGAAAAGAGCTCTTGAAGCAGCCGGCCTAAAGCAAGAGGAAGTTATCAATTTGACAGTTGAGCAAGATTTTGATGACATGCCACATAGCTATGATATTGAGTTTGTCAAAGATACTACAGAATACAGCTATTCTATTGATGCTGATTCAGGTAATGTTTTGGAACAAAGTCAAGAAAACGTTAATGACTAATATGACAGAAAACCGTGCGTTGGCACGGTTTTTAGTGTATAATGTTGACTATGAAAAGAGATTTTAAAACCGTAAAAAGACTTGTTATTAAGATTGGAACAAGTTCTTTAGTCTTACCAACAGGAAAGATTAACCTTGAAAAAATTGATCAGTTGGCTTTTGTTATTGCTAGTTTGATGAATAAGGGAATGGAAGTTGTTCTCGTTTCATCTGGTGCGATGGGATTTGGCTTAGATGTTTTAGGACTTGCTAAGCGTCCTAGCGAAATGGCAGAGCAACAAGCAGTATCTAGTGTGGGGCAGGTGGCGATGATGAGCCTTTATTCTCAGATTTTTGCCCACTACCAGACCAATGTGTCTCAAATTTTATTGACACGTGATGTGGTAGAATTTCCTGAGAGTTTAGCCAATGTTACCAATGCTTTTGAAAGTCTATTTAGCATGGGAATAGTCCCTATTGTCAATGAAAACGATGCGGTCAGCATTGATGAAATGGACCATCAGACTAAGTTTGGAGACAATGACCGTTTATCAGCTATTGTGGCTAGCATCACGAAGGCAGACTTATTGATTATGCTGTCAGATATTGATGGGTTGTTCGATAAAAATCCGACGATTTATGACGATGCTAAGTTGCGTAACCATGTTCCTGAAATCACAGAAGAGATTTTAGCTTCTGCTGGTGGCGCCGGTTCTAAGTTTGGAACAGGCGGTATGCTTTCTAAAATCCAATCAGCACAAATTGTCTTTGAAAATGATGGGCAGATGGTATTGATGAATGGTGCCAATCCGCGTGATATTTTGCGTGTTCTAGATGGCGAACACCTAGGAACATTGTTTAGTCAGAAGTGAGGAAAGAGTATGACCTATATTGAAACTTTAGGAAAACAAGCTAAAAAGGCAGCGCGTGACTTGCTCAGCCTTTCCACCAGTGAAAAAAATGCTCTCCTAACCTTGGTAACCAAGCGTTTAGTCAGTGAAACAGCGCTACTTTTGACGGAAAATGCTAAGGATTTGGCACAAGCTAAAGAAAATGGGATTTCCGAGATTATGACAGATCGCCTTCGTTTGACACCTGAACGAATTGAAGGAATTGCAGAAGGGGTTCGTCAGGTAGCCGATTTGGAAGACCCGATTGGTCAGGTGGTACGTGGCTATACGAATTTGGATGGTTTAAAGATTGTTCAGAAACGAGTGCCTTTAGGGGTGATTGCCATGATTTTCGAAAGTCGTCCCAATGTCTCTGTAGATGCTTTCTCGCTCGCCTTCAAGACCAACAATGCTATTATCTTACGTGGTGGACGTGATGCTATTAACTCAAATAAAGCCCTAGTATCGGTCATTCGTCAGGCGCTAGCAGATGGCGGTGTCAATCCTGATGTGGTTCAGTTGGTTGAAGATACTTCGCACGCTGTTGCAGAAAACTTGATGCAGGCAGTTGATTATGTTGACCTGTTGATTCCACGTGGTGGTGCCAAATTGATTCAAACGGTTAAAGAAAAATCAAAAGTGCCAGTGATTGAGACTGGCGTTGGGAATTGTCACATTTACGTGGATGAGTTTGCTGATTTAGAAATGGCGACGAAGATTGTCCTTAATGCCAAAATCCAGCGTCCAAGTGTGTGTAACGCGGCAGAATCTTTAGTGGTCCATGAAAAAATAGCAGAGCAGTTTTTGCCAATGTTGGAAGAGGCGGCTAATCAGGTACAGCCAATTGAATTTCGTGCGGATGAGAAGGCATACGCCCTCTTAAAAACAGCCGTTCCAGTAACAGAAGAAGACTATGCCACAGAGTTTTTAGACTATATCATGTCTGTCAAGGTGGTTTCGAACTTGGAAGAAGCGATTGCTTGGGTTAATACCTATACGTCATCGCACTCAGAAGCCATCGTGACTCGTGACCTTGTGGCAGCCGAGAAATTCCAAGACCAAGTGGATGCGGCAGCGGTTTATGTCAATGCCTCAACTCGTTTTACCGATGGCTTTGTCTTTGGCCTTGGCGCTGAAATCGGTATTTCAACGCAAAAAATGCATGCGCGTGGACCAATGGGGTTAGAGGCTTTGACATCTACAAAATTCTATATCAATGGTCAAGGACAGATTAGAGAATAACAAATGAAGCATGACAAATTTAGAAAGTGAGCTTGGATGAACTGGCAAGATTATTTTCCTAATGCCCAGAAAAGTCAGCAAAAGTCAGACGATACTGGAATTCAAAATCTTCCATTGGAAAAAGAATGGTTACAAATTCCTAAAGAAGATTTGACTGATAGAGAGCGATTTTTAATCACCTTATTCTCAACAACGGCTGAGGATAGGCCGGTATTAACCAATCCTTGGTTAGAATTTTTAATGGGAAGAAGCTCTCAGTTGCCAGCCTCTTATCCAAATTACCAATTTCTCTATCTTGAGCATTCCCAACCGTTTACGGAGGAGTTGCTAGAATTGTTGGACCAACTTCTTTTGGGACGTGTGGCAACCATTTCACTTGGATCATATCGGACAGCTCTGCTATTGACTCAAGAACAAGGAAGTGACATCACTGAGCTTTTGAAGGAGCTTTTGGTGACCATTGAAAGCGACTTTGGGCTATCGCTTAGTCTTTTTCTCGGGAATAGCTGGGCGCGGATAGATGATGAGCATCTGAGACAGCTTTTTCAGGCGGAAACGACTCTTTTTACTGCCTACCTAGCGGGTCATTCTTCTGAAAAAATGCAGAGCTTTGCAAAAATGTTGCTCTGGGCATTGAGCAATGGGCAAGAAGTGGGAGTGTTCAAGGAAGCACTTAACTATTATTTGACCCTGCAAAATGAGGTTCCAGATATGGTAGCAGCCCTGTGGGAAAGCCACGGCAATCAGGTACAAGCGGCGCAAAAACTTTTTTTGCACCGCAACAGCCTCCAATATAAACTGGATAAATTTCAAAGCCTGTCAGGGCTGAATTTGAAAAAGTTAGATGATTTAGCGCTGTGCTATTGGTTATTATTGGAAAATTGAGGGCGTAGGCTCTCTTTTTTTAGCTCCTACATGAAAACGTTTTTATTTTTGTGCAACTTGCCCAAAAATCTAGTTAAGGTGTCCATAGCAGTGTGAAAGCGCTTTTGATATACTTATTTCAACAATAAAAACAAGGAAGTAAGATGTATGACAACTCTTAAACTTAACAATATTTACAAAAAATACCCAAAAAGCACTCACTACTCTGTTGAAAACTTCAACCTTGATATTAAAGACAAAGAATTCATCGTTTTCGTAGGTCCTTCAGGTTGTGGTAAATCAACAACCCTTCGTATGATTGCAGGTCTCGAAGATATCACAGAAGGTGAATTTTACATTGATGACAAACTCATGAATGACGAAGCACCTAAAGACCGTGACATTGCCATGGTTTTCCAAAACTATGCCCTTTATCCGCATATGACTGTTTACGATAATATGGCTTTTGGTCTTAAATTGCGTAAATATAGTAAAGATGATATTGATAAACGTGTGCGTGAAGCGGCTGAAATTCTTGGATTGACTGAATTCTTGACACGTAAACCAGCGGATCTTTCTGGTGGTCAACGTCAACGTGTTGCCATGGGACGTGCTATTGTCCGCGATGCCAAAGTGTTCTTGATGGACGAACCATTGTCAAACTTGGATGCCAAACTCCGTGTCTCAATGCGTGCTGAAATTGCCAAAATTCACCGTCGTATTGGTGCAACTACCATCTATGTTACCCACGACCAAACAGAAGCGATGACGCTTGCTGACCGTATCGTTATCATGAGTTCAACGAAAAACCCAGAAGGTTCAGGAACCATTGGTCGCGTTGAACAAATCGGTACACCACAAGAACTTTACAACGAACCAGCTAACAAGTTTGTAGCAGGATTTATCGGAAGCCCAGCGATGAACTTCTTTACCGTAACGTTTGACAATGGTGTGCTTCGCAGTGAAGATGGTATCGAACTTGCTCTTCCAGAAGGACAAGCTAAGAAGCTTGAAGCAGCTGGCTACAAAGGTAAAAAAGTTATCTTTGGTATCCGTCCAGAAGATATTTCTGGAAACCCAATCGTTCAAGATACTTATCCAAACGCGACAGTTAAAGCGGAAGTGATGGTATCAGAGCTTCTCGGAAGTGAAACCATGCTTTACGTTAAAGTTGGATCAACTGAATTTGCCTCACGTGTTGATGCGCGTGACTTCCACAATCCAGGCGAGAAAGTAGACTTGACATTCAATGTTGCTAAAGGTCATTTTTTTGACGTTGAGACTGAAAAACGTATTAAATAAGCTACTCCTAAATCCAACCCGCAGAGTCTGCGGGTTTTTGTGCTTTTCAAATTTTAGACAGATGCTTCTGCTTTATGCTATAATAAAAGTTATGACTAAAGAATTTCATCATGTGACCGTACTTTTACACGAAACCGTTGATATGCTTGACGTTAAATCGGATGGTATTTATGTTGACGCGACACTTGGGGGAGCGGGACATTCTTCTTGTCTCCTTTCTAAATTAAGTGATAAGGGGCATCTTTATTGCTTTGATCAAGACCAAAAGGCTATTGACAATGCTCAAATCAAGTTAAAAGACTATATCGATCGCGGTATGGTTACCTTTATTAAGGATAATTTTAGAAATCTAAAAATGAACCTAGCCCAGCATGGAGTCTATTCTATAGATGGGATTCTTTATGACTTAGGGGTTTCTAGTCCTCAGCTTGATGAGCGTGAACGTGGTTTTTCTTATAAAAAAGATGCTCCGCTTGATATGAGAATGAATCAAGAAGCTAGTTTGACGGCTTATGAGGTGGTTAATAGCTATCCTTACCAAGATTTAGTGCGTATCTTTTTCAAATACGGTGAAGATAAATTTTCAAAACAGATTGCTCGTAAGATTGAGCAAGCTAGGGAAATTAAACCGATTGAAACAACGACTGAATTGGCTGAACTCATTAAGTCAGCTAAGCCAGCGAAGGAACTTAAGAAAAAAGGACATCCCGCAAAACAAATTTTCCAAGCCATTCGTATTGAAGTTAATGATGAGCTTGGTGCCGCAGATGAATCCATTCAACAAGCGATGGAGTTACTTGCAGTAGATGGGCATATCTCTGTTATTACGTTCCATTCTTTGGAAGATCGTTTGACCAAACAATTGTTCAAAGAAGCGTCTACAGTGGATGTTCCGAAAGGCTTGCCATTTATTCCAGATGACCTTAAACCAAAGTTTGAATTGGTGTCTCGTAAGCCGATTTTACCAAGTGATGAGGAATTGGCAGTTAATAACCGCGCTCATTCCGCAAAACTTCGAGTTGCTCGAAAAATACATAATTAAGGACAATATTATGCCAGAAGACAAGAGACAAGAAGCGCTTAGTCAGGTTGTTCAAAGACGTATTCGCCAATTTACAAGACTGGAGAAGGCGTTTTATGGGACAATTATTTTGACAGCTATTGTAATGGCGATTAGTCTCATCTATATACAAAGTCGTAATCTCCAGCTCCAACAAACGATTTCAGAGTTGAATGGGGAGTTGAATCTGAAACAGACGGAGTATAATAACGCCAAACAAGAAGTCAATGAATTGTTACAACGTGAGCGCATTATAAAAGTAGCAGAAGAAGCTGGTTTAGTACCCAGATCAGAAAACATTCAAAAGGTTGAGTAAGTTATGAAAAAGTTAATACAATTCTTTTTGAATTATGTTGTTAAAGATAGAAAAACTCCTGCGAGCAATCGAAAACGAGTAGGTCAGAATCTCATGATTTTGAGCATATTCGTCTTTTTCGTGTTTCTGATTAACTTTGCTGTTATCATCGGTACTGATAGTAAATTTGGAACGGATTTGTCAGAAGGGGCGGAGCAGGTTTATCAATTACAAGTTAGGCAGCAGGCTAAGCGGGGCACCATTTATGACCGTCATGGAAATGTTATCGCAGAAGACTCGACAACTTACTCAGTCTATGCGGTAATGGATACTTCTTATGTTGACGTTTATGGGAATAAACTTTATGTCAAGAAGTCTCAATTTAAAAAGGTAGCAGATATCTTTCATGAGCATTTAGGCATGAAAAAAGATTATGTTATCAAACAATTAGAGCAAGATAATCTATCTCAGACTGCCTTTGGCGTACAAGGGAATAATTTAAATTACAGTACTATGTCTGCTGTAGCAGAAGCAGTTGATAAAGCTGGTATTAAAGGAATTGATTTTTATACCAATCCAGGACGTATGTATCCTAATGGGACCTTTGCATCGCATTTTATAGGACTAGCTCAGTTGATGGAAGACGAAAAAACAGGAAGCAAATCATTCACAGGTACAACAGGAATGGAATATGCTCTTAATGAAGCTTTATCTGGAACTGATGGAATTATTAGTTATCAAAAAGATAAAAATGGTAATGTTCTGTTAGGGTCTTCAACTCCAGTGAAAGCAGCGATCAATGGTAAGGATATCTATACAACCTTGTCACAACCCTTGCAGGTTGCCTTAGAGACGCAGTTGGATCTTTTGGCAGAAAAAACGGTTGCAAAATTCATTAGTGCTACTTTGGTAAATGCTAAAACAGGAGAGATTTTAGCGACAAGCCAACGTCCGACTTACAACGCAGATACCCTTGAAGGCTTAGATGGGGAAAAAATAGGAACCTGGAATAGTTTGCTTTATCAAGGGAATTATGAGCCGGGTTCTACAATGAAGGTTTTCACATTGGCTTCTTCAATTGATAATGGAACATTTAACCCAAATCAAACTTACTATAGTGATAAGTATGAGCTTGCAGACGCTGTTATCAGGGACTGGGATGTCAATATGGGCTTATCTAGTGGAAACTATTTAACGTTGTCTCAAGGTTTTGCTTATTCAAGTAACGTTGGTATCCTGCATTTACAACAAGGGATTGGAATAGATAAGTGGATGAATTACTTATCAAAATTCCGTTTCGGTACGCGTACGCGTTTTGGAATGAGTGATGAAGAGGTCGGTAATCTTCCAGAAGATAACCTTGTAACCATTGCTCAGTCTGCATTTGGTCAGGGGATTAATGTGACCCAAATTCAAATGTTGCGCGCTTTCACATCAATTAGTAATAATGGTGTTATGCTAGAACCTCATTTTATTGGGCAAATTTATGATCCGAACACGGAATCTAGTCGTACGGTTGGACCAGAAATTATTGGGAATCCTATTTCATCGGAGGCTGCTACTGAAACGCGTCAGTACATGGTGACGGTTGGTACGGATCCAATATGGGGGACACTCTACTCAAAAACACTGGGGAGTCCAGTTATCCAGGTTGGTAATGAGAGTATTGCTGTAAAATCAGGTACAGCTCAGATTGCAGCCTCAGCAGAAGAAGGTGGTGGCTATCTTCAAGGGTCAAATGACACAATCAACTCTGTCATTGCAATGATTCCATCAGATGATCCGACCTTTATGATGTATGTTACTATTCAGCAACCAAAAGTTTGGACAGGATTAGAATACCGTGATATTTTTAATCCTATCTTGGAAGAAGCTCTGTTGATGGAAAAAGAATTAACCCAGCCAATCACACCGATTAGTGAAAAGACAACAGCTTATAAAATGCCTGATGTTATTGGGAAACCATCAGGAGATACAGCTGATATTCTCAGACGAAATATTGTTCAACCTGTTATTGTTGGAAATGGTGAAACGATAACCAAAGCGTCTGTTGATAAAGGACAGAAATTAGCTTCAAATGCCCAAGTTCTTCTATTGACAGATTCTCTAAAAACGGTACCTGATATGTATGGTTGGACCAAGAAAAACATGGATATTTTTGCTGAATGGCAAGGGATAGATGTCACTTATAAAGGCTCAGGAAGAACGGTTGTTAAGCAGAGTATTGACACCGGAAAAGACATTTCTAAGATAGATAAAATTACGATTACATTGGGAGATTAAGATGTTATTAAGTATTATAGCGGGTCTGGTAGCCTTTGGGGTAACCATCATAGCCATGCCACATTTTATTCGATTTTTTCAAATCAAAAAAATTGGTGGACAACAAATGCACGAAGATGTGAAACAACATCTTGCCAAAGCAGGGACTCCGACCATGGGGGGGACTGTATTTCTTGTTGTAGCGATTGTAGTCAGTTCGGTCTTTTTTATGATTGCTAGTATGGTAAAGGCTGATTCGATGTCATGGACAGCTGTTGCAGGTATTTTAGCTGTTTTAGCCATTTATGGTACCATTGGATTTCTTGATGATTTCTTGAAAATTTTCAAACAGATTAATGAAGGACTGACTTCAAAGCAGAAAATGGCGGCGCAAATCATCGGTGGTATCTTGTTTTATTTTCTTCATGTCCATTCAAGTGGTCATGATAGCTTAAATGTTTTTGGCTACCAACTTCATTTAGGAGTTTTCTATTTGGCCTTTGTTCTATTTTGGATTGTAGGTTTTTCAAACGCTGTCAACTTAACAGATGGTATTGATGGCCTAGCTTCCATTTCAGTGGTGATTAGCCTGTTTGCTTATGCGGTTATCGCTTACGCACAAGGGCAATTAGATATTTTCTTAGTTATTGTTACCATGATTGGTGCCTTACTTGGCTTTTTTGTCTTTAATAAAAAACCAGCTAAAGTGTTCATGGGTGACGTGGGGTCACTTGCTCTTGGAGCTATGCTTGCCACACTCTCAATTACCCTTCACCAAGAATGGACCTTGCTCTTTATTGGAATTGTCTATGTTTTTGAGACAAGTTCCGTGATGCTTCAGGTCACTTACTTCAAATACACTAAGAAAAAATATGGTGAAGGACGTCGCATTTTCCGTATGACACCTTTCCACCATCATTTGGAGTTAGGTGGGCTTTCTGGAAAAGCAGAGCAATGGAGTGAATGGAAGGTTGATGCTTTCCTATGGGCGGTAGGAACAATTGCTAGTCTGATCACGCTAGCGCTTCTTTACCTCTGATTGTAAAATTCAGCCAGCGAAAGCTGGTTTTTTGTTTGAACTTGATTGACTGAGTAAATGAGAATAATAATCATCATCCGAATGTCGTGAACGAAGAAACTAACCAGAGCTTTTTTGAGTATTTTTTGGTATAATAGTAAAGCTATCATAGAGAAAGGGATGTTCAGTTGATTTTGTTTAGAACTGAACAGGGGCAAAATTTTTACAGGAAATCTGGCAGCACCAATTGAGAAGGTGTTAGAAAGTTCATTGCTGAGAGGTTAGAGCGATTTTTTAACATCAAGTTATGCTGTTTAGGGTTTTAGTGAAATGAGACTATTGCTTCAATATCTTACACATGTCATTTAAAGATTTTAATTTTAAAAACTATATTCAAGATGCTTTGGAGGAGATTAAGTTTATTAATCCCACTCCGGTACAGCAGAAATTAATTCCGGTGGTACGCTCTGGTCGCGACCTTGTCGGAGAATCTAAAACAGGATCAGGTAAAACACATACATTCTTGTTACCGATTTTTGAAAAAATTGATGAAAATGGAAAAGATGTTCAGGTGGTTATCACAGCACCATCGCGTGAGCTTGCTACTCAGATTTATCAAGCGACAAAGCAGATTGCGGATCATTCTGAGACAGAGATTCGAGTGGTTAATTATGTTGGTGGGACAGATAAGCTTCGTCAGATTGAGAAGTTGAAGGTTGCACAACCGCATATTGTTATCGGTACGCCAGGGCGCATTTATGATTTGGTTAAGTCAGGTGATTTGGCGATTCATAAGGCGCATACATTTGTTGTTGATGAAGCAGACATGACGATGGATATGGGCTTTTTGGATACTGTTGATAAGATTGCAAGTGCGCTACCTAAACAAGTGCAAATCTTAGTCTTTTCTGCAACTATTCCTCAGAAGCTTCAGCCGTTTTTGAAAAAATATCTGACGAATCCTGTCATGGAGAAAATCAAAACATCGACAGTTATTGCAGATACAATTGATAACTGGTTGATCTCTACAAAAGGTCGTGATAAGAATGCTCAGATTTTAGAATTTGCTAAAGTTTTGAATCCATATTTGGCGATGATTTTCGTTAACACTAAGGAACGTGCGGATGACTTGCATAGTTATCTGGTCTCCAATGGTTTGAAAGTTGCTAAAATTCATGGAGGTGTGCCGCCTCGTGAGCGTAAGCGTATCATGAATCAGGTTAAAAACTTGGATTATGAGTATATTGTAGCAACTGACTTAGCGGCACGTGGTATTGATATTGAGGGTGTTAGCCATGTTATCAATGATGCCATTCCTCAAGATTTATCATTCTTTGTGCACCGTGTTGGACGTACAGGTCGAAATGGTCTATCAGGCACAGCGATTACACTCTATCAGCCAAGTGATGATTCTGATATTAAAGAACTTGAGAAATTGGGCATTGCCTTTGTCCCAAAAGTTTTAAAAGATGGAGAATTCCAAGATACTTACGATCGTGACCGTCGTGCCAATCGTGAAAAAGTCTATAAAAAACTTGACACTGAGATGATTGGTCTAGTGAAGAAGAAAAAGAAAAAAGTAAAACCAGGTTACAAGAAGAAAATTCAGTGGAAAGTTGACGAAAAACGTAAGAAAGAACGCCGTGCAGAGGCTAGAGCTAAAGGACGTGCTGAACGTAAGGCAAAAAAACAAACATTTTAAGAAAGGGAGAGTGGGACCTAAAATGTCTCATCCTCTCTTTTTTTGTAACCTGATATAAATTCTTTATAGCGGTGATAGATAAGAGGTATTAGGCAAGCTATCTTTTCTGTGTTATTGTAAATATACCGTCTAAATGAATTATTTTTGAAGTGTCCTTGCTTGAAGGGCATGATAAGGTGACAAGGTTATTCTGATTTAGGAGAAGCAGAATTCTCCGAATTACTGATTTTGATAGGATTTTAGAGTGGTTAAGAGATGATGAAAAGAGGTTGTATTGTGAAAAAATTATTTTGGTCCCTTGCTCTAGTTAGCATTACGGTAGGTATTATCGCAGGATGTGCTCAGACTTCAAAAGAGTCGTCTGAAAAGTCTAAAGTGACCTTAACGGTAGCTACGGATTCTGACACAGCGCCCTTCACTTATAAGGAGAATGATGACTTTAAAGGTTATGACATTGATGTTGTCAAAGCAATCTTTAAAGATTCCAAGGAGTACGATGTCACATTTGTGACAACAGCCTTTGATTCGATTCTAGCTGGTATTGATGCTGACCGTTATCAGATTGCTGCAAATGATTTTAATTACAATGAGCAGCGAGCTGAAAAGTATCTTTTCTCTGATCCGATTTCAAAATCAAACTATGCAATTGTTTCAGCCAACGGAACGGAATATGACAGTTTAGATGATCTCTCTGGCAAAACAACAGAGGTTCTCCCTGGCTCAAACTATGCGCAGGTTCTTGAAAATTGGAATGAGGCAAATAAGGATAAGGCACCAATTGAGATTCAATATGCAGCTAGCTCAACAGGATTATCAACCCGTATTTTACATATCGAAACAGGTAAAATTGATTTTATTCTTTATGATGCCATATCAGCGAGCTTTATTGTTGAGGACCAAGGTTATGATTTAGCGGTTACCAAGGTGACTGACCAAATTGGTGGTGAGACAGATGGCTTAGAATACCTTCTTTTTGCGGATACGAAAGAAGGTAAGGAGCTGCAAGCATTTGTCAACAAGCGTCTAAAAGCTTTAAAAGAGGATGGGACTCTAGTTAAAATTAGCCAAGAGTATTTTGGTGGGGATTACGTGAGTTCGATTGAAGAATAGTGTTATGTTTTGATGAAAGTCGGATTTTCCGGCTTTTTATAGTTAAATCCTATCACCTTGATAGAAAAGAGCTATCACAGTTTGGAAGTCTTGTGATTTACACCTAAGTAGTGAGATGTTAGAATAATAGGAAGATATTTGATAATGTTCGATTTTAGGGCTATTTTGGTCTGTAGCTCATCGTAAAAAGGAATTATCAAGATATTGGAGAGAAAGAGGAAAAGAAATGACTTGGTTAAAAAAACATCGTAAGGGGCTGACATGGCTTCTAGGATTATTGTTGCTTGTTATTGCTGCCAAGGTTTTTGAAGAACCTTATAAAGGATGGACACAAAGCATTCCAACGGGGAAAATTTTTTCACCTAGGGCAGTTTTTGATGCTGTTCCACAAATTTTAGGGAAATTGCCAACAACTATTGGCTTAACCCTACTCGGAGCACTGTTTGGTCTTATTTTGGGACTTATTTTTGCGATTGTAAAGATCAGACGTGTGCCAGTGCTTTATCGTATTCAAGCGCTCTTTGTGAGTTTCTTACGAGGAACACCGATTTTGGTACAACTCTTGTTGAGTTACTATGGTATTCCAATGTTGCTTCGTAAGATTAATTTGACTTATGGACTTGATTGGAATGTTGATAATGTTCCTGCTGCGGTCTTTGTTGTGACAGCATTTGCCTTTAATGAAGCGGCTTATGCCAGTGAGACCATCCGTGCGGCTATCCAGTCTGTTAATGCGGGTGAAATTGAAGCGGCGCGTAGTCTTGGTATGACAGAAACTCAAGTTTATCGTCGTGTGATTATCCCAAATGCAGCTGTTATTGCCACACCAACCTTGATTAACTCATTGATTGGATTGACGAAAGGGACATCTCTCGCCTTTAATGCTGGGATTACAGAAATGTTCTATCAAGCGCAAATTATCTCAGGAAACGACTACCGTTACTTTGAGCGTTATGTAGCTGTTTCTATGATTTATTGGGGAATTTCTTTCTTGATTGAAAATGCAGGGCGCGGTGTTGAAAATGCGCTTGCTATCAAAAATCCAGAAAGTCAAATCGTTGAAGTAGGGGGTGACCGTTAATGATTACCATTTCAAATCTCAGTAAAGAGTTTTCAGGTCAAAAGGTTTTAGATAACCTTAATTTGACTATTCAAAAAGGAGAGGTTATCGCCTTAGTTGGTGCCTCTGGTGCGGGAAAATCAACCTTTTTGCGTTCGATGAATTATTTGGAACAGGCAGATTATGGTAGTCTTGCCATTGATGATTTTAAGGTTGATTTTACCAACATCAAAAAAGAAGATGTGTTAACACTTCGCCGTAAATTGGCGATGGTGTTTCAGCAGTTTAACCTATTTGAGCGTCGCACAGCCCTTGATAATGTCAAAGAGGGGTTAAAAATTGTTAAAAAATTATCTGATGCAGAAGCGACAGCTATTGCCAAAGAAGAATTGGCCAAGGTTGGACTTTCTGACCGTGAAAACCACTATCCTCGTCACCTTTCTGGTGGACAAAAGCAGCGCGTAGCCTTGGCGCGTGCTCTTGCAATGAAGCCAGATGTATTGCTACTTGATGAGCCTACATCAGCCCTTGACCCAGAGCTTGTCGGTGAAGTGGAAAAAGCAATTGAAGTAGCAGCTAAGAATGGTCAAACCATGGTTCTGGTTAGTCATGATATGGCTTTTGTTTATGAAGTGGCAGATCGTGTGCTCTTCCTTGAAAAAGGAAAAATCCTCGAAGAAGGAACCCCTGATGAGATTTTTAATCATCCTAAGGAAGAACGTACCAAAGAATTCTTTGCCAATTACAAACGCGGAACAATTTGATATAATGAAATAAGTCTGAGGAAAAGTATCTCAGACTTGTTTTTACTAATCGTTTATGACAATGCAGAGATTGACTGATAAAGATGAAAACTTTAAAGTCAAGTCCCAGCTCAGTTGTTTAAAAAATTCTGGAAAGGACAGCGTAGTCTTTTACTGGCTATGCTGGATATGGATTTGGAGGTTTATGGCTGGTTTTAAGTGTTCAAGAGAACCTTATTGCTTTTGGTACAATGATATCCAATCTATGTTTGTGATAGTTTAAATTATGCTTGCAACAATTTACCGTTTTTATCTTCTAGGATTAGCTATGTCAGCCGTTGTGGTCTTATTTTGCTTACTGGCTTGGTTAATTTATCGTGTGGCTCGTCGTCTGGATAAGACCAAAAAAGAAAGACAGGCTCTCTTATATGAGGCGTTTCTTATTTTTCTAGTGACAACTCCTATTTTATCTTTTGCTTTTATGGCCATTATGGTTATATTTATGGCATAGGTCATAAAATGACGTATTAAGGATGGGAAGTTATTATCCCATTTTTGTAATTTTTACTGATATAAAATGAAAGGAATGGCGTTTGTGAATTGACTTGAGGTTAGCTATAGTGAGAACTTCAAGTTTTGGGAAATACCTTTTAATGTGTGGGACAACTGCACGATCACTATTTTCTTCTTAACGCTTTAGGTATCTAATATGTACGATACAATTATTATTGGTGCTGGCCCTGCAGGAATGACTGCAGCGCTTTATGCCGCCCGTTCAAATCTTAAAGTAGCCACTTTAGAACAAGGAGCTCCAGGTGGTCAGATGAACAATACATCTGATATTGAAAATTACCCAGGCTTTGAATTGATTTCTGGTCCAGAATTATCAATGAAAATGTTTGAACCCTTGGAAAAACTTGGTGTGGAAAATCTTTATGGGATTGTGACTGGTATTGAAGATAAAGGTGACTATAAAATTGTCAAAACGGATGATGAAGAGTATCAAACGAAGACAGTGATTATAGCTACAGGGGCTAAACATCGCCATATTGGTGTACCTGGTGAGGCTGAGTTTAATAGCCGTGGGGTTTCTTACTGTGCAGTTTGTGACGGTGCTTTTTTCCGTAATCAAGATCTTCTGGTTGTCGGTGGCGGAGACTCTGCGGTTGAAGAAGCCCTTTTCCTAACACGCTTTGCTTCAAGTGTAACAATCGTTCACCGTCGTGATGAACTCCGTGCCCAAAAAGTATTACAAGACCGTGCCTTTGCTAATGAAAAGATTTCATTTATCTGGGATAGCATTGTCAAAGAAATCAAGGGTGACGCTATCAAGGTTCGCAGTGTTGATATTGAAAATGTCAAAACCGGTGAAGTAACCAATCATGAATTTGGTGGTGTCTTTGTCTATGTTGGTCTTGACCCTGTTTCTGATTTTGTGAAAGAGCTGGGCATCACAGATGAAAATGGTTGGATTCCAACCGATGACCATATGAAGACTTCTCGAAAAGGAATTTTTGCCATTGGAGATGTCCGCCAAAAAGACCTTCGCCAAATCACAACCGCTGTTGGTGATGGCGCGATGGCAGGACAACAAGCCTACCAATATATTGTCGACAATGATTAAATTTGAGCACCTTACTGAGGTGCTTTTAACTTGTCTAAAATCTTAAAACCTTACTAATCCCTAGTTTATGTTATAATAGTCACAAGAATAAAAGTGAGGTTTAATACTCAACCAAAATCAAAATTAGCAGTTTAAGTAAAATCAAGAACCAATAAAAGGCTTGATTTACCAGAGTCTCTTTCGCCATGGTGGTATTCTTATTAGTGAAGCTGTCCAGTGGACAGTTTTAGCCCAAGCTCAGAAATAAAAGAGCGATGGGAATTGGCTTTATAAGAACGGATTTTTGAGAGAACTACAGAAATTGAAAGTCAATTTCGTAGTAGTTCCCCCGCAAGGATGATTAGGTTGGACGCTGTCTAGTAGTCGACAAGTACAGCCAATCATCCACTGCGAAAAGAGGCTCAAAAAGTAGCAATGAAACTCCGTAGGAGGGTTTGACGCTGACTTCTTCAGCTTTATTTCCCACCTCCAAAGGTCTCCCAGACCTTTGGAGCGTCCGCACTTTTAAGAAAGAAATAAGAAAGTAATTTTTGATTTTTGTTAAGTATAATCTCAGTTTTTATGATATTGAAAGGAACTTATCTAAGGATAGAGAGTTTTCCTTTTTGTTTAATAGTAGGAGGTATATCATGTACCAAGATGATAGCTTAACATTACATACAGACCTTTACCAGATTAATATGATGCAGGTCTATTTTGACCAAGGAATTCATAATAAGCACGCTGTTTTTGAAGTTTATTTTCGTAAGCTACCTTTTGCAAATGGCTTCGCTGTTTTTGCAGGTTTGGAGAGAATTGTCCGTTATTTAGAAAATTTAAGATTTACAGAATCTGACTTGGCTTATCTTCGTGAACAGGGCTATCCAGAGAATTTTTTGACTTATCTGAAAGAATTAAAATTAGAACTTTCCGTTAAATCTGCTCGTGAAGGTGACTTGGTTTTTGCCAATGAACCCATCGTACAAATCGAAGGGCCGCTTGCGCAGTGCCAATTAATCGAAACAGCTCTTTTAAATATTGTTAATTTCCAAACCTTGATTGCAACAAAAGCCGCTCGCATTAAGTCGGTTATTGAAGATGAACCTCTTTTAGAGTTTGGAACGCGTCGTGCACAAGAGATGGATGCGGCGATTTGGGGAACCCGCGCAGCTGTCATCGGTGGAGCTGATGCCACTTCAAATGTGCGTGCAGGTAAATTGTTTAATATCCCAGTATCAGGGACCCATGCGCATGCTTTGGTCCAAGCCTATGGCAATGATTATCAAGCCTTCAAAGCCTACGCGACTAGTCATAAGGATTGTGTTTTCTTAGTGGATACTTATGATACGTTGAAAATCGGAGTTCCAGCTGCGATTCGTGTGGCTAAGGAATTGGGAGATAAGATTAATTTCAAAGGTGTTCGTCTGGATTCTGGAGACATGGCTTACTTATCTAAGCAGGTGCGTAAACAATTAGACGAAGCTGGATTTACGGATGCCAAAATCTATGCTTCAAATGACCTTGATGAAAATACCATCCTCAACCTTAAAATGCAAAAGGCTAAGATTGATGTTTGGGGTGTCGGAACGAAACTCATCACCGCCTACGATCAACCTGCCCTTGGTGCGGTCTATAAAATCGTCTCTATCGAAGATGACAATGGCAAGATGATTGACACCATTAAATTATCAAATAATGCTGAGAAGGTCTCAACACCCGGTAAAAAACAAGTGTGGCGTATTACCAGCCGCGAAAAAGGTAAGTCAGAGGGGGACTATATCACTTTTGCGGATGCAGATGTGAATAGTCTAGATGAAATTTTCATGTTCCATCCAACCTACACTTACATCAATAAAACGGTTAAAGATTTTGATGCCGTTCCGCTTTTGATTGACATTTTTAAAGAAGGAAAACTAGTCTATAAATTACCGACGTTAACAGAGATCAAAGCTTATGCGAAATATGTGTTGGATGCCCTTTGGGATGAATACAAACGTGTCCTTAATCCGCAAGAATACCCTGTTGATTTGGCGCAGGATGTTTGGGATAACAAGATGGAGCTTATTGATGACATGCGTCGTAAAGCAAAAAATGGAGATTTGTCATGAGTTTACAAGAAACGATTATCAAACAATTAGGCGTAAAGCCTGTTATTGAACCCAAAGAGGAAATCCGAGTATCCATTGATTTTCTGAAAAATTATATGAAGAAGCACCCTTTTTTAAAGACTTATGTACTAGGGATTTCAGGTGGTCAAGATTCTAGTTTGGCAGGGCGCTTGGCGCAATTGGCAATGGCAGAGCTCCGTGAGGAAACTGGGGATCAGAGTTACCAATTTATCGCAGTGCGCTTGCCTTACGGTGTCCAAGCTGACGAAGCTGACGCCCAAAAAGCGTTAAATTTTATCCAACCAGATCTTGCTTTAACGGTCAATATCAAAGAAGCGGTTGACGGACAAGTAGCAGAGCTGAAAAAGGCAGGTCTTGAGATTTCAGATTTTAACAAGGGAAATATCAAAGCACGTCAGCGTATGATTACGCAGTATGCGATTGCAGGGCAATATAGCGGAGCAGTTATTGGAACAGATCATGCAGCTGAAAATATTACGGGCTTCTTTACCAAATTTGGAGATGGCGGAGCAGATATTTTACCGCTTTATCGCCTCAATAAGCGTCAAGGTCGTCAACTTCTAGCAGAGCTTGGTGCTGATAAATCCCTTTATGAAAAAATTCCAATTGCAGACCTTGAAGAAAATCGCCCAGGTCTAACTGATGAGGTTGCCTTAGGAGTGACTTATCAGGACATTGACGATTATTTAGAGGGGAAAGAAGTCTTTTCTGATGCTCAAGCGAAAATTGAAGCTTGGTGGCACAAGACAGAGCATAAACGTCACTTACCAATCACTGTTTTTGATGATTTTTGGAAAAACTAATCGGTCGTAAGTAATTATTGTCAGAGCTATGAACAAGAGCTTTGTCCGCTTACTCCGCTAGAAGATTTTATACTCATCCAAAATCAAAATTAGCAGTTTAAGTAAAATCAAGAACCAATAAATGGCTTGATTTACCAGGGCTTCTTTCGCCCTGGAGGTATTCTTATTAGTGAGAGTGGGACAGAAGTCATGATTTCGAAGAAATTGACTTCGTCGTCCCACCTCCGCACAGTTGATTAGGATGGCCGCTAACGATTGCGTAGCAAGGGTTTAGGACCTCCAATCAACCACTGCGTCAATCTGTTATTACCATTAAAAATAGAAGGTTGAGATATTTATGTCCCAACCTCAGCCCAAGCTCAGAAATAAAAGAGCGAGGGTAATTGGCTTGATAAGAACGGACTTTTTGGGAGAACTACAGAAATTGAGAATCAATTTCATAGTAGTTCCTCCGCAAGGATGATTAGGTTGAACGCTGTCGAGTAGTCGACAAGTACAGCCAATCATCTACTGCGATAGAGAGGCTCAAAAAGTAGCAATGAAACTCCGTAGGAGGTTGGGACACTGACTTCGTCAGCTTTATTTCCCACCTCCAAAGGTCTCCCAGACCTTTGGAGCGTCCGCACCTTTTTAGAAAGAAGCAAAAAAGTAATTTTTGATTTTTGTTAAGTATTGAAGTAAGGAAGAATGATGGTCACAGATAAACAATCAGAGAAACTTGATAATCTACCGTTGATGACAATTGATCAAATCGATATTTTTGAACATTTGGACCGCGAAGTTGCCGTTTTGGTTGATGAAGAAGGACTTCCTTGGGGGCAGACGATTCGGGTTTGTCTCTCACAAAAAGCCTTAGAGGAACAGATACTCTTGTTCAAACACCGTGCCGTTACTTTTCCTCTAGGTATTGTGATTGATTTTCTTCTAAAAAATCATCGCCAACAGCTTAATTTTTATGGCTTTTCCATGGGAGATTATGCGCTTGAGCGTGGTGAGTTGGAAAAAATGGCCTACGCTATTGATAGTTTTAAACTACTCTGGACTTGCTATAAGGAAAAATTGTCTCGAGATGTTAGCTTTGAAACTCTGAAAAGCAGAACCTTTTATTACCTAGGATCGCCAATCCTAACAGCTGGTAATCCAACCTTTAACTTTGATATTGACCATCAAAATGGCAAAGAATTTATCAAGCTCTTTCTCTCAAAAGAAAGTGCGCAACGGTATAACTATAAACAACTACAACCCGTTCCAGTTAACCTTGCGCAGTTTAAGTTGATTGTTGAAGGAAAATGCGGCTTGGTCATTGAGCCTAATCGCAGATATAGTTTGAAGTTTGAGTAGGTCTCCAACTTTTATCTTAGTAGAGGAAAGATATATGAATAAAAAACTAATAAATCTTATTTTGGTAGCTTGCTTATTCTTGGTTTCATGTGGCAAATCAGATCCCAAGTCTAAATCATCCAAGACCACTAAAACAAGTCAGGTAACTCAATCAGAAAAACGTCCAAAAGCAACCAAGTCAGAAACGACAGATCAGGTTGAAGAAGATTCTAAGCAGGCTAGTGAAGCCAGTGAAGAGGCAGAAACAACTTCTGAGACTAAATCAGTTCAAGCGACAGATGCCAGTTTCAATGGTTCCTATTACAGCGTGCAAGGAAAGTATGGTGAGGTGATCATTGCCAATAAAAAACACCCAGTTGCGGAATCCTATGCACCTGGTGAAGACCCGACAGCCCTATCTGCTTTTCAGACCTTAATTTCGGATATGCAAGCTAAAGGTTTTTCAGTAAGCAATAGTTATAGTGGATTTAGGTCCTATGAGACACAGGCTTCTATTTATAGCAACTATGTTGCTTCTGATGGCCAAGCGAATGCTGACCGTTATTCAGCGCGTGCGGGTTATAGTGAGCATCAAACAGGTCTCGCTTTTGATTTGTTGGATGGTAATGGTCAACTTCTAACTGAGCCAACAGCGTCTGATTGGTTAGCAGTGCACGCCCACGAGTATGGATTTGTTGTGCGCTATCTTCCAGGAAAAGAATATAGCACAGGCTATATGCCAGAGAGCTGGCATGTGCGCTATATTGGAAAAGAAGCAGCAGAGATTTACCAGTCAGGACTGACGCTTGAAGAATACTTCGGTGTCTCTGGTGGAGATTACGCTCAATAGAGCAAAGCTACGAATGATTTAGAAATGATAAAAAGATTGCAGATTTGCAGTCTTTTAGTTTAAAGAGAAATCGTTCTAGCTTTTTATATCTACGATTGCTTGTAAAAAATGGAGAAACGATGTTAGAACATATTAAGGCTTATCTAGCTTGCAAAGGAGAAAAATATGTCAAGCCAGAAAAAGCAGGAAACTTAGCAGAATATATGATAGACTTACGCGTGCTAGCTCAGTCTGCTCGCAAAGAATTTCAAACGATAAATCAGCTCTTGGAGCAACAAGTCACTCCTTTTGTGTCAGAACGTGTTAGCCAGTGGATGAATCAGGCGCAGATTTGTCGCCCACATTTTTGGTGTTATTACCGTCTGCCGTCTGATTCTGTGGAGGATGTTGCATTAGCGACTCGATTATATGGGAAAGAGGATGACTTTGGTATTTCCGTTGAAGTCAGTTTTGTCGAGCGAAAAAAATCAGATGCCACTCTCTTCAAACAACATAAGGTATTGGAGCTTCCGATAACAGAGCCCTTATATTACCTTGTGCAGGAAAATGGTGAGAGTCGCTGTATGGCAGGAACTGAAGAAAATCGTCAGCTGCTGAAAGAGCAGGTTGCAAGTGGCACAGTGCGCAAGGTACTGATCAAATACGACGTTCAAGTGACAGAGGAAATGACGTCGGAAGCTGCTGTTCACCAGTTGATGAAAGGCTTTGAATTATTGATACCATATTATGAACAGACAAAAAAAGAGGTTGGGACATAAATATCTCAACCTTCTATTTTTAATGGTAATAACAAATTGACGCAGTGGTTGATTGGAGGTCTGCAACTGGACACTTCTTCATTTTCAAGTGTCCACCTAAAATAGTCCACTGGACTATTTTACTACCACGCAATCGTTAGCGGCCATCCTAATCAACTGTGCGGAGGTGGGACGACGAAGTCAATTTCTTCGAAATCATGACTTCTGTCCCACTCTCTTTTCTTAGTTTATTTCGGTGCAATGACTTCAGCGCCACCCATGTAAGGACGAAGAGCTTCTGGAATCGTTACAGAACCATCTTCGTTTTGGTAGTTTTCAAGGATAGCAGCAACTGTACGACCAACCGCAAGACCAGAACCATTCAAGGTATGAAGGAGTTTCACTTTGCTATCTGCTTCGTCACGGTAACGAATTTGTGCACGGCGAGCTTGGAAATCTTCTGTGTTTGAACAGCTTGAAATTTCACGGTAGGCGTTTTGCGCAGGAATCCAAACTTCTAAGTCGTAGGTTTTAGCAGCAGAGAAGCCCATATCTCCTGTACATAAAGCAAGAACGCGGTATGGCAATCCAAGTTTTTGGAGAATATTTTCGGCGTTGGCAGTCATTTTTTCCAATTCATCGTAAGATTCTTCTGGTTTAGCAAATTTCACCATTTCAACTTTGTGGAATTGGTGGAGACGGATCAATCCGCGCGTGTCACGACCAGCTGAACCAGCTTCTGAACGGAATGATGGGCTCATCGCTGTGAAGTAGATTGGCAAGTCTTTACCGTCAATGATTTCGTTACGGTAGTAGTTTGTCAATGGCACTTCAGCTGTTGGGATAAGAACAAATGGGCGTTCGTCGTCATTGATTTCAAAGGTGTCTTCCTTGAATTTTGGATATTGTCCAGTTCCAAACATTGAGTCGCGGTTCACCATGTATGGTGTGATGACTTCTTCGTAACCTTCTGCCAAGTGTTCATCCAACATGAAGTTGTAAAGAGCACGCTCCAAACGAGCACCGAGACCTTTATAGAAAAGGAAACGAGCCCCAGTCACTTTTGCCCCGCGTTCCCAGTCAAGAATACCAAGGTCTTCGCCAAGATCCCAATGCGCCTTAATCTCAAAATCAAATTCACGTGGTGTTCCCCAACGGCGGACTTCAACATTCTCCTCTTCATCTGCTCCGACAGGAACTGAATCGTGAGGTGTATTTGGTAAAACAGTGATAATCGCTGTGACCTTTTCGTCAATTTCAGCAAGCTCAGCATCAATAGCTTTAACATCGGCTGAGAGTTTTTGCATGGCTGCAATTTGTTCACTAGCGTCTTCTTTGTTACGTTTTGCTTGTGCAATAGCCGCAGAAGACAGGTTGCGTTCAGCCTTGAGTTCTTCAGATTTGACCAAGAGTTCACGACGCTTTGCATCTAACTCTTTTAATTCAGTCAATGTCTCAGCAGAGACGCCACGAGTTGCCAATTTTTCAGCAACGGCATCAAAATCTGTACGTAGGCGTTTAATATCTAACATATGATCTCCTTTTATATAAAAAGCACCCTAGTCATTGTTGGAGTGCGGTAGCACGGTTCCATCCAACTTCACTAAGGTGCGCTTAATTACGATATTGATAAAATAATTTAAGAAGGCATTTTCCTTGTCGCCAATATAGCATATCGGCATTAACAAAACATCCGTCTTAAAAACACGGTAGAATTTCACTTGCTTCTAATACCTGCTCGCAGCAACCGCAGGCTTTCTGAAAGAAGAAAAACAACTTACTTATCCGTTGCGAATATTATACAGCATTGTTAGGCAAATGTAAAATAAATTTTTATGGTAAAATGGATTATAACAAAAAAAGAGGTGACTTATGGCTAAATTTGGCTTTTTATCGGTGTTAGAAGAAGAATTAGAGAAAGCATTGACTTGCGACTTTGCGATGGATTGGGATAAGAAAAATCATGCTGTTGAAGTGACTTTCCTTCTTGAAGCGCAAAATACATCTGGAGTTGAAACTGTTGATGCTGATGGGGAAGCTTCTAGTGAAGATATTTTCTTCGAAGATTATATTTTGTTTTATAATCCTGTAAAATCAACATTTGATTCAGATGACTACTTAGCAACGATTCCTTATGATCCTAAAAAAGGCTTGTCTCGTGAGTTTTTAGCCTACTTTGCAGACTTTCTTAATGAAACAGCAACCGAAGGCTTGAGTGATTTGATGGATTTCTTATCAGATGAAGAAGCAGAAGAGTTTGCAATCACATGGGATGCTGAGGCTTTTGAAAATGGCAGAGCAGAACTAGCAGAAACAACTCTCTACCCTTATCCGAGATATTAAAACAAATTTACATCGTACATTTATTCTAGTATAGTGTTTTGAATCAAGAATAGGACAATCAAAAATATGATGGTTAGATCTATCTCATATTAGCCTGATTAGCTAGTGTCCTATTGCTAATTCAAATAACTATAATTACCTATCAAGAAGAAAGAGAGTGGTAAAAACGTTGCCACTCTCTTAACTTTTGTGAGAATTATTTCCCACCTCTTGGGCTAATTCCTAGAGCAATACGACCATAGCGTGAAATACGCGTCATTTTCCAAACCGGTTTATAGGTGATTTCAACGTTAACAGAATTGATTTCATCGAGACTAGTCAGTTTATTGATGATTTCATCAGGCATACTGTCAGAGCAATTGCAGTTGATATCAGTAAACGTCATGAGCAGGTCCATGTGACCAGTATCGTCTAGATGGATGTCGTAGATAAGGCCAAGATTATAGATGTCAAGACCAATTTCAGGATCAAAAATACTTTCAAAAATGTCAATTAATGGTTCTGATAAAGCTAATGCTCTGTCATTGATTTTGATGTCATCACGCATGAATTACACTCATCTTTCCTAAAAATATGTGTATATTATATCAGAAAAATAGGTAAATTCAAGAATTTTCTGAATTTTTTGAGTGAAAAACCTATTTTACTAAATCACCCCAAAGTGCTATAATAGAGAAGTTCTAGAGGAGTAGCTTTGCTATTTCTAAAAAATAAATCAAAGAGGTGATACCCATGGGACGTAAATGGGCTAATATTGTTGCGAAAAAAACTGCTAAAGATGGCGCAACATCAAAAGTTTATGCAAAATTTGGTGTTGAAATTTATGTAGCTGCTAAACAAGGTGATCCAGACCCAGAGACAAACTCTGCCTTGAAATTTGTCATTGATCGTGCCAAACAAGCACAAGTTCCTAAACATGTTATCGATAAAGCTATCGATAAAGCTAAAGGAAACACTGACGAGACTTTCGTTGAAGGACGTTACGAAGGGTTTGGTCCTAACGGTTCAATGATTATCGTTGATACTTTGACATCTAATGTTAATCGTACAGCTGCTAACGTGCGTACAGCTTACGGTAAAAACGGTGGTAACATGGGAGCTGCTGGTTCAGTTTCTTACATGTTCGATAAAAAAGGTGTCATCGTTTTTGCGGGTGATGATGCAGATGCTATTTTTGAATTGCTTCTTGAGGCAGACGTTGAAGTTGACGATGTTGAAGCAGAAGAAGGTTCAATCACAGTTTACACAGCACCAACAGATCTTCACAAGGCTTTAGTTGCTCTTCGTGAAAATGGTATTTCAGAGTTCCAAGTCACTGAACTTGAGATGATTCCTCAATCTGAAGTGACGCTTGAGGGAGAAGACCTGGTTATTTTTGAAAAATTAGTTGATGCTCTTGAAGCAGATGATGACGTTCAAAAAGTTTACCATAACGTAGCAGATTTCTAAACTTAAATATGATAAGGAGGTTGGGATAAAATGTCTCAACCTCTCTTTTTGGTATCTGAAAATTGCTTTTTGCACTAAAAACTTTTATGATAAGGGTATTCTAACCTAAGGAGAGATTTATGACATTTGCTAAAGATTTTACAGAAATCACTGTGCAAGAAGCAGAGAAAATGATTCAGACTGAAGAAAAGGTGGTTCTTTTCATTGGCCGCTCATCTTGCCCTTATTGCCGTCGCTTTGAACCCAAGCTTGCTAATGTAGCTATGACTACAGGGACTAAGGTGTTTTTCATCAATAGTGAGAATTTTGTAGCCTTGTCAGATATTCAAGTTTTTCGAAATACCTACCAAATCCCAACAGTTCCAGGCCTTTTAGTGGCTAATGATGGAGTAGTTAAGGTTGTCTGTGACTCATCGTTATCAGAAGACGCTATCTCAGAGTTTATAACTGCGATTTGAAAAAACGATTAGAATTTGGTATAGTAGCAATAGCATAGCTGGAAACTAGGAAGGTTTTCTGCTATATCTTATTTTTAAGGAGACATTTATGAACGCAACAATCTTAATTATGCTGGTCATGATGGCAGGTATGATGTATTTTACTAGCCGTAGCCAAAAGAAACAAGCTGAGCAACGTCAAAATCAATTAGCGCAATTGAAAAAAGGTGACGAAGTTGTCACAATTGGTGGCATGTATGCAGTCGTTGATGAAGTTAACGTTGATGCTAAAACAATCGTACTTGATGTCGATGGCGTTTATTTAACGTTTGAATTATCAGCAATTAAACGTGTCATTACTCCAACAGCATCTGATTTAACCCAGTAACAGCTGAAGGTGAAACCTCAGCCGTTGAAGAAACAGAATAGTTGTGAGCGGTATTGCTTAGAAGATAATAAGATAAAAAGCATAGCAACAATGTTCTTGATTGGACATTGCTGTTATGCTTTTTTGGTAGATTAAGTTGTTATAGCGTATAGGTCTTATACTCATCCAAAATCAAAATTAGCAGTTTAAGTAAAATCAAGAACCAATAAATGGCTTGATTTACTAGAGCTTTTTTCGCCATAGTGGTATTCTTATTAGTGAAACTGTCCAGTGGACAGTTTTAGCCCAAGCTCAGAAATAAAAGAGCGATGGGAATTGGCTTGATAAGAACGGATTTTTGGGAGCACTACAGAAATTGAAAATCAATTTCGTAGTAGTTCCCACCTCAAAAGGTTTCCCAAACCTTTTGAGCGTCCGCACGTTTAAGAAAGAAATAAGAAAGTGATTTTTGTTAAGCATTAGTTAGTGAAGAGAAGCTAAGCTCAATTCTCAGTGATTGTCACAAGGTTTTACTTTCTTCACGGATAACCAAAATATCAACTTTGGCATGTCGCATAATGTATTCAGATGAAGAACCAATGAGAAGTCTCTCAATAGCATTCAGACCAGTCGCACCTAAAAGAATAAGATCGACGTTTTCGGATTCGGGAATGTCAACTGCTAAAAGCGTTTTAGGATTACCGAATTCTAAAACAATTTTAACGTCTCTAACTCCCTTATCGAGCGCTTGAGTCTTATAATCTTCAAGCATTTGTCTAGCATCTTTTTCTAATGTTTCAAAGACAAAGGTATCCAGAGTCGCGATGTTTTGCAAGGTACGTGTGTCAATAACATGAGCAAGAACAAGTTGAGCATCGTTACGTAAGGCTACTGCACAGCCTTTTTCAAAAGCCAACTCAGCTTGAGGTGAGCCATCAATACCAACTAAAATGTGCCGATAAGATTGTGTAACCATAAAGATCGCCTCCTTTTGATTATATTATACTCTTTTTTATCTAAAAATGAAAGCGTTTTTACAATAAATAACGACAAATGATTGAAGAAAAAGTTCCAAGAAATTTCTGAAATACCAAAAATTATTCTGAAAAGCTACTGAGTCAAGAACAATGGTTACAGAAAGAAGTTTTTTCTGGGAGTGATAATATTTTTAACATTTTTTCAACAAATGATTTTCGTCATGCACTTGTCCTATTAAAAAGTAGTCCTAATGTGCCTTTTAATAAAATCAATGAAATTCTTAGATAATAAGATAGGAAAATCGTTTAATTGACTTGATTTATGGTAAAATAGAAAATAGAGTATAAAATAATGGGAAAATAGTATGTTTACATTTAGAAGAAAAAAAGAATCAACTCAGGTAGCTTTGGAGAAAATTCCTAAGCATATCGGTGTCATCATGGATGGCAATGGACGTTGGGCTAAAAAACGTATGCAACCAAGAATTATGGGACACAAGGCGGGAATGGATGCTTTGCAGGCTGTTACGATTAAAGCATCTGAATTAGGTGTTAAAGTGTTAACAGTTTATGCTTTTTCTACTGAAAATTGGACAAGACCCGTCGATGAAGTGAAGTTTATCATGAGTCTACCCGTTGAATTTTTTGACAAGTACGTTCCTGAACTTCATAAAAATAATGTCAAAGTGCAGATGATTGGTGATACCAGTCGTTTACCAAAAGATACCTTGGATGCCCTTAATCGTGCGCGTGAGTTGACCAAACGTAATTCAGGATTGATTTTAAACTTTGCTTTGAATTACGGTGGACGTGCAGAGATTGTTTCGGCAGTAAAACAAATTGCTCAAGATGTTTTGGATGCTCGTTTTAATACTGGTGATATTACCGAAGAACTCATTGCCAATTATTTGAATACTGCTACGTTACCTTATCTTTATCGGGACCCAGATTTAATTATCCGAACAAGTGGTGAATTACGATTGAGTAATTTTTTACCATGGCAATCTGCCTACAGTGAATTTTATTTTACAGATGTTCTTTGGCCTGATTTTAAAGAAAAAGGTCTAGTGGCAGCGATCGAGGAATATAATCGCCGTCATCGTCGTTTTGGTGGTGTCTAGAAAGAGGAGAAAATGAAAGAACGTGTTATTTTTGGAGCCTTAGCTCTAGTAATTTTTGCCCCTTTTCTTTGGTTTGGAGGGGTTCCCTTTCAATTATTTGTTGGTCTACTAGCTATGATAGGTGTTTCTGAAATTGTGAAAATGAAAGGCTATGAGATTTTCTCATTTGAAGGCTTATTAGCAATGTTGGGGACATTTGTTCTTGCTGTTCCAATGGACCATTACCTTACCTTTTTACCAGTTGATGCGAGCCTTAGTGCTTATACGCTGTTTGTATTTTTCATCTTAGCTGGAACAGTGTTAAATTTTGGGAAATATAGCTTTGATGATGCTCTCTTTCCAATCGCTTCTAGTTTTTATGTGGGAATTGGTTTTCAAAACCTTATCAGTGCCCGCATTGCTGGTTTAGACAAGGTACTTTTAGCACTTTTTATCGTTTGGGCAACTGATATCGGCGCTTATATGTTTGGACGTACTTACGGGAAACACAAGCTTCTACCAACTGTTTCACCAAATAAAACGATAGAGGGAAGTTTAGGAGGGGTGTTATCAGCTGTTGTGGTAGCTGTCATATTTATGTTAGTCAAGCCAACAGTGTATGTTCCTCAAAATTTCCTAATCATGATGATTTTGGTTGCCGTCTTTAGTGTTTTTGCGCAACTGGGTGACTTGGTCGAAAGTGCTTTAAAACGCTATTTTGGAGTCAAAGATTCAGGGAAATTAATTCCAGGACACGGTGGTATCCTTGATCGTTTTGACAGCATGATTTTTGTTTTTCCAATCATGCATTTCTTTGGGCTTTTTTAGGGAGGTGCCATGTTAGGAATTTTATCTTTTATTGCGATTTTTGGAATTATTGTTACGGTTCATGAATTTGGCCATTTCTATTTTGCGAAAAAATCATGCATCTTAGTGCGTGAATTTGCTATCGGTATGGGACCGAAGATTTTTGCTCATATTGGTAAAGATGGCACAGCTTATACGATTCGAATGCTTCCTTTGGGAGGTTATGTTCGAATGGCAGGATGGGGTGACGATACGACTGAAATCAAAACCGGAACACCAGCTGCTATAACAATCAGCGCAGATGGGATTGTCACTCGTATTAACCTTTCAGGAAAGCAAGTTGATAAAACAGCTCTTCCCATCAACATTACCTCGTATGACCTTGAAAATGAGCTCAGCTTATCGGGTCTTGTTCTAGATGAGCAAAAGACTTACAAAGTTCATCACGATGCCACTATTATAGAAGAAGACGGTACAGAGATTCGTATTGCACCGCTGGATGTTCAATATCAGAATGCAACAATTCCAGGAAGAATGCTTACGAATTTTGCTGGTCCGATGAACAATTTTATTTTAGGGATTATCATTTTTATCGTCCTTGTGTTTATGCAAGGTGGCGTAGAGAACCTGGATTCTACTCAGATTCGTGCCACAGAAAATGGCGCATTTGCTAAGGCAGGAGGGCAAACTGGCGATAGAATCCTATCGATTTCCGGAGTTGCGGTCTCTAATTGGTCTGAGTTGCAGAAAGCAGTAGGTTCTACAACATCTCCATCGACTCTTGACGTTGAAGTGGAGAAATTCTCAGGAGAGAAAAAAGTCCTCTCTGTGACTCCAGTGGAAAATAGCGGAGCTTTTTATATTGGTGTTATGCCATCTCTGAAAACAAGTTTCTTGGATAAAATTCAAGGAGGTTTTATTAAAGCATGGCAGACAACCTTCCATATTCTTAACGCTCTTAAAGGACTGATTACTAATTTTAGTTTGGATAAACTAGGTGGTCCAGTTGCTATGTATCAAATGTCAAATCAAGCGGCAGCTAGTGGCATAGAGTCGGTTCTTTACTTGATGGCGATGATTTCCATCAATTTGGGTATTTTTAATCTAATCCCAATACCGGCCCTGGATGGTGGCAAAATTGTTATCAATATCTTGGAAGCCATTCGTCGAAAACCACTCAAACAAGAAACAGAAACCTATGTGACACTTGCAGGAGTAGCCATCATGGTTGTATTAATGATTGCTGTAACATGGAATGATATCATGCGAGTATTTTTCTAAGTAAAATTTAAAAAGGCTATCGTTCGTTCGAACCTAGCTTTTCTCATTAAAAATAAAAAGACAAGAAAGGAATTATTTAAGGGGCATACATAAAAAGAAATGGCAGTAAGAATTTAAGATAGTCTTTTTATGTAGCAATAATCTCGAGTTGTTTTAGCAACGGATAGGTTAACCTTAATATCTTTTAGAATATGAAACAATCAAAAATGTTAATTCCAACACTTCGCGAAATGCCAAGTGATGCTCAAGTTATCAGTCACGCATTGATGTTGCGTGCAGGATATGTTCGCCAGGTATCAGCAGGTATCTATGCCTATTTACCGCTGGCTAATCGCACGATTGAAAAGTTCAAAACAATCATGCGCCAAGAATTTGAAAAAATTGGTGCCGTTGAAATGTTTGCCCCAGCCTTGTTGACAGCAGACCTATGGCGTGAATCTGGTCGTTATGAAACATACGGAGAAGACCTCTATAAGTTAAAAAATAGAGATCAATCTGATTTCATCTTGGGGCCAACGCATGAAGAAACCTTTACCATGTTGGTACGTGATGCGGTCAAGTCCTACAAACAATTACCACTTAACCTTTATCAGATTCAATCAAAATACCGTGATGAAAAACGTCCACGTAACGGACTTCTTCGAACACGTGAATTCGTCATGAAAGATGGCTATAGCTTCCACGCTAATTATGAAGATCTCGATGTAACCTATGAAGATTATCGCAAAGCCTACGAGGCAATCTTTACACGTGCTGGTCTAGATTTCAAAGGTATTATCGGAGACGGTGGCGCCATGGGAGGGAAAGACTCTCAAGAATTTATGGCCATTACGCCAAATCGCACAGATTTAGACCGTTGGTTGGTCCTTGACAAATCCATTGCTTCTATCGATGAAATTCCTGCAGAAGTTTTAGAAGAGATCAAAGCAGAGCTTAACTCATGGTTGGTTTCTGGGGAAGATACCATTGCTTACTCAAGCGAGTCTGACTATGCAGCCAATCTTGAGATGGCTACAAACGAGTACAAACCAGTTGAAAAAGTAGTTGTCCAAGAAGAAGTTGTTAAAGTTGAAACTCCAAACTGTAAATCTATTGATGATGTTGCTAATTTCTTAAATGTTACAGAGGAACAAACCATTAAGACGCTTCTCTTTATTGCTGATAACGAGCCAGTTGTCGCACTCCTTGTGGGCAATGATCAAGTTAACGAGGTCAAGCTAAAAAATTATCTCGGAGCTGATTTCCTTGAAGCTGCTACAGAAAATGACGCCGTAAATGTTTTTGGAGCTAACTTTGGATCACTTGGACCAGTTGGACTTCCTGAAACGATTCGAATTGTTGCCGATCGTAAAGTTCAAGATGTAGCGAATGCAGTTGTTGGTGCTAATGAAGATGGCTATCACTTGACAGGTGTTAACCCAAGACGTGATTTCACGGCTGAATATACTGATATCCGCGAAGTCAAAGAAGGCGAAGTCTCACCAGATGGTAAAGGTGTTTTAAAATTTGCACGTGGCATTGAGATTGGTCACATTTTCAAGCTTGGTACACGCTATTCAGATAGCATGGGCGCGACGATTCTTGATGAAAATGGCAGAGCAGTACCAATTGTTATGGGATGTTACGGTATCGGTGTTAGCCGTATCTTATCTGCAGTTATTGAGCAGCATGCACGCCTTTTTGTCAATAAAACACCAAAAGGAGACTTTAAATTTGCATGGGGCATCAATTTCCCTAAAGAATTGGCGCCGTTTGATGTTCATTTGATTACAGTCAATACAAAAGACGAAGAAGCTCAAGCATTAACAGCTAAAATCGAAGGCGATTTGATGGTTAAAGGCTACGATATCTTGACAGATGACCGCAACGAACGTGTCGGTTCAAAATTCTCAGATAGCGACTTAATTGGTCTACCAATCCGAGTTACGGTTGGTAAAAAAGCTGCTGATGGAATTGTTGAAGTGAAAATCAAATCAAGTGGAGACACCATCGAAGTTCATGCAGATAATCTCATTGAAACCTTAGAAATTCTATCTCAATAAAACATATTCCCAGTTCTATCAATGAGCTGGGTTTATTTTTTTACTTTTTTATGGCAATTTTTCTTGTAAATAGCGCATAAGAGAAAGATTTTCAAACTTTTTGCCAAACTTTTTTAGAAGCTAAATTCCCAAACTAACTTCCACCGTCTGTTAAAGTGGAAGTTAATCTGATAAAACCTCTAACAACCAGTGAAACTCCGTGTCAGGGTAAGTTCCACTGGTTTTTATAAAGGTTGATTTATTGCATTTTTAGGCTAATTTAGTTGACAAAAAGGGTACACAAAATCCCCTCATCTGAAAGCGTTTCAGATTAAGTTCCGTTATGGTGGAAGTTAGTGTGAGACGTTTGAGTGGCTTATATTTAGATTAGTTTTTAGAATTTATGTTGGAGTAATTTTGGGGACTGACAGACGTCTTCTGCGGGAATTAAGGAAATGCCAAGAAGTTTAGCCAGTTCTTCGTCATAGGTAAAGGTAAAGAGCTCATAAGCTGATTTCCCATTCAAAGCAGCGCGTTTCACGCTATTGACATGAGAACAGACTAGGTTGATATCGTCCTGAGTTAAGTTATCAAAAGAAGTTCCCTTTGGTAGAATATCGCGAATAAGGGAGTGATTTTTCTCAATTTTTCCTTTCTGGTCAGAGCGATTAGGGTCACAAAAGAATAGTTTAATCTCACCTCTGATATCCATCTCGATGTCATCAACTCTGGCAAATTCTCCGCCATTATCTGTAAGAATGATAGGGAAAACATCGAAGAAATTTCTATCAGCCTCATAAAGTGTGTTCTTGATGACATAGAAGTGTTTAGCGACCTCAAGAGCGGTTTTATTGTCCAGAAGTCTAGCGAAGATAAAGTTACAGAAAGACAAATTGAAGGTGAGTAATACTTTTCCGCCAACCCGTCCAATAACGGTGTCCATTTCAAGCCAAGAGGTCAGTTGTCTATGTGTCAGGTAGTTTTGGAAGTCCTCATAAGAACGCCCTTTTTTAGCTTCTTTAGGGATAGAAGGCAGGATAGATTTGCGCCTTTCTTTGAATTTTACAGCTCTAGCCAGATCAATAGGAGCGATAGAAAGGTATCCTTTACGGATGTGTCGATAGACGGTTGAGGAACTGACATCAAGGTTATGCGTTTTAAGGATGTGATAGATGTGTTGTCCCTTTTTCACACCATCAGAAATGACTTTATCCATATCCCAGAACGTTTGAGAGTTGAGAGGTGTTCCTTCTCGAGCCTCAACGAGGGTTTGTTCGTATTGTTTTTGAGCCTGTTTAGCGAGGTAGAAGATTTTCTTGTAGCCACAATTTTGTCTTCTCTTAGGACATCCGTTACAGACAAATGGGGATTTATCAATGAGAGGGCAAGGAAGCCCATCACTGGTAGAGGTTCTGACCTGTCTGTTACGTTTGACCTCTTTGGAAACGGTAGTAGGATCTTTTAGGATAGTTTGTCCAATGGCTTTGAAGGTTTCTCCACGTTCTAAGCCAAGTTGGATGTCATTGCGGTCTGAGAGGGTAAGGTGTTTATATTTTGTCATAGTAAGGACTCATTTCTAACACAAACGTCTCAGACTTAATTCCACCATAAAAATCCGTTTTAGACTAATTTCCACTTCGAAAGCTAAAGTGGAAATTACTTTGGGAAATTACCGGCAAAAGTGACTTGAAAAAAACTTAAAAAAAGTAGTTGACAAGTTATTAAAGATTTGCTAGAATATAGAAGTTGTCTCTTAGGAGAAGTCCATTGAAAACTGAACAAGACGAAGCAAGTGCGGGTTAGTGAAAATAACCTGTCAAGAAAAACAATAAGTCAGCGATGACAAAACAGTGAGTTAAGAACTCAAACTTTTAATGAGAGTTTGATCCTGGCTCAGGACGAACGCTGGCGGCGTGCCTAATACATGCAAGTAGAACGCTGAAGTCTGGTGCTTGCACTAGACGGATGAGTTGCGAACGGGTGAGTAACGCGTAGGTAACCTACCTTATAGCGGGGGATAACTATTGGAAACGATAGCTAATACCGCATAACAGGTGTTAACACATGTTAACATCTTGAAAGGGACAATTGTCTCACTATAAGATGGACCTGCGTTGTATTAGCTAGTTGGTGAGGTAACGGCTCACCAAGGCGACGATACATAGCCGACCTGAGAGGGTGATCGGCCACACTGGGACTGAGACACGGCCCAGACTCCTACGGGAGGCAGCAGTAGGGAATCTTCGGCAATGGGGGGAACCCTGACCGAGCAACGCCGCGTGAGTGAAGAAGGTTTTCGGATCGTAAAGCTCTGTTGTAAGAGAAGAACGGGTGTTAGAGTGGAAAGTTAACACTATGACGGTATCTTACCAGAAAGGGACGGCTAACTACGTGCCAGCAGCCGCGGTAATACGTAGGTCCCGAGCGTTATCCGGATTTATTGGGCGTAAAGCGAGCGCAGGCGGTTTCGTAAGTCTGAGGTCAAAGGCATTGGCTCAACCAATGTACGCCTTGGAAACTGCGGAACTTGAGTGCAGAAGGGGAGAGTGGAATTCCATGTGTAGCGGTGAAATGCGTAGATATATGGAGGAACACCGGTGGCGAAAGCGGCTCTCTGGTCTGTAACTGACGCTGAGGCTCGAAAGCGTGGGTAGCGAACAGGATTAGATACCCTGGTAGTCCACGCCGTAAACGATGAGTGCTAGGTGTTAGGCCCTTTCCGGGGCTTAGTGCCGCAGCTAACGCATTAAGCACTCCGCCTGGGGAGTACGACCGCAAGGTTGAAACTCAAAGGAATTGACGGGGGCCCGCACAAGCGGTGGAGCATGTGGTTTAATTCGAAGCAACGCGAAGAACCTTACCAGGTCTTGACATCCCTCTGACCGTCCTAGAGATAGGACTTCTCTTCGGAGCAGAGGTGACAGGTGGTGCATGGTTGTCGTCAGCTCGTGTCGTGAGATGTTGGGTTAAGTCCCGCAACGAGCGCAACCCCTATTGTTAGTTGCCATCATTAAGTTGGGCACTCTAGCGAGACTGCCGGTAATAAACCGGAGGAAGGTGGGGATGACGTCAAATCATCATGCCCCTTATGACCTGGGCTACACACGTGCTACAATGGTTGGTACAACGAGTGGCAAGCTGGTGACAGTAAGCAAATCTCTTAAAGCCAATCTCAGTTCGGATTGTAGGCTGCAACTCGCCTACATGAAGTCGGAATCGCTAGTAATCGCGGATCAGCACGCCGCGGTGAATACGTTCCCGGGCCTTGTACACACCGCCCGTCACACCACGAGAGTTTGTAACACCCGAAGTCGGTGAGGTAACCTTTTAGGAGCCAGCCGCCTAAGGTGGGATAGATGATTGGGGTGAAGTCGTAACAAGGTAGCCGTATCGGAAGGTGCGGCTGGATCACCTCCTTTCTAAGGAAATGGAAGCACTTGTAGCGTCTTGTTTAGTTTTGAGTGGTCTCAGGAAGAGACAGATGTGGGGCCTTAGCTCAGCTGGGAGAGCGCCTGCTTTGCACGCAGGAGGTCAGCGGTTCGATCCCGCTAGGCTCCATTAACATCGAAGAGATGTTAAGGATTGTCCATTGAAAATTGAATATCTATATCAAATTCCACGATTCAAGAAATTGAATTGTAAGAATAGTAACAAGAAAATAAACCGAAAACGCTGTGAATTAATGAGTTTTCTAATTTGAAAGAATTAGGTTAATAAGGTTAAGTTAATAAGGGCGCACGGTGGATGCCTTGGCACTAGAAGCCGATGAAGGACGTGACTAACGACGAAATGCTTTGGGGAGTTGTAAGTAAGCGCAGATCCAGAGATGTCCGAATGGGGGAACCCACTAACTAATGGTTAGTATCCATATCTGTTAAGGATATGAGAAGGAAGACGCAGTGAACTGAAACATCTAAGTAGCTGCAGGAAGAGAAAGCAAAAGCGATTGCCTTAGTAGCGGCGAGCGAAACGGCAGGAGGGCAAACCGAGGAGTTTACTCCTCGGGGTTGTAGGACTGCAACGTGGACTTAAAGATTATAGGAGAATTACCTGGGAAGGTAAGCCAAAGGGAGTAATAGCCTCGTATCTGAAATAGTCTTTATACCTAGCAGTATCCTGAGTACGGCGAGACACGCGAAATCTCGTCGGAATCCGGGAGGACCATCTCCCAACCCTAAATACTCTCTAGTGACCGATAGTGAACCAGTACCGTGAGGGAAAGGTGAAAAGCACCCCGGGAGGGGAGTGAAATAGAACCTGAAACCGTGTGCCTACAAGAAGTTCGAGCCCGTTAATGGGTGAGAGCGTGCCTTTTGTAGAATGAACCGGCGAGTTACGATATGAAGCGAGGTTAAGTTGAAGAGACGGAGCCGTAGGGAAACCGAGTCTTAATAGGGCGAATTAGTATCATGTCGTAGACCCGAAACCATGTGACCTACCCATGAGCAGGTTGAAGGTGCGGTAAGACGCACTGGAGGACCGAACCAGGGCACGTTGAAAAGTGCTTGGATGACTTGTGGGTAGCGGAGAAATTCCAAACGAACTTGGAGATAGCTGGTTCTCTCCGAAATAGCTTTAGGGCTAGCGTCGATGTTAAGTCTCTTGGAGGTAGAGCACTGTTTGGGTGAGGGGTCCATCTCGGATTACCAATCTCAGATAAACTCCGAATGCCAACGAGATATAATCGGCAGTCAGACTGCGAGTGCTAAGATCCGTAGTCGAAAGGGAAACAGCCCAGACCACCAGCTAAGGTCCCAAAATATATGTTAAGTGGAAAAGGATGTGGGGTTGCACAGACAACTAGGATGTTAGCTTAGAAGCAGCTATTCATTCAAAGAGTGCGTAATAGCTCACTAGTCGAGTGACCCTGCGCCGAAAATGTACCGGGGCTAAAACATATTACCGAAGCTGTGGATCCCGTAAGGGATGGTAGGAGAGCGTTCTATAGGCGACGAAGGTGTACCGTGAGGAGCGCTGGAGCGTATAGAAGTGAGAATGCCGGTATGAGTAGCGAAAGACAGGTGAGAATCCTGTCCACCGTAAGACTAAGGTTTCCAGGGGAAGGCTCGTCCGCCCTGGGTTAGTCGGGACCTAAGGAGAGACCGAAAGGTGTATCCGATGGCCAACAGGTTGATATTCCTGTACTAGTGTATATAGTGATGGAGGGACGCAGTAGGCTAACTCAACCCAGCGAATGGAAGAGCTGGGCTAAACAGTGAGGTGTGATATGAGTCAAATGCTTATATCTCTAACATTGAGCTGTGATGGGGAGCGAAGTTAAGTAGCGAAGTGAGTGACGTCACACTGCCAAGAAAAGCTTCTAGCGTTAAGTATACACTACCCGTACCGCAAACCGACACAGGTAGTCGAGGCGAGTAGCCTCAGGTGATCGAGAGAACTCTCGTTAAGGAACTCGGCAAAATGACCCCGTAACTTCGGGAGAAGGGGTGCTGACTTAAAGTCAGCCGCAGTGAATAGGCCCAAGCAACTGTTTATCAAAAACACAGCTCTCTGCTAAATCGTAAGATGATGTATAGGGGGTGACGCCTGCCCGGTGCTGGAAGGTTAAGAGGAGGGTTTAGCGGTAACGCGAAGATCTGAATTGAAGCCCCAGTAAACGGCGGCCGTAACTATAACGGTCCTAAGGTAGCGAAATTCCTTGTCGGGTAAGTTCCGACCCGCACGAAAGGCGTAATGATTTGGGCACTGTCTCAACGAGAGACTCGGTGAAATTTTAGTACCTGTGAAGATGCAGGTTACCCGCGACAGGACGGAAAGACCCCATGGAGCTTTACTGCAGTTTGATATTGAGTATCTGTACCACATGTACAGGATAGGTAGGAGCCATTGATTACGGGACGCCAGTTTCGTATGAGGCGATGTTGGGATACTACCCTTGTGTTATGGCTACTCTAACCCGGATAGGTTATCCCTATCGGAGACAGTGTCTGACGGGCAGTTTGACTGGGGCGGTCGCCTCCTAAAAGGTAACGGAGGCGCCCAAAGGTTCCCTCAGATTGGTTGGAAATCAATCGCAGAGTGTAAAGGTATAAGGGAGCTTGACTGCGAGAGCAACAACTCGAGCAGGGACGAAAGTCGGGCTTAGTGATCCGGTGGTTCCGTATGGAAGGGCCATCGCTCAACGGATAAAAGCTACCCTGGGGATAACAGGCTTATCTCCCCCAAGAGTTCACATCGACGGGGAGGTTTGGCACCTCGATGTCGGCTCGTCGCATCCTGGGGCTGTAGTCGGTCCCAAGGGTTGGGCTGTTCGCCCATTAAAGCGGCACGCGAGCTGGGTTCAGAACGTCGTGAGACAGTTCGGTCCCTATCCGTCGCGGGCGTAGGAAATTTGAGAGGATCTGCTCCTAGTACGAGAGGACCAGAGTGGACATACCGCTGGTGTACCAGTTGTCTCGCCAGAGGCATCGCTGGGTAGCTATGTATGGAAGGGATAAGCGCTGAAAGCATCTAAGTGCGAAGCCCCCCTCAAGATGAGATTTCCCATGATTTTATATCAGTAAGAGCCCTGAAAGAAGATCAGGTAGATAGGTTAGAAGTGGAAGTGTTGTGAGACATGTAGCGGACTAATACTAATAGCTCGAGGACTTATCCTAGAAATAAGAAAGTATATTGACAGCGTAGCGGTTTCTTGATAGAATATAGGTATTCAATTTTGGATGGATAATCCAAGAAGAAGTTAAGTGACGATAGCCTAGGAGATACACCTGTACCCATGCCGAACACAGCAGTTAAGTCCTAGAACGCCGGAAGTAGTTGGGAGTTGCCCCCTGTGAGATAGGGTAGTTGCTTAGCGAATCATAAGGATTCAAACAAATCCTTTGGGAGTTTAGCTCAGCTGGGAGAGCATCTGCCTTACAAGCAGAGGGTCAGCGGTTCGATCCCGTTAACTCCCATGATTAAGGAAACTTAATAGGTCCCGTAGTGTAGCGGTTATCACGTCGCCCTGTCACGGCGAAGATCGCGGGTTCGATTCCCGTCGGGACCGAAGACTCGTTAGCTCAGTTGGTAGAGCATTTGACTTTTAATCAAAGGGTCGCTGGTTCGAGCCCAGCACGGGTCATGATGCGGGTTTGGCGGAATTGGCAGACGCACCAGATTTAGGATCTGGCGCCGAAGGGCGTGGGGGTTCAAGTCCCTTAACCCGCATAGGAAATATAAGCCGGCTTAGCTCAGTTGGTAGAGCATCTGATTTGTAATCAGAGGGTCGCGTGTTCAAGTCATGTAGCCGGCATAAGTCAAAGAGATGCGAATGTAGTTCAGTGGTAGAACACCACCTTGCCAAGGTGGGGGTCGCGGGTTCGAATCCCGTCATTCGCTTGAGGCGCCGGGGTGGCGGAACTGGCAGACGCACAGGACTTAAAATCCTGCGAAGGGTAACCTTCGTACCGGTTCGATTCCGGTCCTCGGCATCAAAATTTAATAGAGCACCCTTAGCTCAATTGGATAGAGTACCTGACTACGAATCAGGCGGTTAGAGGTTCGACTCCTCTAGGGTGCATTTCGGGAAGTAGCTCAGCTTGGTAGAGTACTTGGTTTGGGACCAAGGGGTCGCAGGTTCGAATCCTGTCTTCCCGATGAAAATATGGCGGTGTAGCTCAGCTGGCTAGAGCGTCCGGTTCATACCCGGGAGGTCGGGGGTTCGATCCCCTTCGCCGCTATTTTTAATTTTAATATGGATGACTTTGGACCTTTAGCTCAACTGGTTAGAGCACTCGGCTCATAACCGAGCGGTCGTAGGTTCGAGTCCTACAAGGTCCATATATATGTTATTTTGGAGGATTACCCAAGTCCGGCTGAAGGGAACGGTCTTGAAAACCGTCAGGCGTGTAAAAGCGTGCGTGGGTTCGAATCCCACATCCTCCTTTTTATTATTAACGCGGGATGGAGCAGCTAGGTAGCTCGTCGGGCTCATAACCCGAAGGTCGTAGGTTCAAATCCTGCTCCCGCAATATAGATTAATTAGGCTCGGTAGCTCAGTTGGTAGAGCAATGGATTGAAGCTCCATGTGTCGGCGGTTCGATTCCGTCTCGCGCCATTTAGCGGGTGTAGTTTAGTGGTAAAACTACAGCCTTCCAAGCTGTTGTCGCGAGTTCGATTCTCGTCACCCGCTTTATTTAGAAATAAATAAACCAAGCATTAGCTTGGGCGCGTAGCTCAGGTGGTTAGAGCGCACGCCTGATAAGCGTGAGGTCGGTGGTTCGAGTCCACTCGTGCCCATTGTCTTTAAATATGGTCCGTTGGTCAAGGGGTTAAGACACCGCCTTTTCACGGCGGTAACACGGGTTCGAATCCCGTACGGACTATCTTAATAAAAAGCTAAGGTTATTTATAACTTTAGTTTTTTTTTTTATTTTTAAAGGGGAAGGTTCTTTGTGGCTCTTTGTCAACTGTAGAGGGTGACCGTGATTATAATACCCTAAAGGAGACGAAATTCTTTGTAGGGGAAGTTTGGAGCTGCATGAAAAACGATAACCGAATGGTGTTGTGAAGAGAAAATTGTTACCTTATAAATTAGCTTATTTTCAAGTTATTTTTGGCAAGGTTTTCTGTTTGCATTTCAGTATGAGCGAGGAAATATTCTTAGCTTTTTGACTTATACTTAACAAAAATCAAAAGTTACTTTTTTTGCTTCTTTCTAAAAAGGTGCGGACGCTCCAAAGGTCTGGGAGACCTTTGGAGGTGGGAAATAGAGTTGACAAAGTCAACATCAAAACCTCCTACGGAGTTTCATTGCTACTTTTTGAGCCTCTTTTTCGCAGTAGATGATTGGCTGTACTTGTCGACTACTAGACAGCGTCCAACCTAATCATCCTTGCGGGGGAACTACTACGAAATTGACTTTCAATTTCTGTAGTTCTCCCAAAAATCCGTTCTTATCAAGCCAATTCCCCTCGCTCTTTTATTTCTGAGCTTGGGCTAAAACTGTCCACTGGACAGTTTCACTAATAAGAATACCACCATGGCGAGAGGAGCTCTGGTAAATCAAGCCATTTATTGCTTCTTTATTTTACTTAAACTGCTAATTTTGATTTTGGATGAGTATTAAAAATGTTTTGTGCAATAAAAAAAGCAAGCCCTTTAATCATTCTTTAAAAGGAGTGATCAAAGGGCTTTTTATGGTTGAACGGATTAAAAGTTATTCGCTATCTGTTTTTTGATATTTGTTTGCGATAGTTTGTATTTCATTGAGGTGGGCTTGCAGGTCATTGTTAAAGACTTGGAATTTATAATTTAGGTCTTTTGTGATATCTTTGAGGACAAGCTTTTGGTCTTGAATGGTGGACAGACTTTGTTTGATTTTTGTCAGGCTATCTTTTGATTGGTTTAGGTTTTCGTTAGTGTTGTTTAATTCGGTGAGAATTTGTTCTTTTTTTGAGAAGAGTAGAACAGTGCCTGCTGCTAATAGGCTTGAGATAATAAAAGGTTTTGCTTTCATGCTCGGACCTCTTGGGCTATTTGCTCTGCCATTTTTCCTAAAATATTAAAATCTGGTTCATGAACGCTGTATGTGATGTTAATGCCATCGTTTTCGCTGTAGCGTGGGACAAGGTGAACATGGGCATGGAAAACGGTTTGTCCTGCAATAGGTTCATTGTTATTGATAATGTTCATGGCTGGCGCATCCATAGCTTTTTGGACGGCACGGGCAATTTTTGGAACACGTGAAAATAGGACACTTGCAGTAGATTCTGACATATCAAGGATATTTCTAACATGTTCTTTAGGAATGACGAGAGTGTGGCCTGGAGTTGTTTGAGAAATATCTAGAAATGCTAGAACTTCTTGGTCTTCGTATACTTTACATGAAGGAATTTCTCCAGCAATAATGTTACAAAAAATGCAATCTGTCATTTGTTTTCCCCTTATGTCTCTATTTTTGGTATAATCAATTATATCAAAAAAGATGAGAGAAATGAATGTTAAAACTTGAAAACGTGACAGGGGGCTACGTTAATCTTCCTGTATTGAAAAAATTAAACTTTGAAGTTAAAGATGGTGAATTGGTTGGACTTATTGGTCTTAATGGTGCTGGTAAGTCAACGACAATTAATGAGATTATTGGTCTGTTAACGCCATATGAGGGGCGTATTTCGATTGATGGTGTGACCTTGGCAGATAATTTGGTTGAGTATCGAAAAAAACTTGGTTTTATTCCCGAGACGCCAAGTCTTTATGAGGAGTTGACACTGCGTGAGCATATTGAAACGATTGCTATGGCTTATGATATTGCTGTAGATGTTGCTTTAAAACGAGCAGAGCCTCTGCTTGAAACGTTTCGTTTAACGGATAAACTGGATTGGTTTCCAACGCAGTTTTCTAAGGGGATGAAACAAAAAGTTTCTTCCACTTCTTTTATGCCTACTTCCAATTTTTAAAATGGTAATCGAAGGTTATGATTATCTGTGCTCTTATTGTAGAGCCCGCTTTATTGATTGTTGATGAGCCATTCTTGGGACTTGATCCACTGGCAATCAATGATTTGATAGCCCTTTTGGATGAGGAAAAGAAAAAGGGAACGTCAATTTTGATGTCAACTCATGTTTTGGATTCGGCTGAAAAGATGTGTGACCGTTTTGTGATTTTGCACAAGGGCGAGGTTAGGGCTCAAGGAGCTTTATCTGATTTGCGAGAGACTTTTGGCGATGATAGTGCTTCGCTCAATGATATTTATATGGCGCTGACTAAAGAGGTTTGAGATGAAAGAAATGTTTGTGAAACGTAGACAGGCTTTTCATAGTCGATGTCTCAAATACCTTAAATATGTTCTCAATGATCATTTTGTTATTGTTTTACTTTTTTTAGTTGGCTTTCTGCTATTTCAATATAGCCAGTTGTTGAAACATTTTCCAACTCAACCTCTAGGACTTATTTTGGTTCTGTCCGTCTTGATTGTAGGTGGGTTACCATTAGGAACTATCGCTACTTTTTTAGAGCCGGCTGACCAAGTGTTTGTATTGGCAAAAGAGGGTGAAATCGTTGACTGGATTAAAGAAGCAGCTCAACGCTCTTTTATCCTATGGGGGGCTTTGCAAGTTGTTTTCTTGCTAGTTTTGTATCCTATTTTTGTGGCCTTGCATTTTCCACTTTGGGGATTTGTTGTTCTGGTAGCTGTTTTAGTTACACTTAAGTTTTTCATCTTTCAGTATAAGCTAAATCACTTTGTTAGCGGGACTGGTAGGCTTAATTGGAAACTTACTATTGTAGCTGAGCAGAAGCGGCAACAGTCTATTTTGAAATTTTTTGCTCTGTTTACGACGGTTAAAGGTATTTCAAGTGCAGTGAAGCGAAGAGCTTATTTGGATAAATTAACTGTCGTTGTGGCTAAACAGTCAGCGCAGACATGGCATAATCTTTACTTGAGGGCTTTTTTGCGGTCAGGTGATTATCTGGGTTTGACAATTAGACTCGTCGTTTTAGCTGTTTTAAGTTTGCTTTTTGTGAAGGTGAATTGGTTAGCGGTAGGTCTAGCTTTTCTTTTCACGTATCTCTTAGCCTTTCAGCTTTTAGCTTTATATAAGCATTATGATTATCAGTATATGACAGCATTTTTCCCACTTGCAGGGAACCTTAAAAAGCGAAACTTATTGTTGTTTTTAAGACGCCTCATCTATGGGATAACTGTAGTGGAAATGGCTTGTGCTGGTAATCCAAAGTATGCTGCCCTGCTATTATGTTTAAATATTACCCTTGTCGAGGGATATTTGCGCTATAAAGTGAAGAAGATGATTGACTAGAGGCTTGAAAACAAGTAAAATAATAAGGAATGACTAGTAAAAAGGAGGGTTAAGGTGATTACTACAGATAAAGACTTAACCTTAAAACCATTGATGGGGAAAAGTGGGCAGGCTTTCATGGGAGAGTATCCTAATGGGGAGCGTGTTTTTGTCAAATTAAATACGACACCAATTTTGGCTGCTTTGGCTAAGGAACAAATCACACCACAATTGCTATGGGCAAAACGTACGGCGGGTGGTGACATGATGAGTGCTCAGGAATGGTTAAATGGGCGTCTTTTAAATAAAGCAGATATGAATAGTAAGCAGATTGCCCAAATTCTTTTACAGTTGCATCGTTCAAAAGCCCTAGTTAATCAATTGTTACAGTTGAATTATAGTATTGAAAATCCATTTGAGCTGTTACAAGATTGGGATAGGAATGCTCCAATGCAGTTGCGTCAAAATACGTATTTGCAGTCAATCGTAACGGAGTTAAAGAAGAATCTTCCTGATTTTAATCCTGAATTGGCGACAATTGTTCATGGTGATGTTCGTCATAGCAACTGGGTTATTACGACAAGTGGGCTTGTTTATTTGGTCGACTGGGATTCGGTACGGTTGACAGATCGTATGTATGATGTCGCTCATATTTTAAGTCATTATATTCCTTATAGTCGTTGGGCAGAATGGCTGAGCTACTATGGTTATAAAAATAATGACCTGGTTAAAAAGAAGATTTATTGGTACGGGCAGCTGTCTTACTTATCACAGATTTTAAAATTCTACGAAGGTTATGATATGGAGCATGTCAACCGCGAAATCTATGAATTACGTCAGTTTAGGGATTTATTTTAGAAAGAGATTATGAGAGTTAGAAAACGTAAGGGTGCAGAAGAGCATTTACAAAATCATTCTCAGTATGTGATTTTAACGCCAGAGGCTTCTAAGGGACGCTGGCATGAAGTTTTTGGAAATGATAATCCGATTCATATCGAAGTTGGTTCTGGTAAGGGTGGGTTTATCACAGGAATGGCGCTTCAAAATCCAGATATTAACTATATTGGTATTGATATTCAGCTATCCGTATTGAGCTATGCTTTGGATAAGGTGCTGGAAAGCGGTGCTCAAAACGTTAAGTTGCTTCGCGTTGATGGTTCGAGTTTGACGAATTATTTTGAAGATGGTGAAGTGAGTTTGATGTATTTAAACTTTTCTGATCCATGGCCTAAGACCAAGCATGAAAAACGTCGTTTGACTTACAAAACATTCTTGGACACTTATAAGCAGATTCTTCCTGAAAATGGAGAAATTCATTTCAAAACGGATAATAGAGGGTTGTTTGAATACAGTTTAGCAAGTTTCTCTCAGTATGGTATGGTTTTGAATAAGGTCTGGTTGGACTTGCATGCTGATGAGTCTTTTGAGGGAAATGTTATGACAGAATATGAGAAAAAATTCTCGGATAAAGGTCAGGTTATTTACCGCGTGGAGGCTAGATTTTAAGCATCAAATGCAGTGTTTGGGAAATAAATCATTCAGATCATACTGTTGAATATGTTATAATAAGGGAGAGCTTAGCTCTCCAAGGTGGAGAGGTCGCATAGTGGCCGAGTGCGCACGCTTGGAAAGCGTGTAGTCCTTAACGGGGCTCGGGGGTTCGAATCCCCTCCTCTCCTTTTATCCTATTGATTTCATGGGCTTTAACGGGGTTTCACCCGTTTTTCACCCGTCAAAATTCAAGTTTTGAAAAATTTCTTTTACCCTGTCATCGTTTTTATTCTTCAGTGTTTCAATCTGGTGAGCATAAACTTTGAGGGTGATGTTAAGATTTTCATGACCTAGTAATTTGGAGACTGAAATTAAATCCACGCCCTGAGCGATTAAATAAGAGGCGTAGGAGTGCCTTAGAGAGTGATTGGTTAGATTTCTACCAGTCACTCTTTTTATGACCTTATTAGTGGCGTTATTGGACGCTCCGTAGCAGACACGATTAAGGTCATTAGGTTGATAATGGTTATTCAAATAGTAGCGGACTATATCCATTGTTTTTTGAGAGACTGGAAGTTGTCTTTTTGATTGTTCATTCTTCGTTGGTCCGAAGTCTTGAGAGATAGAATAGTCAAAAGTTTTATTTACATCAATGTAGTTGTTCTGGAAATCGAAGTCATCGGGTGTCAGTCCCTCAGCTTCAGCGTAACGCATACCAGTAACGGCAATGAGATAAGTTGTAAAATAGGATACATACTTGATTTTGTTTGAAGATACTTTGATATAGTTAAGGTATTCATCTTCTTCCATAAACTTATCAGATTCTTGCTTACCAGTCTTTTGTGCTTTTATTATTGCACCTTCAGCAAAGTTATCACGAATGATTCCATCACGTATCGCCATCTTGCAAGCACCTTTAATCTGGTAATGGAATTTTTCTAAAGTCGATTGAGCAACTTTTTCCCCGAAGCTGTTGATAATCTGTTGATAAAAGGTATGGGTGATACTTTTTAGCTTGCGATCACCAAACAATTTTTCTATGTGTTTAAAATTCTTTTTGTAAGTTTGCCATGTTTTGGGTGTAACATGAGGGCGTTTGTAGATATCAGCCCAGCGTTTATTATAATCTAAGACTGTAATATCCAGTAAATCAGCAGTAAGTGTATTCAATTCTAACTCTGCTTGTTGAGCTGCAGCTTTAGCTAGATTCTTGGTTTTAAAACCACGTTTGGACTTCTCACGTTTCTTACCGTGGATATCTCGGTAAGTAATACGATATTCCCAACCAGAGTCTAGTTTTCGATAAAATGCCATTGTAAAATACCTCATTTCTTGGTAAAATGGGTACAGTAAAGAGGGCCATTTAATGCCTATTCTTTATTGTACGAGATACCTCACACTCAAGCTTGCCGGCGGAGAGTGTGGGGATTTTTTGTTTAATTATCAATTTCACGTTTCATTTTTCTGTTTAAAATACCACTTTCTTTAGCAAGAGTAGTATCGTCTTCTGATTTTACATAAAGTGCAGGAGAGTTAGATTCCATGCTATAACCGTTGTCGATTATCCATTGAGTGAATAGATTTTCCTTGACATTAAATAATGTATCAGCGATTTCTTGAATTTCTGCATTTGTACTATACTTGATATCTTGTGGAACATATACATAAACAATGTTGCCACCGACAGCTCGGCTGTTTACTTGCATACCCGCTGAAGAAAGCTGTTCATTCATTCTATCTTTTAGGTAATTCGCAAATTGGGCGTTTGCTTCATCGGTATATTCTAACAGCTTACTTTCTGTAGTTTCTGCTACAGTTGTTGTTTCTGTTGTAGTAGTAGGGATCGTTGTTGTTTCTGTTGTAGTGGTTTCTAAAGTAACTTGTGTAGCCTGCCCATTTGATTGTTTGATATTATCTTTTGTAACTCCGAATAAAATAAACGATATAATAGCTAGCGCTATTGAACCTAGCAACATTTTTGTATTAGGTTGTTTTTTTATAAACCACCATATACCGAATAAACCAACCAAAACTAATGCTGTAGCAACATTGTTAATAAAATCTAACATTTCAATCTCCTTTTTTTGCTTTTAACGTGGTTCATTTTTTACACGTATTTTTTTATTTTTAGTTTACCAATTTATAAAATTCTTCTTTCACTATTGCTTCATCTGCAATGGTTTTTAGTTTGTATTTTTCCATAAAGTGGACGTAGTTAAAATCTTTATGATCATCCATATTTTCTAGCTCTTCCTTTAGTAGATGGTGTATCATATTTCTGTCTGCTTGGAGTTCGCAACGCTCACGATTGAACTCGTAATCAGTTTTGGTATGATGTTTGTGACCCAGTTCGTGGTAAGTGACCTTCTTTTTTTCTAGGTCGTCAAGGTAGACGTCAATAAAGATTGTATCAATTGGTTTATTATAGACACCCTTGATACCGGTGTCTCTGCCATCAAAGTAGGCAATTTGGGTCATGTAGCATCAGTCCTGTCTGTTTTTTATTCGTGTCTCAAGTAGCGAAGAAATCAAGTCGATATCTTCAGCGTTGAGATGGTGACCATCATAGAAGAAGGATTCCTTGGCTAATTCCTTTAAATCTACTTCTGATGGTGTATCACCGCCTGTCGCAATCCTTGGATTGTCCGTACGTCCTAGCAGGTAATCTGTCGAGACGTTGAAGTAGCTAGCTATCTCAGCAATACGTTCGGCGTTAGGAGTAGAATTTTTTATCTTATATAGTGTATTTCTGCCATAGCCTAAATCTTCTTCTACTGAACCAAGGGATTTTCCTTGCTTTTTTGCTAGTTCTTTAATTTTTTCAAATGTTGAAAACATTGATTTATCAACCTTTCCAGAGCATTCCAAAAAATATTTTAACAAATTTGGTGTAAAATCGTTGACCTATTATCCCAAAAGGTGTAAAATATGTTTTGTAAATGATTGAGTTAGAAAAAAACGAAGTCAAAAAACATTCTAAAATTAAATATAACACGGTCGCCAAACTGTATTTATAATTGATTAGAAGTGTTCTAAACGTTGTTTTTATTATGCTTTGATTTTACCCTAAAAGGTGTAAGCTGTCAAGAAATTATATAAAATTTTCTAACTCTTTCGCTTACAAATAAAAATCAAAGGAGAAAACTATGCCAGACACAGAGAGTGGACGTCAAAAGATTTTGAAATATCTTGAAGAAAATAATCTGACAATGACAACATTAGCTGTCCAATATGGAATGGTTCGTCAAGATGTTACAAACATTCTTAACGGCAAACTAAAAAATCCACAGGCTAATCGTTTTATCGCCCGTGTAATTGAAGATTTTAAGATTCGATAGGAGAAAGAGATGGAAGATGTAATTACAATCAGTAAATCAGAGCTTCAGGAATTGATTGCTAGAGAAATAGCTAATAGAACTTGTAAAACTAGACGGGATTTTAGAGAAGTCATGATAGATCACAGCGATTTGGAGGGTGTTAATCGATTATATCCTGACATTTACAACAAGATGCATTTGCCTTTCTACAACAGTTTTACTAATGATACGATGCCGTTAAACGAAACGGGGAGAATAAGCGATAACATCGGTAGCACTAGTTCCATCTATTCCACAACAAGGCATTTAAATAGGGTTAAGAACGCTTATTATCATTCAAAAAGTAGCTTATATACATCTAATATCCATGAAGCGTTAAAGGCGCTAGCTTTAGCTTTACACGGTGCGACTCTGATCAAAGAATTAGATGATGAAGAATTTCGAGAAGCATTGGAGACATACAACGATTTCAAGCAATTCTTTTTAGAACGGTACAGTGTTCGGTTGTCGAAGTTGCAACAAATACTTAGACAAAAGTAACCGCATAGGAGGAAAGAAAGAATGAGTTTTAAAATTTCAGCATCTCTAGTAGGTTTGGAAGAATTTAACTTAGCAATTGATGAAGTAAAACAAAAAGCCGAAGAATTGGAACAAGCAATTCAACGACTTAATGGTATTGAGCTGGATATAGAATTCGGCGACATTAAGAAAGAGCCTACGCAAATTGTAGACTCTGAAAATATAAAAACAGGGACTATTGATACCTGTTCTATTCAGCTATCGAGTTGATAGCGTTGATTGCAGCGACAGCTCCATTTTTAGCTGATGCTTTGGAAACATATTCGATAACGTTAAATAGATGTTGAGCTTGTTCTTGAGTTAATCCGGTGTTCATTTGGTTTAGCTCGTTCACTACAAAATCAACAAGTTGATTATCAACATTAAAATTATCGTTGATAGAATCATTGATACTTCTTAAAATTTCGTTATTTTCCATATTAACAACTCCTTTCCAATCTATTTGACTTGTCAATTCATAAGGAGGTTTGAAGCGGTAGGATTCTTCAAATTTGAACTGATTTGTCATAGTTATATTGTAACTAAAATATAGTTATTTGTCAATATATAGTTGTGGATAACTTTTTAAAACACAATATATTGTGTTTTCTGGAAAGGGGCAGATAAAATGTGGGATAAAATTGAGCAATTAATCACTGAGAAAGATACAACTATGTACGCAGTCAGTAAGAAGGCTGGTATCGGACAGAATGTTTTGATTGCGCTTAAAGCAGGACGAACAAAAAGATTATATTTTGACACTGTGGTCAAAATTGCTGACGCTTTAGAGGTCAGCTTGGATGAATTTAGAGAGGAGAATAAATGAACGAAATTATCACAGTAAATTTAAACGACAACCAAGAGCCTGTCGTGTCTGGTCGTCAGCTACATGAAGCGCTGGGAGTAAAGACACCATATTCAATGTGGTTTGACAGAATGGTTGAATATGGCTTTACAGAAAATCAAGATTTTTTGCTTAACAATTTTGTGAAGCAAACAGGACGAGGTGGACACAACAAAGTTGACCACATCCTAAAACTTGACATGGCAAAAGAGATTGCAATGATCCAACGGACCGACCGAGGCAAAGAAGTCCGTCAGTATTTTATCCAAGTCGAAAAGGACTTTAACAGTCCTGAGAAAATCATGGCTAGAGCTCTGCTTATTGCCGATAAGAAAATTGTCAGTCTTGAAGCGAAGATTGAGGAACAAAAACCTAAAGTCATTTTTGCAGATGCAGTGTCAGCTAGCCATACCTCAATTTTGGTCGGTGACTTTGCAAAACTCATGCGTCAAAACGGCTTGGACTTTGGACAAAATCGAATGTTTGCATGGTTGCGTGCAAATGGCTATCTGATTGGTCGTAAAGGTAACAGCTGGAACATGCCGACACAGAAAGCGATGGATTTGGGGTTGTTTGAGATTAAAGAGACAACAATCAATCACGCTGATGGACACATCAGTATAAGTAAAACCCCTAAAATCACAGGAAAAGGTCAATTATACTTTGCTGAGAAGCTATTGGGAGAGGAGACAGCATAGAAAGGAGAATCAAATGACTTTTAAGGGTTTTTGTTGTGGGAATAACAACCTTAGGCTTGGCGATATTGTAGACGATAACGCTTCGGTACATACCGAGGTTGGGAATCTCTTGGCAGGCGATATCATGCTTGGAAACTTGGTGCAACTTGAATATTTTAGTTTGTGCGAAACTCCAACTTTTGGAGAAATTTATAAAAAATATAAAGATAAAATACAACCTTCCGATAACCTTTATTTAGTTGACGAAGCAGGTTTGACTGGAACAATCTACGCTTGCGGTCATTTAGACACTGGAATTTGGACAGTCTACGCTAAAACAAGCGGATATGCTTGAGAGGACACAAAAAGCACATGCGGGAACATGCGCTTAACAAATATACCTAAGGAGATTCTACCATGGATGAACTTATGAATCAACTATTAGATCAATTTCAAGCTGGATTGATGGATAGAATGCTTTTGGTTGTTCAACATGTCAGCGACGAAAAAGCAAGGTATCCATTAGAGCTCACTAAAAAGAAATGTGCTGAAATGTTTGGGATTGCTCCTGAGACATTAGAGATCAGATTTCTAGTACATAAAGATTTCCCACGAATTGCCAATGCTCGTGAGAAATACCCTCGTGATGCTGTTATTGAGTGGTATCACCAAAATTGGCAAAGAACAGGAGCGTAAAAATGTTTAACAGAAAGAAAAAAGTACAAAAGGCATTTGAAACTATCAGCAGTCATATCGACAGCTCATACACAACTTTAAAACACGAGGAATGGCAAGGATTGCATAATTTTTTAAATCTGATCAAGTTTAAAACGGGAGTAGAGTGATGAACGCGATTAGTGTGTATAGTATTTTAGAACGTCTTAGCCGACTTGAAAGAGTTGTGTTTGAGACAGTTGATGATACGAGTGATATTTTGACTCGTTTGCAGAACTTGGAAAAGGTGGTGTTTGACAATGCTACATCAGATTAGATTATCCTATCGCAACTTTAGAGCGACACGGAATTTTGAGCATATCTTAGACATCGTTCGGATTGCTTGGTTTTACTACATAGACGAGGAGGTAGCAGAGTGACACAGTACATCTTTCAAAACTTTGAGAGGGAGCTACACAAGCGTTAGTAATGAGTTTATAGACGACAAGAATCTATCTTACAAAGCTGTTGGATTGTTGCTGACGATACTTAGAAACAACGACGAGTGGCGAGTGTATCCGGAGGAGTTAGCTAGACGGCATAAGGATAGCATAGCGTCTGTAAGGACGGGGCTAAAAGAACTAGAAGAGACTGGTTACATTAGAACATACAAAAAAATCGTAAGACGTTCTGAAGGATTGCAACATTATCGTTTTTGCTCAGATACTAAGATTAGCGACGAAGTTTTTAGTCAATTAGTCGCAGAACTAGAAAAAGAACTCACTGACTAAAATGCGATTTTCTAAAGTTAGATTTTCTAAAGTTAGATTTTCTAAAGTTAGATTTTCGCACACTAATAAATACTAACTAACAATAAAAACTAATATTAAATAAATACTAACTAACAATAAGTGGTGGTAGTGATGAATAATATAGCAGAAAAAATTACAGTAAAAAAACTGCTTGAAAATTTTGAGGAAAATTTCGGAAGAATGCTATCACCGTTCGAGATTGAAGACATCCAAAAATTAGTGACTGAGGAAGGATACAGTCCGGAGCTCATTAACGAAGCACTAAGAATTGCTATCGGCAATGGTAAATATTTCGTGAACTACGTTTCAGGTGTCCTAAGACGTATGAAATCAAGGGGAATTACAACAGTCCAGCAGTTAAAAGCGAGCGAAAGAGAAAAACAGCAGACGAAGAATGTTGAGCTTGATGCTGATTTTTACCGTTTTTGGATTGCAGCGTTGAAACTATGGGCGGATGACTCAGAAGAAGAAATAGCAGATTGTGAGCGAAAACTTGCAGAATTAAACGAAACAGGAGGAAGTCATGGTTAACAAGAACAAAATGGTCGCAAAATTAAAGTCGATATACCTGGAACAAGGTCAAGTTTTTAGTGACAACTTTGAAAAACAAGCTTTAACCTTATCCATGGGTCAATTAGCTATCGAAATTTCGTTGGCACAAGCAGGTCTATAGTTATGGTTAAGGGATTGTTTGGCACTTTTGACTATGACGACTGGCTAGCAAATGAGCCAGATTACTGCGTGCACGAAGATGCTGAAAATGAAGACGAAGCTTACGAGCGTTGGAAGGATGAGCAATGGTAAGTAGAGAGACATACGACAGCGACGCTTATTGGCGACAGAGATATATAGAGCTTTGTTGTGACATGGCTGTCGGACTCGAAGAAAAAGATTGTAGGATCACGTTGCTAGAACAAGAGTTAAAAAAAGAACGTCGCAAACGAACTCAGTTAGAAGCTGAGTTGTGGAATACGAAGAACAGGAGAAAGAGATGAAACGACGGCTAGAACGCAAACGATGGAAAAACGAGCTAAGACAGGACATTCTCTGTAACATTTGGGATGGTTCCCACCAAGACAAAGTACGAATTTTTAAAATGACATGTTCTGAAATGATACACGTCTTGAATGAAGAGTGGAGAAGTCAAACAGGTTATTAAGCATGAGCTGGTTTGACCAGTTTTAAAAATAAAAGGAGAAGAATTATGACAGTTACAGATATTCAGATAGCGGAAAAAAACTTCTTGGAAAATCCGCAATCTTTAAACAGCAATATTGTTAGAAAATACCTAGACCCTAAAGGGACGGCGACTGATGAAGAATTGGCTTATTTTATCGCACAAGCTAAAGTGCAAAATCTAAATCCGTTCACAAAAGAAATATACTTTATCAAATATGGCAATCAACCAGCTCATATTGTGGTAGCGCTAAAAGCTTTCCAGAAGAAAGCTGATGCACATCCACAATATGACGGAATGGATTCTGGAATCATTTACGAAAAAGATGGATTGATCGAACGATCAGAAGGAGCTTTTCTTCCTAAAGGCGCTGAAATACTCGGTGGTTGGGCGATTGTCTATCGCAAAGACCGCAATCACCCAACAAAAGCTGAAGTTACTTTTTCAGAGTACGACAACTCAAAGATCAGAAAGAATGGTCCTACTGATCAATATGGAAAACCTACAAAGGCTAATACATGGGATGAGAAACCGGCTGTTATGATTCATAAGGTTGCAATGGTCACAGCTTTAAGAAATGCCTTCCCGAACGAATTGGGCGGTCTGTATGAGGCTGATGAACTGCGTGAACCTAAAGATGTAACACCACAAGAAACCCAAGAAGAGGTCAGAGCACGCAAAATGGCACAGATTGAACAGATGAAACAAGAACAACAACTAAATGAGCCGGTTAAAAAAATGAACGCAGAGGACGCACCTTTATATGAGTCACCTATCAATGTCGAAACTGGGGAAATTTTAGAAAGTGAGGAAGAGCCATTCTAATGAGTGAAGACATTACACTTTTTGAGAATTTGAACGACATCAAGCCAGCTGAAAAATTGGTAGATGTATCTGAATTGAAAATTACTTTTGATTACACACCAGCTGAAATCAAAATCAATGGCAAAGAAAAACTTGAGTTGGCATTAGAGATGTACAAGCGGAAGTACGATAACTATATAGTCACGGAAGAAACCTTTGATTCTGATGCAAAGGTACGAGCAGAACTCAATAAATTACAAAAGCAAGTAAAAGGTTTTGTATCTGAGCAGTTAGCTGACTACAATAAGCCTCTTGACGAAGTCAAGGAGTGGGTGAATGGACTAATCGAACCTATCGAAAAAATTCGTGATGAAATTGATAGGGGAGTAAAAAAATACGAGGAGATAGAACGTCAAAAACGCGCAAACACTATCAAAAAGACCTTTGAAGAAGCTATCGCTGAAACAGGTGTATGCATTGATATTCGGTTATTTGAGGCGCAGTTTGATACCATGTCAGCTAAAGGGTGCTTTATGGCTGATAACGTACGGGTTAATACAGCTACCAAAAAGACTATCAAGGAGCTGGTCGCCGAAGAAGTTACAAAAAAACAAGAGCGTGAGCAGGCGCTTGTCCAGATTTCGGAAGCTGCTGCAAAAGCAGATTTTGGTCCAGCAAGTTACATCAAACGATTTGAGGGCGGTGCGCAGCTATCCGATATCTTGCAGGCAATAGCAGATGACAAGGCACTAGCTGACAAGGTCCGCGAAGAAGAAAAGCGTAAAGCAGAGCTGTCTAAGCGCGTGGAAGAGATACAGAACTTAGCACAACGTGAAGGATTGCAACCAGATAAATACGTTAAGTTGCTAGAGGATGGGGAAACTGCTCTAGTTGTCTTTGAGACGTTAATGGATGATTCTAAAAAAATGCAGGCTGAGATAGCTCAAAAACCTGCAGAAATCCATCAGAAACAAACCGAACTGACTCAAATGACGTCTGAGGGGGCAGAATTAAGCGAAAACAAACCTCAAACAGATAAGGTGATAAATAATACCACTGAACAAGAAAACGCCGTAGAGGGCAAAATAGAGCTGAATAAGAGCGTTACAAAATGGCAAGGTGATTTTAAGATTATTTTCCCAGATTTGGAGACTGCTAAAAAATTTGGTGCGCCTGGTGGGTTATATGAGCAGTATGGTGTTGAGGTCGAGAAGCTCGGGGAGTGGACGAAACTATGAGCAAACAAGTAAAGCAAGTAATTGATGAGCATATTTGCAAAAGGCACTGTGTCAATTTTGCTATCCACCAAAACAAAAATGAGTGTGTAGCTATATTTTTGAAGTTTCCGGAGGGTCACGATAGAGATGGTGAAGTAATTTTTCGGAGATGGAACGGTGAAGTCAAGAACAAAACAGGCTGCCATTCAGAAAGTGACCTGCTCAATGCTTATGTTTACAAGGTTTGGGAAGTTGCCCGTGATTGGATTTGTATAGAGATATTACCGTTTTAGGAGGAAAAATGGCAAATAAGAGAATTGAAATTGGAAACGACGAGGCCTTGATAGGCGCACAATTACAGATTGGCAAGCAAGTTATGAAGGAATTGTTTGAGTTACACACTGACAAAAACAGAAACGGAGTAATTTTGCCGATTGAACTAAACGGCACGAAGTTTAATGTCACGATTGAGAAGGAAGAAGATGGAGAAATTTGACCACTATTTCAGCAACCATATTGCTGTAAAAACCGAATCAGACACAGTAACCATTGTTGACTATTACAATCCAGAAAAGGGCTATGAGTATAACTTACGTTACATTTTCGATAGAAAAAATTCATCCCTTGCTATCACAGGAGACTTTGGGGAATTAGTTGCACGCAATTTCTACAATATGGGTGAATGGGACACATTCTACAAGCACTACACTGATAATCTGGGGTATTTTCTTGAAAAATTACTATGTTCAAGTAGGCCAGTTCATTACTACGATACCGACAAGGCTAAAAGAGAGATTCTCAATAGATTCTTTGATGGTGCTGATTATGATGATCTAGATTTTGAGGATGAATTCCTACTTGATCAATTATTTGACAATTTTGACGAAGATAAAGGATTTACTTATATTCTTCCAGATGCTTTTGAACGTTTTAGCGAAGATATGGAAGAATATGAGGTCTATGAATTTCTATCAAGGGCTGGCCGATACGTCAATGATGTCTTTGAACTTTACCTAGATGCATATAGTAGAGCTTACAAGTATTTGATGGATGAAGAACAGCAATAAAAAAGACAAATAAAAAACATGCCGTGAACCATGTAAAAAGCGAACTAGAAAGCGTCAAAATCGGTCGTGTGACCATTGGACGAATGTTGCGACTGCCCGTATTTAGCCAAAACTCACACAATGGCAGTCGCAGTTTTTAAGTGATGAGCAGACATCAAGAAGAGTACGCCCTCTATAAAGGCGATGAATTAATCGGAATTGGAAGCGCGAAAGAATTAGCTAGACGATATTATGTTGATGTTTTGTTTAATCATCCAGAGCTGATAGAAAGAGTGAAAAGCAATGAAATGTGAACTTTATAATGACCATTTTGAGAATGCAAAACGCTATAACATCCCACGGGCGCAACTCATCATAGCGGATATTCCTTATAATCTAGGAAATAATGCTTATGCCTCTGACCCAAGATGGTATAAAGATGGAGATAACAAGAATGGTGAAAGTAAGTTGGCAGGTAAATCATTCTTTGATACAGATAATGATTTTAAAATCAACAACTTTTTTGATTTTTGTAGTCGTCTTTTAAAGAAAGAACCTAAAGAAAAAGGCAAAGCACCAGCTATGATTGTTTTCCATGCTTGGCAGCAAAGGGAGATGGTAATTGAATGTGGTAAAAAGCATGGTTTTAATAACGCCTATCCACTTTATTTTACAAAGAAATCAAGTCCACAAGTGCTAAAAGCTAATATGAAAATAGTAGGAGCAGTTGAGGAGGCAACGGTTTTATATCGTGATAAGCTACCTAAATTTAATAATGGTGGGGCAATGATACTTAATCATGCACCATGGGAAAAAGATAGCTCTTACCCAACTATTCACCCGACACAGAAACCAATCCCGGTTTTAAAAAGATTGATTGAAATTTTTACAGATGAGGGTGATGTTGTGATTGATCCAGTAGCAGGTAGTGGCTCAACTCTAAGAGCTGCTATCGAAATGAACCGTAATGCTTACGGATTTGAAATCAAGAAGGATTTTTATAAAAAAGCTAAGGAGCAAATGTTGTATACGTTTCAAGTTAGTTTATTTTGAAACAATGGAACAAACAACTATTTTTGATTTTTTATGACTAAACTAACAATACCTATCGAACCAAAACCACAGTCACGGCCAAGATTTGCTAGGCGTGGCAATTTTACCACGACCTATGAAGACAAGGACATGAAAGCCTGGCGCAATCAATGCAGGTTACTCATTGCTAATCATTACATGGGTCAGCCTATTCTTGAGGGAGCACTGAGGGCTAAGGTGAGATTTTACATCAAGCCCCCTCAATATATCGCCAAAGTCAAAAAGAACCAGCAGGCACTCATTGATGAGATTATACCAGTAGGTAAAAAGCCTGATGTGGATAACTACGAAAAGGCGCTATACGACAGCATGAGCGGTATCGTCTTTCAAGATGACGGTCAGATTGCTTTGCATGATGTCGGTAAATTTTACAGCCTCAAGCCACGAATTGAGGTAGAAGTGGAGGTCATGGAATGAAAGACTATCAACCATTACTGTTTTTTGGAACTTTATGGCTCATCATATTACTTGCAGCTATGCTTAAAATCAATCAGTTAAAAGATAAAGTAGCTGATTTAGAGGCGAGAACACCAACTATCGTCTATCAGGTCGACAACGCAGGCGCTGTAATGTTTGGGAGAATAACTGATAAGGAAATCATAGATGGTAGATACACAGTCACAGCTGGCGCTTATGGCAAGTTTCTTGTGACCAAAGAACAGTACGAGAGTTTGCACGTCGGTGACGAAATACCAGAATATTTGAAGCAGAGAGGGATGGAGAGTAATGCCCCAGGAGGGGAAGAATGAAGTTTATAAAGGGCCTAAAACAATTGATTTGTAAACACAAATGGAAAGAATTGCCTAGATTTGTTAATCTACGGACGGGAGTAGTTAAGATTAGATATAAATGCGTGAAATGTGGTAAAGAGTTAGGGAAATAAGATGAACAAACAAGAAGCGATTAAATTAATAAATAACATAGATACGTTGAACATTAACGATATAATTGCAGGTCAACAAGTTGACATGGTTATTAAAAATCAAGTATTAGATATCATCAACCAAATTGATGGACTGCAGAAAGTTGTGATTCCGAAGTTTGTTGCGGAGTGGATCAAACAAAACAGACACAAAACTCTGTTCTCGGCATTAAGTGGCGCTGATTGGAATAATTCTCCGTGGATTGACTGGGTAAAAGAAATTGGCGATACTGCTACACCTCAAGAAATTTTTGCCCGCGCTTGGCTTGACGGCTACGAGGTCGAAAAAGAAAAGCTGTACACCATCCCTTTGAAGGGTCTTATTACTACAGATGGACATCAGCAGTATTTGACTGGTAAAGTAGGTAGGTATTTTGCTAGCAGAAGGAATTATAGTTTAAAACAAACCTTTACACAAACAGAGGTAGACAACAATATCCCTGCTTGCTATCGAGAGTGGGCTGAGCCTGTGGAGGACGAGTGATGGAAAGATTAAGTCCTTATATACTATCTACTCTAAGAGGAGCTGATGGGGTTATGTGGAAAGAAAATGACTATCATAAGCAGAAAGAGCTTGAAAAGAAAAATCCAGTATTTAAGCGAGGAGGTAAGCAATGATTCCAAAAATTAGAACTTGGGATACAGAAATGAAAAAGATGTACTCTTGGGAAGATATTATCATCAATAAAGAAAAGGGAGATGACTATCTGTTACTTGGGTATAAGGAAGGTGTTATAACACATTTTGACCACAAACAAATCCCTATGATGTCAACATATCTGTTTGACAATTCAAATCCGCCTAAAGAGATTTTTGAGGGGGATGTGGTTGCATATTTTGATAGCGATGAACAGATATCAGAAAATGTAATAATTAGGTATGGAAAGCATACAGATGAAGCCTCTGTCTTTGAGGAGAAACCGAAACATATAGGATTTTACATTGAAGCAACCAAAGGAACTGCTACATTTGATGTTATTGGTATGTACGAAGATTTTAAAGAAGACATAAAAGTAATAGGCAACATCTACGAAAATCCGGAGCTGTTGGAGGGATAAATGACTAAATTAAGAGCATTCCATAACGGAGAAATCACTGATGTTTATAAGATTAATTACTCAACAAATGAAATAGTTTATGCCAACGAGTTAGGTATATACTACCCCGTTGAAAGAAAAAAGCTTATGTATTTTAGCGATGTAAAAGACAAGCGAGGCCAAGAAATCTTTGAAGGCGATATTGTCAAGATGTATTCTGGCGAACTTTTACCTGTCGTACTTAACCACGGCATGTTTGAGCCTGTCTGTTTTTACCTCAGCAAAGTTTTTGAAAAAGTTGGGAATATCTTTGAAAATCCAGAACTGCTAGAGCACCCAGATTTTAGAGGTGAACAATGACAAAATTTAAAGTGACTTGGGAAATTTATAACAATAGTAGCAAAATAGTAAACGAAATTGGTAGTTTTGACACCTTAAAAGCGGCTCAAGAAGCCGTTAAATACCACATTAAAGCAAGAGATATCAATGCTAGCCCTTATTTCCGTATGTGGGCTATAGGGAACATTTGGACTATCGATTATGGCAAGCATAATGCTTTTTATAAAATAGAGTGCAAATAAACCAACCTACCAGACTGTCAAAGGTCTGGCAGGTATCACAGCCTAAATAAAAAAAAGAAACGAGGAAACACTCTTTTTCTCAATGTTAACAAATCTAAAGCGATTGATAGGCTGGTCGTGATTATCCAAGGCAACGTTTTAAATAAAAAAGAAAGGAATCCTAAAAATAATACACCGTCCCGCTGTTGCCTCGGGACATAAAAAAAGCCAGCTTGCGCTAGCTCCTTGGTAAATATAATCAGTACCTATATTTTACCATAAAAGGAGATGCTACGTGCTGTTATTTAAGGAAATAGATAGTCATTTCACCAAAAAAAATGCTTACAAAGTCTTAGAGTTATATCGTCGCTATATTCGAATTGCTGGAGTTGAGTACGCACCTAAAGTAACAGCTACTTACTCCTTTGAGCCCAAAAGTTTTAACGGAAAGGTTAATCAGGCAACAGAGACGCAGGTCATACAGCGCGTTCAAGCTCAAAATGAAGCAGACGCCATTATAAAAGCTATCAATGCAATCATAGATCCATACACAAGGCAAGTGCTGATTGAAAAATACTGCAAGTGGCACATCAAGTCAGATAAAGCGATTTACATGGATTTAGGTTATTCCGAGAGCGAGTTTTATCGTATCCTCGAACGAGGAGCGATTGAATTTGCAGAGAACTATAAAAGTGGTAAATTGCTTGTATTTCGTAAGTTTGGGAGACATTTGCAAGATAATTGAGAGTAAATGAGCGTTTTTTGGCGATAAAATAGTATTATCAAATAATTAGCAGAAGAGATAATCTTTTACATAGAGCCTTTTTAAATAAAGGGAACACCTATCGAGACATCGAACTGCTGAAATTAAGGGCTTAGCCTAGATAATCTGTGGTAACACAGGAAAGCTATAGTTAAGGCATATCAACTTTAGCGCCAGCAATGGTCAATCTAAGCAATCCAATCCGAATGACATCTGATAGGTGTCAATCTATGAAGTCAAAGCGTTTATCTCAGAGCCAATCGGTGAGAGGCTACGTCAGTAGTGCGTGAGGCGAATAGGTAAGAGGAAGAAGGTATCAAAGTCTGAGGGTCGCGCCAAAGGCGGATGCCATGTTACTTGTCTTTGGGATGACTTCCCACGGATATGTAACGAGTCAGTGTGTTGCCAGCACAATGATAACAACAGGCGTTGCGCATTTTGTTTCTCAAAAGGAAACGAAACGCAAGGCGATGCACGTCTGTGATATGCTAACAAACAAAGCATTGGTTTGATATTTATAAAAATGATGAATATTGTTAAAAGCAAAAGTCATCGCCCGTCATAATTGAAAGTGTACTTCGGCAATTAGATTGCCTGCTTGATTCTCGCAAGGATGATAGCAAAGTCAAAGAGTAAAGCAGCTTAGACCTTTAGCGGGGTTTTCGTTAATTGAAAAATGGCTTAGTAGATTGTGACGTAAGAGGTGGTTGGTCTAACCAACCGTGCATGATTGTTACATCAAGGGATTGATGTGGATAATAAGCTAAAACATAAGGCTTAGAAAGACAATCGGGTGAACATGTAATCTCAGTGTTCGTATTTTGGAAACATGTGAGACTCCTCTATTTCGTTGATAGTCCTAGGTCACGAGATAGTTTAGTCGCAGGTTCGAATCCTGCTGTTTCCGTAGAGTGTTTGTGTCCCAGAATGGGGTAGGCAGTAGGCTTAGCATTCATATATCACTCAAGAACTTAAGAAAAGGTTCCGGCTGGGACTAAGCACCGCATGATTGCACGGCTACTTATATGCTAGCTAAGTTATAGGCTGGGCGGTTTGATTCCGCTAGGTGCTTTAGGTTAGGTCACACCTCAAGATGACAACGTATTATTTTAAGGTCGCTAGACGACAACAATGGTCACTCATTGAGTGGCTTTTTTGATTGGAGGTGGTGGAAAATCAACGAGAGACAGAAACGATTTGCAGATGAGTACATCATCTCAGGGAATGCACATAAATCAGCAGTAAATGCTGGTTATAGCGAAAAGTATGCAAAAACAAATTCGCATAAATTACTAGAAAATACGAGAATAAAATCATATATAGATGAACGGTTGAAAAAGCTAGAATCTGACAAAATCGCAACACAAGAAGAGGTTCTGCAATATCTTACCTCAATCATGCGTGGTGATCAGCAGGAAAAAACGTTGATCAGTATCGGGGAGCTTGGACAAGAGATTGTAGATATTGATGTTGGAGCTAAGGACCGCATCAAGGCTGCTGAATTGCTTGGCAAGCGGTACAGACTTTGGACGGACAAAGTTGAAACAGAAATTCAAGGAACGGTGGTGTTTGCTAATGAAGACGACATCAGAGACTAAGAATATCGTTATCAATCTCCCGCAAATGGTAGGTGGTGGTTACGGTACTTTTTGGAGGTCTAAGAATTTCTATAGGGTGGTAAAGGGTAGCCGTGGTTCTAAAAAGTCTAAAACAATTGTCTTGAATTATGTTACTAGGTTACTGAAATATCCTTGGGCCAATATTTTAGTTATTAGGAGATTTTCGAACACTAACAAGCAGTCGACTTATACCGATTTTAAATGGGCGTGTAATCAGCTAAAGGTTACACACCTTTTTAAGTTCAATGAGAGCTTGCCTGAAATTACAGTAAAAGCCACAGGCCAAAAGATTCTATTTAGAGGATTGGACGACCCTTTGAAGATTACTTCTATTACTGTTGATGTCGGCATACTGTCATGGCTGTGGGTGGAAGAAGCTTACCAAGTCGAAACAGAGGACAAATTCTCTACTGTAGTTGAATCCATTCGTGGAACGATTGATGATCCAACGTTTTTTAAGCAAGTCACTATCAGTTTTAACCCTTGGTCTGAACGTCATTGGTTAAAGCGTGTCTTTTTTGATGAGGAGACAAAAAGAGCTGATACTTTATCATTGACGACAACGTTTAGGTGTAATGAATGGCTTGATGAGGTCGACAAACAACGATACTTAGATTTATACAAAACAAATCCCAGACGTGCCAAAATCGTATGTGATGGCGAGTGGGGCGTCGCTGAAGGTTTGGTTTTTGAAAAATTTAAGGTTGAAGATTTCGATATCCCCAAAATCATACAACAGGCAGATGACACTTCTGCTGGAATGGACTTTGGTTTCACTCATGACCCAACTACGTTAATTTGCTTGGCCATTGATTTGACAGGCAAGCGGATTTGGCTATACAACGAGCACTACCAAAAAGCAATGCTGACCGATGATATTGTAGCGATGATAAAGAAAAAAGAATTACACAAGTCATATATATCTGCTGATAGCGCCGAAAAGCGTTTAATTGCTGAAATTAAGCAAAAGGGTATATCTGGAATTAGAGCATCTATTAAAGGGAGTAACTCTATTATGCAAGGGATTCAATTTTTGCAAGGTTTTGAAATTATCATTCATCCATCTTGTGAACACACCATTGAAGAATTTAATACCTATACATTCGAGCAAGACAAAGAAGGAAACTGGTTGAATAGACCAATAGATAAAAACAATCATATTATCGATGCTATCAGATACGCTACTGAAAAATACCATTTAAAATCAAATGCAACTTCCAACCAGTTCGACATGCTTCGAGCTGGTTTTGGTTTGTAGAAAGGGAGATATGACATATAAAGAAACGTTTGTTGACAGCACGGGAAAAAGTAGAACTTTAGAGTTGCGTTTCCATCGTGAAGCTAGATTGAGATATCAAGCTGAATCTGTCGAGGCTTTACTAGCCGATAATTACAAATTGCTAAAAACAATCTTGGAACATCACCAGAACATACAACGTCCACGTATCCAAGAGTTGTTAGACTACGCAGAGGGAAACAACCACGAAGTCAGCAAAGTAGGTAGACGACGTGAGGAAGATATGGCAGATGTTAGAGCGATACACAATTTTGGTAAGGCTATTGCGACATTTAAGCAAGGATATCTTGTCGGTAAGCCTATCCAAGTTGAGTATAACAGCGGTAACGAGAAATCAGATAAAGCTGTTCAGGGAATGCTAGATGAGCTTGAAAATAAAGCAGGATTGCATCAGCTTAACAGAACGCTTGTCCTTGATTTGTCTAAAACTGGTCGAGCTTATGAGCTAACCTATCGCTCAAAAGATGACGTTACAAAATCAGTAAAGCTAGATCCTCTTAACACCTTTGTTATTTACGACACGACTACGGAAAAACACTCAGTCGCTGGTGTGCGTTACTATAATCAAAATCAATTTGACGATAGCAAGAAAACAGTGGAGGTTTACACTGCTGATAAGATTATCAAGTTTGATTGGTCGAAAGATTTAAAACAAATCGGTGATGATAATCCACATAGTTTTGGAATGGTGCCAATCACAGAATACCTTAACAACAGCGACGGTCTCGGGGACTATGAAACTGAGCTTAGTTTAATTGATCTATACGATTCTTCTCAATCAGACACAGCTAACTACATGCAAGATTTATCAGATGCCATTTTAGCGATTGTTGGGCGCATCTCATTTCCTGAAGATTGTGATACAGCGGAAAAACAGATTGAGTTTATGCGAAAAATGCGCAAGGCTCGTTTGTTAAACCTTGAACCGCCTGTAGATGCAGATGGACGTGAGGGACATGTAGACGCTAAGTATTTGTATAAGCAGTACGATGTTAGCGGAACAGAAGCCTACAAAAAGCGTGTGGTAGATGATATTCACAAGTTTACGATGTTCCCAGACATGTCTGACGAAAACTTCGGAGGCACTCAATCTGGTGTCGCTTTAGCTTGGAAAACTTTTGCATTAGATCAAGCTCGTGTTGATATGCAAGCCTTGTTTGAAAAATCGCTACGTCGCAGGTATAAGTTGATTGCTGCTATTGGAAAAATCGCAAGCGAACTCACTGATTTTGATATTACAAATCTGTCGTTTACATTTACCCCTAACTTGCCAACTAACACAACAGACATTATCAACAACGCTAAAAACCTTTATGGCATGGTCAGCGACGAAACTGTTTTAGGGACACTTGAAGTTGTTACAGGAGTAGCCAAAGAGATTGAAATGGGACGGATAGAAAGCGCCGAGGAAGCAGCAAGCAAATTGGCACGCCAAATTGAACAAAATCAGCGATTTAGCGATAAAGATTTAAGTCGGGAAGTGATGTCTGATGACAACGAATCTGAATAAGCACTGGAAAGAACGTTATGAAGCAGAAGAACAGCGTAGAGCGAAGTCAGACGAAGAGCTAGAACGTCAGTTAGATGCTATCTACAAACAACATATCGCCGAAATCCAGAAAGAAATAGATGCTTTTTGGCAACGGTATGCGGATAAGAATGGCATTACCAAGCTAGAAGCTAAAAAGCAGGCTGATAAGCTTGATATAGACGTTGTTAGTTACAAAGCTAAGCAATTAGTCGCAAGAGCTGAAAAATGGCGCAAAGAAGGTCGTAAAGTCACACAGAAAGACTTTACTAAGGCTGAAAATGACTTGATGAAGCTTTATAACCTCAAAATGAAAACGAGCCGTTTAGAGGTTTTGCAGGCTAATTTGAAGTTACATCAGTATGAACTAGCTATGAATGAACTAGAAGCTACGGAAAGGCACTTAATCGAAGCTGTACGGCAAGAGAACTTATATTCCAGTGGAATATTAAGGGACACGCTAGGAAGCTACCAGACGGCTAAGACGAGCGCTGAGACGATGGTTTACGCAAACTTCCACGGCTCTAATTGGTCAAGTAAGATTTGGGAACGTCAAGACGCTCTCAGAGAGGTTGTAAGAAAAAGCGTTGCGGATACTATCTTGCGTGGTACAGGAACAGCGCTTCTAATCAGGCAGCTAGAAAAAGAGTTTAAAGTCTCTTACGGTTATGCAAGGCGTTTGGCGGTAACAGAGACGGCAAGGGTTTACTCGGAAGCTCAGAAAGCCAATTATAAAGCTAACGGCTTTGAGGAATATGAGATACTAGCTGAAAGCGGAGCTTGTAACATCTGCAGGCCATACGACGAAAAACACTACAAAACTGACGACATGATACCAGGTCACAACGCACCGCCATTTCATCCAAATTGTAGGTGTACGACAGTGCCGTATTTGGAAAAAGAAGATCAGCCTTTTGAAGCCAAAACACCAGAAGAGATTGACAACTTTTTTAGAGAGCAGAAATCTTATCAAAAGTGGTATAATAGTCTTGAAGATGAAGGTAAAAAGGCAATTAATCTCTATACAACAACGGCGCACGAAACCATCAATAACGCACTACGTCAAGGGGTGGCAACTTATGAAAAAGAGTACCTTTCGAATTTCCAAGGAGATGACTTGCTTTTTGCAAAAGCTGTTTTAGATGAAAGAATAGGCGTTATTTCTGTTCTGCAAGAATCCATCAAGGGCTTTAAGACTGAAAAACCATTTAAGACATATCGAGGAGTTTCTTTTTGGGATAATGATGACGATGTGTATAAAAATCTTTCCGAAAGCCAAATATTGCAACTAGACAAGGCGTTTATAAGTTCTAGCTTGGATAAAAAAGCTATCAATGATTTTGCGGTTGGTGGGATAGAGTATCGTTTTGAGTTTATAGTCCCTAAAGGTTTTTCTAAAGGAGCTTATATTTCAGAGTTGAGCGATATATCGTCAGAGAAAGAATTCTTATTTAGCCCGGACTCTATTTTTAGAATCAAGAGTATCAACAAAAAAGGAATGACAACGAATGTTGTGGCGGAGGTCTTAAATGATTAAAACGAGATTTTTAAAACCCTTTGATAATAGCCTTCGAGTCAAAGTCGACCTTGCGCTAAGTGGTCTAGACCCTGAAAGATGTATTCGCTTTTTAAAGTCTGCAACTGATAAGCAAATTACAGAAATAGGCTGGGGGTTGTTATACATCTATCCTGAAGAGGTCAGAGGACAATTCGGGAACAAGAAGTCAAGTGAGGTAGATTATTCTTTTATTGACGACTTTAGGAAAGTGTATTCTTTGAGAGAAAGTTTTACCTCGATCGATAAGAGTAAAGGGATGAAGCTTACCCAATTGCTCAAAAAGCATCCCAACTTAACCGCAACAGAATTTTTAAGCACCTAGAGAAATCTAAGTGCTTTTTTTGTACCCAAAAACAGGAGGAGATATGATTTTAAGTCTGACTTGGCTAATACTGCAATTCACAATTTTTGTGGTTGTAGGAGCACTTTCAATTATTTTAGTGTTGGCAGCAATCAAAGGACTAGCTGATTTTTTGATTATGTTTTTCAAGGAGATGTAATTTTTAAATGAAAATCATTGAATATCTTAGAAATAAGCTGGCACCACCCAATCCTTCGATTGTTTTATATAAAAAATTATCAGAAGCAACCTTTGAAGGTTTCAAGGAAGGAATCAAAAATAATGAATTTCGACGGAATTAGAATATACAACAATACAGAAACTTGTTTAGCTAAGATTGGCACTTCGTGGGAGAAGGTTGAATTTTACGGCATTTTCCAGAAGGCTGGGACTGACATGGGCTTTGGGAATCCCTTTGCTTATCCTGTTGCAGTTGTGAAGTTTAATGGGAAGCTTTATGAAATTATCACAGACAATGTAGATTTTGAAGGAGAAAATCATGAACAAACGCATTAAAAAGAAATGGTCTCGTGTTGAGAGGCTTGAAAACAAGGTAGCTCAATTGACGGCTAGCAATATTTTACTCACAGAAGCTGTAAGCAGGCAGAATAACCTTATCGAAGAATTGAAAAATATCGGTGAGCGCAATGTGCAAGCAACTAACGCACGCTTTGATGATTTAGAAGCTGAAAATAAGTCAACGCGAGTTGATTTAGACGAGGCGATTATCGAGTTTAGAAAAACCAAGAAAAAAGGGTTGTTTGGTCGTAAATAAGGAAATAAGTAATGAAATATCGTAAGAAACCAGTTGTAATCGAGGCTGTTAGATTTATTGGCTCTAATTATGAAGAAATACGAGAATTTATTGGGAAAAATACTTTATGCTCTGATTTAAGTATTGTGATACCAACGCTTGAGGGAGAGATAGTAGCCCAAAAAGGCGACTATATTATCAAAGGCGTTCAAGGCGAGTTTTATCCTTGCAAACCAGACATTTTTGCTGAGACTTACGAGGTGGCGGAATGAAAGTAAAAGAACTCGCTAAAGTGTTTAACGAATACACTCCGTTAAACGTAGTTTCTAATGGTAAATATTTAGTTGGTGACTTCCCAAATCAATTTTTAAATTGCGAACTAGAAGTAGTGGCTGTGGACATCTCTGTAGATAACACTTTGATAATATATGCAAAATAACAAACAAAGTCGAAAACTAGGAGAAATCAAAATGAATCATAAAATCGTTATTTTTTTGGCAAACGGTAAAACTTTTGCTTTTGAGAACGTCGAAGAAGGTATTTTTGACCTAGAAAACGGACAACTAAAATTTAAATATTTCGGGAATACCCACCAAGAAAAGAAAGTAGCATCTTTTGACACTACTCAGTTTTTAGGTTGGTCAACAACCGAAGGATTGAATATCAAGGTTGTCTAATCATAAATAAACCTAACCGTATGAAATTCCATGCGGTTTTTATTTTGTCCTGTCGCATGACGTAAAACTAGGCAAATAAACGTCACTAGCGTGGCTTGTTTGTGTTAGGTATAGATTTATATTCAGACGAGACTAGAAAGCGTTAGGCGCCTGTTTTCGTGGCTCTATGAACGTGATAGTTATATCTAATAGAACGGGACTAGCATGGGAGGAAAAATGAATAAAGAACTTTTAGCAAAACTTTTTAAGATGGCACCAGACACAGGAAACGGTGGAGGTGCAGAAGTAGGAGCTGAGGAAAGCTCACAAGAGCAATCAGAGCAAACTGAAGAATCAGACAGCTTTAAAGCTCCGCAATCACAGTCAGAATTAGACAGTCTTACCAATAAAGCTGTACAGAAAGCTTTAGAAAATTACAAAGCAGGCGAACAGAAACGTATCGCAGAAGCTATCAAAAAAGAAAAAGACTACGCTAATTTGTCAGCTGCTGAGCGGGCTCAACAAGAATTTGAAGACCAAAAAGCATTGCTTGCCAAAGAAAAAGCAGAGTTTGAGCATGAAAAACTTGTAGTACAGGTTGAAAAAGACCTTGTAGCTAAAGGTTTGCCCGCTGAATTTGCTGAAATGCTTGCGGTTGGAGATGCTGAAACGGCTCTTGCACAGGTTGGAAAGTTTGAAACGGCGTTTAATGCTGCTGTTAATGCAAAAGTTAAGGAATCACTACGTCAGCCAGCACCTCAAGAGGGTGGTAGCGGTTCTTCTCAAACGAACTATGGAGCTCGTCTTGCTGAGGGTTCGCTAGCAACTGGTGGAGAACTATTTTAATCTAAGGAGGGGCTAATATGTCCAAAAAAACACTATTTGGCAATGCGGAGATTCTGCACAATATGCCTTATGAAGCTATTTCTGTGACTGTTGACAAAACAACAACAGGAACAGTTTATGAAAACGCACGTAAAATCTTGAAAGCTGGTGCATTGCTCGCTGGTGACGGTGCTTCTGTTTTCGCTGACCGTAACAAGAAAGTAAAAGTCAACGCTAATGCACCAGACGGCGTGCTACTTTATGACGTTGATGTCACAGAGGGTGACGCAGTTGCTACGCTAGTCTACCGTGGTACTCTTCGTGAGGACAAAGTAAACGGCGGTACTGTTTCAGAGGGTGCTAAAAAAGCCTTGAAACACATTCAATTTGTGAAAGGAGCTTAATTAATGGCTTTAATTTATGATATCGTAACAGCGCCTAACGTGGCTGGTTACTGGAATACGAAACAAGCAAAGGTAAATGCTACTGAGGGTGAAAAAATCTTCCCCGCACAGAAACAACTTGGTTTAAAACTCGCTTTTGTAAAAGGTGCTTCTGGTCGTCCAGTAGTGCTTAAACCATCAGCGTTTGACACAAAGGCTACACTTCGTGAACGTATGAATGTGACTCTATCAGAGGAAGAAATGCCATTCTTCAAGGAGTCAATGCTTGTCAAAGAATCTGATCGTCAACAACTTAATCTTATCGCTCAAACAGGGAATCAAGCCTTGATTGATACAATCACTCGTGGTCTTTTTGATGACACAACAACGCTCTTAACTGGTGCTCGTGCTCAGCTTGAGGCAATGCGTATGCAAGTTCTTGCAACTGGTAAGATTGCCGTTATCGGAAACGGTGTACCGCAAGACTTTGACTACGGTGTTGCTGAAGACCATAAAGGTAAAGTAAAAACAGCTTGGTCAGATGCCGAAACTGCAACACCACTTGCTGACTTAGATACTGCTTTTGCAGCGCTTGAAAATCTCGGCGGTAAGGCAGAAGTCGCTTATATGAACTCTGTGACATTTGCACAGCTTAAAAACGCTAAATCAACAGCAACAGTTATCAAACCTCTTGCGCCTAACGGTGTCGGCGTAACCGCCCAAGAATTGAAAGACTATATCGCTGATAATTACGGCGTGAAGATTGTTGTTAAATCTGGTACTTACAAGGACGCAGACGGCAAAGTTAAGAAATACTTCCCAGACGCTCGTGTAACGCTTGCACCTAACTCAGCACTTGGTCGCACTGTTTTTGGTACAACACCAGAAGAAAGCGACTTGATGGGTGGTAACACTGGTGCTTCTGTTAAGATTGTTGATACTGGTATCGCAATCACAACAACTAAACACACAGACCCAGTCAATGTTGAAACAAAAGTGTCTATGATTGCATTGCCATCGTTTGAAAACTTGGATGATTGCTATATGCTTTCTACGACACCGGAAATCTAGGAGGTAGATCATGGCTAAAGTTATCGCAGGTTTCCGTGACAAGGAAACTCAGGTTATTTATGTGATTGGTGACGAATACGAAGGTGATCGCACCGCAGAATTGGTAAAAGCTGGATTTTTGGAGAAAGAAACCAAAAAGAAAGCTGTTGAATAGTCAGGAGGCGTTACATGACGCAACTTGACGAAAATACAGTAATTACAAATGTAAAACTTGACTTGGATATTTCTGACAACTTGCAAGATGGTTTGCTAAATATGCTCTTACAGCGTGTTATCAAGCATTTCAAGGCGGAATATGGCGTGTCTGAAATAGATGACGCCTATTCTTTCATCTTTGAAGATTGTGTGATTAAACGCTTTAATAGACGTGGTTCAGAAGGAGCTTCATCGGAAAGCGTAGAAGGTCATTCTGTTTCTTACTACGAAAACAAGAATGAGTTTTTACCTTATGACGACATGCTACAGAAGGCATTTGGACAATCTGGACAATCTCAGAAAGGCAGGATTTTTGTCTTATGAGATTTGCAGACAGAGTTGACTTGGTCGCAGTCACAAAAGAGCGTTACGACCCCGATTTGGGCGAGTATGTAGGCAAAGAGGAACAATCTTTGAGAGTGCCGGCTTATGTAATGGATATGAGCCTAGATAGGCAGAAACTTGTCTATGGCGAGTTTAAAAAAGATACAAAGACGGTATTTCTCAAACGGAAGCCGTCTTTTGTCTTTTCAAAAATTCTGTACAAAGGCAAAACCTATAAAGTAACTGCCGAAAAGCAATCTGACACAGTTTTTTACCTGGAAGGAGATGATAGTCTTGGCTAAATTGTCTTTAAAAATAAGAGGGACTAACGGCTTGAAAAACAAACTGAATCTTATAGCAAAAAAAGACGAAGTCAAACGAATCGTCAGAACAAATGCTGTAGAGTTGCAGAAGGGTATTGTACGCAATGCAAACTTTACTAAAGGGTTCTCGACTGGCGCAACAAAACGAAGTGTATCAACAAATCTAACCTTTGCAGACGATGGATTCACTGCAAAAACAGGACCGACAACGGAATATGCTGGATATGTTGAGAAAGGAACACGCAAAATGTCAGCGCAACCTTTTGTACTTCCAGCGGTAAAAGCCCAAAAAGAGAAATTCCGTCAAGATTTAGAGGAATTAGTTAAATGATTAAAACTAGAGATCAGTCAATTTTTGACGAGATGTACAAGCGGATTAGTCAGATAGGATTTACCGTGTATGACTACAAACCTATGGATGACGTTCCGTATCCACTTGTAGAATTAGAATCTACAAGTACAGAGCATATCCCAAATAAAACAGATGTAAAAGGTAGTGTTGAGTTAACTTTATCCGTCTGGGGATTGCAAAAGAAAAGAAAGCAGGTGTCAGATATGGCATCGGCTATTTTTGCGCAAGCAATGTCCATCAATGAAACAGACGGCTATTTTTGGTCATTAAACCAAGCTGGGTCATCTATTAGTCTGATGGATGATACAACAACCGTCCCACCGCTTAAAAGAGCGCTAGTGACTTTAAATTTTAGAATGAGGTGATAATATGGCAGCACAAGATACTGCAACACAAGCAAAAACACCGCTTGAGGCAAAAAAAGGTGTTGATGTCATTTTGCTTTATCGTTTGCTTAAGAACGCAACAAAAGAAGCAGCGTGGAAAATGGCATTCCAGACAGAGCACGAAAACGAATTGTCTCGTGATACTGACAGCGTAGATACAAAAGATGGCAAAATTCAAACGTTGAAACCAGTCGAGTATGATTTTTCGGCAACGTCAATTATTGCTAAAGGAGACTCTCACGTTGATGAAATTAAAAAAGCTCTTATCAACGGAGATCTTGTTGAAATTTGGGAAATCGACAAGGCGGAAGAGGGAACAGATACCAACAAAGGCAAATTTAAAGCGACGTATTTCCAAGGGTATATTGGTAGTTATAAAGCCACTGCAAACGCCGAAGATGCTCTTGAACTAGAGCTTGAATTTGCTATCAACGGTGTTGGACAAGAAGGATATGCTACTCTATCAAAAGAGCAAGCTGACGCTGTTCAGTACGTATTCAAAGATACAGTCAAAGAAGGTTAACAACAGAGGGGCTATCGCCCCTTTTATTTTTTAAGGAGTAAATAAATGCAATTAACAATCAATGATAAAACTTACGAAGTACGATTTGGTGTGAAATTTGTTCGCGCTATGGACGAAAAATATCGCCTCAATTCTAACGGCGTTGAATTTGGCGCAGGTTTAGAAGCGACAGCAGGGTTTTTGTTGAATCAAAAAATCACTACACTAGCTGATTATCTTTACTATGGGACAATCACAGAGAAGCCACGTCCATCGCAAAATGATATTGACGATTATCTAGATACCGTCGAAGATATCGAAGCGGTGTTTAATGAGGTTGTCGCAGAACTTGAAGCATCTAATGCGTCAAAGCTGTATATCGCCAAAGCGAAGAAAGAGATTCTGGCAAACCAAGCGTAAAAGAAACTTCTCGAGAAACCTATGAAAAAATAGTAATCAACTGCGTTAGGTATCTAGGGATTGTCGATATTGATAAAATCGACAGAATGACTCTCTATGAGTATGACCTTTTGATGACTGGAAGCAATCTAAAAGAAGTTGATGTTGATAGACGTATCCATATGCAAGCCTTTTTAAACAGGCAAATAAAATCTGTTAAGGATAGTAAACGCGGAACGCCTATGTATAAAACATTTGATGAATTTTTTGATTATAAAAAAGCTATCAGGAAGATTACTCACGAGACAGATGTCCCTAGAGACAAGACTGCGTTTGATCTACTCTTTAAGGCTAATACGAGCTAGAAAGGAGGTAATATGTCAGATTCGTACTCTGTCGAGGCGATACTGTCAGCGGTGGACAAATCCTTCGGTTCAACTCTAAAAAGCGCCTCAAAAGCTATCGAAGGGCTAGAAAAGCAATCAAAACTCTTTGATACAGTTGGCGGGAGAGCTTCTAGCACTTTTAAAAGCATGCTGGGAGCTAATCTTGTCGGCTCAGCAATATCTTCAATGGCAAGTGTAGCCAGCACTGGATTGTCTGGATTGGTTGGAGAATTAAATGGATCTACAAAAGCATGGAAAACCTTCGACGGTAACCTTAGTCAATTAGGGTGGGGCAAGAAAGAAATTGCTGAAGCTAAAGCAGATATGCAAGATTACGCCACACAAACCATCTATTCCGCTTCGGACATGGGAACGACTTTCTCGCAAATAGCAGCTATTGGTCGTAAAGATGCAGGGAGCTTAGTTACTGCCATGGGTGGTTTGGCAGCTTCTGCCGAAAACCCTAGTCAAGCAATGAAAACATTATCTCAGCAAATGGTTCAAGCATTGACAAAACCAACGATGACTTGGGCAGATTTTAAATTGATGATGGAGCAATCGCCAGCGGGGATGTCAGCGGTTGCTAAAGAAATGGGTCTATCGTTAGATGAACTGGTCACTAAAATCCAAGACGGAGAAGTAAAAACCGGCGATTTTGCAGAAGCGTTTAAAAAAGCCGGGGCTTCTATGCAAGATATGGCGACAAATTACAAATCAGCAGATGAAGCTTTAGGTGGACTGCAAGAGACTGTAAGTAACAAATTACAGCCTATTTTTGAGATTTTCAGCAAGCACGCTGTAACAGGCATCGAGAGCATTATTAACAAGCTAAGTGGAATTAAAGGCGAGACAATTCAACAACTAGCAGACAACATTGATAAATTCCTTACAAAATTAGAAGGTATCGATGGTTTTGCTAATAAAATCAAATATTTAACAGATCAATTTCCAATACTAAAAAGCGCCATGTCATTTTTGGGAACGACAGCGATGATGGCAGGGATAACTGGAGGAGTTGAGCTTTTGGGTAAGTTTGGTGGTTCTATACCTGGACTATTACCTAAAGTTACAGCAGTCAAAAATGGCTTTAGCGCCTTTGGTGGCGATTTAGCCAACGTATTTAAACCTGTCACTGCAGGTCTTGGAGCGCTTAATGCGAAATTTCCAAGAGTTTCGGCAAGTTTTTCCAATGTGGCAAATGCTGCATTGAATACCAAAAACGCTTTTATGGGAGCCGTTGGCGGTTCTAACGCGGCACGCTCTGCGTTGTCTATGATGGCAGGAGAGAGCAAGATTGCTAAGGTAGGTTTGCTTGGTTTGAATGTTGTAGATGACCTCAAATTTAAGATGGCTGCTTTTAGTTATGAGTTTCCAAGGGTATCTGCCGGATTGGCAAGCGTTCGGGCTAAAATAACCGCTTTGATGGGACCTCTGTCAGGAATGGCAGGGGCATTTGGTTCTACATTCTCTGGAATGGGTTCTATTATTCAGACATTCGCCGGATTGGCGATGAAAGCTTTGTTACCTGTTGCTATTTTTGGAGCGTTTTTAGTAGGTTTAGGTTTATTGCAAAGCCAATTTGGTGACCAAATTGCTCAAATGGTACAAGTAGCAGTTACTCAAGGTCCGCAAATTATTACTAACTTTGTGAACGGAATTGTTTCTCAAATTCCTCAATTAATAAATCAAGGCGTGCAACTGATTCAACAGTTTACTCAAGTTATCGTTGCGAATGCGCCAGCAGTATTCCAGGGCGCCGTTGCATTGATTTCCGCCCTTGTCCAAGGGGTTGGGAGCAATGCTGGTAATCTGATAAGCTCTGCGATTCAGATTATCGGTGTCTTTGTTAATGGCATTCTAACATCTTTGCCTCAATTACTATCGGTCGGTATGCAATTCTTAGTCCAACTTGCACAAGGAGTAGTGCAAAACATACCGCTGTTATTAACTACTGCATTATCTATTGTTCAAAACTTCATCTCTTCGGTATCCTCTAACTTACCTGGCATACTACAAAGCGGTATCCAGATTATCATGACATTGGTCGAAGGGCTCATAAGCAATCTCCCGCAAATTATTCAAACCGGGATATCGATTATAGGATCTCTCTTAGAGGGATTACTTCAAAATATTCCTCAAATCGTTGCGGCAGGTATTCAATTAATCGTCCAATTGGCCATGGCTCTGATTAAAGGCTTGCCAACAATCGCTAAAGCTGGTTGGGATTTGATAACTGGATTAGGGGATAAAATGCTCGAAGCTATCCCGCAGGCACTTGAGGGAGTTTGGAATGGCATTAAAGATGGATTTTCCAACGCTTTTGACTGGATAACTGGGAAAAGTAGTGAGAGCAACGCCAAAGTAAAAGCTGACACAACCGCAACAGCAGAATCCGTAAAAGCGACAACTGCTGATTTAGCTAGTCAATCTAGCATAAACATGGAAAACTTTAAGATTGGTGTCACAACTGCTACAAGTCAAGCTAGTACACAGGCTGGAATTGACGCGACAGCTCTATACACAAATGTTACAGGACAAACCAACGCCTTAGCTATACAAGGAAGTATCGATTTTCTAAATTTCGCAACTGCTGCTGGATCTAATATGGCAAATGCCAGCCTAATAGCAACATCCGAAGCACAGGCAATGCAAACAGGCGTCAGCGAAGCAGTCTCAGGAATGAATTTAGACGGTGTCAATCAGACCTTAGCGTTAGCTAATGGAATCGGTCAAAACATTTCCACTGCTTCTGCCAATGCGACCGCTGAGGCTCAAGCGATTAATGCTAATATTTCAAGCAATCTACAAGCTGCACAAGGGGCTGGGTCAACGGCAATCTCCGGATTAAATACCGGAATTTCTAGCGAGATGGCATCAGCCACCGCAACAGCTCAAAGCCAGTCACAGGCTCTATCGACTGCGATTACTACTGGTTTTAATCAAGCTAAGATGAACGCAACTCAATCAATGAATGGTATTGCCACGTCGGTCACTAGAGGATTTAACAAGATCAATAGCACGGTGACTGCTGGTGGAAATCGCATGAAATCAACGTTTACTAGCGTGTTTAATGCGGTAAAATCTGCGACAAACTCAGCAATGTCGAACTTAAACAACAGCTTCTCATCCGGAATGTCTAGAGCAGTATCTACTGCACAGTCTTCCGGGAATCAGATTGTTTCTATTTTTCGCAGTCTAGCTGGTCAGATGCAATCTGCCGGTGCTTTTGCAGGTCAAGGTTTTGCTAGTGGGTTGGCTGGTCAAGCTGGGTACATCTACTCAATTGCCAATAGCATTGCCAACAATGTAGCAGCAACAATCAGACGAGCTTTAGATATCCACTCTCCTTCTCGAGTTATGAAAGAAATCGGTGGATTCACAGGCGAGGGTATGGCGATTGGTATGGAAAACTCAACTAAAGGGATTATCAAATCCGCCAAAGCAATGGCATTGTCTGCCGTTCCAGATTCTGGATTGTTAAAAGCTAAATTCGACTCAATAAAAGGGCAAATTGGCGATATGTCCAACGCACTCCAAAGCAGATTCACCAACAACGTTTCTGGTAGCTTGTCGGCAACTTACGAGCTAACCCAAACTAAGGAAGCGGCTCACTTTAATTTAACGCTTGGTAATCATAGCTTTAGAACATTTACCGAAGACATCACAGAAATGCAAGATTTGGAATTAATTTTAAGTGATTATTAGAAAGGAAAATATGTACGAATTTGTAGATACTACGATTTCGCAGGGGATACGTGCTCCTGTGGAACCTAGCGATAATATGTCCATCAATGGAGTGCCTATTAACCAGTTGGTTGAGGGGTATCGCCATTTGACAGTGACTGGGAGAGGCTTGCTTGGTCAGTCGGTCAAGACAACCTCTGTTTCTGGTCGCCGTGGTGTTTGGGTGGAAGGAATTTCTGATGATGAGCGCACTTTAGAAATCAAGTACCAACTTGAAGCAAAAAGCAGTGCTGAAATGCGGGATAAATTTGCAAAACTGAACAAGATTTTGCGGACTCATGCTAGTAGTGGTTATCTTGAAATCACATTTAAGGATGAACCTGGTTACACCTATTACGGTTATTTCAGTGGCGCTGATGATATTGAGGAAAAATCACTTTCCATTGTCAGCAAGTTCACCCTGCTAGTACCAGACGGATATAAGAAAAAATCAGCCCAGAACTCAACTGGGCTTGTTTCTTTATCAGATGCCTCGGAAGTCTTACCTGAGTCAATCACGGTCACACCGACTGGGACAGTTGGCCAGGTACAGATTATTAACGGCACAAAAATCTTATCTTTCGTAGGTTCTTATGCAGCGGGAAAAGATATCGTAATAACTTTTGGGATTGAAGAAGTGACTGCCACCTATAACGGAAGGAATATTCTCAGCGAGCTAGAGCGATTCAGTCCACTGGAACAATTCACTGTCCGAAATGGTGATACTATCACAGCCAAAAACGCCACGGTAAAAAAAGTAGTTTGGAGGGACGAACGAGCGTGATTTATTTATTTGATAAAGACGAGAAACTCTTTAAAATTGTCAATAAACCTGCTATCAAGACAGCTCTCCAGAAGTATACTCTAACCAGTGAGCGCTATGTTTCTGACAGGTTGACTGTCGAGATGAAAGCTTTAAACGCTGACGAACTGGAAAAAGTGGAGTACATGGCCATACAGACCATAGAAGATGCTCACACTTTTCATTATTTTTACGTTGCTCAGAAGACTTCTGATAATCTGACATCATTAATCGGTGTCCAGTCTGGTATCGAGGAGCTTAGAAAAACGGTTGTTTATGACAAACGACCTCAAAATGCTTTTGCCAGAGAGGTCATCAATGATTTGCTAAAAGATACAAATTGGCAAGTTCGATTTATTGGCGAAACAACTCCACACAGCACCAATTTTTATTATGTTTCAACCTTTGACGCACTGAAAAAGGTATGCGAAGTCTGGGACCTGGAAATGCAATTTTTCGTTGAGATGAACGGCAACCAAATCGGTGCCCGTTACATTGATTTTAAGAAAAAAATCGGTCAAGCCATCGGTAAGCGAGTGGTTTACGGCCATAACGCTCTACAAATCATCCAAGAAATTGAAAGAACAAACATTTTTACAGCTCTTGTAGGACGTGGTAAAGGTGTGCAAGTCAGCTCTGCGGGGGATATAGCAGAACGTTCATCGAGCGAAAACAAAACAACACAAGCGATGCAACAATCAGACGGTTACGGACGTAAAATCACTTTTGAGGATGTAGTCTGGTCAACAGCTAAAGGAAAACCAGTCAATAAACCAAAGGGGCAGAAGTATCTTGAACTACCTGCAATGACGAAGTTGTACGGTATCAAAAACGCTGACGGTTCAATGCGTCCCAAAATCGGATTTGTGGAATTTCCTGAAGAGGAAGACCCAGAGATTTTAGCAGAACGAACCTATAAGACCCTGATTGATACAGCACGGCCACAACTGACCTTGAAGACATCAAGTGTCTATCTACGAGGCGTGAAGGTCGGAGACACTATCCGAGTGGTTCGCCACGACAAAAAACTGGACTATGACACCCGTATTTTTGAAATTACATTCAACCGCCTCAACAATCAGTCAAGCGACATCAAGCTTGGGGACAGAGTAGGAGAAAGCAATGAGGCAAAAGCTCAGATCATTGCTGACAAGGCTATTGATAACTTTGTGGCCAACGAGTTCTCGAACTTTGTGCAAAACCTCCCAGACTTTCTGCCAAGTGCTGATGGTTTTAACAATAACTGGTATGGCGCTGAAGACCCTAGCAAGAAATACCCAGGGAAGGTCATTATCAATGACATTTGGTACAAGCCCGACTCTGAGCACGAAGGTCATAAGATTATGCTCAGATGGACAGGAGAAGTCTGGGAAGAAATCTTGAGGACCTATGACAGCGAAGCCTTGCGTGATAGAATTGCGAAAGAAATTGCTCAAGTCACTGCCCAAATCGAAGCAAGCAGCGCTGAGCATGACCGACAAGTCTCCGACATCCGTGCACAAGCGACAGACGCAAAGACGCTAGCCCAGCAAGCGCAACAAATTGGCACGCAAGCTAAATCGGACGCAGCTAATGCCTTGACTAAAGCTTTGCAGTACAAGTCTGAGGCAATAGCAGAGGCGCAACGCTTAGATATAGCTGAGAGACAGGCGACAGAAGGTAAACTGGCCACAGCTAAAAGTCAAGCAATAGCAGAGGCGAAACGCTTAGATATAGCTGAGAGACAGGCGACAGAAGGTAAACTGGCCACAGCTAAAAGTCAAGCAATAGCAGAGGCGAAACGCTTAGATATAGCTGAGAGACAGGCGACAGAAGGTAAACTGGCCACAGCTAAAAGTCAAGCAGTGGCAGAGGCTAACAGGTTAATCGAGTTGACCAAAAGTCTCTTAGCAGGTCAGATTGATGGGGTATCAACAGAGCTTACGCAGACAAAGGAAAACATCAAGCTACTAGCTACAAGGGACACTGTAGACGCTCTGACAGGCCGTGTCTCGTCGGCAGAGGCTAGCCTACAAGTCCAAGCAGGGGAAATTGCAAGTCGTGTCAAAACAAGTGATTTTGACCAAGCAAAACAACGCTTGACGACTGCTGAAAGCTCAATTACTCAGTTAGGTAATCGTATCACGACTGAGATTAGCGAGACAAAAGGCTTAATACCAAAGGAATTTGGTGGAGTTAACTTATTGCTTAATAGCTCGTTTGAGCAGACAGCAACAACTACTGCGTTTGTTGTTGGCGGTCAGGCTTACGATAAAAGCGCAAAAAACTGGAATACATACAATGGTGGTATCTCTAATCCTGCAACAAGCTATCATGCTTATGTTGGAGATGGAGCAGAGCGACAATCTGTAGGAGTTTTCAATGAAAGTAATGGCCAACGAAATTGGAAAGGTTTTTCTCAGAATATAACTAGTCGAATACCTCAAACGACTGATAATTTTATGTTTTCGGTCGATGTTTTTGCAACTGGTGCAGGCACAAAAATCTTCGGTGGATTATACTACTATGACAAATCAGGAACAAGAAAATTCCACGCAGGGCAATTTAATCTAATTGTAGACTCGTTTAACAAATGGCAACGTGTTAATGTTAAAGTACCATTTGATAAATTTACATGCGACTTTGGCAAAAGTGTCCTTTTTTATGTTTATGGATACAATTTCACGACAAACAGTATCTTGTATATTGATAAATTAAAGCTGGAAATAGGAGAGATTGCCACAGCGCACAGCGTAGCGCCAGAAGAGCTACAGGACGAACTGATAAATGCTAAGACGCTCATCACCCAAACCGCTCAAGGTCAAGAGCAATTATCAACACAGCTGACACAGGCTCAAGGTAAAATCACAAAAGCCGAGACTGAGATTAGACAGTTGATTGGTGATGTGTCTAGTAAGGTCTCACAGACTGAGTATGACAGTTTGAGCGGTAGAGTTACAAGCCAACAAACACTGATTGAGCAAAATGCCAGTGAAATTAACAAGCGCTTGACCAGTACACAGGTTGAACAGGCCATTACTGGAAAGGGCTATCAGACTAAAGCTCAGGTTGATAGCAACATCACAGGCCGTGGCTACATTACTAATAGCGCCTTGCAACCTTATGCGACGACTACGACAATGCAAAATCTCGTTAGAGAGACATCAGGCAGTTTCGAGAGGCAAATTACCGAGACCAAGGCATTAATACCGACAGAGATTGGTGGGAGGAACTACTTTTTAAACTCAGACATTGAGATAACATCTGGCTATCACAATGTGAAAATCCATCCAGATTTTGCCGAGCACGTCAAAGGCAAATCGTTTGTCGTCAGCATTGAAGTTGAGGGAACTAACATCACTAGCTCAGATCGTAATCGATGGGGCATTAGTCTTTCAGCCCGCCGTGGAGACACTAACGACAGATCGTGGTTAGAGGTCTGGGAGACCAAACTTGGAGACACTCCTAAAAAGAGAATCTACCAGGCATTTAAACACCAAGCTGATTTCAACGATTACATCGCTAATATGTATATCCAAATCGGTGGTAATGCTAAAGCTGGACGACCTAAGCTGGAGATCAGCACGCTACCAACCGACTGGTCACCAGCACCTGAAGATACAATGTCCGAAATTGAATCAGTCAAGACGACTATCACCCAAACCGCTCAAGGTCAAGAGCAATTATCAACACAGCTGACACAGGCTCAAGGTAAAATCACAAAAGCCGAGACTGAGATTAGACAGTTGATTGGTGATGTGTCTAGTAAGGTCTCACAGACTGAGTATGACAGTTTGAGCGGTAGAGTTACAAGCCAACAAACACTGATTGAGCAAAATGCCAGTGAAATTAACAAGCGCTTGACCAGTACACAGGTTGAACAGGCCATTACTGGAAAGGGCTATCAGACTAAAGCTCAGGTTGATAGCAACATCACAGGCCGTGGCTATATCACATCATCAGCGTTACAGCCTTATGTGACCTCAACAGTGCTTGAAAATAAGGTCACAGAGACAGCAGGCAGTTTTGAGCGCTCTATCACCGAGACAAAAGCACTGATACCAACGTCAACAAGCGTCAATCTCGTAGACGGGACAAAGGATTTTAGCGGGTCTCACTTTTGGATTGATGGCAATTGGCGACTAGACGGTCGTACTGTCGCAGGAGCGGATGTGTTGACTTGGCAAAGTGGTAACAAAGCATCACCGACGTTAACCTGGCAAGTCGAGGCTGGTAAAGAGTACATTTTTAGCGCGTATGTCGCCAAAGAGACAACAGGGACTGTTTACTTTTACCTCTATAATTTTGGTGGTGACGATATCACAAGTACAACTCGTCGTAACCACCATATTGATGATGTTGGTACTGATTTTAAACGGTTTACATTGCATTTTGTACCAACGCGCTCAGGCAAAATCAGAGCGAGATTTGCGATTCTGGCTAGTGACGTCGGAGGTTTTAGCGTTGCAGGTTATCAATTACTTGAGGGTCGTCTTGAGCAACCTTGGAGCCCATCGGTAAAAGAGCTATCGGTAGTCACTGCTTTTAACACAGTCAAAGACACCGTAGATGCTCACAAGCGTGTGATTGGTGATGGGAGTGCGATTTCACAGGCTATTCAGTCGGCTAGTAAGTTTGAGCGGTCGATTGTGGCTGGTGGTGACATTTATCAAGCGATTGAGACGGCCAAAGGCCTTGTAAGTCGTGTATCAAGTCTGTCAGACGGTCAAAATTTAGTTTACGACCCGACAAATTTTTCGAAATATAAAGCTAGAACATCTAATTCAACTCTTGCACTAACAGGTACAAGCAGTTATAAACTCTTGCGTATTACGCAGACAGGTTTGTCTTCGCCAAAATGGAAAGGATTCCAGGTACCGCTACACACCCAAAGCTTTACAGCAGGCGAAAAATTAAGTTATCGAGTTAATCTTTGGGTGGACGTTTTACCAGACGACATCGTGGGAATTGAGATAAAAAACGGTACTGATAAGATTGCAGTTTTTCCTATCAGGTTGACCCAAACAGGGTCATCGCAAATATTTACTGGTACTGTTACTGTCTCTAAAACAACCACAACGACAGACGACTATGGCTTGCACGTTTGGATACGTAAAAACGGGACAGTAGCTATTGGTCAAATATCTATCGTAAGAGGCGACGTGCCACCGACTAGTTTTGTGGACAGCACGTCTGCCATGCAGTTAGCGGCGGAAACCCAAATGAGCCAACTTGCAGGCTCTTGGGCGGTTAAAAATCTGACTAGCGCTGGTACTGTGCTTAATCAATTCAACCTGTTAGCTAACGGTACCAATCGTATCGATGGACGTCTGACACACATCACAGGGCAAACGCTCATCGATAATGCCGTAATCAAGTCTGCGATGATTGATAAGCTAAAAACAGCTAATTTTGAGTCTGCTTCGGTGACTGCAGCAATTTTAGCCGCTAACTCGGTCACTGCTGACAAGCTCGTCGTTGACCAGGCTTTGTTTAACAAACTGATGGCCAACGAAGCCTACCTGAAACAACTGTTTGCTAAAAATGCTTTTATCACGCAAGTACAATCTGTTACTATGTCAGCTACTCAGATTTCAGGAGGTGTTATGAGGGCTCTCAATAACGCCATGGAAATTCAGATGAACAACGGTCAAATCCTTTACTATACTGATCAAGCTGCACTTAAACGAATTTTGAGTGGCTATCCTACTCAATTTGTAAAATTCGCAACTGGTACATCAAATGGTAGGAGAGTAGGAGTTACCGTAATTGGCTCAAACAGAAATGGAACAGAGTCATCAAACGACGGTGGCTTTGTAGGAATTAGGGCGTGGAATGGCGTTCAGGATGATTCGATTGATGTTGTAGGCGATACGGTCAGATTAGCTAGCTCTGCTTATGAAGATTCGGATGGCTGGGATATCAATACCTTGCCAGGGAAACTAGACATAGATGCTCACCGTACAAGTGACAGGCCTAGTTCAAAACTGAACATCGGTGATGTTTATTTGTTCAGAACAGCCACAAACTACATTAGCTTGAAGGAGATCCTACAGCAATTCAACACAAACTTTAAACACTTAGTCAACATCACCGGTCGTGGTGATGTTATCGAAACATGGAATACCATCAAATAGGAGGACAAAATGAACCAAGACCAACAGCTTAATCAAGCGTTACGCTTGACTGTAAACGATTTGGCGGCGAAACTCGCCGAAGAATCAATAACTAAAAATCTGCTAGCTGTCCAACTGACAGAAGCACAAGAAACTATCAATCTGTTGAATCAACAAAAGGCAGAGTTAGAAGCTCTGCTTGACCAACAAACACAACCAACTGAAACAGAAAAAGGAGAATAATCATGACAAAAGAAATCAAACAAATCGGAACAACTGAAGAAACTCTACTAGACCTCAAAGAAATCACTGAACCTTTTGACTTAGCAACGGCTTTGCAATATATGAAAGAAAATGGCGAGTTTATCCGCTGCAAAAATGCCAACAATGATTTTTACATGTATCGTGATGTACAAAAACGTCCAGCGGTTGTTAAAGGTAAACGTCAACTGGTGGAAGTTGAAACAGTCTGGGCGTTTAATCCTTGGGGTGGGACAACGACTACTATCAACGTTGCTGACCTCTTTAACGAGGAATTTTACATCATGAAGTTTGACGAAAATGGAAATCCAGATTGGACTGATCCAACCGTAAAAGTACAAGAGTAATGCGAGGTAGATAATGCCACAACAAGTTTTAGACATGGTAGGGGCGCTTGCTCCTACCATTGGTGTTATCGCCACAGGTGCCTTTGGCTATATGGCTTCTCGCTCAAATAACCTCAGTAAGAGTCAGTTCAACGAAATCAAATCTGGATTAGACGAGCAACGTGAGAGTATCAATCAGCTTAATGCAACAGCAGATAGCAATAACGAAGCTCTAAAAAATGTGCAGTCTAAGCTAGACTTGCACGACGAAGCTCATCTATCAACGATGTATCTCAGACTTGAGCGAGACATCAAACACGCCTTAGAACGAGGGAATACATCAGCAGAAGAGTACAAGCTGATTGGCCGAATGCACAAAAATTATAAAGCTCTTGGCGGTAACGGATACATTGATAAGCTCATGGAGCGGTATGAACAATTAAAAATGGAGGAATAACATGACACAAATTACTGAAATTATTATAAGCTCAGCTATGGGGATTTTGACCATTTTGGTAGGCATTGCAGTACAGGCTGTCAAGGTTTACTTGATTAAAAAAGGCGGGGAAAAAGCCGTCAAGATTGCTGAGATTTTAGCGTGGAACGCAGTCAACGCTGTGGAGCAAGTAGCAACAGAAACCGGCTACAAGGGAGCTGATAAGTTAGCACATGCCAAAACTCAGATTTCAGCAGAGCTACAAAAATACAATATCCACATGTCAGACGATGACCTAAATCTATTTATCGAGTCAGCTGTAAAACAAGCTAACGAGGCGTGGAAAGGAAAATAACATGAGTAGAATTGAGTCAAGTATCGCAGAGATGTTGCGTCTGCAAGCTATCCCTGTCCATTATGACATGGGAGACCGTTATGGCAACGACAACGATGGTGACGGTCGCATTGAGATGGATTGCAGCTCTGCCGTTAGTTGTGCGCTAGGGATTAACCTAAACAACAATACAGAGACATTACAGCAAGCTTTACCCCAAATTGGATATGCAAAGATTTACGATGCTGTTGACGGGACCTTTGTGGCAAAACGTGGTATAGTCGTTATTTGGGCACCTCGTGATGGCTCAAGCTCGCTTGGGTCGCTTGGTCACGTCATGATTTTTATCAACGACCATCAGGTTATCCATTGCAATTATGGCAACGATGGTATTACCATTGATGACTACGATACGATTTGGGAGTATAACGGCAGACCTCGAGAGATTGTCTTTGAGGAGACAAATGCAGTGGTTGTAAATCCCGATAAGTCTATCGATCAGCTCGTCCAGGAAACCCTCATAGGGCTACACGGTAACGGTGACGCACGGATAACAAGTTTAGGTGACAAATATCAAGCTGTCATGGATATTATCAACGGAAAAGCCAATAAATCCGAAAAAACAGACAAAGAATTAGCTAGAGAGGTTATAGCTGGCAAGCATGGCAATGGTGACCAACGAAAGAAATCGCTAGGCGGTCGCTATGATAGTGTTATGGCTATTGTCAATGACATGTTAAAACCTAAACCGACCGAAACAACACCAGTCGCAAAAGAAGACGGAGACTTATCTTATAATGGTGCCGTGCTTAAAAAAGATGTACTAGACAAGATTTTGGCCAAGTGTAAAGAGTATGACATCTTACCAAGCTATGCCATCACCGTCCTACATTTTGAGGGGCTTTGGGGAACTTCAGCAGTCGGAAAAGCAGATAACAACTGGGGCGGTATGACATGGGCAGGAAAAGCTGAGCGACCTAGTGGTGTTACAGTCACCCAAGGAACTGCTCGACCAAGCGTCGAAAGAGGGCACTACATGCACTATGCCACTGTAGACGACTTTTTGACAGACTGGTTCTACTTATTGCGAAAAGATGGCTCTTACAAGGTTTCAGGAGCCAAAACTTTTAGCGAGGCTATCAAAGGCATGTTTAAGACAGGCGGTGCAGTTTATGACTACGCTGCCACAGGCTATGATAATTACATTGTCGGAGCTTCAAGTCGCCTCAAGGCTATTGAGGCAGAAAATGGCTCACTTGATAAATTTGACAAGCAGACCGTCACGGATGTCGGTCAGTCTGACAAAATTGAAGTAACCATTGAGGGTATTGAAATTTTAATCAATGGCGTAACCTATACAATCTCTAAAAAACCAGTTTAGAAAGGACATCCTTTCAATAAGACAACTGCCCTCAGCAATTGCTGGGGGTTTTTTCGCTAAAAAAGTTAGCTAACTTCTTGACAAGTCGGATATAAGTGTGAAATAATAATAACGAACAAGAACGGTAAAAAAATACCTCCTTTCTATGTTCCGACATTGCTTGTCGTTAAATTCCCAGCCGTTTGGCAATGAGGGGGCGGAGGGACGCGCTCGTTAACAGAAGTATCCCATTGGAAATGCTGTCCTGCCCCTCGCAGGACTTTTTTGTAGGAGTTGTTAGTGAAAAGTAAAAGGTTAAAAATTCAGCAAATCGACCTAACTTTATGTAAGGATTATGATATTGAACAAGCATTGGATTATAACTTTCAAACAAAGAAGCTCATGAACAAAGGTCGTGGGTTTGCTGTGCTTTTGGTAACTATCAAAGGCATTCATTTTGCTATACCTTTTAGAAGTTATATGCCAAATAAATATCAACTCAAATATAAGTTAAGAGCATCAAGTAAAAAGGGATTTGTTGAAGGTCTAGATATAGGAAAAACCTTAATTGTTGAAAACCCAAAATATTTAATTAATAAACCTTTTCGTCTCCGTCAAAAAGACGATGCTATTAAAATTCAAGATAATGAAATTGTTATAATCAATAAATTAATAAAAGCTATAACTGATTACAATAAAGCCGTCAAAAATGCTGATAGTAACAAATTGAACGATCCAATGAGGTTTAAATTTTCAACATTTAAAAATTATACAAAACGGTTGTCTCGAATAACTATATCAGATATGATTGTTTGATAGAATTTACCCTATTCTCAATCGAGCGAGTCACATAGAATTAGCCTCAGCATTCGCTGGGGGCTTTTTTATTTTGAGCGCAATAAAAAAAGCACACCCCAGCGCTAAAAATTAATACGTTATTTAATACGTTATTTTTAAATTGACGGGAATTGAATAGTATCTATAATTTCAAAAATCCCTTATTTTACAAGCAAAACCAACTGAATATTATTGATTGGTAACTAAAAATAAAATATGCTATAATAATAAGGATTATAATATTATGGGAGAAAGCATGAGTATAGACGACTATTTGCCCACCTTTGTGGTTGAGGCTGTTTATGATTTGAAACCTGAGATGTTACGTGAGCATGGGATTCGTGCTGTTTTAGTGGACCTGGATAATACCTTGATTGCTTGGAATAATCCAGATGGGACCCCAGAGTTACGTGAGTGGCTTGATGATATGACCGAAGCTGATATTCCTGTGGTTGTGGTCTCAAATAATAAATATAGCCGTGTCGAGCGTGCAGTAGAGCCTTTTGGCGTGGATTTTGTCAGTCGTGCAATGAAACCTTTCACACGTGGGATTGACATGGCTATTGAGCGTTATGGCTTTGATCGTGACGAAGTGGTCATGGTAGGTGATCAATTGATGACGGATATTCGTGCCAGTCACAGAGCTGGAATTAAGTCCATTTTGGTGAAACCACTGGTGAAATCAGATGCTTGGAATACCAAGTTTAATCGTTGGCGTGAGCGTCGTGTGTTGAAAAAAATTGAAGCCAAATATGGCAAAATTACTTATAAAAAAGGAATTTAATGGAAGAATTATTTTGTATTGGCTGTGGGGCGAGAATTCAAACCACAGATAAAGAAAAAGCGGGTTATACCCCAAAGTCAAGTATTGAAAAAGCAGAAGAAACAGGTGAACTATACTGTCAACGCTGTTTCCGTTTGCGTCATTATAATGAGATTGTTGATGTGCATATCACAGATGATGAGTTTTTGAAACTCCTCCATGAAGTTGGTGACAGCGATGCTCTTGTGGTTAATGTTGTTGATATTTTTGACTTTAATGGTTCAGTTATTCCAGGACTGTCACGTTTTGTGTCTGGAAATGATGTGCTCTTGGTGGGAAATAAAAAAGATATCCTACCGAAATCCGTTAAAGATGGTAAGGTCACTCAGTGGTTAACAGAACGTGCTCATGAAGAGGGCTTGCGACCAGTTGATGTCATTTTGACCAGTGCTCAAAACCATCACGTCATTAAAGAGCTAATTGAACGCATTGATGACTTGCGTAAAGGACGTGATGTTTATGTGGTTGGGGTGACTAACGTTGGGAAATCAACCCTTATCAATGCCATTATCAAAGAAATTACTGGAGACAAGGATGTGATTACCACCTCACGTTTCCCAGGGACAACTCTAGATAAGATTGAAATTCCACTGGATGACGGAAGTTACATCTTTGACACGCCAGGGATTATTCACCGTCACCAAATGGCGCATTATTTGACGGCTAAAAACCTCAAATACGTTAGCCCTAAGAAAGAAATCAAGCCAAAAACTTACCAGTTGAACCCAGAACAAACCCTCTTCTTGGGTGGTCTTGGTCGCTTTGATTTCGTGTCTGGAGAAAAGCAGGGCTTCACAGCTTATTTTGACAATAATCTTAACCTTCATCGTACCAAGCTTGAAGGAGCGGATGCTTTTTACGACAAGCACTTAGGAACCTTGCTAACACCGCCAAATACTAAGGAAGTTGCCGATTTTCCTAAACTCGTCCGTCATGAATTTACCATCAAAGATAAGATGGACATCGTGTATTCAGGGCTTGGTTGGATTCGGGTCAATGGCAATGCGGAGAAACCAACAGTCGTTGCTGCCTGGGCGCCAGAAGGTGTCGGAGTTGTCTTGCGTAAGGCGTTGATTTAAAAAGAAATTAAAGGAAATAAAACATGCTAACATCAAAACAACGTGCTTTTCTAAAATCAGAAGCACACAGCTTAAAACCGATTATCCAAATCGGGAAAAATGGTCTTAACGACCAAATCAAGACCAGTGTTCGTAACGCTTTGGATGCGCGTGAACTGATTAAGGTCACTCTTTTACAAAATACGGACGAGGACATCCATGAAGTGGCTGAAATTTTGGAAGATGAAATCGGATGTGATACCGTTCTTAAAATTGGACGTATCTTGATTTTGTTTAAAGAATCAGCTAAAAAAGAAAATCGCAAACTGTCTCCAAAAGTCAAAGCGATTAAACACGGATAATGAAAAATTAGAAAATGAAGGAAAGCCTATGGCAATAGAATTACTCACTCCCTTTACCAAGGTTGAGTTAGAGACTGAGGTCAAGGATAAGAATCGTAAACAAGTTGGGATTTTAGGTGGTAACTTTAACCCCGTTCACAATGCCCATTTGATTGTTGCTGATCAAGTGCGCCAGCAATTGGGTCTGGATGCCGTTTATCTCATGCCTGAATATGAACCGCCACATGTTGATGAAAAAGAGACTATTGATGAAAAGCACCGCCTGAATATGTTGCTATTAGCTATCAATGGCTTAGAAGGTCTGGATATCGAGACGATTGAGATTGAGCGCAAGGGTAAAAGTTACACCTACGACACGATGAAGCAACTAACAGAGGCTAATCCTGACACCGATTATTATTTCATCATAGGTGCGGATATGGTCGAGTACCTTCCTAAGTGGCACCGCATTGATGAGCTGGTTGAGATGGTTCAATTTGTCGGTGTGCAACGCCCTAAATACAAGGCAGGGACAAGCTATCCAGTCATTTGGGTTGACGTACCTCTCATGGACATCAGCTCGAGCAACATCCGTGATTTCATCAAAAAAGGTCGTACCCCAAACTTTATGACGCCAGCTCCCGTGCTTGATTACATCAAAAAGGCAGGGCTCTACAAATGACCTATGAAACGTATACCGGACTTTCTCGCTCTGCTATTTTGGAAAAAGTGCAAAGCGCCATGAGCGAAAAACGGTTTAAACATGTACTTGGTGTAGAGGAGTCTGCTGTGGCATTGGCTAAGCGCTACGGAGCAGATGAAACCAAAGCAGGCCTTGCGGCACTTTTGCATGACTACGCTAAAGAGCGTCCAGATGAGGATTTTTTAAGTGTCATTGATGACTGTGACTTAGACCCTGACCTAAAAAAATGGGGCAACAACATTTGGCATGGTATAGTGGGATCTTTTATCATTAGCCAAGAATTCAACCTTGAAGATGAGGAGATTCTTATCGCCATAGAACGCCATACGGTTGGCGATGAGGACATGTCTTTGCTTGATAAAGTGCTTTATGTGGCGGATTACATCGAGCCAGGTCGTGATTTTCCTGGTGTTGATGAGGCTCGCCAAATCGCTCAAGAGGATTTGGACAAGGCTGTCGCTTTTGAGACGGCTAGAACCATCGCACATTTGGCAAGCAAAGCGCAGCCGATTTATCCACAAACGCTAGAAACCTATAATGCTTTTGTGAAGTATTTGAACTAATGGAGAAATAAATTTGAATAAAAATGAACTTTTAGAACTTGTTGTCCGTGCCGCTGATGAAAAGCGTGCCGAGGACATTGTCGCACTTGACTTAGAAGGTTTGACTAGCTTGACCGACTACTTTGTCATCTTGTCAGCGATGAACAGCCGTCAATTAGAAGCTATTGCGGAAAACATCCGTGAAAAAGTCAAAGAAGCTGGTGGCGATGCCAGCCACATCGAAGGTGAAAACGGCTGGGTGCTCCTTGACTTAAATGATGTCATCGTTCACATCTTCTCAGAAGAAGAACGTGCCCACTACAACCTTGAAAAACTCTGGCACGAAGCCCCACTTGTGGACGTGTCAACATGTCTTGCATAATAGATAGACCTTGCCGATGGCAAGGTTTTTAAGGAAAAAAGATGAGAGAGGTAGGGCGGGAAAAGCGAGCCCGACAGGCCATTGTTGCCACTGTAGTGAAAAGAACCTAGCGTTTGCGAGCTAGGTTCGAGGGAAATCGAAAAAACTAGATTTTCGATTTAAGAATGGAACTGCGAAGCAGGTCGCTTCTGACTCCACTACCAAAGGCAACAATGAAAAAATAAAAAAGATTATGGAAAAAAATTACGAAAAATTCGCATTCGGTCTACGATGCCATCATGGACGACTCACTTTATGATTTGTGGACAGACTTTTCGCTCCGCCATTTGCCAAAAGCAAAAGATAAAAAGAAACTCTTAGAATTGGCTTGCGGGACTGGGATTCAGTCGGTTCGTTTTGCGCAGGCAGGCTTTGAGGTGACAGGATTTGACCTCAGCCAAGAGATGTTGAATATTGCAGAAAAACGAGCGGCATCTGCTAAGAAGCACATCGCTTTTCAGCAGGGGAATATGATGGACCTGTCTGAGCTAGGAACGTTTGATTTTGTGACTTGCTACTCTGACTCGCTTTGCTATTTACAGGATGAAGTGGAAGTTGGCGATACCTTTAAGGAGGTTTACGCGCATCTCAATGAGGGTGGTGTTTTTATCTTTGATGTGCACTCGACCCATCAGACGGACGAGGTCTTTCCAGGTTACTCCTACCATGAAAATGCGGATGACTTTGCCATGGTTTGGGATACTTACGAAGACGAAGCGCCCCACTCTGTTGTGCATGAGCTGACCTTCTTCCTTCAGGATGAGGATGGCCGCTTCACCCGCTACGATGAAATCCACGAAGAACGTACCTACGATATGTTGACCTACGACATCCTCTTGGAACAAGCAGGATTCAAATCGTTCAAAGTTTACGCTGACTTTGAAGATAAAGAGCCAACAGAGACAAGTAAGAGATGGTTCTTTGTGTGTCAGAAGTAGGGAAGATAGATAACTATCTGATTTTCTACTACTCTGTAAAAGCCCAAGGCTCGGTACAAATATGTACTGAGTTTTTTTAATGCTACGCCAGATATAAATCCGTAATGAAAGATGGGTTCCGTTTGACAACTGACACTATCTTTGTTATCCTAAACATACAAAAGGAGTTGGGCTGCAACCCAACTCCGATATAGGACCGTTTTAAAGACGGGACGGATAGATGATAACAGTAAAACCGCTACATTGAACCATGCAAAGTTAGATAGGTAGCGGTTTTACTGTTTTACTTTTTTCTATCGTTAAAAGTCAGAATGGCTATCATCAATAGACCAAACTCTAACATCAGCTGTAACGCCTCTGCAACAGTCATGACAGGAACTCCTTAATTTAGTAGGTTTAGCCATAAGCATCACCCCTTCAAATTGGATTTCCGTCCCGCTCCTTTTGGAACTTTCCTATATCTATTTATTCGGAAATTTTGAGAAAATTGTAGTGATAGTTAAATAGGCATAAATACTCCATCTTAATCAAAAATCAGATATTTATATGATACGTTTTTCTTGTTCAAAAAACGATAACTGTTAAACTAGTTGTCAATTGTGAAACAAGTAGAAAGCCCTAAACCAAGGGCTTTTTGTGGTATAATGATACTATATTGATGGATGTGAGAAAGATTGATATAAAATAAATTCATAATATACACAAATAAAGAAAGTCACTGATTTATAATTTTATTTAGGATAAGGAGGGTGTAGATGGTAGCTGATAATGGCGGAGCAATTGCTATAAAAGGAATGAACTATCAGAATGCAGTGATTAGTTTAGTAGCTATTCGAAATTTTGAAAAAGAAGGATTTGAACTAGTACTTGAGGCAGATGATGATTTTGAGGTCCTATATAATAACTACCATGCTTATATTCAAGTCAAGGGAGAAAAAGCAGTTAGTTTAAGTAAAATGATAAACCACAAGAAAGATAGAATGGGAAAGATGAAAAAATCGATGCTTGACAAACACTTTGAATCTGGCGATAGTAGTTCAGAGTATAAATTTGTTGTATATGATTTTACTAAATCAGATTTAGAAAAAATGACAGTTGAAGAAGATGAATTATTTCAGCAATCTTTAAAGTTATCTGCAGAACAAGAACTTATTGTAAATAACTCTAAAGTAAAAAGATTTTCGTTGATTAAAACACCTTTTGAAAATGACATGGGAGTTGCCCAAAACTACTTACTTGGTGAAATGGCAAAGACTGGTATTGCTGTAGATAATAGAGTAGGCCAGGTCTTAGGCGAATTAACAACTATAATTTACAGAAAATCAGAATATGTTATTAAACAAGATTCAGATAGAAAATATAAGAAGTTGGTTTCTAAAGAACTAAGAGACATACTTCTGAAAGTTTCATCTTTAGAAATGTTTAGTAATATTATAGATAACTTACCCTATAGTCCATTAAAGAAGTCTAAAATCAAATTAGAAAAATCAAAAATTTCTACTCAGCAAATGTATGAAAAGCAAAGTGTTACAAAGTTCATCCAAACCGAGCTTGTTTCAGAGCTAGATGAGTTATCAGAAGTAGAGTTAATAGCCAAGTGTTTAAAACTAGATGTATTGAAGGAATTAGATGATAACATGAGTATAGCAATTATTATTTCAGCGTATTGTGATATTATTGAGGAGGTTAGTTTTGGTCAATTTCAGTATTAAAAGTCTGACTATAATTGATTATGGCTCCAAAAGAGCAAACAAGTTTAATTTTGGAGAACATACTAATCTAATAGTTAGCAAATCAAATACTACTGGAAAGTCCAGTTTGATAAAATCAATATACTACGCCTTAGGGACAGATTTGAAATCATTGCCAACTGGATGGAATATTGATGGTTATATATTTCAAATAGTCATAATAGTTGATGAGACTGAATATATAATTGAGCGACAGAATAAAATAATCTCTGTAAATGAAAACAAAACAACTAGGATATTTAAGGATTTCAGAGAGTATTCAGATTGGTTGCAAAAAATTCTAAAGATGAATCTGACTTTAGTAGGGGTTAAAAATGATATCATATCACAGGCTTATGCTAGTGCAATTTTTGCTCCAATATATATTGATCAAGATTCATCATGGGATGGTACACTATTTAAAAATACATTCAATGGTTTAGGGCAGTATAAGTCTCCAAATTTTCAGAAGGATATCATAGATTATTACTTAGGTTTAGGTGATTCGGAATTAAAAAATTATAAGCAAGAACAAGTAGAAATAAAAAAGAAAATAGATGGGAAAGCTCTTTCTATTAATGAAATTGATAATGTATATAATAGTTATAAAAAGCAACATAATGTTTCAGAAGTAGATACTATAGATATTCAGGAGTTAGAAAATCAAGTCAATGAATTTTTGGATAAAACTAATGAATTGTCTGGTAAAATCTCAAATATTATGAAAAAAATCTCTGATAATCAAGTTCTTATGGATATAAATAGACAAGATAGTCTAGAATTAGAAAAAATATCTAAAAACATAGAAAAAAGATTGGATACAATTGATTATGAGTGTAGTTATTGTCATTCAATACTTACACGAGAACAGTCTTTAACTAGGTTAGAGTTGAATGATGATTTATCACAAATTTATGCAAAGAAAAGAGAGATTGATTTTCAAATTGTAAAACTACAGGACGTTGGAACAAAAAATAAAGTTCAACTTAAGCAATTAAAAAATGAATTTGCAGAATATAAAGAGAGAATTTCAGAGATTAATGATTTAATTAGTATAAAAAAATACGTAAATCAAAATGTATTAAATGAACTTGGAAAATTAAGAAGAAAAGAAAATAATGATAAAGAGGCGCTAAAGTCAACCTATGATGATTTAGCTAAAGAGATAAGAAAAATTCAAACTGAAATACGAAAGAAGAAGTCAGATATAAATCAAGAATTTGAAATTCTTAAAAATAATATTGAGACAAGTATTGGAACATTAGGAATCTCAAATCGTAAGTATGGTGAATTTTCTAAAGTTGGTGGTAGTGGCACTGAAAAGAATAAGCAATTATTATCTTTATACCTGATTTACATTAATCTTTTAAGCGCACATTCAAATTACAGATTTCCTATTTCAATTGATTCATTTACTAAAAACGAGTTAGATAAAGCCTCTGAGAAAAATATGTATCAGTCTGTGAATGATTACTTTTTGACTCTACCTAATCAAACTATATTCGCTATAATAAAAGATAATTTACAGTATATTGAAAAGAAAGATGTACAAATTATTGAAGTGAGTAAACCACTTTTATTAGAAAGTATGTATGATGAATTATTTAATAAATTATTATCGAAACAAGAGAACTAAGTATCGTATCTTAAAAGTAATATGAAACTTGTTTCGAAAAGAATAATAGTATTATAGAAGCTATATAAGATAAAAATGTCTCTATATTTTCTCTGGTTTCAATAATGTTATAGGCATAATTGACAGCTTATCCCTCAGCAATCATCAGAATGATGCTACTGTTTTTATCGAATTTATGTTAGATGCCATTTTAGAAACCTTACAGGAGTATTCGTTTACGCCGATGAGCGATAAAGAAATCGCAGTTTTTGAGCAAGTGAGAACCTACCTACAAAAATACGATGAGATTTCACATAGTCAATTACAAAAACTAGAAGGGCTTAGTGAAGCGTCAGCCAGCTGTTATCTGGCTAAGTTTGTCAAGATTGATTTATTAACACAGAGCAGTACCAATCGCAATCACCGTTACCATTTAAACTAAGGAGCCACACATGACCGTAACAGGCATCATCGCCGAATTTAACCCTTTCCACAATGGGCACAAGCACCTTTTGGCGCAGACTAAAGGGATGAAGATTGTTGCCATGAGTGGGAATTTCATGCAGCGGGGGGAGCCTGCCCTCATTGACAAGTGGACGCGGGCGCAGATGGCGCTGGCACATGGGGCTGACCTCGTGGTGGAGCTCCCCTTCCTCGTCTCTGTCCAGTCCGCCGACCATTTCGCCCGAGGCGCAGTTGACCTCTTGCATCGCCTTGGCATCGACACACTGGCATTTGGCACGGAGGAAGTCCTTGATTATCAGCGGTTTTCGGCTATTTATGGGGAAATGGCAGAGCAGATGGAGGCTTTTGTCCAAACGCTACCAGATGCCATGACTTATCCACAGAAAACACAGAAAATGTGGGAAACTTTTGCTGGGATAAACTTTTCAGGAGATACCCCAAATCACATTCTAGGGCTTGCTTACGCCAAAGCCTGCGCTGGAAAGAATATACGACTACAGCCCATCCAGCGTATTGGAGCAGGCTTTCATTCGGAAGAAAAGGTAGCCATCGCTTCTGCGACAGCCATCCGAAAACATCTTTCTGACCAATCCTTTGTGGAAAAGTCAGTACCAAGTAGCGACTTGATACTCAATTCTCCACAGGTTTCTTGGAATAACTATTTCCAATTGTTGAAATATCAGATTTTGACGAATCCAGATTTAACCCAGGTTTTTCAAGTCAATGAGGAACTAGCAAGTCGTATCCGCTCTGCCATTCGGAGCGTAGCGACGGTAGAAGACCTTGTGGAAAAAGTCGCCACCAAGCGCTATACCAAAGCGCGCGTGCGACGATTGTTGACCTATATCTTGGTCAATGCTGTGGAAAAACCGCTACCAGAAGCCGTCCATATCCTCGGATTCACCGACAGAGGGCGCGAGCACCTCAAAGCTGTGAAAAAGTCTGTGGAAATCGTCGCTCGAATCGGCGCAGAACCTTGGGACGCCCTCACGCAGCAAGCAGACGCCATCTACCAGTTGGGAGACGGCAGAATCGCAGAGCAGACCTGGGGCCGGGTGCCGCTAATTCGAAAATATCAGTGTCATTGTTGTGGCTATTATACCTTGGATGAAGTACCAGATGGTTCTTATGAAATTTGTGAGGTTTGTTTTTGGGAAGATGATTGGCAACAAAGGCAAAAACCTGCAATGCGCGGTGGAGCCAATACCGTTAGCTTGATAGAAGCAAGGGAAAATTTTACAGTTATGGGTGCCTCAGAGAGACGGATGCTCCCTTTTGTTAGGAAACCTAAACCATCAGAATTATCTGCCTTTCCTTCAAATCTAAGGTCATAACGTCGGAAAATGCTAAAAGCAATTTGAATGACGAATAGTATAGTAAGGGAGGTTTTATGCAATTTACTTATCGTGTTCGTCGTTCTAATGATGTGAAGTTTATGATTGTGGCAATCTTTTTTATGGGAATTGCTTGTTATGGTTTGAATGTTAAAAATGAGTGGATGGCTGCTCTTCCATTTCTGTCTGAACTCTATTATGTCATTCTTATGTTTTATGGCATCATCTTACTTGCTGCTTTGGCTCGATTTTTGAGAAATGCTCCTTGCCTTTGGGGAGATAGCGATTTTATCTATTATACATTCTTTATTTTTTGGAGAAAAAAGCTAAGCTGGCAGGAAATTGTGTCTCTGAGATTTGAAAAAGAAACGCATTGGTCGCAGGGAGGTGTTGAACGTCGTATGTTTATGACAATAAAGTCCAAAAACCACAAAGCTATCAGATTTGAGATTACTGATTGGAATGTCTATCGTGATGATATCATTTACGATTTTCAAAAACAGAATCCTAGAATCAAGCTACGCTATTGATAGTAACTAAAGGGTCCATCCTAGTGTGATGGGCCTTTAACCTATTTTAGAATAATATCTTTCATAGCGTCAACTTTGTTCCTCCTAAAAATTTTAAAAATAATATTAAAATAAATTGACAGAAAATTCAACCAAATTTTTAGAATTATGGTAAAATAGATAAAAATCAAGGTAAGAGGATAGTGCTATGACTGAAAATAATCTAACTAACCTGCGTCATCGCTCTGCGATTTACGATAGTATGGTCAAGTCACCCAACCGTGCTATGTTGCGTGCGACAGGGATGACGGATGAGAATTTTAAGCAGCCGATTGTTGGGGTTATCTCGACTTGGGCTGAGAATACGCCGTGTAATATTCATTTGCATGACTTTGGGAAATTGGCCAAAGAGGGTGTCAAGGATGCTGGAGCATGGCCTGTTCAGTTTGGAACCATTACCGTAGCTGACGGGATTGCTATGGGGACGCCTGGGATGCGTTTCTCCTTGACGTCCCGTGACATCATTGCAGATTCTATCGAGGCTGCGATGGGTGGGCACAATGTGGATGCCTTTGTCGCTATTGGTGGCTGTGATAAAAACATGCCTGGTTCCATGATTGCCATTGCTAACATGGATATTCCTGCGATTTTCGCCTACGGTGGTACCATTGCTCCTGGAAATCTGAATGGCAAGGACATTGACCTTGTATCTGTTTTTGAAGGTATCGGGAAATGGAATCACGGCGACATGACTGCTGAAGAAGTGAAGGCTTTGGAATGTAATGCCTGCCCTGGCCCTGGTGGCTGCGGCGGTATGTACACGGCAAATACTATGGCAACGGCTATCGAAGTCATGGGAATGAGCTTGCCAGGCTCATCATCTCACCCAGCGGAATCAGCAGAGAAAACTGCCGATATTGAAGAAGCTGGTCGTGCCGTTGTTCGTATGCTTGAGTTAGGTCTGAAACCGTCTGATATTTTGACGCGAGAAGCCTTTGAAGATGCCATTACAGTAACTATGGCGCTCGGTGGGTCAACCAATGCCACCCTTCACCTGTTGGCAATCGCTCACGCGGCTAATGTTGATTTAACCTTAGAAGACTTTGATGCGCTTCAAGCAAAAGTGCCTCACTTGGCCGATTTGAAACCATCTGGTCAATACGTTTTCCAAGATCTCTATGAGGTTGGAGGTGTACCAGCTATCATGAAATACTTGTTGAAACATGGCTTCTTGCATGGCGACCGCATCACATGTACTGGTAAAACAGTCGCAGAAAACTTGGAAGCCTTTGATGACTTGACACCTGGTCAAAAGGTTATCATGCCACTCGAGAATCCAAAACGTGCCGATGGTCCATTGATCATCCTTAAAGGAAACTTGGCACCAGATGGAGCTGTGGCTAAGGTATCAGGGGTTAAGGTTCGTAACCACACGGGTCCAGCTAAGGTCTTTGACTCGGAGGAAGCTGCTATTGAAGCGGTTCTTACCGATGAGATTGTTGACGGTGATGTGGTAGTTGTGCGTTACGTTGGTCCAAAAGGTGGCCCAGGTATGCCTGAAATGCTGTCATTATCATCTATGATTGTTGGTAAAGGTCAAGGCGATAAGGTTGCCCTTCTGACCGATGGTCGTTTCTCAGGTGGGACTTATGGTCTCGTTGTCGGACACATTGCCCCAGAGGCGCAGGATGGTGGCCCGATTGCCTACTTGCGTACAGGCGACCTTGTCACTGTTGACCAAGACACGAAAGAAATCACCATGCATGTTTCTGATGACGAAATAGCAGAGCGCAAGAAAACGACTGTTATCCCACCACTTTATAGCCGTGGGGTTCTCGGTAAATATGCCCACACCGTGTCATCAGCGGCAAAAGGTGCTGTTACCGATTTCTGGAACATGGACCGTAGTGGTAAAGCTTAAGGAGCTCAAAAATACTATTATGACTGTGTTTAACAGTACCGCTCAGCTATTGTCAAGAATAATGGAAGGAAAACATGGATCTATTAGATGAAAGATTTCCCTTTTCGGGAGCGAAAATTGCCCTACTAAATGGGGACAATATTCTCAGTATTTTGCGTGATGATATTCCAACCATCCCCTATCCAAATACTTGGGACCTAGCTGGAGGTGGTCGTGAGGATAACGAAACGCCCTTTGAGTGTGTCCAACGCGAGACGTTTGAAGAGTTAGGGATTACGATTTCCAAAGAAAGCATCCGCTGGGTTAAACAATATCCAGGTATGATCGATCCAACAAAAGACTCTATCTTTATGGTCGGAACGATTAGCCAAGCAGACATTAATCAAATTGTCTTTGGAGATGAGGGACAGGGTTGGAAGATGATGCCGATCGAAGCATTTTTAAACGATGATCAAGTTTATGGCAGTCTCAAAGCGCGATTGAAGGATTATTTAGAACAGAGAAATTAAAGGCGGTCGTTTTTCTCTGAAAGATTGCTTGATAAACTAAATAAAACATAAAAAGCATAGAATCAGTATTAGTAATAAAATAGCTGATTTTATGCTTTTATTTTGATTGTTGACATTTGATTTTATGATGTCCTTATACTCATCCAAAATCAAAATTAGCATTTTAAAGTCAATTAGTTTTTATTTAGTATTTTTGTTAGCACTTCTCCTAATGTGGTGTGGGGCGCTCAAAAGGTTCCCCCAAACCTTATCGACTGTGACGAACTCTGTTCGTCTTATTTCCCACCTCCAAAGGTCTCCCAGACCTTTGGAGCGTCCGCACTTTTAAGAAAGAAACAAAAAGTAATTTTTGATTTTTGTTAAGTATTAGAGACAAAAAATAAAAGAATTCGTAGTTCTATGAGGGTGAGTCTTATAGGGATTTAAATTGCTGAATAGTGGTTAATGTGTTAAAATGTATATACAAAATATACAAAGGAGAAAGAATGGCTACGATTCAAAAGAATTCTCAGTTTAGTTTTCGGACGGATGCAGATTTATTGCAACGTGCGAAAGAGATTGTTGGTTATGAAAACTTAGATATGACGACCTTGTTTAATAATCTGTTACAGACTGTCGTTGAGCAAGAGCGTGTGCCTGCTATGCTATTAGACAATGAAAAGTCAAAAAAAGATCGCATTGTAGATGACCTCTTCTCTGAAATTCAAAAAGGCTATACCAGCTACCTTGATGGTAAAGGGAAGTCGGTTGATGAGGTATTTTCAAAATATGGTTCGTAAGTTGCGGATTATGCCTGAAGCCGAGGCTGATTTAGATGAGATTTACCACTATATTTTGAAGCGTTTTTTAGCACCTCAGGCTGCCGAAACAACCATGACCAACATTCGTTTAGCAATAGAGTGGCTTTTAGAAGTGCCAGACCTAGGTATTGATGTGTCAGAACGCATAGGGAGACAATTTTCCAAGGACCATACGCTATGGATGACACTTGCTGGGAACTATCTCGTCTTTTACATCGTCGATGACAAAGCCATCGCTGTATTGCGAGTGCTGTACCAAAAGCGCAATTGGATTGAGGTGTTTAGGTAGGGGGAGCTAAGTAAGGAGAGAAAAATGACTCAATTATTTTTTGGAATAAAAGCGCTAGTACTAAATGATGATTGAATTTATTAGTGCCGCATTTCAAAAAATCATTGGAAGACATAGAACTTGGTAACTTGTCTTAAATAAAACAAATAGAAAGGAAATAGTTTAGTTAGTGTATCTAACTGAACCCGCCCTAAATAAATTTAGAAAGGAAATCGTTTAGTTAGTTCGTCTAACTGAACACGGGCTAAATCCTCGGAAAAAAGATAGAGCTCGTAAGTTCACACGTAAATTATGTCTGAACTGATTTCTCAATAAAAACAACTAGAAAGGAAATGGTCAGTTAGTATGTCTAACTGAACCCGCCCTAAACACTGTGTCAAAAAGATAAAGTTCTCCTAAATGCAGAGCATTGTCGGAGTCTTTCCTATTTTGACGTTGTGTTTTACGGGCTTGGTATCTTAATGATGAACAACTGGAAGGAATTAACGGTTCACGTGCATCGTGAGGCAGAGGAGGCTGTTTCAAATTTATTGATTGAGACAGGGAGTCAGGGGGTTGCGATTAGTGACTCGGCGGATTATATTGGGCAGGAGGATCGTTTTGGCGAGCTGTATCCTGAGGTGGAGCAATCTGAGATGATTGCGGTAACGGCTTACTATCCTGATACTATGGATTTGGAGGCGGTCAAAGCTGAGATTGAGGCTGGTCTTGCGGAATTGCCTGATTTTGGTGTGGCGACAGGGGCTGTTCGTATTGACAGTCAGGATTTGGCTGAGGAAGATTGGGCAGAGAACTGGAAGAAATACTATGAGCCTGCTCGTATCACGAGTGACTTGACCATTGTGCCGTCTTGGACGGACTATGAGGCGACGGCTGGGGAGAAAATCATCAAGTTAGACCCAGGTATGGCATTTGGTACTGGGACACACCCAACAACCAAGATGAGCCTATTTGCTCTTTCGCAGGTGCTTCGTGGTGGGGAGACGGTGATTGATGTGGGAACAGGTTCAGGCGTTCTTTCCATTGCCAGCTCGCTCCTTGGGGCCAAGGAGATTTTCGCCTATGACCTTGATGATGTGGCGGTGCGCGTGGCTCAGGAAAATATTGACATGAACCCGGGCATGGAGAATATCCATGTGGCAGCAGGAGATCTTCTTAAAGGCGTGACGCAAGAAGCTGATGTCATCGTTGCCAACATTTTGGCGGATATTTTGATTCATCTGACCGATGATGCATACCGTTTGGTCAAGGACGAGGGCTATCTCATCATGTCTGGAATTATTGCCGAAAAACTGGATACGGTCCTCGAAGCGGCTTACAGCGCAGGCTTTTTCCTCGAAACGCACATGATTCAGGGTGAGTGGAACTGTGTGGTCTTTAAGAAAACCGACGATATGTCGGGCGTGATTGGAGGCTAAATGCAGCAGTATTTTGTAAATGGCAAAGCAGAAAAGCTAGTAACCATCACCGATAAGGATACTGTTAAGCACATGTTTCAAGTCATGCGCTTGACGGACGGTGATGAGGTTGTTTTGGTCTTTGAAGATGGCGTGAAGCACTTGGCGAAAGTGTCAGACAGCGCAGCCCATCAATTTGAATTGGTAGAAGAGTTAGCTGACAATGTGGAAATGCCAGTGCAGGTCACCATCGCCTCAGGCTTTCCAAAGGGAGACAAGCTAGACTTGGTCACACAAAAAGCAACAGAACTAGGTGCCAGTGCTATCTGGGCCTTTCCAGCGGACTGGTCTGTGGTCAAATGGGATGGCAAAAAATTAGCCAAGAAAGAAGAAAAGCTGGCGAAAATTGCCCTCGGCGCTGCAGAGCAGAGTAAACGCAATCGTGTTCCAAACGTCACTTTGTTTGAGAAAAAGGCAGATTTTGTAGCGCAGCTATCAGCTTTTGACAAGATTTTCATTGCCTACGAAGAAACGGCTAAAGCAGGTGAATTATCAGCCTTGGCGCGTGAATTAAAGACGGTGAAAGAAGGGGACAAACTTCTCTTTATCTTCGGTCCAGAAGGTGGCATTTCACCAAAAGAAATCGAAGCCTTTGAACAAGCAGGTGGCATCAAAGTTGGTCTAGGTCCTCGAATCATGCGTACCGAAACGGCACCGCTCTACGCCCTAAGCGCAGTGAGTTATGCCTTGGAGATGGCGCAATAAGAAACAAAAAAGTAGTTTTTGAATTTGCTTAAGTATAAATAGAACTAAAAACGAGGAATCTCTCTGACAAATGGAGTAGATTCCTCGTTTCTTTTTTGATTGATTCAGTTTTATAGTCGCCATAAATAGGTGAGGTTGTTTTGAATGGTGATGCTAGATTTCTTTCCCGCTCACGACAAATCGGATATGGGAGTAGTCGCGTTCAAGGTCCTTATCTGCCATAAAGGTTTTGGCATCTTTTTTGACTTGAATGAGGTCGATGCCTTGGGCTTGGGCTCCGAAGACACAGCCGCAGTAGCATTGGCGGTAGATGTCGTATTCAGCACACATTTCGACAGAGCGTTTGTAGCCTTGGTTTTTCTTGAAATCACTAGGGAGATACTGGGTATCATAGATTTTTTGCACTTCCAGACCGACGGCATTGATGGTCTGGGAGTTTTTGTGTGGGCTGATGGTTAGGGCACTGCCAAAGTAGTCAAAGCCTAGCTCGACAGCCTTGGCTGCGGTTTTGTCTAAGCGGTAGTCGTAGCAGACCTTACAACGGTCACCGCCTTCTGGTTCGTCCTCAAGTCCGTGAACTTTTCGGAAAAATTCATTAGGCTCATAAGGGGCTGCTAAGAATTGCACATTTTGACCAGTATTGCGATTAAAGTCGTTGACAAATTTTTGCGTGACATAGCTACGGCGTTCATATTCGACTTTAGGATGAATGTTGGAATTGGCAAAATAGATGGTCACATCACAAAATTGGGTGATGTATTCTAGAGTGTAGGTGCTACAAGGGGCGCAGCAGACATGCATAAGGACACTTGGTCGGGTATTTTCTGTCTGCCATTTTTTGACCATTTGTTGCATGACCTTATCGTAGTTGACTTTTTGATTAGGAGTCATGCGTGAGAGAATCTCTTCAACGTTAATCATCTGGATGCCTTTCATTAGTTCTTATTTTCTAGTCTAACATAGAAAATGGGAAATCGCACAGCTATTTTACAAAAAAACACCGCTGAAAATCATTTAGTGTGAGATGTTTTTTCACTTTTATCATTGCTATTTTCTAAGATAGTAGGGCACTTTAAGTTTTTGAGTTGACAGTTTTTTAGAAAATGCTATCCTAAGGCTATTAAGAAAAAATAGGAAAGAAAATAGTGATATGGCAACTATCAAAGATGTCGCAAAATTAGCTGGCGTCTCCGCATCGACCGCTTCGCGCGTGCTCCACAACAATAGCATGATTAGTGAAGCTACCAAGGCCAAAGTTAGAAAAGCAATGGAGGAGTTGAATTACTCTCCCAACTACTCAGCCCAAAATCTCGTCAAACGTGATTCTAATATGGTCGGAATTGTCTTACCAGTGCGTGAAAATCAGGAATCGCTTGGTAATAACCCTTTTTTCATGCAAATTATTCAAGGCATTAGCAGCGTCTGTACGGATTATAATTTCATGGTTAGTTTAGCTACCGGGCGTAGTGAAGCAGAGCTACTTAAAAATGTTGAAACGCTCATTCGTAGTGGAAACATCCGTCGTCTCATCTTTCTTTACGCTAAAAAAGATGACCCTGTCTTTGAGGCTGTACAAAAAGAGAAAATCCCCTGTGTCGTCGTCGGGCAGCCCTATAGTGAGGTCCCTTCGTGGGTTACCTTCGTGGATAATGACAATTGCAGAGCAGGAGAAGATGCGACCCGATTTCTGATTGAAAAAGGCTATAAAGACTTAGTTTATGCCTTTACAGACATGGCAGAGCTGGTCCAAGCAAACCGTTTTGAAGGTTACTGTTTAGCGATGGAAGAAGCAGGACTATCACCTAAATTACTTCACCTTCCAAGGCAAGAAGATGATACTAATCAAGAACGGTTGTCACAGTATTTAGCCAAAGAAACTGTCACAGGATTTGTTAGCATTGACGATATGCTAGCTCTACGCTTACAACGCTTTTTATTCCGAATTGACAAATCACCGAGCGACTATGCCATGATAAGTTTCAATAATTCAATGATGACAGAACTTGCTAGTCCCTCTCTGACGTCTGTGGATGTTTTCCCATACCAATTAGGAGAACTAGCCGCTAAACAGTTGGTTAGCCCAGATGACACCCAAGACAACCTGATTGTCGTACACGAAATCATAGAACGCAACTCTTCAAAAGTCTAATTGGAATTTCTGATTAGGCTTTTTGTGCTAAATATGACCGATATGAAACGTAAGATTTAATCCAGTTAAAATTGATGAAATTTTTCCAAGAAAACGCTTTACAAAACAAAAAAGTGTGCTATAATGAACTTATCAAAAACAACGCAAACGTTTGCGAATAAATGCAAACGTTAGCATAGGAGGAATTATGAAAACCTTAAAAGAAAAATTCGGTTTTGAATTTTGGCAAAAGTTCGGTAAGTGTTTAATGGTTGTTATCGCTGTTATGCCTGCTGCTGGATTGATGGTCAGTATTGGGAACTCGATTCCACTTATTGCACCAGGTAATGCTGTTCTAGCAACGATTGGTAATGTGGTAGCACAGATTGGTTGGGCGATTATCGGTAACCTTCACTTGCTCTTTGCTTTAGCTATTGGTGGAAGCTGGGCTAAAGAACGTGCTGGAGGTGCATTTGCTGCTGGTCTTGCCTTTGTCTTGATTAACCGTATTACTGGTGCGATTTATGGTATTTCTAGTGCTATGCTATCTGACTCAGAAGCTGTTGTTACGAGCTTCCTTGGCACTAAAATGGCAGTCGCTAACTACTTTACTAGCGTTCTTGAAGCGCCAGCGCTTAACACAGGTGTCTTTGTTGGTATCATTTCAGGTTTTGTGGGTGCGACAGCTTTTAACAAATACTACAACTACCGTAGACTCCCTGATGTGCTTTCCTTCTTTAACGGGAAACGTTTTGTACCATTTATCGTGATTTGGCGCTCAGTATTAACAGCTCTTGCTCTTGCCTTTATCTGGCCAGTTATCCAATCAGGAATTAATGGCTTTGGTATGTGGATTGCGACCTCAAAAGAATCAGCACCATTCTTTGCCCCATTTGTTTATGGTACCTTGGAACGTCTTCTTTTACCATTTGGTTTGCACCATATGTTGACCATTCCAATGAACTACACAGCGCTTGGTGGTACTTATGATGTTTTGACAGGTGCCGCTCAAGGGACTCAAGTATTTGGGCAAGACCCACTCTGGTTGGCTTGGGTAACAGACCTTATTAACTTTAAAGATGCAGGTGATACAGCAGCTTACAATGATTTGTTTACAGCATTTACTCCAGCTCGTTTCAAAGTTGGACAAATGATTGGTGCGACTGGTACACTTATGGGTGTAGCGCTAGCCATGTACAAAAATGTTGATGCTGATAAGAAAAAACAATATAAAATGATGTTCATCTCAGCAGCGGCAGCTGTATTCTTGACTGGTGTTACCGAACCACTTGAATTCATGTTCATGTTCGTTGCAATGCCACTTTATGTTGTTTATGCCTTTGTTCAAGGTGCTGCATTTGCGGTTGCCGATCTTGTTAACCTTCGTGTTCACTCATTTGGTAATATTGAACTTTTAACACGTACACCAATGGCGATTAAGGCAGGTTTGGGTGGTGACTTGATTAACTTTGTTTGGGTATCACTTCTCTTTGCCGTAGCGATGTACTTCATTTCTGATATCATGATTCGTAAAATGAAACTTGCAACTGCTGGTCGTCTTGGTAACTATGAAAATGAAGAAGCGTCACAAGATGACGAATCAGCTACAGTTGATACAAATTCACAAAGTGTTCAAATCATCAACCTTCTCGGTGGTCGTAGCAATATTGTTGACGTTGATGCTTGTATGACACGTCTGCGTGTGACTGTCCAAGATGCGTCACAGGTTGCCGATGAAGAAGCATGGAAAAAAGTTGGTGCCCTTGGTCTCTTCTTGAAAGATAACGGTGTTCAAGCGGTTTACGGACCAAAAGCTGATATCCTAAAATCTGATATTCAAGACCTCCTAGATTCAGGTGTGACGATTCCGACAACTGAAAAATAAACGTGATTATGGAATAGCTGAGTGATGGTCTGCTCAGCTTTTTCCATTATTAACAAACACAGTAGAGTTGATAGCGACTAAAGGAGAGATTATGAAATTATTAACCCTAAATACCCATTCTTGGATGGAAGAGTTCCCAGAAGAGAAGCTGGAACAGTTGGTGGAGCATATTCTGCGAGAAGACTATGATGTGGTCTGTCTTCAAGAAATTAACCAGTTGATGACGACTTCACATATAACAGCACCAGCGGATTATCAAGCCTTGCCTTTTGCGCCAGTTTTACATGAGGATCATTATGCTTACCTTTTGACGGAGAAGCTAGCACAAAAAGGCAAACGTTACTATTGGTCTTGGTCTTATAATCACATTGGTTATGACCGTTACCATGAGGGAGTTGCTTTGCTCAGTAAAACGCCAATTGATGCTCAAGAACTTTTGGTTTCCGAGGTCGATGACGAGACAGATTACCACACGAGGAGGATTCTTTTGGCGACGACAGAGGTTAAAGGCAGAGCGGTGACCTTAGCCAGTCTTCACCTGTCATGGTTTGGCAAAGGCTTTGAAGATGAGTGGGCGATTATCGAAAAACACTTGTTATCTTATCAAAATCCACTCGTTTTAATGGGCGATTTTAACAATCCAACTGACCAAGAAGGGTATCAGATGATTGTCAATAGTCCCTTAAATCTGGTTGATAGTCATCAAGCGGCGGGTCAGGTGTCAGGAGAGTATACGATTTTAGCGGATATTGATGGCTGGGAAGATAATCAGCAGGCTCTAAAAGTTGATCACGCCTTTGTCAGTAAAGCATTGAACGTTGTTTCTTCAAAAGTTATTTTTGATGGCAAGGTAACCCCAATACTTTCTGACCACTTTGGATTAGAAATTGAGATAGCATTTGATAAGGTATAGGATGAGGGTGCAATTCCCTCTTTTTTGTCTCTTATTTTATGGTATAATGATTAAAAATCACTTGAAGGGGGATGAAGATGGAAGTTATTGAAAAAGCACCAGCCAAGATTAATCTTGGATTGGACATTGCTGGGAAACGTCCAGATGGTTATCATGAGCTGTCGATGATTATGGTCAGTGTTGACTTAAATGATTATGTGACCTTAACCTTGCTTGATAGTGACACGATTACAATGACCTCTGATAGCCACAAAATGCCTCTTAATGAAAAAAATGATGTCTATAAAGCAGCTCTGCTTTTGAAAGAAAAATACGGCATCACAAAAGGAGTTGAGATCACGCTTCAAAAATCAATCCCGATTTGTGCAGGTTTAGGCGGTGGATCTAGCGACGCAGCCGCAACTATTCGAGGCCTAAATAAGCTATGGAACCTTGAGATGACTAGGGAAGAGATGATTGAGGTTGGGTTTCAGATTGGAAGTGACGTGCCCTATTGCTTGGAAGCGGGTTGTTCCTTGGTGACAGGTAAGGGAGAGTTTGTGGAACGCCTTGAGACATCACTTTCTTCTTGGGTCGTTCTCGTCAAGCCTCATTTTGGCATTTCGACACGAACAGTTTTTCCTGAAATTGATTTAGAAACCATTTCGAGGGTTGATATTTCTGCTTTGAAAAAAGCGCTGCTGGCTAAAGACTACGAAGGCATGATAAGCCATATGGGGAATTCTTTGGAAGACGTGACTATCGCGCGCAAGCCTTTTATCCAAAAAATCAAGGACCGTATGCTTAAATGTGGCGCCGATGTCACACTGATGACGGGCTCTGGACCAACTGTTTTCGCCCTTTGTCCAACAGAAAAACGTGCCGATCGTGTGGTTAATAGCATGAAGGGATTTTGTAAAGAAGTTTATAAAGTTCGTATTTTGCAGGGGTAAATCTTGCCCCTGCCTTTTTATTGTGGTATAATTAACCAGTTAATGAAGCGTGATGCTTCACCAATGAAAAAGAATCAAATCATATGATGTGAATGAAAGGAATCATTTTCAAAATGATTTCTCCCTGGAGGTTTAAGATGACAGAATTAGCACACCAATTAGATGCCCTAATCAATCGCATTCTCTTAAAAGCAGAAAATCAGCATGAATTACTGATTGGTTCTTGTGAAAGTCATGTGAAAGTGACCAATACTCAAGAACACATTCTCATGCTTTTGTCTCAAGAAAATTTGACAAGTTCTGACCTTGCTAAGCGATTGAATATCAGTCAGGCTGCTGTGACGAAAGCTGTTAAAAGTTTGGTCGGAAAAGGGATGCTTGAGACGACTAAAAAAGAAGAAGATGGTCGCAGTCTACATTTGACATTGACTGCTGATGCCGCTCCGATTGCTGAGGAGCATAGCCATCATCACGAAAAAACACTTGCTGTATACGACGAACTCTTATCAGAATTTTCTCCTGAAGACCAGTCTGTTATCAGTCAATTTATTACGACATTTTCACAGAAATTGGAGGATTAGATGCGCTATATTACCGTTGAAAATCTGTCGTTTCAGTACGATGGAGAACCTGTGCTTAGTGAAGTCAGTTATTATTTAGACAGTGGGGAATTTGTCACGCTGACAGGTGAAAATGGCGCAGCAAAATCCACGCTAATTAAAGCCACCTTGGGTGTTTTAAAACCTAAACAAGGACAGGTGACAATTTCCAAGACAAATAAGGATGGAAAAAAGCTCCGAATTGCTTACCTGCCCCAGCAGATTGCCAGCTTTAATGCAGGATTTCCAAGTACCGTTTATGAATTTGTCCGCTCAGGGCGTTATCCAAGACAAGGTTGGTTCCGCCGATTGACCAAGCATGATGAAGAACACATCAAGGTTAGTCTTGAGGCGGTTGGCATGTGGGAAAACCGTCATAAACGTTTGGGAGCCTTGTCTGGTGGTCAAAAACAACGTGTTGTGATTGCGCGAATGTTTGCTAGTGATCCAGATATTTTCGTCCTCGATGAACCAACAACAGGAATGGATTCTGGTACGGCTAAGACTTTCTATGAGTTGATGCACCATTCTGCCCATAAGCATGGCAAGTCTGTTTTGATGATTACTCATGACCCAGAAGAGGTCAAAGACTATACGGATCGCAATATTCATCTGGTTAGAAATCATGACCTTCCTTGGCGTTGCTTTAACGTACATGAAACTGATGAGGGAGGAGAGACACATGTTCACTGAGATTTTAGCCTATGATTTTATGCAACGTGCTCTATGGGCAGTAGTTGCCATTTCAATTTTTGCCCCAATTTTAGGAACCTTTTTAATCTTGCGTCGTCAAAGTCTTATGTCTGATACGCTTAGTCACGTGTCCTTGACTGGGGTAGCTCTTGGTGTCATCAGTGGTGTTAACCCTACCTGGACGACGATTTTAGTCGTAACCATTGCGGCAGTCATTTTAGAATATCTCCGCACGGTTTACCGTCACTATATGGAGATTTCAACAGCGATTTTGATGTCAATGGGTCTGGCCTTATCTTTGATATTGATGAGTAAATCAGACTCATCGTCAGGTGTGAGCTTGGAGCAATATCTTTTTGGGTCGATTATCACAATCAGTCAGGAGCAGGTCGTTGCCCTCTTTGTGATTGCAGGAGTTGTTCTTTTGTTGACTGCCCTCTTTATTCGTCCCATGTATGTGCTGACCTTTGATGAAGATACCGCCTTTGTGGATGGTTTGCCTGTTCGCCTCATGTCTACCCTCTTTAATGTTGTCACGGGTGTGGCGATTGCCCTTACCATTCCAGCGGCAGGAGCCCTTCTCGTATCAACTATCATGGTTCTTCCAGCCTCTATCGCTATGCGCCTTGGCAATAATTTCCGTTCCGTGATTGGCTTAGGCATCGTGGTTGGCTTTATCGGTATGGTGTCAGGGATTTTCCTTTCTTACTACTGGGAAACACCAGCTAGTGCGACGATTACCATGATTTTTATTATCCTATTCCTCTTGACAAGTTTGGTTAATGTTTTGGTAAAAGATTAATTCAAAAAACTGCTTCGGCGGTTTTTTCTTTTTGGGAAAATAGCAGAGCAAAAAAATGTCAAAAAAATTTTACATTTTTTGTAAAACACGCTTGATATTTTATGTAAAGCAAGCTATACTTATTTTGTAAAGCAAACTTGACAAAAAGGAGATAATCAAGATGAAAAAACTAACAGAAAAAAAGATTCTATCAGATGCTAAGCAAACTCTATTTGCAATACCAGTTTTATTAGGATTTTTTCTGTGGCAAGCTATCCAAAGCAATGACTGGATTTTATTTATAGTAATGACAGTTTTGTTAGTTTTAGCAGATGGTTATAAAAATACTCGTTTACTATTAGATAAAACCTATCGTAAGCGATACCTTATTAAAAAGAATGATGAACGAAATGTTCAGGTTGAGAATCTCACTTATCGAAAAATGCTGCAAATCCTAATGGTTGGAGGAGTCTTTCTTTCTGGAACTGTTTTTGGCTATTTATATGATGAACTAACGGTAGAACAAAGAGGGCTGATTGTACTAGTCATATTTGGATTTAGTTTAGCGATTTTTGGACTGTTTCATGCAATCAAATATTATTATTCACGTCAACTTTGATAAAAAAGAAAGGAACGTTTAGGTGTAAACGAGGGATTGATATGCTTAGAACCTTAAGGTGTGATTATTATGGAAACTAAAATTCAAGAGCTAAGAAAAGCTCAAAAGCTCAGTCAGGCGGAGTTGGCAGATGAGATGGAAGTCACCAGACAAACCATCATCTCCCTTGAAAAAGGTCGCTACAATGCCTCACTAGAGCTAGCCTATAAAATTGCTAAATTTTTTGGAAAAAACATCGAAGAAGTCTTTATCTTTGAAGATTAGGAGGAAATGAAAGATGAAAAAAATGTTTAATCTATTTATTATTGGTATTGCGATGGGAATTGTACTTTATAGTATTTGGGAGAATTTGCTCGGCTTAGTGATATTAGCCGCTGTTGCCATTTTTGGTCTTAAGAAATTACGTGATAGTGGAAAAGCCATCGAAGAAGTTTTTATATTTGAGGATTAGGAGGACATGAGAAATGAAAAAACCATTTAAAGAAACTATTATAATGATGGGAATTGTTTTTGGAGCAAGTCATGCGATTAGTGACTATACACTACTTCAACGTATTGGAATGGTGATAGTAGCGGGTCTTGTTTATTTTACGGGACAAGTCGTCATGAAACAGTTACGCCAAGCAAATTAAGGGAGAGTTAATCGTGTTAAACATATTAAATGATGTCTTACAAAACTTTGGAAAACAACAGCCCAAAGAGCGTTTTAAAAAAGAGATGGCTGCAAAAGCAAAATTTGGGATGGTATTTAGTTTACTGGTCTTCCTATCGCTTTTTCGCTTATCATTAAGCTCTTACACGCTAGGATTTTTAATAGGTATAGCCATTGGTGTCTTGTCGCTCAGTCTAAGAGTTCTTATCTTAGTCGGAAATGAGAAGTCCTTTAATCGCTATTACATTTCCTATTATGATGAGAGGAGTCGTCATATCAGAAATTTAGCAGCGCAGCTAACCTTTGCCCTATTAGTTTTATTTATCATGATTCTTATCGTCTTGTTTGCTTTTTGGCAGGTAAAACTAGACTATCATACCTTGCTGGTTGTGCTATTATTTACCACATTGTTAGGTCAAACAGTGATTAAGGCTATTTTAGACAAATTAATTTAAAAATAACTGCCTAATACTCATCCAAAATCAAAATTAGCATTTTAGAACTTCTAATATTATTGATAGACCACCGAACGAAGTGAGGTTAAAACGTTTCTTTCGCTATAGTGGTATTCTTATTAGTGAAACTGTCCAGTGGACAGTTTTAGCCCAAGCTCAGAAATAAAAAAGCGAGGGTAATTTGCCTGATAAGAACGGACTTTTTGAGACTTAGGCTCAAAAAGTAGCAATGAAACTCCATAGGAGGTTGCTTGCGTCCGCACATTTAAGAAAGAAACAAAAAAGTAATTTTTGATGTTTGTTAAGTATAAAATAGTCATTCAAGATAAAAAACTGACATTTCAGGACAAAGGTGTTTAAAAAGGTGATAGGTATTATATACTAAGGACATCAAAGGGACAATACAAGAAAAGGGGAAACTAATGAAAAAGACGGTTATAACTTGGTTGTTGGTGTTAGTCGTATGTGCGATTCAATTGAGCATCACTTACTTGGTAAGAGAAGGAGTTCTAGGAGATGTGGCATTTTATAGCATGACAGGTTTTATCATTGCTCTAGTAGCATTACTGCACAAGAGGACTAACAAACAAAACTAAGGATAGTTAATGGAGGGAATAATTATGGTGATTAAGGCATCAAACTTAACAAAGCATTTTGGAACACAAGTGGCTTTGGATAAGATTTCATTTGAGATTGGGAAAGGCCAGATTTTTGGTTTCCTTGGTCCTTCTGGTTCAGGAAAGACCACGACCATCAACATCTTAACTGGTCAGTTGTTGGCGACAGAAGGTTCGGCAGAGGTTTTTGGAAAAGCTGCGCAGGCTTTAACATCAGATGACCTAGCGAAGATTGGTATTGTCAGTGATGTCAGTGGCTTCTATGAAAAGCTGACGCTTTATAAAAATATGCAGGTTTACGCTAAACTTTTCGGTGTGAGTAATGAACGTGTGGATGACTTGCTTAAAGCCGTTGGCATTTATGAGTCAAAGGATAAGCTAGCTGAGAAATTATCAACAGGGATGAAGCAACGCATGCTGTTGGCGCGTGCGCTCATCAATCAACCTGAGGTGCTGTTCTTAGACGAACCAACTAGTGGACTTGACCCGTCAACGTCTCGTGTGATTCATGAGTTATTGTTGGATTTAAAAGCGAAAGGAACAACGATCTTTTTAACAACGCATGACATGCACGAAGCAACGCTACTTTGTGACAATCTAGCCCTCCTTCACCAAGGAAAACTCGTCGAAACAGGTAGTCCAGCAAGTCTTATTAAGAAATATTATACTGACAAAAAAGTGGTTGTTGCTTATCAAGATGGTAGCACGAAAGAAGTTGCTTACCCAGACCTAGCCACTTTAGAGCTTAATGCTATCGAAACCATTCACTCATGTGAACCAACCTTAGAAGATGTCTTTATCACATTGACAGGAGGTACCTTAAATGTTTAAACAACTGAAAGCCCTTCTTTGGAGCAGAAAAGAACTCCTTTTAGCGAATAAGCAAAATTCTATTGCCCTATTATTTCCTTTGATTTTTACGGCAATTTATAGCTTTATGTATAAGGATATGCCTGATGGTAATCAATTTATCTTCATGTTTACGACAGCGACCTTATCTGGAATGGTAGGAATGATTCTTCCCATTACCGTTTCAGAAGAAGATGAGAAGCATAACCAACGCAGTTTACTGTTGTCTGGTGTGACTTATGAAGTGTATCTCCTAGCGAATATCATCATTCCTTTAGTGGTCATTATTCTTTATTTACTGACCTTACCACTGTTACTGAGAGTGGGTTTGACTAATTGGTTGGCTTATTTAGCGGTTAATATTGTGACTAGTTTTGTGATTTTAACCTTATATATGATTGTCGCTCTGCTATGTGACACCCAATCAAAAGCGAGTCTAGCAGCAATGCCAGTCATGTTTGCGACCATGCTTTTACCAATGTTAGCAATGGGTGATGAAGGACTTGCTAAAATGATTCATTATACCCCACTAGGTGCTTATACAAAATGGAATGTCGAGGGTGCTGAGTATGTCTTGACAGACAAAACCTTCCTCATCTTACTAGTATGGCTAGTGCTGGCGCTTCTTATCGCTGGGGCTTTAATCAGACGTAAAAAAGTGAAAGAATAGGGGAATATAATGACAAAAACAATTACCAAATCTTTAATTTCTGGACTAATTGCGTTAGGTTTATTTTTTGGCATTCAATTTGCCCAGCTACCAATTTTTTACTTCCTTGAGCAAAATAAGGAGTCGGCATTAACAAGCATGCAGTCGCTTATTGCCATAGGTGCTTATTTGACTTTGATTGTCATAACATTGATCATAGGTATTTATACAAAAGTAATAGATTTGAAGCATAAGTTAAATTGGAAATATTTAGCACTTGCTATTTTTGCAGGAGAGGTGGCAATCTTTGCCTTCAGTTTGATTGCGGTTATTATTAAATTGATTATGGGAGATGCTGCTGTTGCTGCTAACCAAGAAATCGCCAATGATTTGATGCAACAAGTACCGATGGTGCTCATGGTTATAATGCTAATCCTTGGGGCACCAATTGTTGAAGAGAGTATCTTTAGAGGGTTTATTCCAGAGATGTTTCCTGAAAAATGGCAATGGGTAGGGCTTCTCATTGGTGCAGTGTTATTTGGGCTCATTCATAATCCAACAGATTTAGGAAGTGTGATTCAGTATGTTAGCATGGGAATGGTGTTTGCTCTTGTTCGCTATTTTGGGAAACGTATCGAATACAGCATTATCCTACATGCGATACACAATGCACTTGTATTGGCAACTATGATTAGTCAATTAAAATAGCATGATTATTCCTACAGGGGTTGGGACATAAATATCTCAACCTTCTATTCTTAATGGTATTAACAGATTGATGCAGTGGTTGATTGGAAGTCCTAAACCCTTGCTACGCAATCGTTAGCGGCCATCCTAATCAACTGTGCGGAGGTGGGACGACAAAATCGAAATCGTCATTTTTTGACGATTTAACGATTTTTGTCCCACTCTCCTTTTCTTGTCCTAGTACCTGTAAAAATGATTACAATCTGAAACTGTAGACCCCATATCGTGTGGTGTAAAATGATAAGAGTGTGTCAGACGATCATTTGTATTGGAAATTCAACCAGATTGATGGGTTATATTGGGGATTAGAGTCCTGTTAAAAACTTATTTTCAGGTTAAACTTCTTAGCATTAGCTTAAAATGCGACTGGAAGGTTGATGGAAATAAACTCCTATACGAATGTGATGAACGTCGTTCATTTTATATCCAACCTCTAAAGGTCTCTCAGACCTTAACGATTGTGGGGAATGAGAGTGGGAGTTTCTCAAGATCTTGGGTTTGAAAATAAGCAATAGAAACTCCGTTAGGAAGGTTTTTTAAGATGGTTCTGTCAGTTTTATTACCCCTTTTTAGCATCTAAACTATTAAGAAAAGAAATGAAAAGTAATCTTTGATGATGTTGAAATATTAAAACAATCTTTAGATGATATGATTTTTCTAAAGATAATCTTAAGATTTCATAAATTATGTGAAGTTCTATTGACAGTATCAATTCTTTTTTGTACGATGTAACAAAAAGCGAGAGGGATACAATCAAATGATTTTAAGACAGGTGATGGAAAAGGGAAAACTTCTATTACTGACAGTAGCGATACTGTTTATGACTTTTCCGGAAGTCTATATTCCAAATGCTTGGTGGACGGGTCAAAGTTGGCAACCCTTATTAGCCTACGGTCTCTATGCAATGACTTTAGGTTTACTTAGCGCATTGATTTTTTGGGTTATTAGGCATTATAAGGTGAGAGCCTTTAGTTTAGAACATTTTCAATGGCGCTATTTAGGCTATGTTGTGATTGGTTATGGCGTGATGTTTCTGGTAGATTATCTTGGCTTATTATGGCTTTACGCGCTAGGTGAGGTAACAACGGCTAATGAACTTGCCCTCATTGAAGAAGCGGATAAACTACCTATTGTGATTACTGCGATAGGGACAGTTATTTTTGGTCCAATTGCAGAAGAAGTTATTTGCCGTAGCTTGCTGAATAAGCTATTTTTTCCCCATTGGCGGTTTATTGGTATTCTAGCGAGTTCTTTATTATTTGGAGCTTTGCATGGACCAACAAATCTTCCATCGTGGATTATTTATGGTGGTAGTGGATTGATTTTTGCTACGGTTTATGAAATAACAGACGATATAGCCTATCCCATAGCACTTCATATACTGAACAATAGTCTGGTTCCATTATTTTGGTAATTTTGAGTAATGAAAAACCTTGTAGATTTCTACAAGGTTTTTGCTTTTTCGATGGTTTTGTCAATAGCAGAGCTGGTAGCGTGGGTCATACCCAAGCGTTCTAGTTCCATCAGACCAGCTATAGTTGTACCGCCAGGGCTACAAATCTTGTCAATCAAGTCATGAGGACTATCTGGTCCAGACAAGATAGTCTGAGCGGTTGCTTGAACCGTTTGGGCAACGATATTCAGAGCTAACGATTTTGGAAAACCATTTTTGACCCCAGCTTTTGCAAGAGCTTCGATGAATAAAGCAATGTAAGCAGGACTAGAACCCGCCAAGGCTGTAAAGGTATCGAAGTCTTTTTCAGCAATCTCAAAGGTGGCTCCAAAACTATTGCAGATTTCCTTAGTTACGTCAAGTAAATCTGAGGGTACCTTATCATTGGCGCAGATAGCCGTTGAGCTGGCTAATTGTTGCGCATTGATATTTGGCATGAGACGAATGAGTGGCAAATCAGGATTAGTCAGCTGTGCCAAGCATTTCAAGCTGATACCAGCTGCCATTGATAGGACAGGTTGTTTGAAGGTCAAGGGAGCTAGTACGGTTTCAAATAATTGTGGTTTGATTCCCAAAATGACCAAATCGGCTTGTTCAATCAAGTCTTCATGTGACTGAGCAAAATCAACATGAAGCTGCTTTGCAATTTCCTGAGAACGTGCTAAAGAAGATCCTGAAATGATTAGCTCATGCTCGGTGGTCTTTAAGCCGGTGATAATCGCGCTAGCCATTTTGCCAACGCCAATGAACCCTATTCTCATTTGTAACCTCGGATTGTATCAACAGTTGAACGGTCAAGTCGCTTCACGATAGCTTGTAAGAAAGCTTGTGCTTCTAGGAAATCGTCCATGGCATAAAGCGTCTGGTGACTGTGAATGTAACGAGCGCAGACACCGATAGTAGTTGACGGCACACCACCATTTTTAAGGTGGGCTGCACCAGCGTCGGTACCACCTTTACCACAATAATACTGGAATTTAACCCCAGCTTCTTCGGCAGTAGTCAGCAAGAAATCTTTCATGTCTTTGAGCATGATGTGACCTGGATCGTAGAAGCGAAGGAGGGTACCATCACCGATTTTTCCTTGGTCACCGTAAATGTCACCGGCAGGTGAACAGTCTACCGCAAAGAAAAGCTCTGGGTCAAATTTAGTGGTTGACACGTGTGCTCCACGAAGACCAACTTCTTCTTGAACGTTAGCACCAGCGATAAGCGTGTTTGGAAGCTCTTGACCTTTTAAGTGCTCTAAAAGTTCTGTTACCATAAGGACACCGTAACGGTTATCCCAAGCCTTGGAAATGATGTTTTTCTGATTAGCAGTTAAAATGGTTTCAGATTCTGGGATGATAATATCTCCTGGGCGCACGCCAAAGCTTTCAGCCTCAGCTTTATCAGCAAAACCAGCATCAAAAATAATATCAGCCACACGAGGTATACTAGGAGCTCCGCCATTGCCACGCATCAAGTGTGGTGGAACAGAACCAGAGATAACTGGCAACTTGTCACCTGCTTGTGTGTGGAGAACAAAACGCTGTGAGCTGACAACGAGTGGGTTCCACCCACCGATTTCGACCACGCGGAAAGTACCGTCAGCCTTGATATCGCTAATCATGAAACCAACTTCATCCATATGTGCAGCCACCATGATGCGAGGGGCGTTATCAGCCTTACTGTGTTTGATACCAAAGATCCCCCCTAGGCCATCTGTTTCGACTTCATCAACAAGTGGGGTGATTTTTTGGCGCATAAAGTGACGGACATCGTGCTCAAAACCTGCGATCCCGTGCAATTCCGTAACTTCTTTGATTTTTGAAAATAAATGATTCATTTTGGTCTCCTCAATCTGAATAGTTATGTTTTATTTTATCACTATACGGTCACTTTGTCAGTTTTTTATCGAAACATTAGCGAACTTTCTTCATTCAATTGAGACAAAAGCAGTGCTTTTATGATAAAATAATGATTATGAAACAAAAGAAATTTGCCTTCCTAGCAGGCTTATTAGGGCTAGGTGGTCTAGCAGCTGCTGGGGTAGTTGCCAGACAAAAGCAGTTAGAAAAAGAGCGGCAGCAAATCCTTATGGAAGTGCGTGAGTTTTTTGAGTCCTTTGGAACCATTTCAGTTGTCTATGTCAATGATTTTGAGTCCATTAGGAGGTTGGTGACAGGTGGTGTAGTCTTTGAAGATGGCGTAACCTTTTATTTTAGTTATGATCATGGTGATATTAACTATCGCTTAGAGGAGGATTTGGATAAATGATTATTCCTAAGTCTGTAGAAGAATTGGCAACATATGTCGAGAGTTCTGAGAAAGTCGTTTTCTTTTTCACGGCAGATTGGTGCCCTGATTGCCAATTTATCTATCCAGCTATGCCAGAAATTGAAGCGCAATTTCCAGAAATGACCTTTGTCAGAGTGGATAGAGATGAGCATATTGAACTGGCTCAAACATGGAATATTTTTGGCATTCCAAGTTTCGTTGTGACTCAAGATGGAAAAGAGTTGGGACGATTTGTTAATAAACTGCGTAAGAGTAAAGAAGAAATTATAAGATTTTTAGAGGAGTTAGCATAAGCGGATGATTTTTGCATACAATAAAGAACAGGTCGGAGATACCTTATTAGTTATTTTACAAGATACAGCTGATGTGAAACGGAACGTTGAGCGCCGTGGTAAGGTTGCGCGTGTTTATGCCGAAGCGACAAATGAAACCTTAGCTTGGAATATTTTTGAGGTATCTAGTCTGATTACTGTGGAAGGCAATGGTCAGGTCATTTTGTCAGATGAGGATGTTGCAACTTTAAATCAGGAGCTTTCTAAAGAAGGTTTCAAAGAAGAACTTGTGAATGATGAGGGTCCGTTTTTTGTAGTTGGTCAAATTGTAGAGATGGAGGCACATCCTGATAGTGACCATCTCAATATTTGTCAGGTTAAAATTGCGGAAGACAAAACGATTCAGATTGTAGCAGGAGCGCCTAATGCAGCAGTTGGACTTAAAACGATTGTTGCTTTACCAGGAGCGATGATGCCAAGCGGAAGTTTGATTTTTGCAGGTCAACTTCGTGGAGAAGATAGTTTTGGCATGATGTGTAGCCCGCGTGAGCTTGCTTTGCCAAATGCACCACAGGTTCGTGGGATCATTGAACTAGACGATTCGGCAGTGATTGGTGAGCCATTTGATGTTGCAAAACATTGGAGAGCCTAAGAACAGTTAAAAAATCCGCGAAAAACCTCTATTCTAGGGGTTTTAGCTTTTTCCGAAATATGTTATAATGAAAAAAATATAGAACTTGGAGTCTTATCGTGAAAAAAAGCTATCGCGTCAAGCGTGATAAAGACTTTAAGCTAGTTTTTCAGAAAGGCACGAGTGTCGCTAATCGAAAATTTGTAGTTTATAGTCTTCCAAAAGATCAACCCCATTTTAGGGTGGGTCTCTCAGTTAGTAAAAAGCTGGGCAATGCGGTAGTCAGAAATCGTATCAAACGTAGACTCCGTCACCTAGTCAAAGACTTGTCGCCTCATCTTGTGACGACAGACTTTGTCATCATTGCCCGTAAGGGAGTTGAAACACTGACCTATCAGGAAATGAAAAGTAATCTCGTTCATGTGTTAAAACTTGGAAAACTTTATCAAAATGACCATCAGGCTACTCTCTCAGAAAACAGTTTTGATGAGGCATGACACAAGATTTAATTGTTATCAGGAAGGAAATCAAGGTGAACAGAAAATTAAGATTCAGCGGGTTGATGTTGGCTGGTGGTGTTCTACTCTCAGCGTGTAGTCGTAACCCTCAGGATATGGCTCCTATCACAGCAGAAAGTACAGGCTTTTGGGCTAAATTAGTTTATTTATTTGCGCAGGCGATTGATGGCTTGTCGTTTGGACATATTGGTGTCGGGATAATCCTTTTTACCATTTTGATTAGAACAGTGCTTTTGCCACTGTACAACATGCAAATCAAGTCCAGTCGTAAAATGCAAGAGTTGCAACCAAAGTTGAGAGAGCTACAAAAACAGTATTCTGGTAAGGACAATGAAAGTCGTCTTGCTTTGACGGAAGCTACAAATGCTCTTTACAAAGCAGAAGGTGTCAATCCTTATACAAGCATGTGGCCACTTTTCATTCAACTTCCTCTTATGATTGCCCTCTATCAAGCACTCTTAAGGGTTGAGTTTCTTAAAGAAGGTTCATTTCTTTGGTTCAAATTGGCAGAGCCAGATCACTTGTTTATTCTTCCAGTCTTGGCGGCAGCATTTACCTTCTTATCAACATGGTTGACTAACAAGGGAGTTAGAGAGAAAAATGTTGCAATGACCATTATGTCAGTTGTGGCTCCAATTATGATTTTGATGGTTTCCCTGAACATTGCTAGTGGTGTGTCCCTTTATTGGACCGTGTCAAATGCTTACCAAGTCGTCCAAACCTTACTGTTCAATAATCCGTTCAAACTCATTGCAGAGCGGGAGCAATTGGCGCAAGCCGAAAAAGAAAAAGAAGCTAGGATTCGTCGTGCTAAAAAGAAAGCACATAGACGTAAATAAGGAGAAATTATGGCTATTTTTACAGGAAAAACGGTAGAAGATGCTATTGAAGCAGGGTTGCGTGAGCTAGGTTTGCCACGTATGAAAGCACATATTCGTGTCGTTTCAAGAGAGAAAAAAGGTTTCCTTGGTTTTGGCAAAAAGCCTGCGCAGGTTGAAATTGAAAACATTGATGAGAAAACGGCGCATAAGGCAGATCAAAAGGCTGTAAAAGGCGTACCAGATGAGGTTAACCAACAAAATGCCCCTGTGACAACCAGTCTTGAAGATACAATCGAATTGAGTAAAGTGACTAGTCTCATTAAGGAAATGGAAGCGCGTGGGGAACTTGAGGTTGATCAAGAGGTCAAAGAGCAATTTTTAAACAATAAAAAATCGCCACAAACGATTTTAGAGGAAACAGGTCATATCGAAGTCCTCAAAGAATTGCAAGGTAAGGAACCAGGTGAGCCTCTTGAAGCAGTAGAAGAAGTTGTTTCAGAAGAGTTGACAGAAACGGCTAAAGAAGATGATTTCCAAGCCTTTGTTTCTAGTGAATTTAGTCAAACGGAACAAGAAGAAGTTGTTTCAGAAGAGATTGAGACTGCTGCTAAAGAAGTGGCTGCCTACATTGAAAAAATCATCTATGAGATGGATGTTGAAGCAACCTTGGAAGTGGGCATTAATCGTCGTCAAATCACCCTTCAAATTGAAACGCCTGAAGCTGGTCGTGTGATTGGTTACCACGGAAAAGTTTTGAAATCAATGCAACTTTTAGCACAGAATTTCTTGCATGACCGCTATTCACGTTATTTCTCAGTAGTTCTTAATGTTCATGACTATGTTGAACACCGCACGGAGATTGTCATTGATTTCACCAAGAAAATGGCAAAACGTGTCCTAGAAACAGGTCATGACTATGTGATGGATCCAATGAGTAACAGCGAACGCAAAATCGTCCACAAAACCGTTGGAAAAATTGCAGGCGTTGAAAGCTACTCTGAAGGAGATGACCCTAACCGCTACGTCGTGATTAGTAAACTTCGTTAATAGCAAACTAAGCCAGTTGCAGCTGGCTTTTTATTATTTTATCAGCCTTAGGGCTGATTTTTTCTTAATCAAAATGGTTGGTTAAGCCAAGAAAGAAATAGCTGTGATATAATTTTCTTATGACATTTTTAGAATTATTGAAGAAAAAATTTTTACCTAGCCAATATCAAAAAGAAAAGGCTGAGCTCCAAAGGCAACAAGACGCAGTTGATATGGATATGGCGACTGATGAAGAAGTAGATCAGAATGACGTTGATATTGCTCAGCCTGAGCTTGCTGAGACTGAAGAACCAGTTTCACGCTATAAACGTAGCCGTAACCATCAGCAAAAAGAGGTGAGGAAGCCTGAGTTTTTGAAGCAGGCGGATCGTTTAAAGCTAGCCCCTCAAAATCCTCTGCGTCAATTCTGGCGTCGTTACCATCTTGGGAAGATTGTCTTGATTACCATGGCAGGCTTTGTCCTACTGGTTAGTGGTTATCTTTTTTACCTCGCAAAGACTGCTAAGGTTTCTGACCTTCAAGAAGCCCTCAAAGCGACGACAGTCATTTATGATCGCAATGAGGAATATGCAGGCTCTTTGACTGGACAAAAGGGAACCTATGTTGAACTCGATGCGATTTCTGATGATTTGGAAAATGCGGTGCTGGCAACGGAGGACCGTACCTTTTATGAAAATAAAGGGATTAATTTTAAGCGTACGATTTTAGCAGTGCTGACCCTTGGGAAATCGGGTGGTGGCTCTACCATCACACAACAATTGGCAAAAAATGCTTACCTCACTCAGGACCAAACGGTAAAGCGTAAGGCACGAGAATTCTTCCTTGCACTAGAACTAACCAAAAAATATAGCAAGCAAGAAATCTTGACCATGTATCTGAACAACGCCTACTTTGGAAATGGGGTCTGGGGAGTTGAAGATGCCAGCCAGAAATATTTTGGTACCAGCGCAGCTAATCTTTCTCTAGATGAAGCAGCCACCCTAGCTGGAATGCTTAAAGGACCGGAGATTTATAACCCTTATTATTCTATTGAACAGGCGACCAATCGTCGTGATACCGTCTTACAAGGAATGGTTGAGGCAGGCTATCTCAGCCAAGAAACGGCTGATAGTGCGATGACTGTGGGAATGGGAAACCGTCTGGCAGATACTTATTCTGGAAAAATGGACGATTATAAATACCCTTCTTACTTTGATGCGGTTATCAGCGAAGCGATTGAGACTTATGGGCTGAGTGAAAAGGATATCTTAAATAATGGATATAAAATTTACACGGAGCTTGATCAAAATTATCAAACGGGTATGCAGGCGACGTTGGATAATGATAATTATATTTTTGTTGCAGCTGATGGGCAAACCACTCAGGCTGCCAGCGTAGCCCTTGATCCTAAAACTGGAGGAGTAAGAGGTTTGGTTGGGCGTTCTAATAGTAGTGAGAATGCAGCATTTAGAAGCTTTAACTATGCTACTCAGGGACGCCGTAGCCCAGCTTCAGCTATTAAGCCACTTCTGGTGTACGCCCCTGCTATTGCGTCAGGTTGGAGCATTGATGAGCTCTTGCCAAATACTCGTCGCGATTTTAATGGCTATGCCCCATCAAACTACGGAGGAATTGAGACGGAGGATCTACCAATGTATCAAGCTTTGGCGAATTCCTATAATATTCCAGCTGTCTATACCCTAGACCAAATCGATGTGAAAAAATCCTTCTCCTATGGGAAAAAATTTGGTTTTAATATGTCGGATGTCCCAGAAGAATTAGGAGTAGCATTAGGTTCTAGTATGGCCGTCAGTCCTTTGCAGATGGCGCAAGCTTATGCCACCTTTGCTAATGATGGAGTGATGAATAAGGCGCATCTTATTACTCGAATTGAAACAGCTAGTGGTGAAAAAGTTAAGGCCTATACACCATCAGCTCAACGTGTAGTAAGCAAGTCTGTCGCTGATAAGATGACAAGTATGATGTTGGGAACATTTACTAATGGTACAGCTACTTCGGCGAATGTTTACGGCTATACGATGGCTGGTAAGACTGGCACGAACGAAGCAAGCTTCAACCCAGATGTAGTCAGTGACCAGTGGGTTATTGGTTATACACCCGATGTCGTGATTTCACAGTGGATTGGTTATGACAAGACGGATGAGGGCCATTATATTGTTGATCCTTACGGAAATTCCTCAGCTCTCTTTAGTGCGGTAGCTAGCACGGTTTTACCTTATACACAGGGGACCGATTTTTCGGTGACGAATGCCTACTTTGCTAATGGCATTGAGGCTGTCTATGATGCCTCAGCACAAGACATCCAGGAAGAATCGCGTAGCATTATTGATGATTTGAGAGATTCAGCGACTAAGGCCAAAGAAGACTTAGAAAAAGCTTTGCAAGACTCATCTATTCAGGAGAATGCTGAAAATATTTGGAATAGTATTGTTGATTACTTTAGATAAGTTGCAAAGAGCATGTTAACATGGTATAATGGCAGTTATGGAGGCAGTATGGCACAGAAAAAAGCAAGTTTAGCGTGTGCAGATTGCGGTAGTCGTAACTATTCCATCTCTGTTGGTAGCAATCCAAAACCGACACGCTTAGAAGTTAAAAAATTTTGTAAGCACTGTAAAGGATATACTCTACATAAAGAAACACGCTAGTGGTGATTGAGAATGGGGTAAAACAGTTAGTATTTGAGTTTCGCAGTAGTGCGATAGCTAAAGTTGTTTTATCCTAGGTTTTCAATACCTATTAAAAGTAATATACGGATTTGAATGAACCGTTTAATTTAAATGAGGAGTACAAAAATATTATGTTTATCAAAGGCATTTTTCAAGTTTTGAAAAATACAACTTGGCCAACTCGTAAACAACGTTGGTATGATTTTATCTCAGTTCTTGAATATACCGCATTTTTCACTTTGATCATTTTCTTATTTGACCGTTTGATTTCAGGTGGTCTCTTGAGTTTATTTGATAAATTCTAAGAAAAAGTCTTATAAAATAAGCAGATGTTATGGCTTATTTGGTCAAAACTGTGGTATAATATCAGTAAGACATAGAGCCGCATCGCCGGCTTTTTTATATCGTTTTTTTCAGGTCTTATGGTACCATCTAAAATTCAAGAAAAACAAAAGACTATAATTATTCAAAGGAGCATGAAATGTTAGATTCATTTGATAAGGGCTGGTTTGTCCTTCAAACTTATTCAGGTTACGAAAACAAGGTAAAAGAGAACCTTTTACAACGCGCTCAGACTTATGACATGTTAGATAATATCCTACAGGTTATTATTCCAACACAAACCGTTAGTTTTGAAAAAAATGGAACAACTAAAGAAGTTGAAGAGAATCGTTTCCCTGGTTACGTCTTGGTTGAAATGGTGATGACAGATGAAGCTTGGTTTGTTGTTCGTAACACGCCAAACGTTACAGGTTTCGTTGGATCACATGGTAACCGTTCAAAACCAACACCACTTTTGGAAGAAGAAATCCGCGCTATTCTCATTTCAATGGGACAAAAAGTGGATATCATTGATACCAATATTAAAGCTGGTGATGTTGTTCAAATCATTGACGGTGCCTTTATGGGACAAGAAGGTCGTGTGGTAGAAATTGATGGTAATAAAGTGAAATTAATGCTCAGCATGTTTGGTACAGAAACACAGGCAGAAGTGGAACTTTATCAAATTGCTGAATTGTAAGTTGGTCTATCTATGATAACAAAAGTGGTTGAGAATTGTCTCAATCTCTTTTTTGTTCGTCAATAACGAACGAATTTTAGAAAAATACAAAAATGATAAAAAGTTATTGACGGTTTCTTAAGATTCTGTTAGAATACTTTTTGTCTAGAATAAGTATCCAAAAGATGTTTCTAGCAAATATACCCCGAGTAAAAAATGCCTACGGACAGGCAGGGGAATGCCGAAGCGGGAATCGTACAGTAATGTTCTGCTCCCATTATTGATTGGGTTAGAAGCCCAAATTTTACAGTTGATGTTAGGAAAGATTCCTAATTCATAGTTATTTTAGTGTGGTGAAAGCACACGTCATCTTGTGAAACGGTCAATAAAGTACGTCATATTTGCACTTGAGAGTAGGAAACATCTAGCCCCAGATACTCATAAAGAAGAAATCAAAACGTGAACAAAAAACGATTGTAGAGCAGGAGCATACCCTGCTCTTTTTGTTTGACAAGAGACAGAAAGAAACGGTTTGGAAAGGCATTTTCAACCGTGAGAAGATGGTAGGAATGGAGAGACAGTGACAAGAAAAAATCAACACCGTGCACCCATTTACGATGGGTTGGTGAATTTACGCAAGAAACGCATTGTTCCCTTTGATGTGCCAGGGCACAAACGTGGTCGAGGCAATCCAGAATTAGTGGAACTCTTAGGCGAAAAATGTGTTGGGATTGATGTCAATTCCATGAAACCCTTGGATAATTTAGGCCACCCCGTGTCGATTATCCGAGAGGCTGAGGAATTGACGGCGGATGCTTTTGGCGCAGCACATGCCTTCTTGATGATTGGAGGGACAACGTCGTCAGTCCAGGCGATGATTTTAGCGACCTGTAAGGCTGGAGATAAGATTATCTTGCCACGAAATGTGCATAAGTCTGCGATCAATGCCTTGGTGCTTTGCGGTGCGATTCCGATTTACATTGAGATGAGCGTTAATCCTCGAATTGGAATTGCTCTGGGCTTGGAAAATGACCGAGTGGCACAGGCTATCAAGGAACACCCAGATGCTAAGGCTGTATTAATCAATAATCCAACCTACTATGGCATTTGTTCAGACTTGAAAGGTCTGACAGAGATGGCACACGCAGCAGGAATGAAAGTGTTGGTTGATGAGGCACATGGTGCCCACCTACACTTTACGGAGCAATTACCGATTTCTGGAATGGATGCTGGCGCTGATATGGCAGCAGTATCCATGCACAAATCAGGCGGTAGCTTAACACAGAGCTCGATTCTTCTGCTTGGACCGGATATGAATGCGGAATACGTGCGTCAAATCATTAACCTGACACAATCCACATCAGCATCTTACTTGCTCATGTCAAGTCTTGATATTTCTCGACGCAATCTGGCTCTTCGTGGCAAAGAATCCTTTGAAAAAGTTATTGAACTGTCGGAGTATGCGCGTCGTGAAATCAATGCGATTGGTGGCTATTATGCTTATTCCAAGGAATTGATTGATGGTGTATCGGTTTATGATTATGATGTGACCAAGTTATCAGTCTATACACAAGGAATTGGCTTGACTGGTATTGAGGTCTATGACCTCTTGCGAGATGAATATGATATCCAGATTGAGTTTGGCGATATTGGTAATATTCTAGCCTACATTTCGATTGGAGACCGTATTCAGGATATTGAACGTTTGGTCGGTGCTTTAGCAGATATTAAACGCCTCTATTCACGAGATGGCAAGGACTTGATTACGGGAGAGTATATTCAACCAGAGGTGGTTATGTCGCCACAAGAAGCTTTCTATGCTAGCCGAGAGAGTGTTAGCCTGCAAGGGGCTGTTGGGTCTGTCTGTGGTGAATTTGTCATGTGCTACCCACCGGGGATTCCTATTTTAGCTCCGGGTGAGCGAGTAACACAGGACTTGGTTGATTACATTCAATTTGCCAAAGACAGAGGCTGTTCGCTTCAAGGAACAGAAGATCCAGAGGTTAATGTCATCAATATTATCAAGGAGGGCTGCTAGATGGATATGTGGTTTTCAGAAGTTCACACACCAGATGTGAAATTATCGCTTCGTACCGCGCAGCAATTGTACTCAGGAAAAAGCGAATGGCAAGATATTGCGGTGTTGGAAACACCTGCTTTTGGTCGAATTCTTGTCTTGAATGGGCATGTCCTTTTCTCAGACGCAGATGACTTTGTGTACAATGAGATGGTTGCTCATGTACCGATGGCAGTTCACCCTAATCCTAAAAAAGTTTTAGTATTAGGTGGTGGTGATGGTGGTGTTGCTCAGGTATTGACCATGTACCCAGAGTTGGAACAAATTGATATTGTTGAGCCTGATGAGATGTTGGTTGAGGTTTGTCGCCAGTATTTCCCTGATTTTGCTCAGGGTTTGGACGACCCTCGAGTGAACATTTACCACCAAGACGGTCTGCGTTTTTTGAGAAATTGCGAAGCAGAGTACGATATTATCATCAACGATGCTACAGATCCTTTTGGACATACGGAAGGTTTGTTTACCAAGGAATTTTATGGCAATAGTTACCGCGCACTGAAAGAAGATGGGATTATGATTTATCAGCATGGAAGTCCCTTCTTTGATGAGGATGAATCGGCTTGCCGCAGCATGCATCGTAAGGCTACCCAGTCTTTCCCAATTAGTCGTGTGTATCAAGCGCATATTCCAACCAGTCCAGCTGGTTATTGGTTGTTTGGGTTTGCGTCAAAAAAATACCATCCCATTGAGGATTTTAAAAAAGACCAATGGAAAGAGCGCCAGCTATTTACCGAATATTATACTGCCAATTTACATGTGGGGGCCTTTATGTTGCCCAAGTACGTTGAGGATATTTTAGAAGAGGAAGAAGGAAGAAAATGAGTCGTTTATTAGTTATTGGATGTGGGGGCGTTGCCCAAGTTGCTATCTCAAAAATCTGTCAGGATAGCGATACCTTTCAAGAAATTATGATTGCCAGCCGTACCAAGTCAAAATGTGATGACTTGAAGGCTAAACTAGAGGGGAAAACAAGCACGAAAATTGAAACAGCAGCCCTTGATGCGGATAATGTGGATGAAGTTATTGCGTTGATTAACAGCTATAAACCAGAAGCAGTCTTGAACGTTGCTCTTCCATACCAAGATTTGACCATTATGGATGCTTGCTTGGCAACGGGTGTGCACTATATTGACACAGCTAACTATGAGGCTGAAAATACTGAGGATCCAGAATGGCGTGCCATTTATGAAAAACGCTGTGAGGAACTTGGTTTCACAGCTTACTTTGACTATTCATGGCAATGGGCTTACCAAGAGAAATTCAAGGAAGCTGGTTTGACTGCTCTACTTGGTTCTGGTTTTGACCCAGGTGTGACGAGCGTTTTCTCTGCCTATGCTTTGAAACATTATTTTGATGAAATTCACTACATTGACATTTTGGACTGTAATGGTGGTGACCACGGTTACCCATTTGCGACAAACTTTAACCCTGAAATCAATCTTCGTGAGGTTTCAGCACCAGGTTCTTATTGGGAAGATGGTAAATGGGTTGAAGTAGAGGCGATGTCAATCAAACGTGAATATGATTTCCCAGAAGTTGGTCAAAAAGACATGTACCTTCTTCACCACGAAGAAATCGAATCTTTGGCTAAAAATATTCCAGGTGTGAAACGCATTCGCTTCTTTATGACCTTTGGTCAAAGCTATCTCACTCACATGAAATGTTTGGAAAATGTTGGTTTGCTTCGTACAGACACAATCAACTTTAATGGACAAGAAATCGTCCCAATTCAATTTTTGAAAGCCTTACTTCCCGATCCAGCCAGCCTTGGCCCACGTACGGTTGGTAAGACAAATATCGGCTGTATCTTTACTGGTATCAAAGATGGGGTTGAAAAAACCATCTATATCTACAATGTTTGTGACCACCAAGAATGCTATGCAGAAGTGGGTTCTCAAGCCATTTCTTACACAACAGGTGTGCCAGCTATGATTGGAACAAAATTAGTGATGGACGGTACGTGGAAACAGCCTGGCGTCTTTAACTTGGAAGAATTGGATCCAGACCCATTCATGGAAGCTTTGAACAAATACGGACTTCCGTGGGTAGTGGTTGAAAATCCTCAATTGGTGGACTAATGAGATTGGAACAAGTCCCAACGCCTTCTTATGTCATTGATGAAGGGCAGTTGGAAAAGAATTTACAGATTTTGGCGCGTGTTCAGGAGGAAGCAGGCTGTAAAGTTTTATTGGCTCAGAAGGCTTACTCCCTTTATGCGACTTATCCCTTGATTAGCCGTTACCTTTCTGGAACAACAGCCAGTGGGCTCTATGAAGCTCGTTTAGGACGTGAAGAATTTCCTGGGGAAGTTCACGTTTTTGCTCCAGCTTTTAAAGACAGTGAGATTGATGAGGTTTTGGAAATCTCAGACCACATCGTCTTTAACTCGGAGCGCCAGTTGCGCAAGCATAGTGATAAATGCAGAGCGGCTAACGTTAGTGTCGGTTTGCGGATCAATCCAGAGTGTTCAACGCAAGGTGACCATGCCCTCTATGACCCATGTGCCTACGGTTCACGCTTTGGCGTGACGATTGACAAGTTTAATCCAGAGGTGATGGATTTGGTGGATGGTCTCCATTTCCATACCCTCTGTGAGCAAAATTCCGATGACTTGGTCACAACCTTGGCAGCAGTTGAGGAGAAGTTTGGACAGTATTTGTATCAAGTCAAGTGGTTGAATTTTGGTGGTGGTCACCATGTGACGCGTGAGGATTATGATGTTGACTTACTGATTTCTGAAATCAAGCGCATCAAAGCCAAGTACGATGTGGACGTTTATATTGAACCGGGCGAGGCTATTGCCCTTAATGCTGGTTATCTGGCGACAGAGGTCTTGGATATCGTCGAAAATGGGATCAATACTTTGGTTCTAGATACATCAGCGACCTGTCACATGCCAGATGTTTTGGAAATGCCGTATCGTCCTCCACTTCGCAATGGTTTTGAGGCTAATGAAAAGCCCTTTACCTATCGCCTGTCTTCAAATACTTGCTTGACAGGGGATATTATCGGTGATTATAGCTTTGAAAAGCCTGTCGAAATCGGCGACCGCCTTTACTTTGAAGATATGGCCATCTACTCTTTTGTTAAAAATAATACCTTTAACGGTATTGGACTACCAAGTCTCTACCTTATGGATAAGAATGGGGATTGCCGTTTGATCAAAGCCTTTGGCTACGAAGATTTCAAGGGGAGGTTATCTTAATGACGTCACCGAAACAATTAGGCTTTCGCATGCCTGCTGAGTATTATCCTCACCACGGCACCCTGATGATTTGGCCAACAAGACCTGGTTCGTGGGCCTATGATGGAAAAGGTGCTAAGGAAGCCTTTACGCGTATCATGACAGAAATTGCCAATAGTGAAAAGGTGTACTTGATTGTGGATGATGCCCACCGTGAGGAAGCAAAATCCTATCTAGGAGATGCGGTTACCTACCTTGATATTCCAAGTAATGACGCTTGGGCGCGTGATACGGGGCCGACAATCTTGACCAATACACAAGGTGATAAATTGGCACTTGATTGGGAATTTAACGCTTGGGGCGGTGATTTTGACGGTCTTTATCAAGACTATCAGGAAGATAATTTGCTAGCGGATGCCGTGGCTCGTCATCTGAATATGCCTATTTATAATGCTAAACCTTTTGTGCTTGAAGGCGGAGCTATTCACACAGACGGTCAAGGAACCTTATTAGTGACAGAGTCTTGTTTGCTCAGCCCAGGGCGAAATCCTGAATTAACCAAGGAAGAGATTGAAGAACGCTTAAAAGAATTTTTAGGAATGGAAAAGGTTATCTGGTTACCATACGGCATTTACCAAGATGAGACGAATGAGCATGTGGATAATGTTGCAGCCTTTGTTGGCTCAGCCAAGGTTGTCCTTGCTTGGACAGATGATGAAAATGATCCTCAATATGCCATGTCATTAGCTAATCTTAAAGTCTTAGAAGCAGAAACAGATGCCAAAGGACGCCCGTTAACGGTTTATAAAATGCATATTCCAGATAAAACTCAGGTCATTGATGAACATGATTTGCAAGGTTATCAATTTGCTGAAGGGGAAGACGAACGTGAAATTGGAGAACGTCTTGCAGCTAGCTATGTGAATTTTTACATTACCAATGACGCTGTGCTTGTTCCTCAATTTAATGACTCTAAAGACAAGTTGGCCTGTGAACTTTTGCAAGAGTTGTTCCCTTATCGCCGAATTGTAGGTATTCCAGCACGTGATATTTTATTAGGTGGGGGAAATATTCACTGTATCACCCAGCAAATTCCATTGTAGAGAAAGGAAAATGATGAGACATGTAACCGTTGCTGCCATTCAGATGCAGTGTCAGCTTGATGTGGCTGAAAACATTAAAACAGCAGAGCGTTTGGTTCGCCAAGCAGCAGAGCAAGGGGCGCAGATTATTCTCTTGCCAGAATTGTTTGAACGTCCTTATTTCTGCCAAGAACGCCAGTATGAGTATTACCAATATGCTCAATCCGTAGAAGAAAATACGGCTATTTTACACTTCAAACCAATTGCTAAAGAGTTGCAGGTGGTTTTACCGATTAGCTTTTATGAGAAAGATGGTAATGTCCTCTATAATTCCATTGCTGTTATTGATGCGACAGGTGAGGTGTTAGGTGTTTACCGTAAGACCCACATTCCAGATGACCATTATTATCAAGAGAAGTTTTACTTCACTCCAGGAAATACTGGTTTCAAAGTTTGGGCTACACGCTATGCCAAGATTGGGATTGGCATTTGTTGGGATCAATGGTTCCCAGAAACAGCACGAAGCCTTGCTTTAAACGGTGCAGAATTATTATTCTACCCAACAGCAATTGGATCAGAACCTATTTTGGATACAGACAGTAAAGATCACTGGCAACGCACCATGCAAGGTCATGCTGCAGCTAATATTACACCAGTTATTTCAGCTAACCGCTTTGGCGTGGAGCATGTGACGCCATCTGTGGAAAATGGTGGACAGGAATCGAGCTTGAATTTCTACGGTTCGTCCTTTATGACAGACGAGACAGGAGAAATATTAACTGTTGCTGAGCGTGAAGGAGAAGCGGTTCTTATCGTAACTTACGACCTTGACAAAGGTGCCAATGAGCGTTTGAACTGGGGGCTCTTCCGTGACCGACGCCCAGAGATGTATGGCAATATCAGTCAATAAATGAGGAGGCTACGGCCTTCTTTTTAACCATTTTTTTGGAAATTTTGTTATAATAATCACCAAAACCATGAAGGAGGATAGGGAGATGACTGTTGGATTGGTATTGGAAGGTGGCGGTATGCGTGGACTTTATACCGCTGGCGTTTTAGATGCGTTTTTGGATGCAGGAATCAAAGTTGATGGGGTTGTAGCTGTATCTGCAGGTGCTCTTTTTGGTGTTAATTTTCTTTCTCAGCAAAAAGGCAGAGCTCTTCGTTATAACAAGCGTTTTATCAAAGATAAAAATTACATGGGATTTCGTTCTTGGGTGAAAACAGGAAATGTTGTCAATAAGGATATGGCTTACTATAAAATTCCTATGGAATTAGATAAATTTGACCAGGAAAGATTTGCTCAGTCAGGGACTCCTTTTTATGTGGTTACAACTGATATTGAAACAGGCAAACCAGATTATATTAAAATTGATGATGTTTTTGAACAAATGGAAGCCCTTCGTGCCAGCTCTGCTTTGCCCCTAGCCAATGAAATTGTCACTTATAAGGGGAAAAAGTATTTAGACGGTGGTCTTTCGGATTCGATTCCCGTAGATTTTGCGAAAAGTTTGGGTTTTGATAAGTTAATTGTGATTTTGACGCAACCACTGGATTATCGAAAGAAGTCTTCAAGTGGCAGACTTTACAGACTTTTTTATCAAAAATATCCTAACTTTGTGGCAGTGGCTTCAAAACGTTATCAGCATTATAACACTCAGGTTGAAAATATTATTCAGATGGAAAAAGAAGGACAGTTATTTGCTATTCGTCCAAAAGAAGCCCTAAAAATAGGTCGTCTCGAAAAAAATCCTGATAAATTTGATGAGATTTATGGACGTGGTGTCGGTGATGGTGAGAAAATCATTCCAGCTCTCAAAAACTATTTAGGATGTTAAAGGCATAAATTAACTTAATTTTCTGAAAAATATCTTGGAAAAGCATTTTTGAAGTGGTATAATAGAAACAATTTTTATACTGAAATAAAAAAACAAGCGGATGAATTCACTATGACCAATATCGGATGTTGTGATAAAAGAATCTGAGTTTGCTGGAAGTATAAATTGGAATAAGAAAGGAGATAGGTCGGGGTGTGTCTTTGGTTAGCGAGGAACACTTTCAAGGAAAGTAGCGCTGTTGTGTGTTAATGGCCCTATTTTTTGACCTAAAGATTAAGCGATGGCTATTCATCAAAAATCTGCGACGATTGACGTTGCTAAAGTAAAAGAATTATCAAAATTAGAAGGCCAGTTTTTGGCTGATAAAATAGCACGTGATGAAGAATTATCACGTATTATAAAAGGGGAAGATGACCGTATCCTTTTAGTGATTGGGCCTTGTTCGTCAGACAATGAAGAGGCAGTCTTGGAATATGCTAAGCGCCTATCTGCTCTCCAAGAAAAGGTCAAAGACAAAATCTTTATGGTGATGCGTGTCTACACGGCTAAACCACGCACCAATGGTGATGGCTATAAAGGATTGATGCACCAGCCAGACACCTCAAAATTACCAGATTTAATCAATGGTATTGCTGCGGTACGTAATCTTCACTACCGTGTCATCACTGAGACAGGGTTAACCACAGCAGATGAGATGCTCTATCCATCAAATCTCAGTTTGGTTGATGATTTGGTGTCTTACCATGCGATTGGTGCACGTTCTGTTGAAGATCAAGAGCACCGCTTTGTTGCTTCAGGAATAGATGCTCCAGTTGGGATGAAAAATCCAACCTCTGGAAACCTCAATGTGATGTTCAATGGCATTTACGCCGCTCAAAACAGTCAGAATTTTATTTTCCAAAATGCTGAGGTTGATACAGATGGTAACCCACTTGCCCATGTTATCCTTCGCGGAGCGGTGAACGAGCATGGCGAAAACGAGCCAAACTATTACTACGATATTTTGTTGAAAGCTATTACCCAGTATGAAAAAATGGGATTGGTGAATCCATTTATTGTGATTGATACCAACCACGATAATTCAGGCAAGCAGTATTTAGAACAAATTCGTATTGTCCGCCAAACGCTTATCAACCGTGATTGGAATGAGAAAATTCGTCAATATGTTCGTGGTTTCATGATTGAGTCTTACCTCGAAGATGGACGCCAAGATAGTCCAGAAATTTTTGGTAAATCTATTACAGACCCATGCCTAGGTTGGGAGAAAACTGAGGAACTTGTTCAGGAAATTTATGCGACTTTATCAAAGTAGTGGTATAATAGAAAGAAAGCTAGCTTAGGCTGGTTTTTCTTTTTGGAAAAGGAGAACCTATGATTTACGGACATGGGATTGATTTGCAGGATATTTCTGCTATCCAACGGGCTTATGATAAAAAGCAGAACTTTGCCCATAAAATTCTTACAGCAAAAGAATTAGAGCTCTTTCAGACGCTTAAAGCTCCTCGTACCTATGAATTTTTAGCGGGACGTTGGGCGGCAAAAGAGGCTTTTTCAAAAGCCTTGGGAACTGGATTTGTTGGCTTATCTTTCCAAGATATTGAAATATTGAAAGATAGTAAGGGGGCGCCGATTGTGACTGCCTCACCATTTGAAGGGAAGGTGCATTTATCTATCTCTCACAGCGGTTCTTTTGTCCAGGCTAGTGTCATTTTAGAAAGTATTGAGGAAAATGAAAGGAATTGAACCCGAACGGAAAGCTCGGAATTTAGATAAATCGCCTTGTGTGCAAGCACACTACGTTGATTTCCTAAAATTCTAATCGCTTTCTCGGCGTTCTTGGGATCTTATACTATGGTTACAAGCATTCATCGTCCAACTAAGGCAACGGTTGATTTATCAGCCATTGCTAGCAATATTGAGACTATAAAAAGTCATCTGCCAGAAAATACTCAGAGTTTTGCGGTTGTTAAAGCAGATGCCTATGGGCATGGTGCAGTTGCAGTTGCTAAACACATCGAGCGTCAGGTGGATTATTTTTGTGTATCTAATCTTGATGAGGGGCTTGAATTGCGGCAGGCAGGGCTTATCAAACCAATTTTGATTTTAGGTGTGATCATGCCGGAGGAATTACCATTAGCAATCTCTCAAAAAATTACTGTTACTGTAGCTAGTTTAGAGTGGTTGGATTTTGCGCGTTCTTATGATTTGACAGGCCTAAAAGTCCACCTCAAGTTGGATACAGGTATGGGCCGTATCGGTTTTCGGAAAAGTTCTGACACTAAACAAGCACAGCAGCGATTAAAAGAATTAGGTGCTCATGTTGAAGGGATTTTCACCCACTTTGCGACAGCTGATGAAGCTGATGATCGTCATTTTTTGGGACAATTGCAGAGCTTCAAACAACACTTGTCTGAGTTGGAAGAGATACCTACTCTTGTCCATGCTAGTAATTCAGCAACAAGTCTCTGGCATCAAGAAGGCATTTTCAATGCTGTGCGACTAGGGATTGCTATTTACGGACTAAACCCTAGTGGACAAGTTTTGGAATTACCTTATCCAATGAAACCAGCTTTGACGCTTTCGACACAGGTTATTCATGTCAAAAAACTTCCAGCTCTGAAAACGATTGGTTATGGTGCGACTTATCAAACTAAAAACGATGAGTACATTGCGACAGTTCCGATTGGTTATGCGGATGGTTGGACACGTGATACTCAAAATTTCCATGTTTTAGTTGACGGAAACTATTGTCAAATTGTTGGCCGTATTTCCATGGACCAAATGACCATTAAGTTGCCAAAATCCTATCCTCTTGGGACAGAAGTTACTCTGATTGGTAAAAATGGTGATGAGGCTATCTCAGCAACTGACATTGCTCAGCATCGTGATACCATCAACTATGAAGTGCTCTGCCTTTTGAGCCAACGTGTGCCACGCCAATATTTGTAGTGTTATAGTTTTTAACTATACAAAAACCTTAGTTTTAACAATTTGAAATCTATAGCTACCTATGGCATAATAGTCACATCTTAAAAAATTAGAAGAGGTAAGGATATTATGACATTGAAAAAAATTCTAGGATTAACAACAACTTTGGCAGCAGCAGCACTTTTGGCAGCCTGCGCACCATCTTCAGGTAAAGAAGACAAAGCAAGCGACAAGGGTGAAAAATTAACGGTTGGCGTTATGGCATTTGATGATACAACAGAGCCACTCTGGGATGAAATTTCAGCTTTGGCTAAAAAAGAAGGTGTTACTTTAGACTTTGTTCAGTTCACTGACTACACACAACCTAACACTGCACTTGATAATGGTGAAGTGGATGTCAATGCTTTCCAACACTATGATTTCTTAAACAACTGGAACAAAGAAAATGATGGTGACTTAGTAGCCGCAGCGGACACACTTCTTAGTCCAATCCACCTCTTCTCAGGTGCTGAAGGTGGCAAAGCTAAGTATAAAGAGGTTTCTGAATTACCAGAAGGTGCTGTGATTGCAGTACCAAACGATGCGACAAATGAAAGCCGTGCCCTCTATGTTCTTGAAAGTGCTGGTATCATTGATCTTGAAGTACCTAAAGGTGAAATTGCGACGCTTGATAGCATTGTTAAAAACAGCAAGAACGTTACCATTAAAGAAGTTGCAGCTGATCAACTTGCAGCAAACCTAGTATCTGTGGATGCAGCTATTATCAATAATGCTTTTGCACAGTCTGCAGGAATTGACTATAAAACTTCTCTTTACAAAGAAGAAGTAAACGAAGGTTCTAAACAATGGGTTAACATTATCGCAGCTCAAAAAGATTGGGAAAAATCAGACAAGGCTGATGCCATTAAAAAATTGATCTCAGTTTACCAAACGGATGAGATTGCCAAAGTGCTTAACGAAACATCAAAAGGAATTGACATTCCAGCATGGGAAGGCGCTCCAACATTTAACTAAATTGTCAATAAATATCAGCGTGTGAAAGCACGCTATATTTGTTTTTTTAGAGGATATCTAGTGAGGGATTAGGAAATGGTAGATAACAACGATCAAAAGCAGTTGGAAAAATTTTACAATGATGCGACGGCACAGTATTATTTTGATAAATTAAAAGAATTAGTTGCCATTAAAAGTGTTTTTGCTCAAAATATTGGTTTAGATGATGCTGCTCACTATTTAGTTACCCTATTTGAAGAAGCAGGTGCAGATGTGGTTTTAGATGATAGTTTTGCTGCTCCTTTTGTCATGGCGACATTTGCCAGCCAAAAAGCGGATGCAAAGACACTTGTTTTCTACAATCACTATGATGTTCAGCCAGCAGACAGTGACCAAATTTGGACTGCTGCGCCTTTTACTTTGGATGTTCGTGATGGTTATATGTATGGGCGTGGAGTTGATGATGACAAGGGACATATTGTTGCACGTTTGACAGGCGTTCAAAAATATCGTAAAGTAGTGACTGAATTGCCAGTAAATATTATTTTCATCATTGAAGGTGCCGAAGAATCCGCATCGGTTGATTTGGAGAAGTATTTAGCAAAATACCAACCTGAATTATCAAAGGCAGAGCTTTTGGTTTGGGAGCAAGGGATTTTTAATGCTCAAGGTCAGATGGAACTTTCTGGTGGGACAAAGGGGATTGTTACCTTTGATGCAGTTGTTGAAAGTGCAGAGGTTGATATCCATTCAAAATTTGGCGGTGTGATTGATAGTAGTAGTTGGTATTTAATCAATGCCCTATCAAGTCTTCGTGCGGCTGATGGACGTATTTTGGTGGACGGCATCTATGATGGTGTGACGCCACCAACGGCTCGTGAGCTTGATTTAGTACATCAATTTGCCTACATTGAGTCAGAGGATTTACGTGACCTTTATGACTTAAAACTACCGTTTTTGACGGATGATAAAGCAGAGCTTCTGAAGCGTTTATTCTTTGAGCCATCATTGACCATACAAGGACTAAGCACAGGTTACCAAGGGCAGGGTGTTAAAACGATTATTCCTTGTCAAGCCTCTGCTAAATTAGAAGTACGTCTGGTGCCTGGTATGGAACCCCATGATGTCTTGACGAAAATTGAAAAGCAGCTGCAAAAAAATGGTTTTGATAAGGTCAAACTAATTTATACTTTGGGTGAAGAAGGCTACCGTAGTGACATGACTGCGCCAGCTATTTTAAATACTATTGACATTGCTAAAAAATTCTCTCCAAAGGGCGTCGCTGTTCTGCCAACAACAGCTGGAACAGGTCCGATGCACCAAGTTTTTGCAGCGCTTGAAGTACCGATTGTATCTTTTGGCCTAGGAAATCCAAATAGCCGAGACCACGGTGGAGATGAAAATGCAAAAATGGCAGATTACTACACCCATATTGAAATGATTGAGGAGTTAATAAAATCTTATGAGTAAACCCATTATTCAACTAGAACATATTGATATCACGTTTCACCAGAAAAAACGTGTGATTGAAGCAGTTAAGGATGTCTCTGTGTCCATTGACAAGGGACAGATTTATGGTATCGTTGGCTATTCAGGAGCGGGGAAATCAACATTAGTCCGTGTGATTAACCTTCTTCAGGTGCCGACAGCTGGTAAAATTACAGTGGCTGGTGATGTGACTTTTGCAGATGGCAAAGTGCAGCTAAGTCCTGCTCAGTTGCGCCAGAAACGTCAAAAAATTGGGATGATTTTCCAGCATTTTAACTTGATGGCACAAAAAACAGCTCGTCAAAACGTTGCTTTTGCGCTTCGTCACTCTCATTTGACAAAAGCAGAGCGTGCGGCGAAAGTTGAGGAACTATTAAGTTTAGTTGGCTTGGCGGACCGAGCTGATAACTACCCTGCTCAGCTTTCAGGAGGGCAAAAACAGCGTGTGGCGATTGCGCGTGCCCTTGCTAATGATCCAGAAATTCTAATTTCTGACGAATCAACTTCAGCGTTGGATCCAAAGACAACTAAGCAAATTTTAGCCTTGTTGCAGGAGCTTAATCGCAAGTTAGGACTTACCATAGTCATGATTACTCACGAAATGCAAATCGTTAAAGACATTTGTCACCGTGTAGCAGTCATGCAGGACGGTCATTTGATTGAGGAAGGTTCTGTTCTTGACATTTTCTCAAATCCTAAAGAGGCTTTGACACAGGAGTTTATCACAACAGCGACTGGCATTGATGATGCCTTGGTCAAGATTGAAAAACAAGAAATTGTCCAAAATTTGGCACAAAATAGCCTACTAGCTCAGCTCAATTATGCAGGGCACACCACGGATGAGCCTATCTTAAATGAGATTTACAAACGTTTTGAAGTGACGGCTAATATTTTGTATGGTAATATTGAAATTTTAGATGATACACCAGTTGGTGAGCTGATTGTCGTCTTATCTGGAGCAGCAGGTTCCTTGGCAGCTGCGGAGCATGCTATCTTAGAGGCAGGTGTGGGATTGACAGTATTGAAAAGAGGTGAAAAATCATGATAGAGTGGATTAAAACAAATCTTCCTCACGTTTATAAAATTGGATTGACAGGCGAAAACGGCTGGCTAGCAGCTACCTACACAACATTTTACATGACTTTTTGGGCATTTATTATTGGTGGTAGTTTGGGACTTTTGACAGGTCTGTTTCTTGTGTTGACAGCTCCTGGTGGAGTTCTTGAAAATAAAACAGTCTTTCATATCCTTGACAAGGTAACGTCAGTCTTTCGTGCAGTGCCTTTTATCATTTTATTAGCAGTTATTGTCCCAGTGACAAAGCTGTTAGTAAATACTAGCCTTGGTCCAACGGCGGCTATTGTCCCTCTATCAGTTGCGACTTTTGCCTTCTTTACACGTCAGGTTCAGGTTGTATTGGCAGAAGTTGATCGTGGAGTTATCGAGGCGGCACAAGCATCAGGAGCCACAACGTTTGATGTCATCCGTGTGTATTTGGGAGAAAGTTTACCCGATTTAATTCGTGTATCGACAGTGACCTTAATTTCCTTAGTTGGAGAAACGGCAATGGCTGGCGCTATCGGTGCTGGCGGTCTCGGTAATGTTGCTATCTCTTATGGTCATGGACGTTCACACCATGATGTGATATGGGTGGCAACCCTGTTAATTCTCTTGATTATTGTGATGATTCAGTTGGTAGGGGATTTGCTGACGCGTAAAATCAGCCATCGTTAATAAAAAACGCTAGAAAATTTTCTAGCGTTTTTTATAGTAGTTTTTCAATTTCAGCAATCAATTTTTCAGGTGCAGTTGTTGGTGCAAAGCGTTTAACCACATGACCTTCGCGGTCAATGAGGAATTTTGTAAAGTTCCATTCAATCACTTTTCCAAAAGCACCTTTTTGCTCTTCTTTCATCCATTGGTAAAGAGGATGAGCAGCTTTGCCATTAACCTCAATCTTAGCAAAACGTGGAAAGGTTGTATTGTAATTTAAGCTACAGAAAGTGTTAATTTCCTCTGCTGTCCCTGGGCTCTGCTGTTTGAACTGGTTACACGGAAAATCGAGTACTTCAAAACCTTTGTCCTGAAACTGATCATAGAGCGCCTGTAACCCTTCGTATTGAGGCGTTAAACCGCAACCGGTGGCTGTATTAACAACGAGAAGGACCTTGCCTTTATAGTGCTCTAAGCTAAATGATGTGCCATCTTGCTTTGAAACAGAAAAATCATAAAATTGTGTCATAGTATAACTCCTTTTAGACTATCTTAGCACTTTTAGTAGAACCGGTCTATTGGGAAGAATAAAAATGTCAAAATGACGACTAAGAATAGAAGAACCTTAAAAAAGATGCTAAAATCGAAGAAAATAAAGAGGTTGGGCAAGACAGATTTTCGCTCAACGCAAGATTGATGTGGAACCTGTTTTTGGGCAGATAAAGGCTTGTTTGGGTTACAAGAGATGTAATCTAAGAGGTAAACGTCAGGTGACAATTGACATGGGATTGGTACTCATGGCTAATAATCTCCTAAAATACAATAAGAGAATAACTCAAAATTAAAAAGCTAGAGTTCCACTATTGGGAATCTCTAGCTTTTTTGTGACTGAGAACTATTTTGTCCCAGCCTCTTTTTAGGATATTTACTTCTCCAACTCTGCACTATACGCAACAATTTGATCAACGGTATCGCTGAGGAATTGGATGGTATCGCGGAGCGGTTTTTCGGTTGAAATATCAGCGCCGATGATAAGGGATGAATCAAGTGGTGTCTTGCTGCCGCCTGATTTGAGGAAATCAAGCCACTGGTTCGCTCCGTCAGGGTTATTTTTGATGTTAAGGTAGCCAGCAGTTGAAATCACGAGACCAGCTGAATAAGTGTAGCTGTAAAGCCCCATGTAATAGTGTGCTTGACGCATCCAAGTGAGTGCGGCATTGTCATCAATTTCGACAGCATCTCCCCAGAACTTGCTAAGGACGTCTTTCATAATGCTGTTGAGTTTTTCCGCTCCGAAGGTTCCACCATTTTCAATCAAGGTATAGACTTCGCGTTGGAAGGCTGCTTCGAGCAAATGAGTGATGAAGTTGTGGAAGTAGGTGTCTGTCAAACGATGAGCAAGTGCGAAACGTTTTTGACGTGGGTTGTTAAATTGATTTTCGAGATAATCGCTAAGGAGCAATTCATTCAAGGTTGACGGAGCTTCTACGAAATAGGTTGACATGTGGGCATTGAAGAAACTTTGGTTGTTATCTGAGAAGATAAATTGGCCAGAGTGTCCGATTTCATGAATCAAAGTATAGACATCAGACATACGACCAGTCCAGCTCATGAGAACATAAGGGTGGACGCGGTAAGGGTCAGCGGCATAACCACCAGAATCCTTGTTTTCATTAGCAGCAAAGTCAACCCAGCGCTCAGATTGGTAGCGAGCTACTTCTTGCGAATATTCTTGACCAAGCGGAGCAACTGATTTCATCACTAAGTCGTAGGCATCATCAATGGAAACTTCTGGATTGAGTTCATTGTCAATATCGAGTTTCCAGTCAGCGAAGGTCATTTTTTCAAGACCGTTAACAGCTGCCACATGTTTAAGGTAGCGTTGAGCCACAGGACCAAATTCGTTCATGATAAGGTCAATTTGGCGGTCGAACATGGCACGGTCAACCTCTTGTTCGTCTAGGAGGTAATCAAAGACAGAGTCATAACCACGCATATCAGCCAATAATTTTTCCGATTTTACCTTAGCTAAGTAAGCAGCGGCAGCGGCATTTTGATGAGCGCGTAAACCTTTTGAAAACGAACGAAAGGCTTTTTCACGAACCACAGCATCCTCGTGATTTTGATAGAAATTTTCATAGGTCACAAAACTATTTTTATAAACCTTGCCATCAATTTCAAAATCGTCCATAGCAAAGTCACCAGCACGCATCTTCGTATAGATGTCATAAGGTGCCCCTAGCACTTCACGGAGATTAGTGATGGCTTTTTCCACTTCAGGAGCTAGCAGGTGGGCCTTTTGGCGTTTGGCCTGACGAATAGCAGAGCTAAAATGAGGATTTTTTTCGAGTTCATCAAGAACGGCATCGTCAGCCTCTGCCAATGCAGTGTCAAAGAAGCTGAGCGCTACACTAGCTTTGGTCATGAAATCATCACCACTGGCAGCAATTTCAGCGAATTCTTCATTGCTAAAATCAGTTGTTTGTGGCATGAAAGAATAATTGATGATGTGGCTCTGTTGGATATAAATTTGTTCCAATTCATAAAGCGCAGCGGTGAAATCATCTGTGGTTTTCAAGTTGCCTTCGTAATTTTGTTTGAACTGAGCAACATCAGCCAAGGCTTTCTCGATAGCGAGTAAAAAGTCTTCGCGATCTTTGTAGAGGGCTGTTAAGTCCCAAAGTTCATTTTCTGGGAATTCTGAACGTGGTTTGAGTTCCATAGGAGGCTCCATTTCTATATTAATAATCTCATTCAGTATAGCAAAAATAGCTGTTTTTGTCAGTTTGCTATTGCAATCAGGTATTTTACGAACAAATAGCAAGTTAATTGTTTTTTTAGTGTTCTTTTCTGATAAAAAATAGTAAAATGAGAACATTAGATTATAAATGATTTTTACACTATACCTTATTAACAGGGAGTTATCGCATGGAAAAATTAGAAACTGCAAGTACAGGACAGGTTATCAGAGAAGAAGTCGTCATTTTGACAGACTTGCTTGATGAAACCGTGCAACATTTAGCAGGACAAAAAGTTTTTGATCAGATTCAACACTTAACCCAGCTATCTAAAGACAAACAATACCAGCTTTTAGAAAAGGAAATTGCAACTATTTCAACAGAGGACATGGAAGTCATTGCACGTTATTTTGCAATCTTGCCACTTCTGATTAACATTTCTGAAGACGTGGATTTAGCTTATGAAGTCAATTACCAAAATAATATGAGCAAAGACTATCTGGGTAAGTTGTCGACAACGATTGAACAAGTTTCACAAAATCCAGAAGCTCTTTCCGTCTTACAAAATGTCACAGTTGTGCCTGTCTTAACCGCCCATCCCACTCAAGTGCAACGCAAAACCATGTTGGGCTTAACCAAAAACATTCACGTATTATTGCGCCGTTACCGTGATGTCCGCATGGGCTTGCTCAATAAGGACAAGTGGATGGATGATCTTCGTCGCCAGATTGACCTCATGATGCAGTCTGATATTATTCGTGAGAAAAAGCTCAAGGTAAAAAATGAAATCACCAATGTCACCGAGTATTATCAAACCTCATTGATTCCAGCGATTACGACTTTGACCACTGAATATCAGCGCCTGGCGACAGAAAAAGGCCTTCCTCTTAATGCTCCAAAACCGATTACGATGGGCATGTGGATTGGTGGAGACCGCGACGGTAATCCTTTCGTAACGGCGGAGACCTTGCGTTTATCAGCAGAAACTCAGGCTGAGGTTATCCTGTCTTATTATTTAGGGAAAATAGCGGAGCTTTATGAAGCCTTTGCCTTGTCAGTTGGATTGGTTGGCACATCTGATGGTGTCAAAACATTAGCAGAGCAATCTTCTGATACTTCTATCTACCGTGAAAAAGAGCTCTACCGTAAGGCGTTTCATTACATCACAGAAAAATTAACCAATACTAAACGCTATCTGACAGAAAATCAGGATCTCTCTCCTCGCTATGATAAGGCGAGCGATTTTAAAGCAGACCTGATCACCATCAAACAATCTCTTCTTGAAAATAAGGGTGAAAATCTGATTAAGGGTGACTTGGCAGAGTTACTAGAAGCGGTGCGTATCTTCGGTTTTTACCTAGCATCAATTGACTTGCGTCAAGATTCTTCTATCCAAGAAGCCTGCGTAGCAGAATTACTAAAAGCTGCCAATATTGAAGCTGACTATTCAGCACTCTCTGAACAAGATAAAGTTGCTCTGCTTTTGACAGAACTAAAAGACGACCCACGCCTCTTATCAGCTACCCACGTTGAAAAATCAGAACTTCTAGAAAAGGAACTCGCTATTTATCAAGCTGCTCGTGAGCTTAAAGATAAATTGGGCGAAGAGGTTATCAAACAGCATATCATTTCTCACACGGAGAATGTCTCAGATATGTTAGAATTGGCTATTATGCTAAAAGAAGTTGGTCTCGTTGATACGGAACGTGCGCGCGTGCAGATTGTTCCTCTATTTGAAACGATTGAAGATTTAGATAGAGCCTCTGAGACAATGACAGAGTACCTGGCGCTTGATTTAGTGAAAAATTGGATTAGCAGTCAGAACGGCTATCAAGAAATCATGCTCGGTTATTCAGATTCTAATAAGGATGGTGGGTATTTATCATCAGGTTGGACGCTTTACAAGGCTCAGAATGAGTTGACGAAAATTGGTCAAGACAATGGAGTGAAAATCACCTTCTTCCATGGTCGTGGTGGTACCGTTGGTCGTGGTGGCGGTCCTTCTTACGATGCGATTACCTCACAGCCATTTGGTACGATTAAGGACAGAATTCGTTTGACAGAGCAAGGTGAAGTCATTGGTAATAAATACGGCAATAAGGATGCAGCTTATTACAATCTTGAGATGCTAGTATCAGCAACCTTGGGTCGCATGGTCACTAACCAGATTGTTGACAGCACTAAAATTGATGGCTATCGTGCCGATATGGACAAAATTGTAGCAGATAGTAACCGGATTTATCGAGACTTGGTTTTTGGCAATCCTCATTTTTATGACTACTTCATGACGGCTAGTCCGATTAAAGAAGTGTCAAGTTTAAATATCGGATCACGCCCAGCAGCTCGTAAGACGATTACTGAAATTTCAGGTCTACGTGCCATTCCTTGGGTATTTTCTTGGTCGCAAAATCGAATCATGTTCCCTGGCTGGTATGGTGTCGGATCTAGTTTCAAGCATTTTATTGACCAAGATAAGAGTAACCTAGCAAAACTTCAAGAGATGTATCAAAATTGGCCATTCTTTAAATCACTATTGTCAAATGTCGATATGGTACTCTCAAAATCAAACATGAACATTGCCTTTCGTTATGCTCAAATGTGTGAGGACCAAGCAGTGCGCGATGTTTTCAATGTGATACTTGACGAATGGCAATTAACCAAAAATATCATTTTACAAATTGAACAACACGATGACTTGTTAGAAGAATTGCCAAATCTTAAAGCTAGTCTAGATTACCGTTTACCATATTTCAATGTTCTCAATTATATCCAAATTGAATTAATCAATCGCCTGCGTGCAGGAAAATTAAGTGACAAAGAAGAGAAATTGGTTCACATCACCATTAACGGTATTGCAACAGGTTTGCGAAATTCAGGTTAAAAAGAACTAAAGAGAGGGAGAGACTCAAAAGTGTCCTGAAAATGGGACGAATGAGGATTCGCTAAATTCCCAAACTAACTTCCACCGTCTGTTAAAGTGGAAGTTAATCTGATAAAACCTCTAACAACCAGTGGAAATCCGTGTCAGGGTAAGTTCCACTGGTTTTTATAATGGTTGATTTTATTGCATTTTTAGGCGAATTTAGGTGAAAAAAGGGTACACAAAATCCCCTCATCTGAAAGCGTTTCAGATTAAGTTCCGTTATGGTGGAAGTTAGTGTGAGACGTTTGAGTGGCTTATATTTAGATTAGTTTTTAGAATTTATGTTGGAGTAATTTTGGGGACTGACAGACGTCTTCTGCGGGAATTAAGGAAATGCCAAGAAGTTTAGCCAGTTCTTCGTCATAGGTAAAGGTAAAGAGCTCATAAGCTGATTTCCCATTCAAAGCAGCGCGTTTCACGCTATTGACATGAGAACAGACTAGGTTGATATCGTCCTGAGTTAAGTTATCAAAAGAAGTTCCCTTTGGTAGAATATCGCGAATAAGGGAGTGATTTTTCTCAATTTTTCCTTTCTGGTCAGAGCGATTAGGGTCACAAAAGAATAGTTTAATCTCACCTCTGATATCCATCTCGATGTCATCAACTCTGGCAAATTCTCCGCCATTATCTGTAAGAATGATAGGGAAAACATCGAAGAAATTTCTATCAGCCTCATAAAGTGTGTTCTTGATGACATAGAAGTGTTTAGCGACCTCAAGAGCGGTTTTATTGTCCAGAAGTCTAGCGAAGATAAAGTTACAGAAAGACAAATTGAAGGTGAGTAATACTTTTCCGCCAACCCGTCCAATAACGGTGTCCATTTCAAGCCAAGAGGTCAGTTGTCTATGTGTCAGGTAGTTTTGGAAGTCCTCATAAGAACGCCCTTTTTTAGCTTCTTTAGGGATAGAAGGCAGGATAGATTTGCGCCTTTCTTTGAATTTTACAGCTCTAGCCAGATCAATAGGAGCGATAGAAAGGTATCCTTTACGGATGTGTCGATAGACGGTTGAGGAACTGACATCAAGGTTATGCGTTTTAAGGATGTGATAGATGTGTTGTCCCTTTTTCACACCATCAGAAATGACTTTATCCATATCCCAGAACGTTTGAGAGTTGAGAGGTGTTCCTTCTCGAGCCTCAACGAGGGTTTGTTCGTATTGTTTTTGAGCCTGTTTAGCGAGGTAGAAGATTTTCTTGTAGCCACAATTTTGTCTTCTCTTAGGACATCCGTTACAGACAAATGGGGATTTATCAATGAGAGGGCAAGGAAGCCCATCACTGGTAGAGGTTCTGACCTGTCTGTTACGTTTGACCTCTTTGGAAACGGTAGTAGGATCTTTTAGGATAGTTTGTCCAATGGCTTTGAAGGTTTCTCCACGTTCTAAGCCAAGTTGGATGTCATTGCGGTCTGAGAGGGTAAGGTGTTTATATTTTGTCATAGTAAGGACTCATTTCTAACACAAACGTCTCAGACTTAATTCCACCATAAAAATCCGTTTTAGACTAATTTCCACTTCGAAAGCTAAAGTGGAAATTACTTTGGGAAATTACCCGAATGAGGATTCCTCTCTTTCGTTTTTCCTTTGTTCGCAAATGATATGAAAACGTGCTATAATAAATTATTGACTGTATGAAAAATAAGACTCGTCAAAAATTAAAATCTAGCGTCATTATCTTAACTTGATGAACTTTATTTAGTTCTATCTGCACTTTCGTTGCCTAGTTAGCTTTTGATTTTTATGGAGTATAAGATTGAAAGGTCGTCTTTTAATCTATACTGAAATCTTTTATTTTTGACGATTTGAGGTGTTTTTATGAAAATAAACAAGCGGCATTTATTGAACTATTCAATATTTTTGCCTTATTTAGCCCTGTCGATTTTAGGGCTAATTGTCATTTATTCAACAACCAGTGCTAGTTTAGTACAGAAAGGTGCTAATCCTTTTAGCTCTGTCTTGAACCAGACAGTGTTTTGGTTTTTGAGTTTAATAGCGATTGCTTTCATCTACCGTTTGAAACTTGGTTTTTTGAAAAATACAAGTATTGTTTCAATAGCTATCTGGGTTGAGATTGGGATGTTGCTCTATTCACGTTTTTTCACAGAAACGGTCAATGGAGCGCACGGTTGGATTGCTATTACAGTTGCTGGGCGCAGCCTATTCACCTTCCAGCCAGCCGAATATTTAAAAATTTTGATTATTTGGTATTTGGCATTGATTTTTTCAAGACGGCAGGAAGAGGTGGAAATCTATGATTATCAAGCCTTGACTAGGGGAACTCTTTTTCCTCGAAAATTTCAAGACTGGCGCTTTTATTCAGCCTTGATGGTTTTTCTGGTTGCTTTTCAGCCAGACCTTGGTAATGCAACGATTATCATTCTAACAGCGATTATCATGTTTTCGGTTAGTGGTATTGGATTCAGGTGGTTTTCGGGTCTCCTAGCAGTGATTGTGGCAGGCTCAGCTGCATTTCTTGGGACAATTTCTATAGTTGGTGTTGATGTATTTGCTAAAATCCCTGTGTTTGGCTATGTGGCAAAGCGCTTCTCGGCTTTCTTTAATCCTTTTGAAGATGTTCAAGGTGCAGGACACCAATTGGCCAATTCATACTATGCCATGAGTAATGGTGGCTGGTTTGGTAGAGGTCTTGGAAATTCCATTGAAAAGCGGGGATACTTGCCAGAGTCTCAGACTGACTTTGTGTTTTCAATTATCATCGAAGAATTAGGTTACATCGGTGGGGCGCTCATTCTAGCCTTAGTCTTTTTCCTTATTTTACGGATTTTATTAGTTGGGATTAAGGCCAAAGATCCTTTTAACAGCATGATGGCGCTAGGAATTGGTGGTATGATGCTTGTCCAAGTCTTTGTTAACATTGGTGGGATATCAGGCTTGATTCCATCGACAGGGGTTACTTTCCCATTTCTATCCTTAGGGGGGAACAGTCTCTTGGTCCTATCAGTGGCCATAGCCTTTGTCTTAAACATTGATGCTAGTGAAAAACGCGAGGCTATTTATCGTGAACTAGAAGATACTTTATCATAATTATAAAAAGAGCTAGGACTGCGTTCAACATGAACGCGGTTCTAGCTCTTTTGTTTAAGTGGGGAATGCGGAGTGAGTGTGGCTATGCAGCTTATAGCTTAACTAGTGATTTATAATTCCTCTAAAACGATAGGAATAGATTTACCATCAGGTAATATGAGTTCCATGCTGCCGTCAGGAGAGAAGATAATACTGTCAAGGCCCACTCCATATTTTTGAGCAAAAGCAACTAACTTATCTTGAAGTTCCTGAGGATTAGGCTTCTCAGGTGTAGGAGTTGGTTGCATAGGTTGAGGAACTGGTGTAACCTCAGGGTCCTTTTGAGTTTCTGGTTGAAGTGCAAGTGATTCTAAATCTTTAGGATCAATAGGAATAGATTTACCATCAGGTAATATGAGTTCCATGCTGCCGTCAGGAGAGAAGATGATACTGTCAAGGCCCACTCCATATTTTTGAGCAAAAGCAACTAACTTATCTTGAAGTTCCTGAGGATTAGGCTTCTCAGGTGTAGGAGTTGGTTGCATAGGTTGAGGAACTGGTGTAACCTCAGGGTCCTTTTGAGTTTCTGGTTGAGGTGCAAGTGATTCTAAATCTTTAGGATCAATAGGAATAGATTTACCATCAGGTAATATGAGTTCCATGCTGCCGTCAGGCGAAAAGATAATACTGTCAAGTCCAACTCCATATTTTTGAGCAAAAGCGATTAACTTGTCTTGCAGTTCCTGAGGATTAGGCTTCTCAGGTGTAGGAGTTGGTTGCATAGGTTGAGGAACTGGTGTGATTTCAGGGGCCTCAGTCGATCTGTCTGGTTTAGTTGTCGAATCTAATACAGGGATTTCAACGAGGTAGTAGCTTTCATTTTCCTCATATGGATTAACCATAAAGGTCACTGGGATGACATTACCGGCTGTAGCTGTTGTTCCTTGATTGTTTTTAGGGATAGGTAGGGTAATCGTACCAACGGTATAATTGTTTTCCAAATAAGGAGTTCCATGGAAATCATCGAATACTCTGACAAGTGCTTTAGTGCCAGTTGTTAGTGGAAATTTAGTCGTTACTCGGAGAGTTGTATCACCGGCATAAAAAGGTTCAAATATAGCATGTCGTGCCATTTCATAGGCTAATGAACCGTTAACTTTAAAATGTCCGCTGTAAGTGACTTCGGGATAATCTTTAGAGCTAATAGTGTAATTAAAAACATCCCCTGGTAAGTAGGATTTGTCTAATTCAAAATTAGCGATATTCCCTACTCCAGAACCAAAGACAAAACCAGAGAGCTTTTCTAAGGTCTTTCCATCAGGTGTCAGCAAGGTTACACGAATGTTAGTTCCCAAATCTTTTTTGAGAGTTGGAGAGAAAATAAATGAGACACGTTTCTGACCGTGATCCAATGTGAAAGCCTGGTTATTAAATGTCCCAGAGCGTAAAAGTTGAATGGCTTTCTGTAATTCCTCGCCTTGGTAAACTTTATCGGTAGATTTCTGATCAACTCCAGCTTCAGGATCGAAAATCTCATAATTATTATGAGAATGTCCACCTCCATATGGTTTTTTCTCATCAATAGGCTCAGCATGATGGTGGTCTCCATGAGGATAGATGATAGCATTTTTTTCACGATCAACTGTAATTTGTTCACGTTTGAGCCCATATTGTTTCATGATACGAGCTAACTTTTTTTCCAATTTAGCTTCAAAATCAGATTGTTCCTGCGGATTTACTTTCGGAAGAGAAAGATTCGGCTGTGTTGGGTTGTTTAACTGTTCTTTTTGGGCAAGAAAATCTTCTGCTGCTTTTTTCTCTTCATCTGAAAGTTGTTCCTTAGGAATCCAGTGTTGATGCCCTCTATGACGAGCTAAATAACCATTACCATGACGGCTAATAATATCCTCAGCTTTAAAAATGTATCCGTCAGAGGTTGTATATTTTCCATTAGCTTTAGCGTAGTTGATTTCTTGCAAGCTATAAACAATATCACTGTTTGCTTTACCATGACGCTCTTCTAAAGGTGTGACAGAATGCTTAGGTTCAGAAAAATGTAGTGGTTTTCCTGGTGTTAGTTGTGATTTGGGAATATAGTGATAGTGGTCACCGTGCCGAACCGTATAACCATTCTCATCTTCAGCAACGATATCATTTGGATTGAAAACATAACCGTCATCAGTAGAATTGGTGGATTTACTATTAACGATTGACTGTGATTTGTTCTGGCGAGAAGGGGTAGAGGCTATTTTATGAGAATCATTAGGGATGAGGTATTCCCACTTACTTCCCTTTAAGTCATCATAGAAAATAAAGTGACTGTGCCCATCGTGTTTAACAATAATTCCAGTTGAGGTTTTATTTTCGATCTGAGACTCATCGGTTAATAAAAAGCCATCATCTGTAGGTTTATCGATACCAGGAACAACTTTCTTTTTGGAAGAATCCTTAGATTGAGTTGCTTTAGTTGTTTTATCTGATTTAGATTTCTGACTTTTTTTAGATTCTTGATGTTTTTTTGAACCATGTTCATGGCTGTTTTTAGCAGGTGCTTGGCAGGCGGTTAAAGTAATATGACAGGTTAATGCCAATCCGATAATTGTAAGTATTTGTTTTTTTGCTTTCATAATAAAATCCTTTCTAAAATAAAATACTTAACTAGTTAAAGATTAACCATTTAAGTATATCACTGTAATGTCATAAAAACAAGAATTTTATACATAGAGAATTTATCAGAGTAATCACAATTGGTGAATCGGAAAGGTTTAGCATTGCTGATAAGCGATAGGTGGATCAAGTAAGGGCGCTTATCTTACAGTTATAGACCGTCTATTCTGAACTATTGAGAGTTTGATAAAAATATTTTTTTAAAGTTTGTAACCAATTTACTCATTATTCGTTATACTAATGAAAAGAGAAAAGTTAGGAGGTGAATTGATGAAACTTTCGGGTTATGAGGCCTATTTAGTTGATGTTGCAGAGGAAATTTGTTTTTATTTGATAAAATCAGGAGCAAAAGCAGAAGATGCAAAGGATATAGCACAGGATATTCTAGTTAAAATACTTGCAAGTGACATCGTACTACCTGCTGATAAAATGCGAGCCTGGCTTTATCGTACAGCCATTCGAACCTATATTGACAAGTATCGGCGTGATAAACGCTATCATGAGATTTTGCAAAAGGCTTTTTTTACAGAAGAGACTTGGATAAAGTTCGATGATAAAACCTATGAACCTCTCTCTCAATGCCTGCTCAGCTTGGACCAAAAGTATCGCCTACCACTTGACCTTTTCTATTTTCAAGACCTGACGGTTAGGGAAATAGCAGAGCTACTTCACTATAGTGTCAGTAAAGTCAAAATCAATCTTATGAGAGGACGAAAAGCCCTCCGACAAAAATTAGAGAAAGAAGGATATACCTATGAAGACTTTATCTAACTTTGAAAAAATTGCAAAGAAAAATAAACGTAAGAATACTCTTCGTAACATTTTACTAAGTACTATTCTGGTATTGGGAATTCTGTTTGCGACTTATATGGGGTTAAATTATCTGACCAGTCGTAATGGAGAAAACATTCGTGATAGCTATGTATTGGAAAGTGAAATTGCCTATCCTAATATTTCTTACAGCACATGGGGCTATAACGCAACCTCTCAATTTACAGGAAATTTTTACTCTGACCGCTTCAAAGATATTGATGGGATTATTGTTCCATTTGAACCTTTTGAAGTCAGTTACTCCCTTCGCCTATTAGGTGGTGGTAACAGTAGTGCAGGAACGATGTTAGGTGATGATAATCACTCAAAATATACACGAGGAAGTAGCTACAAGGTACCTATTTTCTACAATGTAAACTATGATTATAATAGTAAAGACAGTTATGTAAAAGTGACACAGGATATTGCACTCACTTCAGAAATGTCTGGTCAAGCAGTAGAGATGGCGATTACTTTTGATAAAGGTTATACACTGGAAGAAATCATGGAAATGATTCCAGATAATCTAAAGATAAACTGGTACTGGATTGGTACGACAAGTAAGTATGATACTAGTACAATACAATTAAGTGATACATTTGGCATGACCCATAATGAAGAAGCGACCATGACTTATCAACAAGCTAAAGAGTGGGAAAAAGCAGCAAGAGAAGCAACGAAAAAAGATAAAAACCCTGACTTATCCAAAATTGATATAGGCGCACCAGATTCTGTTGATGCCTTGACTGGTTTACAAAACAGCTATACGATTTTCCAAGGATATGCTAAGGAAGCATTGGAAAAAGATTACTTAGGTAGCACATACGGTGGTGCAGACGGAAGTGAATTAGATACGAAGAAAGATATTAAGGCCTATTTGAAAAACAACTCTGATCCAAAAACTGCCAAATTTGCTGGTGTTATTTTGACAGGTCGTGCTGAAAACTTCAAACAGTTGGAAAATGCTAGCTGGATTTACGCTTCCAATATTGGTCAAAGCGTCGAAATTCAGCCATATCACCACTTAGAAAAGTAAGAAAAAAGTAAGAGCTAAATTCCCAAACTAACTTCCACCGTCTGTTAAAGTGGAAGTTAATCTGATAAAACCTCTAACAACCAGTGGAAATCCGTGTCAGGGTAAGTTCCACTGGTTTTTATAATGGTTGATTTTATTGCATTTTTAGGCGAATTTAGGTGAAAAAAGGGTACACAAAATCCCCTCATCTGAAAGCGTTTCAGATTAAGTTCCGTTATGGTGGAAGTTAGTGTGAGACGTTTGAGTGGCTTATATTTAGATTAGTTTTTAGAATTTATGTTGGAGTAATTTTGGGGACTGACAGACGTCTTCTGCGGGAATTAAGGAAATGCCAAGAAGTTTAGCCAGTTCTTCGTCATAGGTAAAGGTAAAGAGCTCATAAGCTGATTTCCCATTCAAAGCAGCGCGTTTCACGCTATTGACATGAGAACAGACTAGGTTGATATCGTCCTGAGTTAAGTTATCAAAAGAAGTTCCCTTTGGTAGAATATCGCGAATAAGGGAGTGATTTTTCTCAATTTTTCCTTTCTGGTCAGAGCGATTAGGGTCACAAAAGAATAGTTTAATCTCACCTCTGATATCCATCTCGATGTCATCAACTCTGGCAAATTCTCCGCCATTATCTGTAAGAATGATAGGGAAAACATCGAAGAAATTTCTATCAGCCTCATAAAGTGTGTTCTTGATGACATAGAAGTGTTTAGCGACCTCAAGAGCGGTTTTATTGTCCAGAAGTCTAGCGAAGATAAAGTTACAGAAAGACAAATTGAAGGTGAGTAATACTTTTCCGCCAACCCGTCCAATAACGGTGTCCATTTCAAGCCAAGAGGTCAGTTGTCTATGTGTCAGGTAGTTTTGGAAGTCCTCATAAGAACGCCCTTTTTTAGCTTCTTTAGGGATAGAAGGCAGGATAGATTTGCGCCTTTCTTTGAATTTTACAGCTCTAGCCAGATCAATAGGAGCGATAGAAAGGTATCCTTTACGGATGTGTCGATAGACGGTTGAGGAACTGACATCAAGGTTATGCGTTTTAAGGATGTGATAGATGTGTTGTCCCTTTTTCACACCATCAGAAATGACTTTATCCATATCCCAGAACGTTTGAGAGTTGAGAGGTGTTCCTTCTCGAGCCTCAACGAGGGTTTGTTCGTATTGTTTTTGAGCCTGTTTAGCGAGGTAGAAGATTTTCTTGTAGCCACAATTTTGTCTTCTCTTAGGACATCCGTTACAGACAAATGGGGATTTATCAATGAGAGGGCAAGGAAGCCCATCACTGGTAGAGGTTCTGACCTGTCTGTTACGTTTGACCTCTTTGGAAACGGTAGTAGGATCTTTTAGGATAGTTTGTCCAATGGCTTTGAAGGTTTCTCCACGTTCTAAGCCAAGTTGGATGTCATTGCGGTCTGAGAGGGTAAGGTGTTTATATTTTGTCATAGTAAGGACTCATTTCTAACACAAACGTCTCAGACTTAATTCCACCATAAAAATCCGTTTTAGACTAATTTCCACTTCGAAAGCTAAAGTGGAAATTACTTTGGGAAATTACCGAAAAAAGTAAGATTTGGTGAAAACGCACAAAAAGCTTGCAATTATTTGGTAATTTGATAGAATGGTAAGGTAAAGTTAGACCGTATTGCCTACTGTCTATCTATAAAATATATTTTATTGGAGGCTTTTTCCACAATGGCAAAAGAAAAATACGATCGTAGCAAACCACACGTTAACGTCGGTACAATTGGACACGTTGACCACGGTAAAACTACTCTTACTGCAGCTATCACTACTGTTTTGGCACGTCGCTTGCCATCAGCAGTAAACCAACCAAAAGACTATGCGTCTATCGATGCTGCTCCAGAAGAGCGCGAACGCGGTATCACAATCAACACTGCACACGTTGAGTACGAAACTGAAAAACGTCACTACGCTCACATCGACGCTCCAGGACACGCGGACTACGTTAAAAACATGATCACTGGTGCCGCTCAAATGGACGGAGCTATCCTTGTAGTAGCTTCTACAGATGGACCAATGCCACAAACTCGTGAGCACATCCTTCTTTCACGCCAAGTAGGTGTTAAACACCTTATCGTGTTCATGAACAAAATCGACCTTGTTGACGATGAAGAGCTTCTTGAACTCGTTGAAATGGAAATCCGTGACCTTCTTTCAGAATACGATTTCCCAGGTGATGATCTTCCAGTTATCCAAGGTTCAGCTCTTAAAGCTCTTGAAGGTGACTCTAAATACGAAGACATCGTTATGGAATTGATGAACACTGTTGATGAGTACATTCCAGAACCAGTTCGTGACACTGACAAACCACTTCTTCTTCCAGTCGAGGACGTATTCTCAATCACTGGACGTGGTACAGTTGCTTCAGGACGTATCGACCGTGGTACTGTTAAAGTCAACGACGAAATCGAAATCGTTGGTATCAAAGAAGAAACTAAAAAAGCAGTTGTTACTGGTGTTGAAATGTTCCGTAAACAACTTGACGAAGGTCTTGCAGGAGACAACGTAGGTATCCTTCTTCGTGGTGTTCAACGTGACGAAATCGAACGTGGTCAAGTTATCGCTAAACCAGGTTCAATCAACCCACACACTAAATTTAAAGGTGAAGTCTACATCCTTTCTAAAGAAGAAGGTGGACGTCACACTCCATTCTTTAACAACTACCGTCCACAATTCTACTTCCGTACAACTGACGTTACAGGTTCAATCGAACTTCCAGCAGGTACAGAAATGGTAATGCCAGGTGATAACGTGACTATCGACGTTGAGTTGATCCACCCAATCGCCGTAGAACAAGGTACTACATTCTCTATCCGTGAGGGTGGACGTACTGTTGGTTCAGGTATCGTTTCAGAAATCGAAGCTTAAGATATCTTAAGTTCCCAGAATAACAATTATTAAGTCAGACAACTTTTAATTGTAAAAGCCCTAGTTTTACTGGGGCTTTTTTGCATTGTCAAAAGTGAGATAGTACCTTATAGTTATTTGAATTAGGAACAGGACGTTATTTAATTAGGGTTATGAGAGATAATTCTATTATTCATCTCATTTTCAGTTGTCCTATTCCTGATTCAAAATACTATAAGAGCATAAGAAAAAACCGCAAGAGTGCGGTTTTGTTAATTATTTACGGTTACGTTGTTTACCTGCATTGCGATTTGATTTTGTCATAATTGCTTGAGAGGCTTGTGGTGTCACATCACGACGTGTGTTTGAAGTGTTGAATTTTTTTGGTGGATTGAGTTCAAATTCTTCAGCAACTTTTTTTCGTAAACTTGGTTTGATGATGTAAGTTGTAATCAATTGTTGGAAGATGGAGAAGATACCACCGACAAACCAGTAGAGTCCCACACTAGCAGGAAGGCTAAAGGTGAAGAATGCCATCATCAGAGGCATTGAGTACATGGTAGCTTTCATTTGTTGGCGTTGTTCTTCAGGTACGGCTTGTACTGATAACCAAGATTGGACGAAGTACAGGGCAACGATGATAGCAATTAAGATAAAGTCAGGTTTTCCGAGATTCATCCATAAGAATTTGCTCTCGGCAATGCCTGGTGTGTGTTGCGCCGCAAAGAACATCGCTGAGAAGAATGGCATTTGAATGAGGAGAGGAAGACATCCGATGCCACCAAACATGCTCACTCCATTTGCTTTTTGTGCCGCAAAGTATTCTGCTTGAGCAGCCATTTTTTCTTCTTGAGAAAGATTTGGGTCTTGCATACGCTTTTGAAGCGGTTCTAAAATTGGCTTGAGATAGGCCATTTTTTCAGATTGATAAGCTGCTTTACGGCTTTGGTAAAGACCTAGAGGTAGGATAATAAAGCGGACAATAATAGTCACTAGAATGATTCCAAGTCCAAAACCAAGTCCCATATTATCAGCAAAGAAGCTGATGAGGCTTGCCATTGGTTTACCGAAGACATCCCAGATAAGACCAGCTGGATTCCCTGCTTTGTCACGGCCAACACAGCCTGTTAAAAGCAGAAGCATTGATAGAGATAAGCCTGATAAGGCTAGTCGTTTTTGAAGTTTTTTCACTGAATGTAATTCCTTTATGTTATAGTGGTGTCTAATCGTATATTTCAGACATAACATTACTATTTTACCTTTTTTTAGAATAATTCTCAATCATTCTAAGGTTGTATTTTTAATTTTGGGTGTTTTTTAATTAGCCATCCTAAAATCAGTGAAGTCGTCAAAGCGGGTCATGGTGACATCCACATAGGTTACCTTGGCAAAACGTGAAGGACCTTTTCGGATTTCTTGGATAAATTTAGCCATTTTAGCGGAATCGTCTGATTGTGCTAAAATTTCAACCGTTCCGTCATCATTATTCCATACGCGACCATAGATATCACCAATTTCTAAAGCGAGGGCATAGGTTGAATAACGAAAGCCAACTCCTTGGACACGACCAGATACGAGAATTCTGAGTTTTTTCATCACAATAATCCTTTACCGACAAAAGTTTCTTGTTCTTCTAACGGTTCTCTGTTTTTCTTTCATTATAACATGGCAGAGCAGAAATTATGTATAGCTAAAAGTTATAACAAATGATAATAAATATATATTTTACAGCTATATAAGACTCTGATAAACTAGACTTACTAAAACAAATGGAGATTTATGATGACAAAGAAATATTTTGAACATGTGGGATCGTTTTTACGACCAGCTGAATTGGTTCAGGCACGCGAAGATTTTGAGGCTGGAAAAATCACTGCTGAGGAATTGACGGCTGTTGAAGACCGTCTTATTACAGAATTGGTTGATAAACAGGTTGCTGTTGGACTTGAAAAAGTAACAGACGGTGAGTTCCGTCGTGCCAACTGGCATGTGGATTTCTTCTGGGGCTTTGATGGCATTGAGAAGCTAAACTATGGTGAGGGCTTGCATTTCGTTGGGGTTGAGACAAATGATGATTCTGCTCTTGTAACAGGAAAGATCGGATTCACTAAAGAAAATCATCCCTTTATCAAGCACTTCCAATTTGTGAAGGCATTAGCAGATGAGCGTGGTGTGGAAGCTAAGATTACCATCCCATCGCCATCGCAGTGCTTGATTGAATTGCAACGCGGCAGCAACTTGCAGAAGGCTCTTGAAGTCTATCCAAACCAAGCAGAGTTAGTAGAAGATTTAGCCGTTGCTTATCGCTCTGCTATTCTTGCCCTTTATGAAGAAGGTGCCCGTACAATCCAGTTGGATGACTGTAGTTGGGGAATTGTCATGGACGATGATTTCCATCAGAAGATGACCAAGGGGACTGTGCCTCAAGAGGTGATTCGTGATAACTTCCTGCATATCAATAATAAGGCGATTGAAAATCTTCCGGAAGATTTGACAATTAACACGCATGTTTGTCGTGGGAACTACCAATCAACGCATTTGACAGAAGGTCCTTACACTAAAGTTGCGGAGACGCTTTTTGGTAAGGAAAATGCGACGTCCTACTTCTTGGAGTATGACAATGAGCGTGCAGGTGGTTTTGAGCCACTAGCAGAATTTAAAAATCCTGATAAAGTGGCTGTTCTTGGCTTGATTACGACTAAGACAGGTGAACTGGAAGATAAGGAGCAGGTGATTGCTCGTATCAAGGAAGCTAGCAAGTACCTCCCATTGGAGCAGTTGTGGTTAGCAACTCAGTGTGGGTTTGCTTCAACGGCGGAAGGTAACTTGATCACAGATGAAGACCAGTGGAATAAGTTAAAATTGGTCAAAGAAGTGATTGACGAGGTTTGGGGATAACCTTGAATTGATTTAGGAGAGAGATTATGACAAAGAAATATTTTGAACATGTGGGATCATTTTTACGCCCGGAAGAATTAGTGGCAGCGCGTGAAGCTTTTGCAGCAGGTAACCTTTCAGCTGAAGAATTGTCAGCGGTAGAAGATAAGGCGATTAAAGCACTGGTGGATAAGCAAATTGAGGCTGGCCTTGAAAAAGTAACGGATGGCGAGTTCCGTCGTGCTTACTGGCACCTTGATTTCTTCTGGGGGTTCAATGGGATTGACCACATTCAAGCTGCACAAGGTTATCAATTCCATGATGAGGAGACTAAGGCTGACTCGGCTATTGTTTCTGGGAAAATCACTGGTGAGAATCATCCTTTTGTGGAGGCGTACAAGTTCCTCAAAGCTTATGTAGATGAAAAAGGAGCTAGCGCAGAAGCTAAAACAACTATTCCAGCGCCATCTCAATTCTACTTTGAATTGATTCGTGATGCAGAGCATGTTGCAAAATTAAATGAAGTCTATCCGGACTTTGAAGAGCTTCGTGCAGATATTAAGGCAGCTTACCTTAAGGTCGTTGATGACTTGGTTGCTGCTGGTTTGAAAACCTTGCAAGTTGATGACTGTACTTGGGGTGTCTTGGTGGATGACAACTTCTTAACAGGTTGGGGAGCTTTACAAGGAAAATCAAAAGAAGAGGTTCGTGATGAATTAGCTGAACTTTTCCTTACTTTGAACAACGATGTTTATGAAAATGTCCCAGGAGGTCTTTTGGTCAATACACATGTTTGCCGTGGAAATTACCACTCAACTTGGGCATCATCAGGTGGCTACAATCCTATCGCAAAAGAATTATTTGGTGAGGAAGCTGCGAAAACCTACTTCCTTGAATTTGACAATGAACGTTCAGGTGGTTTTGAGCCATTGGCAGAATTTAAAGATGAGGACAAGGTGGCTGTTCTTGGTTTAATCACTTCAAAATTCCCTGAATTGGAAGACAAAGAAGCTATTATTGCTCGATTGAAAGAAGCTAGTCAGTATATTCCGTTGGACCAACTTTGGATTTCGACACAATGTGGTTTTGCTTCAACGGAAGAAGGAAATATTTTGACAGACGAAGATCAGTGGAAGAAACTAGCCTTGGTTAAAGAAATCATTGACGAAGTTTGGGGATAATCTTATCTGAGTTTAGAAACTAGGTTGCATTTTGTAGCCTAGTTTTTTATAATGTCTCTATGAAAACTTTTACTGTAAAGCGTTTGGCAAGGATTGCCATGATGGCGGCTCTTTGTGTGGTGTTACGTCAGGCTTTTTCTAGCCTACCAAATGTCCAACCGATAACAGCTATTTTTTTACTATTGGTGCCTGTTTGGGGGATTTTCGATGCGATTTTAGTCATGGCAGTGAGCATGCTAGTGTCTTCATTCTTGCTTGGCTTTGGGCACTGGGTCTTTTTGCAAATCGTATCATTTGCTGCTGTGATGCTACTGTGGCAGTGCCAGTTGGCTTTGATGACAAGGTGGGTTAAATCTGATATAATAAGACTGTTTGTGGAGACAATTGGAGCTGGCATGGTAGGGATTGGCTATGGGATTGTGATTGATAGCCTCTCAGCAGCGATGTTTGGAATGCCTTGGTGGTCTTATGTGGCGGCAGGGTTCTTCTTTAACTTGGCACATGCCCTATCGACCCTAATTTTTTACCCACTGATAAGAACATTTTTTAGGAGATTTTCCCATGAAGAAACTATTATCTAGCCTTGTTTTGCTACTTTCTCTCTTTTTAGTGGCTTGTGGTAATGGCGGAGCAGACAAAGACGATCAAGTAGCTGGTAAGGTACAACTCATTGTCAACTTAGATACCAATAAAATGGACGAACAAGTCACTTTTGAAAAAGGCGACACGGTTATGGACGTTTTAGAGGACAATTATGAAGTCGAAGAAGACAATGGCATGATTACAGCTATTGACGGTATTGCTCAAGATGAAACAAAAGGCATCTACTGGATGTTTAAAGTCAATGACGACATGGCACCAAAAGGTGCAGAACAAATCACCCTTAACGACGGTGATAAAATCGAATTCTACCAAGAAAAATTTGAATAAGATTTTCATTGGAATGCATAAGAAAACTCAGTTTTCAAAAATAAAAAAATCGGAAGTAGTTTCCGATTTTTTTATTTAAATTAAGACAAATACCCTAGATAATCGTATTTTTCAAAGGTACGATTGTTAGCAACAGCAACCATGATGGTTCCTTCTTTTAGTGGTTGATCAATAGCTAAATCAGTAGAGAGGGATTGGCCTTTTTCTGAACGCATTCCGATAAGGTTGAGGTCGAATTTTTTACGGATATCGAGTTCTATGATGGATTTCCCCACCCAATCTTGTGGGATAAGAAATTCCATGACAGCAATATCGTCTTCTAAATGGTAGAGTTCTGTGATTTTGTGACGCATTAAAGAAGAAGCGAGATTTCGACCGCTTTCACGTTCAGGTGTGATGACACGATCAGCTCCAATCTGATAGAGGACTTCTTCGTAAATGTCATTGCTTGCTTTGGCAATAATTTGTTTAACACCCAGCTTTTTACAATGCATCAGAGCGAGCACAGAACTTTCAAGATTACTTCCTGTCGCAAGGATGACCACATCACATTGGTCAATACCGATAGCCTTGAGGAAGTCAAGGTCGGTCATATCTCCGATAAGCGCTTTGGTAACAAATTCAGAAACATCTTCTACCAGTTCGGGATTATTGTCAATGGCGATAACTTCCTGACCAAAAAGACTGAGTTCATGGGCGATAGCGAATCCAAAACGTCCAAGTCCTAGAACGCCGATAATTTTATGTGTCATAATGATTTCTTTCTAATGTAAACTTATCCAAGCGTGATGTCAGCTTTTGGATAGGTGATAGGTGTTTTTTGTTTTTGAGAAAGGCTGAGCAAGACCGTTAAAGGTCCTACGCGACCGATAAACATCAGCAACATGATAATCACGCGTCCGAAGAAGCTGAGTTGAGGTGTGATATTCATGGAAACGCCGACAGTTGCTAGAGCACTAGCTGTTTCAAATAATAGTGCAAAGGGAGAGAGTTCAGGTTCAGCCAGTAACAAGAAGAAGTACCCCATAATAAAGACAGTAAAGAAGAAAACTAAAATGGTAAGCATTTGTCGGATAATGCTTTTTGGAATGCTTCGGTTAGCGAAGGTGACCTGCTTGTCGCCACGAAACTCTGAACGAAAGAGAAGGACAATCAAGGCGGCGCAGGCGAGTTTAATTCCCCCAGCAGTACCCCCAGGGGCGCCTCCAATAATCATTTGAATAATGAAGATGAAGTTTGTTGCGGAATGTGCCTGACTGTAGTCAATAGTGGCAAAACCAGCGGTTCTCATTGTCACTGTTTGAAAGAAAGAGACCAACCCTTGTTGAAAGAGGTGAAGATTGCCGATGGTATTTGGATTATGTCTTTCAATTAACCAGGTGATAATGGTCCCTCCTGTTAAGAGAATAGCTGTTGCCAGAAGGACTAAACGTGTCTGAATTTTTAATTTTCTCAAAACGAGTGAAAGGTTTTTAGGTTTATTTTTGACATAATCTTTCAAGCGATGAACAATGTCAATCCAATTAGCAAAGCCGAGCCCACCAGCAATAATGAGAAAGGCAATGGTCAGATTGACAATAGGATTGGTTTGGAAAGAGATAAGACTAGAACTTCCTAGATTGTCAAATCCAGCGTTACAAAAGGCTGAGACAGCGAGAAATAGTGAATTAAAGATTCCAGAAGCTAGACCGAATCGTGGAATAAAATCAATCATCAGCAGGCAAGCGCAAGCTATTTCCACAAAAAAGGTAAATTTATAAACGGAAAAGAGAAACCTATTTAGGTGCCTACTGGACTCTCGGCTGAGGGAATTTTGCAAAACCCCTAAATCACTTAGCGAAAGTTTGCGCCGTAGAGTGTAGTAGCTGAAGGCGATTAAGGTCACGAGTCCAAGACCGCCAATTTGAATAAGAAGCATTGAGAGTGTCAAACCTGCGTGGTTATAGACTTCTGAGATGGGAAAAACAGAAAGTCCTGTTACACAGACCATGGAGATGACGGTGAAGAGGTGATCTAGATAGCTTGTCTGAGGTGCCGAAGGCAAATGAAAAATAGGAAGGGACAGTAGGCTGCTTCCCAGTATAATAACAATGATGAAACTGAGACAGAGCTTTTGGGCTGCTGTTAAATGATTAAAAAATGATCTCACGAGCGGTTTTCTTTCTAAGTATGAAGATTAAGAATATCATAACAAAAATTAGGAGAAAGGCAACTAGGAACATAGCTTATTCTTGATTTTTGACTGGAAAGAAGATAAACTAAGGCAAAGAAAGAGAATAAATATGAAGAAAATTGATGCCTTTTACCTTAAACTGCTTGCCATATCGGCTATGCTGATCAATCATATTGGTCATACCTTTGAAGGAATTTGGAATCCACCTATTTGGGCCTTTATCTATTTATCAGTAGGTTTACTAACGTTTCCAATCATGGCGTATTTGATAGTGGACGGCTTTTATTACACGAGAAATCGTTGGAAATATGTTGGAAGACTAGCTCTGTTTAGCCTATTGTCCTTCTTGCCATTTCACTACGTTTTCTTGCCACCTTTCCCACTTTGGGTGGGGAATAATATCATGTTTACCCTTGCAATGGGAGTTGTCATGATGATGGTGTTAGAAAAAGCACCTACTAAATGGTTAGAAATTCCTGTAGTGATTATTTTTATGCTATTAACGTTTTGGTCAGACTGGCAAGTTTTTGGGATACCGATTATTTACGCCTTTTATCGTTTCAGAAACAGCCAACAAAAGTTTGGGATTATTCCTATTATCTCTCTGATTATGATTTGGATTAATTGGAATGCCTATGGTGGTTACCTAACTAATCCTAATTTGGGGCCATTGCTATGGGCGATGATTCTTGCCAATGTAGGAATTTTAGCGGTTATTCCTCTATTGTGGTCTTATAATGGGCAACGTGGCTACTCACCAATATGGGTAAAATGGGGTTTTTATGCCTTTTATCCCTTACATCTTTTAGTGCTGTGGGGAATTCGTTTCATGATTTTTGGGTATTAAAAAACTGCGTGTGCAGTTTTTTTCAGTTATATGACTTTTAGTCCGTTTCTCACCTACGGAGCGAAACAAATAAACCACCCGCTATGCGGGTACGCGTCGTTGGTTATACCAAAAAACTCCAAACGCGATACAATAAAGGTGTTCAAGTCTAATGTAAAGCATGAGGAGTAAAATATAGTACAAAAGGCAGTTTTATAATGGTTTTTTATTTGGGAGACCGGCCCGTCTAGGGTATTTGTTTGGGGTCTCTTTTTTCTTTTCAACGATAGTGATGTTACGGCTGTCACCATTTGGAAGGTCATAATTGTAAGTTTCGACAACTTTTGAAAAAAGCAGGGCGAGTGCATTTTTAGCGTCAGCCAATTCATCTTCAGCAGCAACAGCTTTTAAGGCGATTAATTGACCACCGATTTTCAAAAAAGGAATAGTTAATTCAGACAATACTTGCATACGTGCAACGGCACGAGCGGTCACGATGTCAAATTGCGCACGAAATTGCTTGTCTTGTCCAAATTCTTCAGCTCTGCCATGATAAAAATGAACGCCAGTTAGACCTAATTCTTCTGATAAAAGGGTCAAAAAATTGATACGCTTATTAAGAGAATCAATAATTGTCACTTCAATGTTAGGGAAAAGAATTTTCATCGGAAGGCTAGGAAAACCAGCTCCTGCCCCAATATCTAGCAGACGAATGCTATCATTAGTAATTTTATGATGCAAGACAGGTGCAATGGAATCATAGAAGTGTTTTAAGTAGACTTCTTGCTCCTCGGTAATAGCTGTCAGATTGATTTTTTCATTCCATTCGACCAGCAGTTCAAAATAGCGTTTAAATTGTTGCTTTTGTAAATCGCTGAGCTCAAAACCTTGATCAGCGAGCATTTGATAAAATTCTTCTTTAGTCATGACTTTATTTTACCATAAAGATTAAAAACTTGATATAATAGAGCAAATTAAGATGATGGAGGACTTTCTTATGTTATGGATTATTCTTGCCGTTGTGGCAGTTCTTGTGATTTGGGGCGTTGCTTCTTATAATGGATTGATTAAAAGCCGTATGCAGACACAGGAAGCTTGGAGTCAGATTGATGTTCAGTTGAAACGTCGAAATGATTTGATTCCAAACCTTATTGAAACAGTCAGAGGTTATGCGAAGTACGAAGGAAGTGCTTTGGAAAAAATAGCAGAGCTCCGTGCACAGGTTGCCAAAGCTCAGACGCCTCAAGAGGCTATGCAGGCCTCAGATGCTCTTGGCCGCCAAGTGACAGGTTTGTTTGCAGTGGCTGAAAATTATCCTGATTTGAAAGCAAATGCTAGCTTTGTCAAATTACAGGATGAATTGACAAATACAGAGAATAAAATTTCTTATTCCCGCCAACTTTACAATAGCACAACAGCTAATTACAATACCAAATTACAGACGGTCCCTACTAATATTGTTGCAGGATTATTTGGCTTTAAAGCAAGTGAATTCTTAGCAGTACCTGAAGAAGAAAAATCAGTTCCAAAAGTTGAATTTGATTTCTAATGAGGTAAGCTGATGTTATATGACCAAATTGCCCAAAATAAAAGGCGGACGGTCGTGTTGATTATCGCCTTTTTTATCCTGCTCACAGCTATAGGTGCAGCGGCTGGTTATCTTATTTTAGGAAGTCTAGAGTTAGGTGCTTTTTTAGCCGTAATCATTGGTGCGATTTATGCCGCTAGTATGATTTTTCAGTCCACTAACATTGTCATGTCAATGAATGGCGCCCGTGAGGTGACTGAAGCAGAAGCGCCAGATTATTTTCACATCGTGGAAGATATGGCAATGGTTGCTCAAATCCCAATGCCGCGTGTTTTCATTGTTGACGACGCTTCCTTGAATGCATTTGCGACAGGTTCTAGTCCAGAAAATGCGGCAGTAGCAGCAACAACTGGTCTCCTTCAAGTTATGACACGTGAAGAATTAGAAGGTGTCATCGGGCATGAAATTAGCCATATCAGAAATTATGATGTCAGAATTTCAACAATTGCTGTAGCATTAGCTTCGGCTGTGACCTTGCTATCCTCAATTGGTGGGCGCTTTATGTATTTCGGTGGCGGTAGTCGCTCACGGCGTGATTCTGATGACAATGGCGGAGCAGGTATCTTGATTTTGTTATTTTCGATTTTGGCGATGGTTTTAGCACCTCTTGCAGCTACTATTGTCCAACTGGCGATTTCAAGACAACGGGAATACCTAGCAGATGCCAGTTCGGTAGAATTAACGCGAAATCCGATGGGAATGATTAAGGCGCTTGAAAAATTGGATAGGTCACGTCCGATGGCACACGAAGTTGACAGTGCCAGCGCAGCTTTGTACATCAATGATCCCAAGAAAAAACGAGACTTTAGTGCCTTGTTTCAAACCCACCCACCTATTTCAGACCGCATTGAACGACTAAAGAAAATGTAAAATCGTCCCAAGGGGCGATTTTTTCACCTTAAACTGTTATAATGAAGATAATGAAAAGAGAAAGGACAGAGAGTGATTTTATAGCAGTTGAAACCGTTGTGTTATCAAGTGATAGACCTCTCTTTATAGTGTCATGTTTAATCTTATAGACCTAAAAAAACAAACTGAAGGGGTGACCTTTGATCGCCAGCTAGATATTAAGGAAGTTTTGCTTGGACGCGATAGCAGTATTTTAGATATTGCTAATGTCACAGCGCGTGGTCATATTTCTTATGATGCAGGGCTTTACCTGCTTAATTACCAGCTGGATTACACCATTACCTTACCATCTAGCCGCTCAATGGAGCCAGTTGTTTTAGCTGAGACGCTATCAGTATCTGAGGTTTTCATCGAAGAGGGTGACGTTAAGGAAAAGGCAGAGCTTATTGAGGAAGATTTGGTTCTTGTCATTGAGGGAGAAACCATTTCATTAGAAGAAAGTGTTGTCGATAATATTTTACTTAATATTCCCTTACGTGTGTTAACTTCTGAAGAAGAACAAGATGATCAAATGCCAAGTGGAAATGCCTGGACTGTTTTGACGGAAGAACAATATCAAGCACAACAAGAAGAAAAAGCAGCAGCTAATAATCCTTTTGCAAGCCTCAATGGACTATTTGAAGAATAATGTGTCGCACGACCTTTCCTTGATGGGATAACATTAGTCGCTAAAAAATTGGAAAGTTCTAAAATGAAGTTAGCCACCTAAGGGTATCAAAAAACATCTCAGAGAGATATAATTGTAATCACCACAACAACAATTAGAAAGATTCTGAGATGCAAAACTATTATACACCAAAAAGTAAACATTTGACACTAACTGAACGTAGAATGATTGAACGTTGGCTTCAAGAAGGGCTCTCAAATCGTGAAATCGCTAGGAGATTAGCTAAAGCTCCTCAAACCATTCACAACGAAGTCAAACGTGGTCAGGTTAGACAACAAGTGCGTAAAGGAAAATTTGAAGTGATCTACTCAGCTGATTTCGCTCAAAAAGCCTATCAAAACAATCGTAAACGTTCTGTTAAACAGCTCTCCCTAACCAAGGGACTCAAAGAAAAGATAACTCACTACATCCAACAGAAATACTCTCCCGAGATGATGGTAAAGTCAAAAGAAATACCTGTTCCCATCTCCACCATTTACTACTGGATTCATCATGGACACTTAGGATTGACCAAGGCTGATATGCTTTATCCTCGACAAGAGAAAGCTAAGAAAAAGCATGCTAGTCCCAATTTTAAGCCAGCTGGAAAGTCTATTGAGGAACGACCAGAAAGCATTAATAAGCGTGAGAATATCGGTGATTTTGAAATTGATACGGTTATTCAAACACGGGCAAAAAACGAGTGTCTGTTGACACTAACCGATAGAAAGAGTCGTTATCAAATCATTCGACTCATTCCCGATAAGTCCGCGTCTTCAGTCAATCAAGCTCTGAAAGCAATCCTCAAGGATTATCAAATGAACTCTATCACAGCTGATAACGGGGCTGAGTTCAGTCGTTTAGCAGAAGTTTTTGACCCTGATCATCTCTACTATGCCCACCCGTATTCTTCTTGGGAGCGTGGTACTAATGAGAATCATAATAGACTCATCCGGCGTTGGTTGCCTAAGGGAAGCAAAAATGCGACTCAACAACAAGTCGCATTTATTGAAAACTGGATTAACAACTATCCAAAGAAACTATTCAATTATAAATCTCCTATAGAGTTTTTACAGACTGCCTAACTTGAACTTGAAATTTGGCGTCGCTAAAAAATTGAAAAAATCTATTGAAATTGTCATCAAATTTCTTGCATTTTACTGGAAAGTCTGTATAATAGTTAGAGTATGCTATTGGCATACTTGTGGGAGGTAAAAATCTGTAATTACCGCCAAAACCACAATAGGAGGATTTTATATCATGGCTAAAAAAGTCGAAAAACTCGTAAAACTTCAAATTCCTGCAGGTAAAGCTACTCCAGCTCCACCGGTCGGACCAGCTCTTGGTCAAGCAGGTATCAACATCATGGGATTCACTAAAGAGTTTAACTCTCGTACAGCTGACCAAGCTGGAATGATCATCCCAGTCGTTATCTCAGTGTATGAAGATAAATCTTTCGATTTCATCACTAAAACACCACCAGCTGCTGTTCTTTTGAAAAAAGCTGCAGGTGTTGAAAAAGGTTCAGGTACACCAAACAAAACTAAAGTTGCAACAGTTACTCGTGCACAAGTACAAGAAATTGCTGAAACTAAAATGCCTGACTTGAACGCTGCATTTGTTGAAGCTGCAATGCGTATGATCGAAGGTACTGCTCGTTCTATGGGATTCACTGTTACTGACTAAGTAGCACCCAAGATTATCTGATTACAAGGAGACATATAACATGGCTAAAAAAAGCAAAAACTTGCGTGCTGCTCTTGAGAAAATCGACAGCACAAAACTTTACAGCGTAGAAGAAGCTGTTGCTCTTGCAAAAGAAACTAACTTCGCTAAATTTGATGCATCAGTTGAAGTTGCTTACAACTTGAACATCGACGTTCGTAAAGCTGATCAACAAATCCGTGGTGCGATGGTATTGCCAAACGGAACTGGTAAAACTTCACGCGTTCTTGTTTTCGCACGTGGTGCTAAAGCAGAAGAAGCAAAAGCTGCTGGTGCAGACTTTGTTGGTGAAGATGACCTTGTTGCAAAAATCAACGGTGGTTGGTTAGACTTTGACGTTGTTATCGCAACTCCAGATATGATGGCTGTTGTTGGACGTCTTGGTCGTGTCCTTGGTCCACGTAACTTGATGCCAAACCCTAAAACTGGTACAGTAACTATGGATGTTGCTAAAGCAGTTGAAGAGTCTAAAGGTGGTAAAATCACTTACCGTGCTGATAAAGCAGGTATCGTTCAAGCTCTTATCGGTAAAGTATCATTTGACGCAGACAAACTCGTTGAAAACTTCAAAGCTTTCCACGATGTAATGGCTAAAGCTAAACCAGCTACTGCTAAAGGTACTTACATGACTTCAGTATCAATCACAACAACACAAGGTGTTGGTATCAAGGTTGATCCAAACTCATTGTAATAATAACGAAATCCGTTTCTGATGAAGCGGATTTTTTTGATAAAAATATAGTGATATTTCACTAGGTAAAATAGACTAACTGTGGTAAAATAATAAGGATGAAGTATCTTGAAAAGAAGGAGTATCAAATCGTGGAACCCAAATTCAAACGTGTCTTGATTAAGTTATCAGGTGAAGCTTTAGCAGGAGATAAAGGGGTCGGTATTGACTTACCAACTGTTCAGAAAATGGCTAAAGAAATTTCTGAAGTACATGAATCAGGTGTGCAGATTGCTCTTGTTATTGGTGGTGGTAATCTTTGGCGTGGTGAGCCTGCTGCGGAGGCAGGGATGGACCGTGTTCAAGCAGACTATACTGGGATGCTTGGAACAGTCATGAACGCTTTGGTGATGGCTGACAGTCTTCAACAGTACGGCGTGGATACCCGCGTACAAACTGCTATTGCTATGCAGAATGTCGCTGAACCTTATATTCGTGGACGTGCCCTACGTCATCTTGAAAAAGGGCGTATCGTCATTTTTGGTGCTGGTATCGGTTCTCCTTATTTCTCAACAGATACAACGGCTGCGCTCCGTGCAGCAGAGATTGAAGCAGATGCTATTCTCATGGCTAAAAATGGCGTTGATGGAGTCTATAACGATGATCCACGTAAAAATGCTGACGCAGTTAAGTTTGATGAATTGACACACGTTGAAGTGATCAAACGCGGTCTTAAAATTATGGATGCGACAGCTTCTACACTTTCAATGGACAATGATATTGACCTTGTTGTCTTCAATATGAATGAAGTTGGCAATATTAAACGTGTTATTTTCGGTGAAAACATCGGAACAACCGTTTCAAATAAAACCTCTCATTAAGTAGCTCTGCTATTAAACAAAAGAAAATAAAGGAAAAGAAAGGGATTGCCTCTAATAGGTCATGATGAAACTGCAAAGGTTTCTGAAATTGAGTTAGAGGAGATATTTGATAAAAATTATGGCAAACGCAATTATTGCAAAAGCACAAGAACGCTTTAAACAGTCACATGAATCACTAGCTCGTGAATTTGCATCAATCCGTGCAGGTCGTGCAAACGCAAGTCTTTTAGACCGTATTCAGGTGGAATACTATGGGGCTCCAACGCCTCTTAACCAATTGGCATCAATTACAGTTCCAGAGGCTCGCGTTCTTTTAATCACACCGTTTGATAAGTCAGTTTTGAAAGACATCGAACGTGCGATTAATGAGTCAGATTTGGGAATTAACCCAGCTAATGACGGTTCAGTTATCCGTTTGGTGATTCCAGCGCTTACTGAAGAAACCCGTAAAGAGTTAGCTAAAGAAGTGAAAAAAGTTGGAGAAAATGCTAAGATTGCTATTCGTAATATCCGTCGTGACGCGATGGATGAAGCGAAAAAGCAAGAAAAAGCTAAAGAAATCACAGAAGATGACTTGAAATCTCTTGAAAAAGATATTCAAAAAGCAACAGATGATGCTGTTAAGAAAATTGATAGCATGACTGCTGAAAAAGAAAAAGAACTTTTGACTGTCTAAAAATCAAAAATAGTAAAGATGAGGAGGTGGTGGTTCCACTTCCTCAATTTTGTAAAGGAAAATAAATGAATAAATTACTTGGAACAGTTATCACTGGATTGGTAACGGATGAAAATACAAACTTTTATTTTGTCCAAAAAGACGGCTTGACGTTTGCCTTGGATAAAAATGAAGGAACACATGCTATTGGAGATATGGTCACAGGTTTTGCCTATAGCGACAGTAAACAAAAGCCACGCTTGACTACCAATGAAATAAAAGCAACTCGCACAACGTATGGTTGGGGAACTGTGACGGATGTCCGAAAAGACCTAGGGGTTTTTGTGGATACAGGTTTACCTGATAAGCAAGTCGTTGTCTCTCTTGATATTCTTCCAGAGATTAAGGAGTTGTGGCCTAAAAAAGGCGATCAACTTTACGTAACGCTTGATGTAGATGCCAAAGACCGTATTTGGGCAATTCCTGCGCAGCCTGAAATTTTCCAAAAAATAGCTGGTCCTGCCTATGATAATATGCAAAATCAAACCTTGAAAGCTATTGTTTACCGTTTGAAATTATCTGGAACCTTTGTGTACTTACCAGATAATAACATGCTCGGTTTTATTCACCCAAGTGAACGTTTTGTAGAACCACGCCTAGGAGAGGTGCTTGAGGCCCGTGTTATTGGCTATCGAGTGGTTGATAGAACTTTGAATCTTTCTGTTAAGCCTAGATCATTTGAAATGTTGGAAAATGATGCTCAGATGATTTTAACTTATCTGGAAAGCAATGGTGGTTTTATGACCTTGAATGACAAATCCTCACCAGACGATATCAAAGCGACCTTTGGCATTTCAAAAGGACAATTTAAAAAAGCTTTAGGTGGATTGATGAAAGCTAAGAAAATCAAGCAAGATCAATTTGGCACAGAGCTTATCTAAGTTAATCTAGAAGATAAAAAGACCAAGTCACTTCACGAGAGGATTTGGTCTTTTATGTTGTCAATAGATTTTTATACTTAACCAAAATCAAAAATTACTTTTTTGCTTCTTTCTTAAAAGTGCGGACGCTCCAAAGGTCTCCCAGACCTTTGGAGGTGGGAAATGAAGCTGACGAAGTCAGTATCACAACCTCCTTTGGAGTTTCATTGCTAGATTTGAGCTTATCTCTATCGCAGTAGATGATTGGCTGTACTTGTCGACGACTCGACAGCGTCCAACCTAATCATCCTTGCGGGGGAACTACTATGAAATTGATTCTCAATTTCTGTAGTTCTCCCAAAAATCCGTTCTTATCAAGCCACTTCCCCTCGCTCTTTTATTTCTGAGCTTGGGCTAAAACTGTCCACTGGACAGTTTCACTAATAAGAATGCCACCACAGCGAAAGAAGCGCTGGGAAATTGATACCTTTATTGGTCCTTGAGTTTGCTCAATATGCTAATTTTGATTTTGGTTGAGTATTAATAGTGTTTGAAAATCGCTTGTTTTAACTCGGCTGTTAAGATGCCTTCTTTTTCACAGGTTAAATAGATTGTGGCTAGAAATGATTTGATATTGAGTGAACAGAAATAGTCTTCTGGCTCTTGTTCGGAATAGTTGAGGTCGGAAATCCATTGCGCTAATATGGTTTGAGTTAATTTTTCAGAGAGAAGGAGTTGGCTAATAACCATGGCTAATCGATCGGCTTCACCAGCTGAAAAGACAGAGATTTGCAGATAGAGGAGTGTGGTGATAGCTTGCCAAACGTCTTTTAAGCGTTCTTTAGGAAAATTATCGTGAAGACTAGTAGCTAATAGGAGTTCGGCACCGTGAGCGATAGCGTGTATCCATCCCAAATCGTTATCGTAGCCACGAGTATCTTTTTCTCGTGTTAGAAAATTTAGTGATAACTCAAATAGTGGTGCTCTGCTATTTTCTAAAAGAGAAAAGTAAGGACTTCCCTGCCAATTGTCACAAGAAATGAGTAGGCTCGTCAGCAAGGCGCTAAAAGATCGTGTTAGTGTATCGGTATGTGTTAGAAGTTCACGTTCGTGAATGTTGTTAGCAAGCCAGATAAATTGTTCAGGACTGATTAAGTGGTGTTCAAAGCCGTGGCAAAAACTGTTGTAAATCACTTCGTCACGTATGGCTGGGTCAGGATGCCCAATGTTATCAAGGCACCAAGAGATTTCGTGATCGGTATAAGGAGACTGACTGTTAAGTTTGTTTTGTAAGAGTTCTTTCATGGAGTATATTATACAATAAAATAGTCAAAAAAACTTAAAATGATTGTTTGAGTTTGAAACCACTTTGAAATAGTTCTGAAATATGATAAAATGAAACTATCTTGAATTTGTACCAAAGAGGTGTTGTGTGAAAAAACGTGTTGTATTACTAGCAGCTTTAGTTGCTCTGCTTTTTCCAGCGACGGTAAAAGCGGATGATATTATGGACATTACTCGTGCGGCAGGTTATGATGTTCTTGAGATTAATCGTCCAAAATCTTCGATAGCTATTGATGGAAAAACTGGGGAGATTCTTTGGCAGGATAATAGTGATGCTCTCAGAGATCCAGCGAGTATGAGTAAGGTGATGACGCTCTATCTGGTATATGAGGCGATTGCTGAGGGACGTCTGACAGAGGAAACGATTATCACAGCGACTGAGACAGATCAAGCTATTGCTCAGATTTATGCTATTTCTAATAATAAAATTGTAGCTGGTGTGGATTATACAGTTGGTGAACTCATTACGATGACGGCTGTCCCATCGTCGAATGCAACAACCGTTATGCTTGCCAATTATTTGTCTAATAACGATGCGGATGCTTTTTTGGATCTGATGAATGCCAAAGCTAAAGAGCTAGGAATGACGAACACGACGTGGAACAATGCTAGTGGTGCAGCGGCAGTAGCGTTTAATGGTTATTATTTGCCTACACGTTATCCTATTGAATTACCAAACGAAACGACTGCGCGTGATTTAGCCATATTAGTTTATAATTTTGTTAAGAAATATCCAGCTATCCTCAATCATACTAAAGATCCAGTCGTTACTGTGAAAGCAGGGACACCATATGAGGAGACTTTTGATACTTATAATTACTCTTTACCAGGTGCAAAATATGGTATTGAAGGGGTTAATGGTCTTAAAACAGGCTCAAGTCCAAGCGGTGCCTTTAATTATATGGCAACTGTCAATCGTAAGGGGCAAGAAGTCATTGCAGTGATTATGGGAGTGGGTGACTGGTCTGATCAAGATGGTGAGTATTATCGTCATCCTTTTGGGAATGCTATTATTGAAAAAGCATACGCTGATTATGAAACGCGTCTCCTATTAAAAGCAGGAGAGCAGGAAATCAATGGACAAAAATACGAACTTAAAGAGGATTTCTATGGTACTTTGAAAAAAGGAAGTACCCCTGTTTACGCTATCGATGAGCAAGGCAACCTGTCGTTGGATAATGGTCTAGAAAGTGTTAGTCCTAACATCACATCGAGCCAAAAGGTGACTAAGGTTGAAAATCCAGTCGCAAAGGCTATTAAGAAAGTTATTCCAGGATCAGCTGACCAAGATGTGACACTTTTTGATTTGTTCTTCAAGAAAGGCTTAATCCTCATACCTCTTTTGGCTATTCTATTGGGTATTGTAGCCGTTGAAGTGAAACGAAAACGCAAATAATATAAGGTATAAAAGAGGTTGGAACAAACCTCTTTTATACCTTATATTTTGGATAGTAATAACAGTTTGACGCATTGGTTGATTGGAAGTCCTAGCCCCTTGAATAGTAAGCGTTAGCGGCCAATCTAATCAACTGTGCGGAGGTGTGACTACGAAGCCGATTTCTTTGAAATCGTAACTTCTGTCACACTCTCTTTTTAAATTGCCTAATAAAGCGACTTTTTGCTATAATGAAACCATTATAAAAGTTTGAAATCACAAAAGAGTTTTTAGAGAGGTGAAAAGTATGGAAAGAGCTATTTTTGCTGGCGGTTGTTTCTGGTGTATGGTGCAACCTTTTGAAGAACAAGATGGGATATTGTCTGTTCGTTCAGGCTACACGGGTGGTCATGTCCCGAATCCTACTTATGAAGAGGTTTGTGCCAAGACGACAGGGCACACCGAGGCAGTTGAGATTATCTTTGAACCAGAGAAGATTAGTTTTGCTGATTTGGTGGAGATTTATTGGGCGCAGACTGATCCAACAGATGCCTTTGGTCAATTTGAAGATCGAGGAGACAACTATCGTCCAGTGATTTTCTATTTTGATGAGCGTCAAAGGGAAATAGCAGAGCAGTCTAAGGCAGCTTTGCAAGCTTCAGGACGTTTTGAACAACCTATTGTAACGACCATTGAACCAGCGCAGCCTTTTTACGAAGCAGAAGAATACCATCAAGGTTTTTATAAAAAAAGCCCTGAGCGTTATAAAGAAAGTTCAGCTATTCGTAAAGCCTTTCTCAAGGATAATTGGAAATGATAACGATTTTAGAATTGACTACCTGCCATTTGGAGCAGGCTGCTCCGCTTTTTGCCTCTTTTAGGTCTACATTAAGACGTTTTAAGAATCGTATGGTAGAGCCTGATTTAGAAGAAGGGCGTGAAGAGTTCGCATACTTTTTAGAAGAGAAATTTCCAGTCTATGGTGCTTTCGTTGAGCATAATCTAGTTGGCTACATCGTTTGTAAAGTTGAAGGTTCCTTGGTTTGGGTAGAACAGATTTTTGTATCTGAGCTTGCCAGAAAGCAAGGGATTGCTACGGCACTTTTTCAAAGGGCTGAGAGGTTATCGCAGTTTTTAGGTGGTGAAACCTTGTTTCATTATGTTCATCCTAACAACCATGGGATGATAGCGTTTTTGAGAAAGCAGGGATATACTGTTTTAAATTTGATTGAAGTTCGTAAACCATTTGAAGGAGAAGAATTAACTCGTACCATTCAAGTGGGAGACGAAACATTTGATTATTGAGGAGAATTGGCATTGAGAAAATCATTTTACACCTGGCTGATGGCTCAGCGTAATCCAAAAAGTCATGAGCCGGTAGCCATCTTAGCTGATTTAGCTTTTGATGAGACAACGTTCCCAAAACATACGGATGATTTTGAAGTTGTCAGTCGTTACTTGGAAGATGAGGCGAGTTTTGCCTTTAATCTGAGTGATTTTGATAAGATTTGGGAAGACTATTTAGGGCATTAAGAAAAAAGGAGATAATTATGAAAACTATTCATACAGATAAAGCCCCTGCGGCTATTGGTCCATATGTTCAAGGAAAAATTGTTGGCAATTTGTTGTTTGCCAGTGGTCAAGTTCCGCTTTCACCAGAGACAGGAGAGATTGTCGGTGATACCATCCAAGAACAAACTGAACAAGTGTTGAAAAACATTGCAGCGATTTTAGAAGCTGCGGGTACTGATTTTGATCACGTGGTGAAAACGACATGTTTCCTCAGTGATATGAATGATTTTGTGCCTTTTAATGAGGTTTATAAAACAGCTTTTAGTTCGGACTTTCCAGCACGTTCGGCTGTAGAGGTTGCACGTTTACCACGTGACGTCAAAGTTGAAATTGAAGTGATTGCTGAAGTTCAAGCATAGGCATTAATAATCGAAATAAACTAAAAACAGTAGCTTAATCAATCTGATTAGCTACTGCTTTTTTATATAGTTAAGTGATGATACTCTCTAAAAATGAATCAATAAAGTTTGGATGGAACTGTTTTTGTTAAGTTGAGGTAGTCATGTTATAGTGTTTTATCTTTAAAATAGTAAACTCGTTTAAGATAAATTGTTTCAGTCACAATGAATTTCCCTTCAACATATGGTTTTTTTATAATATCTTATTGTTGGTATTTTCTGCAATCATTACGAGCGACGAAGTCGCCACAACTAGCACTTTCCGCAGTGGTGATAACACTAAAACTAATTAGTTTTAGTGTGAAGGGGTTGGCAAGACCTAGGCTTGCCAAGAAGGAATGGAACTCTGTAGGAGGTCGCTTCCGCCCCACACCACATTAGGAGAAGTGCTAACAAAAATACTAAATAAAAACTAATTGACTTTAACAGTTGATTTTTGTTAAGTATAAGATTCAGATGATTAGTAGGGATAGGTACCGTTAATAATTTTGACGATTTGGTCTTGAGCTTCAGTTGCTTCTGGAATAGGATAAATAGGGTAAACGTGATTCATACCAGTTTTTTCGATATAGATAATTTTGCTGGTAGCTGTTTCTTTGAGTGTCTTAGCATAATCTCGAATGTCTGGATAGAAGATGTCACGTGTTCCTGTCAGAATTGCAATTGGCGCTAAATGTTGTGTAGGACCATTTTTAGGGCTGACATAGATGTGGTCAGTGTTATCGGGATTTTTAGCCCAGAGCTCTCCGACGCGTTTTAACCCCCACGATGATAAAATAGGATCACTATTTTCGTACTGAGAAATTTCAGAATGACTCATAGTGACATCAAGCCAAGGAGAGAGTAAGACAATTTGTGTAGGTTGTTGCAAGTGGTTGGTTTCATGTTTTAATGCATGAGCTAACCCTAGTGCCAGACCACCGCCAGCAGAGTCTCCCATTAAAATTAAATGATTTGTCTTTTTTAAAATATCATCATAGAGATTCACAAGGCGCGGAATGGCATAATCGTAGCTATAACGCGGTGCTTTAGGGTAAATTGGTAATACGATTTTAGCATCTAATGCTATCGACAAGTTTCGCAACATGCTGATGTGATAGCTAGTTGGGTTGTTGAGATAAGAACCGCCTGCTAGATAAAGAATTGTTTTTTGATTGGAATCGTTTTTATCGTTCCAAGTAAATACCTGCATGTCATAGAGTGTCTCTTGTTTTAGCTCGCCATTAACAGAAGCTTGGTCAAGTTGGTAAGGTTTGTCTGATTGTTCTCTACAGGCATCTAAGTAGTTTTGAAAGCTGATATCGCTTTGCTGTGAATAGTAACTTTTATCACGTTTTAACCAAAAGTATTGCTCAATAAACCAACTTTTCCAAGAACGATCGCTAGCATTTACTGGTGAATGATAAGACAATGTTAGAGCTAATCCAGCTAGAAGCATTGCTGATTTTAGTGATTTTTTCAAGAGTAACTCCTTTAGTAACTGTTAATTAATACAGCATTAGTATATAGAAGGATTTGCGGTTTGTCAATATAGACTAAAACAAAATTTTTGTTTATTTAACTTCAAGGGTTGAAAATCATATTGTGACTTACCTATACTAAGTATAAAAGCTAGTTCGAATACAAGCAGAAGAGTTTGAAATAGTGAAATACTGTCATTATTGAGCCCCAAATGCTGTTAGCTTGAAACTGGAACTAAATAGCGAAAGCGGAGGTAAGCATAGAATGATTGCGTGTCCTACTGCTTTTGTTATTCCGTATTTTGTGGTAGAATAAAGTATTAAGTATCAGGTAAAGTAGGTGAATTATGCGCTGTCCAAAATGTCATTGCAATAAATCAAGTGTGATTGATAGTCGCCAAGCAGAGGATGGGAATACCATCCGTCGTCGTCGTGAATGTGAAGAATGTGCCAATCGTTTTACGACTTTTGAGCGTCTAGAGGAAATGCCTCTTCTTGTGATTAAGAAGGATGGTACACGTGAGCAATTTTCTCGTGACAAGATTTTGAATGGAATCATCCAGAGTGCCCAGAAGCGTCCAGTTTCTAGTAGCGATATTGAAAAAGCGATTAGTCGTATTGAGCGCAAGGTGCGTAGTGACTACGATAGTGAAGTTGATAGTACTGTGATTGGTAATTTGGTCATGGATGAATTGGCAGAGCTTGATGAGATTACTTATGTGCGTTTTGCCAGCGTCTACCGTTCTTTCAAGGATGTCGATGAGATTGAAGAGCTTCTTCGACAAATTACAAACCGTGTAAGAGGTAAGAAAAAAGGGAGTCTAAGAGATGACACCGAATGATACCTTTTCCTACCTTGAAGGGAATCGTCATGCTTATGAGCATCAAAGTCTTGCGCAAGTTTATCAGCCAATTTTAGGAGTTGACGCCATTGGTCTTTATGCTTATTTTATAGCTTTTTGGGACAATGGTATCAGACCGCATAAATTTACTGAGATTTTAAATCATATGCAGTTTGGGATGCGGCGCTTTGAAGAGGCGCTAGCTTTGTTGACGGCTATGGATTTGGTTGCATTTTACCAGACACCAGAAGGTTATCTTATTGATATCCAATCAGCCTTGTCAAGTTCTGAATTTTTAGAAAATCCTGCTTATCGAAGATTATTGGAAAAGCGTATTGGCGAGGTAGCTGTCAGAGAATTGATGACGAAAATTCCTGAAACAGCTCGTAATTTATCTAAAAAATTCTCGGAAGTTTTTACAGGTATCGAAGAAACGAATGTTAAGCCGCAACGTCAATCTAGTTTTCAGTGGGAATTTTTTAAACAGCGCATGCAGTCAGAAGGTTTGCGTTTAGAAAAAGAAGATGAGGAAGTCATTGAGCTTTATAATTTGGCTGAAAAATACCACTTAACCTGGTTTGAGTTGTATAAGGTGGCTAAACAAACGGCTTACCGTCATACGATTTTGCCCAAACGCATCAAAATTTTTCTAGAACAAGCGCAGCAGCCAGCAACGTCATCTGATTTTACCAAAGAAGAATTTGAATTGTTGGCGAAATCTAAGACGCAAAGTCCAGCTGAAATTCTCGGAGAGATTAAAAAAGCTCGTAAGGCTGTTATCACTGCGGATGAATGGCGTGTTTTAGATGAACTTGTTGCTATGAATTTCTTGGATGATGTGATTAATGTGATGGTGATTTATACCTTGGCAAAGACCAAGTCTGCAAACCTTAATAAAACTTATCTGATGAAGATTGCCAATGATTTTGCCTATCAAGAGGTTACTAGTGCAGAGGTTGCCATCAGCAAAATGCGCAGCTTTGACCAAAGGAAAAAAGAGAGCAGCAAGAGTGCTAAGCAAGTAAAATCTAATGTTCCTGATTGGAGTAATCCAGATTATAAGAATGAGACGACGCCTGAGGAGAAGGCGAGGTTGGAAGAGATGAAGCGAGAAATGCTTGCGCGTTTAGGAGGGAGTGAGTAGATGGAAAAAGTTGGACAAACTATAGAGCGCAGTCAGCACTTACACCGAGCAGTAACTGATGACTTGATGCGTGTGATTTTAGCTGATTCTGAGGTGGCAGACTTTATTGCTCGCCATCAGATGACTTCTGAACAGATTAAACGTAGTCTCCCGAAATTTAATCAGTATCGCAATGAACGTGCGAAATTTGAAGCGGGAGATGCTAGTTATCTTGCCAAAGGCTATCAACCAGTTCTCTTTATGAATGAGGGTTATGCAGATGTCTCTTATCGTGAGACTGCTGAGCTGAAAGCTGCTCAAAACCAGCAGGCGATTGAAAATCGTATTAATCTGGTTAGCTTGCCAAAAACTTACAAGAAAATTACCTTTCAAGATGTTAATCTTGATGATGTGAATCGTATTCAGGTTTTAGATGACTTGACAACATTTGTCGCTGACTATCCACAAGCTCAGCAAAAAGGACTTTACTTACATGGTGATATGGGGGTTGGAAAATCCTTCATGCTTGCTGCCATGGCGCGTGAATTAGCGGAGAAAAAAGGTGTTTCTACGACATTTTTACATTTTCCAAGCTTTGCCATTGATATCAAAAATGCCATCAATACCGGTACTGTTAAAGAAGAAATTGATGCCGTGAAAAAATCACAGGTATTGATTTTGGATGATATTGGTGCAGAACAGTCAACCTCATGGGTACGTGATGAAGTTCTGCAAGTGATTTTACAGTATCGTATGTTGGAAGAGTTACCAACCTTTTTCACATCGAACTACAGTTTTTCTGATTTAGAGAAAAAAATGGGAATGATCAGAGGTTCGGATGAGACTTGGCAAGCCAAACGTGTGATGGAACGCATTCGTTTTTTAGCGAAAGAAGTACATCTGCGAGGTGAAAATAGAAGATAATGTTACAGTCATAAAATTGTTGATGACATGTGACAGTAATTTAGAAGAAACAAAATATTTAAAGGAGAATTATGGCTTTACCTACAGTTGCCATTGTTGGGCGTCCCAACGTTGGTAAATCAACACTTTTTAACCGTATCGCTGGTGAACGCATCTCTATCGTTGAAGACGTAGAGGGTGTTACTCGCGACCGCATTTATACAACAGGAGAGTGGCTCAACCGCCAGTTTAGTCTGATAGATACCGGTGGTATCGACGATGTGGATGCGCCGTTTATGGAGCAAATTAAGCATCAAGCAGACATTGCGATGACAGAAGCAGATGTGATTGTTTTTGTTGTTTCTGGAAAAGAAGGGGTAACGGATGCCGATGAATACGTATCTCGTATCCTTTATAAGACCAATAAGCCTGTTATTTTGGTTGTCAATAAAGTTGATAACCCTGAAATGCGAAATGACATTTACGATTTCTATTCACTTGGTCTAGGTGATCCCTATCCAGTATCCTCTGTACACGGTATTGGTACGGGTGATGTTTTAGATGCTATTGTGGAAAATCTTCCGACCGAGCGTGAGGAAGAAAATCCAGATATTATTAAATTTAGCTTGATTGGCCGTCCAAATGTTGGTAAATCAAGTCTCATTAATGCTATTTTAGGTGAGGACCGTGTGATTGCTAGCCCTGTTGCAGGAACAACACGCGATGCGATTGATACTAACTTTACAGATAGCGAAGGTCAAGAGTACACTATGATTGACACCGCAGGTATGCGCAAATCTGGTAAGGTTTATGAAAATACTGAAAAGTATTCTGTCATGCGTTCAATGCGAGCCATTGACCGATCTGATGTCGTATTATTGGTGATCAATGCTGAAGAAGGTATTCGTGAATACGATAAGCGTATTGCTGGTTTTGCCCACGAAGCGGGTAAAGGGATTATCATTGTTGTTAATAAATGGGATACCCTTGAAAAAGATAATCACACGGTTTCTCAATGGGAAGCAGATATTAGAGATGGTTTCCAATTTTTAAGCTATGCACCAATTATTTTTGTATCAGCTGTGACTAAACAACGCTTGCATAAATTACCAGAAATGATTAAGCGTATCAGTGAAAGCCAAAATAAACGTATCCCATCAGCTGTCCTTAATGATGTAATTATGGATGCGATTGCTATCAATCCAACACCAACAGACAAAGGAAAACGCCTTAAAATCTTTTACGGCACACAAGTTGCGGTTAAACCACCAACATTTGTTATCTTTGTTAATGAAGAAGAATTGATGCACTTCTCTTATATGCGCTTTTTGGAAAATCAAATTCGTGCTGCCTTTGGTTTTGAAGGAACACCAATTCACCTCATTGCACGTAAACGTAAATAGATAAGAGAAGAGAGTGGGACAGAAGTCATGATTTCGAAGAAATTGACTTCGTCGTCCCACCTCCGCACAGTTGATTAGGATGGCCGCTAACGATTGCGTAGCAAGGGTTTAGGACCTCCAATCAACCACTGCGTCAATCTGTTATTACCATTAAAAATAGAAGGTTGAGATATTTATGTCCCAACCTCTTCTTTAGAAGGAATTATGAAAGCGATTGAAAAGATTTTGATATTTCTTTACATTACAGTCTTAACCTAGGGAATTCTTCTTAAGTTTCGGATAGGTCTGCCTTGGCCGATGGAGTACCGCTCCCTTAATCTTATTCCCTATGCTGAAATAGCACAAACAGTAGGAAGTCAAGCGATAGACTGGCGAGAAATTGTTTTTAATATTGTTGCCTTCACGCCTCTAGGATTCTTTTTGAGAAATAGCAGAGCAAAAAGATTACTTGTAACAGCTATTTGCCTAAGTTTAGTTTATGAAGCTACTCAATACCTATTAGCGATTGGGATGGCTGATATTACAGATGTGATTCATAATATTTTAGGAGCTTATCTGGGATTCTTGATGGGAAAAGTTCTCAGAAAAAATCACTAAGGATATCATTGAGAATCAGTCGTTGATTAACTTAGGATGACCGTTAGAAACTATAATAAAAAAAAGCAGACTGGATTTTCCAATCTGCTTTTTTCGATACTCAATTTAGTTTCTATTAGTAGAAGTTATTTCATTGGTATTGGTTGTTTGGCTGCCTGTATCATCGAGAGTGCTTGATTCGGTCACTGATGAGCTTTCAGAAGTTTCTGATTCGCTAGTGCTAGAATCGTCGGTTGTCTCTTCATAATAATTGTAGCTTGGAGTGGCATCGCTAAGGTAGAGGTAGCTACCGCTACGATAAAGCCCATCTGGCATTGTCCAATCTTTATTATAACCACCGGTTAAATAAGTCATCATTTCGCGATAGACATCAGTAGCAATGGATAACCCTTGGCCATATACAGGGGTGAGACGGTTTTTATAACCAGTCCAAACAGCCATTGAATACTGAGGAGTATAACCAACAAAGCTTTCATCTGGAGCCATGAGTCCCACGTTCCAATTAGTTAAACCGAGATTCTTTTCAATGGCAGCAAGTTCGTCATCTGTATAGTTAGATGTTCCTGTTTTTCCAGCTTGATGCACGCCATAAATTTGTGCACTAGTTCCAGTACCAGAGTAGAGAACGGTTTTTAGCATATCAGTCATCATATAGGCTGTTGTTTCTTTCATGGCACGATTGCTCTTAGCTTTATAGGTTTTACTTGAACCGTCGCTGAAGGTGATTTTATTAACATACTGAGGTTCGTAGTAGATACCACCGTTGGCGAAAGCAGCATAGGCAGCAGCCATTTTTTCACTACTTGCACCATATTGCTGATCCGTACTTGATGTGGAACTAGAAATGGCATTTGAGTAGTAAAGTTCAGGATAAGTAATTCCTAATCCAGCCAAGAAGTGACTCGCTTTCTCTAAACCAGTTGCTTCTAATGCTCTTACAGCTGGAATATTACGCGATTGCATGATAGCAGACTGCATTGTCATCCAACCATAATACTGACGGTCCCAGTTATGGATTTGCGTTTTAGTGTTTGGCCAGTAATAGAAAGAGTCGTTTAAATTTTGCGCAGTTGAAGTATAAACCTCGTTTTCAATGGCTGGGGCATAATCGGTGATAGGTTTCATGGTTGAACCCCAGTCACGATCGGTTAACACTGCCTGGTTTGAACCAAAGGTAATATCTTCTTGTTGGTTACGAACACCAAGCTGAGCAATAACGTGACCATTGGTAACATCCATAACAGTAGAGGCTACTTGAAATTCCTCATCAGGATAGGCAACGTATGTGTCTGTGTTGTAGATGTCGTATAGATATTCCTGAGCGGCACTATCAACGTTTGTGTAGACCTTAAGCCCTGAGTTGAAAATGTTAAGGCCTGTTTGTTTTTGAACCTCAGCGATAACCTCTGTCAAGTAATTATCATAGTATTTAGGGAAACTTGTGGCAGGTTTTAGGGCTTGTAAGCCATCGTTGACGGGAGTTGCGACAGCGCTATCGTATTCCTCTTTTGTGATGTAGTCATGACGATACATTTGGGATAATACAATGTCACGGCGCTTAGTGGCTAGCTCAGGTTGTGTATAGGGGTCGTATTGACTTGGTGCCTGAGGAATACCAGCAAGTAAGGCTAATTGGGCAACGGATAGCTCGGTTAAATCTTTACCAAAGTAAGATTTAGCTGCGGTACGCATACCGTAGTTTCCATTTCCCATATATACCTTGTTGATATAGAATGTCAAAATTTCTTCTTTTGTAAATTGACGTTCCATTTGCAAGGCTAACCAAATTTCCTGAATTTTTCGCTTAATAGTACGATCTGATTCGGCAGTTGAAAAGTAAGCTAACTTAATAAGCTGCTGATCAAGTGTTGAACCACCTTGAGTCGTATCATTAGTCAGGTTATGCCAAACAGATCCTAAAATACGATAAATATCAATTCCGCGGTGTTGAAAGAAACGATGGTCTTCGATGGACACCACCGCATTCACCAAGCCGATAGGGATATTATCTGAAGTGACGAGTTCTCGTTTTTCGGTACCCAAATCGGCAATCAGGTTGTTGTCTTTATCGTAAATCAAGCTAGAACTTGTGGCCTGCAATTTTTCTTGAGAAAGTTCCGGAGCTTGGCTGGCATAGAAAGCAAACAGACCACCACCTGCCAAAACGGCTAAAATGATAATACTAAGTAGACCGATTGTTAAGTAGCCTAAGATTTTTTTCCAAGGACTTGAGTTCTTAGTTCTGGAAGGTTTTAATTTTTTTCTTGCGTTTTTGATGCTAATCACCGCCTAAAATATATTTATCTATGATATCTAAGTAAGGAACCTGAGGAAAGGCACCTGTTTCTATGGCGAAACCATTTTTTCTGATATAATCAAGAGGCATAGACTTGCTCCCTTGGTCAATCTGATAAAAATCAATCAGAGGTTTCGCAGGGAGAAGGTAAGTCTCTTGGAGACTGGAAAAGTGAAGGAGAACGAAGCAGATACCGTCTTGTTGTAACACATTTGCCATATGTTCAATCTGGTGATGATGGAAGTTTTTCATAGGCATCGCCGTTTTTTGACGGGTTTCTTTAGCTTCAAAGTCAATGTAATATCCTTTATAAACGCCCGAATAGTCAGTCGTTGAGGCTTGTCTAAAGTAGGCTTCAACAATTTTTGCTCGACTACGTCTAGGATAATCAACTCTTACAATTTGAATCGGGGTAGGTTTTTTATGAATGACCGCCATGTGACGAGACAAGTAATAGTCATTAGTGGCATTGATTGCAGTTTCAAATGACATACCGCGATTAGCAAAATCAATAGTCTTATGGCCCAGCTTATTTTGAGTGGCAGAATGACTTCTTCTGTTGAGCTTATTGGGATAATTAACCATAACCCTCCCTTGATTTTTTCACTTATATCTTATTAATTATAACATAATTTAAAAAAGGATGACAAATAATGACTGCATTTTTAGTGACTGGGTAATTTCCCAAAGTAATTTCCACTTTAGCTTTCGAAGTGGAAATTAGTCTAAAACGGATTTTTATGGTGGAATTAAGTCTGAGACGTTTGTGTTAGAAATGAGTCCTTACTATGACAAAATATAAACACCTTACCCTCTCAGACCGCAATGACATCCAACTTGGCTTAGAACGTGGAGAAACCTTCAAAGCCATTGGACAAACTATCCTAAAAGATCCTACTACCGTTTCCAAAGAGGTCAAACGTAACAGACAGGTCAGAACCTCTACCAGTGATGGGCTTCCTTGCCCTCTCATTGATAAATCCCCATTTGTCTGTAACGGATGTCCTAAGAGAAGACAAAATTGTGGCTACAAGAAAATCTTCTACCTCGCTAAACAGGCTCAAAAACAATACGAACAAACCCTCGTTGAGGCTCGAGAAGGAACACCTCTCAACTCTCAAACGTTCTGGGATATGGATAAAGTCATTTCTGATGGTGTGAAAAAGGGACAACACATCTATCACATCCTTAAAACGCATAACCTTGATGTCAGTTCCTCAACCGTCTATCGACACATCCGTAAAGGATACCTTTCTATCGCTCCTATTGATCTGGCTAGAGCTGTAAAATTCAAAGAAAGGCGCAAATCTATCCTGCCTTCTATCCCTAAAGAAGCTAAAAAAGGGCGTTCTTATGAGGACTTCCAAAACTACCTGACACATAGACAACTGACCTCTTGGCTTGAAATGGACACCGTTATTGGACGGGTTGGCGGAAAAGTATTACTCACCTTCAATTTGTCTTTCTGTAACTTTATCTTCGCTAGACTTCTGGACAATAAAACCGCTCTTGAGGTCGCTAAACACTTCTATGTCATCAAGAACACACTTTATGAGGCTGATAGAAATTTCTTCGATGTTTTCCCTATCATTCTTACAGATAATGGCGGAGAATTTGCCAGAGTTGATGACATCGAGATGGATATCAGAGGTGAGATTAAACTATTCTTTTGTGACCCTAATCGCTCTGACCAGAAAGGAAAAATTGAGAAAAATCACTCCCTTATTCGCGATATTCTACCAAAGGGAACTTCTTTTGATAACTTAACTCAGGACGATATCAACCTAGTCTGTTCTCATGTCAATAGCGTGAAACGCGCTGCTTTGAATGGGAAATCAGCTTATGAGCTCTTTACCTTTACCTATGACGAAGAACTGGCTAAACTTCTTGGCATTTCCTTAATTCCCGCAGAAGACGTCTGTCAGTCCCCAAAATTACTCCAACATAAATTCTAAAAACTAATCTAAATATAAGCCACTCAAACGTCTCACACTAACTTCCACCATAACGGAACTTAATCTGAAACGCTTTCAGATGAGGGGATTTTGTGTACCCTTTTTTCACCTAAATTCGCCTAAAAATGCAATAAAATCAACCATTATAAAAACCAGTGGAACTTACCCTGACACGGATTTCCACTGGTTGTTAGAGGTTTTATCAGATTAACTTCCACTTTAACAGACGGTGGAAGTTAGTTTGGGAATTTAGCTTTTTAGTGACTGGCTATAAAAATATGGAGCTGGGAATTTTTCAAGACAAGGATCAACGCATTGACATTATCAAAAAAGTTATCAAAAGAGATCTGATAAGGTTGGCTGAAGATGGTGTTGATTGGCTTATTTTTACGGGAAACTTAGGTTTTGAATATTGGGTGCTGGAAGTCGCAAAAAGTCTGAAAGAGGACTATGGTTTTTCTCTTGCTACAATCTTTCTTTTTGAAAATCAGGGTGAAAATTGGAATGAAGGCAATCAGGAAAAATTAGCGCACTTTAAGGCGGTTGATTATGTCAAATATGCCTTTGAGCGTTACGAAAATCCCAGTCAATTTAGGCAATATAATCAATTTTTATTGAACAATACCCAAGGCGCTTATATCTTCTATGACAGTGAACACGAAACATCCTTAAAATACCTTTATGAGTTGATGACTAAGAAAGAGGACTATGAGTTAAAAGTTCTTACGATAGACACTTTAGATGAATTTGTATCAGATTTATATGATTGAGTGTAATAACTTGATTTTTCGATAACTTTTAGGTAGTATAGATTTGATAATGTTTTGATTAATTAATAGTGATGTATGGAGTGTGTGTTATGGCAAAAATTATGTTAAGTCCTAAAGATATTTTTGAGCGTGAATTTAAAATTGTTCTTCGTGGATACGATAAAGATGAAATTGATGAATTTTTAGATGAAATCATTAAGGACTATGAAACCTACGAAGCACAGTTACAAGCTCTTCGTCAGGAGAACGAACAATTACGTGAGCAGTTCAAAAATCAAATGGCTGAAACAACGCCTCTTGCGCCTGAAACACAAGTCTTTACAACACCACTTGAATCAGAACGCGTGCAACCAGAACTTTCTCCGTATACGAGTGCTCATAATCAGCTAAATGATTTAACGCGTTTGTCAGCGTCTGTGACGAATTTTGATATTCTTAAACGTATCAGTCGCTTAGAAAAAGAAGTTTTTGGTAAGCAAATCGTTGAATAATCACGGTAAGTTTAGAGTGTAATTTTCGGATAATCGCATGAAAAACAGGTTTTTTCATGAGGAAAGTCCATGCTAGCACGAGCTGAGATGCTCGTAGTGTTTGTGCTAGGTGAAACAATAAGCCTAGGGACGCCATTGGCGTTACGGCGAGGAAAAGGGCTAAGTCTTTGATATGCCTTAGTACCTCTGAAAGTGCCACAGTGACGGAGTTTTTATGGAAACGTAAAAAATGGAACGCGGTAAACCCCTCAAGCTAGCAACCCAAACTTTGGTAGGGGCACGAGATAGCTGGAAATGAACGGACTATCTTGACTGGAAACAGTAGACAGATGATTATCGAAGGAAGTGGTACCTAGTCACTTCTGGAACAAAACATGGCTTATAGAAAATTGCATATAGGATGGGATTAGGACAGCTGTTCTAGTCCCCTTTTCTTGTGGTATTTCTAAAAGAAACGTAAAAGGATTTTAATCTTATAAGTCTCTATTTATGCTATAATAGAGCTAATAATATGTGAATAAGGAACAAGATGAAAGAAAAATTTAATTTAATTGCCACAGCGGCGGCGGGACTAGAAGCGGTCTTTGGACGCGAAATTAGAAATTTAGGTATTGATTGCCAAGTAGAAAATGGGAAAGTCCGTTTTACAGGAGATGTTAAAACTATCGCAGAAACTAACCTTTGGTTACGTGCAGCGGACCGTATCAAGATTGTTGTTGGAATTTTTCCAGCTAAGACATTTGAGGAGCTTTTCCAAGGTGTTTTTGCCTTAGATTGGGAAAATTATCTTCCTTTAGGGGCTGCATTTCCGATTTCTAAGGCCAAGTGTGTTAAGTCAAAACTTCACAATGAACCTTCTGTCCAAGCGATTACTAAAAAGGCTGTGGTGAAAAAACTTCAAAAGCATTTTCATCGTCCTGAGGGTGTCCCCTTGATGGAGAATGGACCTGAGTTTAAAATTGAAGTTTCCATTCTTAAAGATGTTGTGACTGTTTTGATTGATACGACGGGAACAAGCCTTTTTAAACGTGGTTACCGTACGGAAAAAGGTGGTGCACCGATTAAAGAAAATATGGCAGCAGCGATTCTTCAGTTGACCAACTGGTTTCCTGATAAGCCCTTGATTGATCCGACCTGTGGTTCTGGGACCTTCTGTATTGAGGCGGCCATGATTGGGATGAATATTGCCCCTGGGTTTAACCGTAGCTTTGCGTTTGAAGCTTGGCCTTGGGTTGATAAGGATTTGGTACAAAGCGTACGCGACGAAGCTGAAAGTAAGGCAAATTATGATATCGAATTGGATATCATGGGATGTGATATCGATGCACGGATGGTCGAAATTGCCAAGAAAAACGCTGAAGAAGCGGGGCTTTCAGATGTCATCACCTTTAAACAAATGCGCCTTCAAGATTTGCACACAGATAAGATTAATGGTGTTATCGTTTCAAATCCTCCGTATGGAGAACGCTTATTGGATGATAATGCGATTACGGTTCTTTATCGTGAAATGGGAGAAACATTTGCCCCTCTCAAAACGTGGAGTAAATTCATTTTAACGAGTGATGAAGCTTTTGAGACGAAATATGGTTCAGTTGCTGATAAAAAACGAAAACTATACAACGGAACGTTAAAAGTTGATCTTTACCAATATTATGGAGAAAGAGTGAGACGCCAACAAGCGTAGAAAGGAAGACTATGTCAGAGAAAAACACGGCTGGAGAACCTCAAGGTAAACTTAATTTTGAGCAGGCCAAAGAGATGACCATTGAAGAAGCTGTCCGCAAAGAAGCGGAATTGAAAGTTGGCATCACTGAGAATGATTCGATTCTAGACAAATACATCAAGCAAAATCGTGAAGAAGTTAATTCTCAAAAATTTGAAAACACGCGTGATTTATCAGAATTGCGCCATCAAAATGTTGAAAGCTTGGTTGCGGCTCAACAAGAGAATTTAGAAGAAACAAAAGAGTTAGATCAAAAACAAGTTGATGAAGAAATTACCTCTAAGACTGAAGCTATTCCAGTCAGTGTTATTGACAAGACTGAAGAGTTTGGGACTTCTAATGCTTTAGATGGAAGAATTGCTCTTGGTGAGGAAGAGTCAGCGAAGCCATTTTACAAGAAAAAGGGACTATGGATAGGTACAGTGCTTACTTTAATTTTGGGAGGCTCTGCTATTACTTATGGTATGCTTCAAAACAATTCATCACAGTCTACTAAGGAAACAGTGACGCAAACGGAAAGCACAACTGAAGCCAAGCAAGAGGTGTCTAAGAAGGAAAAACAAAACCTTGAAGCCTTTAACAAGAAATATGCTGCATTTTTTGTAGATGAGGGCCAGTCAAAACTAAAAAATAGTGAATTTGGTAAGGTGTCAGAGCTAGAAAACTTACTCAAAGCCTTGGAGGGTAGTAGCTATTACAATGACGCTAAAACGAAGTTTGAGCGTTTAAATAAATCAATAAAAGCCGTACAAAGTGTTAATGATAAATTCGAAAGTGAAGCCATTGTTGATGGTGAAAAAGTGGTAGCTAACCTAAAAAGCAATGCTAGTCTAGATGATTTAACTGCAGCAACGTTGAATACAGGAAATGCTACTTTAGATACGCTCTTACAAGCAGTTGTAGCAGAAGCGCGTTCGAATACAGGCGTTTCTGGAAATACTAATGGGGCGGCATCAGCACCGGTAACAACACCAGCTCAGGCGGCACCTGCTTCAAGCATTTATGGTATCACAAATTATGATGTTAACACGCTGCAACGCCAGTTGAGTCGCGTGCCTTATAATTTTGACGTGATTGCTGATACTAATAATCGAGCTTGGACATTTAACGAGGGAATTCTTGAAAAAATCGTCGCAACGGCTCAAGAGCGTGGTTACATTACAGGTAACGATTATATCTTGGAAAAAGTTAATATTATCAACGGTAACGGTTACTACAACATGTTCAAACCAGATGGTACCTATCTATTTTCAATCAATTGTAAAACAGGCTACTTTGTAGGAAATGCCAAAGGTCATGCTGATAACCTAGACTATTAATAGTCGTTGAAAAAGACAAAAACGAGCGCTCCGAAGAGGCTCGTTTTTGTCTTTTTCAACGATTGCTATCACATGATGTTATTGGTGATATTACACAAGGTTTCTTTCAAAAGCGTTATCTGAGATGCCTTGTGATAGGATGAGTTTTGCCCACTCTTTAGCAGCAAAGAGGCTGTGATCTTTGTAATTGCCGCATGATTCGATAGTCGTTCCTGGCACATCTTCCCAGCTGGTCACAGTTGCGATTTCTTCTAAACTTGATTTGAGAACCTTTGCGATGGTTGTGGCATCAACCTGCCCCCACATGATAAGGTGAAATCCTGTACGGCAACCGAATGGTGAGCAGTCAATCATACCGTCGATACGTTGGCGAATGAGTTTTGCAAGCAAGTGTTCAATGGTATGGAGCCCAGCAGTCTCAATAGAATTTGTGTTTGGCTGGACAAGACGAATGTCAAAATTCGTAATCACATCACCAGCAGGGCCTTTTTCTTCAGAAATAAGGCGGACGTAAGGGGCTTTTACAATCGTATGGTCAAGCTCAAAGCTTTCAACAATAACTTCTTTGGTCATAGGTTTTCTCCTAAAAATTATTTTCTTCTATCATACCATAAAATCAATTTTTAGATTGTGAAACGCTTTATTTTATGATAAACTTAAATATAGTTTTGATTGAAAAAACTAAGAATAAGAGGTGAACAAATGTTAAATATTGTATTAGCAGTTGTTTCTATCCTCGTCGGTTTAATGATTGGTTATGTAGGCATTTCAGCTAAGATGAAATCTAGCAAAGAAGCTGCAGAACTAACCCTTCTCAATGCAGAACAAGATGCTGTTAATTTACGTGGACAGGCAGAGGCAGAAGCTGAGCATATCCGTAAAACGGCAGAACTTGAAAGTAAAGCTCATCGAAAAGAGCTCTTACTAGAAGCAAAAGAAGAAGCTAGAAAGTATCGTCACGAAATTGAGCAAGAATTTAAGTCTGAGCGTCAAGAGTTGAAACAGATGGAGACACGTTTGAGTGAGCGTGCCTCTTCACTTGATCGTAAAGATGAAAGTCTGGTCAGCAAAGAGAAACAGCTCGAATCAAAAGAGCAAAGTCTAACAGATAAATCTAGAAATATCGATGAGCGTGAGGGACAATTAGCAGAACTCGAAGCTAAGAAATATGCCGAACTTGAACGTGTAGGCAATATGACCATTGCAGAAGCGCGTGAGGTTATCTTGACTGAGACAGAAAATAACTTGTCTCACGATATTGCAACTCGCATCAAGGCAGCAGAGCAAGAAGTTAAAGACCGTTCAACCAAGACAGCAAAAGAATTGTTAGCGCAAGCGATGCAACGTATTGCAGGTGAATACGTGACGGAACAGACAGTGACAACAGTCCACTTGCCAGATGATGGCATGAAAGGTCGTATCATTGGTCGTGAAGGACGTAACATTCGCACCTTGGAAAGTTTGACTGGGGTTGATGTCATCATTGATGATACACCAGAAGTTGTGACTTTATCAGGGTTTGACCCAATTCGTCGTGAAATTGCTCGCTTAACTCTTGAAGCTTTAATCGCAGATGGTCGTATCCATCCAGCGCGTATCGAAGAGTTGGTTGAGAAAAACCGCAATGAGCTTGATAACCGTATCCGTGAGTATGGTGAGGCGGCTGCTTATGAAATTGGTGCTCCAAACCTACACCCAGATTTGATTAAGATTATGGGACGTTTACAGTTCCGCACTTCTTATGGTCAAAATGTACTGCGCCACTCAGTCGAAGTTGGTAAACTAGCAGGTATTTTGGCTGGTGAACTCGGTGAGAATGTTGCTTTAGCCCGTCGTGCAGGTTTCTTACATGATATGGGTAAAGCCATTGACCGCGAAGTTGATGGAAGCCATGTTGAAATCGGAACGGAGTTTGCTCGTAAATACAAGGAGCACCCAGTTGTTATCAATACTATTGCAAGTCACCACGGCGATGTCGAACCAGAATCAGTTATTGCTGTTATTGTAGCGGCGGCTGATGCTCTTAGTTCAGCTCGTCCAGGTGCACGTAACGAATCAATGGAAAATTACATCAAACGTCTTCGTGACTTGGAAGAAATTGCGACAGGCTTTGATGGTGTGCAACAAGCATACGCCCTTCAAGCAGGACGTGAAATTCGTATCATGGTACAACCTAAGAAAATCAAGGATGACCAAGTTACCATTATGGCACATAAGGTTCGTCAAAAAATTGAAGATAACCTTAACTATCCAGGAAATATTAAAGTTACTGTCATTCGTGAATTACGTGCAGTTGACTATGCTAAATAGACAGGAAGCCGAAAGGCTTTTTGTTTTTTAGCGGTTCTCTTCTTGAAAAATAGTCACGATTTTGCTACAATAATAGGAACTAATATGAATGTTTTTGTTGCAGATTTGTGATGGTTATTGCAGTCTGTTATTTTTAGAAGAGGGATTTTTACAATGTCTGAACGTGGCTTATTGATTGTCTTTTCAGGACCATCAGGAGTTGGTAAAGGAACTGTGCGTGAGGAGATTTTCTCAACACCAGACCATAAATTTGAGTATTCAGTGTCAATGACAACTCGTCCTAAGAGACCTGGAGAGGTTGAAGGGAAAGATTATTTCTTCCGTACTCGAGAAGAATTTGAAGAGTTGATTAAAAACGGTCAGATGTTGGAATATGCTGAATATGTAGGAAACTACTATGGCACACCGCTGACTTATGTTAATGAAACTTTGGATAAGGGAATTGATGTTTTTCTTGAAATCGAAGTTCAGGGAGCTCTTCAAGTTAAGAAGAAAGTGCCAGATGGTGTCTTCATCTTTTTGACGCCACCAGATTTGGAAGAACTCAAAGATCGTTTGGTTGGTCGTGGAACAGATAGCGATGAAGTGATTGCTCAGCGTATTGCCCGTGCTAAAGAAGAGATTGCATTGATGCGTGAGTATGACTATGCAGTGGTTAATGATGAGGTACCATTGGCAGCTGAACGTGTGAAACGTCTGATTGAGGCGGAGCATTACCGTGTAGAACGCGTCATCGGAAAATACAACGATATGATTAAAGATATTTAGAAAAGAGACTACGATTATGATGTTAAAACCGTCAATTGACAAATTATTGGATAAGGTGCCTTCAAAATACTCACTTTGTATTTTACAGGCAAAGCGTGCGCACGAATTGGAAGCTGGTGCAAATCCTACTCAAGGATTTAAGTCTGTTAAAAACACTCTACGTGCCTTAGAAGAAATTGAATCAGGAAACGTGACTATCCACCCAGATCCTGAGGCAAAACGTGCTCAAGTTCTTGCTCGTATCGAAGCAGAGCGTCTGGCAAAAGAAGAAGAAGAACGTAAAATTAAAGAGCAAATTGCTAAAGAAAAAGAAGAAGAAGGAGAAAAAATCTAAGATATACTATCTTGGATTTTTCCTTTATATCAAGAAGTTGTCCAATTCAGATAGTTTTTGTTTTGGAAACGTATAAGAGATAAAAACCAAGTTTTTTGCCGAGACTTAAAGATATAGTGTTTTAGCTTTAAAATAGTAAACTCGTTTAAGATAAATTGTCTTAGTCACAATGAATTCCCCTTTAGCGTATGGTTATTTTATAATACTTATTGCTGGTATTTTCTGCAATCATTACGAGCGACGAAGTCGCCACAACTAGCACTTTCCGCAGTGGTGATAGAGAGTGGGACAGAAGTCATGATTTCGAAGAAATTGACTTCGTCGTCCCACCTCCGCACAGTTGATTAGGATGGCCGCTAACGATTGCGTGGTAGTAAAATAGTCCAGTGGACTATTTTAGGTGGACACTTGAAAATGAAGAAGTGTCCAGTTGCAGACCTCCAATCAACCACTGCGTCAATCTGTTATTACTATTAAAAATAGAAGGTTGAGATATTTATGTCCCAACCTCGTGGGGGTGAAATTCTCCAGTGGACAGTTTCAGCCTGAGCTTAGAAACCTAGGAGCGAAGGAGACCTAGGCTTGCCAAGAAGGAATGGAACTCTGTAGGAGAGGAGGTTCTGACACTGACTTCGTCAGCTTCATTTCCCACCTCAAAAGGCCTCCCAGACCTTAACGATTGAGACGAACTTCGTTCGCCTTATTCCCCACCTCAAAAGGTTTCCTAGACCTTTTGAGCGCCCCACACCACATTAGGAGAAGTGCTAACAAAAATACTAAATAAAAACTAATTGATTTTAACTTGGCGTAACAATTAAGAAAGGAAATCTTATGACAAAAATAGCTCAGATTATTGTCGATGTGCCTCTGCTGCAGACCGATAAACCTTTTTCATATGAAGTTCCTACTCATCTGGTGGATGTCATTGCTTTGGGATCTAGGGTGCATGTTCCTTTTGGTAAAGGAAACAGGCTTCTTCAGGGCTTTGTTGTTGGTTTTCTAGAGGATTCTGATACTGAGTTAAAAGAGATCGTTGATGTCTTAGATTTTGAACCTGTTCTTAATCAAGAGCAATTGGAGCTGGCTGATGCCATGAGGCAGACGGTATTTTCTTATAAGATTTCGATTTTGAAAACGATGCTCCCTAATCTTTTAAATAGCCAGTATGATAAGCGGTTAATAGCTTTAGAAACGCTTTCTGAGGACGACCGTCGGGATATTTTTGGGGATAAGGCGAGTTTTTCGGCAAATGAGTTAGAGAAATCGTTAGAAAATAGGGTGGCCCGTTTAGTCAATTTGGGGCATATTCAAGTTGATTATCTGGCTAAAGACCGTAAAAACATCAAAACCGAACGTTTTTATAGAGTTAATCGAGAGAAACTTTCTCAAGCAGATTTGGGAAATCGCGCTAAAAGACGTTTGGAATTACAAGATTACTTATTAGAAAATGCTCAGGATGGTAAAATAGCAGAGCTGAATAAAGCTTTTTCAGCTTCTATTGTCAAATACTTTATTGAGCATGGTTTGATAGAAATCTATGAAGTAGAACAAAATCGCTCAGACGAGTATTTTGAGCGTGTAGAGGAAACTGTTTTTCTTACTCTCAATGCCCAGCAGCAAAATGTGGTTGATAGTGTGACTGAAAAAATTGGTCAAGAGAGCAAGCCATTTTTGTTACAAGGAATTACAGGTTCGGGTAAGACAGAAGTTTACCTTCACATTATTGATAAGGTATTAAAATTAGGAAAAACGGCTATTGTTCTAGTACCAGAGATATCATTAACACCTCAAATGACGCAGCGCTTTATTTCACGCTTTGGAAAACAGGTTGCCATTATGCACTCGGGATTGTCTGACGGTGAAAAATTTGATGAGTGGCGCAAGATTAAGTCTGGGAAAGCTAAGGTGGTTGTTGGTGCTCGCTCTGCCATTTTTGCTCCATTAGAAAATATTGGGGCAATCATTATCGACGAGGAGCATGAAACAACTTATAAGCAAGAGTCTAATCCTCGTTACCATGCTCGTGATGTGGCCCTGCTTCGTGCTAAGTTCCATCAGTCGGTCCTCGTTTTGGGATCGGCGACCCCTTCCATCGAAAGTCGAGCCAGAGCCAGCAAAAGTGTCTATGAGTTTTTACAATTGACTCAACGTGCTAATCCTTTAGCGACAATTCCTACGGTACGGATTGTTGATTTTAGAGATGTTATCGGTCAGCAGGAGGCTGGTAATTTTACGCCTCTTTTACTGGATAAGATTCGGGAGCGTCTTGCCAAGAAAGAACAGGTTGTCTTGATGCTTAATCGCAGAGGCTACTCATCTTTTATCATGTGCCGAGATTGTGGCTACGTTGATGAATGTCCTAATTGCGATATTTCGTTGACCTTACACATGGATACTAGGACGATGAACTGTCATTATTGTGGGCATCAAGCAGCTATTCCTAACGTCTGTCCAAATTGTCAGAGCAGGAGTATTCGTTATTACGGAACGGGGACTCAGAAAGCCTATGACGAGTTATCAGAGTTGTTACCCGAGGCTAAAATTTTACGAATGGATGTTGATACGACTCGTCAAAAAGGGGCTCATGAAAAGATTTTAGAGACTTTTGGAAATGGCGGAGCAGATATTTTGCTTGGGACTCAGATGATTGCAAAAGGGCTGGATTTTCCTAATGTAACTCTAGTGGGTGTGCTTAATGCAGATACCTCACTCAATTTACCAGACTTTCGTGCTGCTGAGCGAACATTTCAGTTATTGACACAAGTTGCAGGGCGAGCAGGGCGTGCAGAAAAGGCTGGTGAGGTAGTCATTCAGACCTACAACCCAGATCATTACGCCATTCAATTTGCCAAAAATCAAGATTATGAGGGCTTTTACCACTATGAAATGAACATTCGCAGACAGCTATCCTACCCGCCTTACTATTACACGGTTGGTTTGACCTTATCCCACAGAGATGAAACCTTACTTATTAATAAGAGCTATCAAGTCATGGAAAAGCTGCGCAGCTATTTATCAGAAAAAGTCAAAATTTTAGGACCAACACCTAAGCCAATCGCTAGAACTCATAATTTATACCATTATCAAATCATTATCAAATATCGCTTTGAGGACAATCTTGAAGCTGTTCTAAATGATATTTTGGATTGGACACAAGAACCGAATAATAAAGATTTGAGACTAGCCATTGACCATGAACCACAGAATATGATGTAAGATGTTAGCAATGAAAGGACTGTAATGAAGCCAATGATATCTAAGACTCCTGATGTTCCTAGTCAATTGACACAGGAAGAAATTGATTTTTTAACACAAGTAACATTTGGTGAGGAAGTTTCACCCCAAAAATGTGATGTTCTTTTTATCTTTTCAGGGACTCACCCTGGTCATTGGGAAAAGGCTATTGAAGCCTATCAAAAAGGTTATGTTGATAAGATTCTTGTAACCGGTGGACGTAGTTTGACGGGCACGCCACATCCTGATTGGCATTTTGAAGGACAGACAGAAGCGGATGTTATTATGGCTTTTCTTTTTGAAGCTGGTATTCCTAAAGATTGTATTGTTGCAGAGAAAAAATCGACCAATACCTTGGAAAATGTGACTTGTGCCAAAGAGGTTTTTGATTTTTCTACGGTTGATCGTGTCATGTTTATCTGTAAAAGTCACGCCACCGGACGTCAGTGGCGAACCTTGGTTAGGAACATCCCTAATGAGATTGAATACATTCCCTATACCTTTGATGCAGCATATAAGGGAACTCCAATCAGTCGCTACAATTGGATGGAGACGGGGATAGGGCGTTCAAGGGTATGGGGAGAATACTTACGAATTAAATACTATGGTGAAAAAGGAGATATCCTACCTTTAGAGAATGAAGCCATTACTTTTCCTATCTTAGACAAATCATGTTAAGATAGATATAGATTAAGAGCAGTGAAAGGAATATCACATGACAAAATTACTATTTATGGGGACTCCTGAATTTTCGGCAACAGTTCTCAAGGGACTTTTGGCGGATGGTCGTTACGACATTTTAGCAGTCGTAACTCAGCCAGATCGCGCAGTCGGACGTAAAAAAGAAATTAAAATGACACCTGTTAAGGAAGTGGCACTGGCTCACAATCTCAAGGTTTATCAGCCAGAAAAATTATCAGGTTCTGAAGAAATGGCAGAGCTGATGACTTTAGGTGCAGATGGAATTGTGACAGCAGCTTTCGGACAATTTTTACCAACCAAACTCTTGGATAGCGTTGGCTTTGCTGTTAATGTGCATGCCTCATTGTTGCCAAAATACCGTGGTGGTGCGCCAATTCATTATGCCATTATGAATGGTGAGGCAGAAGCTGGGGTAACCATTATGGAAATGGTTAAGGAAATGGATGCTGGAGATATGGTTTCCAAGGCTAGTACGCCAATTTTGGACGAAGATAATGTTGGTACCATGTTTGAGAAATTGGCTATTGTTGGTCGTGATTTGCTTTTAGAAACCTTACCTGGTTATATTGCTGGAGACATTAAACCAGAACCTCAAGACCATAGCCAAGCAACCTTCTCCCCAAATATCAGCCCAGAACAAGAGCGTATTGACTGGACTAAATCAGATCGTGAGGTCTTCAATCAGGTGCGTGGTATGTATCCATGGCCAGTGGCGCACACTTACTTGGATGGGCAACGTTTCAAAGTCTATGAAACAGCTTTGGCAGAAGGAAATGGCAAGCCAGGACAGATTATTTTTAAAACCAAGAAAGAGTTGGTGGTGGCAACAGGTCAAGGGGCTATTTCCTTGAAAACTGTGCAACCAGCAGGAAAACCTAAAATGGCGATTGCAGATTTTCTCAATGGCGTTGGACGAAATCTTGAAGTAGGTGATAGCTTTGGCGAATGATTGGAAAAAAACAGCGCGTGGTCAGGCTTTGCTTATCTTAGAAGAGGTTTTCCGTGAGGGGGCCTATTCTAACCTAGCTTTGAACAAGCAGCTTTCTCAGTCACAGTTGGCTGAAAAGGACAAAGGCTTGGTGACGGAGATTGTCTATGGAACGGTGGCTCGCAAGTTAACCCTAGAGTGGTACCTGTCACACGTTATTGCGGACCGTGATAAATTGCAGAGCTGGGTTTATGATTTATTGATGCTTAGCCTATATCAGCTGATTTACCTCGATAAGATTCCAGCTCACGCTGTCGTCAATGATGCGGTAGCCATTGCCAAAAATCGTGGTAATAAAAAAGGGGCTGAGAAGCTAGTAAATGCAGTGTTACGCAAATTAAGTAGTGAGCCACTGCCAGATCCTGATACGATTAAGCGTGTGAACAAACGTTATTCCATCAAGTATTCACTGCCAGTTTGGTTGGTCAAAAAACTTATCGAACAGTATGGCGAAGACCGTGCAGTGGCTATTTTTGAAAGTCTTTTTGTGCGAAATAAAGCAAGTGTTCGTGTAGCGAATGTTGCGCAATTGGATGAGATTGCTGAGGAAACAGGTGCGGACAAGTCACTGTTGTCACCAGTTGGTCTAACGAAAGCCAGTGGTCATTTTGCTGCAAGTGACTGGTTCAAATCAGGTACCATTACCATTCAAGATGAGACCAGTCAGTTAGTTGCTCCGATTTTAGATATCCAAGAAGGTGATCATGTTCTGGATGCCTGTGCGGCTCCCGGTGGAAAAACTGTTCACATGGCCAGCTATCTCAAAACTGGAACCATCACAGCCTTAGATTTGTATGACCATAAGCTCCAGCTGATACGTGAAAATGCGGAACGCTTAGGTGTTTCAGACAGGATTCAAACGCAAAAAATGGATGCTAGTCAAGTGCACCAGCATTTTGAACCAGAAACCTTTGATAAAATTTTGGTTGATGCCCCGTGTTCAGGGATTGGTCTTATTCGACGTAAACCAGATATTAAATATAATAAAGACATCAAGGATTTTACAAGCCTACAAGCAACGCAACTGGAAATCCTATCAAGTGTTTGTCAAACCTTGCGTAAAGGTGGTATAATGGTGTATAGTACCTGCACGATTGTAGCTGAAGAAAATCAAGAGGTTGTCAAAGCATTTTTAGCGCAGCATCCTCAATTTGAGCAGGTACCATTAGAACATGCACAGAAGGATATTGTGGTGGATGGCTGTTTGACTATCACGCCAGAACAATATTGGACTGACGGATTCTTCATTGCGAAATTCCGTCGAGTTGATTAGTGTCTTAGGAGGAAGAGCTGACAACGTTCAGCGGATACAACTATGAAAATTGCATTACAAACGGATATTGGCTTAAAACGTTCCAATAACCAAGATTTTATCAATAAATACACAAATAAAAGTGATATTACACTGATTGTCCTTGCAGATGGCATGGGAGGCCACCGTGCAGGAAATATTGCTAGTGAAATGGCAGTGACAGACTTGGGGCGCTCTTGGGTTAATACTGAGTTTACAGAACTCAGTGAAATTCGCGACTGGATGTTTGAAGCGATTGAAGCTGAAAATCAAAAAATCTATGAGCTTGGACAAACAGATGATTACAAGGGGATGGGAACAACAGTTGAAGTTGTTGCCTTTCTTGGAAATGTGGCGATATTTGCCCATGTCGGTGACTCTCGCATTGGACTTATTCGAGACGGTCAATATACCCTTTTGACTAGTGATCACTCCTTGGTTAATGCCTTGGTAAAAGCAGGGCAATTGACAGAAGAAGAGGCTGCTGTTCATCCTCAAAAGAATATCATTACACAGTCTGTCGGTCAGGCTGCGCCACTTGAAATTGATGTTGCAGTACAAGTCTTGGAAGCGGAAGACTATCTTCTGATTAATAGTGATGGTTTAACCAATTTGGTGTCTAATCAAATGATTGTTGATATCATTTCAGAAGAAACAAGTCTTGATGTTAAGACCGAGGCGCTTATTGAGCAAGCTAACTTTGAAGGTGGGCTTGACAATATTACCGTTGCCTTAGTTGCGGTCGAAAGTGAGGACGTGGAATGATTCAGATTGGCAAATTGTTTGCTGGTCGGTATCGTATTCTCAAATCTATTGGTCGTGGTGGCATGGCCGATGTATACTTGGCAAATGACCTGATTTTGGACAATGAGGAAGTCGCTATTAAGGTGCTTCGGACTAATTATCAGACGGACCAAGTTGCTGTCGCTCGTTTCCAACGTGAAGCGCGTGCCATGGCAGAACTTTCTCACCCTAATATTGTTGCGATTCGTGACATTGGTGAGGAAGATGGTCAACAATTTCTTGTTATGGAATATGTTGACGGTTCAGATTTGAAGAAATATATTCATGACCACGGACCTTTATCAAATGAAGAAGTCATTCGCATCATGAGACAGGTCTTGTCAGCGATGACGTTAGCTCACCAAAAAGGGATTATTCACCGAGACTTGAAACCTCAGAATGTGCTTTTGACTAGAGATGGTAGAGCCAAGGTGACGGATTTTGGGATTGCGGTGGCCTTTGCTGAAACCAGTTTGACCCAAACCAATTCAATGCTCGGGTCAGTGCATTATTTATCACCTGAACAGGCGCGTGGTTCTAAAGCAACCATTCAAAGTGATATTTATGCCATGGGGATTATGCTGTTTGAAATGTTGACCGGACATATCCCTTACGATGGTGATTCAGCCGTAACGATTGCTCTGCAGCATTTTCAAAAACCATTGCCGTCGATTATAGCAGAAAATAACACCGTGCCACAGGCTTTGGAAAATGTTGTTTTGCGTGCGACAGCTAAAAAGTTGACAGATCGTTACGTTTCGACTTATCAAATGATTAGAGACCTTTCTTCAGCACTGGATTCTGGTCGAGCAAGAGAGCGCCGTTTGACATTTGATGACGGTATGCAATCGAAAACTAGCTTACCTAAAGTTGAAACCAATACAGCTAAAACACCTCGTGATAAGCTATTAAAACCAACCCCAGAACCTGAAATAGGGCAAGCAGCCCCAGAAATCTTGGAAAATCAAGAGCAAGCCTCACAAAAAGTAAACAAGAAAAAACGTCATCCAATCGCAACACTCTTTAAAATCTTTTTAGGAGTTCTGTTGTTGTTTAGTATCCTCTTTGGTTACTTGGCGCTTTCAACGCCACCTTCAGTCACTATTCCTGATATTGTTGGTCAAACGCAGGAAGAGGCAACGCATTCTCTTGAAGATGCTGGTCTGAAGCTAGGAAAAGTTTACGAAATTGATAATGACTCTATTGAGGCTGGAAGAGTGGTCAAAACGAATCCTACAGCAGGGTCAAACCGCAAAAAAGGCTCTAAAGTTGATTTATACGTTTCCTTAGGTCATAAGAGTTTTGAAATGCCAAACTACACAGGTCAAACTTACGAACAGGCTAAAAAAGAATTAATCGAAACTTATCATGTCGCAGAAGAAAATATCAGCTATGAGAATATTGAAGGAACTGAATTTGAGGTAGGAACAATTATTTCTCAAACGCCAGAAGCTGGGACTACTTATACGATTACAGATTCAACAAAAATTGTTTTTAAGGTTGCGACTAAAGATAACATTATCATGCCAAATGTGACGACAGATGAGTCTGGTAATGCACTGACTTACAATCAAGCAGTTACCATATTAACTACTTTGGGAATCTCAGAGTCACGGATTAAATTTTACACTCAGTCTGAAGCCGGTTATGTTGAGGTGAAAAAACCAAGTCGCGGTAGTGTTATTGTTGCTCAAGAACCTTACTATGGAGAAGCGATTTCAGTCAAAGGCAAAGGAGATATAGCTCTGTACATCCAGGGAGATATTACCACAACAACCCTTACTGAAACAACGGCTAGCCACAGTGAATCAGCAAGCGTATCTGAAAATACAACTGTTAGCGAAGCAGAAACGAGTGCGACCAATTAGATAAAAATCCGCCTTAGGGTGGATTTTTTGCTTTTTCCTATGAAACGGCTGAAATTTAACCATAATTCTGATAAAATGAACAATAGTGATGACGATAGGTAATACTCATCCAAAATCAAAATTAGCATTTTAGAACCTCTAATACTTTTGATGGACTACCGAACGAAGTGAGGCTAACATGTTTCTTTCGCTATAGTAGTATTCATATCAGTGACACTGTCCAGTGGACAGTGTCAGCCTGAGCTTAGAAATCAAAAAGCGAGGGGAATTTGTTTGATATGAACGGATTTTTGGGAGAACTACAGAAATTGAAAGTCAATTTCGTAGTAGTTCCCCCCGCAAGGATGATTAGGGTGGACGCTGTCGAGTAGTCGACAAGTACATCCAATCATCTACTGCGATAGAGATAAGCTCAAATCTAGCAATGAAACTCCGTAGGAGGTTTTGATGTTGACTTTGTCAACTCTATTTCCCACCTCCAAAGGTCTCCCAGACCTTTGGAGCGTCCGCACTTTTAAGAAAGAAACAAAAAGTAATTTTTGATTTTTGTTAAGTATAAAGGAGTGACATGAAAAAATTTCATATTTTCTTAATTGTTGAAAGTATTCTTTTAGCAATGGCGATCATGACCATATTGTCTAAGGATATTTCAGCCTTTCTCTTGCTCTTGGTTGTAACCTTACTTTTGCTGAGATTTTATAATCTAGGCAGTCGCAATAATTTTCTTTTGATAGCTAGTTTTTGGCTACTCTTTTTAGTGTTTATGCTAAACCCGTATGTCATTGTTGCCATCTTATTTGGGATGGTTTACATGCTGATTAACCATTTTTCTCAGGTGAAGCAAAAAAATCGTAGAGCCTTAATTCAATTTGAGGAAGAGTTATCTGTCACTTCTACTACCAATCAATGGATTGGTGAGCATGAGCCCCTAAAGCGTACAGGCTTTGCTTTTGATGATATCAATATTATCCGATTGACAGGAAATGATACGATTGATTTGACAGAAGTTATTGTAGCTGGTAAAGACAATCATATTCTCATTCGTAAGATTTACGGACCAACTCAGGTCATTGTACCGATTGATGTTGCCGTTCGCCTAAATGCATCGAGTGTTTATGGCAGTATTACCTTTTTGGACTATCCTGAATACGATTTACGTAACGAAACCATTACCTTAGAAGAAGAGTGTTACAGACAGTCTCATAAGCGAGTGAAACTCGTTGTCAGCGTTCTTGCTGGAAATGTAGAGGTGGTGAGACGATGAAAATTAAAACCATTATGACACTGTTTATCTTCGACATCCTCATTTTAGGGACTGTGACGTTTGTTCTCTTTGATAGTTTGGGCTTAAGTCTCAACATCATTATTTCAAACTTCAATCTGATTTTTAATCTTGGATGGAGTTTGCTATCATTGGCTGTTACGCTAATGGTGATACTGCTCATGGGATGGTTTTTGCTGGATGAGTACAGTAAACGCCAAACCAACTATCAATTGCGCAAAATTTTGGATAATAAGCCAATACGAGAATCAGGTGAAACGGAACTCAGTCAAAATTTGTTGCGCCTCTCAAGTAAGATGAGGCATTTGACAACGAACTTGCAAAAAACGGAAAATGCCTATATCGAAAATAGTGAGGACATTGTTAAGCAAGAAAGACGCAGGATTGCAAGAGACCTTCATGACACGGTTAGTCAGGAATTGTTTGCTTCTAGTATGATGTTGTCAGGTCTATCTCATGTAGCACCGGATTTGACAACGAAGCAGTTGCAAGAACAGCTGAAAACGGTGGAAGGTATTGTCAACGATGCGCAAAATGATTTGAGGATCTTACTCTTGCACTTAAGGCCAACGGAGTTAGAGGGGAAAACTCTCTCAGAAGGTCTGCGCATGATATTAAAGGAATTAACGGATAAGGCTAATATCAAAGTTGATTACCGAGCAGAAGTTTTTGAAATTCCAAAAGCTATCGAAGAAAATCTTTTCAGGATTGCTCAAGAGTTTATTAGCAATACCTTGAAGCATGCCAAGGCTAATCATCTAGAGGTTTATCTCATTCAAGGTGAGAGTGATGTCGAACTCAAGATGATAGATGATGGACAGGGATTTGATTTAGACGCTAAGAGGGAGCTCAGCTATGGACTTAAAAATATTGAAGACCGTGTGGAAGACTTAGCAGGGACGATGAAACTGCTGAGTAGCAAGGGAAGAGGCACTTCCTTGGATATTCGAGTGCCTTTGATGGAAGGAGAAGTGGATGACAATTAACGTACTTTTGGTAGATGATCATGAAATGGTAAGACTTGGGTTGAAGAGTTTTCTTAACCTGCAGCCGGATATTGAAGTGGTTGGTGAGGCTGACAATGGCAGAGTGGGCGTTGAACTTGCTCTGGAATTAAGACCAGATGTTGTGGTCATGGATTTAGTGATGCCAGAACTTGATGGGGTAGAAGCGACTTTGCAAGTCTTGAAAGAGTGGCCAGAAGCCAAAATTTTGGTACTAACATCTTATTTGGACAATGAAAAAATTTACCCAGTCATTGAAGCAGGTGCCAAAGGTTACATGCTCAAAACCTCAAATGCGGCTGAAATTCTTAATGCTATTCAAAAAGTTGCTAAGGGAAATCTTGCCATTGAAACTGAGGTCAATCAAAAATTCAAAGATTATCGGGATGACCCACATCTTCACGATGAGTTAACAGCGCGAGAGCGTGACATTCTAGGGCTATTAGCAAAAGGTTACGACAATCAAACCATTGCTGACGAACTCTTTATTTCCTTAAAAACAGTTAAGACCCATGTCTCTAATATTCTGTCTAAATTAGATGTCGCTGACCGTACACAAGCTGTTGTTTACGCCTTTAAGCATAAATTGGTTCCAGATAGCGAATAAAGGAATTATCTAGACTGTTGGAAATGATGTCAGTTACTCTCACTTACACCTTTTAGGCATAAATATGCTATAATAAGCTATTAGTTGTTTTGACTTAAAACTGAGAAAGGCCTTGGATAATTTTAAAGATGGATGCAAAAACGAAATACAAAGCTAAGAAAATTAAAGTCATTTTCTTTGATATTGACGATACACTCCGTGTGAAAGATACGGGATACATGCCAGAAAGCATAAAAACCGTCTTTGCTGGTCTAAAGAAAAAAGGATTTCTGACAGGGATTGCGTCAGGTCGTGCCATGTATGGTGTTGTTCCAGAAATTCGTGACCTTAATCCAGACTATTTTGTCACGATTAATGGTTCTTATGTCATTGACCGTAAAGGACAAGAAGTTTTCAATCAGCCAATTGCTCCAGAACTTGCCAAAGCATATGTGACTTGGGCAAAAGAGCAGGGCATTGCCTATGGTTTTGCCGGTAAGGACAAGCCAGTCGTTTCCGAACGAAGCAAACTGATTGATGAAGCCATGATTCCTGTTTATGGTGAATGTGAAGTGGCGCCAGATTTCCATTTAGAGAATGATGTTTATCACATGTGGACTTTTGCGGAAAACAATGCAGAGCTTCGATTGCCAGAAGAGCTCGCTAACCAGTTGCGTTTAGTCCCTTGGCATGTGCATTCATCAGATGTTGTCGCAGATGGCATTTCAAAAGCTTCAGGTGTTGGTCAAGTTTTAGACAAAGAAGGTCTGACACCAGCCAATGCCATGATGTTTGGAGACGGTCCAAACGACATGGAAATTTTTGACTATGTTGGTTTCAAAATAGCGATGGGCAATGCTGTCCCAGAACTTAAGGAAAAAGCAGATTACATTACAGACACAGTAGAAGAAGATGGCATTTTTAATGCCTTGGAGAAATTAGGAATGGTAGAAAAAGAATTGAACTTCCCACAATTAGACTTGACCCTTGTTGAAGGACCAGTTGCAACAATTAAAACAAACCATGGTGATATGGTCATCAAACTCTTCCCAGATCATGCTCCACTAACAGTTAAGAATTTTGTGGATTTAGCAAAATCTGGTTATTACGATGGGATCATCTTCCACCGTATCATCAAAGATTTCATGATTCAAGGTGGTGACCCAACTGGAACAGGTATGGGTGGTGAGTCTGTTTATGGCGGTAGCTTCCAAGATGAATTTTCAGATGAACTTTATAATCTTCGCGGAGCCTTGTCAATGGCAAATGCTGGACCAAATACCAACGGTAGCCAATTCTTTATTGTCCAAAATCAAAACCTGCCATACAGCAAAAAGGAAATTGCACGTGGTGGTTGGCCAGAGCCGATTGCAGAATATTATGCTGAAAATGGTGGAACGCCGCACCTTGATCGCCGCCACACTGTTTTTGGACAATTGATGGATGACGCCTCTTACGCTGTTCTTGATGCTATTGCAGCTGTGAAAACAGGTTACTCAGACAAACCAGTAGAAGATGTGGTGATTGAAACCATTGAGGTTGTTGACTAATGAAAATTGGACAAAAATATGAAGGCACAGTATCAGGTCTTAGACCCTACGGCGCCTTTGTGGTTTTAGAAAATGGCATCAAGGGCCTCATTCATATTTCTGAAGTTAAAACAGGTTATGTCGACAGTATTTACAATGTTTTTAAAATTGGTGACCATGTCCAAGTTCAGGTGATTGATTATGATGAATACAGTGGCAAGGCATCATTGTCTATGCGTAGCCTAGAGGAAGAAAAACACCATTTTCCACAACGTCACCGTTTTTCAAACAGTAGAGTGAAAATTGGATTTCAACCTTTGGCAGATAATCTGTCAGATTGGATTGATGAAAGTTTGACTTTCCTGCGAGACAAAGAAAAATAATGTAGTCATTGCATTTTGAAAAAGTTCAGGTTTGTCAAAAAACGTTAAAATTCTACAGGAGGTTTTGACGCTGACTTTGTCAGAATTATTTCCCATTGAGCATCATTATAATGTTTTGAATCAAGAATAGGACAATCAAAAATATGATGGATAGATTTATCTCATACTATCCTGATTAGATAGTGTCCTATTATTAATTCAAACAACTATATAATAAAAAACTCTTAGTTTTGGTGAGAACCAGTTCTAAGAGTTTTTTGGTATTGTCATTGAAAATTGGAATTATTCAAAATCGTAAAGTGCTGTTGAGAGGTAACGCTCACCATTATCTGGAAGAAGAGCGAGTACTTTTTTACCAGCGCCAAGCTCTTTAGCTTTTTCGATTGCTGCATAGATAGCAGCTCCAGATGAAATTCCTACGAGGAAGCCTTCTTTGGCACCGATTAAACGTCCTGTTGCAAGCGCATTGTCAGAAGCGACACGAATAATATCATCGTAAGCGTTTGTGTCAAGTGTATCAGGAATAAAACCAGCTGAAATGCCTTGAATTTTATGTGGCCCAGGTTTTTCTCCAGAGAGTACGGCAGATTCATCTGCCTCAACGGCAAAAATTTGAACTTCTGGGTTTACGGCTTTTAGAGTGTGAGAGACGCCAGAAACTGTTCCACCAGTTCCAACTCCTGAGATGAAGGCATCTAGTCCTGTTTCACCAAATGCTTCAAGAATCTCACGACCAGTTGTTGCTTCATGAATAGCAGGGTTTGCAAATTGTAACGGTACAAAACCATTGCGCTCTTCTGCGATTTCATGTGCTTTGGCAATCGCGCCTTTCATTCCTTCACTACCAGGGGTGAGGACAAGCTCAGCACCATAAGCTTGGATAATTTTACGACGCTCAATTGACATGGTGTCAGGCATAACAATAACGACTTTATAGCCTTTAGCAGCACCAACCCAAGCGAGTCCGATACCAGTATTACCAGATGTTGGTTCAACAATGGTATCACCAGGAGTGATTTTACCATCTTTTTCAGCCTGTTCAATCATGGCTAAAGCAATACGGTCTTTAACAGATGATCCTGGGTTGAAGGCTTCGAGTTTCACATAAACATCAGCAGCCCCTTCAGGAACAATATTGTTCAATTTCACAATAGGGGTTTTCCCCACCAATTCAGTAATATTATTATAAATTTTAGTCATACAGATACCTCACTTTTCTATCGCTATTATAAGGAGAAAAGCGGGTGCTGTAAAATACTAATTTTTTATAGTGGTGATAAGATTTTCTTATCATGGGAAAGATTACTGGACTGGAACTTCTACGATTTGATTTCCTGATTTTTGACAGGTTACCTTTCCAGCGTAAAATTCAGTGAGTTTAGCAATGGTAGTGTCCATTTTTTCCTTGTCAACGTAAATAGTGGTCGTCACATCTGCCCCGAATTGGGTGTCAAACTCTTGAAGCGTTTCAGCTTCAAGGAAGTTTCCAAAGGTTTGATACTGAGAATAGCTGAGCTGGATTTGGAGACCATCTAGTTCTTTAACTTCGACAATTCCGATCTCTGTCAGAGCGTTAGCGACAGAACCAGCGTAAGCACGAATAAGCCCACCTGCTCCAAGTTTAATCCCTCCAAAATAGCGCGTGACCACAGCGACGACATTGGTTAGCCCTTGTTTTTCTAGAACAGTCAGCATCGGAACACCAGCAGTACCTGATGGTTCTCCATCATCTGAAGAACGCTTGAGCTGTCCATCTTGCCCAATAATCATGGCAGAGCAGGAGTGATTAGCTTTGTAGTGCTCTTTCTTAATTTGAGCGATATAATCACGCCCTTCTTCCTCTGTTTCCACACGTTTAAGGTGACAGATAAAGCGCGATTTTTTAATCTCTTCTTCGACAATACCGTCTTTAGCAATTGTTTTATAGTTTTTCATACCCAAATTTTACCATATTTTTAATGAAATCCGAATAGTCAAGTATGGAAGATTTTTACGGACGTTTATTTGTAGCGCATCAACTTTCCGATGAGGAAAAAAGCAGAGCTAAACAGTTACCAGCCATGCTAGAGCAAAAAGGGAAACTCTGTTGTCAGCGATGTGGCAGTCACATATTAACAGACTGGCTGTTGCCAGCTGGTGACTATTATTGCAGGGAGTGTCTTATGTTAGGGAGAAATCGACAAAGCCAGCCTCTCTATTATTTCCCAGCGCAGCCTTTTTCTAAAGAAAAGTATCTGATCTGGCAAGGAACTCTGACGTCGTACCAACAGGAAATCTCAGATGGCATGAAAACTGCTGTGGCTAATAAGGAAAATATCCTTATTCATGCGGTGACAGGGGCTGGAAAGACCGAAATGATTTATGAGACAGTGGCAAGTGTTTTGGAGCAAGGTGGACAGGTTTGTCTAGCTAGTCCACGGATTGATGTCTGTCTAGAACTTCATAAACGCCTTAGCAGAGATTTTTCTTGTCCCATAGCGCTCTTGCATGGTGAGAGTGAGCCTTATACTAGAGCGCCCTTGGTTATTGCAACAACCCATCAGTTGCTTAAATTTTACCAAGCCTTTGATTTACTGATTATAGATGAGGTGGACGCTTTTCCTTTCGTTGATAATGCCATGCTTTATCATGGTCTTAACCAAGCGGTTAAAATTGATGGCGTCAAAGTTTTTTTGACAGCTACCTCAACGGATGCATTGGATAAACAAGTCAAACAAGGAAAGCTTAAAAAGTTAGATTTAGCCAGACGTTTCCACGCCAATCCTCTCGTGGTTCCCAAAATGAAGTGGCTGAGTGGACTGTTATTTAGTCTTCAAAAAGACAAACTCCCTTCAAAATTGTTGAAACAGGTAGCCTCACAAAGAGAAACGGGTTATCCACTTTTGATTTTCTTTCCTCACATTGAGATAGGACAAAGGTTTACTGAAATCTTAACGAAAACATTTCCACAGGAAACTATTGGGTTTGTTGCCTCAACAACAGAAAATCGTTTAGAATTAGTTCAGCAGTTTAGAGATAAAAAGCTGACTGTTTTGGTATCAACCACTATCTTAGAGAGGGGAGTTACCTTTCCCTGTGTAGATGTTTTTGTACTTTGGAGCAACCATAAACTCTATACGCGGTCCTCTCTTGTGCAGATTGGTGGCCGTGTCGGAAGAGCAATGGAGAGACCAACAGGAGAATTGATTTTCTTTCACGATGGCATGACTATAGAGATGGCAAGAGCCATTGCTGAGATTCGCCTGATGAATCAAAAAGGAGGCTTTGCATGACCTGTTTAATATGCGCAGCTGAGCTTAAAAAACGCCCTAGTTTTCAAGAACTATTAACCTTAGCTCCCTCTAAGACCCTGGTTTGCTCCGCTTGTTCCTCGACTTTTGAAAAAATAGCAGAGCAGCATTGCCCCTTGTGTTATAGATATGGGGAAAGCGAGGTTTGTAGCGATTGTCTCTACTGGCAGAAGCAGGGAAAGTCGGTTAATCATCAGGCAATCTATTGCTACAATACTGCCATGAAAGCCTATTTCAGTCGCTATAAATTTCAGGGTGATTATCTCTTACGAAAAGTATTTCTGAATGACTTAAAACTTGCCTTGAAATCTTATCGCGAATATACTCTGGTTCCTATTCCATTAAGTGACAAGCGAAAGGCAGAGCGTGGTTTTAATCAAGTAACAGGATTATTGGATGGTACTGGCTTATCTTATCAAGAATTATTGATAAAAAGAGAGGTAAAAAAGCAATCGGATAAATCTCGTGCAGAACGTTTGCAATCTCAAAATCCTTTTGAGTTAAGGTTCGATAAAGCTTTGCCTGATAAAATCCTTCTCATAGATGACATTTATACAACTGGAATGACTTTACAGTTAGCAGCCCAGCTTTTTCATGAAAAAGGAGTGAAAGAAATAAAAACATTTTCACTAGCACGCTAAAAAGGCTTGCAATTTTTTCTAAAAAGAGTATAATAAAAGTGTAAAAAGAAAGCGCTTTTAAAAAAGCGAGAAAAGAGGTATCTACTATGATTAGATTTAGTATCCGTGGTGAAAATATTGAAGTAACCGAAGCTATCCGTGATTATGTAGAAAGCAAGATCAGTAAGATTGAGAAATACTTCCATGAAGATCAAGAATTGAGTGCTCGTGTTAATTTAAAAGTTTACCGTGAAAAGACAGCTAAAGTAGAGGTAACGATTCCGATTGATTCTATCACGCTTCGTGCAGAAGATGTGTCACAAGATATGTATGGTTCTATTGACTTGGTAGTTGATAAAATTGAACGTCAAATTCGTAAAAACAAAACTAAGATTGCGAAGAAACACCGTGAAAAAGTAGCTACAGGTCAAGTCTTTACGAGCGAATTTGAAGCTGAAGCTGCTGAAGAAACACCAGCAACTAAGGTTGTTCGTACAAAACATGTCACTTTAAAACCAATGGACTTAGAAGAAGCTTTGCTTCAAATGGAATTATTAGGACACGACTTCTTCATTTACACAGATTCTGAAGACAACGTGACAAATGTTCTCTATCGTCGTGAAGATGGTGAACTTGGACTTATTGAGACAAAATAAATAATAATTGAGGGAGGTTGGGACATAAATATCTCAACCTTCTATTTTTAATGGCATTAACAGATTGACGCAGTGGCTGATTGGAAGTCCTAACTGGACACTTTTTCATTTTCAAGTGTCCACCTAAAATAGTCCACTGGACTATTTTACTACCACGCAATCGTTAGCGGCCATCCTATACGAATGTGATGAACTTCGTTCATCTTATTTCCAACCTCCAAAGGTCTCCCAGACATTTGGAGCTGTGCGGATGTGGGAGTGAAACTGTCCAGTGGACAGTTTCAGCCTGAGCTTAGAAATCAAAAAGCGAGGGTAATTTGCTTGATAAGAACGGATTTTTGGGAGAACTACAGAAATTGAAAATCAATTTCGTAGTAGTTCCCCCGCAAGGATGATTAGGTTGGACGCTGTCGATTAGTCGACAAGTACAGCCAATCATCTACTGCGAAAAAGAGACTCAAATCTAGCAATGAAACTCCGTAGGAGGTTGTGATACTGACTTCGTCAGCTCTATTTCCCACCTCCAAAGGTCTCCCAGACCTTTGGAGCGTCCGCACTTTTAAGAAAGAAGCAAAAAAGTAATTTTTGATTTTTGTTAAGTATTAGCAGTTGATAAGGAGATGAATTTTCCCAACATTTGACTTGCAAGCGTCCGCTCTTTTTGCTAAAATAATAAGAGTGTGTAATGGACACACAGAAATTACGGCTAATCCGCTGGGACGACAAACTGCTCTTAAGATTAGTAAGATAGGAGAATAAAAAATGAATCCATTAATCCAAAGTTTGACTGAAGGTCAACTTCGTACTGATATCCCATCATTCCGCCCTGGTGACACTGTCCGCGTTCACGCGAAAGTTGTCGAAGGTAACCGCGAACGTATCCAGATCTTCGAAGGTGTTGTTATCTCTCGTAAAGGTCAAGGGATCTCAGAAATGTACACTGTTCGTAAAATCTCAGGTGGTATCGGTGTAGAACGTACGTTCCCAATCCACACACCACGTGTTGATAAAATTGAAGTGGTACGTTACGGTAAAGTCCGTCGTGCTAAACTTTACTACTTGCGTGCTCTTCAAGGTAAGGCTGCTCGTATTAAAGAAATCCGTCGCTAATTCTAAGATATAAAGACCGTTAAGCGAGCAAAGCAAAAATAGGAGTTTTTGACAATGGACGTTGGCGTTCGTGGAAAAACTGTCTTTTTTGCACAGCTCGTAGGTCGTATTCAGTTCAACTCCTCTAATTTAGAAGAGTTAGGAATAACGTATGGATAAAAATCTGTCTTTGTGGCAGATTTTTTACTAGCTCTCTTAGTTAAATGGATATAACAAATTCCTCCTAAGAATTAGTTGCAGGTTCGATTCCTGCAGGGGGCAGAAAGTGAAGAGGTTGTGAAAATGATTCCAGCCTCTTCGTTTTTACAATAATGTCAGGGTGATTTAGAGTGCAGTAGAAGATAACCGTTCATGGTTTTGCCTTCCCTACGCTCTTTTATATCTATGGAGAAAGTGTAATGGCTTTAGAAGATGTGGTATTTACCAAAAAGCGAGTATGTTTTGATAAGTTAATTCCTTATGGATTTTCTTTTGATGGAGAGATTTATCATTACACAGAGAGCTTCTTAGAGGATAGTTTTGAAGCTAGAGTTAGCATTTCAAAAGATGGGCATCTTTCTGCTTGTGTTATTGATTTGGAGCTTGATGAGGAATATTTAGCATTACGTGTTGAGCGTGCAGTAGGATCATTTGTTGGTCAAGTTAGAGAAGGATATCTTGAGATTTTAGAAAGAATTGCGGCCACTTGTTTTGAAGCTCAGCTATTTTCTCAAGAACAAACCAATCGTCTTGCTATTTATTTGACCGAAAATTTTGGAGATCAAACGGATAGTCCTTTTGCCAAATTTCCAAGTTTTACAGCTTTTCGTCATCCCGATAATCAAAAATGGTACGGTTTAGTAGGGACTGTGGAACGCTCGAAGTTGCAGCTAGGGGATGAGGAGTGGTCGAACGAAGATTTAAAAGAAGTTGTGGAAATCATTAATATCAAGGTTTCTCCGAATGATATTCCAAGGCTTACTGAGAAAACTTCGATTTATCCAGCCTATCACATGTCTAAGAAGTCGTGGGTCACTGTGGTTTTGGATGGTAAGGTATCTGATCAAGAACTCTTTGAGTTAGTGCTCAAAAGCCGTCAATTGGTTGCGCCAAAAACAGTGTCCAATCCAAATGGTACGGACTATTGGATTATTCCTGCCAATATGAAAAATTATGATATTGACAGGGAATTTGCGGCGCATCAAACGGTTTATTGGCATCAGAAAAAATCCCTTAAAAAAGGGGATGTCGTTCTAATTTATATTACTGCTCCGACAAAAGCGGTGCGGTATATTTGTGAAGTTTTAGATGACCATCTTGCAGAGGAAGATGGTGAGATGATGCTTATCCGTTTACGCCAGCAGCTCAGCGATTCTGAGTTAACGCTTGACCGCTTAAAAGAATTGGGAGTTACGAACATCAGAGGCCCCCGTCGTTTAACTGCGCCAGCTATTTCTTACCTCAAAAAGAACGTTTTATCATAAAAAGCCTTCATAAGGGCTTTTTTTTTAATAGAAAAGGAGGTATAATAGTTCCAATTATTGAAATGAAGCGAGGAGTTCTGATGAAGAAAAGTTTTATCCATCAGCAGGAAGAAATTTCGTTTGTTAAAAATACCTTTACCCAGTATTTGAAAGATAAATTAGAAGTTGTTGAAGTCCAAGGACCAATTTTGAGCCAAGTGGGTGATGGTATGCAGGATAATTTGTCGGGTGTTGAAAATCCTGTATCGGTTAAGGTCAAATTAATCCCTGAGCACACCTTCGAGGTTGTGCACTCATTGGCAAAATGGAAACGTCATACGCTGGCACGTTTTGGCTTTAATGAGGGAGAAGGACTTTTTGTTCACATGAAGGCTCTGCGTCCAGATGAGGATTCTCTCGACCCAACTCACTCTGTTTATGTGGATCAGTGGGACTGGGAGAAGGTTATTCCTGATGGGCACCGTAACATTGCTTACTTGAAAGAAACTGTTGAAAAAGTTTATAAAGCGATTCGTCTGACGGAACTTGCGGTTGAAGCTCGCTATGATATTGAATCCATTTTACCTAAACAAATCACCTTTATCCATACAGAAGAATTGGTAGAACGTTACCCAGATCTAACGCCAAAAGAACGTGAAAATGCAGTATGTAAAGAATATGGTTCCGTTTTCTTAATTGGAATTGGCGGTGTGTTACCAGATGGTAAACCTCATGATGGGCGTGCTCCTGACTATGATGACTGGACCAGTCATTCAGAGCGTGGCTACAAGGGGCTGAATGGTGATATTCTTGTTTGGAATGATCAACTTGGAACAGCCTTTGAATTGTCTTCAATGGGAATTCGTGTTGACGAAGATGCCTTGAAACGTCAAGTCAAAATCACAGGCGATGAAGATCGTCTTGAATTAGAATGGCATAAAGCTCTTCTAAACGGTCTTTTCCCATTAACCATTGGTGGTGGTATTGGGCAATCACGACTTGTCATGTTCTTGCTCCGTAAAAAACACATCGGAGAAGTGCAGTCAAGCGTTTGGCCAAAAGAGGTTCGCGAAGATTACGACAATATTCTCTAATGAAGTGGTTCGATAGATAAGAAAGCCGATTTATAAGGCAAGCCTGTTCGGTTTGTCTTTTTTTGAAATCAAAAAAACGCCAGCAGGAGCTAGCGTTTTTGATTTCAAGTGATTATTTGAATGAGTCTGCCCATTCTCCACCACGGAAGATAGGAACGATTTGTCCATCGGCAGTGATACCATCGACATCCATATGCTCTGAACCAATCATAAAGTCAACGTGTGCCGTTGAACGGTTAAGTCCAGCAGCTTCAAGTTCTTCTTGAGTCATTTCAGTTCCACCTTCAATTGAGAAAGCGTAAGCTTGACCGATTGCCAAGTGGTTTGAAGCATTTTCGTCAAATAGGGTATTGAAGAAGGTTAAACCTGATAGTGAAATTGGTGTTTTGTGTGGGACGAGGGCAACTTCACCAAGCGCACGTGCACCTTTACTTTCTTCAACCAATTTCTTGATAGTAGCTTCGCCTTTTTCAGCGGTTACTTCTGTGATTTGACCATTTTTGAAGGTGAATTTCATGCCTTCGATAATTGTTCCAGCATAGCTGAGTGGTTTGGTAGATGAGACATATCCTTCTGCACGACGGAAGTCAGGAGCTGAGAAGACCTCTTCTGTTGGCATATTGGCAATGAACTCATCACCTTGAGCGTTAACAGAACCAGCGGCTTCCCAAACATGGTTTTTAGGCATTCCAAGTGTCAAGTCTGTTCCTGGTGCAGTGTAATGCAGAGCATCAAACTGGTACTTGTTAAGAAGCTCAGCTTTTGCAACCAAGTTAGCTTGGTGCTCATCCCATGCCTTGATTGGGTCTTCTTCGTAAACACGGTTCAATTTGAAAATGGTATCCCATAGCGCATCAACTTGCTCTTCTTCGGTAGCAAGGTCAGGGAAAACAAGAGCAGCCCATTCTTTACCAGCAGCTGCGGCCAAGTTCCAGCTCACTTTATTGGCTTGAGTAGCTTCGCGTTGTTTCGCAAGTGCGATTGACAAAGCTTGTTGTGTTTTTGATAAACGATCTTGGTCAACACCAGCGAAGACATTTGGATCAGATGAGCGAACAAAGAGACGGCTTGCTTTTTTCTCTAGGAAATGATTTGATTTAGCAACCACATAATCAGCAACAGTTGTGATGCGATCTTCGTCAGCGTGTAGGAGTCTTTCGCGCGTGATTTGGTCATCAGCATAGTCAAGAACAACCTCAGCAGCACCGTGTGCGTAAGCTGATTTTACTAAAAGGCGGGCGAATTGTGATTGCTCCACATCAACAGTCATAATAACAGTATGGCCTTTTTTGACACCAAGTCCTTTAACAATAAGCAAGTCGGCATATTTTTTTAAGTTTTCTTCAAAATTAGGTAATGTCATAACCTTCTCCTATTTTCTAAAAGTCGCTTTTAAATATAGCATATTCTTCTAAATTTCTCAATGAAAAATCTTTACTATTGTTTGCGAAATCCCTCATTTCATGGTAATATAGATAGGAATTAAGCAAAGAAGAGGAATAATCATGGCTTTTGGTGATAATGGCAATCGTAAAAAAACACCTTTTGAAATTTTAGTGCAAATTGTAGTCATCTTTATGATTTTAATTACGCTTGGCGGTGTGGTCTTTAGTGCCATCAACGTCTTGATGTAAGGTGGAATTCATTTACAATTGGCAGGGCAAGAGCTCTGCTTTTTATCAATAAAAAAGAACAAGAGATAGTCGTGAAGGACTAAGGTCTGGATGAAGCTATTCTATTTAGTTAAAAAGAGAAAGGAAAGAGGGGACTTCGGTTAGGTATTGTACTAAACTGAACTCGGGCTAAATCCTCGGAAAAAAGATAAACCAACTTGTGTGCAAGCACTCATCGTTGGTTTCCTATTTTTCTATCTGATTTGGGCGCCCTCTGTATCGAATTTATGTCAATGTTTTTGGATACTGCTAAGATTAGTGTAAAGGCTGGTCGTGGTGGTGATGGTATGGTGGCGTTCCGCCGTGAAAAGTATGTGCCAGATGGTGGACCATGGGGCGGAGATGGCGGAAAAGGTGGCTCAGTTATCTTTAAAGTGGATGAAGGGTTGCGCACCCTTATGGACTTCCGTTACAACCGTAAATTTAAGGCCCAAGATGGTGAAAAAGGGATGACCAAAGGGATGCACGGAAAAGGTGCTAAAGACCTTATTGTCTCAGTTCCTCAAGGGACAACTGTTCGTGATGCTGAGACTGGTAAAGTGCTAACTGACTTGGTAGAGAATGGTCAAGAGTTTATTATTGCGCGTGGTGGTCGTGGTGGCCGTGGGAATATCCGTTTTGCGACACCTCGTAATCCTGCACCTGAGATTGCGGAAAATGGGGAGCCAGGTGAAGAGCGTCAGCTTGAATTAGAATTAAAAATCCTCGCGGACGTTGGTTTAGTTGGTTTCCCATCAGTTGGTAAATCAACCATTCTTAGTGTGGTATCGGCAGCCAAACCAAAAATTGGTGCTTATCACTTTACAACGATTGTGCCTAACCTTGGTATGGTGCGTACCAAGTCTGGTGAAAGCTTTGCGATGGCAGACCTTCCAGGCTTGATTGAAGGGGCTTCTCAAGGTGTTGGTCTGGGGACTCAGTTCCTTCGTCACATTGAGCGCACGCGTGTCATCTTGCATGTCATTGACATGTCAGCGAGTGAAGGTCGTGATCCTTATGAGGACTATGTGCAAATCAATACGGAGCTTGAAACTTACAACTTGCGCTTGATGGAGCGTCCGCAGATTATTGTTGCCAATAAAATGGACATGCCAGAAGCAGAAGAGAATTTGAAGATTTTCAAGGAAAAATTAGCAGCTAACTATGATGAATTTGATGAGTTGCCAATGATTTTTCCAATCTCAAGTTTGGCGCATCAAGGTTTGGATAATCTCTTGGAAGCAACAGCAGAGCTGCTTGATCAGACAGATGAATTCCTACTTTACACCGAAGAAGACATGCAAGACGATGAAGTTTACTATGGCTTCAATGCGGATGAACGTCCATTTGAAATCACGCGTGACGATGATGCTGCTTGGGTACTTTATGGTGAGAAATTAGAACGTCTCTTTGTCATGACCAATATGGAACGTGACGAGTCTATCATGAAATTTGCCCGTCAGTTGCGTGGTATGGGAGTTGACGAAGCCCTCCGCGAACGTGGCGCCAAAGACGGTGATATCGTCCGCATCGGAAACTTTGAATTTGAGTTTGTGGACTAAAGTTTGCCAGTGGCAAACTTTAGGTCGCTCCTTAGAAATTGGAAAGGAGCGATGATGAAGTTACTAACTGCGGAGAAACGGTAATATCGACTGTTTTTCCTCCGTGTCGTAGGTAACAAGCAGAGAAATAACAAGCGAGTGATGGACAGTGGAGGGGGTTGGCTGTGCATTTCAAAAATATTTGGAGTTGAGCTATGGATCATAAAGGAACAATTCAGCTTGAAACAAATCGCCTTATTCTAAGGCGATTTCAGTTAGAAGATGCTGAAGCTATGTTTCATCATTGTTGGTCTGACTTTGACGTGTGGAAATGGACCAGTTATGATGAGATGACGACTGTTGAAGACCTTGTCGTGAAAAATGGATTATTTACACATTGGTGGATGGGTTTGTATGCCAATTCCAATCGTTATAATTGGGCTATTGTCTTGAAATCAACGCTTCAACCAATTGGTCGAGTATTTGTCATCACTCTCAACGAAGAATCTTCAGAACTTGAAATTACCTATGAAATAGGGAAAAAATGGTGGAATCAAGGGTTGATGACGGAAGCCTTGCAAGAAATTATTCACTTCTTATTCAATGAAGTCCATGTTAACCGAATTATTGCCTATCATGCTAAGGAAAATCCTGCTTCAGGAAAGGTCATGAAGCACTTGGGGATGACGCTTTTTAAAATCGTTCCAGATGGTTGTACTTGTAATGCTGGAACGTTCGACAGTCACTATTATGAGATTTTTAGGAAATAAAACAGGAGGCAAGTTCATGGGAGATAAACCGATATCTTTTAAAGATAAAGATGGCAACTTTGTTTCAGCGGCTGATGTTTGGAATAAAGAAAAATTAGAGGAACTCTTTACCCTCCTCAATCCCAACCGTAAACTCCGCTTGGAACGCGAAAAACTAGCCAAAGAAAACACAGAAGAGCAAGCCTAGTGTGGCCTGCTCTTTTTAGTGTTTAACAAGATTTTCAGCTGTTAATTCATATCGTATTTCAGCCACTTCCGCAATGAATTTTCGGTCGTGTGACACGCTGATGATGGCTCCTGGGAAGTTTTGCAATAACTTTCTGATTTCAGGTTGCGAGGTTGGCGAAAAATTTCGAGTTGGTTCATCTAGAAGAAGAACATTGGCTTTCTCTAGCACCATTTTGGCAAAGAAAAGTTTGGCTTTTTGGCCGCCAGATAGCTGTCCCATCGGATGAGTGACTTCTTCACGAGTAAATTTAAGGCTTGCAAGTAAAGTACGACTCTCTTGCGCGGTCGCTGTTTCGCTGAGAAAAGCTAGCGCAGTCATCTGATTGTCCATACTTTCCTCATAGGTCTGAGGCATGTAACCTAGTTTGATATCAGCTTGCGCTGACAAATGCGTATGAATTTTCTTGAGCAGACGTGTTTTACCAATCCCATTTTTCCCCGTAAAGACCAGTTTGTCTTGACCTAAAATGCGGATGTCAATCACTTGACCTGTCTCTAAAACGTCATTCTCCCAGTTGAGTAAGGTTTTTCTGGAAGGAAGCGGTGTGATCCCTGAAAAGAAGAGGTTGATGATATCGTCATTGTCGGGAATGGCGGTGAAGGCTGCAGCTTCTTTATCATAGCGTTTTTCTTGAGATTTGATATTTTTGAATTTTTTAGCCAGAAGCCGACCAGCCACATCATTTTTGGTATTCCTTAATTGATGCTCAACACTCTGGTGGAGGCGATGAATCCTAGCCAGTCTGTCAGCATGCTCCTCCCTCTCCTTATTAGCAAGTTGTAATTGTTTCTCATAGGTCTCCTTGCGCCATATCTGATATTCCTTATAGGTCATTGGTTGATAAGTTGCCTTGGCTTGGGTTCGTTTTTTGACGAGTTCTAAGTGTAAAATAGCTGTCGCGGTAGCCTCCAAAAACTGCTCATCATGAGAGATGAAGATGATCGTTTCTGGGCTACGTCTGATAAAGGATTCGAGCCATTGCAGGGTTTCCAAGTCCAAATCATTTGAGGGTTCGTCAAGAAGAATGAGGTCTGGTTCATAGCTGAGCAGTCTAATCAGTTGGAGTTTTAGTTTTTCTCCACCAGATAAGCTTTTTACGCTCTGCCCTTTTTCTTCAAAATCAGCCAAAGGAAAATCAAGTTCGTCAGCTAATTGATAGAGGCGATTAAAATCAAGGCGATCAAAGTCGGCACCTTGGTAAAGAAAATCTGTTACGGTAAGCTCAAGCTTTTCTTGAGGCAGGCTCTGTGGGAGATAGGCAGGGCAGTGAAAGTGGTTGATGATATGTCCGTCTATGGAAGCGTAGGGTGAGACGAGTTCTGGCTGATAGAGAACCTGCATCAAGGTTGATTTACCCGTTCCTTCCTCTCCGATAATGGCCAATTTGTCACCAGGATTGACGACAAGCGATAAGTCATTAAGGAGAGTAGAGAGGTCCTTTTGATGGGTGATGGTTAGATTTTGGAGTTGTAAAATAGGCGTTACCTCTTTCTGTTAACGATTGCCACGATTGTGATAGCCACCTGCTCTTTGAGCCTTCGTTGCATGATGTAGAGACTTATTGCTGTGGAAATCATGTTTGTGAGCTGTTTGCTTTTCTTTGATTTGATTAAGAATGGTATTGTGAGTAGTAGTGGTTGTTGTCATGTGGTTTTCCTTTCTAATCGTCACTTGTGGGAGGACGACAAAAACTCCCAACCTTACCAAGTTGAGAGTGTGTTCACTTTCAGTAATACCAATAGTATCCTAGAACGCCTTGCTGCGTAGCTTGTGACAACTAAAAAAACAACAAAGAAATCGTTTCTAAAACGAAGCATTCTATCGGGTAACATCCTAAAAGAAAATAGAAAAAGAGCACACTAAAAACACATCTTGATAAGGTTTATCAATAACATGTTCTTAGTTGATCATGGCTCCGTTCCTCCGATAGTTTGATGACATCATTTTACTACTAAATGAAAACGTTGTCAAATAAAAAGCAAAAGAAAAACCTTTCCCAATCGGAAAGGCTACTAATCTTATTTCGCAGCGTTTGCGTCTTTGAGACCGTATTTAATATTTTATAAATTATCATCATTAATCTATATAATACAAGCGCACTATTATAATAGAAATTAAAACATTAAACTAAATCAACGTTTTTCATGACCTTTCATCAGTCGTTACCAAAAACGTTACACTAGAATAGCTTACCCGCCTAGTTTAGAAAATAAAAACCAATGGAATAATTATAAAAATATTGCATAAACAGTAATTTTAGATTGTTGATTAGAATTGCGTCACGCGCTCTCGTTCATAATTTAAAGACTGTTGTAGCATTTCAGAAAGTTTCTTGGTGTCTTGGTTTGCTAAATGTTCCATATATTCCGCCCTGTAGTCTTTAGAGATAATCACGGGGCTTTTTAGGTACTTCATGGCAAGATACATAAGCGCAAGCCGTCCTGTGCGCCCATTACCATCTGAAAAAGGGTGAATGCGTTCCAGCTGAATATGAGTATCAGCCAAAACGTCTAATATATCCTTTTCAGTAAGGGCTATGTCAAGCCTATAAGCGGTATTGTCCGCCCATTGCCTCATGAGTAACGGGGTTTCTTCGGGGCTTGCGGTCTTGAACTCTGCTCCTATAATGGCGTTTTGTTGCTTTTTGAATTGTCCTCGGTCGTGTTGTAGTCGGTCAAGTAAAAGCGTGTGCATATCTTGGATTTGCCCCAAATTAAAGGGTTTATCCTCTGCCAGTAAATCAAGTAGATAATTAAAAGCCTGTTTGTGATTTTCAATTTCATAAAATTCACGGATACTTTTGCGATTTGTTGGTAGTGTGTTCTCTAATATAATACTAACGGTCTCGGGTAAAGTGATTGTATTGCCCTCGATACCGCTAGAATGGTAAGCCATTCTTACCAGTATATCATCTAAATAGTTTTGATTATAGGTCATGTCCTGCCTCCGTTAGTTTATTATAACATAAGCATTATTCAAGTTTGAAAATTATCAACAAGTTTTTACCCCCTTTTTATCTAGATATGCTCGACTTGGAAAAAGTTCCCTTCACCGGTTCCCGCGTATAGGCTTAGTTTTCAAAGGAATGGGGGGAGTTTTTTAGCTTGGTAAGGTTTAGGAAAAATTGCTATTTTCTTGTATCAATTTTAGTTATTTTTGGGGGAGAGATACGCAAAGGGATTGACACCGTTATTATACCTAGGTAGGCGTTTAATTAAATCGGGGGGATTGTAGAAAATAAAGTATAGTTGAAAACATTTTTAAATGATTTTTTTAAAGAAGTACCCCCACCCCTTGAAAAATAAAATTACATTTTTGTCTAGTTACCCCTTACCACCGGTTTCCATGTCGCTATTTTGAAGCGATTTTTTTTAGGTGGGGTAGTTACTCTATAACTTTAAAATTCCTTTTTGTTGCGCGAAAAAATTTGTAGAATGACGGCGTGAAGTTCGGCGCGTGTATGTGCTAGGTTGTCACCCCCCTATTGTCTATAATCTGCTAACAACAACCAAAGCCCTTATAACATAGTTACAAGGACTTGAGTTTATTCTTTGCTGAAATGATTGTAAAAATCAATAAAATGGCGTTCACTTAATTAGTCATATCTTATATTCTGTCTAATTATGTTTCACCCTCTAACTCTAACGATATCAAGGGGTTACACGATTTCTAATAAACTTTCTAGCGTTTGCTTCAATATGTCTAATTAAATATCTAAAATGGCTTTTAAATATCAAAATTACTCATCTTACTATCTAAATCATCTTGCCTTACACCTATGTAAATAAGAGTGATGGCTGGGCTAGAATGATTAAAGATTGTCATTAAATCGGCAACGTTCTTGTATTTCTTATAATACCAATAACCAAAAGTTTTCCTCATGGTGTGCGTGCCTATGTTGGCTATTCCTAAATCTTCCCCAGCCGTTTTCAATATCCAGTAGACTGTTCTGCGGTCTAGCGGTTTATTTATTCCGTTACGGCTTGAAATAGATAATGATGAAGTGGCTTATCTTTGATATATTCCCTTAACTCATTCTTGAGTTTTCTAGTCATTTTAATACTTTTAGTCTTGCCTGTTTTTTGTTCTTTAACTCGGATATGCCAGCCTTGCACGTCCTTAACTCTGAGTTTTAAAATGTCGCTTATGCGATAACCTGTGTTAATGCCAACAAGGAAAATCATGTAGTTGCGTTCACTCCATGCCCTTAAATAGTCTTTCATGGCTTGGATATCGTCTTTATCCCTTAATGGTTCAACTAAATTGATAAGCTATACCTCCTTATCTATCGTATTCACGCGCTCTGAGGGTGGCTGATTTTCAGAGCAATTTTCTAAACTAAGTAGCCTTTCCTCTCGTTTGCGGTCGTTCTCTACCCATTGCTTACGTTTCGCCTCCGCTTCGGTAAGCCCTTTATACTTGCCGTAACTGCGTATTCTAAAATGGTCTATATTGGTTTGATGGTTTATCAAGTCGCCTCCTTTGTGGTTAATTCTACTACTCTCTACTTCACCTTACTTCACTTAAGAAAAATAAGAGTAGTAACGAAAACCCTTGGGGCGCAAGGAGTTTCACAATTCTACTACACCTACTACACTTTCTTGCAACTCGTTGATTTTTTTATAAATATATATACTATACCTTTTACTTATTTTCTTTTATTATTCTTTATATATTTAAGTGTAGTAGGTGTAGTAGAATAAGGTAGAGTAGTGAAGTGGTGGGATTTAATCTACTACACTTATTCCCTAATGTCGTAGTAGAAAGCGTAGTAGGAGTAGTAGAAAATTATAATTTTTTATAGCCTCGTTGATTCTTTTTCTTTGGTGGTTCATAGTGTGGCAAATAGCTTGGCTGGTCTTCTTTAGGGTAAAAGCCTGCTGGTAGATTTGCGCCTACTCTCAAGGTAACAGGGTAGTTTAGTTTTACCCAACCATCGGGCAAGTATCTTGTAAAAGAGCCGTGAAAGCTTTGGCTATTAAAGTCGTGTTGGTGGTTATAGTGTTCCGTATAGCCTTGAAAATTCCACCATACCCAATCATTAGGGATAAAAGTGGAATGAATACCTTGAAATAAGTCTTGACTAAAAGCAAGAATAGGGTCAATAGTTTCTTGATATTCATCTAATAACTTAAGCGAGGCTTTGGGTTCTATGAAGTCTGAAAAATTAAGGTCTATCACGCGCTTTAAAATATATTCTAGGACGTTTCTGCGCGTGATATAGTCGGTTTTAATAGCTCGGTTAGGTTTTTGCTTAAAGCGTTTTGTAAATGGTAGAATAACCATTCTGCGCCTAATAGCGTGATAATCGCCTTTTATTCTAGGTAAAGCGTTTGTAGATTGAATGACAACCGTTTTTATAAATGTGCTATAAGCGTCTTTACCTTTCTTTTCTACTGTTACGGTATCACCACCAACCAAACTAAACAACTTTGAAGTATCTCGGATAATCGCCCCAGCTTGTACGTCGTCCCCAATGATAGCTTGTTTCCCTACTGCTTGGGCTAGTGTGAAGCGGTTATTTGCGTCTAGGTCGGTTATTTTGATACTAGCGATATTCTGACGCCCGATAAGATTAATAAAGAGCTCTTGAAGTGTTCCTTTACCTGTGCCTCCCTCTCCGACAAACCAAAACATTTTAGCGAGGCTTTCGCCTCTGACGACTGCTGCAAGAAGTTGTAAAGCAAGGGTATATAAGTCTTTATCGTTGTTAAATAAGTCAAGTAACCAGCTATCAAACTCCCAACCTTTAATTTTAGGGCTTTTGGCGTTTGGGTTGTAATTGGTTGCTATTTTATGTGTGAATACCTTTAACGGTGTGTAGGGTTCTAACTGCTTTGTTTTACGGTTGTAAATGCCATTGCCGACAATTACTAGAAAAGGGTCGGCTTCGGGTGTTCTGTGTGGCGCTTTACGGGTTAAGTGGTAAATACAATCACTAGCCCTTTTCTCGTTGTGACGTGGTTCTATAACGCTCACAAAATCTTTTAAAAATTCCCTATCATTGGTATATATTCCTTGGTCGGGATTGTAGTAATAGACTGGTTTTGTTCCCTCGTCGCTATCTATACGGCAAATAGTTAATAATTCCGCCATATAGTGGGCAACGGTTAAAGGTGGTATAGGTTTTTTAAGTTCAGCTTGTGCTTGTTTTTCCTCTAACCCTTCCTTGATAAGTTGTGTTAATCGCTCAGATTGTTTATTGTCAACAAAGCTTCTAACTCTCTCTTGCCAATTTTTAAAAGTGCTTAATTTGAAGGATTGCTTAAACTCACGCGCAAGCGGTGTGACGTTCCTTAATAGTTGTTGTGTCACTTTCGCCCTCCTTTGTGATTTTGTTTAGTTCATTGATAAAGTGTAAAGCTAAATCCGTCCTTGTCACTAATTTTGCAAATAGTTCTATAATGTTCGAGGGGTCGTAACCATTGAAATAAAGCAGTTTAATAAAAGCAGTTGTGTCCTCCTCTGTATCAATCCCGTAGCAGACTTTTTCAAGCAACCAGTCATTAAGGGTTAGTGGTCGCCCTTGTTTTTGTTTTGCTAGTGCTTGGAGTTCTAACCCCTCGAGAAAAGCAATCAGTTTATTATCTGCTAAGTTAATCGCGTTCATTCTAACAAGCTCCCACCCCTTAACATTACTTTCTTTCTCTCTGATAGCTAAATTTATCCCACTGTGAGAAAAAGGAGTTAAAAAAACGTGTATAGGTTTGAAATAAACCAGTTTAAAATGATTATCTTTGTAGTAGCACTTGCTAGGATTGTCAGAAAGAAATGAAATGCGCGCTAAATGATTTTTATGGATTGTGATTTCTAGTATTTCATACATTTTTAGACCCTCTATATTTGTTCAGAAAAGCTTGTAAGTCTATTTCATTCAAAATGGACAGGCGTTTTTCTTCCTCCGTTAATTGACTTTCTAGGGTTATAATACCTTGCAATAGTTCACTATCATTGCTAGGAATGAAATAACCTCGATTGTTACCCTTTCTTTTAGCAATGATAGGGATTTTGTATTTTAAAATTAAATTTCTAATACATTCCCGAACAGTTCGGGGAGTTAAATTCAATAACCTAGATATCTCTTTACATGTCATGGCATTATCACTTCCAATTCTTAAAAGGTCAAGCACGCGCTTATAATTTCCATGGAGTTCCATAAAATAACCCTCCTTAGTTGTAATGTTTATTAGAAAGCCATATATAAGCCCCGTAGCGCTCTTTTACGTAGTCCTTTGGTGTTTCTGTCGGCTTTGTGTCTGAAACATCGCTAGGCTTGTCATAGTGCCATAATAAAACGAGAATAACCAAGCATACGATGATTAAAATAATACTTTGTGTTGGTGTTAAGTTCAGTTCGTTCGGCATGTTACACCTCTCTTTGCTAAATGATTCTTGATATATTGGCGTTTTTCTTTGTCACTTAATTCTAAAAATTTCTCTATGTCTTCAAGTGTTAAAACTTGTTCGATAAAATCACTGATAAACTGAAATAGTTCAGGTCGTGTTAGTCTGATTTCTTCCAGTCTCTGCTCTAGTTCTTCGTCAGTCCATTGCTTTGATTGTAATTTTATTTCTGTCATGCCTTTCCTTTCTATTTTTTATTTCCTGTGTAATTGCCTGCGCTGGTGCGCGTGCTTATCCGTGATTTAAAGAGTTGCCTTTTTAGGTTTTTCTATACGAGATTTTTACTATATCCGTTTGCTTGCTTAAGCTATCCCTCAGCGGATAACCGCCCTAAATTTACTAGCTTTTTTTGCTATGGTCGTGTAAATTTGTGCTAAAATAAATAGCTTATCAAGTGTGTAGTTAATTCTAGTGGTTTAGATAGTTTAGCTATCTATGGCGATAACCTAACCTAAAATCATTTATATCTTGTCTCTATTGCTTAGGTGTGATATGATTTAAGCAATAGTAAAAGCCCTTAGTTTTTTTCTAAAGTGTGCTTTTGCTTAATCATATTTACTGAAAGGCTTTAAACTTTGGTCGGTTCTATAAGCCTTTTTTTGTTGCTATTCTTTAAGTTTTTCAAGAATGGCGTCAACGTCTCGAACGTCATAATACACTGATTTCCCTTGCCTGCGTGACTTTAGTCCGTTGGCTTTTAGGTATTTTAGGTAACGGATATCAAACCGATATTCTTTTAGTAGTTCTTGTTGCCGTAGGGGTTTTCTTAATTGTTTTTCAACCTCTGCGCGTGCCATTTCTCTAGCAATGTCTAGCGTGCCTTTTACTAGCTCTACGCTTGCTTGCTCTCCGAGTAGTGCGACGGTCATTCTTAGCCTCCTTTTGTTTTTGCCCTCTAAAATCCTTTATACGCCGTTTTAGGTATTAGGTGATGATTTATATTAAAATCAATTTAAAACGCTGATTTTCCCCCCTAAATTTAATAATTTAAGGTACTCTAGGCGTATAGTTCATGAAATTCTTTGAAATACTTGTCTGGTATTTCGTTGATAGCTTGTTGTTGAAGCTGAATAGCCTTTAATCTGTTGGTGTCGCTTGCGGTGGTTTTGCTGATGATTTCTGCGGTAGCTAGAACTTGCTTAAAATACGCTTCTAGCTTTAACTTGCGCCCCTCACTTACTTCTTGCGAGCTTTCAACTTTGTTTTTCAAAAGCTGAAAGTCGGTTATTTCGCCATCTTGAACGGTGTAATTAATCACATTTCTAAAACGCCATTGATTAAGTCGCTCTTTAATGTCTGATAATCGCCAACCGTTCAGCTTTTCCATTAGCAAGTCAAAAGAAATAAGTCCGTTTTCATTGTAAACTTGTAATAAAATTTCTTGTGTAAAAGGTGTTTTAGCCATTGTCTCCCTCGCTTTCTGCCTCTTTTTCTTGGATTTTGTCAATTTGTCGGCTTTCTCTAGGGGTAATAACGTTCATACAGTGGCTAATTAGCGAGCCTGTGAGTTCTTCCAGCTCTATCCAAGCATTGCCGTAAACCTCGCGATATTTGGGTTTGATATCTTCTTGAAGACTTTCAAACGTTCCTAGTAGTTCATCAATTTTAAACAGATTGACTAAAACAGAAACCATGTCGGGGCGCTTGCCTACCTTGTTCTTGCGTTTTTTATGCTTGGGCTTGCCGTTTGGTTGGTAGTGTAGGGTAAAATCTTCTAGCATGGTTTTAATGTCATACCAGGCAAGGGCGTTGCTTTCTAGCAAGCCGTCTAAAACATCGGGATTTTTAACTTCTTGCATGGCGCTAGCGAGTGCCTCGCGTTCGTCTATCCATTTCTTAAACTCTTGATAAGTTGGGTTAGTTTTAGGTGTTGTCATGTGTTTTCTCAATTTCTCTTTCTAAATACTTGATGACACCCCATATAAAACGGCTAACCGTTTCAAATGGTTGTGCTAGGCTTGTTTCTAATGTTTCGCTTTGTAGGTGGGCGAGTTGGTCGGTTATGGTGTCAAGCAGTTTGTCCGCCTCCTTGGCACGTTGAAGAAGTTGTTTAAGCTCTGCTTTTTTCATCTGACAGATATCCCCATAGAGCGATATAGTCGCCCTCCTCGTCCAATTTTAGCAGTAAATCAAGCGCCTTTTTATCTAACTTAGGTAGATGCTCGGGTACGCTTAAAATCGCCATATCGGGGTATTTTACCGCGTCTAGCGTGCTATCTAGTAAATCCATAAGAGAAAGCTCAAGACGTGCCACTTTAAGTGCTAGGTCGTTAAAAGTAGCATTTTCTTTCAAGTCTGCGGTGCGTAACACTAAAAAATCATTTTTAGTCATTGAAGTATGTTCGGTTTCGTTAATCATATAGTTGTTTTCCTTTTTGTCACGCGCTCGGCGTGGTTATTTTCTAAACTAGGCGAGGTAAGCCGTTGTTTTACTTAATCATATTGTTTTAAGGTTTTATTGGTCGGTTCGTAGTTTTAAGGGGTTGCGCCCTCCGTAGGATTTAGGGTGTAAGTAGTCGTTACACCCTTATTTATTATCTTCCAAAGCTTCGGAAAGTAGCGCCCAAATCTGATAAAGGACTTCTAGCTTAGTGTCAAAAGGCTTTCTATATAGCCCGTCTGTGCCAAATGCTGACGTTAGTAGTGTATCAATATCATCTAAGATTTGAAAAACGTCATTAAGTGCCATTTCTGCGGTGATAGGTGTGTTGTTCCCGTCCTTACTTTGACAAATCACGGTATCTTTATCAATACTAGGCATTAGCTTTCTTCCTCCTCGGGGTAGTCAGTAGCAAAAGCCCACGTTAACAAGTGCAGTAGTGCGGTTAGTAGTCCTATAGTATGTTCCTCCTATTCTTCTAGTAAAAAGTTCATCACTTTTTCATAAACCGCTTTAGGAGCGTCATAGTTTCCTAACTCGATTTTTTTTAGTGTGTTCGGTGTAACTTGAATACGTTTAGCCGTCTCAGCTTTAGTTAAATCCAAGCGCCCACGTTTAATACGAACTTTCTCAGCGTGTTCAACTGTGATAAGCATTAAATACCTCCTTGTTTTGATATTGCCAACCATGAATAGAATTGAAAGGCGGTTGGTTTGTAACATTTTTTGTTACCGCAAGAATATAATATAACATTTTCCGTTACTCTGCAAGTGTTTTTTTCAAAAAAATAACAGTTTATGTTATTTTGTGATATAATCACTTTTGAAAGGTGGTTTTACCATGAATAGATTAAAAGAGTTACGGAGAGAGAAAAAACTAACTCAAAAAGAATTAGCTGATAAGTTATATACTACTAAAATGAGTGTATCGCGCTGGGAAAATGGAGAAAGTCAAATAAAACCCGAAAAAGCCCAAGCTCTAGCCGATTTCTTCGGTGTTTCGGTTGGGTATTTACTAGGTTTAGATGAAGCGACAGAACCTAAATTTTTAACTTTGGATAAGACGCGAAAATTTTTTAATCTAAGTATAGATACCTTGTCGGTACTTTTGGGACTTCCTAAAGAAGTTTTGGAAACGTGGGAAAATGAGAAAAATTTTATCCCGTTTAAAGAAGCGTCTAAGCTATATAATTATTTGGATATTACAAGAGACAATTTTATTAAAATTGTTGCTGATAACAATCTGGAGTTTGATTTTACTATTGCGGATTTTTTTAATGAAATAGATATAGAGGAATTAAATAAAGTCAGTCTCAAAAAGCAAGAAGAAGCTAAACAAGCTTATACATTTTTAGAAAGCTATATAGATGACCCTATAAAATTTAATAGATTAAAAAAAGGGTTATCAGATATAGACGAGGGATATTTTTCAATAGTCCTACGTCTAGTGATTGCTGATAAAGAACTAGGTACTAATTTTAGTGATATTCTTATAGACTATATAACCCTTGATAAACGAGATAGAGAGATAGCTTATGACCTTATCAAAAAACTAGCAAGCAGAAACACAGACAACTAAAAAGCCAACCTTTCTAGGTTGGCGTGTGGTATATTTGTTAATTATCAAAAAAGCCTGCCTCTCGGTTAGCTAAAAATAACTGATGACAACTAATAAAAAATGATGACAAGTAAACCGCTTGACTTTGGGGGCAGTTTTGGGATATAATACCCTTAACAGTAAGGAATGTGTCTAGCATGGCACAAAAAAAGCCCCCAACGGTCGCAACGTTGAGGGTTTTCTTTTTGGCTCTTAGCTATTTCTAGCTATGCCCTAAGGGTCATTTCTTGCGTGAGTTGAGCCAATACTCAAATAATGCCGTTAGGATAGCAACAAGCAAAGGCGCAAGAAATACTGTAAGGAATACGTCTAACATGACTATTCACCCCCTTCCTATCCCAAAGGGGCTATTTCAGTATAACAAATCTAGTTACGCTTGACAATCGCGCGGTAATTCACGCGCAAGCGTGTCAATACTCTTTATTTTCTAAACTAGGCGAGGTAAGCAGTTAAAGAAAAAGGAGTACACTAATGATTAAACTCTATACGTTAAAAGATGGTACTACTAGATACTATTTTATAGCTTACGTGGGAAAAGACCCACTCACAGGAAAGGACAAACGGGTTAAAAAGAAAGGCTTCAAAACCCGCAATGAAGCTAAGTTGGCAGAAAGTCAGTTACTTATCAAGGTAGAGACTGACGGCTATTTTAATAAGCCTGAAAAGATAACTTTTCAAGAAGTTTATAACCTATGGTTAGAACATTACAAAAACACCGTAAAACCAAGCACCTACGCCCGACAAAAGGCGCAAGCTGATTTACATATCATACCAGTATTTGGCGCGTGCTATATTGATAAGATAAGCCTACCAATGTGCCAAAAACAGGCGCTTGAATGGTTTAAGAAATATAAGAAGTATGCTAACTTTATAGGCATGACTAAGACGGTGCTAGACTATGCGGTTAGTCTCGGTTATGTTAATGATAACCCAATGAGAAAGATTATAAAGCCCCGTAAATCCGCAGAAGTAGATGAAGATGAAAAAAAGCTAGAGAACTTTTATAATCGGGAGCAGTTGTTAACCTTTCTTGAATGTGTTGACAAGGAAGATAATGCAGAATTAAAAACGGTTTTCCGACTACTTGCTTATACTGGTATGCGTAAGAGCGAGGTTTTAGCGTTACGGTGGAAAGATATAGATTTCACTACTAACAAGCTATCAGTCAATCAGACAGTAGCATACGGCGAAAACAATGCCGTTATTTTCCAAACCCCAAAGACAAAGAAAAGTAAGCGAACCCTAGCCCTTGATACCGTCACCGTGCAAATATTAAAGAAATGGAGACAAGAAAGGCAGTTCTTTAACTTTCCTAACCGTTTAAAAGATACTGATATCCTCTTTCCAGCGGAAACGGGTAAACCTAGAGGATTTGACTTTATCAATTATCACTTAAAGAAAATTCTGAAGAAGTATAACCTTCCTTATATCAAACCTCACGGTTTTCGCCATACTCACATATCGTTATTATTTGAAGCTGGGGCAACTATAAAAGAAGTTCAAGAGCGCGTAGGGCATGAAGATATAAAAACAACTATGAATATTTACGCCCACGTAACCGAAAACGTCAAGGAGCAGACTGCGGAAAAATTTATCAAATTTTTAGAGGCATAACCCTAAATCGTTACCTTTTCCGTTACCTTTTTAAAAATAAAAACCATTCCTAAAACTAGGAATGGCTTTATAATGCGGTTTCTCGACCTTATTTTGCGTTTGCGTCTTTGAGACCGTATTTTTTGTTGAATTTGTCCACGCGTCCGTCTGCTTGAGTGAATTTTTGACGACCAGTGTAGAATGGGTGTGAATCTGATGAAATTTCCACACGGATAAGTGGGTAAGTTTCACCTTCAAATTCTACAGTTTCTTTAGTAGCTTTTGTTGAGCCGCTAAGGAATTGGTAACCAGTAGTTGTATCAAGGAAAACAACTGGACGGTATTCTGGATGGATATCTTTTTTCATTGTTAATGAGTTCCTTTCTGCCATAGTACTTTACGTACCATAGTTATTATTAACTCTGTTATTTTATCAAAAATGGCAGAGCTTGACAAGTTATTTAGCTAATAATTCTTTAATTTCTTGGTAAATTTGTTCATTTTCTTCCAAGCTATAGGAATTGGCTCCGCTGGCAAGGGGATGTCCGCCACCATCATGGCGTTTGGCGATCTCATTGATAATAGCTGACTTACTGCGGAGACGAACACGGTAGGTGCCGTCAGCTTGTTCCACGAAAATTGCCCAACTTTCAACACTATCAATTTTTCCAGGCGTTCCAACGATGGCAGAGGTTTCGGCTTCTGTCACGTCAAAATCTGCCATCATTTTTTGGGTCAAGATGACACGCGCAGCCCCATTTTCATCAACCTCGAGATGATCAAAGATATAGCCTTGGAGCTTAGCAATTTTCATAGGGAAAGAATCCATTCGACGGGCCATAGCTGAAAAATCAAAGTCGTATTCGCGTAACTTAGCAGCAATTTGCATGGTTTTGCTAGTTGTCGCAGGGTATAAAAATCGCCCAGTATCACCGACAATCCCATTGTAGAGGACGCTTGCTGCAAAATCAGAAAGTTTCAGACCGACAGTCAGAGCAAAATCGGTGATAATTTCACTAGCAGATGAGGCAGTCGTATCAACGTGGATAAGGTCTCCATAGGCATCATCGTTTGGATGGTGGTCAATTTTAATCAGGTATTCTCCAGTCTGATAGCGCTCATCATCAATTCGAGGTGTGTTAGCAGTATCAGTGACGATAACCAAGGCGTTTTCATAGTCACTATCAGCGACCTGATCCATCTCCGCAATCCAAGACAGCGTCGGTTCGTTGATGCCGGTTGCTAGAACTGTTTTTTCTGGAAAATTAGTGCGGACGATCTCACGCAAACCAATTTGAGAACCAATGGCATCAGGATCAGGTCTTTGGTGGCGGTGGATAATGATGGTGTCGTATGCCTTGATTTTATCAAGAATAGAATGAAAAGTCATGGTTACCTCTCTTGGATTGTTTTTAGTTATTATACCATATTATACGAGTACCAAATTCTGTGCTGTAGGAATTGCCCCCTTTTTAAGCAGTTAAAGTCATATCGACATGTGGAATGCCATCTTCTAGATATTCTTTTGAGATGGCTTTAAATCCGAAGGAAGCGTAAAAATCTTTAAGATGTGCTTGAGCTTGAGCATAGATGGTTTGATTAGGAAAGTGTTGTTGGCAGGTTGATAGGGCTTGATTAATTAACTTTCTCCCTAATCCAGTTCCACGATAGGCCTCTGTTACTAGGACACGACCGAGTTTGATGGTATTATCTGTAGGAATGAGGCGACAATAGGCTTTGATGCTGCAATTGTCTTCCTGAAATAAATGCATGGCATTAAGGTCGTACTCGTCAACTTCGGGATAGGGGCAGGTTTGCTCAACGACAAAAACCGCTACTCTGGTCTGATAGATAGCATGTAGTTGACGTGGAGTCAATTCATCTAAGGTTTTAACTTGCCAACTCATGCGTCAATCTCTTGATAAGTGGCTTCTAGTCCACGCTTAACAGCAGGGCGATTAGCAATGAGGTCTGTCCAACGTTGCAGATTTTTGTATTCTTTGACGTTAAGAAAAATACCAGCACGATCCCAGACCTTATCCTGAGCGAGACGACCGTACCAAGACCAGATAGCGATATCGGCAATAGTGTATTCCTCACCAGTGATATAAGTTTTAGTGGCTAATTCCTTATCCAAAAGGTCCAATTGGCGCTTCGCTTCCATAGCAAAGCGGTTGATAGCATATTCGATTTTCTCAGGAGCGTAATGGAAGAAATGTCCAAATCCACCACCTAAGAAAGGTGCTGCGCCTGTTTGCCAAAAGAGCCAATTCATCACCTCTGTACGTTTAGTAAAATCTTTAGGAATAAAGTGTTCAAATTTGTCAGCTAAGTAAAGCAAGATAGACGGAGATTCAAAGACACGGACAGGCTCATCTCCTGATAAATCGAGCATAGCAGGAATTTTTGAGTTAGGATTAATGCTGACAAAATCAGATCCAAATTGATCACCGTCTCCGATTTTGATACGGAAAAGGTCATAATCAGCAGCAAGTCCAAGCTCTTTTAATTCTTCTAGCATAATGGTAACCTTGATACCATTTGGTGTTCCCAGTGAATAGACTTGGAAAGGTTTATCCCCCTTTGGTAAGGTTTGTTCAAAACGTGCTCCAGCAGTTGGTTGATTGAGACCACCCCAAGCCCCGCCCATTTGTTGGGGGGCTTCCCAAACTTCAGGTAAAATATAATCTGACATAAGATTTCTCCTTATTAAATTTCTTGTCATTAGCCTATCAAAAAGAAAGGTTTTTTTCAAAAATTTAGCATATAAATAGTTGACAAAAGAGCTGCTAATTGTGCTTTGGGAGGTTAAGTAAGAGATTGACTTTGCCAAAATTCTAAAGTTAATCTTTAGAGGATAAGAATAATCTAAAGAAAAGGATAAGATTTTCTAAAAGTTCGTATTTCTTGTTGATTTTTTGGCTCATTATGGTAAGATAATGACAACTTTTAGGAAAAAGGAGTCTCTCATGAATCAAGTTGACTTTTCAAAGCTTGCAAAAACCGAACTACATTGTCATTTAGACGGTTCGTTGTCGTTGCCGATGATTCGTCAATTGGCTGCCATGGAACAGATTTCCATTCCAGCGAGTGATGATGAGTTAAAATCACTTGTGACAGCCCCTGCCGATATCACTTGCTTAAATGAATATCTTAAAACCTTTGATTTTATTCGTCCTTTGTTACAGACGGAAGAGGCGTTGGAGTTGGCGGCTTACGATGTTGCCAAACAGTCAGCTGAGGAAAATGTTATTTATACAGAAATCCGATTTGCACCTGAATTATCAATGGATAAAGGGCTATCAGTAGCACAGGTGGTCCGAGCAGTCTGCCGAGGATTGCAAAAAGCTGAAAAAGATTTTGGTATTGTGGCTAAGGCTTTGGTTTGTGGCTTGCGTCAAAATGATTTAGAAGCTACAATGGCGATGTTTACAGAGGTAAAAGCCAGTGAGGAACCTTATGTTGTAGGGGCTGATTTTGCTGGTAATGAAGTTGATTTTCCAGCAGAAGGTCTAAGTAAAGGCATTCAGCATGCGCATGATCTTGGTTTTAAAATGACTTTGCATGCAGGGGAGCAATGTGGTTGCGCAACAAATATTGCTTATGCGATTCAAGCTGGTGTCAAGCGAACAGGGCATACAACAGCTATTATGGAAATTCCAGGTTTGCTTGAATCGTTTGTTGCTGCAGATTTGACAGCAGAATTAGCTCTTACAAGCAATTTACAAACGAAAGCGATTGAGACAATTGCAGATTACCCTTATTTAGACCTAAAAGCAGCAGGGGCTAATATCTCGATTAACACAGATAATCGAACTGTGTCAGATACCAATTTAACGAAAGAGTACGGTCTTTTTGCGGCTCATTTTGGCACAAGTCCCACAGATTTTTACCAGCATAATCAAGATGCGATAAAAGGCTCTTTTGCTAGTGATAGTGAAAAGGAATTGCTTTTGCAAAAACTTGCTGAAGGCTATGCCCCATTTCTTTAAAAGTATGCTATAATAATAGTAATTTGACTTTGGAGGGAATATAGGAAACTATGGCTTTAGCAAAAATTGTTTATGCCAGCATGACCGGAAATACGGAAGAAATTGCAGACATCGTCGCTAAGAAGTTGGAAGAATTAGGGCACACAGTAGATGTTGATGAGTGTACAACCGTTGATGCCGCTGACTTTGAAGATGCTGATATTGCTATTGTGGCTACTTACACTTACGGTGATGGTGAATTGCCAGATGAAATTGTCGATTTCTATGAAGATTTAGCAGATGTCGATTTATCAGGAAAGATTTTTGGAGTTGTTGGCTCAGGAGATACTTTCTACGATTACTTCTGTAAATCCGTTGATGAATTTGAAGAACAGTTTGCTTTGACAGGTGCCACAAAGGGTGCTGATTCTGTTAAGGTAGACTTGGCGGCAGAGGATGAAGATATTGAAAATCTAGAAGCCTTTGCGGAAACATTATCAGCAAAATTAGGATAAGAGATTAAGGTTGGGGGTCACTCTAACCTTCTTTATGTACTATTGAAACTTATTATGAAAACACATCAAAAAGAATTTCGTTTGTCATCGCAACATCTTCTGGTAGCGGTTTGGAGAGGCTGCTTAGTGGGTGTTCTAGCGGGAGTTGTTGTCAGTCTTTTTCGTCTTATTATCGGTATTCTAACAGATTGGACCTTGAAAGCTTATGCGCATGCAAGTAACCAACCATCCTATCTTATTGGGGGGGTAGGGATTAGCCTAGTGCTAATCATTTTAGTAGGTCTATTAGTGAAATCCGATTCAGATATTAAAGGTTCTGGGATTCCTCATGTTGAGGGAGAACTGATGGGAAGGTTACGTGTTTCCTGGTGGTCAGTCCTTTGGAAAAAATTTGTCGGTGGCAGTCTTGCGATTTCCATGGGCTTGATGCTGGGGCGTGAAGGTCCTAGTATCCAGTTGGGGGCGGTTACTGCCAAAGGACTAGCAGAGTCTCTTAAGGTGACGCCCAAAGAAAAAAGGATTTTAATTGCAAGTGGTGCGGCAGCGGGGCTTTCAGCAGCCTTCAATGCACCCATAGCAGGGCTGCTATTTATTGTTGAAGAAGTTTATCACCATTTTTCACGACTGGTTTGGATAACTGCTTTAGTTGCGAGTTTGGTAGCCAATATCATTTCGCTAAATATTTTTGGATTGACGCCAGTCCTTCATATGCCTGACGGTTTTGAAGTTTTGCAGCTTAGTCAATACTTACTCCTTGTTCCTATGGGGATTTTCTTAGGTCTTTTAGGGTATGGCTATGAATGGGTGGTGCTTCGTGTTGGTAAAGTTTACGATGCACTTGGAAAGATGTTTAAGATTCCAGCGCATTTTTATGGTATTTTTGCATTGCTTCTAACCTTTCCTGTTGGCTACTTTTCATTAGAATTATTGGGCGGTGGACACCATCTCATCTTACACTTGCCTGATAGTGGCATGCTACTTGGCACAGCTATTTTGTTCTTAGCGATTCGCTTTGTCTGGAGCATGATTGCCTATGGAAGTGGTCTTCCTGGTGGGATTTTCTTGCCACTGTTAGCTCTCGGTTCTTTATCTGGCTATATTTTTGGCCTTTTATTGGAAACAATGGGGCTAGCGCAGGCAAGTCAGGTGACGATTTTTATCATTTTGGGTATGGCTGGTTATTTTGGTGCGGTGTCTAAGGCTCCGCTGACAGCGATGATTTTGGTTACTGAGATGGTGGGAGATTTGTCTCAATTGATGACGATTGGCATTGTTGTTTTGGTATCCTACCTAACCATGGATTTACTGGGCGGCGAACCAATTTACGAGGCCATGTTAGCTAAAATGGTACCAGTGAGTCATCTGGAAAATAATGAACCAACGATGATCGAATTACCTGTCACTGAGCAATTGGTCGGTCAACGTGTTTCGGAGTTGGAGTTGCCAGCAGATGTTCTCATTACGACACAAGTTGTTCATGGTAAGAGTGAAGTTGTCACTGGAAAAACAATGTTACAAGCAGGAGCGACCATTTATCTTGTTGTCAATGAAAGTGATATTCATTTGGTCAATCAAGCCCTGTTTCACTAATCATCATAGTTAAAGAAAGGAATGCTCTGCAATTGCCTGTAGAGAATAGGAGATAACACATGGATTTAAACCTTATTCGTCAAGATATTGACAAAATTGATGCGCAGCTTATTGCCTTGTTAGAAGAACGCATGGGCCTCGTCAATCAAGTGACAGCTTATAAAAGGGCGACAGGAAAGGCTGTTTTAGACACTTCTCGTGAACAAATGGTCTTAGATAAGGTTGCGCGCCAAGTTGCAAATAAAGACTTTGAAGAGGCGATTGTGGCAACCTTTTCTGATATGATGAAACATTCTAGGGCATATCAAAGTCGTCAATTAGGGGTCAAAGAGTGTTAAAAGGAATAAAAGACGGCAATGATTTAACGTTAAAAGAGACATTTTTGACCTGTTTACTTGCTCTCTTTATAGGAGTTCTTGTTGGTGTCATTGATACGATTTTTGGGAAAGGTTTGCTCCTCATTTCAGAAATTCGGACAGAGCATTTTTTCTATCTGATTCCGTTTTTAGGGATTTCAGGCTTATTGATTGTTTTTCTCTATCGAACATTTGGCGGGCAAGCCAAGAGAGGGATGGCTCTTATTTTTGAAGTGGGTCAAGGAAAAGACGAGCAAATTCCCTTGATTTTAGTTCCGCTGATTGTCGTCACAACATGGCTAACGCATTTATTTGGTGGGTCTGCAGGTCGTGAAGGTGTTGCGGTACAGATTGGGGCTACCATTTCACATTTCTTTTCTCGTTATATAGTTTTTGAAAAAAGTTCGCCATTATTTTTAACCATGGGAATGGCAGCGGGTTTTGCAGGACTATTTCAAACACCGATGGCGGCACTCTTTTTTGCTTTAGAAGTGTTAGTGATAGAGCAACTCCGTGTAAGATTTGTATTACCTACAATCCTTGCTTCTTTTACGGCTGCGTGGACCTCTAATAGCCTAGGGTTGGAAAAATTCACTCATTTGATTGAAAGTGATTTAAGATTAGATTTTCTGACCTTTGTGAAATTAGCAGTAGCAGGACTTATCTTTGGTCTAGTAGGTAATGGTTTTGCGGCTAGCTTATCTTGGACGAAGGAAAAAATGGCAGAGCTGGTTAAAAATCCTTATCATCGCATCTTTTGTGTTGGTATCTTATTGTCTCTTATGCTATTTTTGTGCCATGAGGGGCGTTATTCTGGTCTTGGGACAAATTTGATTGAGGCCTCTTTTTCTGGTGGAACTATTACCAGCTATGATTGGCTGTTGAAAATTATGTTAACCGTGTTGACGCTGTCTCTTGGTTTTCAAGGGGGAGAAGTGACGCCGCTCTTTTCTATTGGGGCATCACTAGGCGTTGTTTTAGCAGGCGTTTTTCAGTTGCCTTTAGAAATTGTGGCAGCTAGTGGCTATATTGCTGTTTTTGCTTCTGCAACAAACACCATCTTAGCTCCTATTTTTATTGGTGGTGAGGTTTTTGGCTTTGAAAACACTCCTTTCTTTTTGGTTGCTGTAGCTTTCTCCTATAGCGTTAATCGAAAACACAGTATTTATACCAGTCAAAAAGTGGTAGTGCTTGAGTGATAATCATGCTATAATGGATAGACATTTAATTTAGGATAGTTTGGTAGGTGAGGGATCTTATGGTAAAGCATTTAAAAACTTGGGAGCAGCGGGTTGATTATTCTCTATTGCTACCTGTTTTTTTTCTGTTAGTTATGGGATTTTTGTCGGTCTATGTTGCGACATTGGCAGATTATCCTGATCGTTTGGGAAATGTTCTCCTCTTGCAAGGACTGTGGTTGCTATTGGGAATCTTATCAGCTTTTGTAGTGATGTTTTTTAACACAAAATTCTTATGGAAGGCAACGCCTTGGTTTTACATCTTGGGACTTGGGACCATGTTTTTACCCTTGTTCTTCTATAGTCCTAGCCTCTATGCAGCTACAGGTGCTAAAAACTGGGTGACAATCAATAATATCACACTTTATCAGCCATCTGAATTTATGAAAATTGCCTACATTTTAGCTTTGGCAAGAGTAACCGTTACATTTCAGAAAAAAAGGAAATCAAAAGAGTTGGTAGAAGATTGGAAATTATTAGGATTATATGTCTTGATAACCTTGCCAGTCCTAGCTCTCTTGGCAGCTCAGAAAGATTTGGGGACAGCCCTTGTCTTTATTGCTATTTTAGCAGGGGTTACGGTGTTATCTGGTGTCTCATGGAAAATTTTATTGCCCATTATTCTTTCTGTCTTTCTCCTCATCGCCGCTTTTATTGCTCTCTTTTCTTGGGAGCAAGGTCGTGAGTGGCTCTTTCATATGGGAATGGACACCTATCAGATCAATCGTATTTCTGCCTGGCTGGATCCTTTTGCTTATGCTACAGGAATTGCCTATCAGCAAACGCAGGGATTAATTTCGATAGGTAGTGGTGGTTTATTTGGGAAAGGGTTCAATGTTGCAGAACTGTCGGTTCCTGTTCGTGAGAGTGACATGATTTTTACCGTTATTGGTGAGAATTTTGGGTTCATTGGCTCAGCTTTGGTTTTAGGCTGTTACCTGTGGCTCTTTTACAGGATGTTGCGCATTACCTTGGAGTCCAATAACCGTTTTTATACGGTGATTGCGGTCGGCTTTATCATGATGATTTTGTTCCATGTTTTTGAAAATGTTGGAGCAGCGCTAGGGATTTTACCACTGACAGGTATTCCGCTGCCTTTTATTTCTCAAGGGGGATCCTCTCTAATCTCTAATTTGATTGGCGTTGGACTGATTTTGTCCATGGCTTATCATAATAACCTGAATAGATAGGATTGAGGTTACAATTAAATACTGTAAAACACGACAGAGGTAAGATAAGGAAATTGATTTTTTTGATAAATCAATTCCTGTTCTTACACGACAAACGCATGAAGAAAATATGGCTTACAAAAAAGACTTTCATAAATTAACTCAACATTCTCCGCTATAATAAAAGTGGAGGATTTTGTTATGGAAGACCTTTTAAATTTCTTGGTTACTGTGAGAGATGATCGTGAGCCATGGAAAGTCAAACACTTATTGTCAGATATCGTTCTTTTGATCTTCTTTGCTCGCTTATCAGGCGCAGAACACTGGGATGAGATAGAGGAGTTTGGTATTGCCTATGAGAAATCCTTACGCACCGTTCTCAAATTAGAAAATGGCATTCCCTCTCATGACACTCTACAACGTGTTTTTGCGACTTTAGATTCACAAGTTCTTGTAGAACTCACACAGATATGGACTTCTCTTCTTGAACCATGTGACTCATCAGCTAAAACCTTACCACAACTTTCAAAACGTTTAGTAGCCATTGACGGGAAGACTATCCGTGGTAATGCCAGTCAAACTCAAAAAGCCCTACATATTGTCTCAGCCTATGCGACAGATTTAGGGATTTCGTATGGCCAGGTAGCGAGTGATGAAAAAAGCAATGAGATTACAGCGATTCCACGATTATTAGACATGATTTCAGTAAAAGGGTGCATGATTAGTATTGACGCTATGGGCACACAAAAGGATATTGCGGATAAGATTATCATGAAGAAAGCAGATTATTGTCTAGCAGTCAAAGAGAATCAAAAGAGCCTTTTAGAAGGTATTCGTCCCTATTTTGAACTCTCTCAGAACTTTGACGATAGCTATGAAACGCTTGAGAAAGCGCACGGTCAGATTGAATTGAGACAGTATGAAGTCATTACTGATACAGAGTGGATACGTCAAGAGCATCCCGATTGGGGACATATCCAAAGCATTGGACGGGCGCGTATTCAGATAACAAAGAATGGTCAAGAGAGCGAAGAAACCCGCTACTTTATTTTAAGTTGTCAGGTTAGCGCTAAAGAGTTGTGTGATTATGTAAGGGGGCATTGGCAGATAGAGAGCATGCACTGGCTACTAGATGTTGTTTTTCGTGAAGATGCCAATAAGACTTTGAATAAACAACTCGCATTTAATTTAAATGTCATGGATAAATTCTGTTTAGCGGTATTAAAACAGTTAGATTTTGGAAAGAAGATGAGTCTGCGTCGTAAGAAATATGCCCTAAGTCTGTCCTTTGACAAGTATTTAAAACAATTGCTTTAGGGCAAAAAACTTTCAACACTTGCAAAATGGAAATAGAAGATTTCATGCGTTTGTCGTGCTGTTCTTACCTCTTTCTGTCAAAAATGAAAGAAATATGATATAATGAAGGGTATGAATTATCACGATTACATATGGGATTTAGGTGGAACTTTACTTGATAACTATGAAGTTTCCACGCAAGCTTTTGTAGCCTGTTTAGAAAACTATGGCATAAAAGCGTCGCATGATGATGTCTACATGAAATTGAAAGAATCAACAAATGCGGCAATTGATTTCTTTATTCCTAATGAAGAAAGCTTTTTACAAGAGTATAAACTGTTTGAAGCAGAATACCTTAAACATCCTGTATTATTTGAAGGAGCTCGTGAGATTTTAGCCAAGATTGTAGCTGAAGATGGTCGCAATTTTTTGATATCACATCGCAATAAGCAAGTGTTATCTATTCTAGAACTCACAGAGCTTTATCCCTATTTCACAGAAGTGGTGACATCAAATAATGGGTTTGCCCGTAAACCAAATCCTGAGAGTATGCTCTATTTGAAAGACAAATATCATATTGAAAAGGCTCTTGTGATTGGTGATCGTGAGATTGATAGACAAGCAGGACGAGCTGCAGGTTTTGACACCTTGCTCGTTGATAATAAAAAATCCTTGATGGAGATAGTGACTTAAATGACTGACGAAAATAAAAATTTAGAAGCTTTAGCGCAGGAGTATGATGCCAGCCAAATCCAAGTATTGGAAGGTCTTGAAGCCGTTCGTATGCGTCCAGGGATGTATATCGGATCTACTTCAAAGGAAGGTCTCCATCACTTGGTTTGGGAAATCGTTGATAACTCTATCGATGAGGCACTTGCAGGTTTTGCTAGCCAGATCGATGTGGTCATCGAACCAGATAACTCAATCACAGTAGTAGACGACGGACGTGGAATCCCTGTCGATATCCAAGAAAAAACTGGTCGCCCAGCGGTGGAGACTGTCTTTACGGTTCTTCACGCAGGTGGTAAATTTGGCGGTGGTGGCTATAAAGTGTCTGGTGGTTTGCACGGAGTAGGTTCTTCGGTTGTAAATGCCCTTTCGACACAACTCGATGTACATGTCCATAAAAATGGTCAAATTCATTACCAAGAATATCGTCGTGGTGCAGTGGTTGCAGACCTTGAAGTGATTGGTACAACTGATCGTACAGGGACGACTGTCCACTTTACACCAGACCCTGACATTTTTACAGAGACAGCAGAATATGATTTCTCTAAACTCGCAAAACGTATTCAAGAGTTAGCCTTCTTGAACAAGGGATTGAAAATCTCAATTGCTGATAAACGTGAGGGGCTTGAACAGAAAAAAGACTTCCACTATGAAGGTGGGATTACATCTTACGTTGAGTACATCAATGAGAATAAAGATGTTATTTTTGAGCACCCTATTTACACCGATGGTGAAATGGATGGGATTTCTGTTGAGGTTGCCATGCAATACACAACAGGTTACCATGAGACAGTCATGTCATTTGCCAATAATATTCACACGCATGAAGGTGGTACCCATGAACAAGGTTTCCGCACCGCTTTGACCCGTGTCGTTAATGATTATGCGCGTAGCAACAACATCCTTAAAGAAAAGGATGATAATCTAACGGGTGAAGATGTGCGTGAGGGACTAACAGCAGTTATTTCTGTCAAACACCCTAATCCACAGTTTGAAGGGCAAACGAAAACAAAACTTGGAAACTCTGAAGTGGTCAAAATTACGAATCGCCTCTTTTCAGATGCCTTCCAACGCTTCCTTTTGGAAAATCCTCAAACAGCTCGTAAAATCGTTGAGAAGGGGATTTTGGCTTCTAAAGCTAGAATTGCAGCCAAGCGTGCACGTGAAGTAACCCGTAAAAAATCAGGGCTTGAAATTTCAAATCTTCCAGGTAAATTGGCGGATTGTTCATCAAATAATGCTGAAATGAATGAACTTTTCATCGTTGAGGGAGACTCAGCGGGTGGTTCAGCAAAATCAGGTCGTAACCGTGAATATCAGGCAATCTTACCAATTCGAGGTAAAATCTTGAATGTTGAGAAAGCTACCATGGATAAAATCCTAGCTAATGAAGAAATTCGTAGCCTTTTCACAGCTATGGGAACAGGATTTGGTGCTGATTTTGATGTGTCAAAAGCTCGCTATCAAAAATTGGTTATCATGACAGATGCCGACGTTGATGGTGCCCATATTCGCACCCTTTTATTGACATTAATTTACCGCTTTATGCGTCCAGTCTTAGAAGCAGGGTATGTTTACATTGCCCAACCACCAATTTATGGGGTTAAAGTTGGGTCTGAAATTAAAGAATACATTCAACCAGGTGCAGATCAAGAAACTCAACTTCAAGAAGCTTTGGCGCGTTATACTGTAGGGCGTTCAAAACCAACAGTTCAGCGCTATAAAGGTCTTGGGGAAATGGATGATCATCAACTTTGGGAAACTACAATGGATCCAGAACGTCGTCTCATGGCGCGTGTATCAGTTGATGATGCTGCTGAAGCAGACAAAATCTTTGATATGTTGATGGGGGATAAGGTTGAACCGCGTCGTGAATTTATTGAAGAAAACGCAGTTTATTCAACTTTGGACATTTAAACTTGGTCATCTGATTGAAAAGAGGCTATAGCTGTGTTATAATTGTAATGTTATAGACCTTTTAGAAAATATGTAAGGAGATCCCCATGTCGAACGGAATCGTTCTACTTATAGTAGCAATAATTATTTTAGTGATTATTGCCTATTTGTTTGGCGTTGTTGTGAGAAAAAGAAATGACGCCTTGATTGCAAGTTTAGAAGAGAAAAAGCAAGAACTTTTTGAGTTACCTGTCAATGAAGAGATTGAGCATGTTAAAAGCTTACACTTGATTGGACAAAGCCAGACCTCGTTTCGAGAGTGGAATCAAAAATGGGTTGATTTAACCCTAAATTCCTTCTCAGATATTGAAAATCATATTTTTGAAGCTGAGAGTCTAAATGATACCTTTAATTTCATCAAGGCAAAGCATGAAATCAAAGGTATTCAAAGTCAATTGGATGTTGTTGAAGAAGACATTAAAGCGATTCGCGAAGCTTTGGCAGTTTTGGCAGAGCAAGAAGAAAAAAACAGTTCGCGAGTGACTTACGCTTTGGATATGTATGAAAAATTGCAAACAGAAATTGCAAACCAAGCTGATCATTATGGCAAAGCTATGCCAGAGATTAGCAAGCAACTTACTCATATTCAATCTGAATTTTCACAGTTTGTGACGCTTAACTCTTCTGGTGACCCTGTTGAAGCGGCAGAAATTTTAGAAAAAGCTGAAGAGCACACGATTGCTCTTGGTCAAATTTCTGAGAAAATCCCACCGATTGTTACAAAATTAGAGGAAGATTTCCCAGACCAATTAGAAGACTTAGAAACGGGCTACAGTCGCTTATTAGAAGAAAATTATTATTTTGCTGAAGACGATATTGAAACTGGTTTTCAAGCTATCCGTGAAGCGATTAGTGACACTTCTGATGATTTGGCAGATCTTGAATTGGTTAAGGCTGAAACAAGTTGCCGAGACATTCAAGAGCGCTTAAATGGCTTTTACGATCTTTTCGAACGTGAAATCGCTGCACATAAGGAAGTCGTTAAAGCAACAAATCGCTTACCAAAATATTTGGCTCATGTTAAAGGAAACAATGCGAGTCTAATTAATGAGCTTAATCGCCTAACGCAACGCTATATTTTCAGCGATAGCATTGGTAACAAGTTAGGAATATATAGCTCAAACTTGTCTGATATGGAAGAAGAGTTGCAACCGGCACTTGATAACATGGCAGAGCAAGAAAAGCCATTTTCTGAATGGCAAAAGGTTTTGGAAAAGTTACAATCTAAGATTGCTGATGTTGAAGAAGGACAGTTAGCTATTTACGATAGCTTGAAAGGGACTGAGAAAGGCGAAGTCAATGCTCGTCATAAATTAGAAGTCTATATCAATCGCCTTCACACCATTAAGCGTTTTATGGAAAAACGCAATCTTCCAGGAATTCCGCAAGATTTTATGAGCCAATTTTTCACTGCAAGCTCGCAGTTAGAAGCGCTTCGCGATGAACTCAGTCGTGGTCGTGTCGATATGATGACGGTTGATAAAATGAAGGAAGTCTCTACTAAAGCAATGGCTAATTTAGAAGAAGTGACTTATAAAGTTGTTCAAGACGCTGTTTTGACTGAACAGTTACTACAGTATTCAAATCGCTACCGTAGCTTTGATCAAAATGTTCAAGAAAGCTATGATCGCACAATGGAACTCTTCCAAATGCACTTTAATTACAAAGAGGCTTTTGATGATATCTCTTATGCTCTAGAAATTGTAGAGCCTGGCGTAACAGATCGCTTTGTCAATTCTTATGAAAAGAGTCGAGAAATGATTCGATTTTAAAAAGAGAGGTTGGGAAAATTCCTACCTCTTTTTCTATCTTCAATTTGAGGGCACTACCTATTGTAGCTTCGATTTTACAATTATCGCTTTTTCCATAATTTTTTAAAAAAGGATAATTTTTTCTGTTCAGGACTTGTTTTGTCTGAGGTTGTGGCTAACACTGGTTCGATTTGTTCTAGGTTGATGGCGTGGTCAGAATGTACGATAAAGGCGTAAGGAGAGGTTGCCTCTTTTTCTTGTACAATCGTGCTAGGAAGGTTATGCTGTTCCGATAATTTCATCAAGGTCATTTGGGATGATAGACTGATTTCTGAGGAAATTTTAGCCACCAAAGGTTGCCAATTTTGGTTGAGATTTGCTAGAAACTCTGGGAGGTTTTTAAACAATTCAGGACCTAAATCGGTTATTTTGACAGCTAACACCACTCGTTCTCTAAAGGTTCCTAAAAATGCTTTTTGCTGATTTGGGTCAAAGCGGTGCTCACCAGAAGCGTGAGATAGCATTCTTTTTTCCAAGTCTTCCATAATGACTCCTTCAATAATAAATTCTGCTCTGCTATTTTATCAAAAAATATTAGGTTAGTCTTATACAAAAGTGACTTCTCTTATGAGGATAAGTTGTATATCGTTTGGCTAATATCTGCAACTATGATATTAAATATTATAAAATAATGGGTATTAATGACTAAATTACTTTATTAATGCATAAAAATATGGTATAATAATAAAAATATTCGGAAAGTCCGGGAGATATAATGGAAAAATCTTTTAAAAGTTATTTGGTAATTCCTTTAGCGCTTACGCTATTTCTTGCTAAAAACGATGTACAAGCAGAAGAGATAGGTTCAGTGACTCAAAATGGTTCAGTTGCTGTAACGGAAAGTTCTGAGAAGGTGGTTGCTTCTTTACAAACGGAAGCCTCTACAACTGAAGCAAAGAGTAACTCACTAACATCACAGTCAGTAGCTGTCACTGATACAGGTAAGGTAACGACGACTACTGAACAGCCTATAAGTGAAGTGAGCGTAGCGACATCAAGAAAGCAGACAGAGGCAACGGCGGTCACTAAAGTAGCTGAGAATCAGCTTAAGCAACAACAAAAAGCAGTAGTTACTGAACCTAAGTTAGCAGAGGCAAGAGTTGCAGAAACGCCTGCCCAGAATGCTATTACGGTAAATCAAACTGCTGAGAATATGGAAGTTAGCTATTCTGGGGAAATCCCAAAAGATAGTGAAGTACGTGTTGCAGTCTGGTCACAAGCTATGGGTCAGGACGATCTCAAGTGGTACACCATGAACAATGCGCATACAACAGTTCCCTATAACAATCACTGGGAGTATGGGCTTTATCATCTCCATGCTTATTTGCGACAAAAAGCAACTGGAAAGATGACGTTTGTCAAATCAGAAGAAGTCACATTGGCGCAACCAAAACTCGAGACTAATGTGAAGGCGACTAGCCAAACGAGTTTTGAGGTTACCGTTTCAAATGTTCCAAAGTATTTCAAAAAGCTTTACGTACCAATTTGGTCTGCTGCTAATGGTCAAGATGACATCAAATGGTATCAGGCACAAAAACAGAATAATGGGACTTATAAGCTTTCTGTAGATACTAATAACCATAAATCTTCTACAGGCCTTTATCATATTCATTACTATGAGGAAAAACCAAATGGTAAGAAGGTCTATGTTGGTCAAGCGACTTATACTCAGCCAGTTCCTAAAGCACCATCTCTAACGGTTAAAGCGCTCAATGATCGTCTGTTTGAAGTTACTATTGGCAATGTACCAGCGAAATACACGAGAGTGCTGCTTCCGACTTGGACTGAAAAGAATGGTCAAGATGATATCAAATGGTATCAAGCACAAAAACAAGCAAACGGTAATTATAAAGTGACAGTCTCTCTTGATCAACATCAATTCGAGACTAATAAATATCACCTCCATCTTTATGGAGAAAGCTCAGGTAAGAAGACTTTCCTTGCTAGTACAACTTATGATCAACCAAAATCAAAGGTAGAGAGCAGTGTTAAAGGCATTGCAGATGATAAATTTACCATCACGGTTAAGAATGTTCCAAGTTACATCAATCAAGTGCGTATCCCGACTTGGACAGATAAAGGTGGTCAAGATGACATTAAGTGGTATGTAGCCAACAAGCAAAAAGATGGTAGTTATCAATTAACCGTTGATACCAAAGAGCATAAGTATGAAAGTGGACGTTACCATCTTCATGTTTATGGTAATGCAGGTTCAGTTGCTAATATTTTCTTAGATGCAGTGACACATGATGTTGCAACTCCTAAAGTGGAGACTGCGATTAAGCCTCTCACAGAAACAAGTTTTGGTGTGACTGTAAAGAATGTTCCAAGCTATATTAACCAAGTTCGTATCCCGACTTGGACAGATAAAGGTGGTCAAGATGACATTAAGTGGTATGTAGCTAATAAACAAAAAGATGGTAGCTATCAATTAACCGTTGATACCAAAGAGCATAAGTATGAAAGTGGACGTTACCATCTTCATGTTTATGGTAATGCAGGTTCAGTTGCTAATATTTTCTTAAATGCAGTGACACATGATGTTGCGGCTCCGAAAAAGGTACCAATAAGCTCTAAACCTGAGACAACGGTTAAAGCATTGACAGCAACGAGCTTTAAGGTTACCGTCAAGAATGTTCCGAGCACTATTGGAACAGTTATGCTTCCAACCTGGTCAGCTAAGAGTGATCAAGATGATATTAAGTGGTACCAAGCTAAAAAGGAAACAGATGGTAGCTATAGTTTGACCGTTGACATCAAAGACCATAAATATGATACGGGAATTTACCATATTCATAGTTACGGTCGTACAAAAGATGGCAAGTTAACCTTCCTTGATGGCGATACTATTGATATTAAGGCATTGCCAAAGCCGACAGCTAAATTAGAGATTAAAAATGTGAACAATCAAACTGGAACTTTTGATGTGATTGTTTCTAACCTTAAATCAGCAAATGGTATTAAACAAGTCCACTTACCAACCTGGTCAGATGCTAATGGACAGGATGATATTAAGTGGTATACGGCAAGTAAACAAAGTAATGGAACTTATAAACTAACAGTTAGAGCAAGCGACCATAAGTACAGTAGTGGTAAGTATCATGTCCATCTCTATGTGACAGACGAGAAAGGTAAACAGGATTTTGTATCTGAAAGCCAAGTTAATCTGGAAGTAAAGAACATCCAAAAAGGTTCTGCTTCAAAAGGAAACTATAAGGCTGTCAATAAAGTCATCTATTTAGATGCTGGTCACGGTGGCTCAGACCCAGGTGCTGCCTACTATGGACAACAAGAAAAGACTTTGAACTTGGATATGCAAAATCGTCTTAAGACTAAGTTGGAAAAACTTGGTTATCAAGTTGTTTTAACACGCTCGGATGATCGATTTGTTGATTTGCTTCCTCGTTCTGAAAAAGCTAATCAGTCTAATGCAGATTTGTTCATCAGTATTCATTTTAATGCTGCAACGTCACCATCTGCATCTGGCGTTGAAACCTACTATTATCAGTATTATTCAGACTACCCATCACGAATTAACAAAACTTACCATAATGATAAAGAACGTTTACGCCTAAGCGCTAGCCTTGCGTCAACGATTCAAAATTCTGTTGTGGGAACAAGCGGTGCTAAAAATGGTGGAGTTAAACGCAATACATTTGCAGTTCTTCGCGAAACAACAGCGCCTGCGGTACTGTTGGAATTAGGCTATCTATCAAATTCGGCAGAAAATCGAAAGATTGCTACAGTAGACTATCGTGAGAAGTTAGCAAATGGTATCGTTAAAGGGATCACTGATTATTACAAAACGAATTTTTAAGCCTTGTTATCAACGATAACAAGTAGATGACAACGCCGAATTTTGGAGAGGACCGCAATTGGTCTTCTCTTTTTTCTATGCTATAATAGTTAAAAAGAAAGGAAGTAGCATGCGTCTAGATAAATTTTTAGTGGATTGTGGCATTGGCTCTCGAACGGAAGTAAAGGTGTTTCTCAAGAAGAAGCAAATTACTGTTAATGGTCAGATTGAAACCTCACCTAAAACTCAGGTTAATGAAACAACAGACCAGATTTTCTACCAAGGTCAACGGCTTACTCACGAGACTTTTGTTTATTACCTTCTCAACAAGCCTAGTGGTGTGATTTCTGCGACGGAAGATAACCACCATCATACAGTTTTGGACCTTTTAGATGATACTGCTCGCCACAAAGAGGTTTTTCCTGTGGGAAGACTAGACATTGATACGACGGGCTTGCTTCTATTGACCAACAACGGTCAGCTGGCTCATGCGATGCTATCGCCCAAAAAGCACGTGGACAAAGAGTATCTAGCAGACGTTTCAGGGGTTATGGATCAGTCGGATATTTTGGCTTTTGAAAAAGGCATAGCCCTCAAAGACCATACCTGCCAACCAGCAACATTAGAGATTTTGTCAGCTGATGACAGTCGTCAGAGTTGTCGCGTTAAAATCACAATTCGTGAAGGAAAATTTCATCAGGTCAAACGTATGGTAGCGGCTTGTGGCAAAGAAGTGGTCACCTTAGAACGTATTTCGATGGGACCATTAACCTTACCAACAGATTTAAAGCGTGGTGAGTTTAGACGACTGACAACTGAAGAACTAAATTATTTAGAAGTATTTGGGGTAGCTTTGTAACCTGAAGTTTTTGAGAGAAGTGAGCACAATAATCTCAGAAGAGAGGGAAACTCTGCTTGGGTGTATATGACAGTAGGTCGTATGATTAAGTCATAGTCAAATTGGATGATATGTTATAATAAAATCATGAGACTTGATAAACTACTGACAGAGGCGGGCCTAGGTTCTCGAAATGATATTAAAAAATTGCTGAAAGCACATCAGGTAAGAGTAGATGGAGAAGTGGTAACAACTGCTAATCTCAACGTTGATGCCAGTCTTCAAGAGATTACCGTTTCAGGAAGAAAGGTGACGCACAGCCCAGAGGTGTACTATCTGATGAACAAACCATCTGGTGTCGTCTCTGCTCGAACAGATCGTGAGCACCAGACTGTCATTGATTTAATAACGGAGACAGATTACCGTGAGGGACTTTATCCTGTGGGGCGATTAGACCGTGATACAGAAGGCTTGGTTATCATTACTAATAATGGTCCACTCGGCTTTCGCATGTTACATCCCAAGCACCACGTCGACAAGACTTACTACGTCGAAGTTAATGACAAACTCCATGCTGATGCGCCAGCTTTTTTTGAAAAAGGCATAGCATTCTTAGACGGAACGACCTGTAAACCAGCTAGACTTGAGATTATTAGCTCTAGTTCAGAAAAGAGCTGTGCTAGGGTGACCATTTCAGAAGGAAAATTTCATCAGGTCAAAAAAATGTTTCTAGCCTATGGTGTCAAAGTGACCTATTTAAAACGCATTTCCTTCGGAGGTTTTCACCTAGAAGAAGAGCTAGAGCCTGGAAGCTACCGCCCCCTGACACCGAAAGAAAAAGAGTTTTTGAAAACCTATTTTGATATTGGATGAAAATGATTAGCTATAAAAATTAAAATGTGATAAAATAGACAATGTAAATAAAAAATAGAAGAGGTATGTGAAATGTCACGTAAACCAATTATTGCTGGTAACTGGAAAATGAATAAAACTGCGTCTGAAGCACGCGAATTCGTTGCAGCTGTTAAAGATGCTATTCCATCAAACGAACTTGTGGACACAGTTATCGGTTCACCAGCTATCTTCCTTGAAGGTATGAAAAAAGGTGTTAAAGGAACTGAGTTGCAAGTAGCTGCTCAAAACTGCTACTTTGAAAATGCAGGTGCTTTTACAGGTGAAAATAGCCCAGCGACAATCGCTGACCTTGGTGTAGAATATGTGATCATCGGTCACTCAGAGCGTCGTGACTACTTCCACGAAACTGACGAAGACATCAACAAAAAAGCACACGCAATCTTTGCTAATGGTATGACGCCAATCATCTGCTGTGGTGAGTCTCTTGAAACTTACGAAGCAGGTAAAGCAGTTGAGTTTGTAGGTGCGCAAGTGTCTGCTGCTCTTAAAGGATTGTCTGCTGAGCAAGTAGCATCATCAGTTATCGCTTACGAGCCAATCTGGGCTATCGGTACTGGTAAATCAGCTACTTCAGCAGATGCACAAAACATGTGTAAAGCTGTTCGTGATGTGGTTGCAGCTGACTTCGGTCAAGACGTTGCTGACAAAGTTCGTGTTCAATACGGCGGTTCTGTAAACCCAGCAAATGTTGCTGAGTATATGGCTTGCCCAGATGTTGACGGAGCTCTTGTTGGTGGTGCTTCACTTCAACCAGAAAGCTTCCTTGCACTTTTGGACTTTGTTAAATAAGCATTGAAAGAGAGCCGTAGGGCTCTTTTTTGTTTGATACTATTCAGTTGAGCAGCTGCTTTGGCTAGCACCGCTGACATGTTATAGTCCTTTTCTTTAATGGTAAGTACATCGCAGCTGGGTATTTCTTGATTTTTAGAGTGATAGTGTTATAATTGACCTATCAATAGACGTCAGAAAGGAATCTCATATGTTACCTGTTCATCCATTTTTACTGTTGTGTTGGTTTGCTTTTTATGGTATTTGGGTTTGGTTTACAGCGCCCAAAGAGATGCCTTATCGCAGATTACTGTCATCCTTTTTCATTGTCAGTGTAGGTGTTCTAATTGGAGTTTATTATCTCAAGACATCTAATGGCGTTTCAGAAATGTTATTAAATCAGTTGACCTTATCGGTTAAACTATCTGCTTATTATAGTCTAATTCCCTTAGTTGTGAATACGTTATTCCAATTAAAGTTACGGAAAGTGGACTTAAAGACTTGGGTGATCTGGCTTATTGCTATTTTGTTAGTAATTTATCTATCAGTTGGCCTCATCCAAACGATATTTTTAGGAGCAGTATAAGATGTCAATTTTAATTCGTCCAGCGCAACTTTCAGATGCCAAGGACTTACTTGAGATTTATGCCTACTATGTCATGGAAACGGCGATTACTTTTGAGTATGAGGTGCCGACGTTAAAAGATTTTCAGCAGCGCATGCAGTCGGTTCAAGAGTTCTATCCTTATTTGGTTGCTGAAGAGGATGGTCGTATTCTTGGTTATGCCTATGCGTCAGCTTTTCATCCCAGAGCAGCCTATGCGTGGTCTGCAGAAGTCACGGTTTATTTGGACAAAGCTGCGCGTGGTAAGAAGATAGGGGCTAGGCTTTACGAAAGTCTGGAAAGCATCTTAAAAGAAATGGGAGTGCTCAATCTTAATGCCTGCATTGCACAAGCAGAAGTCGAAGACGATTACTTGACCAATGTGAGCCAAAGTTTTCATGAAAAACAGGGCTATCAGCTAGTTGGAACCTTTCACAAATCAGGCTATAAATTTAATCGCTGGTATAATATGATTTGGATGGAAAAATTAATTGGAAAACACGAGACAGATGTTCCAGCAGTTAAATCTTATCACGACCTTAACAAACAGAAAACCATCTAGTTTACGTGAGCTAGATGGTTTTTGCCGTTTATAACGTAATTTTTTTACAAGTTGTGTATCGACTGTTATAGAAAAAAACTCAGTCTATTCAACTGAGTTAAGCTTTAAGTGTAACGCCGTTTTCTTTTAATTTTTTAACCGTTGCAGGTCCGATACCTTTAAGGGCAAGAAGTTCTTTTTCGGTAACGTTAGCAAAGTCTGCAAGTGAACGAATACCCTCGTTATAAAGTGTTTCGACAAGATTGCTACGGATATCAGCTACTGCTGAAATCGCTGAAAATTCTTCAAGACTCAATGTTGCTTTTGAAACTGGAGCTGATTTTTCTTTTGTTAAAGCTGTCTCTGCGACGTTAACAACAGGTGCTGTCGTTTTCAACAAACCTTGACGTTTCATTTGATGTTTTAGTGCTTTTTTACGATTTTTTACCATTTTAATATTTCCTTTCTCCAAATAATCCTTCTGGCAACTCATGAAATCCTTTGCCGTTTTTATAATTAGCAAATTTGCCTTGGATAAAACGATAGGTATCCAGCTTACTTTCGTAGCGAATATAAGCGTCTGCAGCTCTTTCATCTTTGTCTTCTTCCAAGACTCTGTGGCTTTCTGTCATTGCCATCTCATTAATCATAATTTGAGTGTTAACCCATTCCTCAAATTCTTTTAAAAATTCTTGTTCGTACGTCATGTCTCTCTCCAAAATAAAAGAGCTGACCGTAGTCAACTCGCTATCTGCCACCACCGAGAATCGAACTCGGAACGGAGCATTACCATTGCTCTATTATACCATTTAACTATAGCGGCAACTATTTTATTATATGACATTCAATGCCCTCTGTCAACCTATTTTACCATTTTTACAACTTTTTCAATACGTGATTTTCTTTGGGAAAGTTCTAAAATGAAGTTAGCCACCTAAGGGTATCAAAAAACATCTCAGAGAGATATAATTGTAATCACCACAACAACAATTAGAAAGATTCTGAGATGCAAAACTATTATACACCAAAAAGTAAACATTTGACACTAACTGAACGTAGAATGATTGAACGTTGGCTTCAAGAAGGGCTCTCAAATCGTGAAATCGCTAGGAGATTAGCTAAAGCTCCTCAAACCATTCACAACGAAGTCAAACGTGGTCAGGTTAGACAACAAGTGCGTAAAGGAAAATTTGAAGTGATCTACTCAGCTGATTTCGCTCAAAAAGCCTATCAAAACAATCGTAAACGTTCTGTTAAACAGCTCTCCCTAACCAAGGGACTCAAAGAAAAGATAACTCACTACATCGAACAGAAATATTCTCCCGAGATGATGGTAAAGTCAAAAGGGATACCTGTTCCCATCTCCACCATTTACTACTGGATTCATCATGGACACTTAGGATTGACCAAGGCTGATATGCTTTATCCTCGACAAGAGAAAGCTAAGAAAAAGCATGCTAGTCCCAATTTTAAGCCAGCTGGAAAATCTATTGAGGAACGACCAGAAAGCATTAATAAGCGTGAGAATATCGGTGATTTTGAAATTGATACGGTTATTCAAACACGGGCAAAAAACGAGTGTCTGTTGACACTAACCGATAGAAAGAGTCGTTATCAAATCATTCGACTCATTCCCGATAAGTCCGCGTCTTCAGTCAATCAAGCTCTGAAAGCAATCCTCAAGGCTTATCAAATGAACTCTATCACAGCTGATAACGGGGCTGAGTTCAGTCGTTTAGCAGAAGTTTTTGACCCTGCTCATATCTACTATGCCCACCCGTATTCTTCTTGGGAGCGTGGGACTAATGAGAATCATAATAGACTCATCCGGCGTTGGTTGCCTAAGGGAAGCAAAAATGCGAATCAACAACAAGTCGCATTTATTGAAAACTGGATTAACAACTATCCAAAGAAACTATTCAATTATAAATCTCCTATAGAGTTTTTACAGACTGCCTAACTTGAACTTGAAATTTGGCACGTGATTTTCTTTATGCGCTTGTTAGCATAATTTTAGCTTTTTTTGATTACATTTTCAGCCAAAATTTAGTATAATAACTAAATCAGATTTCTTAATTCTTAATGATAATGTTAACAGAAAGGGCGATGTTATGAAAATTCCTAAGTACCAACGGATTCAAAATGACTTAAAAAATCAACTTATCACTGGCAAGTTTGACAATGGTGATAAGTTTTACACTGAAAATGAGCTGGTTCATCTTTATGATGTCAGTTCAATCACCGTTATTCGAGCGCTTAATGAATTGGTAAAAGATGGTTACCTTGTTCGTAAGCAAGGAAAAGGGACTTTTGTTTCTCGCTCACGCAAAGGAAAACGTGTTGAATTCTCAGATATCGAACGTTTCTCTCTTAAGGATGATCATGTTAAAATTCTCTCAGTTGAAAAAGGGAATGATCCTAAATATTTGAAAGAACTAAAACTAACTGATAACGATTGTTATTACCGAATTGACCGTTTAAGAAGTGCAGGAAATCGCCCTTACATCTATCAGATTTCTTATATTCCAGAACGCTTTATTCTCACGCCAAGCGCTTCAAAAGAGCACTATCAATCGATTCACCAGCGGTTTAAATTAGATTTTGATATTCACATGTCTTCAGAACCCTATACTGAAACGCATGAAGTGACCTTTTCAACGCCAGAGGATATCACGCAAATTCTGTCACTAAAAGAATTTGAGCCGACTATTTTACAAATTCGTAAAACGGAACAAGGCAATTCCGATATCATTCTCGAATACGCGGAAAATTATAAACACTGGGAATTTTATAAATTTGAAATCACTGCCAATCGATAAAGATGTGATAGCGTTATTGAGTTTAATTGAAATTTTCGTTTTTAGCACAATTGGTAAACGTTGGCAGTCAAAAAATTAACAAATTGATGTCTCACTTAAAGCATAAATCAGTTGAATAAAGTTATCTTTTCTGTTAAAATATTACCATTCAGAGGTGTTTTGAACCCCATTTGTCACAGAAAGCGGTGTTGCTGAGAAATCCGCACAAATGTCAAAACTGGTTGCTGATGCTAATAATGAAATAGTATGAGTTGCGGACCCTGAGTCCGAATCTGGGTGGTACCGCGGAAATCGTAAACGAACTTCGTCCCTGTCTAGCATGTGCTAGATGGGGCTTTTTCTATATCTCTTCATGATAGGAGTGTTCAATGAAAGAATTTAAAGAATTGCTAACAGAACGTTTGTGTTTACGCCCCATTCGTTTAGCTGATGCGGAAGCTATGTATGACTATGGACATCGTCCAGAGGTTGCAAGTCTAGCTGGTTTTCCAGTGAATCAATCTGTTGAAGAGTGCAAACAGTTTATCCAGATGGACTTGGATAAAAGGGGTGAGGCTGTTCGACAACGTATTTATGCGATTTGTCTGAAAGATCAGGACAGGCTGATGGGGACGGTGAATTTTGCGAAAGAAGTCGAACCAGATATTCTGGAGATTGGCTATGTCTTGCATCCAGATTTATGGGGACAAGGCTTGATGCCAGAGGCGGTGGCAGCTTTAGTTGATTTTGGATTTCAAGAGCTCAGTCTTCGAAAAATTGAAATTGCGGTCTATGATCACAATCCTCAAAGTCAGCGCGTGGCTGAAAAACTAGGTTTTCAATTGGAAGCTAGACTTCGTAAGCGGAAAAAGATTGATGGACACTATCAAGATAAGCTGATTTTTGGATTGCTGAGAGAGGAATGGGAGGCCAGTCATGGATAGAAACCTCATCTTAGAAAATACTCGTCAGTTTGTCAAAAATCTTTCTGACGGTGAAGCCAGTGGTCATGACTGGTGGCATATTGTCCGTGTGACCAAGACCACATTGACCATTGCCAAAGCAGATGGTGCGGATCCTTTTATCTGTGAAATGGCTGCGCTTCTCCACGATGTGGCAGATGAGAAATTAAATGCTAGCGAAGCAGAAGGATTAGCCAGACTGACCGCTTTCCTTGATAGCCAGTTGCTCCCAAGTGAGCTGAAAGCAGAAATTCTAGCCATTACCCAAGGTATTTCTTACAAGGGTGGGCACAATCAAGCGGTGCTGTCGCTAGAAGGGCAAGTGGTTCAAGACGCAGATAGGCTAGATGCCATCGGAGCTATCGGCATTGCCAGAACCATGGCCTACTCAGGAAATAAAGGCAGACTCATCCATGACCCCAATAAACAAGCGCGTGACAACCTTACCCTAGAAGACTACCGCAAGGGCGAAGACACCGCCATCATGCACTTCTACGAAAAACTCCTCAAACTCAAAGACCTGATGAATACCGAGACAGGAAAACGCCTAGCTGAACAACGCCACCAGTTCATGCAAGATTACCTCGACCAGTTCTATGCCGAGTGGGAAGGGGAGAGGTGATGTTATGAATGAGATTTCTAATTTTATTTTATACACAACCCCAAACGGTGATGTTCAGCTAGATATTCTCTTACAGAATGAAAACCTCTGGCTAACTCAAAAAGGAATTGCAGAGCTGTTTGGAGTCTCCAAATCAACGGTTAGTGAACATCTGTCTAATATCTTCAAAGATGGTGAGTTGGATAAAACTGCAACTGTTCGGAAATTCCGAACAGTTCGCCAGGAGGGCAATCGAGCGGTTCAACGTGAATTGGAGTATTATAATCTTGATGCTATCATCTCAGTTGGCTACCGTGTTAATTCGACTAAGGCGACCCAATTTCGGATTTGGGCAACTAATACCTTGAAGGAATTTATCATTAAAGGTTTTGTTTTAGATGATAATCGTTTGAAGCAAGGACAAACCGTCTTTGGTAAAGACTACTTCCGTGAACTTTTGGAGCGGATTCGTTCCATCCGTGCAAGTGAGCGCCGTATTTACCAGCAGGTGACTGATATTTTTGCAGAATGTGCGATTGATTATGATAGCAATTCTGAGATTACCAAGCGTTTCTATGCGATGGTGCAAAATAAATTCCATTTTGCCATAACAGGTAATACTGCTGCTGAGATAATCTACCATAAGGCGGATGCTGATAAGGAGCAAATGGGACTGACCACATGGAAGAATGCGCCGAATGGTCGCGTTCTAAAATCAGATGTGCTTATTGCTAAAAATTACTTGCAGGAAAATGAAATCCGTCAACTAGAGCGAACGGTTACCTCTTATTTTGATTATATTGAAGGTTTGATTGAGCGTCGAAACACCTTTACTATGCAAGCTTTAGCAGATAGCATTGACCGCTTCCTCTCTTTCAACGAATACGAGATTCTGGAGGGTAAGGGAACAATTTCTAAGAAGCAGGCAGAAGAAAAAGCTAGTCAAGAATATGAAAAATTTAACCGTACCCAGAAAATTGTGTCGGATTTTGACAAGCTAGTAGCGAAGCTGAAGGAGTGATAGGAGAGTAGTATGAATATAATCTTAATCGGAGCTCAAGCGTCTGGAAAAATGACAATTGGGCAAGAACTTGAAAAACAATCTGATTTAGTCCTTTTCCATAATCATGAATCCATTGATTTTGTCACAAAATTTATACCGATGTCAACTGAGGCTAGAGAACTAATCAATACGATTCGAATGGAATTTTTCAAAATCTTTGCTAAAACAAATCAGCAGATGATTTTTACAGTTGTTATTGATTTCAATGATTCTGATGATATTGCCTTTTTAGAAGAAATCCAATCGATTTTTCAGCAGTGGGATAGAGAAGTTTTATTTGTCGAGTTAGAAACGGATTTGCAAGAACGTTTAAAACGTAATAAAACAGAAAATCGTCTCTATCATAAACCTATAAAGCGCCATATAGAGTGGTCTGAAAAAGATATTTTAGAGACAGCGACTTTTGCTAACTTTAATCCAGAAAAAGCGCCAGAAAGTCTGAAACGTTATGTTAAAGTCAATAATACGGAGCTTTCTCCTCAGGAAACAGCGCAGCTTATTTTACAAAAAATAAAAGAAATACAAGAAAATTAGGAAGGACATCATATGTCAAAAGAACTTTCACCAAAATACAATCCAGCCGAGGTTGAGGCTGGGCGTTATCAAACTTGGTTAGACCAAGATGTTTTCAAGCCGTCAGGCGACAAGAAGGCAAAGCCTTATTCCATCGTGATTCCACCGCCAAACGTTACTGGTAAGTTGCACCTTGGCCACGCTTGGGACACGACCCTTCAGGATATCATTATCCGCCAAAAACGCATGCAGGGCTTTGACACCCTTTGGTTGCCTGGTATGGACCACGCGGGTATCGCAACACAGGCTAAGGTTGAGGAGCGCCTTCGTGAGCAAGGCATCACTCGCTATGACCTCGGCCGTGAAAAATTCCTAGACAAGGTTTGGGAGTGGAAAGATGAGTATGCGACAACTATCAAGGAGCAGTGGGGCAAGATGGGGCTTTCTGTCGATTACTCACGCGAGCGTTTCACCCTTGACGAAGGCCTTTCAAAAGCCGTGCGCAAGGTCTTTGTGGACCTCTACAAAAAAGGCTGGATTTACCGCGGTGAGTTCATCATCAACTGGGACCCAGCAGCCCGTACAGCCCTTTCAGACATCGAAGTTATCCACAAGGACGTTGAGGGTGCCTTCTACCACATGAATTATATGTTGGAAGATGGCTCGCGCGCTCTTCAAGTGGCAACAACGCGACCAGAAACCATGTTTGGAGACGTTGCAGTTGCCGTAAACCCAGAAGATCCTCGTTACAAGGACTTGATTGGTCAAAACGTGGTTCTGCCAATCGTGAATAAGCTCATCCCAATCGTTGCCGACGAGCATGCGGACCCAGAATTCGGAACAGGGGTTGTTAAAATCACACCTGCCCATGACCCTAACGACTTTGAGGTCGGCCAACGTCATGACTTGCCACAGGTTAACGTGATGAATGCTGACGGTACCATGAACGAATTAGCTGGTGAATTTGCCGGTATGGATCGCTTTGAAGCGCGTAAAGCAGTCGTAGCAAAATTGGAAGAAATCGGTGCCCTTGTTGAAATCGAAAAACGTGTTCACTCAGTTGGTCACTCAGAACGTACTGGTGTTGTGGTTGAACCTCGCTTGTCTACACAGTGGTTCGTTAAGATGGATCAATTGGCGAAAAATGCCATTGCCAACCAAGACACAGACGATAAGGTTGACTTTTACCCACCACGTTTCAATGATGCTTATCTCCAATGGATGGAAAATGTGCATGACTGGGTAATCTCTCGCCAACTTTGGTGGGGACACCAAATCCCTGCGTGGTACAATGAATCAGGTGAAATTTATGTTGGTGAAGAGGCGCCAGAGGGTGATGGTTGGAAGCAAGATGAGGATGTCCTTGATACCTGGTTCAGCTCTGCCCTTTGGCCATTCTCAACTATGGGCTGGCCTGATTCGGAGTCAGAAGACTTCCAGCGTTATTATCCAAACTCAACATTGGTAACAGGTTATGATATTATTCCATTCTGGGTGTCTCGTATGATTTTCCAAGGAATTGAATTTACAGGCAAGAGCCCATTTAAGAATGCTCTGATTCACGGACTTATCCGTGACGAAGAAGGGCGCAAGATGTCCAAATCGCTTGGTAATGGGATTGACCCAATGGATGTTATTGAGAAATACGGTACAGATAGTCTTCGATGGTTCTTGTCTAACGGCTCTGCCCCAGGACAGGATGTCCGTTTCTCATACGAAAAAATGGATGCTTCATGGAACTTCATCAACAAAATCTGGAACATTTCGCGCTATATCCTCATGAATAATGAGGGCTTGACGCTGGCAGATGCGACCGCAAATGTGGCGAAAGTGGCGAGCGGTGAAGCTGGCAACGTGACGGATAAATGGATCCTCCACAACCTCAATGAGACAATTGGCAAGGTGACAGAGAACTTTGACAAGTTTGAGTTCGGTGTAGCTGGTCACATCCTCTACAACTTCATCTGGGAAGAGTTCGCCAACTGGTACGTGGAATTGACCAAGGAAGTCCTTTACAGCGACAACGAAGACGAGAAGGTCATCACGCGCTCTGTCCTCCTCTACACGCTGGATAAGATTCTTCGTCTCCTCCACCCAATCATGCCGTTCGTAACGGAAGAAATCTTTGGCCAATACGCGGAAGGCTCTATCGTGACTGCGGACTACCCAACGGTTGATGTTGCCTTTGAAAATGAAGCTGCGCACAAAGGCGTGGAAAGCTTGAAAGACCTGATTCGTACCGTGCGAAATGCGCGTGCAGAAGTGAACGTTGCCCCAAGCAAACCAATCACTATCCTGGTCAAAACAAGCGACAGCGACTTGGAAGCCTTCTTTAACAGCAATGTCAACTACATCAAACGCTTCACAAACCCAGAGACGCTTGAAATTTCATCAAGTATCGCTAATCCAGAATTAGCCATGTCAGCCGTTATCACAGGTGCTGAAATCTTCCTCCCACTAGCAGACCTCCTCAACGTGGAAGAAGAGCTAGAACGCCTCAACAAAGAACTCGCTAAATGGCAAAAAGAACTCGATATGGTCGGTAAAAAACTCAGCAATGAACGCTTCGTCCAAAAAGCCAAACCAGAAATCGTCGAAAAAGAAAAAGCCAAACAAACCGACTACCAAACTAAATTTGATGCGACAGTTGAGCGGATTAAGGAAATGGAGAAGTTGGGGAAATAAGGTAGTTATAAATAGACGCCCAGCCTAGAAAGGCTGGGTTTTGTGGTATAATTGTCATGCAAGAGATGCAGTGCAACTAAATATCATATGATTAAGGTGAGAAAAGTGGAGACTAAAGATAGACGGCTACGATTGGTAGCAATGATTGAAGAAAATAATGGAGAGTATGAAGTCATTAACTTTTTACCAGATGTAATAGTCACACAACCTCAAAATGGGGTATTTGGAATTACAGAAATCAAGGAATATATACATATTCCATATACGAAAGGGATTAGTAATCTTACTGTTATTGTAGGAGAAAATGGTGTTGGTAAGACTAACTTAATTAATAATATATTTCAATTAAATAAAGAATTTTATTTTATTTATGAGACATATGACTTTGAAAATCGATATAAAAAATATTCTTGTTACAATAAAAATAATAGATATTTATGGTTAAATAAAAGTAATGATGGAGGACGACAGTTTTTTTCTAAAGAAGAAAAACCTATTAGGTCTATTAGATTTTCTAATGCTATTGAATCTTATACTCAGTATAGCAAGACACAATTTGATTTAACAACTACATATAAATTATCGAATCAAAATATTTTAGAATCGAATCAAAAAGATATGGCTAATCAAATTGATTTTCTTTTTAGAAATCGTGAGCTATCTAGTATCAATAACTTCATATTCAAAGTAAAAGATAAAAGAATTGTTACTCAACTTGAACTTAATCGTCAGAATAATAGAGAATTTCTTAACTATATTGATTATATTAGAACAAAGTTTGAAGATGAAGATGACCAAATCGAAGCTATTATGGAGTTTTATGATACAGATGATAATATTTCAGAATACAGTGATTATTATTTTTCTAAATATGATGAGGAGTTCTATTTAGAAGATGACGGTGTATTTTTAATTAAAGACTATGAACAATTTTTGATAGATAAATATGGGGCATTACTTCAAAATGATTCTCAATACATATCATTTCTAGAGGAAAAATATAATATATCACACGAAAAATATATGAGAGATATTGAGAGAGAGGATATAGATTCTATAGATTTGAGACAATTTATTTTGGATAAGAATAATATTTTTGATTCTATTAATCGTATGCTAAAAGGTTATTTAGTTCATATATTTTGTTGTAAAGATTTAGATAATGAAAATATAGAGGACTCGTTTAAAAAGTTTCGACAAATTGTCACGGATAACAGTATTCAAGGGAAGTTTGATTTTTTACCAAAAACTTTAAAAGAAGCTATGAAAGTTTTTAATATAGAGAATTTCAATCATTTAGTTCTGGATGTTGCGGTAGAGCTTATTGAGACTTTTAAAAGGGAATCGGATGAGCTAGTATTTGAAATAAAAAGATTTACAGAGAATAGTTACTGGAAGGATGAAGGAGTTAATTTAGAAAAAGGATTTCTAGAAACTGTTACTGAAGGAATCTTTACTGAATTTGAAAGTGATAATTATGCTGTTGAATTGATGCAGGCCTGGGGTGAAGTTCCTATTGAAAAAAGATATGAATACATAGAGGCGATTAAAAGTGAATTTCTAAGTAGTGCAAGTAACTATTTTCAAGGAAGTTTAGAAATAAAATCTGATGATATTATTTTGGAAAAAGAAGCATTTTTGGATGATATTCGCGAGGAACTTTTAAAAATCATTCCTTTAGAAGATATAAAAAAATTTGAGGAATTGTTTGATAAAGATTTAATTTCAATTAAGAGTATCTATTTGGAATATTATTGTGATACATTATGGAAATTAATAGAATTAAAAAATAGGAAAGAATTACTTGAAAAAAAAGATAGAAACAAATTCTTTGATATAGAATCTACAGATGTTGTACTAGTGGATATCTTGGATAAGCTACCCACTGGTATGTTTAAAAATTTTGAATCACATTTTCTTGATTTAATTAGTTATAATAAATCTTATATCTGGTTTATAAATTATTACAATGCTTATAATTCTTGTGATCAAGACCAAGAGGATATTCTAGAGAAATTGAATGAGAAATCATCAATAAAATCAATGGACAATCTAAAGTATTTAATTCATTATTTCTCTGATGAAACTAATGCTTTATTTAAATTAGGGGATGAAGAAAAGTTATCAAAATTTCATAAAATTATATCAATTTTACAAAGTGATTTTACAATTGAGCAAAATCAAGTAAAGTTTACAAAGATAAATGAGTTGGTATCATTTATAAAATTTAGATGGGAAGGTTTGAGCTCAGGAGAACACTCTTTGTTAAATCTGTTCGGGCGCATGTTTTCCATTGTTGAAAATATAGGTAATCAAGAAATGCTACTCTTATTGGATGAGGTAGATATTGGATTACACCCTGAATGGCAAAGGAAATGGATTAGTGATATTTTACCTAGAATTATAGAAAATTTTAATGAAAAATCTGTACAAATTATTATGACCACTCATTCGCCAATCATGTTATCAGATATTTATTCTGAAAATGTTATTATGTTGAAAAAAGATAAAGAAACTGGGAACAAGATAATTGAATATGCCGATACCCATCATAAAACTACTTTTGGACAAAATATCCATCAACTTTTTATGGATTCATTTTTTTTAGAAAGTACAAAAGGCGAGTACGCGACAAAAGTAATAAATGCAACAATCAAGGCTATCTATGAATTAAATCAAGAATATGTTGACTTAGGACAAATAAAGAGTAAGTTTTCAGAAGGGTTGAAATTGGGAGAGTTATCAGATTTAGAGTTTAAAAAATATCTTGAAAAGATAATTAATTCCATTGGTGAGAAGGTTATTTCAAAGAAACTAAAAATAATGTTCCAACGAATTAATTTTTCTCACGTATCTGCTCCTAATGTGGATTTAAGTAGTAAGATGGTATCAGAATTATCGACTGATGAATTACGAAAAATTTTGCAAGAACGTGAGAAAACGAAATGATTTATTTTGATAGACATGTATATAGTGATTCTGTAAAAGAACTTTACTATAATAAAGCTAAAACACAGTATATAAAACTAGATGGTAACATTGTTGATTTGATGAGGCGTATCAAAGATATTATTGGAAAGGATAGTTTTTCTAACTTTTTTCAAAGTGTTAATTCTGAAGACAATTTTAAGCAACTTATACTAATGCCAGCGAATGATATTAAAAGTATTGCTGAAATTATTAAAAAGCGTGTAGGAAATAAGGAAATTTCTACGAAGAAAATGGAATATAGAAATATCCAGCGTCTCAAATCTGTTTATACTACTGGCAATATTATGCAAAAGAGTAATAAAGGACAAAAATTGAATATCCTTTTAACAAATGCACTAGGAGTCACAGTTTGTCCTTACTGTAATCGGAATTTTATTAACAATCGTGATGATAAATTAGGTTCACAAATGGATCACTTTTATAGTAAGGATACATATCCTATGTTTGCTATATCTTTGTACAACTTTGTTCCTTGTTGTAGTATTTGCAATCTTAATAAGGGAAACAAAGAATTTTGGATTAATCCCTGGATTCAGGAGAATGTGGATGAAAATGAAGTGAAATTTGACTATTTACTTAAATCCTTGACTGATATGGAAATTACAATCGATGGTGGTTCAAAGCGTTTAGCAGATACAGAGATAATTAAATTGAATGCTGGTTACCAAATTCATCAAATAGATATCAAAGATATGCTTGATAGGGAAGTGAAATATTCATACACTTACCGAAAGGAACTACAAGAGATATTTAAAAATGCAGTTAATAAAAGAGATGAGACTGCTTATGAAAATTTTAATCAAATGTTAGCTGATGATGAGATAGATTATTTGATCCATGGTAATGCTGTATTTACTGAAGATATTAAAAATATTCCTCTTGGAAAATTTAAAAAAGACATTTTTAGCGAGATAAGAAAAATGCGTGATTGTTAATCAAACTATTATTATAAAAAATTATCCCCCTTTACATCCCTCCTAATATATTAGATAATAGTTCTATCAACTAGATAGGACTATTTATTATGGGATCAGCTTTTGAGGCTCAGTTGTTGGAGTCGATGCAGTTTGGTTTTATTGACCGGGTGAGGTTTCGGGACGTGACTTATGCGCCCTTAATAATGCTGAGGAAAAGCGTTTTGTTCTGACGGATTTGCAGGAGGAATTGCTCAAGAGTACGGCCTTTTATTTCTCGGTGGCTTTTGTGACCCAGTCTGGGATTTCCATGATTAAGGCGCAGCTGGCTGATTTGGCGGCGCGTGGTGTTCAGGGGAAAATTTTGATTTCACCTTATCTGGATTTCAATGATCCGTTGGCTATGTATGACTTGTTAAAATTGCCCAATGTGGAGGCTCGGATTTCTCAGGAATCCATGCAGTTGCATTCCAAATATTATTTGTTTGAGCAGGAAAGCAAGCAAGTCTTGATTGCTGGGTCATCGAATTTAACAGCGACAGCTTTGAAACAAAATTATGAGTGGAATATCAAGCTCAATTCGACGGATAATGGAGACTTGCTTTATCAGACCAAACAAGAATTTGACCGAGTTTGGGAATTATCTAGACCATTGACAGCTGAGATTATTGAATCTTACAAGAAAAAACGGAAGTCGGTTATTCAGGTAACAACTTTCGAAGAAGAAACAAAAGCAGACTATCAAGTCGGCAAGATTGAGCCAAATAAAATGCAAAAAGAAGCGTTGGTTGGTTTACAGCAAGTGCGTGATAATGGCGCTCAGAAAGCTCTTGTGATTTCTGCGACTGGTACAGGGAAAACCTATTTGTCAGCTCTTGATGTTCGTCAGGTCAATCCGGAACGCGTGCTCTTTATTGTGCACCGTGAGCAGATTTTGAGTAAGTCTTTGGAAAGTTTCCAACGCGTGCTTGGTTTTTCTGATGATGAGGCTTGCCTTTATAAGTCAGGTGTTGATATTACTGGTAAGAAGTACATTTTTGCGACCATTCAGACCTTATCACGTGATGAGCATTTACAGCGCTTTGCGCCCGATTTTTTCAATTACATTTTGATTGACGAAGTCCATAAGGCTGGTGCAGAGTCTTATAAGAAGGTGATGAATTACTTTACTCCAGACTTCCTTTTGGGAATGACGGCGACACCTGAGCGGACAGATGGGCAAAATATTTATGAATTATTTGATTACAATATCGCCTATGAAATTCGTCTGCAAGATGCCATGGATGCGGATTTACTTTGTCCGTTCCACTATTTTGGTGTGACCGATATTCGGGTGGACGGTGAACTCATTAGTGAAAATGAAGATTTTTCAAATCTTGTTTCCAAAGAACGCGTCAATCATATTCTCGAAAAAATCAATTACTATGGGCATAGTGGTGAGTCTGTGCGTGGCTTGATGTTCTGTTCCAGTAAGAAGGAAGCAAGAGAATTGTCTATTCTCTTAAATCAAAAAGGTTTTCGTACACAAGCCTTGACAGGTGATGATAGTCAAGCAGTCCGTGAAAAGGCAGTGCAAGAACTTGAAAAGGGTGAACTAGATTATCTACTCACAGTTGATATTTTTAATGAAGGAATTGATATTCCAAGTGTTAATCAAGTGGTCATGCTTCGAAATACGGAATCAAGCATTATTTTTGTGCAACAACTGGGGCGTGGTCTACGTAAGCATAAGTCAAAAGAGTATGTGACGATTATTGATTTTATTGGGAATTATCGCAATAATTATTTGATTCCAGTAGCTTTATTTGGCGACCAGTCCATGAACAAGGATAATTACCGTCGTGAAGTTCGTGAAGCGAATTTGATCAGTGGTTTGACGACCATCAACTTCGAAGAAGTCGCGCGTAAACAAATTTTTGAGTCTATTACTAACACCAGTCTATCTAGCATGAAAATTTTACGAGATAGCTATGTGGACTTGCAGAATAAATTAGGCCGTCAACCGTTTCTGAAAGATTTTGTGACTTATAATAGCATTGATCCGCTGACTTTCTTTAAAAATAGTTCTTTTAAGAATAAGAATTATGCGGATGTTCTAAATAAATTCTCTGATTCAGTGATTGATTTAACTAGAGAAGAAAGAGGGTATTTAACTTTTCTGACTACAGAGTTGCTAGGAAGTAAGCGACCTCAAGAAGTATTGTTGTTGGAGTATTTAGTTAACTATGGCAAAATAACTAAATCAGCTTATAAAGAACTATTAGCTAAAAAAGGTATAAGCAATGATTTTCATACTATGAGGAGTATGGAAAGAATATTAAATTTATCGTTTTTTTGTGAAAAACGATAGAGATAAATATGGAAATGTCCCCCTGATTGATGATGAAAATGATGTTTATTTCTTAAACAGATTATTTTCGAAACTTCTTAAAAGAAAACTTTTTTATGATTTATGTATTGATGTCATTAAAGTAGGAATTTATAAGTCTCAGGGTACAACGGGAGAGCTTATAATTGGTGAAAAATATACCCGAAAAGAAATGTGTAAATTATTCAATTGGGAAAAAGATGAGAACTCTACTATCTATGGATATGCAGTAAAGTATAATATGTGTCCAATATTTGTAGGTTATCACAAGGAAAAAGATGAGGAAATTCCCTATAAAGACTTCTTCATGAATGAAAAAATATTTAACTGGATGACTCGAAAGGATACAGATCTGAACTCAAAACAAGTTAAAGATATTATCAATTCGGCAAGTACTGGTATGAAACTTTATCTTTTTATTAATAAAAGTAAAGACGAAGGATCAGAACACTATTTCATGGGAGAAGTGAAATATATTGAAGGAACTGCTCAAAATGATGTTGAGTCGGAATCGAATAAAAAGGTTGTAAGGATGCAGCTAAAATTGGAGACTGCTGTAAAACAGGATTTATATGACTATATTACAAAAAAATGAGGTTCTTTCGAATCTCATTTTTTGCTTAATAAGTCAACAGCAGGACGATCAACAGGTGCCCAATTAAGAGTGTGGAGCTGGCTAGGTTCTAACCATTTGGAGTCTTGGTGTTCTAATAAAGTTAGCTGTTCAGATAAGAGTTTTGCCTCAAAAGTTTTCATAACAACAGTTCCGAAGTCATAGTCATAAGAGGTTTCGTTAACGTAGTTCAACACTTCAATATCAGCATTGAATTCTTCTTTGATTTCACGGACAAGTGCTTCCTGAGGAGATTCTCCTTCCTCTAATTTCCCACCTGGAAACTCCCAAAAGCCAGCAAGTGATTTCCCTTCTGGACGCTGTGCACAAAAGTATTTCCCATTTTTCAAAATAGCAGCAGCAACGACGTTGATAATTTTTTGTGACATGGTATTCTCCTTTGATACTATCATAGCATAAAATGGAGGAAATATATATTTGGTTACATGAATTGGCTGTGGTTTTTGTTATAATGAAGAAAACGGTATCTTTGGGAATGGATTGGAGGCATGTGAATGAAACCATTATCACAAGCAGCACTAAAAAAGGAATTAATTACTTTGGAAAAGAAAGATTTAGTGAGTCTGATTTGCCAATTATATGGTGAGAGTAAGGTAGTGAAGGATAAGTTAAATGTGTCTTTGCGAGGTGATGATTATATCGCGGACTTAGTGGCGGATTATTGTCAGAAAATCCATAAGGTGATGTTCCCAAGAAATATTGGTCGTGGTGGTGATTATAGGGCAGTTAAGAAGTTGATTAATGAGTTTAAGGAACGTTGTTCAGACCAAGAAGCTCAAGCGAGGGTTAATCTGCAATTTGCTTTAGACGGGACACAATATACAGAGGATTTCGGTGACATGTCAGTACCTTATTACAATGCTGTTCTGGATGCTTACCAAAATGTGGTTGATGTTGCTGAAGGAAATGAGACATTCTTTGAGTCTATCAAGCAAGAGTTGAGGCATATTGAGCAAGCTAGCCAAGGAATTGGTTGGGGTTTTGAAGAAGGAGTCATGGACATTTTCTGCCAAATTGCTTATAAGTATGATGAAGAGGATTAATATTTGGAACAATTCATTGAGAAAACTTCTGGTAGATTAGCCTGTATCGAGGCGAAATACCCATACTTTAGTTCACAAGTACAGTTGCTATTACTAGAATATCAAGATAATGGGGAGTTCGTGCTAATCAGCGAGAGTGATTTTCAAAAATACTTTATGTCTAGGCGTTCTCAGTTAACGACAGTTGAAAAATTAAGGATATACCGTTCCCTATTTAAAGGACGTGATGATGTGTATGCCAAATCCTACCAAAATGAGGATGGGAGATTGCAGTATTCCCCTTCCTATCGTTATGGCTGGAAGCAGCTTCCAGTTGAAAAACGTCTGTGCGAACCCTTGACGGATGAGGTGCTGAAATCCCATTTTAGAGGGGAAACGAGTATTGGTCTTTTTCCAATTTTAAAAGACGATACTTGCTCTTTATTAGCGATTGATTTTGATAAAGGGGATTGGAGAGAAGCCGTTCGAGTTCTGAGAAAAGTAGCAAGTGCTTATGGAATCGATCTACATGTGGAAATTTCTCGTTCAGGAAATGGAGCACATGTCTGGTTTTTCTTTGAAACTCTGATTTCTTGTCGAGAGGCGCGTTTATTTGGTAAAAAATTGTTAGCATTAGCTATGCAAGAATCTCCTAAATTATCCTTTGATTCGTTTGATCGTATGTTTCCAAATCAAGACTGCTTGCCGAAAGGAGGATTTGGAAATTTGATTGCTCTTCCTTTACAAGGGCAATCTTTTCAAGAAGGGAAGCGCGTATTTGTTGATGAGGAGTATGTCCCTTATGATGATCAGTGGCTATATCTTCAGGAATTGAGACGATTGAGTTATCAGCAGGTTCAAGAGATTAATCAGTTGTCTCTAGAGATGCATTTTGAAAAAGAACCGTTAGAGGTTCACAAAGGACGTGTACTAACGATAGTCAAAAATAGTTTATCACCACAGGCACTTTTTTATCTGAAAAAGTTAGCATTCTTTTTCTAATCCTGAGTATTATTTAAAACAGGCAATGAGACAGCCGACTTACCAAACACCAGAGACCATCTATCTGTTTGAAGAAGATGATAGGCACCTATATCTTCCAAGGGGACTTGTTTCAAAGATTCAGGAAACCTTTCCAAAGTTAACACTTATTGAACAAGAACGTGTTGAGAATGAGATTAAGGTATCTTTTACAGGGGAGTTGAGATTTAATCAAGAATTAGCGCTATCAGACATGTTGGTTGCAGAAAATGGTGTTCTTTGTGCAGGAACTGGATTTGGAAAAACGGTTTTGGGGTCAGCACTTATTGCTAAGCGACAAAGACGGACGCTAATATTAGTTCATAATCGGCAACTGCTAGAGCAGTGGATAGAGCGCTTAGGGCAATTTCTAGTATTTGATGAAGAAGAAGCGGTGCGCTACACGCCTTCTGGTCGAGAAAAAATCATAGGACACGTTGGTCAATTTGTAGGAGCTAAAAAGTGGCGAACGAAATTGGTTGATGTCGCCATGATTCAATCACTGATGACGGCTGATAATCTTGAAGAATTATTGTCTGATTATGATGTGATGTTGGTAGATGAATGCCATCATGTGACCGCAACAATGTTTGAAAAAGTAGTAGCTAGTTTTTCTGGAACTTACCTTTATGGATTGACAGCAACTCCAGAACGAAAAAATGGTCATGAACCGATTCTTTTCCAACGTATAGGTCCTGTTTTGCATACTGCTACCGAGGAACAGGTTGCTTTTGAGAAGCAGTTATCGCTTCGATTTACTGATTTTGGAAAATATGATATCCAAGATAAAAAAAGTACAAATTTTGTGAACCTCTGTGAGAAACTAGCTCAATCATCGTCTCGCAATCAATTATTAATTCAAGATATTCGAGAAGCGTACCAACAAAAGCGTCATATTCTAGTATTAGCCAATCGTATTGAGCATTTGAACATTCTTGAACAGGGATTGAGTGATGCTGGCAGATCCTCTGTTTTTGTCATGAGTGGTCAGACAAAAGCAAAAGACAAGAAGGCAATTCTAGCCCAAATTGAACAATTAGATGATGCCGAGCCTTTTGTTCTCATATCAATTGGTAAGTATGTGGGAGAAGGATTTGATTTACCAAAGTTGGACACGCTTGTTTTGGCAAGTCCTTTGTCTTGGAAAAATAATCTGATTCAATATGCTGGTCGCATTCATCGTCCATATTCAGGGAAGAATTTAGTTACAATATACGATTACGTTGATATTCATGTCCCTTACTTAGAAAAGATGTTTCATAAGCGACAAGTAGCTTATCGAAAGAATGCGCTATGTGACATCGTCTAAACAGGAAAATCAGAGTATTTTTGACCGAGTTTCCTATGAAGCTACTTTTACAAAAGATTTGCGACAGGTTAAAAAAGTGACGATTTCGATAGCTAAAGGTCATCGGTTGAAGTTACAACAATTACTGGGGCTGATTAAAGGAGTAAGTCTAGATGTTTATGTAACTCGAGATAAGAAAAATCAAACCTTAATACAGCAGCTAGCAGGCACAGGAATCTCTGTTTATGAGAGGGATACCCCATTGCCAACATTTACCATACTTGATGAAGATATTGTTTGGTTTGGACAGCTGCCAATGTTCACCCAGCAATACGACAAAGATGACCCAATGTTTCTTCGCATTGAAAGTGAGAGTATGGTTCAAGAATTTAAGAATATCCTTGAAAGCTAAAATTCTTATATGGATAAAGTTAAGGCATGAGGTTGAGTTGAATAAACTTGATTTCATGCTTTATATTTTTAAGAAATGGCAGATCGCTAAAAGGAAGGCAATTACACACAGTTGTAGACTAAAAACACAGTGGAACTTACGTTGGGAAATTACCTTTTTAGAAAAAAGCTAAATTCCCAAACTAACTTCCACCGTCTGTTAAAGTGGAAGTTAATCTGATAAAACCTCTAACAACCAGTGAAACTCCGTGTCAGGGTAAGTTCCACTGGTTTTTATAAAGGTTGATTTATTGCATTTTTAGGCTAATTTAGTTGACAAAAAGGGTACACAAAATCCCCTCATCTGAAAGCGTTTCAGATTAAGTTCCGCTATGGTGGAAGTTAGTGTGAGACGTTTGAGTGGCTTATATTAGGTTGTTTTTAGAATTTGTGTTGGAGTAATTTTGGAGACTGACAGACGTCTTCTGCTGGAATTAAGGAAATGCCGAGTAGTTTAGCCAGTTCTTCGTCATAGGTAAAGGTAAAGAGCTCATAAGCTGATTTCCCATTCAGAGCAGCGCGTTTCACGCTATTCACATGAGAACAGACTAGGTTGATATCGTTCTGAGTTAAGTTGTCAAAAGAAGTTCCCTTGGGTAAAATATCGCGAATAAGTGTATGATTTTTCTCAATTCTTCCTTTCTGGTCAGAGCGCTTAGGGTCGCAAAAGAATAGTTTAATCTCACCTCTGATATCCATCTCAATGTCATCAACTTTGGCAAACTCTCCACCATTGTCAGTTAGAATGACAGGGAAAACATCGAAGAAATCTCGGTCAGCCTCATAAAGCGTGTTCTTGATAACATAGAAGTGTTTAGCGACCTCAAGAGCGGTTTTATTGTCCAGAAGTCTAGCGAAGATAAAGTTACAGAAAGAGACATTGAAGGTGAGTAATACTTTTCCACCAACCCGTCCAATAACGGTGTCCATTTCAAGCCAAGAGGTCAGCTGTCTATGTGTCAGGAAGTTTTGGAAGTCCTCATAAGAACGCCCTTTTTTAGCTTCTTTAGGGATAGCAGGTAGTGTAGCCTTTCGTCTAGGTTTGAATTTTACAGCTCTAGCCAGATCAATAGGAGCGATAGAAAGGTATCCTTTACGGATGTGTCGATAGACGGTTGAGGAACTGACATCAAGGTTATGAGTTTTAAGGATGTGATAGATGTGCTGTCCCTTTTTCACACCATCGGAGATGACTTTATCCATGTCCCAGAACGTTTGAGAGTTGAGAGGTGTTCCTTCTCGAGCCTCAACGAGGGTTTGTTCGTATTGTTTTTGAGCCTGTTTAGCGAGGTAGAAGATTTTCTTGTAGCCACAATTTTGTCTTCTCTTAGGACATCCGTTACAGACAAATGGGGATTTATCAAGGAGAGGGCAAGGAAGCCCATCATTGGTAGAGGTTCTGACCTGTCTGTTACGTTTGACCTCTTTGGAAACGGTAGTAGGATCTTTTAGGATAGTTTGTCCAATGACTTTGAAGGTTTCTCCACGTTCTAAGCCAAGTTGGATGTCATTGCGGTCTGAGAGGGTAAGGTGTTTATATTTTGTCATAGTAAGGACTCATTTCTAACGCAAACGTCTCAGACTTAATTCCACCATAAAAATCCGTTTTAGACTAACTTCCGCTTCGAAAGCTAAAGTGGAAATTACTTTGGGAAATTACCTTTTTAGAAAAAAGCTAAATTCCCAAACTAACTTCCACCGTCTGTTAAAGTGGAAGTTAATCTGATAAAACCTCTAACAACCAGTGGAAATCCGTGTCAGGGTAAGTTCCACTGGTTTTTATAATGGTTGATTTTATTGCATTTTTAGGCGAATTTAGGTGAAAAAAGGGTACACAAAATCCCCTCATCTGAAAGCGTTTCAGATTAAGTTCCGTTATGGTGGAAGTTAGTGTGAGACGTTTGAGTGGCTTATATTTAGATTAGTTTTTAGAATTTATGTTGGAGTAATTTTGGGGACTGACAGACGTCTTCTGCGGGAATTAAGGAAATGCCAAGAAGTTTAGCCAGTTCTTCGTCATAGGTAAAGGTAAAGAGCTCATAAGCTGATTTCCCATTCAAAGCAGCGCGTTTCACGCTATTGACATGAGAACAGACTAGGTTGATATCGTCCTGAGTTAAGTTATCAAAAGAAGTTCCCTTTGGTAGAATATCGCGAATAAGGGAGTGATTTTTCTCAATTTTTCCTTTCTGGTCAGAGCGATTAGGGTCACAAAAGAATAGTTTAATCTCACCTCTGATATCCATCTCGATGTCATCAACTCTGGCAAATTCTCCGCCATTATCTGTAAGAATGATAGGGAAAACATCGAAGAAATTTCTATCAGCCTCATAAAGTGTGTTCTTGATGACATAGAAGTGTTTAGCGACCTCAAGAGCGGTTTTATTGTCCAGAAGTCTAGCGAAGATAAAGTTACAGAAAGACAAATTGAAGGTGAGTAATACTTTTCCGCCAACCCGTCCAATAACGGTGTCCATTTCAAGCCAAGAGGTCAGTTGTCTATGTGTCAGGTAGTTTTGGAAGTCCTCATAAGAACGCCCTTTTTTAGCTTCTTTAGGGATAGAAGGCAGGATAGATTTGCGCCTTTCTTTGAATTTTACAGCTCTAGCCAGATCAATAGGAGCGATAGAAAGGTATCCTTTACGGATGTGTCGATAGACGGTTGAGGAACTGACATCAAGGTTATGCGTTTTAAGGATGTGATAGATGTGTTGTCCCTTTTTCACACCATCAGAAATGACTTTATCCATATCCCAGAACGTTTGAGAGTTGAGAGGTGTTCCTTCTCGAGCCTCAACGAGGGTTTGTTCGTATTGTTTTTGAGCCTGTTTAGCGAGGTAGAAGATTTTCTTGTAGCCACAATTTTGTCTTCTCTTAGGACATCCGTTACAGACAAATGGGGATTTATCAATGAGAGGGCAAGGAAGCCCATCACTGGTAGAGGTTCTGACCTGTCTGTTACGTTTGACCTCTTTGGAAACGGTAGTAGGATCTTTTAGGATAGTTTGTCCAATGGCTTTGAAGGTTTCTCCACGTTCTAAGCCAAGTTGGATGTCATTGCGGTCTGAGAGGGTAAGGTGTTTATATTTTGTCATAGTAAGGACTCATTTCTAACACAAACGTCTCAGACTTAATTCCACCATAAAAATCCGTTTTAGACTAATTTCCACTTCGAAAGCTAAAGTGGAAATTACTTTGGGAAATTACCTTTTTAGAAAAAAGAAAAAAAGTTTGAAAAAGTAGTTAAAAGATTTAGGGAAGATTTGGTAAAATTTATAAGTTTTCTCGCGGGGGACGCTGGCAAAGATGACTTGAAAAAAACTTTAAAAAAGTAGTTGACAAGTTATTAAAGATTTGCTAGAATATAGAAGTTGTCTCTTAGGAGAAGTCCATTGAAAACTGAACAAGACGAAGCAAGTGCGGGTTAGTGAAAATAACCTGTCAAGAAAAACAATAAGTCAGCGATGACAAAACAGTGAGTTAAGAACTCAAACTTTTAATGAGAGTTTGATCCTGGCTCAGGACGAACGCTGGCGGCGTGCCTAATACATGCAAGTAGAACGCTGAAGTCTGGTGCTTGCACTAGACGGATGAGTTGCGAACGGGTGAGTAACGCGTAGGTAACCTACCTTATAGCGGGGGATAACTATTGGAAACGATAGCTAATACCGCATAACAGGTGTTAACACATGTTAACATCTTGAAAGGGACAATTGTCTCACTATAAGATGGACCTGCGTTGTATTAGCTAGTTGGTGAGGTAACGGCTCACCAAGGCGACGATACATAGCCGACCTGAGAGGGTGATCGGCCACACTGGGACTGAGACACGGCCCAGACTCCTACGGGAGGCAGCAGTAGGGAATCTTCGGCAATGGGGGGAACCCTGACCGAGCAACGCCGCGTGAGTGAAGAAGGTTTTCGGATCGTAAAGCTCTGTTGTAAGAGAAGAACGGGTGTTAGAGTGGAAAGTTAACACTATGACGGTATCTTACCAGAAAGGGACGGCTAACTACGTGCCAGCAGCCGCGGTAATACGTAGGTCCCGAGCGTTATCCGGATTTATTGGGCGTAAAGCGAGCGCAGGCGGTTTCGTAAGTCTGAGGTCAAAGGCATTGGCTCAACCAATGTACGCCTTGGAAACTGCGGAACTTGAGTGCAGAAGGGGAGAGTGGAATTCCATGTGTAGCGGTGAAATGCGTAGATATATGGAGGAACACCGGTGGCGAAAGCGGCTCTCTGGTCTGTAACTGACGCTGAGGCTCGAAAGCGTGGGTAGCGAACAGGATTAGATACCCTGGTAGTCCACGCCGTAAACGATGAGTGCTAGGTGTTAGGCCCTTTCCGGGGCTTAGTGCCGCAGCTAACGCATTAAGCACTCCGCCTGGGGAGTACGACCGCAAGGTTGAAACTCAAAGGAATTGACGGGGGCCCGCACAAGCGGTGGAGCATGTGGTTTAATTCGAAGCAACGCGAAGAACCTTACCAGGTCTTGACATCCCTCTGACCGTCCTAGAGATAGGACTTCTCTTCGGAGCAGAGGTGACAGGTGGTGCATGGTTGTCGTCAGCTCGTGTCGTGAGATGTTGGGTTAAGTCCCGCAACGAGCGCAACCCCTATTGTTAGTTGCCATCATTAAGTTGGGCACTCTAGCGAGACTGCCGGTAATAAACCGGAGGAAGGTGGGGATGACGTCAAATCATCATGCCCCTTATGACCTGGGCTACACACGTGCTACAATGGTTGGTACAACGAGTGGCAAGCTGGTGACAGTAAGCAAATCTCTTAAAGCCAATCTCAGTTCGGATTGTAGGCTGCAACTCGCCTACATGAAGTCGGAATCGCTAGTAATCGCGGATCAGCACGCCGCGGTGAATACGTTCCCGGGCCTTGTACACACCGCCCGTCACACCACGAGAGTTTGTAACACCCGAAGTCGGTGAGGTAACCTTTTAGGAGCCAGCCGCCTAAGGTGGGATAGATGATTGGGGTGAAGTCGTAACAAGGTAGCCGTATCGGAAGGTGCGGCTGGATCACCTCCTTTCTAAGGAAATGGAAGCACTTGTAGCGTCTTGTTTAGTTTTGAGTGGTCTCAGGAAGAGACAGATGTGGGGCCTTAGCTCAGCTGGGAGAGCGCCTGCTTTGCACGCAGGAGGTCAGCGGTTCGATCCCGCTAGGCTCCATTAACATCGAAGAGATGTTAAGGATTGTCCATTGAAAATTGAATATCTATATCAAATTCCACGATTCAAGAAATTGAATTGTAAGAATAGTAACAAGAAAATAAACCGAAAACGCTGTGAATTAATGAGTTTTCTAATTTGAAAGAATTAGGTTAATAAGGTTAAGTTAATAAGGGCGCACGGTGGATGCCTTGGCACTAGAAGCCGATGAAGGACGTGACTAACGACGAAATGCTTTGGGGAGTTGTAAGTAAGCGCAGATCCAGAGATGTCCGAATGGGGGAACCCACTAACTAATGGTTAGTATCCATATCTGTTAAGGATATGAGAAGGAAGACGCAGTGAACTGAAACATCTAAGTAGCTGCAGGAAGAGAAAGCAAAAGCGATTGCCTTAGTAGCGGCGAGCGAAACGGCAGGAGGGCAAACCGAGGAGTTTACTCCTCGGGGTTGTAGGACTGCAACGTGGACTTAAAGATTATAGGAGAATTACCTGGGAAGGTAAGCCAAAGGGAGTAATAGCCTCGTATCTGAAATAGTCTTTATACCTAGCAGTATCCTGAGTACGGCGAGACACGCGAAATCTCGTCGGAATCCGGGAGGACCATCTCCCAACCCTAAATACTCTCTAGTGACCGATAGTGAACCAGTACCGTGAGGGAAAGGTGAAAAGCACCCCGGGAGGGGAGTGAAATAGAACCTGAAACCGTGTGCCTACAAGAAGTTCGAGCCCGTTAATGGGTGAGAGCGTGCCTTTTGTAGAATGAACCGGCGAGTTACGATATGAAGCGAGGTTAAGTTGAAGAGACGGAGCCGTAGGGAAACCGAGTCTTAATAGGGCGAATTAGTATCATGTCGTAGACCCGAAACCATGTGACCTACCCATGAGCAGGTTGAAGGTGCGGTAAGACGCACTGGAGGACCGAACCAGGGCACGTTGAAAAGTGCTTGGATGACTTGTGGGTAGCGGAGAAATTCCAAACGAACTTGGAGATAGCTGGTTCTCTCCGAAATAGCTTTAGGGCTAGCGTCGATGTTAAGTCTCTTGGAGGTAGAGCACTGTTTGGGTGAGGGGTCCATCTCGGATTACCAATCTCAGATAAACTCCGAATGCCAACGAGATATAATCGGCAGTCAGACTGCGAGTGCTAAGATCCGTAGTCGAAAGGGAAACAGCCCAGACCACCAGCTAAGGTCCCAAAATATATGTTAAGTGGAAAAGGATGTGGGGTTGCACAGACAACTAGGATGTTAGCTTAGAAGCAGCTATTCATTCAAAGAGTGCGTAATAGCTCACTAGTCGAGTGACCCTGCGCCGAAAATGTACCGGGGCTAAAACATATTACCGAAGCTGTGGATCCCGTAAGGGATGGTAGGAGAGCGTTCTATAGGCGACGAAGGTGTACCGTGAGGAGCGCTGGAGCGTATAGAAGTGAGAATGCCGGTATGAGTAGCGAAAGACAGGTGAGAATCCTGTCCACCGTAAGACTAAGGTTTCCAGGGGAAGGCTCGTCCGCCCTGGGTTAGTCGGGACCTAAGGAGAGACCGAAAGGTGTATCCGATGGCCAACAGGTTGATATTCCTGTACTAGTGTATATAGTGATGGAGGGACGCAGTAGGCTAACTCAACCCAGCGAATGGAAGAGCTGGGCTAAACAGTGAGGTGTGATATGAGTCAAATGCTTATATCTCTAACATTGAGCTGTGATGGGGAGCGAAGTTAAGTAGCGAAGTGAGTGACGTCACACTGCCAAGAAAAGCTTCTAGCGTTAAGTATACACTACCCGTACCGCAAACCGACACAGGTAGTCGAGGCGAGTAGCCTCAGGTGATCGAGAGAACTCTCGTTAAGGAACTCGGCAAAATGACCCCGTAACTTCGGGAGAAGGGGTGCTGACTTAAAGTCAGCCGCAGTGAATAGGCCCAAGCAACTGTTTATCAAAAACACAGCTCTCTGCTAAATCGTAAGATGATGTATAGGGGGTGACGCCTGCCCGGTGCTGGAAGGTTAAGAGGAGGGTTTAGCGGTAACGCGAAGATCTGAATTGAAGCCCCAGTAAACGGCGGCCGTAACTATAACGGTCCTAAGGTAGCGAAATTCCTTGTCGGGTAAGTTCCGACCCGCACGAAAGGCGTAATGATTTGGGCACTGTCTCAACGAGAGACTCGGTGAAATTTTAGTACCTGTGAAGATGCAGGTTACCCGCGACAGGACGGAAAGACCCCATGGAGCTTTACTGCAGTTTGATATTGAGTATCTGTACCACATGTACAGGATAGGTAGGAGCCATTGATTACGGGACGCCAGTTTCGTATGAGGCGATGTTGGGATACTACCCTTGTGTTATGGCTACTCTAACCCGGATAGGTTATCCCTATCGGAGACAGTGTCTGACGGGCAGTTTGACTGGGGCGGTCGCCTCCTAAAAGGTAACGGAGGCGCCCAAAGGTTCCCTCAGATTGGTTGGAAATCAATCGCAGAGTGTAAAGGTATAAGGGAGCTTGACTGCGAGAGCAACAACTCGAGCAGGGACGAAAGTCGGGCTTAGTGATCCGGTGGTTCCGTATGGAAGGGCCATCGCTCAACGGATAAAAGCTACCCTGGGGATAACAGGCTTATCTCCCCCAAGAGTTCACATCGACGGGGAGGTTTGGCACCTCGATGTCGGCTCGTCGCATCCTGGGGCTGTAGTCGGTCCCAAGGGTTGGGCTGTTCGCCCATTAAAGCGGCACGCGAGCTGGGTTCAGAACGTCGTGAGACAGTTCGGTCCCTATCCGTCGCGGGCGTAGGAAATTTGAGAGGATCTGCTCCTAGTACGAGAGGACCAGAGTGGACATACCGCTGGTGTACCAGTTGTCTCGCCAGAGGCATCGCTGGGTAGCTATGTATGGAAGGGATAAGCGCTGAAAGCATCTAAGTGCGAAGCCCCCCTCAAGATGAGATTTCCCATGATTTTATATCAGTAAGAGCCCTGAAAGAAGATCAGGTAGATAGGTTAGAAGTGGAAGTGTTGTGAGACATGTAGCGGACTAATACTAATAGCTCGAGGACTTATCCTAGAAATAAGAAAGTATATTGACAGCGTAGCGGTTTCTTGATAGAATATAGGTATTCAATTTTGGATGGATAATCCAAGAAGAAGTTAAGTGACGATAGCCTAGGAGATACACCTGTACCCATGCCGAACACAGCAGTTAAGTCCTAGAACGCCGGAAGTAGTTGGGGGTTGCCCCCTGTGAGATAGGGTAGTTGCTTAGCTTTCATCCGCCATAGCTCAGTTGGTAGAGCGCATGACTGTTAATCATGATGTCACAGGTTCGAGCCCTGTTGGCGGAGTATAATATGTGTTAGAAACGTTGATTCATCAGTGTTTCTTTTTCATTTGTTCAACTTTTTAAGCTACTAGAGCATGACATTTGTGTCATGTTCTTTTTTGTTTATTAGGGATAAACTATAACCATAACTAAATTATGGGGGTATTGTTATGGAAGCAATATTAGATTTTGAAGGGCTTTATCAGAAAGTTCGTCCGATTGTGTTGAAACTGAGACAGTTTTATTTTATTAAGATATGGGAGCCTGAGGATTGGGATCAGGAGGGTATGATTACCTTATATCAGTTATTGGAGAAGGAGCCAGATCTAGTTTTCAATACTAGAAAAATGTGTGTTTATTTTAAGACGAAATTTTCAAACCGTGTCAAGGATGAGATTCGAAAGCAAGAGAGTATAAAGAGAGCTTTTGACCGAATGGTTTATGATGAGATTGGAGAAGTGGCTCATTCGGTATCGGATAATGGGCTAGATGTGGCGGAGATGGTAGCCTATAGGGAGGCTATTGGAGAGTTGTGTCAGGAATTGACAGTAGAGGAAAAAGGTTATCTGGACTATTTGATGAGTGGTGAGTGTTTTAGGGGGAAACGTGCTTTTCAGAGAAAGGTAAGGGCGAAGTTAGGAAGATTAGGTTGGGGAATGGATTATTGCTGGTTAAGAGCGCATTAAAAAAGCACTCTAATGAGTGCGGACAACTTTAACGATTCTTTAGTTCAAGATAACGTTTGTACCAAATGTTGATATAGGCAGGTGAGAAGGGACCTTTCTCATTATTAATCCAGTCCACTAGAATTTTGACATTTTCTTTTAAGATAAAGTCAAGGTCTGGAGAGTAACCCATTTGTTTTTTATGAATTTCATACTCATCAACATCGAGCAATTTTTTTTCACCGTCTGTAAAAACTTTGACATCTAGATCATAATCGATGTATTTGAGTGCTTCTTCATCTAAAACGTGTGGACTAGCCATATTACAATAATAAGAAACGCCATTTTCTCGTATCATGGCAATGATATTAAACCAGTATTTCTTATGAAAATAGACGATAGCTGGTTCACGAGTGACCCAACGTCGTCCATCGTTTTCAGTGACTAGTGTGTGATCATTGACTCCAATCACTGCGTTTTCAGTTGTCTTTAGTACCATAGTATCGCGCCAAGTACGGTGCAAACTACCATCATGCTTATAACTTTGAATTGTAATAAAGTCGCCTTCCTTAGGTAATTTCATGGCAATCTTCTTTCTACAATTTGTTATCTATTATAGAATATCACAATTTATCAAAAAAATCACGGTTTTGGGCACACTATTTATAAAAAGTCACGTAAAGCCGAATAAATATCATCAAACTGATATCCTTTTCTGGCTAAGGCTTGAATAAGTCTTTGTTTTAACTCGTAACCGTCATATTTTTTGGATAATCGGCGGTGTTGTTTTTCGAGTTCTTTTAAGATGAGTTCGCTTTCTTGTTCTTCATCTTTTGTGATATCTAATGAGCTTAGTGCTGCTTTTGACTCAGGGTAAGAAAAGCCTTTATTGAGAAGAAACTGTAGAATTTTGTCAGTTAGGGCTTTTTGAGGGAGTTTTTGTTGATATTTTCGATAGAGCTTTTGAGCTATTTTTTCAGCTAATGGTGTGAAGTCAACTTCTTCAAAAAGAGGATCTAAGATGGTTTGAGGAATTCCTTTTTGGGTTAATTTTTGTTTGAGAAGATAAGCTCCTTTGTCACCTGAGACAAGGTTAGTATCAATAATTTGTTGAGTATAGCTTTTATCGTCAATCCATTTGTCATCTTTTAGATTTTTAATAACTTTTGGGATGATTTTGTCATCAATTTCGTGCTGGATGAGGTAATTTTTGACTTCTTTTTCCGTTCGTTTTTTAAAGGAAAGATGGTAAAGTGCCATATTTTTACCGTATGAGAACTGTGCAAACTCTTTGATTGCATTTAAGCTTTCAGATGTTAGTGTCATGCCTTTTGTCATCATAAAACGGACAATGGTATCTTCAGTGACATATAATGTTTCAGTCGAGTCTATTTCAACGAGATAGAGTCGTTTTTTCTTTTCAATTTTTGTGATTTTCATAGTTTGATTATACCAAAAATGGTAGAATAGAGGTTATAAAAGATGAGGTGTTTTACCAAAGAGGAGGTGTTTTACCAAAGAGGAGGTCATGATGGCTGATAACGATAAGATTGTGAATTTGAAGAAGTATCGAGCAGATAAGGAATTTGATGACGACTTGTTTGAAAATCTTTTAAATATGTCTGATGAAGAGATTGATGATTTTTATGACAGCATTGCATTTGGTGATGGGCTAAATGTGGATGGTCCAAGTGGGAAAGAACTTTTGGCAGAGATAAGGCGCTTAGAAGAGCTGGAAAGTGATGGCTATTTGGCTTGGATGATGTCTTCTGAAAAATCGTGGCTAAATCTAGATGCTCGTCCTTATCTTTCTCTTAAGATGGATTTAGCTGTGCTTTATAAGCAGAATGGTCTCTACCAGAAGGCTCTTGAGCACGTCATGCAAATGTTTCGTGAAGATCCCAATGATTCTTTAGGATGTCGTTATGAAATTTTGGCTTTATACATTCTTAAGTCGGATTATACGATGGCGGATGCTTTTTTCAGAAGTCGGAAAGAGCATGAGCTGGATGCGATGATGGCCATTCCAATGCTTGTTTCTGCCATTTTGTCTGGTGCTGATAAGCAAGCGGGTGTTTTAATTGAACAGTTGTGTAATCAGGTTGATGGCTTTTTTGAATTTTGCCTTTTGGAAGCATTTCCTATGGCTCGTGTGCTGGATGCGGGAACTGTGGAATTCTATGAAGCAAATAGTAACAATAGCCTTTATATTTCTTTGTATAGCATTTTACCATTATTGTTGACGACTTCAGCTTATATCCAGGCTTATCTGAATGATTATTTTTCTGATGATGCGGTTTATTTAGAGGACTTTGGTATTCTTAGTTCGGCTCAATTATTAAGCTTGAATGATTATGATATAAAAACAGCAACAGATATTCAACATTATTCAGAAGAAGAGCTACTGACTATTCCAAAAATTGGTAAGGTAACGCTCAAAAAATTAAAAGAAGCGGGAGTGGTGTTTAAAAAGTGATGACTCTACAAGTTAAACAACGTATTCCTTTAAAAATCAAACGGATGGGTATCAATGGTGAGGGCATAGGCTTTTATAAGAAGACCTTGGTATTTGTGCCTGGTGCGCTCAAGGGTGAAGAAGTGTTTTGTCAAATTGTTTCGGTGAAGCGTAACTTTGTCGAAGCTAGGCTATTGACCATCAACAAAAAATCAAAATTTCGTGTTGAGCCTTCCTGTGCTATCTATGAGGAATGTGGCGGTTGTCAATTGATGCATTTGCGTTATGACAAGCAGTTGGAGTTTAAAGATGATATTATCAAGCAGGCTTTGACTAAATTTAAGCCGTTAGGTTTTGAGAATTATGAGATTCGTCATACTTTGGGGATGGAAAAACCTGAATACTATCGTGCGAAGTTGCAATTTCAGACCCGTGCATTTGGGGGGTCTGTTAAGGCCGGTTTATATGCTGAGGGAAGTCACCGCTTGGTCTCAATTGATGACTGTCTGGTACAGGATCAGGTGACGCAACAGATTATCAATCGTGTGGTTGAGTTGTTAGATAAATATAAGGTTCCAATCTATAATGAGCGTAAAATAGCTGGGATTCGGACTGTTATGGTCAGAAAGGCTGAAAAGACTGGACAGGTGCAGTTGATTTTTGTGACTAGTCGTGATGTTCGTCTAAATGAGGTGATTTTAGATTTAGTGGCAGATTTTCCACAAATTAAAACGGTAGCCTTAAACCTTAACAGTTCTAAAACGAGTGATATTTATGGTGATAAAACGGAAATTCTTTGGGGAGTTGATACCATTTCTGAAGAAGTTTTAGATTATGGCTTTAGGTTATCTCCTAGAGCATTTTACCAATTAAACCCTCAACAGACACAAGTCTTATATGGGCAAGCTGTGGCAGCCTTGGACGTTTCTGAAACGGATCACGTGATTGACGCTTACTGTGGTGTGGGTACGATTGGATTTGCTTTTGCGGATAAGGTAGCTAGTGTTCGAGGGATGGATATTATTCCTGAGGCTATTGCGGATGCGAAGCAGAACGCGAAAGCTATGGGATTTGAAAATACTCACTACGAGGCTGGGAAGGCTGAGGATATTATTCCTCGCTGGTATCGTGAGGGTTATCGTGCAGATGCTATTATTGTAGACCCTCCTCGTACAGGTTTAGATGAGAAATTATTAAAGACTATTTTAAACTACCAACCGGAGAAGATGGTTTACGTCTCATGTAATACATCAACTTTAGCCAGAGATTTAGTTCAGCTGGCTAAGGTCTATGATGTGAAATATATCCAATCTGTTGATATGTTTCCACATACCGCAAGGACCGAGGCTGTAGTGAAGCTAATCCGCAGATAGTTTCTGTTAGTTTATACGCGAGGACGGAAGTTGCCATGAGACTATAATGCGTGTGATAGCTATAGGAAATTTAATAACGTTTCTGAAAAGGAATGATAAGTTAGTGTATCTTGTTTTCAAAAGATATACAAAAATTAAATACGCGAGGCTGAAACAAGGTATCCAGTCTCGTCTTTTTATGGTAATAGCAATTTGGGCAGTGGTTGTAGGTAGGATGGTGAAAAAATTTATCATCTAGTTAGACATTTTCTGTTGCGATGTTGGTTTTGAACGTAAGTCTCATTTGATTTATGATATAATAGTTATTGGAACTGTTAATTTTGGACGAGGTTTAGTAATAAAAGCCCCTTATCAAGAATCCAAAAGGAACGATTCAGTTCGATAATTAAAGGCTTATTAGCTTGTGAAATGTTTTTTCCTCTGAAAAATAAGGAGAAGTGATGAAAAATTGTTACCGTTTTATAATTAGAACTCTTTTCTATGCGGTTATTATGTTAATTTTAATTTATTTGTTTAGTTATTTGGGGCAAAATCAAGGGAATTTTGTTTACAATGAATTTTAGAAAGGATGTGACGCATGATTCAGGATATGATTTTGCAACTTAACCATTGGGCTGAGGTTCAAGGTGATTATCCCGTTTATGATATTTTAGGAGAAAAGCACAGCTATCAGGAGTTGAAAGAAGATTCAGATGCTTTGGCAGCCTATATTGATTCGTTACAGTTAAAAGAAGGCTCACCGATAGTGGTATTTGGTGGTCATGAGTATGAGATGCTGGTGTGTTTTGTGGCTGCAACAAAGTCAGGGCACGCTTATATTCCTATTGATCAGCATACTGCGTTGGATAGAATTGAAGCCATTTTAACGATAGCTGAGCCTAGTTTGATATTATCTGTGGGAGATTTGCCGTTATCAGATGTTTCGGTGCCTCTTGTAAGTTTACAACAGTTACAGCAGATTTTTACTGAGAAAGTATCTTATGAGTTAAGTCATTCAGTCAAAGGAGATGATAATTACTATATTATCTTCACATCTGGAACAACAGGTGCTCCTAAAGGTGTGCAGATTTCTCATAAAAATCTGTTGAGTTTCACCAATTGGATGATTAGTTCAGAAGTTTTTGATGTGCCAGAGCGTCCACAAATGTTGGCCCAGCCACCATATTCATTCGATTTATCAGTGATGTACTGGGCGCCAACTTTGGCTAAGGGTGGAACCTTGTTTGCTCTACCGAAGACTTTAGTGACAGATTTTAGGCGTCTTTTTAGCACGATTTATGATCTTCCGATAGGTGTTTGGACGTCAACACCTTCCTTTGTTGATATGGCGCTGGCTTCTCATGACTTTAATGCTGAAACCTTGCCAGATTTATCACATTTTTATTTCTGTGGTGAAGAGCTGACGCTTAAAACGGCTCAAAAACTGCGTCAACGTTTTCCAAAGGCGCAGATTATCAATTCTTATGGTCCAACGGAAGCCACGGTTGCATTTTCAGCCTTGACCATTACTGATGACTTGCTAGAATTAGGTGAGCGTCTTCCAATTGGGTATGTTAAATCAGATTCCCCAGCCTTTATCATTGACGATGAGGGTAACGTTTTACCAGCAGGTGAACAGGGCGAAATTATTGTGACAGGCCCTGCTATCTCTAAGGGCTATCTGAATAATCCTGAGAAAACTGCGGAAGCTTTCTTTGAATTAAATGGTCAACCAGCTTATCATACGGGTGACTTGGGAGTGATGACTGAAGAGGGGCTATTGTATTACGGTGGTCGTTTAGATTTTCAGATTAAATTCAATGGATACCGAATTGAATTGGAAGATGTAGCTCAAAACTTGAATAAGTCTGACTTGATTGAATCAGCGGTAGCTGTACCACGCTACAATAAGGAACATAAGGTTCAGAATTTAATTGCCTTTGTCGTTCTAAAAGAGGGTGTCGCTCAGCAATTTGACAAAGAAATAGCCATTACAAAAGCGATTCGTGAAGGCTTAAAAGATGTGATGATGGATTATATGATGCCAACAAAATTCATTTATCGCGATAGTCTTCCTCTGACGCCAAATGGAAAAGTGAATCTGAAAGGACTCATCAATGAGGTGAATAAGGCATGAGTGATTTTCTGTTGAATTTACCTCATTTGGAAGTCTATGGGAATCCCCAGTATTTTGTTTATGTGATTTTGGGAGCTCTTCCTATTTTCATTGGTCTCTTTTTTAAAAAACGTTTCCCTATTTATGAGGCGGTCGTTAGCTTAGTTTTTATTGTACTCATGCTAACGGGGAAAGAGTTGTACCAGATTATCTCTCTGGTTATCTACACGATTTGGCAGGTCTTACTACTGATTTCTTACAAGTATTATTGTCGAAAGCCTCATCCGTCTTGGGTGTTTTACCTTTGGGTATTTTTGGCGATTTTCCCTTTAATGGTTGTTAAGATTAATCCTTTGATGCAAAAGGCAGAGCCGATGACCCTATTTGGATTTTTAGGGATTTCTTATCTGACCTTTCGTACAGTTGGGATGATTATGGAAATGCGAGATGGTGTTTTAAAAGATTTCACAGTCTGGCAATTATTACGCTTCCTTCTTTTCATGCCGACCTTTTCAAGTGGACCGATTGATCGTTTTAGACGCTTTAATGAAGAATATGAACAGATTCCTGATAGAAGTGTTTTGTTTGAAATGCTTGATCAGTCAGTTCGTTACTTGATGAAGGGATTTCTTTATAAATACATTTTAGCTTATGCCATTGGGCAACTCTTTCTGAATCCCTTGAAATCGGCTGCTTTGCTAGAAGGTGGCTTCTTTAATCTTCCGACTTTGGGCGTTATGTATGCTTATGGCCTGTATCTCTTCTTTGATTTTGCAGGATACAGCCTATTTGCTATAGCGATTTCAAATCTTTTTGGCATTAGAAGTCCACACAATTTTGACTTGCCTTTCAAATCACGTGATTTGAAGGAATTTTGGAATCGTTGGCACATGAGTTTGTCCTTTTGGTTTAGAGACTATGTCTTTATGCGATTAGTTAAAGTTATGCTTAAAAATAAGCTCTTTAACAGTCGAAATGTAACTTCGGGTGTGGCTTATCTTATGAATATGGTTCTGATGGGATTATGGCATGGGGTGACCTGGTATTATATTGCTTATGGTGTGTTTCATGGGTGTGGACTCATTGTTAATGATTGGTGGTTACGCCAAAAGAAAATGTGGAACAAAGAGCGCAAACAAAAGGGACAGAAACCACTGCCTGAAAATCAATGGATGCAAGCTTTGGGAATTTTTGTGACTTTTAATGTTGTCATGTTCTCTTTCCTTATTTTTTCAGGATTCTTAGATCAGTTGTGGTTCCCGAAACGTTAATGAGAGTCAGTGAAATTAACAAGAGCATTATTTACTAAGTCAAAGAAGTAAATGTTGTTTGTATTTTGTATTAAAGAAAAGGAGTTTTACAATGGATATTAAAACAGAAGTATTAGCGATTATCGACGATCTTTTTATGGAAGACGCCTCTGAAATCTTAGATGAGGATTTGTATGATGCAGGAATTCTCGATAGTTTGGGAACGGTTGAGTTAATTGTTAACTTGGAAGATCGTTTTGGAATTGTTGTTCCAGTATCAGAACTTGGTCGAGAAGATTGGAATACGGTTAATAAAATTGTTGCAGGAATAGAAGGGCTTCGCCATGATTAGACGCCTCTGGCAGATTTTAGGACCGGTCATCTGTGCAGTCTTTTTAGTTGTTGGATTGATTGGATGTTATCCAGAAGGGATTGCCTATTCGACAAAAACTGAAAAGCACGATGCTGTCGCTCTAAGCAAGTCTAATTTTAAAAGTAAGTACAAGAAATTACGTGCATTGACAGATCCTGAAACACGTTTTGTTCCCTTTATGGGTTCAAGTGAGTGGTTGCGATTTGACATCATGCACCCTTCAGTGATTGCAGAAGCCTATCAGCGTCCCTACACCCCTTATTTATTAGGGCAACGAGGTGCAGCATCATTGACACATTATTTTGCTAGTCAAGAGATTTCAGAGGCTTTTGAGGGGAAAAAGGCGATTTATTTTGTGTCGCCGCAGTGGTTTGTTAAAGAGGGGGCAAATGCTCATGCCTTTCAAAATTATCTAACAGCTGGACAGGTTGTATCCTTTTTACGCCAACAAAAAGACACAGAGTATGATCGTTATGTAGCCAAACGCTTATTATCACTTTATGCGGAAGTTCCTTTTAAAGACTATTTGCAAAAGGTGGCTGATGGGAAAAAGCTGGGAAAAAAAGAAACTCAAAACCTCGAATTTGAAAGTTATTTGCTGAGAAAAGAAGATCGCTTCTTCGGACAATTTTCAATTGATTTGGGGAACTATGCCAATGTTGTCAAACAAGCTGAGAAACTGCCGGAAGAATTTTCATATGACAAATTAGAAGCCTTAGCAATCGAAGAAGGTAAATCAGAGACTACCAATAATGAATTCGGAATTCGTAATGACTTTTACCGTTCTAAAATTGCGCGTCGCAAAAAGAAATTAAAAGGTAGTCAAAAAACATTTGATTATCGTGTCTCTCCAGAGTATCGCGATTTTCAAGTAATGCTTCACCAATTTGCAGAGACTGATACGGATGTTTTGTTTATTATTCCACCGGTCAATAGCAAGTGGGCTGAGTTCACTGGTTTGGACCAAGACATGTACCAACAAACAGTTGATAAAATCAAATACCAATTACAAAGTCAAGGATTTACGCATATCGCTGATTTTTCAAAAGAGGGAAATCAGGAGTTCTTCATGCAAGACACCATCCACATTGGATGGAAAGGGTGGCTTGAGATGGATAAGAGTGTCAATCCTTTCTTAACGAAAACGTCAGAAAAACCGAATTACCATCTTGATTCTCGTTTTCTGAGTAAAGATTGGGAAGATTATATCGGTGATCTGAAAACTTTTGACCGATAAGTATTGAGTGAAATAGAACATTTTAATAGCAAAAACAAAAAGATTTCATTTTGGAAGCATCAAAATGGAGTCTTTTTATATTGGGTGTGGCTAACGTTCCCATGAGGAATACAGCTTTTATACTCATCCAAAATCAAAATTTGCAGTTTAAGTAAAATCAAGTAGCAATGAATGGCTTGATTTACCAGAGTTTTTTTCGCTATAGTAGTATTCATATCGAGAGTTCACTCTCGATATGAACGGATTTTTGGGAGAACTACAGAAATTGAAAGTCAATTTCGTAGTAGTTCCCCCGCAAGGATGATTAGGTTGGACGCTGTCGAGTAGTCGACAAGTACATCCAATCATCTACTGCGATAGAGATAAGCTCAAATCTAGCAATGAAACTCCGTAGGAGGTTTTGATGTTGACTTTGTCAACTCTATTTCCCACCTCAAAAGGTTCCCCAAACCTTATCGACTGTGACGAACTCTGTTCGTCTTATTTCCCGCCTCCAAAGGTCTCCCAGACCTTTGGAGCGTCCGCACTTTTAAGAAAGAAGCAAAAAAGTAATTTTTGATTTTTGTTAAGTATTAGACTAAGACCACTTCGAAAGCTAAAGTGGAACTTACGTTGGGAAATTACCTTGTCGTGTTTTCATAACTGAAAATTTGTAAAATGTTATACAATATGGTAAAATTGTAGGGTTGAATTTTAGTCAGTGAAAGTTTATTATGCAAAAGATTATTATAAATGGTGGTAAGCCACTAAAAGGGGAAGTAGCGGTTTCTGGAGCGAAAAATTCAGTAGTCGCGCTAATTCCTGCCATTATTTTAGCAGATGGTATTGTGACACTTGATGGCGTACCTGCAATTAGTGATGTAGATGCCTTGATTGAGATTATTGAAATCATGGGTGGAAGTGTTAAACGTCATCAAGATAGCCTTGAAATTGATCCTCGTGGCGTTAAAGATATGCCGATGCCTTTTGGGAAAATTAACAGCCTACGAGCCTCCTATTATTTCTACGGAAGCCTTCTAGGTCGTTACGGTCAGGCTACTGTTGGGGTACCTGGTGGATGTGATTTAGGACCTCGTCCGATTGACTTACATCTAAAAGCCTTTGAAGCAATGGGAGCAAATGTTTCTTATGAAGCTGAAGCAATGCGCATTGCAACCAATGGCAAACCGCTTCACGGTGCTCATATCTATATGGACACAGTCAGTGTTGGTGCGACGATTAATACCATGATTGCAGCAGCTAAGGCGCAAGGTCGTACGGTTATTGAAAATGCTGCGCGTGAGCCAGAAATTATTGATGTGGCAACGCTTCTTAACAACATGGGCGCACATATCCGTGGTGCTGGTACAGATGTGATTACTATTGAAGGTGTAGAACATCTACATGGCACGCGTCATCAGGTGATTCCAGATCGTATCGAAGCTGGGACTTATATTGCTATGGCGGCAGCTATTGGTCAAGGTGTCAAAATCACGAATGTCCTTTATGAACATTTGGAAGCTTTCATCTCTAAACTTGAGGAGATGGGGGTACGCATGACTGTCAATGAGGATAGCATTTACGTTGAAGAACAAGGTCCTCTTGAGGCTGTTACGATTAAAACAGCCCCTTATCCAGGTTTTGCGACTGATTTGCAACAACCCATAACACCATTGTTGTTAAAATCTAAGGGCAGAGGAAAGATTATTGACACCATCTATGAAAAACGTGTCAACCACGTGCCTGAGATGGCTCGTATGGGAGCAGATATTCAGGTTCTTGGCGGACAAATTATCTATGAAGGCGGTAAGCAATTAACAGGAGCACCTGTTAAAGCTTCTGATCTTCGTGCAGGTGCTGCGCTTGTGACAATGGGGCTTATGGCTGAAGGAAGAACAGAAATTACCAATATTGAATTTATCCTACGTGGCTACTCAGATATTATTGAAAAATTAACTGCCTTAGGTGCAGATATCAAGATAGTGGAAGATTAAAGCAAGAGTCGAATGATTCTTGCTTTTTAAATGTCTTGGGGCTTTATCAGTAATACTCATTAATACCCATCAAAAATCAAAATTAGCAGTTTATAATTTCGAATGTCATTGATAAATCACCGAACGAAGTGAGGCTAAAATGTTTCTTTCGCTATAGTGGTATTCTTATTAGTGAAACTGTCCACTGGATGATTTCACCCCCCTTACGCTAAAACGTATCAGTTTCAGTGCAGAAAGTGCTAGTTGTGGCGACTGCGTCGCCCATAACTCTTTCAAAATGAAATAAGTATAAAAACAACAGAAACCGCTTGCGTAAAAATTGCATATTTGATAAACTAATGAAGAAAATGTATTAAGGAGGAATTGACGTGAAAAATACAGATATCAATTTACGTCAGGCGGTGATTTACTCGCTCTATGTTCGAAATTTTTCTGAAGAAGGAACCTTTGAAGCAGTTATTCCAGAATTGGATCGTATCAAGGCATTAGGAACTGATATTATCTGGTTTTTACCATTTTATCCAAATGGGGAAGTGGCAAGAAAAGGCTCAGCAGGGTCACCATATGCTATTAAAGATTATCGAGCGGTTGATGACCATTTTGGAACGCTGGAGGACTTTGAAAATCTGGTTGCAGAAATTCACGCACGTGGTATGAAAGTGATGATTGATATTGTCTACAATCATACATCCCCAGATTCGATTTTAGCTCAAGAGCATCCAGAATGGTTTTATCACAAACCAGATGGTTCATTTGGAAATCGTGTTGGTGATTGGTCGGACATTATTGATTTGGATTATGCGAATCACGATCTCTGGGATTATCAAATTGAGACCTTAAAACTTTGGGTTAATCGAGGTGTAGATGGTTTCCGCTGTGATGTCGCTCCGCTTATCCCATTAGCATTTTGGAAAGAGGCTCGTTATCAAGTTGAACAGATTAAATCAGATGTGATTTGGCTCTCAGAGAGCATTGAACCAGGCTTTATCAAGTATATGCGCAGTCAAGGTCTTACGGCGCTTAGCGATGGTGAGATTTTCCAAGCCTTTGATATGGCTTATGATTACGATGTTCGAGGGCTTTGGGTTGACTATCTGGAAGGAAAAATACCATTATCAGCCTATATAGACCGCTTAAACTTGCAAGAGGTCATATTCCCAGTTGACTATATCAAGCTTCGCAATCTTGAGAATCATGACAATCGCAGAGCAGCAGACTTGATTCCTAATAAATCTGACTTGTTGAATTGGACAGTATTTAATTACCTACAAAAGGGTGCAGTGCTTATCTATAATGGACAAGAGCGACAAGCCTTAACGATTCCAAGTTTGTTTGAAAAAGCTCCCATTGATTGGTCTGGGGAAGATATCTCTGAGGAGCTAACGAGATTAGCACAAATCAAAAAAATGATTTCACCACAATCAGAGTATCAGTTAGTAGCCGATGATACTAATGATGTTGTCCTCATCACACATCAGACAAATGAGCAAACGATTGTCGCTATTATTTCACTAAAAGGAAAAGAAACGGAAGTTTCAGTTGAAGTACCAGATGGAGCTTATGAGGATTTACTAAATGGGCAAAAAGTCACTATTATCAATGGAAAGATAACTGTTTCAGATAAAGCAATTATATTCTTAGTATCGATAAAATAGCCTGATTTTGAAAGCGCTAAAATATTTTTTAGAAAAAATCAAAAAAAAAAACAAACGGAAACCGTTTGCATTAAAAATAAAACTATGCTATACTAACATCATCAAAACAAAACCTATTACGGAGGACCCATTTATGGAATGGAATTGGAAAAAATTTGCCTTTGGTGCAGTAACATTGACTTCAGCAGTAACTTTAGCTGCTTGTGGCAATGGTTCTTCAAACAAGTCAGCTGATTCAGGTGAAGATTCTAAAAAATTAGTCGTATCTGTAGACACTGGCTACGTTGATTACATCAAATCAATTGAAGCAGATTTTGAAAAAGAAAATGGTGTAGATATTGAAGTTAAAGAAGAGGGAATGATTGATACCCTCGATAAACTCTCTACAGATGGACCAACAGGTGCAGCACCAGATGTGTTCATCGCTCCGTATGACCGTGTTGGTGGACTTGGAGCGGATGGTCAAATTGCAGAAGTAAAACTTGGTAATGAAGCTGAGTATGATGAAACTGCTAAAAAATTAGTTACTCTTGAAGGTAAAGTTTATGGAGCTCCCGCTGTTGTTGAAAGTTTAATCCTTTACTACAACAAAGACCTTATCAAGGAAGCACCAAAAACATTTGATGAGTTGATGGCTCTTCAAAAAGATGCGAAATATGCATTTGCTGGTGAAGAAGGTAAAGCAGTCGGATTCCTTGCCAACTGGACTAACTTCTACTATGCTTACGGTTTGACTGCTGGTTATGGTGGTTATGTCTTCGGTAAAGATGGTACTGACGCATCAGACCTCGGATTAGCAAATAAAGGGGCTGTTGAAGGTTTGACTTACGCTAAATCTTGGTATGACACTTGGCCACAAGGTATGCAAGATACAACTAAAGCCGGTGACTTTATTACAGAGCAATTTACAACTGGTAAAACAGCTGCAATCATCGATGGACCTTGGGCAGCAACGTCATTGACAGAAGCTGGCGTTAAATGGGGAGCAGCACAAATCCCAGCACTTGCTAACGGAGGTAAATATGAAGCCTTCGGTGGTGGTAAAGCATGGGTAGTTTCTAGCTACAGCAAAAACATGAAAGTAGCTCAAAAATTCTTGGATTATGTCACAAATGAAGCTAACCAATCAGCATTCTATGATGCGACACAAGAAATCCCTGCCAATGTTAAAGCACGTGAGTATGCAACTTCTAAAGGAAATGAATTAACAAGTGCTGTTATTGCTCAATTCGCAGATGCTCAACCAATGCCAAACATTCCACAAATGGCAGAAGTTTGGGAACCAGCAGCTACACTTTTCTTCGATGTTGCATCTGGTAACAAAAAACCAGAAGAAGCAGCTAAAGAAGCTGTATCTACGATTAAAGAAGCTATCGAACAAAAATATTCTGAATAATGAACATGTCAAAAGCTGATTCAGAACATTTCTGATCAGCTTTTTATCTCTTTGTCTCAGCTCATGTGACAGAGAGATAAGAAGCTAAGGCTATGGCATTTAGAAAAGGAACACATCATGAATAGAGCGGCTATTTTTCATGAGCCAGATTCACGTTATTGTTTTGCAATTTCAAATGATACTTTGGTTCTTCGTTTGCGTTTAGCCAAAGAGGATAAAGAAGCAGAGATTGAGCTAGTTTATGGCATGAAATACAATTATCACAATCATCAAAAACGGATTAAAATGCCGTTTGTTGGTTGTGACCATCTTCATGCTTATTATGAAATTTGCCTCCCTTTAGAGGATGTTCGGCTAGCTTATATTTTTCATATTAAGTATGGCGAAGAATGTTTCTATTATAGTGAGGGCGGTTTTTTCGACAGTTATGATTTTGACCTAGGTTATCAGACCTATTTCCAGATGCCCTATATCAATGCGATTGATGTTCACCGTCCAGTGGAATGGATGAGTCAGGGGACTTTCTACCAAATCTTTATTGATCGCTTTGCGCGTGGTGATTTTGAAAAAGACGATAGCTACATTGATATGGATTGGTTTGCAAAACCTACCTCTCGTAGCTTCGCTGGTGGTGACTTAGCAGGTGTTTGTCAGAAACTTGATTACCTTGAAGATTTAGGAATTACCGCTATTTATCTGACACCGATTTTCAAATCACTTAGTAATCATAAGTATGATATTAGTGATTATTATGCGATTGATCCGCAATTTGGAGATCAGATTTCTCTGAAAAACTTGATAAAAGAAGCACATCTCAGAGGCATAAAAGTTGTTTTGGATGCTGTTTTTAACCATTCAAGCTACCTTTTACCTGAGTTTCAAGACATTTTAAAACACGGTCGGAAATCTAAATATTATGAGTGGTTCATGATTAATGGGGATTTTCCAACAAGGAAACCACTAAATTATGAGACCTTTGCAACCGTTTCAGAGATGCCAAAATGGAACACTTCAAATCCAGAAGTTCAGGACTATCTTCTTGAGATTGCAGCTTATTGGATTAGGGAGTATCAAATTGATGGCTGGAGATTAGATGTTTCAGATGAAATTTCTCATGATTTTTGGAGGCGATTTAGAAAAATTGTAAAAGAACTGAATCCTGATGCGGTTATCATTGGAGAAAACTGGCATGACGCATACCCCTATCTCAGAGGTGACCAGTTTGATAGTATCATGAACTACGCTTTCTCAAAAGCTGTCTTAGACTACGTTTCAAAAGATGATTTTGACAGTCAAGTCTTAATTGAGACATTGACGAATTTGAGGATGCGCAATACATGGCAAGTTAATCAGATGAATTTGAATCTTCTTGATTCGCATGACACTCATCGTTTTTTAACACAAGTAAATGGGGATAAAGATAAGCTCTTATTGGCAGTGGCGATTCTTCTAGCATTTGAGGGCAGTCCATGTATCTATTATGGTACAGAGATAGCCATGAGTGGTGGTTATGATCCTGATTGTCGCAGAGGCTTTGACTGGGAAAAAGCAGGGGTAGCTAATCCTTTCTGGGTGACAATGCGAAGTCTTATCAATAGTCGTAAATACGAAGAGTGCTTACACAAGGGCAATACGCGATTATTGAGCAAAGAAGGTACCTTTATCATCCGCAGAGAGCTAGGCGATACTGTGGTAGAATTACGAGTCAATGACAGCAAGCAACCACAGGTTTTACCACAAGGAGAAGTCTTAGCTAGTCACCTACTAGAACAGCATGATCTTATGCCTAAGGGCTTTGCTTTATTGAAATATTCAAAAAGAAAGGAGTTGACCTATGAAAACGTCAACTGAACACAAAAATCCAAAACTAGCCATGCTTTTGGGGCTGATTCCAGGATTGGGACAGTTTTATAATGGGCAAAAAAGTAAAGCACTATTGCTTTTCTTGGTCTTTGTTTTGGAAATAATTGAATGGGTCGTTTTTGGGGCGTCTGCTCTAATTGGATTGGTGACTTTGGGAGATACACCGATAGTGGATCACTCTCTGTTCATGCTTATCCAAGGATCAATGCAATTGATTATGACCTTAGTTATGGTGTTAATTCATTCAGCAAGTATGCATGATGCTAAATCAACTGCAGAGCGCTTGAACAATGGTGAAAAGGTTCCAATGACGTTTAAAGAAACCTTTAACAGTCTTTATGAAAATGGTTTTCCTTATCTTCTCATCATTCCAGCATATCTAGCAATGGCTTTTGCAATTGTCTTTCCAGTTGTTGTAACCCTATTTATTGCATTTACAAATTATGATTTTCGTCATATTCCGCCTCAAAAATTATTAGACTGGGTTGGGGGCAAAAATTTTGTCAATATGGTGCAATTGAGCACGTTCCGTAAGGCGTTTGGTTCAGTTCTTTCATGGACCTTCATTTGGACCTTCGCAGCTTCAACGCTTCAAATCGTTATCGGTGTTGCTACTGCGATTATTGCCAACCAAAACTTTATCAAATTCAAACGTCTGTTTGGTGTTATTTTCCTATTACCTTGGGCGGTACCTGCCTTTATCTCAATCATGAGTTTTGGTAATTTCTTCAATGACTCAATCGGTGCCATGAATGTTCAAGTGCTACCATTTATTGAAAAATTGTTACCATTCCTTGATTTTGGCATTGTACCGTGGAAGACTGATGCCACCTTTACAAAGATTGCCGTTATCATGGTACAAGGTTGGTTAGGTTTCCCATATATCTATGTTTTGGTATCGGGAATTTTACAATCTATTCCTGCTGATTTGTATGAGGCAGCAACAGTAGATGGTGCAACGGCTTGGCAAAAATTCCGTCAAATTACCTTACCAATGATTTTAGCAGTTGCAGCACCAACTTTTATTTCACAGTACACCTTTAACTTTAACAACTTCTCTATCATTTACCTATTCAACAATGGTGGACCAGGATCTGTAGGTGGTGGTGCTGGTGCGACAGATATTTTGATTTCATGGATTTACAAATTAACAACACAAACGTCACCACAATTCTCAATGGCATCAGCAGTTACCTTGGTGATTTCTCTAATTGTTATCTCAGTATCCTTGATTAGCTTTAAAAAATTCAATGCTTTTGATATGGGGGATAAATAAATGGCTAAACCTCGTGTAAATAGTTCACTAAAAATGAAACGCTTTTGGACACAATTTTGGACCTATGCTTACTTGGTGCTACTGACAATCGTTATCCTATTTCCTCTAATGGTAACAGTCAGCTCAGCTTTTAGGTCTGGAAATGTGACATCCTTCACTCTGAATTTAAGTCAAGAATGGGGACTACAAAACTTTCATCGTCTCTTCACAGAAACGCTTTATGTTAAATGGTATATGAATACCCTTATCGTAGCTGCTTTTACGATGCTTATTCAGGTAACGGTCATTACCTTGACAGGATACGCTTACAGCCGTTATAATTTTATTGGACGCAAAAAGAGTTTGATGTTTTTCTTGATTGTCCAAATGGTACCAACAATGGCAGCTCTAACAGCTTACTTTGTTATGGCTTGGCTCTTTAATGCTCTTAACCAATATTGGTTCTTGATTCTCATCTATGTTGGTGGTGGTATTCCGATGAATGCTTGGCTGATGAAAGGCTACTTTGATACCGTACCATATGATCTTGATGAATCAGCGAAGCTAGATGGTGCAGGGCACTTCCGAATTTTTTATCAAATCGTGTTACCATTGGTACGACCAATGTTGGCGGTCCAAGCGCTTTGGGCATTTATGGGACCATTTGGTGACTTTATGTTAGCGAAATTCTTGCTACGCTCACCAGAATACTATACCGTAGCAGTTGGACTTCAAACCTTTATTTCAGATGCTAAAAATCAAAAAGTAACCTTATTCGCTGCAGGGGCAATTCTGATTGCCGTTCCGATTTCAGTATTATTCTTCTTCCTACAAAAGAACTTTGTATCAGGCTTAACTAATGGTGGTACTAAGGGATAAGTTATTGGGAAGAGCTGCGAGTCCACTTGATGAAAGGAGTTTTGATCAATGCCCTTCCCTTTTTCTTATTTTGCTCAAATCATGGCACCTCGTAGGATTTTTGCCAGTCGAAAATCCTATAAATGGTGGCAGATTGTCATTAGTCTTGTCTTTTTAAATAGTCTGATTTTAATGCCAGTTTCTCTGCATTATGCTAGCTTAAAGACCTATGACATGGAGAGAATCGTTTCAAAAGGTTTAAATGCTGTGACAGATGAGACTTATCAGGCCTTGCAAGTGGGGCAAATTTCAGAAAATCAATTTACTGGAGAACCTGTATCAATTGAAGGAACTGATGCTGTTGTTTCGGTTTTGCCAACAAAAGCAGAGCAGCAAAAAATAGCGACAAGTGGTAAGTATGGCTTAGTATTGACCAGAGATAAGTGGATTTTCACCTATCCAAATGGACATAGTCTAGAAGCGCTTATATCAGGTCAACAAGATTTATCAACGTTAAAAACTAAGAGAGATGTTCGAGACTTTATCAATCAACAATGGTTTGTAAGTCATAAGGCCGATGTGTTTTTATTTCTCATTCTAGTTTACACAGCATTTCTCTATGTCGGTTCTATCTTGTTGTTAGTAGCAGGTTCAGCGACCTTATATATGACACGAAAAGCTGGAATATTTGATTTAAAAACCTTAAAAGAGTGCTTTGGGCTCTTGTTAAATTGTATGGGATTACCAAGTTTTCTTGCCATCATTATGGCTTGTTTAGGCTTAGTTGACAATCCTATTTTATTGATGAATGTCCAAATTTTTGGTAGTATTTTGATGATGATGCTTGTTTTGTATCGAACTGGTTTTAAAGACTATAAAAAATAAATGAATAATATCAGCTAGGAACTGTGTACTAAAATGTGTCACGGTTCCTTTAGTAATTTTAATCTCTGGATGGAGGGAAATAATGGTTACCATAAAAGATGTAGCAGAGCGCGCAGGCGTTAATGCTTCTACCGTAAGCCGTGCTTTAAAGGATAGTTCAACCATTTCGCAAAAAACAAAAGATAAAGTTAAAAAAGCGATGCAAGAATTGGGGTATGTGCCTAACGTGGCTGCCAAAATGCTGGCAAGTGGATTGACACACGCTGTTGGTGTCATTTTTCCTCCGCTGTCAAATGAAGAGCGTGTCACCCACCCCTTCTTTATGGAGATTTTAACGGTTATCAATGATGAGGCTAAAAAACGTGATTTTACCGTCTCAATTGCGACAGGTGGAAGTGTTGAAGAATTAAAAGAGCAGGTGCAACTCATGTATCGTCAACGTTTAGTTGATGGCTTTATTGTTCTTTACTCAGAAAGTCATGACCCTGTTCGTCATTACCTAATGGAAAATAATATTCCTTTTGTCATTGTTGGGCAACCGGAAGAATTTGAAAATGAAGTGACGTTTGTGGATAATGACAATCAGCTCATGTCAAAAACAGCGGTTGATTATTTGAATCAACGTGGTCATGAAAATATCCTTTTTGTGACAGATGATCTTCAGAGCGAGATTTTTTCTGAGCGCTATATCGGTTATTTAAAAGGCGTTAATAAGCTTGGATTAAAGAGTAGCGAAGCGATTTTATTTGACCGTACAGATGCGGAATCACTGCAACTATTTATCGAAACAATCCAAGAAAACTCAATTACAGCTTTGATTGTTATTGATGATATGCTCGCTTTGAGAGTGATGCAGTTTCTATCATTTTATGGCATTAAAGTGCCAGATGATGCCTCTATTGTTTCCTTCAATAACTCAGTCTATGCTAAGATTATGCATCCTTACTTAACTACATTTGATATCAATGTCAAAAGCTTGGGACGTTCTAGTCTGATGCGTTTACTAGATATGGTTGAAAAACGGATGTTACATACAGAGCGCGTGATCATTCCTTTTCTTTTAAAAGAAAGAGAAACGGTTAGAAATTTATTAAAATAAGGTAAAAATCTGGGGGAACTCAGATTTTTTTAAATTTTTGCTTGACTTACGCAAACGCTTGCGCTATTATAGTTATATAATATCGCAGGAGGAATTCCGTATGAAGAAACGTTTAAGTGGTGTCTTGATGTCAGTAACATCTCTTCCAGGTAATCAAGGAATTGGTACTTTCGGTCAAGCAGCTTACCAATTTGTAGATTTTTTAAAAGAAACTAAACAGACTTACTGGCAGATTTTACCGTTAACAACAACAAGTTATGGGGACTCTCCTTATCAATCCTTTTCTGCCATTGCTGGAAATCCCCATCTGATTGATTTGGATTTATTAGCGCAAGCGGGCTATTTAGATAGAGCAGCTTATGAGAATATCAACTTTGGTGATAATCCAGAAGAAGTGGATTATGCTCGTATCTATGAAGCACGTCGTCCAGTTTTAGAACAAGCGGTTTCTGGATTTTTAGCAAGTGAAAATGGCCAGGCTCTCTTAGCCTCTTTTGAACAAGCAGAGCAGTCATGGTTATCTGATTTTGCTGAGTTTATGGCAATCAAAGAACACTTTGGCAATCGAGCGCTTCAAGAATGGGATGACTTAGCGATTGTTGAGCGTCAGCCCGAGGCACTTGAAACTTATCGTCAGCGATTAGCAGATCAAATCACTTATTTTAAAGTGACACAATATTTCTTCTTCCAACAGTGGACAGCGCTTAAATCTTATGCTAATGAGCAAGGGATTCAAATCATTGGCGATATGCCAATTTACGTGTCAGCTGATAGTGTGGAAGTTTGGACCATGCCTGAGCTCTTTAAAGTAAGTGCTGATAAGAAACCAATTTTTATCGCAGGATGTCCCCCAGATGATTTTTCAGATGTAGGCCAACTTTGGGGGAACCCAATCTATGCCTGGGATAAACATGCAGAGACTGACTTTGCATGGTGGGTTTACCGTATCAAAGAAAGTTTCAAAATTTATGACTTACTTCGTATTGACCATTTTAAAGGCTTCTCAGATTATTGGGAAATTCCTGAAGGATCAGAGACAGCTAAACCAGGTCAATGGGTTTCTGGACCGGGAGTTGCCTTGTTCGACGCTGTAAAAAGGGAACTTGGTGACTTGCCAATCATTGCTGAAAACCTCGGCTATATTGATGAAAAAGCTGAAAAGTTATTAGCAGATACAGCTTTCCCAGGTATGAAAATCATGGAATTTGGTCTTTTTGATACGACTGGTCAAAGCTTTGACCTTCCACATTTTTACACGTCAAACACCATTGCCTATACAGGTACTCACGACAACGAAGTGGTCAATGGCTGGTATGACAATTTGTCAGAAGAACAACAGCATTTTGTAGATAAATACCTTCACCGCATAGCAGATGAGCCAATCACACAGGCAATGTTGCGCACGCTTTATGCAACAGTTAGTGACGTTGCGATTGCCTGTATGCAAGATGTTTTGGATAAAGGTGCTGAATCTCGGACCAACACTCCAAATACTGTCGGTGGAAACTGGCAATGGCGTATGCTTGCAGAAGATTTAACACCTGAACGTAAAGCATTTTTAACTGATATTACAGAGCTTTATGCTCGTACCCCTGATGAACAAAGAAAGGATGACATGTAGGCTTATTGATTCAAATAAGCTAGCATAAAAATAAGAATGATGACTGGTACATTTACGAATTATCTTGAAACAAAAGGACACGTTTTAGCTCAAATGAGCAATGAGGAAATCTATGTAGCGCTTTTGAATTTTGTCAAAGAAGCTGCTGCAGGCAAAGGAAAAAACACAGCAAAACGTAAAGTTTACTACATTTCAGCTGAATTTTTGATTGGTAAACTTTTATCAAATAACTTGATTAACCTAGGTATCTACAAAGATGTCAAAGAAGAGTTGGCACAAGCTGGAAAATCAATTGCAGAAATTGAAGATGTAGAGCCAGAACCATCACTTGGTAACGGTGGTCTTGGACGTTTGGCATCATGCTTTATTGACTCTATCTCTAGCTTAGCAATCAATGGTGAAGGTGTGGGCCTTAACTATCACTGTGGTTTGTTCAAACAAGTCTTTAAACAAAACCAACAAGAAGCAGAGGCAAACTTCTGGATTGAAAATGATTCATGGCTGGTTCCAACAGATATTTCTTACGATGTGCCTTTCAAAGATTTCACATTGAAATCACGTTTGGACCGTATTGATGTCCTTGGTTACAAAAAAGAGACTAAGAACTACCTTAACCTTTTTGACATTGATGGACTTGACTACGGTCTCATTAAAGATGGGATTTCATTTGATAAGACTGAAATTCAGAAAAACCTTACCCTTTTCCTTTACCCAGATGATTCTGACAAAAATGGTGAATTGCTCCGCATTTACCAACAATATTTCATGGTGTCAAACGCTGCACAGCTCTTGATTGATGAAGCGATTGAGCGTGGTTCAAACCTTCACGACCTTCATGAGTATGCTTATGTACAAATCAACGACACTCACCCATCAATGGTGATTCCAGAGTTGATTCGTCTTTTGACTGAAAAGCACGGCTTTGACTTTGAAGAAGCGGTGTCAGTCGTTTCAAAAATGGTTGGTTACACCAACCACACCATCCTTGCAGAAGCTTTGGAAAAATGGCCACTTGACTACCTCAATGAAGTGGTGCCACACTTGGTAACCATCATTGAAAAATTGGACGCCATGATTGCCCAAAAAGTGCCAGATGTAGCCCTACACATCATTGACGAAAATTACCGAGTTCACATGGCACACATGGACATTCACTTTGCAACGTCAGTCAATGGTGTAGCTGCCCTTCACACAGAAATCCTCAAAAACTCTGAACTTAAAGGCTTCTATGACCTTTACCCAGAAAAATTCAACAACAAAACGAACGGAATCACTTTCCGCCGTTGGTTAGAATTTGCCAACCAAGATTTAGCTGATTACATCAAAGAACTTATTGGCGATGAGTATTTGACGGAGGCTACTAAACTTGAAAAACTCTTGGCTTTTGCGGATGACAAAGCGGTGCACGCGAAGTTAGCAGAAATCAAACACGCTAATAAATTGTCTTTGAAACGTTATTTGAAAGAAAATAAAGGCATTGAGCTTGATGAAAATTCAATCATCGATACACAAATCAAACGTTTCCACGAGTACAAACGCCAACAAATGAATGCCCTTTATGTGATTCATAAATACTTGGAAATCAAACGTGGCAACCTTCCAAAACGCAAAATCACAGTTATCTTTGGTGGTAAAGCTGCGCCAGCTTATACCATTGCCCAAGACATTATCCACCTTATCCTTTGCTTGTCAGAATTAATTAACAACGACCCAGAAGTAAGCCCATACCTCAATGTTCACCTTGTGGAAAACTACAATGTTACCGTAGCTGAAAAACTCATTCCAGCCACAGATATCTCTGAGCAAATTTCTCTTGCGTCAAAAGAAGCGTCTGGAACTGGGAACATGAAATTCATGCTAAATGGTGCCCTTACCCTTGGGACTATGGACGGTGCCAATGTGGAAATTGCAGAGTTAGCAGGCGCTGAAAACATCTACACATTCGGTAAAGACTCAGATACCATTATTGACCTTTATGCAACAAGTGGTTACGTTTCTAAACACTACTATGATGAACACCCAGTTATCAAAGAGGCAGTTAACTTCATTATTGATCCAAAACTTCTTAATTTAGGAAATGAAGAACGCTTAGAGCGTCTCTACCTAGAATTGCTCAATAAAGACTGGTTCATGACCTTGATTGACTTAGAAGAATATATCGCAGTTAAGGAACAAATGCTTTCTGACTATGAAGATCAAACCGCTTGGATGACAAAAGTCATTAAAAACATTGCCAAAGCAGGTTTCTTCTCATCTGACCGTACCATCGAACAGTACAACGAAGACATCTGGCACTCACACTAAAAAGCAGCCCTTGTGGCTGTTTTTTTATATATTAGAAACAGTCGTATCGCCCTTCGGAAATGCTCAGAACACCTAGAATATTAATATAACATTAAGAATATTTAGCCAACATTAAGATAACCCAATCTTTAGGCAAAATCGTTGAAATCCTATTGAAATAATGGCTAAAGCTATTAAACTAGATAATAAAGGGTGTTTTAGACGATACCTAGAAAGGAAAATAATTATGAAACAAGAGAATACAACGCATTGCGTCAAAATGATTAAACGGAAAAAAGTTTGGGTTAGTGTGGGGACAACACTTCTATCTCTGATGCTAGTTGGAGGTATGTTAGCGCCAACTGTTGTTAGAGCAGACCAAACTGTTGAGACTAAAACAGCAATAGCTGATTTGAAAGAACAACTTAAATCTTTAGAAGAAGAGGATGATAATCAGAAAAAACAAGCTCAAGAAGAATTGCGTAAAGCAGAGCTTTCCAAATATAAGAACGATCACAAAACATTCCTAACTACAGAAGCTAGATCCCATATTAAAGGAGATGATAGCGAGATAAAAGATCCCGACCGGATAGCAGCTGTTCGCAAAATAGTTGAGGAAGCTAAAAAAGAAATAGATAATGCCCAAAATAAAGAAGATGCTAAAAAAATCTATGATATTGCTAAAGCAAAAATCAAAGAGATTGTCCAATTAGAAGTTAATCGTCAGAAAGAAGAACTTTCAACTTATAAAGATACTCAGAAAAAACTATTAGAAACTGAAGCATATCCTCAAGTTTTGGGTGGTGAAATAAAAGATATTAAACGTAAAACTGAAGTGCTTAAGCTCGTTCAAATAGCTAAAAAAGACATAGATAAGGCTCAAACCACAGAGCAAATTCAAAAAATCTTTAATACAGCTAAGGGCAAAATACAAGAGATTGTTCAACAGGAAGTTAAATTCCAAGCTGAAAAAACACGCAGAGAGCAAGAACTCAAAGAGAGAATCCGCAGAGAAGAACTACGTAAAGAAGAACTACGTAAAGAAGAACTACGTAAAGAAGAACTACGTAAAGAAGAACTACGTAAAGAAGAACTACGTAAAGAAGAACTACGTAAAGAAGAACTCCGCAAAGAAGAACTACGTAAAGAAGAACTACGTAAAGAAGAACTACGTAAAGAAGAACTACGTAAAGAAGAACTCCGCAAAGAAGAACTACGTAAAGAAGAATTACGTAAAGAAGAACTACGTAAAGAAGAACTACGTAAAGAAGAATTACGCAAAGAAGAATTACGTAAAGAAGAATTGCGTAAAGAAGAATTGCGTAAAGAAGAATTGCGTAAAGACGAATTGCGTAAAGACGAATTGCGTAAAGACGAATTGCGTAAAGACGAATTGCGTAAAGAAGAATTGCGTAAAGAGCAAGAACGCAAGGCCGAAGAAGCACGCAAAGAGCAAGAGCGTAAAGCTGAAGAATCTCGTAAGGCTGAGGAACTTCGTCAACAAGAAGAAGAACGCAAAGCTTTGCACACATTCAAGTTAGACGAAACAGTGAAATTAAAAGCACAAGCAGGAATGCACTATGATAGTCTCAAAACTCCTGAATTGAAAGCTGAATTAAAAGAAAGTATCGTGAAAGCAGTAGCTGCCATCCGTGAGGCTTCAAGCAAGGCAGATGTTCAGAAGATTGTGTCTGATGCAACAGCTAAATTGAAGGATATTGTATCACGTAGTATGAATCTTTCACAAGATAAGCATGAAGATCTTCGTCAACAAGAAGAAGCCCCTAAAACTCAGGATATGAATGACTCTCAGCAAGATGATTCAAACCAAATCATCACCTTCCAAGACCCAGCGACAAAAGTTTCTGTATCTGCGAAGAAAAAAGATTTCAATGGTGCTGTAGGTGTTCGTGTCGTGCCAATGAGAGCTGCTATTCTTGGTCAAGCACCATCTGATAGCTATGACATTACCCTTGTGGATGCTAAAGGGGAACTTGTTCAACCAACAGGTCCTGTTACTGTAACAGCACCAGCCAATGGAATCGTTGATAAGGTTTACTATGTGCTAGATGATATGAAAGAAAGCTTACCATTTACACTTAATGCTAATGGCACTGTCAGCTTCGGAGTCACTCACTTTAGCGTGTATGCGATTTTCTATAAGCAAGCGATGAATGATACAAAATCATCTGACAAATCAACGCCAAAAGGTGACGATAAGGTGGAACAAAAATCAGAACCCAAAGAGCACATGAAACAAGAGCAGAAACGTTCAGAAGTGGCACCAAAATCAAATGCTAATCAAAAAGAACCAAAAGTAACACATGGTATCGCGCGTAAGATGACACCATCTCGTAGAAGTAATCAACTTCCTAGAACAAACTCAGAAGAGACAAGTCTCATCTCAATTATGATGTCAGCTTTAGGAGTAGCAGGTATTCTATCACTCGTAGCTTATGTGATGAAACGTCGCCGTTAATGTAAAGGTTAGCGTTAGGTAAACTGTCACTATTCCTAAGAAACAAGAGGCTGAAAATATTTTTTTCAGCTTCTTTGTTTTTAAGTAACTTACCCAAGTGTGACAATACCATAACTTTAACTTGGTAAGATAGGGGTGTACCATTTGTGAAACTGAATTCCCTGATGAGAAATGATTAATAATATAATAAAGGAGAAACACGTGATTTTAATGATTGTTGGAGCAGTGTTTGTACTGCGTTTAGCGTTTTTAAAAATTTCAAAGAAAAATGAAGCTGCTATTTTGGCTAATGGCGGTGTAGAGTATGGCGTGGAAAATACTAAGCGTTTAACGATTGCTCACATCATGTTTTATCTAGGTTGCTTTATTGAGGCTTACTTGCGTCGGACGGCACTTGATAGCATTAGCCTTTTAGGATTAGGATTGCTTTTCTTTGCATTTATTATGCTAGTTGTCGTTGTTCGCTTATTGTCAGATATTTGGACAGTCAAGCTCATGATTGCTAATAATCACCAATTTAATGACCATTGGCTTTTCCGAGTTGTTAAACATCCTAATTACTTTTTAAATATTGCTCCAGAATTGATAGGGCTTAGTCTATTGTGTCATGCCTGGTACACCTTGCTTTTTGTAGGACCACTCTATGCGGTTATTCTTGGAAATCGTATTAAAGAAGAAAATCATTTGATTGTGAGTCAAATTTTACCTAACTCAGAAAAATCTAGATAAGGTTAAGAAATATCCGAACATCTCATTTTGGCCACGACAAACGCATGAAGAAAATATGGCTTACAGAAAAGACTTTCATGGATGAATTCAAAATCCTTCGCTATAATAAAAGTGGAGGATTTTGTTATGGAAGACCTTTTAAATTTCTTGATTACTGTTAGAGACGACCGTTCCCCATGGAAAATTAAACACTTATTGTCAGATATCGTTCTTCTCATCTTCTTTGCTCGCTTATCAGGCGCAGAACACTGGGATGAGATAGAGGAGTTTGGTATTGCCTATGAGAAATCCTTACGCACCGTTCTCAAATTAGAAAATGGCATTCCCTCTCATGACACTCTACAACGTGTTTTTGCGACCTTAGATTCACAAGTTCTTGTAGAACTCACACAGATATGGACTTCTCTTCTTGAAGCGTGTGACTCATCATCTAAAACCTTACCACAACTTTCAAAACGTTTAGTAGCCATTGACGGGAAGACTATCCGTGGTAATGGCAGTCAAACTCAAAAAGCCCTACATATTGTCTCAGCCTATGCGACAGATTTAGGGATTTCGTATGGCCAGGTAGCGACTGATGAAAAAAGCAATGAGATTACAGCGATTCCACGATTATTAGACATGATTTCAGTAAAAGGGTGCATGATTAGTATTGACGCCATGGGCACACAAAAGGCTATTGCGGATAAGATTATCATGAAGAAAGCAGATTATTGTCTAGCAGTCAAAGAGAATCAAAAGAGCCTTCTAGAAGATATTCGTCCCTATTTTGAACTCTCTCAGAATTTTGACGATAGCTATGAAACGCTTGAGAAAGCGCACGGTCAGATTGAATTGAGACAGTATGAAGTCATTACTGATACAGAGTGGATACGTCAAGAGCATCCTGATTGGGGACATATCCAAAGCATTGGACGGGCGCGTATTCAGATAACAAAGAATGGTCAAGAGAGCGAAGAAACCCGCTACTTTATTTTAAGTTGTCAGGTTAGCGCTAAAGAGTTGTGTGACTATGTGAGAGGTCATTGGCAAATAGAGAGTATGCACTGGCTACTAGATGTTGTTTTTCGTGAAGATGCCAATAAGACTTTGAATAAACAACTCGCATTTAATTTAAATGTCATGGATAAATTCTGTTTAGCGGTATTAAAACAGTTAGATTTTGGAAAGAAGATGAGTCTGCGTCGTAAGAAATATGCCCTAAGTCTGTCCTTTGACAAGTATTTAAAACAATTGCTTTAGGGCAAAAAACTTTCAACACTTGCAAAATGGAAATAGAAGATTTCATGCGTTTGTCGTGCATTTTGGCTATGATTATTTTCATAATTGCTTAAAAATGCTAAAATAAAGAGAAAGATGTTGAAGTCAATAAAGAAAGAGGCGAAAGTTATGCATACGATACTACTTGCTGAAGATGATCACGATATTGTAGAATTGTTACAATTATATTTGGAAAGTTCAGCCTATAAGGTGTTGGTAGCTCATGATGGTGAAGCTGCTTATGATCTTTTTAAAAGTCATGAGGTAGACTTGGCTATTGTTGATATCATGATGCCTAAACTAGATGGTTACGGGCTAACGAAATTGATTAGACAAGATAGTAATATTCCGATTATCATTTTGTCTGCTAAAATATCTGATGTAGATAAGATTTTAGGGCTAAATATCGGTGCTGATGATTACGTGACGAAACCTTTTAATTCATTGGAAATTGTGGCACGTGTGCAATCTCATTTAAGAAGATATTATGAGTTAAATGGGCCGGCTAATAAAGAGTCAAAGGAAATCATAGTTGGCAGTTTACGGTTGAATGTTGATGAAGCTATTCTTAATAAAAACGATGAGATCATTCCTTTAACAGCAACTGAGTTTAAAATCTTACAAAAATTGATGAAATATCCAGGGCAAATTTTTACTAAATTGCAGCTTTATGAGGAAATCAATGGTCGTTCCCAGTATATGGAGGGAGATGATAATACCATTGTTGTCCATGTTTCTAACCTCCGTGATAAGATTGAGGATGATGCCAAGAACCCCGTTTATATTAAGACATTAAGAGGGATAGGATATAAGTTTGAAAAACAAATCTAAAAAGCGTGCTAGTTTGGTTCAAGTCCTCTTAGGGCAGTTTATTATTTACATGATCATCCTATTGGTAGCTGTGTTTACTTGGATTTACCTATCATTAACAGTTATGGCAACCTTTAATATGGGCGTTTCCAAAATGGAGTTATCTAAGATTGAGAAGCAATTAAAAAAAGAGAATTTCGATTCTAGGTTATTCTCAGTGCTTAATCGGTATGGGCAGTTTTATGAAATCATTTCTCATGATAAGGGGATTGTTTACTCAAGTGATCCTTCTCATAATCATAATTTTTCTAATGAAGAATTAGAGATTATGTTGCCTTATGATGCAGACTATTATTATACTAGTACCCCTTATTCAACTGATGATGGTAGCATGCGTTATTTTGTCCAAAGAAATAGAGAATCAATGGATAAGTATGTTGCCTCTGATGTGATTGTTGAAGAAGAAGAGTTCGTTTATCTATTAGATAACAATCTTAATATCTTAGTGTCAAAGGAGTCAAACCAGAAAAAACGGTTTACGTCTCGAGAACTTAGAATTTTAACTCAAACGCTTTTTGATGAATACCATCTGTATAAACATGATTTTAAAACAGATAGTGGTGAAGAAATGTCCGTAGTGATGTTTAGACCATACGATACTAGTTTGGAAGTGCAAACGTTTTATGACCGTATCATCTTTAATTTGGGATTTTTATTGTTGTTGGTAGTGATTGTTATCATTGTATTTACCTGGAGACTGAACAAAAGAATTTCCGTACCGCTGAAAGTTTTGGATGATGCGATTAAAAAATTATCTCAAAAGGATAGGGTTGAGACCGTATCTGATTATAGTGGACCAAGGGAATTGATGGAGATTTTTGAAACCTTTAATGCCGTATCTCTTGAACTCTATAATAGTGAGGCAAAACGTCGTGAATTAGAAGAAAGTAAGCAAACGATGATTGCTAATATTTCACATGATTTAAGGACACCTATTACGGTTATTCAAGGTTATTCTAAGGCTTTAACAGACAAACTTGTTGTTGAGGAGACTAGGGAGCGTTATACTCAGATTATCCATCAAAAATCGATTTTATTAGGTGAGTTGATTTCTTCTTTATTTGAGTTTAGTCAGGCTCAGCATCCGAATTTTGAGTTGCAGGCAGAGCGTATTGATTTTTGTGAATACTTACGAAATTATTGGGCAAAACGCTATGATGAGTTTATGTTGCAAGATTATCGCTTGAACATTGAAATTCCAGAAACGTCTTATTTTGTTCAACTTGATGATTCTCGCTTTACCAGAGCATTGGATAACTTATTGAATAATTTCATAAAATACAATCCTTCACAAACAACTTTATCTTTCAAGGTGAGAAGTGAAGAACATACCTTGATTTTAGCTATTGCTGATGATGGTACAAAGATTTCAACAGATATTGCAGCAACTATTTTTCAACCATTTGTAACAGGAAATTCTGCAAGAACGTCTGGAGAAGGTGGGACTGGACTTGGCTTAGCCATTGTTAAGCAGATTGTTACCTTACATGGGGGAAATATATGCCTTCGAACAGAAAATGTTGCCCCTTATTCTAAAGTCTTTGAGCTTACCTTACCAATTGTAACTGAATTAGAAAATATGTAATGGTATTGCGGTAGCAAAAATGAGATATAATCCTAAAGAGGCTGGGTAATACTCATCCAAAATCAAAATTAGCAGTTTAAGTCAAATCAAGAACCAATAAATGGATTGATTTTCCAGAGCTTCTTTAGCCCAAGCTCAGAAATAAAAGAGCGAGAGGAATTTGCTTGGTAAGAACGGATTTTTGGGAGAACTACAGAAATTGAAAGTCAATTTCGTAGTAGTTCCCCCGCAAGGATGATTAGGTTGGACGCTGTCGAGTAGTCGACAAGTACAGCCAATTATCTACTGCGATAGAGATAAGCTCAAATCTAGCAATGAAACTCCGTAGAAGGTTGGGAGACTGACTTCGTCAACTCTATTTCCCACCTCCAAAGGTCTCCCAGACCTTTGGAGCGTCCGCACTTTTAAGAAAGAAGCAAAAAAGTAATTTTTGATTTTTGTTAAGTATTATCAACGGAAAATTCAAAAAAATATTTAACCAGTTAATGTTTTTACTTGCTAATTTTAGAACTTATAGGTATAATAATTATTGCAATTTAGTTAACTGGTTAATTTGATTGCACATCATATCAGAAAAGGAGGGGAGTATGGCAAAAAAATCCAAAATCGCTAAATTTAAGAAGCAACAGGAATTGATTGAGCGATATGCTGAATTACGTAGGGAATTAAAAGCCAAAGGAGACTATGAAGGGCTTCGTCGATTGCCGCGTGATTCAAACCCTAATCGATTGAAAAATCGTGATTTGATTGACGGACGACCACATGCTTACATGCGCAAATTTGGCATGAGTCGTATTAATTTCCGTCAGTTAGCTTATAAGGGACAAATCCCAGGTGTCAAAAAAGCAAGTTGGTAATAGTTGTCTATTACTTTTGCTCTCCTTGTTCTTTGAAGTGTAAGTCAATTAATAAGGAAGAGAGTATGATGTGCTAATAGCCATAGCATGTCAAAACATTATTTTAGCAATCATAGATGCTATTGATTTATGGTCAAAGCTCAGTATGCCAAGATGCTGGGCTTTTCGCTGTACGATTTATGAGATGGCAAATCTAGTCGCTTGAATTAAAAGGATAATACCTAAAGTCGTGTAGTATAAGATTTGGGGAAACATCGGATAAATATAGTTATTTGAATTAACTTTAATATATCGTTACTTTCGACTTGCCGTACTCAAGTACTGTTTGCGTCTCAGTCCCTTGTCTTAAAGCTAATTCATTCGACTATAAATGAAATAAGCAGTGATAGAAGGCGATTGAGAATAGCAAAAATAAACAATATCTAAAAATGATTAAAATAATCTAAAGTTTACCATAAAAATAGCTTAAGATTGTTGTAAAGGGTTGCACTAGCAAATGAAATGATGTAATATTCTAGCGTTAGATAAATACATAATAGAAGTGAGGAAATTATGGACACACTAAAACGTTCTCGTTCAGTTGTTTTAATCGTACTTTATGTGATGGCAGTCTATCTGTATCGTCAAATCAGTAATCATTTTGAATTACCACCGTTGTTAAATACTGTTTTATTTTATGGGCGCCACTTGCTGATTTTTGGTGTCGGGATGTTATGGCTGTATCGAGACGATTATGTAAAAGAAGCAAAGCAATTTTCACAAAAAGTGTTTCAGAATATCTTATGGGTAATACTGATTTTTGTCGGTCTTTATGTAGCTAATATTTTACTTAGCAGTCTGCCATTAGAAGAATCTAGTAATGAAGCAGTTCTAGCGAATCGTTATATTGCAAGTGAAGGTTTTGAAACATTTCTCTTTATTTTAGTTGTGAGTATCATCGGTCCTATTAATGAAGAGTTGATTTTCCGAAAAATTTTAATTGGAGAAGGAGAATCAAAAAAGGGTGTTCAATTCGCTAGATTGTTAGTCTCATCATTACTATTTGGTTTGGTTCATATCTATTCCTTTGGTGAGTTGTTATCACTTGTTGTCTATAGTGGTTTGGGTTTGTTACTAGGTGTCGTTTATCTTTGGAAAAAGAATATCTATTTTTCAACGGTGGCTCATATTTTAAATAATAGCCTAGCTTACATCTTTATTTTATTAGAGACGCTGGGAATATTAGGGCAATTGCAATAAACTAATTTTTAAGATAGAAACTAAAAAGTGCTAAACGAGTAAAAATTATCGTCTAGCACTTTTTATTATTTATTTTCTAAAGAGTTTGTCTTTTTGGTAAATTGGGTCAAAGGTTACGTTGATACCGAGTTTACGGAAGACGTTTTTATCTTCTTCTGGAAGATTTACAGTTGAGTGGACTTCGCTGCCTTTTAGGTTGCCAAGTTCTTTCATCGCTTTGTCAGCTTCTTCATTGTTCATAGCGGTAATGGCAAGAGCAATCAATAGCTCGCTAGAGTGAAGGCGTGGGTTGCGATTTCCTAAATGGCTAAGTTTTAGATTTTGAATTGGTTTGACATACTCAGGTTCGATTAAATGAGTATCCTTAGCGATACCAGCAAGGGCTTTGATACCATTGACAATAACTGCGGCAGATGGTCCAAAGAGATCTGAGGTTTTACCTGTGACGATTTGTCCATTTGGTAATTCCATAGCCAAAGCAGGTGCACCAGTCAATTCAGCTTTTTCACGCGCAGCTTTTGTCACCAAACGATCCAATGGAGAAATACCAAGATCGTTCATCAGAAGTTCAATCTTCTTAACAGCTGTTTCGCCAACACGCTCTGCCTTGAATTCAACAAGGGTTTGATAGTAGCGACGGATAATTTCTTGCTTAGAAGCCTCTTTGGCAGCCTCGTCATCTGTAATGGCAAAGCCGACCATATTAACTCCCATATCGGTAGGAGAAGCGTATGGTGAGCTTCCTAAGATACGTTCGAGCATGCGCTTAACAACAGGGAAAATTTCAATGTCACGGTTGTAGTTGACAGTTGTTTTTCCATAGGTTTCCAAGTGGAAAGGATCAATCATGTTAACGTCATCAAGGTCTGCTGTTGCAGCTTCATAGGCAAGGTTAACTGGATGGTGCAGTGGTAAATTCCAAACAGGGAAAGTTTCAAATTTCGCATAACCAGAAGTCACCCCATTGATTTGGTCATGATAAAGTTGAGAGATACAAGTTGCTAATTTACCTGAACCAGGTCCAGGTGCCGTCACAACGATGAGGTTACGGCTAGTCTGAATGTAATCATTTTTCCCCATTCCCTCTGGTGAAATGATGTGATCAATGGCTGTTGGATATCCAGCGATTGGATAGTGGAGGTAAGAGGCGATGCCGTGTTTATCAAGTTCTTTACGGAAGGCATCAGCTGCAGGTTGACCAGAGTATTGTGTGATAACGACAGAACCTACAAAGATATCCAAGTCATTAAATTTATCAATTAAGCGGAAAACTTCTTGGTCGTAGGAAATACCAAGGTCACCGCGAGCTTTAGAGTGTTCAATATTGCTAGCGTTGATTGCAATAACAATCTCAACTTGATCACGGAGTTCGTGGAGGAGTTTTATTTTATTGTCAGGCTCATAGCCGGGTAACACACGAGCAGCATGGAAATCTTCAAGCATTTTACCGCCAAATTCCATGTAGAGTTTACCATCAAATTGGGCGATTCTCTCTAAAATATGATCTCGTTGCAGGTTTAAATAGTGTTCAGAGTTAAAAGCTTGTTTTATCATTGTTGTTCTCCAAAAATAGTTTAAGTCTGTATCATGGCGAAATGGTGTGATTTCGATGATATTTAGTGTGATTGGGAAATGTTTTTTAGTTTCTAGAAAAAGCTTGCGCGCTCAGCATTTTTCTGAGAGAAAAAACAAAAATAACCCCCTAGAAACTAGGGAGCTTTTTACGACCTCAAAAAGAGGTGCCCGAACAATAATATATCAGAGATTAGAAATTTTGTCAACTAGGAAAAATTTCCTGTGAGGATCCTGTGGGGATGTCCTTAGCTGATTTTGGTTTGTGGTGAGTTAAATGCTACTATCTTACCTTATTTTTTAGGGTCAGTATTTTTGAATGTCAGGTCAGCGGTAGAGATTTGAACATCAATTTTTTCTTGATTTTGATTATCTAAATTGAGTAGTTTTTCAAGATTTTCAGCGGCATACTTTGCAACTTTTTCCTGACGTTCGCTATCCTTGATAGCCTCTTGACTAGTTTCATATACGGTTTCTTGAGCCTTTTCTTCTAGAAAATCCATCGCTTTTTTGCTAGCAGTAAGAAGGTCAACTGCCTTATCAACAATTCCAGAAGAGGAGCTAACAATTTTGGGATTCCCCTCTTGTTGACTATCAACATTGACTGTTAAAGGCGTTTTAAAGGTTAAGACATTATCTTTGAGTTCGATATCATCCTGGTTTAACTGAGTTAAATCAAGTTTAAATTCTGTTTTTATAGGAACTTTAACTTCGATGTCTCGGCTGATAATAAGGTCTTTGAAAAAATTCGTCCATTTTGGCCATTTTTTAGTAGCTTCAGATTCAAAATTTTGATTTCGAGTGGTTTCCCACTCAGCTCCTGCAACCAGTAACTGATTTTCCTTTGTGAATTTTTTGAGGACAAAATTGTACTGAGCATTTGAAGTTCCATTAAATCGGTTTATTTTCCAAGTAATAAAAAGTCCTAGACTTGCTAAAATGACTAGTAATACCAATACTGTTGCTAATTTGTTAGCTACCATTTTACCAAAAAATTTCATAGAATATTCCTCCTAAGCGCATTATATATATATAATGTCAATAGATATTTTGAAATATTTTAGTAACTTTCAGGGACTTTGATTGGTTTGTGATTTTGATGCCTTGTGATTTTGATGAGGATTACTACAAAAAAGATAAGATAGCTAATCATACTATCCTATCTTTTTATTTACTTAAATTGATAATCTTTGGTAACTTCAATAGATTTGATAACGATATCTTCCAGTGGTTTGTCGGCATCGTTGGTTTCGACAGAGGCGATAGTATCAACGATGTCCATACCTTTGATGACTTGACCGAAGACGGTGTAGTTACCATCTCCACCAGAAGTGCTTGGGAAACCACCCTTTTTATAGGCATCGATAATTTTTTCTGGGTAGTAACTTGGATCTAATTGCGCAGACCAATCTTGTTGGTTCTGAACGATAAAGAATTGGCTACCATTGGTGTCTGGTCCAGCATTGGCCATTGAAAGGGCACCACGGATATTGTAGAGGTAGTCAGAGATTTCGTTTTTGAAACCAAAACCACTATCAATCTTGCTGTCCTTATCTTTCCAAATTGATTCACCACCTGTTCCATTGCCGAGTGGGTCACCAGATTGAACCATGAACTCATTGATGACACGGTGGAAAATGACGTTATCATAGTAGCCTTCTTTAGCGTGCGTCAAAAAGTTTTCAACCGCCAGAGGGGCTTCTTCTGGGAATAATTTTATGGTGATATCTCCCTTGGTAGTATGCATCACAATGGAAGCTTCATTTTCAGCCACTTCTGTAGAAAGTTGTGGGAAAACGGTATCTGATTGATTGAGCTTTTCGATGTGTTCGCTTTTTTTCTTAGAAGCAAGCTGAGCATCCACATAATCATCCCCTTTTATCGCACGGTCAAGTTGTTGGCAGCCTGAAAGAATAGTCATAGAGGCTAGCGCAAGCAATGATAATTTTGCAAATTTTGTCATAGGTACTCCTTAAATCTTAAATTCCTCTCTATTTTACCATAAAGTCATCAGGAATGGCTTAAATGACAAGTGATGCTAAATTTGTGTTATAATGGAAAAAAGTTCATAAGGAGAATGATATGAAAACAAGAGAAGAATGGTGCCGGCTGTTTGAGACGGTTGTTGGGCGTGCACCGACAGAAATAGAGGTCTTAGCTGCCGAGAAAAGTCGCTTTAGTCCAAAAGCAATCATCCCGATTTCTGAAGGAAAGTTTTTTGAAGACAGTGCTGTCGCAGATGAGGTTGTAACGGTTCGTGATGAAGTTGCCATTTCGGCACCCTCTCTAGAAACTATTCAAAACTCAGATAATGTTATTTCTAGTTCTAAGCCGACTGAAACATTTATTCTAAATCCTAGCAAGGAAATTATTGCTTTACCGATTGTGTCATTTGTCATATCTGGGGTGACAATTCTTTTAAGCCTAGTGCTCAAGTCGCCTTTGTTACTTTTGACTCTGTCTCTGGCTTCATTGACTTTAGGAATTGTGAGTTTAGCGGTTAACTTTAATAAGAAAAAGAAAATCCTGTCGATGATTGCTCTGCCACTAGCCGTAGGAGCCCTAGTTATCGCGACTAGTGTTGGAATTTATCATGCTACCGTAGAGAGGTTTGAAAGTATCGCTCAGAGCAGATTTGATGAGGATTGGGATTATGACGAAGAAGATTCTTTTGAAGAAGCGTTTGACGAGGAGTTTTATACTGATCCAGATGCGCCTTTTCGTTGGACAGAGGAAAAATTCAAATCCCTAAATTTTGAACCAGATACAATCACTTCAAGTATCACAGCAGACGAGCTTGTTGACAAATATGGAATGGCTAATAGGGGAACCTATTTAGATAATTATTTGACTCTTTCTTATAGTGATGAAACTGACAGTAAATATGTTGACCTATCTTTTTTTCAAAATGAATTAGGGGATTGGATGCTAAACCATGGCTATATGACAACTGAAGCGAAAGATATCAAAATAGTAGCCGAGGAGGATTATAACTCTACTTGGACCAAAGAAGAGTTTGATAAACTGATAGAAGGTGACTATGATCGGCTAGAGTTGGGCAATTCATGGAAAGATATCCTTTCAAAATATGGACAACCAACATTTGCTGAATACACATTGTCAAATTACGGAGATGGTTTTACCAAGGAGCTTAATCTTTATTACACCGATTGGTCAGCTGATGCAGGAAAATTATCTGATGTTAGCCTTACTTTCACGGAGAAAAATGGAGATTATTTTTTAACCTATAAGTATTCTGAATAAACGATATAAGAGATAAGCAACTTCTTTTAGAGAGCTTGTCTCTTTTTTTAGAAATCAGTGACCAATGAGCCTTCATTCCTCAAAACGAGAAAAACGTGATATAATAATGCTATGTCAAATACTCGAAAACAATCTAATAAACGTTCTACCAAACGTCAGACCAAGGCAGATTTCGAAAAAAGTCAGGCGACTAAACGACTGATAACAGCCGTTATTGTTGTCCTTTTTTCGATTTTTGCAGTCTTTCGTATTGGCATTTTTGGAACCACTCTTTACAATATTGGCCGCTTTTTTGTAGGAAGTCTAGCCTATCCAGTCTTTCTGTTTACCATGATCTATTTGATTGGCTTTAAGTTTTTTCATAAGATAGAAGGATTGGTTAGTGGTTTTGTGATTTTCATGATGGGGCTTTTGATGGAGTGGCATGCTTGGCTATTTACCATGAAGGCATTTGCTGGGAAAGCCGTTTTCAAGACAACACTTGGTCTTCTTGCTAAGGATATCTCAGCTTTTGAAGTCAAACACTTTGTCGGTGGAGGGATGCTTGGTGCGATTCTTTATGCCCCAGTTTCTTTCCTTGTCACCAATATTGGGACCTTCATGATTGGCACCCTATTCATTTTGCTAGGCCTGTTTTTGATGAGCCCTTGGGATGTCCATGACCTATCACAGTTTACTGCGCAAGCTTTTGAAAAATGGCAGAGCAATGCCGAGTTGAAACGCCAAGAACGCTTTGTCCGCCGCGAAGAAAAAAGACAGCAACAAGAAGCTGCCGCTCAAGAACAAGCTAGACTGGAAGAAGAAGCTCGTCTGGCAGAATTAGCTTACGATCCGGAAACGGGTGAAATCTTAGAGCCTGTTGATGGACAGGTGTCTAATCTACCTTATGAAGACGATTTTGAGCCAGAGATTTTAGGCTATCAATTAGACGAAGAGGTCTATGACATGGATCATCTGCTAGAGGAGGCTCCTCAAGAGTTGTCACAAGAAGCAGTGCCTGTCGAGGATGATGAGCCTGTGACGGTTGATTTTTCACCGAAAAAAGCAGCGCTCCTCTATCAATTACCAACGATTGATCTTTTTGCCCCAGATAAGCCGAAAAACCAAACGAAAGAAAAGTATATTGTCCGACAAAATATCAAAGTTTTAGAGGATACTTTTAGGAGCTTTGGTATCGAAGTCAAGGTGGAGCGGGCAGAAATCGGACCGTCAGTGACGCGCTATGAATTAAAACCAGCGGTGGGTGTTCGTGTTAACCGTATTTCAAACTTGGCTGACGATTTGGCCTTGGCTCTTGCAGCTAAGGATGTGCGTATTGAAGCCCCAATTCCAGGGAAATCTTTAGTGGGAATTGAAGTTCCGAATTCAGAGATTGCGACAGTTTCCTTCCGCGAATTATGGGAACAATCAGATGCCAAACCTGAAAATCTCTTAGAAATTCCACTTGGTAAAGCGGTGAATGGCACAGCTAAGTCCTTTGACCTTGCTAAAATGCCTCACCTTTTGGTCGCAGGCTCAACAGGTTCAGGGAAATCTGTTGCGGTCAATGGAATTATTTCGTCCATTCTCATGAAAGCCAGACCTGATGAAGTCAAATTTATGATGATTGACCCTAAAATGGTTGAATTATCAGTCTACAATGATATTCCCCACCTCTTAATTCCTGTCGTAACCAATCCACGTAAGGCAAGTAAAGCTTTGCAGAAAGTTGTTCAAGAAATGGAAAACCGCTATGAATTATTCAGTCATATCGGTGTGAGAAATATTGCAGGTTACAATGCCAAGGTAGCTGAGTACAACGCTTCTTCTCAAGAAAAACAAGTCCCCCTTCCCCTAATCGTGGTGATTGTCGATGAGTTGGCTGACTTAATGATGGTTGCCAGCAAGGAAGTGGAAGATGCTATTATTCGTCTAGGTCAGAAGGCGCGTGCAGCTGGTATTCATATGATTCTGGCAACGCAGCGACCATCAGTTGATGTTATCAGCGGTTTGATTAAGGCAAATGTCCCATCACGAGTGGCTTTTGCCGTGGCATCAGGAACAGATTCACGTACCATTTTAGGTGAAAATGGTGCTGAAAAACTGCTTGGTAGAGGAGATATGCTCTTCCATCCAATTGGAGAATCTGCCCCAATTCGCTTGCAAGGTTCGTTCATCTCCGATGACGATGTGGAACGAATTGTTAATTTTGTTAAAAATCAAGCAGAAGCTGACTATGATGAGTCCTTTGACCCTGGTGACGTTTCTGAAACAGATGGTGGTTTTGATGGAGAAGGCGGAGCTTCTGAGGGCGATCCTCTTTTTGCAGAAGCAAAAGCTATGGTTATTGAAACACAAAAAGCGAGTGCTTCAATGTTACAACGGCGTTTGCAAGTTGGCTTTAACCGTGCAACTCGTCTCATGGAAGAATTAGAAGAAGCAGGTGTTATCGGACCAGCAGAGGGAACGAAACCAAGAAAGGTATTAGAGCAATGAATTTAGACACTGTGCATCATGTCGCGATTATTGGAAGTAACTATGAGAAAACGCGACAATTTTACGTCGATTATTTAGGTTTTGAACAATTGGATGAACATATTCGTCCTGAAAAAAATGACATTCTTTTCAATGTGAAAAAAGGTCAGTTGACCTTAGAAATCTTTATCAAACCAGATGCACCGAAACGCCCTGCTATGCCCAATCCAGAACACACAGGCCTCCGTCATCTAGCCTTTAAAGTTGAAAGTGTCGAAACCTGTTTAGCAGAATTTGATCAATTAGGCATCCGCCACGAAGAACTACGCTATGATGATTTCGATGGAAAGAAAATGGCCTTCTTCTTTGATCCAGATGGCCTCCCCTTAGAAATTCATGAATAATGGCTTATTGCAGATCATAACCACCCGTCTAACGGGTGATTTATTTGTTTCGAACTTACGGAGCGAGATGGACTAATACTTGTCCAAAATCAAAATTTACATTTTGAACCTCTAATATTATTGATAGACTACCGAACGAAGTGAGGCTAAAATGTTTCTTCCACTAGAAATAAGTATAAAAGTCTGTTCAGATGTCATTCTGAACAGACTTTTTAAAATGCAAAAACGGCAATAACCACAGCCAAATAGAAAAAGAAGCTGAAGATGAAGCTTAACCGCCAAAAGAATTTGAAAAAACGACGATAGGTAAAATTCTCCCTGCTTGTTTTAAACAACCAGAGTGACACTCCAATTGCTAAAAGGCTTAAAACAAGAAGATAATGAGGAAGGTAGGAGTGCACGAAAAATTTTTGAGAAACAATCACAATCTCGAACATAAAGACTGGTAGAGCTAAGTCAGCAAAATTGACCTTAAAACGCTCAAGACTAAAGAGTTTGACCAAAGCCAGTCCAAATAGTGGTGTTAAAAATAGAAAAGATAGGGCTAAAATTTTATAGAACATCATACTGCTATTGTACCTTTAATAGGCAGACTTGTAAAATATTTTCTTGTCCTTATGACTAAACTAGGTATGCTCTGTTTTTGGAAGAGAGGTATAATTGGTTCTAAAGATAAGCTGGAGTACCTTATTTTTACTTCGTTAGCCCAATTGCAAGGTCCACGATTGTTGCCTTTTAGTAGGAGAAAAATGTATGAATTTTCGGATTGAAACTTGTATTTTTCATGTTTTTTTTATATAATAAAAAAATATCAAGGGAGTAGCAGACGGGTCAGCCCGTGATTATGTCGTCATTACGAAATTAATTTCCGGCATAATCTTAAACCGCGAGACTTGTTTGGAATAAAACAGGTCTTTTTATTTTGAAAAGACCAAAGGAGGAGACGAAATGTCTAAGGAACAAAACCGTCAGGCGTATTATACGCAGACAGAGGAAGCTGTTCTTGAAGCTTTACAAACGTCTAAAAAAGGTTTGTCAGGTGAAGAAGCAGCTAAACGTTTGGCTACCTACGGCCATAATGAATTGGATGAAGGTGAGAAACGTACCATCTGGCAAAAATTCTTGGATCAATTCAAGGATTTGATGATCATCATCTTGCTTGTCGCTGCGGCACTTTCAGTTGTCACTGAAGGAACTGAAGGGTTAACAGATGCGATTATCATTCTTTTGGTAGTTGTCTTGAATGCTGCTTTTGGGGTTTACCAAGAGGGGCAAGCAGAAGCTGCTATTGATGCCCTTAAATCAATGTCAAGTCCAGTGGCACGTGTTCGCCGTGATGGTCACGTCACAGAAGTAGACTCAAAAGACCTTGTACCTGGTGATATTGTTATGCTTGAAGCAGGTGATGTGGTACCAGCAGATATGCGCTTGTTAGAAGCTGCTTCGCTTAAAATTGAAGAAGCTGCTCTTACAGGGGAATCTGTGCCAGTTGAGAAAAACTTGGCTGTAACGCTTGCTGAAGATGCAGGTCTTGGTGACCGTGTGAATATGGGTTACCAAAACTCAAACGTCACTTACGGACGTGGTATCGGTGTTGTTACAAACACTGGTATGTACACAGAAGTTGGTCACATTGCGAGCATGCTTGCTAATGCTGAAGAGACTGACACACCACTTAAACAAAACTTGCACCACTTATCTAAAGTCTTGACATATGCTGTGCTTGTTATTGCTGCAATTACATTTGTGGTTTCTGTATTTGTCCGTGGTGAGAAGCCACTTGATTCATTGATGACTGCGGTAGCTCTTGCGGTAGCTGCTATTCCTGAAGGACTTCCAGCAGTTGTTACCATCGTTCTTTCAATGGGAACACAAGTTCTTGCGAAACGTAACTCAATCATTCGTCAATTACCAGCGGTTGAAACACTTGGTTCAACAGAAATCATTGCATCAGATAAAACTGGTACCTTGACAATGAACCAAATGACAGTTGAAAAAGTTTACTACAACGGTCAAGTCTTTGATGCTGCAGATGATATCGCAGATGACAATATGACCCTTCGTGTCATGAACTTTGCCAACGATACAAAAGTTGACCAAAACGGCAAACTTATCGGTGACCCAACGGAAACAGCTCTTGTTCAATTTGGTTTTGACCACGCTTTCGATGTGCGTGATGCCTTGAAAGCTGAACCACGTGTGGCTGAATTACCATTTGACTCAGATCGTAAATTGATGTCAACGATTCATAAGTTGGCAGACGGACGTTACTTGGTTGCTGTTAAAGGTGCGCCAGATCAATTGTTGAAACGTGTGACACAAATTGAAGAAAACAGTACTGTTCGTCCGATTACAGATGCGGATAAAGATGCGATTCTTTCAACCAATAAATCTCTTGCCAAAGAAGCGCTTCGTGTCCTTATGATGGCTTACAAATACGAGTCAGAAATTCCAACGCTTGAAACAGAAGTTGTGGAAAATGGTCTTGTCTTTGCTGGTTTGGTAGGGATGATTGACCCAGAACGTCCAGAAGCAGCGCAAGCCGTTGCCGTTGCTAAGGAAGCTGGTATCCGTCCAATTATGATTACTGGTGACCACCAAGATACAGCGGAAGCTATTGCCAAACGTCTTGGAATCATTGATCCTAATGATACAGAAGACCATGTCTTCACTGGTGCTGAACTCAATGAATTGACGGATGAAGAATTCCAAAAAGTCTTCAAACAGTATTCAGTTTATGCGCGTGTATCGCCTGAGCACAAGGTTCGTATCGTTAAAGCATGGCAAAATGAAGGTAAAGTCGTTGCCATGACTGGTGACGGTGTAAACGACGCACCGTCATTGAAAACAGCTGATATCGGTATCGGTATGGGTATTACAGGTACAGAAGTATCTAAAGGAGCTTCTGACATGGTCCTTGCGGATGATAACTTTGCGACCATCATCGTTGCCGTTGAAGAAGGACGTAAGGTCTTCTCAAATATTCAAAAAACTGTTCAATACTTGCTTTCAGCTAACATCGCTGAAGTGTTGACAATTTTCCTTGCTACCTTGTTTGGTTGGGATGTTCTTGAGCCAGTTCACCTTCTTTGGATTAACTTGGTAACAGATACCCTTCCAGCGATTGCGCTTGGTATGGAACCTGCTGAGCCAGGTGTCATGAAACACAAACCTCGTGGACGTAACTCAAGCTTCTTCTCAGGTGGTGTTCTTGGTGCCGTAGCTTACCAAGGCTTGATGCAAGGTGCCCTTGTACTTGGTGTCTATGGTTATGCTATCGCGAACCCAGTTCACGTTGGTGACTACCATGCCATCCACGCAGATGCCCTTACAATGGCTTATGCAACGCTTGGATTAATTCAGTTAGTGCATGCTTTCAACGTTAAGTCAGTTTACCAATCTGTCTTTACCGTTGGTCCATTTAAAAACAAAATGTTTAACTGGGCAATTATTGGCTCACTCTTACTGCTTGTAGCCACTCTAACAGTACCATTCTTAGAAAAAATCTTCCACGTGTCTCACCTTGATTTGAGCCAATGGTTGGTTGTTCTTATTGGTAGTTTCTTAGCCTTTGTCATTGTTGAAATTGTGAAAGCTGTTCAGCGTGCCCTTGGACACGATGAAAAAGCCATTTAACACAATATGAAAATGGAAAGTCTCGACACTGTTCGAGGCTTTTTCTTGTTCTTATAAAGCAACATTTTTCAGAGAAATTTCGGTAAACCATTGTTAATTATTGAAAAATAAACAGAAATGCGTGAAAATGTTTTATTGTTATTAAAACTCTTGACAAACAAAGAAAACGCTTGCATAATAATGGTGTAATATTAAGATTGGAGACATCTATGTCTAAGAAAAATAAATTTGTTGATAAAAAAGTAACTGGTTTTAGAATGTGGAAATCGGGTAAGAAATGGTTGTTTGGAGCTAGTGTTCTTACGGCAATTAGTTTTGCAATAGGAATGCAAACGGTTTCTGCAAATGATGCAGCAGTGGATTCTATAACAATCGATCAATCACAGCCATCCGCAGTTGAGGTCAGTAATGCTTCTGCTGGACAAGAAGAACCCGTAACTTCAGTATCTGAAACCGAAACGATTCCTGCAGTTTCATCCCAATCAGATTCAGAAGTAACTGGTATAGAAATAACACCTAAAGACAATTCAAGGGAAGGAAACTCAGCACCAGTATCGGAAGAAGAATCTACTCCTAAACCAAGAACTGCTCGGTCGGTTTCAACTACTGAATCTGTAGAAGCTCCAGAGGAAGTTACTATTGAGCAGTTTGTCGAAAAGAAACCAGTGACAATTCATTTTGAGACAGATGCACAAGGACCTTATGGAGTCTGGACTTGGGAAAGTGGCCCGGATGGTAAATTTACTCCAATGGCTTTTAATGGTAGTAAACACGAAGCTACTTTGCAAGCTAATAAAGATAAGACTTATATTAATTATATTGTTGCCAAAGCAAAAGATAATGGTGAACCTGATTGGAACAATAAACAAACCAGCAACATGGTTGCCACTGTCAATGAGTTTGCTGATACCCATGTCTATATTGGTAAAGATAAAAAAAATAATCAAGGGGTTTCTCAAAGTTGGTATTCACAAGTTTCTGCCCAAGATCCAAAATTTGATGAAACTTACGCCTATATTGATAAAATTGTCAATCCAAACAAACCTGATAACTTTGAAACTGTTGGTAAGGCAGGAAGACTTGGTGCAACTTTAAATGAAGATGGTAAAACAGCTAAGATTAATCTTTGGGCACCAACTGCTAAAACAGTTAAGGTAAATTTTTATCAATCATCAACAGACCCAAAATCAGATAAACTAGCCACAGTTGCTATGACTAGAGGTACTGATGTTGATAGCAGTGACTATAAAAATAATACTATTGGTGTCTGGTCACTTGAAATAAATGAAGCATTTTTGAAGCAATACAAACTTGAAACTGCCGAAATGCTGTCTTATGATTATGAGCTAGAAATTCCAAATGCTTACTTTATTCAAGCTGAAGAACATAAAAAAGAAGTTAGCACAGGCAAGTGGGAAAGAGCATATTATAAATACCGTAACTCTGTTACTGGTGAATTATTAAATGGGCCAGACTATCAGGTAGGTAAAGAGACTAAAAAAACTATTTTAGGGGATAATGAAGCTAAGTGGGAGGAAATTGCTGCCTTCTATGCTAGTGGAAAAATTGAGCGTGATGATAAGGGTGAGATTGTTCCTCAAAAACAAGTTTATCAAACCGTTAAAACTCAGGACCCTTATTCAGTCGGCGTTGTTCAAAATGGTTCTCGTTCAGTCATTTTAAATCCGAGTAAGTATGGTAGTAAGGTAACTCAAGGAAATGCCAAGAGAGTTTCTTCTTTATCTGAATTGAGTGTTATGGAAATTGATGTTCGAGATTTTTCAATTGATCCAAAATCGGGTGTTGATAAGGAAAAACGAGGCAATTTCTTAGGTCTTATTCAAGAGGGGACAAAAAACGGCAATCAAATGACTGGACTTGACCACCTTAAATATACAGGTGTTAAATATGTTCAAGTGATGCCAGTTAATGATTTCCAAACAGTTCCAGAATTGGATAAAGGGGATGAAAAAGATAGCGAAATAGCGGGCGCTGAAGAAGATGGTGTCCATAACAATCAGCAAAACTGGGGCTATGATCCTAAAAACTATAATGTTCCTGATGGTTCTTATTCAAGTGATCCAAGTAAACCAGAAGTTCGTATTCAAGAGCTAAAAGAAATGATAAATGGTCTCCATAAAGCTGGCATTAATGTGGTCTTGGACGTGGTCTATAATCACCTCTACCATGGTCAAGAAAATCCATTTGAATGGACTGTTCCAGGATACTATTATGCTGTTAATGGCGATGGTGCTATGAATAATGATGTCGGCGTTGGAAATGCCGTTCGATCAAATTCTCGCATGATGCGCCAATTCATTGTTAATTCTGTTGTGTACTGGGCGACAGAATATGGTATTGATGGTTTCCGTTTTGATGCCATGAGTGACCTTGATACCAAGACATTGTCTGATGTCCGCACAGCTTTGGACAAAATTGATAAAAAAATCGTCACCTATGGCGAAGGTTGGGATAGTATGGGAAATTATCTCAAAGGAGAAGGTGACGAGGTTAAGGCCAGTATTGGTAACGCTATAAAATTACCAGAATATGGTTTCTTTGATGCAACTGGACGCGATGCTATTGCAGGATCTCAATATAATGATAATGGCGGAGCTAAAGGATTTGTGAATAGCGAATCAAATTATAAAACTAATAACAATAAAGATAAACAGTTAGACCAAGTTACTAAGAGTTTACTTGGTGGATTGGATCAAAAATATGCTAATCCATCACAACAATTGAACTATGTTGAAGTACATGATGGGAAAACCTTATACGATTTGTTGAAAAAATACAATGAATCAGATGATGATGCTAAACTGAAAAATCGTGTTCAATTAGCCACAGCCATGAGTGCTTTGTCTCAAGGAATCCATTTCTCACAAATGGGTCAAGAATTTGCTCGTACTAAAAATCATAAGCATAATACTTATAATGCGGGCGATGTTTACAACAAGATTGATTGGGAACTTGTCGGTAAAAATCCTGACATGGTTAACTTCTATAAAGCTTTGGTAGCCTTTAGAACTCAGGAACCTCTGATGCACTTAACTGATTATAAGGATATCAATGGCAAAGACAATAGAACTCCTAAGATGGTTATTACCAATGCACAGGATAATTCTGGAATTATTACTTATGAATTACGTGGTGATAAAGGTGGTAAATATGTGGTTGTTTTTAATAATAACACCTCGCCAGATCATGGTGGACGTCTGACATTAGGTGGCCAGGAGTCATGGTACTATGGTGGCAAATTAGACCAGCAACCATTAAATCCAGAGGGGAACCGTGGTCAAATCAATGAAAAGAATGATTTTACAAATGCTTTTGTTGTCCTAAGTAATTCTAAAGGACTTTATGACAAGATTGGACAAACAGTTGGCACAGAAACTGTTACGCTAGACCATCTTTCTGCTACAATTTTCTATATACCTGCAGAACCAAAATTGTCGGAAATTAAAACATCCAAACAGACCATTACTTATGTAGATAAAAAGGGAACTCCTTTAACTGACGTCCCTGCTAAAGAGCGTAAAGTTTCCTTTGTGACAGTGACTAAGCAAGATCCAAACTTCAAGTTTACGTTTGAAAAATCACAACTGACTACAAAGGAAAATGATCTCGGACATAAACAAAATATTCTAACTGGCTTACGTGATAATGCAGAAGTAACCTATGCTTATTATGCTGAAGACTTAAATGGAAATCCTGTTGAAGTTAGTGAAAAGCCATCTTTGGATGCCAAAGGAGTGCCGGTTAGTGAATCTAAGAATATCATTTGGAAATTAGCTAGCGAAGCTGGTGGTTTTGTTAAAGGGGCGACGGATTCTCAATTGCCAATGGGTTATACTAATAATGAGAATGAATGGTTAAATAAAATTCGTTATTACCTTACGTCTGTATCCCATCCAAATGTTAAAGGATATAAGGTAGTAGATATTTCCCCGGAATCGTCTGGCGATTTAAATGAAGTAAAAATACTTCCATTATCAATTGTAAACAATCAAGACATTAAAGTCACTTACGCTAAGCAAAGCCGAGCAATCATTGTTTCCAAAGCAGATCCAGAGAATGATTTGCAAGATGTAGACAAAGTACCATCATATGGCTACTTTGTGGATGGTTATGACGGTAAAGATATTGTTTTCGATGATAAATTAATTAAATTAGATCGACTTGGTTACACCTACACGGTTAATGGGAAATCAACACTTGCTGAAGCTGTCGCAGCTACTCCAAATTTTGGAGAAGAAAATCGAGTGTTTGAGGTTCTATACACACCAAATGATGCTAAGGTAAAGGTAGAATTTATTGATGTTGACAATGGAAATGCTGTTGTTGCTCATAATGAGATTGCTGGTAAGGTTGGTGAACAATTCAAAGTAACTACTACTACTGACTTAGTTGACAAAGCTAAATATGACATTCTAGAAGGTCAATTTGATAAAGAAAAGTTACATTACTTTGATAAAGTTGATGATACAGATGCGATTAGTCAAGTTATCAAAGTAATGTTGGCACATAAGCATGAGATTCGTCAAATAGAGACAATTAATCGTGTTATTTATAAAGGTGTTCCAAATCAGCAACCAAAAGAAACAGTGGTGACTTGGACGGTTGATAAAGATTTAGTCACTAATGTAGTAACTTATAAACCGCATCAAGATAAGACAGTGATTGAAACACCAGAAATTGAAAATTATCATGCAGATGAAAAATCTATTGTTTTTGAAAATTCCACTGGTGTTGTCCAACCTATGGATCAAACTAAGGAAGTTGTATATAAAGCAATCAAACCGTTGATGACGTTAACCCCAGCCTTTATCCCAATGAAGAAATTAACGCCAGCAACAGTACCAATGAAGGAATTGGAACCATCGTTCAGACCGTTAACGCCATTGACGCCAGCGACAGTACCAATGAAGGAATTGGAGCCATCGTTCAGACCGTTAATGCCATTAACGCCAGCAACAGTGCCAATGAAAGAACTGGAACCATCATTCAGACCGTTAACAAAATTAACGCCAGCAACAGTGCCAATGAAGGAATTGGAACCATCGTTTAGACCGTTAACACCATTGACGCCAGCGACAGTACCAATGAAGGAACTGGAACCATCGTTTAGACCGTTAACGAAATTAACCCCAGCAACAGTGCCAATGAAAGAACTGGAACCATCATTCAGACCGTTAACGCCATTAACGCCAGCGACAGTACCAATGAAGGAACTGGAACCATCGTTTAGACCGTTAACGAAATTAACCCCAGCAACAGTACCAATGAAGGAACTGGAACCAGCATTTAGACCGCTAACAAAATTGGAACCAGCACAACCAATAACTTCAAAAGGTGATCCATTGGTACAAGAAGCGAAACCAGAAGGATTCTTGCCATTAACAAAATTGGAACCAGCACAACGAATAGAAACATTAAAAGTTGAAGCGTTGATACAACCTGAGAAACCTGAGTTGTTCCTACCGGAGGATTTCAAATCAGAAACATTATCTCAGTTATCTGAATCAAAAGGACCTCTCTCAAATACCTCAGAAGTTGAAGTGTTGGTACAATCTGAAATTCTATCAGAAAATTCAAGAAACTCAGATATAACAGTGATGTCGCTAGAGGTCACTAATTCAGCTAAAAGCTCCTTATCTTCAAAAGAAGATACGAGTGTATTGTTACCAAAAACAGGTGAAGAAGAGCAGTTATACCTCACAATGTTAGGTGGTCTACTTTTCACCCTTGCAATGGCTGGTGTTGGGATCTCTGATAAATCTAAGAAGGTTAATGATTAGTTGATTAATGTCTTCGAGATAGTTAGATATTTGAGGGAAATAGTGATAATACTCATCCAAAATCAAAATTAGCATTTTAGAACCACTAATATCATTGATAGACCACCGAACGAAGTGAGGTTAACATGTTTCTTTCGTTATAGTGGTATTCTTATCAAGAGTAAACTCTTGATAAGAACGGATTTTTTGAGACCTAGGCTCAAAAAATAGCAATGAAACTCCGTAGGAGGTTTTGACGCTGAATTCTTCAGCTTCATTTCCCACCTCCAAAGGTCTCCCAGACCTTTGGAGCGTCCGCACTTTTTAGAAAGAAACAAAAAGTAATTTTTGATTTTTGTTAAGTATAAATATCCTTCTACCTATCATCATCTCATGCACAGCAAAAACACCCTAAGGCAAGTAACATTGCTTCGGGGTGCTTTTGTTTTTATTATTCTGACAATGAAAAAATTGTCATAGATTTCTCAAATTCTCTTGCTAGATTTTCTTTAAGGTATTGCTTAAAATCCTCGCGTTTTTTGACAAGATTGTAACGTTTAGAGAGGTTCCAAGTGCCGGTAGGATTGAGGTGAGCATGTTTATTGACAAACTCAATAGTCAAGTCCCATTCACGAATGTAGCCAAGGGGTCTAGAATGGTATCTAATATCATCAATAACTTGTGTGCCATAAGAGCGGTGAGCATGACCGAAGACAACATCAGTGACAGGAAATGTTGTAAAAATATCATGAAACCGTTGGCTACCTAAAAAGGCATTAAAAGGTTTAAATGTTTCATGGGTCATGGTGAATAAGCTGTGCGGTACGAAATGCATGGCTAGAATGATGGGTTTGGTTTGCTGAGAGAGAATAGCTTCTAACCGTTGATAGATTTGTTCACTCATCTCCTTATCAGACAAGGGGCGTTTTAAGCGTCTATCAAACCAAAAAATATTCTTGAAAGATAGATTTTCTGACTCGGTTTTATCAGAAGAGAAGGAGTAATCATACCATCCGTGAAAAGTAGTGAAAACCTTGTCACCCAAGTCATAACTTTGGAAATCAGTTGCTTCAATTTCTGCCTCTGTTAAATCCAGCATGTCATGATTTCCGAGATTGTAAGTTACCTTAAAATGCTCTGCCATTTTTTCAAGAAAAGGAAGGGAAATCGTATGGTGATGGTTTGAAATATCACCTGCAAGATGTAACCAAGAGATATTTTGAGTTTTCAGTGTCTGAATGAGTGTGTCAACTTCAAAGTCGCCGAATTGATTGAGATCAATGTGCAAGTCACTCATAATTGCAAGTTTTGTCATGTCTCAATTGTAGCATAAAAAAGATTGGAGAGCACATCCCCAATCTTACGGTCTAATAATAGAGTAATTCTTTTGGTGTCTTCGTAAATACTTCAAAGCCTGATTTAGTGACATGGCCACAGTCTTCAATGCGCACGCCAACTTTACCAGGAATGTAGATACCTGGTTCCACTGAGAAGCACATGCCTTCTTGAATAATCATGTCATTGCCAGCCATAATTGATGGAAACTCATGGACATCCATCCCAATTCCGTGGCCGAGACGGTGGTTAAAATATTCTCCGTAACCAGCTTTTTCAATAACAGAACGTGCAGCTGCATCAACTTCGCTAGCTGTAACACCTGGTTTGATAAAGTCTTGGGCAGTAAGCTGCGCTTCTAAACAAAGATTATAGATATCTTGTTTAAATTGATCAGGTTTACCAACAGCAACAGTACGCGTCATATCGCTCATATAACCATTCGCTGCGATGCCAAGGTCAAATAATAGCAGAGCATCGTTTTCGAGTTTGTTATTGGCGGGAATGCCGTGCGGATTAGCCGCATTGTCCCCGGTCAATACCATAGTTTCAAAACTCATGCCGTAACCAAGACGTTTCATGCCAAATTCGATTTCAGCGATAATGTCTGTCTCCGTTTTATCAAGCGAAATGGCTTCAAAACCAAGTTGAACAGCTTTGTCAGCTAAATCACCTGCGAAGAACATTTTTTCAATTTCATCGGCAGATTTAATGAGGCGCATTTGTTGGACAAGAGGCGTCAAGTCGCTAAACTCACCAGAAAAAACAGATTGAAGCCCCTTGAATTTTGTGACGTTTAGGCTATCAAATTCCACAGCAACTTTTGGAAAATCAGTTTTAGGAAGGACAGCTTTGATTTTTTCCCATGGATTTTCTGAGTCTTGATAGCCTACAACTGGAAAGTCCACAGTTTGCTCAGCTCTTGTCACATCTAAGGCTGGTAAAAAGAGAAGTGGGCTTTTATCAGCAAATAAGAAAAGGTACATATGGCGCTCATGTGGATCAGCAAAATAGCCAGTCAAATAATTGATGGTCACAGGATCAGAAAGTACAGCGGCATAAAGGTCGTGAGTTTCTAAGCGCTTAATGAGGTCTGTTATTTTAGACATAATATTCTCCTTTGATTCTATAGTAACTTATCTCTATTCTATGCCAAATTGCTAAAAAATCAAGTCTTTTCTGAAAAAGAGGGGAAATGTTAAGCACAAAAAGTGTTTTTTTAAACATTTTTTCAAAAAAATTCGTCTTATTGCTTGAAAGTGTTTACAAAAGGTGCTAAAATAAAATGAAAACGATATTTTCATATAGAAAGGACATTCATATGAGTACAGATGATACAATTACGATTTATGACGTTGCCCGTGAAGCCGGTGTTTCCATGGCTACAGTCAGTCGTGTTGTTAATGGAAATAAAAACGTTAAAGAAAATACGCGCCAAAAAGTTTTAGAAGTGATTGCCCGTTTGGACTATCGTCCTAATGCGGTTGCTCGTGGTTTGGCTAGCAAGAAAACGACGACAGTTGGTGTTGTTTTACCTAACCTTGCTAATTCTTACTTCTCGATTTTGGCAAAAGGGATTGATGATATTGCTGCGATGTACAAGTACAATATTGTCCTTGCCTCAAGTGACGAAGATGATGAAAAAGAAGTAGCTGTTGTTAACACGCTTTTCGCTAAGCAAGTTGACGGTATTATCTTTATGGGAAATCATCTTACAGATAAGATTAGAGCTGAATTTTCACGCTCACGAACACCAGTTGTATTGGCTGGAACTGTTGACTTGGAGCACCAATTGCCTAGCGTTAATATTGATCACAGTGCGGCGATCACAGACGGTGTCAATGTGTTGGCAAAACGTCATAAACAAATCGCATTCATCTCAGGACCACTTATTGACGACATCAATGGCAAAGTGCGTCTTTCTGGTTATAAAGAAGGTCTTTCTAGCAATGGACTAACTTTTGATGAAGGTCTAGTTTTTGAAGCAAATTATAGATACAAAGAAGGCTTCGCTTTAGCACAACGTGTTCTTAACGCAGGTGCTACCGCAGCTGTTGTTGCTGAAGACGAATTGGCTGCCGGTCTTTTAAATGGTCTCTTTGAAGCAGGTAAATCAGTGCCAGAGGATTTTGAAATCATCACAAGTAACGATTCGCCGATTGTGCAATACACACGCCCTAACATGACCTCTATTAGCCAACCGATCTATGATTTGGGAGCAGTAGCCATGCGCATGTTAACAAAAATCATGAACAAAGAAGAATTGAATCAAAAAGAAATCCTTTTAAAACATGGTCTTAAAGAACGTGGCACAACAAAAGGTCTTTAAACTGAAAAAGATAATATGAAGCAGGAGAGAACCTATACGACAAGGTTCTTTTCTTATTGCTAAATAGCGTGGTAAGCCTAGGGTGGCGTTTTACTTTTAATTCAAAAAAAGCTATAATAACAAGTATGAGCGAAAAGTCATTACGTGTTAATATGTTGAGTTCTAGTGAAAAAGTTGCAGGGCAAGGGGTCTCTGGTGCTTATCGCGAGTTGCTGCGTTTGCTTAAACGAGAGGCGCAAAAAGAGCTTATCATTACAGAAAATCAGTTTGTTCAGGCTGATATTACCCATTATCATACGATTGATCCCTTATTTTACCTGTCTACGTTTTTCAAAAAAAGAGTCGGGCGTAGGGTAGGGTATGTTCATTTTCTTCCTGAAACTTTGGAGGGAAGCCTCAAAATGCCTCGTCTTTTCCAGAAGGTTTTGGGGAAATACGTGACCTCATTTTATAACCGTATGGATCACCTTGTCGTCGTTAATCCGACTTTTATTGATGATTTGGTTGCCTTTGGCATTGCGCGTGACAAAATTAGCTACATTCCTAATTTTGTGAATAAGGAAAAGTGGTATCCGTCTACGGTTGAAAAAAGGCAGAGCACGAGACGTGAATTTGGAATCAAGGACGATGATTTTGTTGTCTTGGGAGCGGGTCAAGTCCAAAAGCGTAAGGGAATTGATGATTTTGTAACCCTAGCTGAGCAATTGCCTCACATTACCTTTATCTGGGCAGGTGGTTTTTCATTTGGTGGTATTACAGATGGCTACGATCAGTATAAGAAAATCATGGAAAATCCCCCAACAAATGTGATTTTCACAGGTATTGTTGAAGCGGATAAGATGCGTGACTTGTATGCGGCGACAGATGTGTTTTTATTACCAAGCTATAATGAACTATTTCCAATGACTATCTTAGAAGCAGCAAGTTGTGGAGCGCCTATCGTGTTGCGTGATTTAGAACTTTACAAAGTGATTCTTGAGGGCTCTTACGCAGCGGCCAAAGATGTTTCTAGCATGAAAAACATTATCGATGACTTGTCACGTAATAGCACCGCTTTGTCCCGATTAAAAGAAAAATCTGGACAGATTTCAGTGAATTACTCTGAGGAGAAACTTTTGCAGGTATGGATTGACTTTTATCAAAATCAGGCAAAAGTGAAGTAGAAATAGGAGAAGTAAATGCGGATAGGATTATTTACAGATACATATTTTCCACAGGTCTCAGGTGTCGCTACGAGCATTAGGACGCTAAAAGAGGAGTTGGAAAAATCTGGTCATGAGGTCTACATTTTTACGACCACAGATAAAAATGTCAAGCGCTATGAGGATCCAACGATTATTCGCCTTCCTAGTGTGCCTTTTATTTCCTTTACCGATCGTCGGATTGCCTACCGCGGGGTTATGTCTTCTCTCAAAATCGCTAAGAGTTATAAATTGGATATTATTCATACGCAAACGGAGTTTAGTTTGGGGCTTTTGGGAAAAATGATTGGCAGAGCCTTGAAAATCCCTGTGGTGCATACCTATCATACGCAGTATGAGGATTACGTTGGCTACATTGCCAAGGGAAAACTCATTCGTCCGAGCATGGTCAAATACATTGTCAGAGGTTACCTCAGTGACCTTGATGGTGTGATTTGTCCAAGTCGCATTGTCCTTGAACTTTTAGATGATTATGACGTTAAAATTCCGAAGCGGATTATCCCAACAGGCATTAATTTAGACCGTTTTGTTCGTGATGATATCTGTGAAGCTGATTGTCAAGTGCTCAGAGAAACATTAGGCATTTCTCCAACGGAAACCATGTTGCTAAGTGTGTCACGTGTTTCTTCTGAGAAAAATATCCAAGCGGTCCTTCGTAGTCTTCCAGAAGTTTTGTCGGAAAATAGTGATGTCAAATTAGTGGTCGCAGGTGATGGTCCTTATTTAGAGACTTTGAAAACACAGGCTAAAGCATTAGGGATTACCGATCATGTGATCTTTACAGGAATGATCAGCCCAGATGAGGTAGCCCTCTATTACAAAGCCTGTGACTTCTTTATTTCAGCTTCTACTAGTGAGACTCAAGGACTAACGTATTTGGAAAGTTTAGCTAGTGGACGTCCGATTATTGCTCATGGCAATCCTTATTTGGATGATTTGATTGATCATAAGGCTTTTGGTACCTTATATTATCACCCGTCAGACCTAGGTTCAGCCATTCTAGACGCTATCATTGATACACCAAAACTGACGAAAAAACAGTTGGAAGAAAAACGCTCTGCTATTTCTGCAGAACACTTTGGAAAGATGATCTATCAATTTTACTTGGATGTCATCATTTCAAAAAGCACCCAAACTGCCAGAAAACGAGAGAAATTATCGCTGACAGTTGATAAAAATGGTGGGGAAACTAAGTTGCTTATAGAGTCAGAACAACGTTCTTTTCCAGAACGTCTTACTAAGAATACGGCTCAAGTTGTCAAAGCTCCGTTAAAATTAGTCAGAGGTATTCGAAACTTTTTAGATTAAAAGGCTTTCAAAACAACTTTAGGGTTGAAATTTCATTGAAAGTTGCTATAATACTTGGTAGAGACTTATCACTTGTAGGAAATCTTTGAGAGAGCTTGCGGGAGCTGGAAAGCAGGCAGAGGATACAAGTTGACACTACTCGGTATGATTTTATGCAAACATAAAAGGGTGGTTCCCTTATCGCCAAACATGAGGTCTATGATAAGCTTTTTTGTCATAGATAAATGAAGGTGGAACCACGTTGCGACGTCCTTTTACAGGATGTCGCTTTTGTTTTTGAAAGGAGAGGAAAATGGATCAGACGATTATTCAACGCTGTCAAGCGATTCGAAAGGCTTATCATGAGCTTGAAATCAAGCATCATGGTAAAGCATGGTCAATTGAAGAAGATTTATTAGCACTGTCCAATGACATTGGGAATCTGAACCGCTTGGTGATGACCAGAAAAGGACGTTATTATGATGAGACGCCTTATCATTTGGAGCAAAAATTAGCTGAAAACATTTGGTGGTTGATTGAGCTAGCAGGGCGCTTGGAAGTTGATATTGCTCAAGAAGTTGAGTCCTTTTTAACCGCCAAAGAAAAACAACTTAGTATTAAAAAATAATAAAAGAAAGGAATAGGGTAGCCGTATTTGGTGTAACTGAATACGGGCTAGGGACGGCTGCAAAAAAGATAAACATGCCCTAGATGCAGAGCATTGTCAGTCAGTTTTCTATTTTGCTATTGTTCCATTAACGCCCTTTATATCTTAACTATGATTAACATTACTTTCCCAGATGGTGCAGTTCGCGAATTTGAATCTGGTATCACTACTTTTGAAGTTGCCCAATCTATCAGCAACTCTCTAGCTAAAAAAGCTTTGGCTGGTAAATTCAATGGCAAATTGATTGACACAACGCGTGCCATCACAGAAGACGGTAGTCTTGAAATTGTGACACCTGACCACGAAGATGCTCTTGATATTCTTCGTCACTCAGCAGCTCACTTATTTGCGCAAGCTGCTCGCCGTCTCTTCCCAGACATTAAATTGGGTGTTGGTCCAGCCATTCAAGATGGTTTTTACTACGACACTGACAATGCTGCTGGTCAAATTTCAAACGAAGACCTTCCTCGCATTCAAGAGGAAATGGCTAAAATTGTCAAAGAAAACTTCCCATCTGAACGTCGTGAAGTGACTAAAGCAGAAGCTTTGGAAATCTTTGCTAACGACCCTTATAAATTGGAATTGATTCAAGAACACTCAGAAGATGAAGGTGGTTTGACCATCTATACGCAAGGTGAGTATGTTGACCTTTGCCGTGGCCCACACGTCCCATCAACTGGCCGTATCCAAGTCTTTGAATTGCTCAATGTTGCAGGTGCTTACTGGCGTGGAAATTCAGATAACAACATGATGCAACGTGTTTATGGTACTGCTTGGTTTGACAAAAAAGACCTTAAAAAATACCTTCAAATGCGTGAAGAGGCGAAAGAACGTGACCACCGTAAACTTGGTAAAGAACTTGATCTTTTCATGATTTCTCAAGAAGTTGGTCAAGGGTTGCCATTCTGGTTGCCAAACGGTGCGACTATCCGCCGTACCTTGGAACGTTACATCACTGATAAAGAATTAGCGTCAGGTTACCAACACGTTTACACGCCACCAGTAGCATCTGTTGAACTTTACAAGACTTCAGGTCACTGGGAGCACTATCAAGAAGATATGTTCCCAACTATGGACATGGGTGATGGGGAAGAGTTTGTTCTTCGTCCAATGAACTGTCCGCACCACATCCAAGTCTATAAAAACAATGTCCGTTCATACCGTGAATTGCCAGTTCGTATTGCTGAGCTTGGTATGATGCACCGCTATGAAAAATCAGGTGCCTTAACAGGATTGCAGCGTGTGCGTGAGATGACCTTGAATGATGGACACATTTTCGTGACACCAGAGCAAATCCAAGAAGAGTTCCAACGCGCGCTTCAGTTGATTATTGACGTTTACGAAGACTTCAACTTGACGGATTACCGTTTCCGCTTGTCATACCGTGACCCAGAGGACAAAGAGAAATACTATGACAATGACGAGATGTGGGAAAATGCGCAGGCTATGCTGAAAGCTGCCCTCGATGACATGGGTGCTGAATACTTTGAAGCAGAAGGCGAAGCAGCCTTCTACGGACCTAAATTGGACATTCAAGTGAAAACAGCGCTTGGAAACGAAGAGACCCTTTCAACTATCCAATTGGACTTCTTGCTTCCAGAGCGTTTTGATTTGAAATACATCGGTGCAGATGGTGAAGAACACCGTCCAGTTATGATTCACCGTGGGGTTATCTCAACGATGGAGCGCTTCACAGCTATCTTGATTGAGACTTACAAAGGAGCTTTCCCAACTTGGTTGGCACCTAACCAAGTAACGGTCATCCCAATCTCAAACGAAGCTCACATTGACTACGCTTGGGAAGTTGCCAAAGAGCTTCGCAACCACGGTATTCGTGCGGATGTTGATGAGCGCAACGAGAAAATGCAATACAAGATCCGCCAAAGTCAAACAAGCAAGATTCCTTACCAATTGATTGTTGGTGACAAGGAAATGGCAGACCGTGCGGTCAACGTGCGTCGCTATGGTAAGAAAGAAACTCACACTGAGTCCCTCAACGAATTCGTCCAAACAATCCTTGCAGACATCGCGCGTAAATCACGCCCAGACGCAGAGTAATAAGATAGAGGTTGGGCAAGACATCCATGATGGCTCCGCCCTCACCCACAGAATAATGAAAACGAACATAAAGCCCTTACTAGGTGTATAATCTTAGTGAGGGCTTTGTGGTTGACGAGTTAATGATGTTATTCATCGAGGGCAAAACTGATCCACTCTACTGACGAGCACCCCAAAATATGCGATAGGCATGAGTATAAAAATACGACTAAAATTTGGTAGACAAGCTCTCTAATTTTTAGAAGGAGGGAATTATCATGGATGTTCTCTATCAATCTTGTGCAGGTATTGATGTCCATCAAGCCAATATTGTCGTCTGTATCCTACATGGACCACTCACCTCAACTCGTCCAAAGCGTGAGATGGCTACATTTGATACAACGACTAAAGGCCTACGTGATTGCCACGATTTTCTCAGCCAATTTCATGTGGAAGCTGTGGGCATGGAAAGCACAGGTGTCTATTGGCGACCTGTATGGCATGCTCTCTGTGATGACTTCGAGTTGATACTCGCTCAACCAGCTCATATGAAGGCCATCCCAGGTCAGAAAACCGACAAGAAGGATGCTCACTGGATTGCCAAATTAACACGGATTGGTCTGCTTCCTCGGAGTTTCGTTCCCGATGAAACCATTCAAGAATTGAGGGAGTTGACCAGACAACGAAAACATTATGTGGAAAGTCGTAATCGAGAAACCAATCGTATCCATAAAATTCTTCAGTCAGGTGGTATTAAGCTAACAACCTATATTGAAGATATTATGGGGCTATCTGGTCGCAATCTCCTTCAGCTACTGGTTGATGGGACGCCTATTACACCTCGCATTGTCCATCAATTCGTTTATACTAGCTTGAAGAAGAAAGTGCCGCAGCTTCTGGAAGCCTTGGACGGTTATTTCTCTGACCATCATCGCTTTATGTTAAAGCAGTCCTTAGAGATTTATGATTTTTACCAGAAACAGATTGAGTTGTTAGAAGAGCGAATTAATATCTATCTATCACAATATGAAAACTATGTAGAAATATTGGATTCCATCCCAGGCATTGATGTCATTACAGCTTCTGTTATCATTTCTGAGGTTGGAGTTGACATGAGTCAGTTTCCCACTGCTGGACATTTAGCTTCTTGGGCAGGACTTTGTCCAGGTAATAATGAGAGTGCTGGTAAGAAGCGAAGTAGCAAGATTCGACATGGAAATTCTTATTTGAAGAAATGTTTATGCCAGGCCGCTTTTGCGGTTAGGAAGCAAAAAGGAAGTCCTCTAGCTGAACGATTTTATCAGATTCAAAGTCGGCGTGGTTCACAAAAAGCAACAATAGCCCTTGCACATCAATTATTAAAAATAGTTTATATCCTCTTAAAAGAGCAGATAACGTATCCTGAATTTTTAGCACAGAAAAAGGACTACTAGGGACGAGCTAGTAGCCTAACATAAAAAATTTTTTCGCTTTGATTATATCATAGGGAGGGAGTTTTTGCATTCTTTTGAGTTTTCGTATAAAAACTCAAATTTCCGCCTTGCTGTTGAAAATTGAACAAGATAAAATGGCTTAGAATCAACGTTTTTGACGACGTTACTCTAAGCCATTTGCTATTTTTTTAGACTTTTTGCCCAGCCTCTTGGTATAATTGAAAACGGTTAAAAATCAAGAGAAATTGATTATGATATGTTAGAATTAATGTATAAGGTCTTTAAAGGAGGTCATTTATGAAAAAACGTGTGCTATTGATTGTCAATCCAAGTTCAGGCGGGGAGAAAGCTAGGTCCTACGAGGATTTGGCTAGAGAAAAATTAGAAACTATTTTTGATGAAGTCATCGTCAAACACACTGAAAAATCAGGTGATGCCACTGCATTTGCTAGAGGAGCAGCGGAAGAAAATTATCACAGTGTCTTTGTTATGGGGGGTGATGGTACGGTTAATGAAGGCATTAATGGTTTGGCTGAGTTGGAGAACCGTCCGAATTTTGGCTTTTTCCCACTTGGTACAGTTAATGATTTGGCGCGTGCATTGGGAATGCCTCTTGATCCAGAAAAAGCTATTAACCAGTTAGATATCGCGAAGACTAAGCCGCTAGATATTGGAAAAATTAACGATCATTATTTCATGAATGTTGTTGCTATTGGAACACTCCCTGAAGCAATCAATAATGTTGAGTCAGAAGAAAAGACCAAGTGGGGTAAACTGGCTTACTTTATTTCTGGGCTTAAGGAAGTGATGACAACGCATTTTTATGATTTTCAATTAATGATTGATGGTGAGGAGTTAGCCATTAAAAGTAGTACACTAGTCATTGGTTTAACCAATTCTATCGGTGGTTTTGAAAATATGCTACCTCATGCAAAAGTTGATGATGGGATGTTACATCTTATTTATCTTAAGGATAGCTCACTAGTAGATACTCTAAAGGCGGTGCCAGAGTTGGTGACAGGTGTCTCAGACGCTAGTCAAAATGTAGGATACCTGACGTTTAAGGAAGCTAAAATAACATTAGCAGACAGTAAAGCTGAACTCAGTACAAACGTTGATGGAGACGAGGGAGCTTCTTTGCCGATCAGCGTCAAAGTTCTGCCATCTCATGTGACAGTGTATGCTTAGACAATCAAGATGTTGAATGACACATAGAGAAAAACATTAAAGTATCAAAACTCTCCGATGCTCTCAGTCTGTTTTATCGGAATGTCATGAGCTTATACTATTAAAAGTTTGATTGTTCTAATATCAATTTTATAAAGTGTGATACAAAAAGCCTTTCAACTTTGTGAAGGCTTTTTATCTTGTTTAGTTTCCCTTCTTATTTCCCAAGGCAGAATTGGCTAAAGAGTTGGGTAATGAGTTCATCAGGCGCAGCATCACCTGTGATTTCACCTAAAATCTCCCAGGTTCGTGTCATATCGACTTGTAGAAGGTCAACTGGCATTCCCAGTGCTAATCCTTCATTAACTGCATTTAGGCTTTCAACAGCCTTTTCAATAAGGCTGATATGGCGAGCATTTGAAAGATAAGTTGCATCTTTTTCAACGAGTCCAGCATTGTCAAAGAACAGTTGATTGATTTTGTCTTCAATAGCATCGATGTTTTGATTTTCAAGCACAGAGATACGTATCACATCTGCTGGCAATTCATCGGCTTCGATTTGTTCAGGGAGGTCCGTTTTATTTAGTAAAATAATACGATTGCTGTTTTTTGAAATATCAAGCAGAGCTCTATCTTGGTGGGTCAAAGGTTCTGCTGAATTGAGGACAAGAAGCACCAAATCAGCTTCCTGCAGGGCTTTTTTAGAACGTTCGACACCAATCTTTTCAACCACATCATCCGTTTCACGAATACCAGCAGTATCAATGAGTTTGAGAGGGACACCTTTGATATTGACGTATTCTTCGATGACATCACGTGTAGTTCCTGCAATATCAGTGACGATAGCCTTTTCTTCGCGAAGTAAATTGTTTAAAAGACTTGATTTTCCAACGTTAGGACGTCCGATGATAGCAGTAGAAAGCCCTTCACGAAGAATTTTTCCACGTTTGGCTGTGCGAAGAAGTCCTTCTAAAAGTTCTTGAAATTCAGTTGTTTTTTCTCGCATGAGAGCCGTCGTCATTTCCTCGACATCATCATATTCTGGGTAATCAATATTGACCTCCACTTGTGCCAGTGTGTTGAGAATTTCTTGGCGGGTATTGTTGATGAGGTTTTTGAGAGAGCCGTCTAATTGAGAGAGCGCGTTTGACATGGCTTTATCTGTTTTTGCGCGGATAAGGTCCATAACAGCTTCAGACTGAGTGAGGTCAATGCGTCCATTTAAAAAGGCACGTTTGGTAAACTCACCTGGCTCTGCCATTCTTGCCCCAGAACGAATCAATAACTGTAAGATTTCATTGGTTACAGCAACACCACCATGAGTGTTGATTTCAATGACATCCTCACGCGTAAAGGTTTTAGGAGCTCTCATAACAGAAACCATAACCTCATCGATCGCTCTGCCATTTTCCACAATATGACCGTAATTGATAGTATGTGACGGAACGGTGTCTAAATCTTTACCTTGAAAGACCTTTTTAGCGATGGCGATAGCCTCCGTTCCTGACAGGCGAACGATCCCAATAGCCCCCTCACCAAGAGGAGTCGAAATAGCAGTGATTGTGTCAAATTCCTTAGTAATACTCATGTGATATCCTTTGTGTTTAGTTCTTTCTATTTTAAAAAAAAGCAGAGCAGAAAGCAAGATTTTCGTTACCTTACTTCTAAAAACTAAAAATGTCAGATTGCTAAATTCCCAAACTAACTTCCACCGTCTGTTAAAGTGGAAGTTAATCTGATAAAACCTCTAACAACCAGTGGAAATCCGTGTCAGGGTAAGTTCCACTGGTTTTTATAATGGTTGATTTTATTGCATTTTTAGGCGAATTTAGGTGAAAAAAGGGTACACAAAATCCCCTCATCTGAAAGCGTTTCAGATTAAGTTCCGTTATGGTGGAAGTTAGTGTGAGACGTTTGAGTGGCTTATATTTAGATTAGTTTTTAGAATTTATGTTGGAGTAATTTTGGGGACTGACAGACGTCTTCTGCGGGAATTAAGGAAATGCCAAGAAGTTTAGCCAGTTCTTCGTCATAGGTAAAGGTAAAGAGCTCATAAGCTGATTTCCCATTCAAAGCAGCGCGTTTCACGCTATTGACATGAGAACAGACTAGGTTGATATCGTCCTGAGTTAAGTTATCAAAAGAAGTTCCCTTTGGTAGAATATCGCGAATAAGGGAGTGATTTTTCTCAATTTTTCCTTTCTGGTCAGAGCGATTAGGGTCACAAAAGAATAGTTTAATCTCACCTCTGATATCCATCTCGATGTCATCAACTCTGGCAAATTCTCCGCCATTATCTGTAAGAATGATAGGGAAAACATCGAAGAAATTTCTATCAGCCTCATAAAGTGTGTTCTTGATGACATAGAAGTGTTTAGCGACCTCAAGAGCGGTTTTATTGTCCAGAAGTCTAGCGAAGATAAAGTTACAGAAAGACAAATTGAAGGTGAGTAATACTTTTCCGCCAACCCGTCCAATAACGGTGTCCATTTCAAGCCAAGAGGTCAGTTGTCTATGTGTCAGGTAGTTTTGGAAGTCCTCATAAGAACGCCCTTTTTTAGCTTCTTTAGGGATAGAAGGCAGGATAGATTTGCGCCTTTCTTTGAATTTTACAGCTCTAGCCAGATCAATAGGAGCGATAGAAAGGTATCCTTTACGGATGTGTCGATAGACGGTTGAGGAACTGACATCAAGGTTATGCGTTTTAAGGATGTGATAGATGTGTTGTCCCTTTTTCACACCATCAGAAATGACTTTATCCATATCCCAGAACGTTTGAGAGTTGAGAGGTGTTCCTTCTCGAGCCTCAACGAGGGTTTGTTCGTATTGTTTTTGAGCCTGTTTAGCGAGGTAGAAGATTTTCTTGTAGCCACAATTTTGTCTTCTCTTAGGACATCCGTTACAGACAAATGGGGATTTATCAATGAGAGGGCAAGGAAGCCCATCACTGGTAGAGGTTCTGACCTGTCTGTTACGTTTGACCTCTTTGGAAACGGTAGTAGGATCTTTTAGGATAGTTTGTCCAATGGCTTTGAAGGTTTCTCCACGTTCTAAGCCAAGTTGGATGTCATTGCGGTCTGAGAGGGTAAGGTGTTTATATTTTGTCATAGTAAGGACTCATTTCTAACACAAACGTCTCAGACTTAATTCCACCATAAAAATCCGTTTTAGACTAATTTCCACTTCGAAAGCTAAAGTGGAAATTACTTTGGGAAATTACCAAAATGTCAGATTGTTGTGAATAAAAAAAGAAAGCGCAGACAAGTCACAGTAAGTATGGTATAATAAAGTGTTAGAACCTCACTAAACATTGTGTTGTACGATGCAATACGATTGGTTTGTGATGATGTTACATGTTCAATAATCATGAGAGGAGATTATTTTTGGAAGCCTTAAAAAAAATTGCAGGTGTCACAGCTGCCAAGTACGTAAAAGATGGAATGACGGTAGGTCTTGGAACAGGCTCAACAGCTTATTTCTTTGTTGAAGAAATTGGTCGTAGGGTTAAGGAAGAAGGACTTAAGGTGGTTGGTGTGACAACTTCAAGTCAGACAACCGCACAGGCAGAAGGACTAGGAATTCCTTTGAAGGCCGTTGATGATATTGATATGATTGATATTACTGTGGATGGTGCTGATGAGGTGGATAAAGACTTCAATGGCATTAAAGGTGGCGGTGGTGCTCTTTTGATGGAAAAAATTGTTGCAACACCAACTAAAGAGTATATTTGGGTAGTAGACGAGTCTAAGTTGGTCGATCAGCTTGGAGCTTTTAAATTACCAGTTGAAGTGGTGCAATATGGTGCCGAGCGTCTCTTCCGTGAATTTGACAAAGCTGGCTACAAGCCATCGTTCCGTGAAAAAGATGGTAGTCGTTTTGTTACTGACATGAAAAATTTCATCATTGACCTTGATTTAGGCGTTATTGAAAACCCAGTTGCTTTTGGGCACCAATTAAAAAATATGGTCGGTGTTGTGGAACATGGTCTTTTTAATGGTATGGTCAACAAAGTAATCGTCGCCGGGAAAGATGGTGTGAAGGTTCTTGAGTCTGGTAAATAATATCAAAGCGAACTAGCAAGTAGCTTTGATATTTCTAAAAAGTACATTTACCGCTCAGTTTAACATTTGGTCATTGACTGCCAAATGTGTTAATGTTTGTTAATAAGTTTTTCTATAGTTTGTCGTAAGATAAGCTATACAGGTTTTTGGGTGCCAACCGTAACCCCCCCTAGATAGGAGAAACATATGTCAACTTTTGATCGCATTCACTTAGTCGTTTTAGACTCAGTCGGAATTGGTGCTGCACCAGATGCTAACAACTTTGTTAATGCTGGTGTACCTGATGGAGCTTCAGACACTCTTGGTCATATTTCAAAGACTGTCGGTCTTGATGTACCAAATATGGCTAAAATTGGTCTTGGAAATATTCCTCGTCCACAAGCTCTAAAAACCGTTCCTGCTGAAGAAAATCCTACAGGATATGTGACAAAACTCGAAGAAGTCTCACTCGGTAAAGATACCATGACTGGTCACTGGGAAATCATGGGACTTAACATCACGGAACCATTTGATACTTTCTGGGACGGTTTCCCTGAAGAAATTCTTACTAAGATTGAAGAATTTTCAGGTCGTAAAGTCATTCGTGAAGCCAACAAACCTTATTCAGGTACAGCAGTCATTGACGATTTTGGGCCACGTCAAATGGAAACAGGTGAATTGATTATCTATACCTCTGCTGACCCAGTGCTTCAAATTGCTGCGCATGAAGATATTATTCCACTTGATGAATTGTATCGTATCTGTGAATATGCTCGTTCCATCACTTTGGAGCGTCCAGCTCTTCTTGGTCGCATTATTGCCCGTCCTTACGTTGGTGAACCTGGTAATTTTACACGTACCGCAAACCGTCGTGACCTTGCCGTATCCCCATTTGAACCAACTGTTTTGAATAAGTTGGATGAAGCGGGTATTGATGTCTATTCTGTTGGTAAAATCAGTGACATCTTCAACGGTTCAGGAATTAACCACGACATGGGACACAACAAATCAAACAGCCATGGAATTGATACTCTAATTAAAACCATCGGTTTGACAGAATTTGAAAAAGGTTTTTCATTTACAAACTTGGTTGACTTTGATGCTTTATATGGTCATCGTCGCGATGCGGCTGGTTACCGTGACTGCTTGCATGAATTTGACAACCGTCTTCCAGAAATCATTGAAGCAATGCGTGATAATGATCTTCTCTTGATTACAGCTGACCATGGTAATGACCCAACTTATGTCGGAACAGACCATACACGTGAATATATTCCATTGTTAGCTTACAGCCCAGCTTTCAAAGGAAATGGTGTGATTCCACAAGGTCACTTTGCAGACATCTCTGCAACGATTGCTGAAAACTTTGGAGTGGATACCGCTATGATCGGTGAAAGTTTCTTATCAGAATTAAAATAAGGTATTGAAAATGGAAGAAGTCATCATTTATCATAATCCCAATTGCGGAACATCTCGTAATGTTTTAGCAATGTTGAAACATGCCGGTATTAACCCAACCATTATTGAATATTTAAAAACACCTCCTAGCCGAGAACAGTTGGTAGCATTACTAGCCGAAATGAAAATGTCTGCTAGGGACCTACTCAGAAAAAATGTTCCTGAATTTGAGAAACACGGTTTAGCTGATGAAAAGCTTTCGGAAGAAGACATTTTAGACGCCATGGTGGAGGATGCCATTTTAATCAATCGTCCTATTGTTGTGACGGAACGTGGTACAAAGTTATGTCGGCCATCAGAAACAGTTTTGGACTTACTACCTGATGACTTTCCCTTCCCATTTGTCAAAGAAGATGGTGAAGTTCTTGCTTCACGTTAACAATTTTTAGTAGAGGAAAAAATAATGAGTTTAATTGCAAAAATTTATGAAACGCGCGACTTTTTACAGTCTAAAGGTATTGAGACACCTGAATTTGGTCTTATTTTGGGATCAGGCTTGGGAGAATTGGCAGAAGAAGTAGAGAATGCTGTTGTCATTGACTACTCAGATATCCCAAACTGGGGTCAATCGACCGTTGTTGGTCACGCGGGTAAATTAGTTTATGGAGACTTGGCTGGTCGTAAGGTTTTAGCGCTCCAAGGGCGTTTCCATTTCTATGAAGGCAATCCAATGGAAGTTGTGACCTTCCCAGTGCGTGTGATGAAAGCACTTGGTTGCCACAGTGTAGTTGTGACAAACGCAGCCGGTGGTATTGGATTTGGCCCAGGTACCCTCATGCTGATCAATGACCATATCAATATGATTGGAACAAACCCATTGATTGGTGAAAACCTTGAAGAATTCGGACCACGTTTCCCAGACATGTCGAAGGCTTACACGCCAGAATACCGTCAGGTTGCTTACGAAGTTGCGGACAAACTTGGCATTAAACTAAGTGAAGGGGTTTACCTTGGCTGCTCAGGTCCGACTTATGAAACACCAGCCGAAATCCGTGCCTTCAAGACACTAGGAGCTGATGCAGTTGGTATGTCTACAGTTCCAGAAGTAATTGTAGCTGCTCACTCTGGCCTTAAAGTGCTTGGTATTTCATGTATTACCAACCATGCAGCTGGTTTCCAAGAAGAACTTAACCACGAAGAAGTTGTTGAAGTAACAACTCGTATCAAAGAAGATTTCAAAGGCTTGGTCAAAGCAATTTTGGCAGAGTTGTAGGAGTTTGAGATGCTAAATAAACCATGGTTTAAAGTGATTGTAGGTTTTTTCGTCTGGTTTTTACTGATGTTCTTTTGGTCGGTTGCTCTTGGTGTTATGGGACTAGACGGTGATTGGGTTTGGATGCCTCTCATTCCGTTCGTTCTATCTATTTTGAGTTATTTACTGATGTCATTTACGACTCAATACAATAAGGTCATTCATCTTAAACAAGAAATTGCCTCATCATTTTATGCAATTGAGATTAAAGAGAACCATGTTAAAAAGTTGATTTCTCAGCTCCAAGAGGTTACTGATAAAATTGTTGACCATGAATTAAAGATGTCTATCAAAAAAACGGTCTCAGAGTTAGTTGAAAATGAAAAAACATCTGAGAATATGACTTCTGATGAGGGGAATGCATACCATGATCAGAAGAAAAAGAAATTTGACAATCATTCTGGTTCAAGTAATAAACATGACAACTACTCACAAATGTCTGATAAGGTAACAAAATTAGTTGAACGCATTGAGCGAGACACTAATGGTTCTGCTGACCAAAGTTTGCGAGATTTGATGGCAGAAATAAAAGAAGCGGAAGCTCTTGTGACTAATCAACGTCTTTACCATAATCAAACAGTTTCTGATTATAATAAAGCCATTTATGCTTTGCCATTTGCCTTTTTGCGTGTAACATTGGGACATGATGAGCAACTGTATATTTGATAATCAAGATTAATAATACGATTTTTAGTTAAAGCCATTTTAGGAACTGTTAGGCGATTGTTGATGATAAATCTTGATTTAAAACGTAGCATTATGAGGGTTCTTTAACAGGTGACAGAGGATTGCTCATGCTTCTGATTGCGATTTTCATGTTTCTTTCAAAAAATTCAGTAATCAGAGGTTTTGGACTGGTTTTACTCGTCATAGGAATCATTTTAGTGATTTATTCTGATTAGCTTGTGAACGGAATATAGAATGGTTTGCACTGAATGAGCAATTTCACTCTCGCCTTCGCACAGCTCCAAAGAGTTGGGAGATCTTTGGAGGGCTAAAAATAGGAATTACTAGTCATAGAGTTGTTCTATTGGTTATTTTTCTTACAACGATTATTGGTGTGTGCCACCTCTAGATTTTTGATTTGCTGTCCTAAGAGGAGTAGGAAAACAAATCAGGGAAACAAAAACGAAACATCTATTAGATGATTAATGAAAAAGTGAAAAATAAAGGAGATTATTAAAATGTCAATTCATATTTCAGCAAAACCAGGTGAAATCGCTGATAAAATTTTATTACCTGGAGATCCGTTACGTGCTAAGTTTATCGCAGAGAACTTCCTTGAAGACGCTGTTTGCTTTAATGAAGTTCGTAATATGTTTGGCTATACCGGGACTTATAAAGGTCATCGTGTTTCAGTCATGGGAACTGGTATGGGGATGCCATCAATTTCGATTTATGCGCGTGAGCTCATCGTGGATTATGGAGTGAAAAAACTCATTCGTGTCGGCACTGCGGGTTCAATTGACCCAGATGTTCATGTTCGTGAACTGGTTTTGGCACAAGCGGCAGCAACTAACTCAAACATCATCCGCAATGATTTCCCAGAGTATGATTTCCCACAAATTGCAGACTTCAAATTGCTTGATACGGCTTACCACATTGCCAAAGATCTTGGTATGACAACACACGTTGGTTCTGTCTTGTCTTCAGATGTTTTCTACTCAAACATGCCAGAGCGTAACATGAAATTGGGTACTCTTGGTGTCAAAGCTATTGAAATGGAAGCGGCAGCCCTTTATTACCTTGCTGCTCAACATAAGGTGCAAGCCTTGGGTATCATGACAATCTCAGATAGCCTTGTTAATCCAGAAGAGGATACAACAGCTGAAGAGCGTCAAAATACTTTCACTGATATGATGAAGGTTGGTCTTGAGACCTTGATTGCCAATGACTAAAGACACCCTAACGGTTCTTTTAGACCTTTACGCCTACCATCAGGCTTGGAAAATAGCAGAGCAGTCCAAACTGTTATCTAGTGAGGCACATTTTCTCTTAGAGATGCTCAAAGAGCGTCGAGAGCTCAACGTAGACTATCTTTTTGAGCATGAAAAGGACCTACGCCAACTAGAAGAACGCTATCAGCTCCGCCTTTTATCAAACGCCTATGAAGAAGAACTTCTTGCCAATTATATGATGGATTTAGAAGCCAAGGTTAAAAATGCTGACATTATTGACTTTGTCCGTGCAGTGAGTCCGATTTTGTATCGTTTATTTTTACGATTGGCTCAGCAAAAGGTACCAGATTTAAAACAATTTATCCATGATACCAAATCGGATCAGTACGATAGTTGGAAATTTGGTGAGATGGTGAACTCTACTAATCCTTTCGTCCAAGCTTTTGTCTCGGAGCGCCGTGATAGCAAAGTGACTTCAAAAAGTCTAGCCGATTTGATTGAGGTGACCGATTTTTCGAAAGCGATTAAAGATACGGTTGCACAGCTTCGTCAGTTAGAAAAGGCAGTGCGAAATCCTCTTGCCCATCTGATTAAACCATTTGATGAAGAAGAGCTCCATCGCACCACAAAATTTTCATCGCAGATTTTTTTGGAGAAAATTATTTTTCTAGCACAAGAAGCTGGTGTGATTTATGATACAAAAGACTTTTATTACGATAAGGTAAATCAGCTCATAAAAGCACAACTTTTGTGATAACATAAAAAAATCGAGTGGAATTGTTATCCGCTCGATTTTTTTGGTTATTCGTCAAATTTAACTTCTTCTAAGAGGTAGTCAATGAATTTTTCCCCCATTTTTGATAAATTAGCTTTCTCATGTTGGATATAGACGAGTTCGATTTCATCATCGACATCCAGTGGGATTGAGGCAATATTGTCACCGTTAAGGTTGCTGTTTAAAATACCTGTCGCAATGGTATAGCCATCCAAACCGATGAGAAGATTGAACAAGGTGGCACGGTCGGAAACGACGATGGATTTTTTATGAGGAACCTGTGCTAAAATTTCCTCTGCAAAGTAGAAAGAGTTATGAATCCCTTGGTCATAGGAGAAGTAAGGGTACTCTTCTAAATCCTCTAGACTAACAATATCCTTTTGTGCTAGAGGATGGGTTTTAGAGACAAAGATATGGGGAAGAGCTGTGAAGAGTGGAGTATAGGTGAGACGATTATCATCAAGCATTTTAGTCAAAACATCACGATTGTAGTTGTTGAGGAAAAGTACCCCAATCTCAGAACGGAAGTTTTTTACGTCATCAATGATTTCCCAGGTCCTTGTTTCTCGCAAAAAGAGTTCGTAACGACTCATATCAGTCCCTTTTAGCAGCGAGACAAAGGCATTGACTACGAAAGCGTAGTGCTGCGAGGAAACTGAGAACAATTCACGATTAGCAGTCGGATTTTTATAGCGTTCTTCTAAAAGTGAGGTTTGTTCCACAACCTGACGAGCATAAGAGAGAAATTCCACCCCATCTTTAGTTAGTGTAATCCCTTTGGGATTACGGATAAAAATATCAATGCCCATCTCACGTTCAAGGTCACGAACAGCATTGGAGAGACTGGGCTGCGTGATATAGAGTTGCTTGGCAGCTTCATTCATAGAACCAGTTTCAACGATTTTGATAATGTAGTGTAATTGTTGAATACGCATTTAGTTTAACCTCATGCTGTTAATTTTTTCTTCGGTTGGTGTGACGCGCAAGGTTTTTTGTCCTGTATAAGTTACAAAACCAGGTTTTCCACCAGTAGGTTTATTGAGCTTTTTAGCTTCAATCATATCCACTTGGACAAGGTTGGAGAGTCTTGCTTTAGAATAGTAGGCTGCAAGCTCAGCAGCGTCTGTTTTTACCTCATCAGAAGGATCCAGATTATCTTTGATAATGACATGTGAACCAGGGATGTCTTTAGCATGGAACCAAAGTTCACCTTTTTTAGCCATTTTGAAAGTCAATTCTTCATTTTGAAGATTATTACGACCGACCATAATAATGGTTTTACCGTCAGATGCGAGATATTGCTCAGGCTTTTTACGTTTGTGACGTTTATCAGTGGCACGGCGTTTCATAAAGCCAGCTTGAACAAGCTCTTCACGAATATCTTCAATCTCATCCATATTAGCCTGAGAGAGATTGTAATCAACAGACTCAAAATATTCAATGGTCTGCTTGGTTTCTTCAATAAGACCAGTCAAGTGCTTAACAGCCTCTTTGAGTTTTTGGTATTTTTTAAAATAGCGCTGGGCATTTTGGTTCGGTGTGAGAGCGACATCAAGAGCAATCGTGATTTTCTCACCAGTATAGTAGTTATCAAGCTCAACAGAGGATTTATTATTTGGCACTAAGCTGAGATAGGTGGTCAAAAGTTCACCTTTTTGGCGGAATTCTTCAGCATTTTCAGTCGCCAAAAGCTCGGCTTCTTGCTTGCCTAATTTTTTACGATTCTTTTCCAGCTCATTTTGTACACGGTGGAGCAAATCACTAGCCTGCTGAGCAATGCGGTCCCGCTCTGCTTTTTCCCCATAGAAAAAGTCCATGAGTTCTGACAGTGTGTTGAAGCCTTGAATGCTATCGGAAAATGGAAGAGCAGCGAAGCTTTTTTCTGTCAGATGAGGCTGTGTTTTTTGGGTAAAGAAAGCTCGGAAATGTTTGAGTTTGTCAGTTCCAAGCTGTGCAGACAATTGACTAGCAGTATCGCGACCCAGTCCCTGAAAAAGTTTTTGAAGGTTCTTAGGAGATAAGTCCTCTGTTTGCAAGATTTCAAAAAGCTTGGTGTCTGAGATATTAAAGGGATTTACCGCGTTAGTCTGTGGCGGAGCAATATAGGTTGAACCTGGTAAAATGGTGCGGTAAGAGTTTTGAGAAAAGCCAACATGCTTGATGGATTCAATAATTTTACTCTCATTTTTGTCAATCAGAATAATATTAGAATGTTTTCCCATAATTTCGACAACAAGAGTCACCTTGATAGCGTCCCCAATTTCATTTTTATTAGAAACTGAGATTTCTAGAATACGATCGTTTTCAATCTGCTGAATATCTTCGATGACAGCACCTTGAAGGTACTTGCGCATAATCATGGTATAAGTATTAGGAGTTTGCGGATTCTGAAACTCAGCACTTGTGGTTTGAATACGTCCAAAAACAGGGTGGGCAGATAATAAGAGTTTGTAATTTTGACGATTATTACGAACGGTAAGAACTAATTCACGTTCAAAGGGTTGATTCACTTTTTGAATGCGTCCAAAAAGGAGATCATCTTGAAGTTCCTTTGTCAGGTGATGTAATAAAAAGCCATCGAATGACATAATCGCTTCCTCTCTAGTATTGATGATATCTTTGAATAATGGTTAATGTCCAATCTCAACTATTATAGCATAAAACTTGTAGGAAGATTGTGTGTGACGTTACATAGGTTGGTCCAAATAAGAAATTAATTTTAGTTGAAGTAAAAACATTTTGCACATTATTTCTTCTTGGTAAGGTTAGGTCTCCTCGCAACTCACTATAAAAATATAATGGTTCAAAATCAAAATTAGAATTTTAGAACCTTTAATATTAGTGATAAGCCAACGAATGTAGTGAGTTTAAACCTTTCTTTCGCCATAGTTGCCCTCTTATTGGTGAAACTGTTCTGTGGAGTTTGATAGTCTGGGGAGAGACTATCAAAGCCTGTTACTGAGAAACTGGAAAGTGACATAAGTCTGAGATTAGAAATGAGAGATCTCAGAGGTTACCTTTGATAAGAACGGACTTTTGGGAGAATTACAGAAATTGAAACTCAATTTCGTAGTAGTCCCCTGCAAGGATGATTGGGCTCAAATTTAGCAATGGAACTCTGTAGGAGGTCGCTTCCGCCCCGAACCACATAAGGATAAGTGCTAAAAAAGAAAATAACTAGCACAACGGGTATAAAATTTCAATGACTAGATTAGAAGAGTCTATAAATAACAAAAGCACACCGTGTCTTCTAATCTTGATTGACGTCAAGTTCAGAAAACCAGGTGTGCTGATATCCAGTATTAGTTGTTGCCTATTTTTGTTTATTTTGAAAACGCCATTCAAAACGTTTTTGATCATAAATAGGATAGAGAAGATTTAAAAGCCCATATCCCAAGGTAAATCCTGCAATGACATCTGTTGGGTAGTGAACTCCTAGATAAATCCGAGATAGTCCAACAAGAAAGATTGTTATTCCTAATAGTATCTGCCAAGTTAATTTTAATTGCTGATTCTTAACCCTTTGACCAATGATGATAATTAGACTTCCGATAATCAGCATCGTTCCAAGAGAATGCCCACTAGGAAATGAAAAGCCACCTGCATGAACAAGGTGTTCAATACTTGGTCTAGGACGTTGGTAAATGGTTTTGAAACCGAAAATAACAATAGCGGCTAAAATGCCACTAATAGCCACAAATCCACTTTCAGCATACCATTTTTGCTTGAGTAAAAAGGCAGCCGCGATGACAACGAGTGCAACTTGTGTTGACGTGTTTCCGATTACGGTAATTGTTGAGAAAAAGTGAGTTGCAAGTTCAGGCAATGCCCCTCGAACTGTTGACTGGATAGGCGTGTCAAATTCAGTAAGAACTTCAGGATAGAATTTAACCACATAACCCAGCATGACAAAGACAAGGGCTGCAAAACTTGCTCTCACAAAATAAGTTTGTTTCTGTTTCATGTTAATGATTATAGCATAATCATTTATAATTTAGTAATTAAAGGTTTCATAGCCAAGTTCACTAGGTAGAACGTCACGGCAAAGATAACACCTTCTACGAGGTTAAATGGAATAACCATGGCAAAGATGTATTTTGAAAGTCCGATAAACTGATTGATATCAAAATTAGCAAAAGCAGCGTAAGCAGGCACGGCGTAAAAAATATTGAGCACAACCATTACTAAGGTTAAAAGAAGGGTTCCTACGATAGAAGCAATGGCATAGTTTTTAACGCTCTGCTCTTTTTTCCAAAGAAAAGCTAACGCAGTGATAAAGACGCCAAGAGCCATGATGTTCATCGGTATACCGATGAGAGTGCTATGACCGTTGTTGTTTAAGAGTAACGTTAAAACGCTACGTAGGATAAGTGCCAACCATGCGCTTTTAAGGTCGAAGGCCAGCATGACCACTAGAAGTGGCAAAATCGAAAAGTCGATTTTTAAGAAATCTGCCCCTGGAATCAGTGGAAACTGAAAGTACATCAGCAGAAATGAAAGTGCTGTCAAAATGGCGATATACACCAAACGACGTGTTTGTTTTGCCTGTGTAGACATAAAAAAATTCCTCCAAATTTTACAATTTGAAAGAAGTTCCAAGTATTTTTGTACTCAAAAAAGATAGCACAAAAAGCATTGGTCTTCTCCCATCCAGACTTTACTGTCGGTTGTGGAATCGCACCACATCAGCTTGCGCTCACGGACTTCAGACAGTCTCTTTTTTGTTGCTAGGACGTTAGTTTGTCTTGATATATCCACGCATTATCATCGACTTGCTACCTATTCTCATCAAAAAATCGTCTCGTCTGTCACCGCCGGTCGGGAATTACACCCTGCCCTGAAGACAATTACATCATAGCAAAAAAGCCCCGACTTTGCAAGACTTTTCACGTAAAATAACTAATTAGTGTTTTTATAGTAACTCTTGATAGTCTAGCAGTTGTAGGGACTAGAAGTCTGACTACAAACGCCAACTATTTGAGTTTATCTTTTTCATAAGTATGGGTCAATTCAAGTCCTGCAAATTGTTGCTGACGCAAAGCTTCATAAACAATCATGCAAACGGTATTAGAAACGTTGAGGCTTCTAACATGCTCATCATTCATAGGAATACGAATCGCTTTTTCAGGATTTTCTCGCATAAATTCTTCTGGAAGTCCTGTATCTTCACGACCAAACATGAAATAATGCGCTAGCCCATCGTTATAAGTTTCGTCTGAGTAGGTTTTATCTGCAAATTTTGTGACTAAGTGAAGTTTAGAAGCGTCAGCCATTTTTCCCAAAAATTCTTCAAGTGAGTCGTAGTAATGGACGTCAAGTTTATCCCAATAATCAAGTCCAGCCCGTTTCATCTTTTTGTCGTCAACAGGAAAACCCATTGGACGGATGATATGTAAAGGGGAGTTTGTAGCGGCACAAGTGCGGGCAATGTTACCGGTATTTTGTGGGATTTGTGGTTGAAAAAGAACGATGTGATTAGTCATAATTTTCTCCAAATACAAAAATACCAGGTTACCCGGAGTCAAATCTCGGCAGATAACCTGGTTATGGCGACTCATTAACTTAACTCATAACAGGTTTGAGTTAAACCAACGAATTCTTGTTTTCTAGTATAGCACTTTGACGAGAGATGTCAACGGTTTTAGCTTATTTTAAGAAAAAAGTTGTTGAAGTTATTGGCGAAGTTATTGAAAATAGTTGAAATTCTTTCGAAAAATTTGAAAATATATTGATAATCCAGTTTTGAATGTTGAAAGACAAGGTTTTGTGATAAAATAATCTTATTACAGATTTGGGAGGAATGACATGTCAGAAAATAGAAGTCATTTAGAGGAAAAATACACTTGGGATTTAACAACGATTTTCCCAACAGATGCCGCTTGGGAGGAAGAATTAGCTTCCCTAAATCAAGATGTTGACGCCGCAAAAGAATTGGCTGGTCATCTTTTGGATAGTAGCGCTAGCCTTTTTAAGACAACCGAGACCTACATGGGGTTGATGCGTCGTTTGGAAAAACTTTATGTCTATGCTTCAATGAAAAACGATGAGGACACAACAGTAGCTTACTATCAAGAACTTCAAGCAAAGGCTGGTGCCCTTTATGCAAAATTGAGTGGAACATTTGCTTTCTACGAGCCAGAATTTATGGCGTTATCAGAAGAAGCATACGCTGAATTTGTCAAAGAAACTCCTGAACTTGAACTCTACAATCACCACTTTGAACGCCTCTTTAAGACCAAAGAACATGTTTTGTCACAAGAAGCAGAAGAATTACTTGCAGGAGCTCAAGAAATCTTCTCAGGGGCTAGTGAGACCTTTTCTGTTCTTGACAATGCAGACATTGCTTTCCCTTGGGTGACAAATGATAAGGGGGAAGTAGAAGAATTGACTCATGGTAACTACATTAGCTTGATGGAGTCAAAAAATCGTGAGGTTCGTCAAGGAGCTTATGAGGCGATGTACGGTACTTATGAGCAGTTCCAACATACTTACGCTAAGACGCTTCAAACAAACGTTAAAGTTCACAACTATAAGGCGAAAGTACGTCATTTCAAATCTGCTCGTGAAGCAGCTATGTCAGCCAACTTTATCCCAGAAGCAGTTTATGACACACTCCTTGAAGCAGTCAATGCTCACTTGCCATTGTTACATCGTTACATTAAATTACGTCAAAAAGTTCTTGGTTTGGATGATTTGAAAATGTATGATATGTATACAGCACTTTCAGAAGTAGATATGGCTATTACATATGATGAAGCTCTAGTAAAAGCAGAAAAAGTGTTGTCAGTTCTTGGTGATGATTATGCTGCGCGTGTGAAACGTGCCTTTACAGAGCGCTGGATTGATGTCCATGTGAATAAAGGAAAACGTTCAGGTGCTTACTCAGGTGGTGCCTATGACACCAATGCCTTTATGTTATTGAACTGGCAAGATACGCTTGATAATCTCTATACACTTGTCCACGAAACTGGTCACAGTATGCATTCAGCTTATACTCGTGAAAACCAACCATACGTTTACGGTGATTATAGTATTTTCTTAGCAGAAATTGCGTCAACAACTAATGAAAACATCATGACAGAGGCCTTGTTGGCAGAAGTTGAAGACGACAAACAGCGCTTTGCTATTTTGAACCATTATCTTGATGGCTTCAGAGGAACAATCTTCCGTCAAACGCAATTCGCTGAATTTGAACATGCTATCCATGTGGCTGACCAAAATGGCGAGGTTTTAACAAGTGATTACCTTAATAATCTTTATGGGTCTCTTAACGAGAAATATTATGGCATATCAGCGGAAGACAATCCAGAAATTCAATACGAGTGGGCACGTATTCCGCACTTCTACTACAATTATTATGTGTATCAATACGCAACAGGTTTTGCAGCAGCAAACTTCTTAGCAGACCGCATTGTGCATGGTACGCAAGAAGATAAAGACAAATACCTTGATTACCTCAAAGCAGGTAACTCAGATTACGCCCTTAATGTCATTGCTAAAGCTGGTGTTGATATGACAAAAGTTGATTACCTCAACGCAGCCTTCAAAGTCTTTGAAGAACGTTTGACAGAACTTGAAGCCCTAGTTGAAAAAGGTGTTCATCTATAATATAAAAAGAGTCTGAGACAAAAATAGTTCTCAGCCACGAAAAAAAGCTAGAGCTTCCCAATAGCGGAACTCTAGCTTTTTAATTTTACGATTGGGTGCTCCAACCGTTTTTAGCTTATTTTTGTAATCTGGTGATAGATTAAAAACCATTTTTCGTGTCGTCGCCAAAGGCTGGTATGTTGATGACCTTCTAATTGGTAGGTCACAAGTTTTGTTTTTTGGCTGATTGAGGTGACTTTGAAGTATTGAAAGTTGTTCAAGTAGTGTTTATCCTGTTTAATGACTTCTTCTTTAGTTAAAAGAGCGCCGTCGCTATCAATCAATCGAAAATCATCAGATAGGTATTCTTCGTAATCTGGGATTTTTGAGAGGATAATTTTTTCGTTTTTGTAGAGTTTATGATAAACATTTTCAAAAATCTCATCTTCGGGAATTGGCGCAGGTTCGACGTGGATATCAATATCGTAAACTTCAAAGCGTTCACGTAGCATATTTTCGACTTGCTCCGTAATTTCGTGGCTTTCATAGACAGATAAATCAGGATTCATTTCCAAAATAATATCAAGATAAATGTTACTTCCATAAGTTCGACCACGTTGGGACTTAACCGCATAAATTTTAGGAATTTCTAAGATAGCTTTCTCGTAAGCTTTTAGGTGTTTATCGTCAAAACCGTCAGAGAGGCTAAAGGTCGCTTCGATAAAGATATCATAAGCTGTTTTTAAGATAAAATAGGTAATCAGCAGGGCAAACAGATTATCCAGCCAAATGAGGTTAAAGGAGCTAGCAACAATCGCGAGAGAAGTACCGATAGAAGTCACAGCATCGGACAGGTTATCTTTCGCCGAAGCGGCTAGGGCAGATGACTGAACTTGCTTTGACAGCCTCTTGTTATAGAAGTAAACAGCATACATCACAAGACCAGATAGGATCCCGACAATAGCACCTTCTAGGTCGATAGCGGAGCTTTGTCCCGACAACATCTTTCTAACCGTTTGAATCAACACTTGAAAACCAACGGTAGCCATAATGAAAGAAGTGATAAGGCTAGAAAGATCTTCAATCTTCCAATGACCAAATTTGTGGTCATTATCAGCGGGACGACTAGCCAAATGAAGGCCTATTAATAAGGCAATATTGCCAACAATATCAGAAAGATTGTTAAAACCATCGGCGATAAGAGAACTGGAACCTAGCCAATAACCAGAAGCCAATTTTGCTGCTGTGAGGAGCAGATAGGCCACGATGGAAATAATGGGGCCCCGCTTAGCTAGCTGAAGTTTTTCAGATGCAGTAGTCATAAAACCTCCCAAAAATGATGTCTCAGTATTATATCATATGATAATGAAAGTGTAAAAGAGAGTAGGATTGAAAATAAATAATAAGAAAAAAAGTACTGAATTCATTTCAAAATCTGAAAAAATTAACCTTATGTGGTGTAAAACGATAGGAGTGGTTCAGACTGTCATTTGTTTTGAAACTTTAAACAGACTTATGTTTAATATTGAGATTAGAATCCTGTAAAAAACAGTATTCACAAGTTGAACTTCTCCGCATCAGTTTAAAATGCGACCACAAGGTCGCGTGAAATAGACAGTTTCCTGTCTTATACTCTATAAAAATCAAAATTAGACAGGAACAAAAATATTTTCTTTTCTCTAAAATCTCCTCATGTGGTTAGCACGCCAACAAACCTTTGGTGTCATAGCTTTAGCAACTACGAAGAGCTGAGAATTGTCGCTTTTACAGTGTCTAAGACGACAAAATCGAGATGATGGGAACTTACCACTCTGCTGAAAGAAATGTTTTAAATTCCCTACATTTATAATTTTATCAAAACTTAGAGGATATAAAAATCTAATTTTGATTTTGAATGAGTATAAAAAGACGAGGCTGGGACAAAAAATCCCAACCTCTTAAATTTTAGTGTAGAAATAATTTGACGCAGTGGTTGCTTAGAAGTCCTAACTGGAGACCTCTTCATTTTTGAGTGTCCATCTAAAACATACCACTGGACAGTTTCAGCCTGAGCTTATGAACCAGAGAGCTAGTGGAAGACAAGGATTCTAAATTATGGCTTTTGTCCCACTCTCGTTTAGGTCTTAGGCTTGAAAACAGGCAATGGAGTTCTGTTAGGGGGGCTTGTGTCCTTACCTCATAAAGCTAACTGTCCCAAAAATGCTAACTATACATTCTCAGATTTTCTCAAAATACATTTTTGTTTCTTTGATAACAATAGGTGATAACGCTAGAAGTGCAATGAGATTTGGAATAGCCATCAGTCCGTTTACAATGTCGGCAATCGTCCAAACGATATGAAGGCTTAAGAAGCCACCTAGTGCAACCATTAGGATGAAAATGAGACGGTAAATGCGAATGTGCTTTGTTCCGAAAAGAAATTCAAAACAACGTTCGCCGTAGTAAGACCAGCCTAGAATGGTTGTAAAGGCAAAGAGAACTAGTGAAATGGTCAGTGCAAAACTACCAATAGCTCCAAAAGTTCCACTAAAGGCAGCTTGAGTGACATCAGCACCTTTTAAACTATCACTGGTCCAAACACCAGTAATGAGGATGGTTAAACCTGTCAAGGTACAGATGATAATGGTATCAATGAAAGTACCTGTCATTGAGATGAGACCTTGCTCTACTGGCTCGTTGGTTTTAGCTGCAGCGGCAGCAATTGGTGCAGAGCCTAGACCAGATTCATTTGAAAAGACCCCACGGGCAATTCCCATCTGCATAGCTTTTTGGACGCTGGCTCCAAGAAAACCTCCGATGGCAGCAGATTTTGTAAAAGCAGATTCAAGCACTAGAGCAACAGTAGGGAGAATTTGATTGCTATTTAAGAGAATAACAAGAACAGCAGCTAAGATATAAAGTCCAGCCATAAAGGGAACCACTTTTTCAGCTACTTTAGAAATAGACTGGATACCGCCAAAGATAATGAAAGCAACGATAATGGCGATAATGACACTGACGATTTGTGGAGCAAAGCCAAAGCTAGATTTCAAAGAGCCGGTAATGGAATTGACTTGAGAGAATGTTCCGATGCCAAGCCAAGCTACCAATACACCAGCTAAGGCGAAGAAGATTGCGAGAGGACGCCATTTTTGCCCCATACCATTTAGGATATAGTACATAGGTCCACCAGAAATTTCACCGTTATCATCCTTGGTACGGTATTTGATAGCAAGAAGACCTTCTGCATATTTAGTCGCCATTCCAAAGAAAGCAGCTACCCACATCCAAAAAAGGGCACCGGGACCACCAGCTTGAATAGCGGTAGCCACTCCGACAATATTTCCAGTACCAACAGTAGCCGCAAGAGCTGTTGCTAGAGCCGCAAAACTGGAAATATCTCCGTGATGTTCCTCGTCGTGGACAAAGATTAAACTGAAAGCTTTAGGGAGTTTGAGAATTTGCAAAAGACCGAGACGAAGAGTCAGATAGATACCTGTCCCGACTAACAAGATGAGAAGTGGTGGTCCCCAAACCAAATCATTAACAGTTGAAAGAATCTTTTCAAGATGTGTGAAAAAAGTAGACATATAAAACTCCTTAAAATATAAGTTGCACAGTTATTCTAAGTTAGAATAACTGTCAAACACCCACACTGAACACAAAAAGGACTGAGAAAAATCACAGTCCTGGAGGTGGAGAATGTCGCAAAAAATCCTGTTAAAATGAGAACATCCCCTTTTAACAAGTGCATCATTTTCCTTCTGTCCTTTTACCTGAGAGATTGAGCGAAAAATCGCCTTGCCCCTTCGGTGTTCTGTCTTGCAGAATCTCTCCAGAAGTCCGTCAGTCATCCTGTCCTTGCCCTAAGGCACCTGAGAGTATAATTCCTTCGGTAGATCAAATCTTCTCCAGAATGACGTCAATCGGTTGGTGTTTTATGTAATTGTGCTTATTCTAAATGAAAATGTCAAACTTGTCAAGTAATTTGTGTTAAATGATAACAAATTGATTTGTTTTGGCTATAACGTTCGGAAATAAAATGAATTCAAATTGGCGTAGCGAATTTATGACAGCGACGTTAAAGTTTGTTAAACTAAAGAAAAAGATGTGGAGAAGTGTTTATGAAAGCATATGATTTGATTGTTATCGGCTTTGGTAAGGCGGGGAAAACATTGGCTGGTAAAATGGCTGCCGCTGGTAAAAAAGTTGCTCTTGTTGAGCAAAATGCGGCAAATTATGGTGGCACTTGTATCAATGTCGGCTGTATTCCGACTAAAACCTTGATACAAGCAGCAGAAAACAATTTAACCTTTGATCATGCAATGACGCTCAAAGAGACCGTCACAACTCGTCTTCGCAATAAAAATCAAATGGTTTTAGAAAATAGCGGAGCTGATCTCATCAATGCTCATGCTAAATTTATTTCTAACAAAGTGATTGAAGTTTCAGCTGGTGATGAGACAGAACAATTAACAGCAGAAACCATTGTTATCAATACTGGTGCCGTGTCAAATGTCTTTCCAATTCCAGGGCTGTTAGAGAGTAAGCATGTGGTAGATAGTACAGGTATCCAAAATTTACCTGAACAACCAAAACGACTTGGAATCATCGGTGGTGGTAATATTGGTCTAGAATTTGCCTCGCTTTATGCTCGTCTAGGTAGTCAAGTCACTGTTTTTGAAAATTCCCCAGTCATTTTAGAACGCTATGAAGAGGTGGCTGCCAAATTAGCACAAGAGTACCTTGAAGCAGATGGCGTCAGCTTTGTCCTAGGAAGTCAAGTAGAAGCAGTTGCCAACCGTGGTGAGGAGGTTGTTGTCACTGAAAACGGCAAAGAATATCTCTTTGATGTGGTGATGTACGCCATGGGGCGCAAACCAGCCACTGAAGGACTTGGTTTGGTAAATACAGACATCAAACTGACCGACCGTGGTGCTGTGCAGGTTGATGACTACTGTGAAACAACGGTATCTGGTGTTTATGCGGTCGGTGATGTGAACGGAGGTCTCCAGTTCACTTACACATCACTTGATGATTTCCGCATTGTTTTTGGTAAGTTGACCGGTCAAGGAGATTACAGCCTTCAAAACCGTCAAAATGTACCAAACTCTCTCTTCATTGATCCTGCTTTGTCACAGGTTGGTTTGACGGAAAAGGCTGTGCAAGAAGCAGGTTTACCATACAAGGTCAATGAATTACTGGTAGCTAATATGCCAAGAGCCCATGTCAATAATGACCTTCGAGGCGTTTATAAAGTGATTGTCAATACTGAGACCAATGAAATTCTAGGAGCAACTCTCTTTGGAGCAGGAAGTCACGAAATCATTAACCTCATCAAAATGGCTATGGATAACCATATTCCTTACACTTACATCAAAAATCAAATTTTCACACACCCAACCATGGCTGAGAATTTAAACGACGTCTTTAATTTTTAAAATAATGAGGAGCTATGATGGCAAAGCAAAATATCTATGACAATGATACCTTTTTTGAGGGGTATCAAAAGATTCGAAAAAATGAACGCAATGCCAATACTCTTTTTGAAATTCCTGCCTTATTTTCCTTATTACCTGATTTAAAAGGTAAAAGGATTCTTGATTTAGGCTGTGGATTTGGTGATTACTGCAAGAAATTTAGTGATGCGGGAGCTAGTTCTATTCTTGGGATTGATATTTCTGAGAAGATGTTGGCGGTTGCTGAGGCTGAAAATACGGCTCCTAACATTCAATACCTGAATTTACCGATGGAAGATATCGATCAGTTGGATGGTTCGTTTGATTTGGTGGTTAGTTCGCTAGCTTTTCACTATGTGGCAGATTTTTCGGATTTGATTGCTAAAATTTATGATAAGCTAAATGATAATGGCTTTCTGATTTTTTCACAAGAACATCCAATCAATACCTGCCATACAGGTGGTGATCGGTGGACTAGAGATACCGATGGGAATCGTCTACATTTGAATTTGACTCATTATAGCGTCTCAGGAGAACGTGAGTCTGTCTGGTTTGTGGACAATGTCAAAAAATATCACCGAACATTTTCAGAGATTTTTAATACCTTGATATATGCTGGCTTTACGATTGAGAAAGTGATTGAACCACTCCCAGATGATAAGATGTTAGAAGAATATCCCGAGTATAGGGATTTACTACATAAACCTGATTTTTTAGTCATTAAAGCACAAAAGGTAACAAAGAAAGATTGAGGTTCAGCTCTGCTATTTTCCCTAAAAAATGGTAAAATAGTAGAGCTTATTTTTATGGACAGAGAGAATGAGATGGAATTCAAAAGACTAACTGAGAAAGATTTGTTTGCTTGTGCGCAACTATTTGTTGACATTTTCGTCGTATTGTAGATGAAAACGAGGATAAGCCAATATACAGATGTAAATATCTTGAGAAAATATGTGTAGTTAGAAAACAGTTATACGGCTTTTTGCCATGTGTTTGTCATGGTTAGTTCTACAAAAAATAATAGTCAACCGCTTACTTTTTTGATATAATACTAGGGATAAACGTATATAGAAAGAGGTTCTCTCATGGGAAATTTCCAAGTTATTGCACATCCGCTAATTCAGCATAAGTTGTCTATTTTGCGTCGTACAACGACCTCTACAAAAGATTTTCGTGAGTTGGTTAATGAAATTGCTATGCTCATGGGATATGAAGTGTGGCGTGATCTTCCACTTGAAGATGTTGAAATTGAGACGCCGATTACAAAAACGATTCAGAAACAATTGGCTGGAAAAAAATTAGCAATCGTTCCAATTTTGCGTGCAGGTATCGGTATGGTTGATGGTCTTTTGAGTCTTGTTCCAGCCGCAAAAGTGGGGCACATTGGAATGTACCGTGACGAAGAAACTCTTGAGCCAGTTGAATACTTGGTAAAACTTCCAGAAGATATCGAGCAGCGCCAAGTCTTCTTGGTTGACCCAATGCTTGCGACAGGTGGCTCAGCTATTCTAGGTGTTGATTCATTGAAAAAACGCGGAGCAACTAACATTAAATTCGTCTGCTTGGTAGCAGCGCCAGAAGGAGTTGCAAAACTCAGAGCAGCGCATCCAGACATTGATATCTATACAGCAGCCCTTGACGAAAAACTCAATGAACAAGGCTACATCGTCCCAGGACTTGGAGATGCAGGAGACCGCTTGTTTGGTACTAAATAGGTCCAGTGGACCTATTTAGGTCGTCGCTGGAAAATAAGAAAGCGGCGAGGTCCAGTGGCCAAATAAGTTTAGATCGTTTGAAATAAACGAGCCCTAACAAACTGACTCTAAAGGAATAGAAAAAAATAAGGGCAAATACAGTTGTTCTTATTTTTACAAAAGAATTTTAGCACTCTTTTGAAGAGAGTGCTAAAAAATGAGTTTTTTATTTGACCTTATCTGACTAAAAGCATATAATAACAGTAAGAATTAAGTAGAAAAGAGGAAAATTATGATTCCTGTAGTTATTGAACAAACATCACGCGGTGAGCGTTCTTATGATATTTACTCACGTCTTTTAAAAGACCGTATCATTATGTTAACAGGTCCTGTTGAGGATAATATGGCAAATTCTGTTATTGCGCAGCTTTTGTTCCTAGATGCTCAAGATCCTACAAAAGATATCTATCTTTACGTTAACACTCCTGGAGGGTCTGTATCAGCAGGTTTAGCTATTGTTGATACCATGAACTTTATCAAGGCAGATGTCCAGACGATTGTTATGGGTGTGGCTGCCTCAATGGGAACAATCATTGCGTCATCAGGAGCAAAAGGGAAACGCTTCATGCTTCCAAATGCAGAATACATGATTCACCAACCGATGGGTGGTACTGGTGGCGGTACGCAACAAACAGATATGGCAATCGCAGCTGAGCACCTTTTGAAAACTCGTAATAACCTTGAACAAATCTTGGCTAAAAACTCTGGTAAGACAGTGAAGCAAGTTCACAAGGATGCAGAGCGTGATTACTGGATGAGTGCAGAAGAAACACTTAAATATGGTTTCATTGATGCTATCATGGAAAATAATAGCTTAAATTAAGCAACTATGAGAGGCTGGGAAAAACTCAGATTTGGATCTTGCTGATACAATTGAACAATAGAAAAAGGCTTAAAATTAACGTATATTGATGACGTTATTCTAAGCCTTTTTCTATTGTTGAGACTTTTACCGGGCTCTTTGATTATATTCAAATGGTGAGTGCTTATTGACAAGCAAAGCTTACCTCAGCCTGATAAAACTCAGTTTTATCTAAGTTTTTGGTGAATTGGTTGGTTTGATCTTTGAAAGTATAAATTAGCGTGATACGCGACGACGCGCAGCTTTTTTACGGTTTTCTTCGATAAAAGCAGCTTTCTTTTCTTCAGGTTCAATGATGGTTTTTTGGATTGCAAAAAGCGCACCAGCAGCGGCAGCAACTGATCCAACAACACCGGTCACAAGACCTTTCACAAAAGGATGTTTTTTAGCCATAAGAGTGTCTCCTATCTTCTTTAAGATACCTTAATCATAGCAAAATAGAGAAAATAGTCAAGTTATAAAATTATATGCCTTAAAAAACGGTAATACGATAGGTTTCTTAGCTATCGAAAAATCTAAAATAACAGATTTGCTCCCTTCTCTAATTTTCTAGGACTTTTTCATAGTATTTGACAGTTTCTTTTGCTTTTGTTATAGCTAATAACTATGTTATATGCGTTTTATAGAATGGTAAAGTCAATTAGTTTTTATTTAGTATTTTTGTTAGCACTTCTTCTAATGTGGTGTGGGGCGGAAGCGAGCTCCTACAGAGTTCCATTCCATCTTGGCAAGCCTAGGTCTTGCCACCCCCTTCACACTAAAACTAATAAGTTTTAGTGTGTGGGGGTGAAACTGTTCAGTGGACTATTTGAGATGGACACTTAAAGTTCAGATATAGACTTCCAATCAATTACTGCGCCAATCTGCCATTATCAAAAAAGAGAGGGTTGAGATTTTGGTTCAACTTCTTTTCATTACTCGCAGGCTACGCCATCTCCGTCACGGTCTAAATGTGGACCATAACCAGGGTCTCCAGAATATATCGGAGCAGCTCCTGCGTTTCTCACTGCGGTACAGTTTGCATAGTATGCTTGAACTGGAGCAGCTTCTGGTTCGGGTGCCACGGGTTGTGGAGCTGGAGCAGCTTCTGCTACTGGTGCGGTAGCAAAATTTTGTACCGGAACACTTTCGGTAGTTGAAACAACTGGGTCAGGAGCTTGTGTTGTCGGAGCTTCGAGTGTCGTTGCGATTGTTGATGTAGTTGTGGTTTTTTCAGTGGTTGTTGTAGTGGTAGAAGTTGTAAATTCTGTTACCGTAGTTTTCTTTTCAGTAGTGGTCACTTCGGGATTTTCTTTCTTCTTAGTTGCTGTTGTAGATACAATTCCAGACTTCACAGATGTGTCTTGATTATTTTTATCATTACTGTCTCCGATAAAGCTCCAACTTAATAAGCTGATTACAGCAGTTCCGATAGCGATGTTTCTCATTTTAGGATTAGGGTTCTTTTTACCGAAGTACCAAACTGCAAATAAGCTACCGATAAAAATAACGGGTAGTAATACAATGATGATCGCTATCAGTACAATAATTCCGATGATTATCCAAGGACCATTAGAACCGCTTTTTTTTGATTTTCTTGCCATATTTAAATCTCCTAGTATGTGTGCACGCGTGTGTCTATTTTTAGTGTTTGAATTGCTTTATTCAAAAATGAATTGATAGAGTTGAACGACTTGAGCAAAAGCATAATCGCTTAATATAGTGATTTTTTGGGCATTCCTAGCACGATAGTCGAAAGTGTGTAGTTGGAACGGGTTAACGTAACCGTCAATTTTTTCATTTTCCACGTCAACTAATAGTCCCTTATCTCTTAATTTAGCTTGTCCGTGAGTGATAGGGCAGACAGCAACAAAGCCAGTCTGTTTATTGTAATTGTCACTAGATACGACTAAGGCAGGACGCCTCTTTTGAATTTCTCGCCCAGCAGAAGGGTCAAAATCAATCCAGATAATATCCTGCTTTTTAGGAATGTAATTACTCATGATCTAACAATGTTACCCCTTCAAAGTCATCTTCCATACTTAAATCGTCAAGACCATTAAAAGGATTGGCAATCTTAGGAACTAGCATAATGACATCATTACGACCTTTCTCGATTAAGAACTCTTGACCAGTGGTGATACCCAAGTCTTTAGGAAGTGTCACGGTTATAGAGTTACCGACTTTACGAGCCTTTACAAAGTTCATATTTTCCACCTTCTTTCTGTATATACAAGTATACACCGTTTTTTTGCTATTAGCAATGATAAACCAAAAGCTAGTAAATACTTTTTGCTCCCGTGAAGAAATTTCAAGAAAATGCCATTTTTTAATGTCATAATATTAAGTTTTTTAGTGCCATGAAGCAATCAATGGGAACCTAAACTGCAAAATAGAGAAAATGGTCAAGTTATAACTTCCTGTGGTATAATGAAGGTATGATTGCTATTGAAGAAATTGGTAACATTACCAAAGAAAAACTGGGGCTGATTACGGTCGTTACTGGTGAGGACCTAGGCCAGTATAGTCAGCTAAAAGAAGCTTTTATGAAGGCTATCTCGTTTGATAAGGATGATTTGACCTATTCTTATTTTGACATGGCTGAGACTGATTATGCAGCGGCTGAAATGGATTTGGAAAGTCTCCCTTTTTTTGCGGATGAAAAGGTTGTGATTTTTGACCATCTTTTAGACATTACGACGGATCGTAAATCTTATTTGGGTGAGCAGGAACTCAAGCGATTTGAAGCCTATCTAGAGAATCCTGTGGAGACAACACGCTTGGTTATTATGGCGCCAGGAAAACTAGATGGAAAGCGACGTCTAGTGAAGATTCTCAAGCGTGACGCTCGGATTTTCGAAGCGGTTCCTTTAAAAGAAGCAGACCTGAGAACCTATTTTCAGAAGTTGGCTCATAAGGAAGGATTGGCGTTTGAGTCAGGTGTTTTTGAGGAGCTTTTGATTAAGTCTAACTTTGATTTTTCTGACACCTCAAAAAATTTAGCCTTTTTGAAATCTTATAAGAAGCAGGGCACGGTGACACATGAGGACATTGCGCAAGCTATTCCCAAAAGCCTACAAGATAATTTATTTGACCTGACTCAGTATATCCTGTCTGGCAAGATTGATGCTAGTCGTGAGTTGGTAAGGGATTTACGACTTCAAGGGGAGGACGAGATTAAGTTGATTGCGATTATGCTTGGGCAGTTTCGTCTCTTTTTGCAGGTTAAGATTTTAGCTAGTCAGGGGAAATCTGAGCAAGCTATGGTAGCTGAGCTTTCTAGTTTGATAGGACGGAACATCAATCCCTATCAGGTGAAATTTGCTCTTCGAGATAGTCGCACTCTGTCTTTAACTTTTTTGAAAAAAGCTGTCGCAACGCTCATTGAATGCGATTATCAGATTAAGACAGGTGTTTATGACAAAGATTATCTCTTTGAAGTGGCATTGTTGAAGATAGCAAGTTTACTCAAAGGTTGATGGAGAAGAATATGAAAAAGAAACTGATTAGCTTAATGATTGTGATATTTTCCTTGCTCTTTTTTCTAACAGGTTGTGGAAATGGTGAAAAGGAACGTCAGGTAGCTGAGTCCGAGTTATCCCTCCTGTTTAAAGCTTATGGTTTCACTGGAGAGATGAACGTTGAAGATGCTGTCGGTCGAACGATAGAGACGAGTATCTATAGCGCTGATGGTCATTATACGGAAGTTGTTAACGGCGAAGAGCTAACCTTTTCTCTGTCTCTAGGCTATGGTGAGGAACCTGAAGATTCTAGTCCAGAAGCAATCGCTTCAACAGAAAGCTTGGTAAGGACATTTTTCCCTATTGCCTTGGAGGCGATGTGGAAGCAGCCAGAGGGGAGACAACTTCAGAAAGAAATGGAAAGGACTATAAAAGGGTTTCAATTTGATCATATGACTTACTCTGGTTTTGGGGGTACGATTGATGAGGATTCGCCTCAGATAGGAGATTACTACAAGGTTGTGGAAACGAACCGAAAGGCTGGAAAACCCCTCCAAGGTTTGTATGACATTCCTATTAAAGAAATGCTGGCCAAGGAAAATGTTATAGGGACTCTTTCCTTCCATTTGATGACTTCTGATGTTCTTAATGAGAAACTCGGACAAGCAAAAGAGGCTAAGGAATTTTTGAAAACTGCTGTAGAGAAAGCCGATTTAACACAATTTCCTGATGGTAAATACAGCATCGGATTTGATGAAGAGACAGAATCGGGAACGTATTCGGGTAGTAGTTCCAATTATTTTTATTTCTATGTCAAAGATGGTACCTTTTTACGTATTGATGAGGATTATTATTTCTAGTCAAATTCTTTGAAAGCTCTGCCATTTTCAGATAAAATAAAGGTAATATAACGAAAAGAGGATATGTAATCATGGCAATTATTTTACCAGACCTACCTTACGCTTACGATGCGCTTGAACCAGTTATTGATGCGGAAACAATGACTCTACACCACGGCAAACACCACGCAACTTACGTGGCAAACGTGAATGCTGCGCTTGAAAAACACCCTGAAATTGGTGAAGACCTTGTGGCACTTTTGTCAGACGTTGAGTCAATTCCAGCGGATATCCGTCAAGCAGTTATTAACAACGGTGGTGGTCACTTGAACCACGCTTTGTTCTGGGAATTGCTTTCTCCAGAAAAAACTGAAATTACTGAAGAAGTTGCAGCGGCAATCAATGAAGCATTTGGTTCATTTGACGCTTTCAAAGAGGCTTTCACAGCAGCAGCAACAACGCGTTTTGGTTCAGGATGGGCATTCCTTGTTGTCAATGCAGAAGGTAAACTTGAAGTGGTATCAACACCAAACCAAGATACACCAATCATGGATGGCAAACAACCAATCTTGGCACTTGACGTTTGGGAGCACGCTTACTACCTTAACTACCGTAACGTCCGTCCAAACTACATCAAAGCATTCTTTGAAATCATCAACTGGAATAAAGTTGACGAACTCTACAAAGCAGCAAAATAATTAGCGACACTTTTTAAGGAGAACGATATCTTCTCCTTGAACAGCTAGTCATTCCTCTAGGAAAGTCCCATTGGACTTTTCGTGTGACATCGAGCGTTTCGCCGATGGAACTGAGGAGTGGAACAAGGTAGCTGAATTGTACGCAGCAACGAAATAATTTTGGGGAACTGGCACAAGTCAGTTCTTTTTTAGTTATTATTAGATAGTTCTTCGAATTTGTTTTATAATAGTGACGATATGAAAAAAGAAAATAAACGCCGTTCTAGAAGGCGACAAAAAAGAAGGAGAAAACCTTCAAATTATTTACACAATAGTGTTAGACATACTCGAAACACCTTTAAGGGAACTGACGAAGGTCTGATATTTTTTACAAATAGGATGCTCTCTAAGATGGAAGTGAGCACTTTCTTTCAAAATCGCCTCATTATTTTGGGAACTCTTTGCCTCCTTATCTTGTCTGTTAGTCTTTGGTTGACTAGTGCCGCTATTCTTCCTAAAATGGGCAATAACTCTTCACAGCCTCTCTTAAAAAAATCATCTTCGGAAGAAGCAAAGAAAAGTAAGAAAACCGAAGTGACCCCTACCGTAAAAAGTCTAGAGGCTAAGGAAGCGGTTGTAGCTGAGGACTTAGCTTATATGTCGTCTTTAGGTCTATATTATGACTATGCGCATCTCAGTTTAGAAGATACTGTCAAGGCCTTCTTAGCAGAACAAGGTTTAGACGTTTCTCAGGTAGCGTTTTCTTATAAAAATCTAGTGACCAATGAGACGTTTACCATGAATGATACTCAGCCGATGACAGCTGGTTCAACTTATAAGTTACCACTTGGAATGTTGATTATTGATGAAGCTGCAGCTGGACGTCTTAATATGACAGAGGAAGTGCCTTATACGACTATTGGCAATATTACTGAGGCACCAGATTACCCGCTTTACCTAGCTGGCTTTGGTGAAACAATGAATTGGACACAGATTCTTGATAATGCTCTTATTCATTCTGAAAATACACCAGCCTACGTTATGGCTGATCGTCTCGGTGGTTTTCATGAAGCCTATCAAAAAATCTCTAAATTTGGTCACTCAAAGGGAGACATCAAGACCATTGATTACGAAGGTGGTAACAAGACAACGAGTGATTACTACATACAGGTACTTGATTATTTATGGGAGCATAAAGATAAGTATGCGCCAATCATTGAGCGATTAGACGCTTCTTTCCCAGGTCAATGGTATGAGCAATATGTTCATTCGGTGCGCCTCTCTCAAAAGCCTGGATTTTCTCAGGAAGCCTTAAATGTCAATGCTATTGTAGAAGAAGAAATTCCTTACCTTATTTCAATTTATACGGCAGGATTTGGCGGGAGTAATGCAGATACTACTGATATGAGCGGTTACGGTTATAATCAATTATGCTGTTTAACCTATGTTATCAACGAATGGCACAAGGTAAATATGAACCCAGCCAAAGAGCTACCAGTAACAGAGGGAGTTACAGAAAATTATTAAATGAGGACTAGGTTTATCCTAGTTTTTTTGATGCCTACCTTTACCTTGAAAAATGCTGTTATAAAAGGTAAAATAGATGGGATAGAATTGATAGAATGGACTTATTGTGACATGAAACAGATCACAGATTTTGAAAATAAAAAGGTATTAGTATTAGGTTTAGCACGTTCTGGTGAAGCGGCAGCACGTCTGCTGGTGAAGCTCGGTGCTATTGTGACCGTCAATGATGGGAAACCTTTCGATGAAAATCCCTCGGCGCAAGCTTTGCTTGAAGAAGGCATAAAAGTCGTATGTGGCAGTCACCCTGTTGAGCTTTTGGATGAAAATTTTGAGCTGATGGTGAAAAACCCAGGCATTCGATATGATAATCCCATGGTAGTCCGTGCCCTTGAAAAGGGCATTCCTGTATGGACGGAGGTGGAGTTGGCTTATCTTGTTTCTGAGGCGCCAATTATCGGTATTACCGGTTCAAATGGAAAAACGACCACAACAACGATGATTGCTGATGTCTTTAACCAAGCAGGTCGTACGGGTCTCTTATCTGGAAATATCGGTTTTCCGGCATCTGAGGTTGCTGTTAAGGCGACAGCTGATGATACGCTGATTATGGAACTATCATCATTCCAGCTGATGGGAATCAATGATTTCCGCCCTCATATTGCCCTTATTACCAATCTAATGCCTACGCACATTGATTATCATGGGGATTTTGATGGCTATGTTGCAGCAAAGTGGAACATGCAAAATCGTATGACCAAAGATGATTTTGTGGTGCTTAATGTTAACCAAGATTTGGCGAAAGAGCTGGCGCACAAAACTCAGGCAACAGTCGTTCCGTTTTCAACGACAGAGCAAGTAGACGGTGGCTATCTAGCAGATGGTACCCTCTACTTTAAAGGTGAAGCCATTATGCAGGCTTCTGAAATTGGAGTACCAGGTTCTCACAATATTGAAAATGCCCTAGCAACAATTGTCGTTGCTAAATTATCAGGCATCTCAAATCAGGCAATTAAAGAAGCCCTATCAGCCTTTGGTGGCGTTAAACACCGCCTTCAATATGTCGGAGAAATCGCTGATGTCAAATTCTATAACGATTCGAAATCAACCAATATTTTAGCCACACAAAAGGCCTTATCAGGTTTTGACAATGCGACCACTATTTTGATTGCGGGTGGCTTGGACCGAGGTAATGAATTTGATGAGCTTGTCCCTGATATTGAGGGGCTAAAGTTGATGGTTGTCCTTGGCGAATCAGCTCATCGTGTCAAACGAGCTGCGCAAAAAGCTGGTGTTCCGACACTTGATGCCAAGGATGTCGCTGATGCGACACGTATTGCCTTTGAAAATGCTCAAGCTGGTGAAGTGGTTCTCCTCAGTCCAGCTAATGCAAGCTGGGATATGTATAAAAACTTCGAAATTAGAGGTGAAGAATTCATCACCAGTTTTGAAGAATTAAAATTACAAAACAGTAACTCGTAAAAAGTTCCCTAAAACAATCAAAATAAAAGAAGTTAAATGATGACAAAAAAGAAAATTGTATTTACTGGTGGTGGGACCGTGGGTCACGTTACCCTAAACCTTATTTTAATTCCTAAGTTTCTAAAAGATGGTTGGGAAGTCCACTATATTGGTGATAAAAATGGCATTGAGCACAAGGAAATTGAAAAATCTGGGCTTGACGTTGTGTTCCATTCGATTGCAACAGGAAAGCTTCGCCGTTATTTTTCATGGCAAAATATGCTTGATGTCTTTAAGGTAGCTTGGGGAATTCTTCAATCTGTTGTCATTTTGGCAAAAATTCGTCCGCAGGCGCTCTTTTCAAAAGGTGGCTTTGTCTCAGTACCACCAGTTATAGCTGCAAAAGGATTAAACATTCCAGTCTTTATCCATGAATCAGACCTTTCTATGGGTTTGGCCAATAAAATTGCTTATAAGTTTGCGACGCGAATGTACACAACCTTTGAGCAGGCGGCTGGTCTTGTGAAAACCAAGCACATTGGTGCCATTACCAAGGTTGGTAACCCTCAATCTTTTGACCAGCATCAAATTGATGCTATTAAGGCGCAGTTTGATGAGAGTAAAACAACGTTACTCTTTATTGGTGGCTCAGCTGGTGCTAGGGTTTTTAATGACTTTATTAGCACCAATGATTTGACGACTGATTTTAACGTTATCAATATTTCTGGCGATGAGAACCTCAACACACTTTCAAAAAATCTATATCGCATTGACTACGTCACAGACCTTTATCAGCCCCTCATGGACATGGCTGATGTCGTTGTCACTCGCGGTGGATCAAATACGATTTTTGAACTGGTTGCCATGCAAAAACTTCACGTGATTGTGCCACTTGGAAAAGAGGTGTCACGTGGGGATCAGTTAGAAAATGCTGCTTATTTTGTGGAAAAAGGCTACGCTGAACAATTGCTTGAACCAGACCTTTCTGTGGAGAGCTTAAAAGAGAAAGTAGCTCTGCTATTATCTAAAAAAGAAAATTACCAAGAAGCGATGAAAAAATCAGAGGAAATCACATCACCTGATGCCTTTTATCAGCTCTTGCGTAATGCCATTGAAGGAAAGTAAATGACTAAAAAACATGACACTAATGAGCCTAAAGAAGTGATAGAAAAGACTGACTGGCAGAAGCTCCACGAAGAATTTGTCGCTAGGCAGGCTGTTAAAAACTCAGAAGAAGAGGAAGTCTTAGCAGAAGAACCAGAGCAAATTATGGATGATTTTGAGGATTCTTTAACTGAGGAAAGACAATCTGAGGATGGTGAAGAAGACATTCAAGATGTCATCTCAGAAGAAGATTTCCCAACAGATGAAGAAGATGATGATGAAACTGTTGAGGAACCGAGTGACGTCAAAGAGGAAGTTGTAAAGCTAGAAAATCCTGCTCCAACCCCTAAAGATATTTTAAAAGAAGAAAAGGCGCTTAAAAAACAGCTTAGGGAAAAGGCTAAGAGCGAAAAAAAAGAACAGCGTCTTAAGAACCGTCCATTGAGAGTGGCAAGGTTAAAAGTTGCTTCTATCATTGTTGTGGCAGTTTTAACACTGGTGTGTTCAGGTTTTATTCTTAGCCCTTACAGCAAGGAAAAGCAGTTTGAGGTGACTGGGTTAGAACATGCTGATAAGGCTTCTATTTTGGTCTCAACAGGAATTAAACAATCTGATTACATTTCGAGTGTGTATTTCGAGAAAGAAAGCATTGAAAAAGCCATCCAAGCTGCTAACCCGTGGGTGAAAAAAGCAGAAATCACTTATCGTTTTCCTAACGTTTTTGAGATTTCCATCACGGAGAATCGAATCATCGCCTATGCTCAGACAGAAGCTGGTCACCAGCCTGTTCTTGAAAATGGTCTGCGTATGCCAGTTGTTTCAAAAGCAGACTTACCTGAGAACTTTTTAACGGTTAATCTGACGGATGAAAAAGCGGTGCAGTCCTTGGTCACTCAGTTAGCAAAACTCGATGAAGATCTCGTCTCACGTATTAAAGTTGTCAATGCGGTGACCAATGCCACAACAAAGGATTTGCTTCTGTTAGAAGTCAAAGAAGGTCATCAAATTCGGGTGCCTTTATCACAACTTGATGTCAAGTTGCCATTTTATTCCAAAATTGCTGAAACCCTGACTGCTCCTAGCATCATCGACATGGAAGTAGGAATCTACACGACTAATGAAACCATTGAAGCTATTATGGCTCAGGAAAAAGCAGAGCGTGAAGAGGCTAAGAAAAAAGCAGAGGAAGAAGCGAAAAAGAAAAACAAGAAAACGGATGGCACAGCTGACGCTAATGAGGAAGTGGAAGGGTCAGAAACCCTTTCAGAGGAAACCTCATCACCAGAATTGACAGAAACAGTTGTAACAGACACAACGCAAGAAACAAGTACCGAAAGTACAACACACTAATTTCAAAACTCCTGAATGGTACGATTTGCTAATGAGAGCTAAATGCTTATCAGATTAGCAGTCGTTGTATTTCAGGAGTTTTCATTTACCAAAAAATCATTCTTATCCAGTTTATACTCATTCAAAATCAAAATTAGCATTTTAGAACCTCTAATACTTTTGATGGACTACCGAACGAAGTGAGGGTAAAATGTTTCTTTCGCTATAGTGGTATTCTTATTAGTGAAACTGTCCAGTGGACAGTTTCAGCCTGAGCTTAGAAACCTGGGAGCGAAGGAGACCTAGGCTTGCCAAGAAGGAATGGAACTCTGTAGGAGGGGAGGTTCTGACACTGACTTAGTCAGCTTCATTTCCCACCTCCAAAGGTCTCCCAGACCTTAACGATTGAGACGAACTTCGTTCGCCTTATTCCCCACCTCAAAAGGTCTCCTAGACCTTTTGAGCGCCCCACACCACATTAGGAGAAGTGCTAAAAAATACTAAATAAAAACTAATTGACTTTATAAATTCAAAACACTATAGCTTTGTTGTTGTTAAGTATTAAAGTAATCTGTTTTGCATTCTTTTGTTGAAAGCGCTATAATGGAAGTGAAATGAGGTGAGGTGATACGATGAGACGTTTTATCATGTTTGTGAGCATTTTTTTGACGTTGTTTATCCTGATGATAGGAATGGTGTTTGGGATAACACGGTTTAAATCTGGAAAAGGAGCTGATAAGGTGATATCGTTGCAGTCTAATACTACTGAAAAGGTTGATAAGGATAAAAAAGAGGCTTCAAAGTCAGAAGTGACCAGTGAGACGACTGATAAACCTTCTGAGGAAACCGAAGTACCAAGCAGAGAAGAAGTAGATAACATTTCTCCAGAAGGTCATTTGGAAAATAATCGCCAAAGGGTGATTTTAAATGTGACACAGCAAATTCAGCAAACGCCAACAAACTGTGCGCCAACGACAGTCAGCATGCTTTTATCCTATAAAGGGATTGATGTCAGCCAAGAGATTTTGGCACAAGAAATGGGGACAGATACATCTTTTGGAACCCATAATAAGGATGCGATTGCCATTCTGAATAAGCATCTTTTTGGCTATGAAAGCCCTGCAGCTAACCAAGCAGGCTATCGCTTGGAAACTATTACCAATCCAGAGAAAGACAAGTCACTTTTTAAGGAACGTTTGAAGAAAAATATAGCAGATGGTTATCCTATGTACTATACGATAGAACTCTCAACGCTTTATCCTGATAAAAAAGGTGAACATAATGTTGTAGGAATTGGGTATGAGATGACCACTGATGGTAATGATATTGCGTCTGTTTACTATTTAGATCCGTTATATAGTATGCAAGACCCTGTTCATGCTGGCTTGAAAAAGATAACGGTTGATGAACTGCTTCATTCGACCAGTGTTTGCGTAGAGCCAAACTATGGTTGGTGAGATTTAGTGACTTATATAATTTTTTGTAGAAATACGACCGAAAGATGGTGGTAAAGGACTTTAACTCAGCTAAAACGCGAACATTATTCTGTTTTTCAGTTTGCAATATGTGTTTTTGATTATTATCTGTTATAATAAGATTATCAAAAATACGAGGTGTCTCATGAAAACAGATATTGAAATTGCTCAAAGTGTAGCCTTAAAACCTATTACAGAAATTGTTGAACAGGTGGGGATTACCTTTGATGATATTGAACTTTATGGAAAGTATAAAGCAAAATTATCTTTTGATAAGATTACTGCTATTCAAGAAAATCCTGTTGGAAAGCTCATTTTGGTAACAGCCATCAATCCAACCCCAGCAGGTGAAGGAAAATCAACCATGTCTATCGGTTTGGCAGATGCCTTAAATAAAATCGGTAAGAAAACCATGATTGCCCTTCGTGAACCATCACTGGGCCCTGTTATGGGGATTAAAGGCGGCGCAGCAGGAGGTGGTTATGCCCAGGTGCTTCCAATGGAGGATATCAACCTTCATTTCACAGGAGATATGCATGCCATTACAACGGCTAACAATGCTCTGTCAGCTCTCTTAGATAATCATATCCAACAAGGAAATGAACTTGGTATTGATCAGCGCCGTATCATTTGGAAACGTGTCGTTGACCTTAATGATCGTGCCCTTCGTCAAGTGATTATTGGTCTTGGAAGTCCTGTTAATGGCGTTCCACGTGAAGATGGCTTTGATATCACAGTTGCCTCTGAAATTATGGCTATTCTGTGCTTGGCAACAGATTTGAAAGACCTTAAAGCACGCCTTGCTAATATTGTAGTTGCCTATACTTACGCTAGAAAACCAGTTTATGTTCGTGACCTTAAGGTAGAAGGCGCATTGACGCTTATTTTGAAGGATGCTATCAAGCCAAACCTTGTTCAAACAATCTATGGCACCCCTGCCCTTGTGCACGGTGGCCCATTTGCCAACATCGCTCATGGCTGTAACTCTGTTTTGGCGACCTCAACAGCTCTTCGTTTAGCAGATTACGTGGTTACAGAGGCTGGTTTCGGTGCAGACCTTGGTGCTGAAAAATTCCTTAACATCAAGACACCAAACTTGCCAACAACTCCAGATGCAGTGGTGATTGTAGCCACTTTGCGTGCCCTTAAAATGCACGGTGGTGTGGCTAAGACAGACCTCAATCAGGAAAACGTTGAAGCTGTCCGTAAAGGATTTGCGAACTTGGAGCGCCATGTTAACAATATTCGTAAATTTGGCGTGCCTGCAGTTGTTGCTATCAATGAATTTGTGGCAGATACGGAAGCTGAAATTGTAGCTCTAAAAGAACTCTGTGCTCAGATTGATGTCCCAGTTGAATTAGCTAGCGTTTGGGCAAACGGTGCTGACGGCGGTATTGATTTGGCAGAGACTGTCGTTAATGCTGTGGAAAATGGCGGAGCAGACTACAAGCGTCTCTATTCTGATGAAGATAGTCTTGAGGCTAAAATCACTAAGATTGTCACTGAGATTTACGGTGGTCAATCTGTTCAATTTGGACCAAAGGCTAAAACGCAATTGAAACAATTTGCGGAATTTGGTTGGGATAAATTACCAGTCTGCATGGCGAAAACACAATACTCATTCTCAGACAATCAGTTTCTCCTTGGAGCACCAGAAGGATTTGATATCACCATCCGTGAATTTGTGCCAAAAACAGGAGCTGGTTTCATCGTAGCCTTGACTGGAGATGTGATGACCATGCCAGGATTACCAAAACAACCAGCAGCTCTTAATATGGATGTAGCAGAAGACGGCACAGCAGTAGGCTTGTTCTAGTAATCCTTGTAAATTATCAGATAAAAAGTCAACTTCGGTTGGCTTTTTTTGATGACAAAAACCTCTCCTGAATGTCAGGAGAGGTTACATGATATTAGCTCAGCTATTTTTCAAAATTATCTGAGCTAATTGTTAATCTTTCTTTTCAGTTGTGGTGCTTGTCTCGCTAGTGTTTTCGCTTTCCTCGGGTTTGGGATTGAGCGATAGGTAGCTAGGTGCGTTGAAGCGATCAACTGTTGTTTTGTTACCGTGTTTGCTATAGATACTGGTTGAAGCTGAACCGAGCTTTTGTTCGATAGCAATCAAGGATTTGAGACTGTTTGTATATGAGAAATTTTCGACATTGACAACTTTTAATCCATTTGTCTTATCAAAGCGGAGCAGGTCTCCAGTTTGGATTTCATCACTCATTTTGAGTTGTAAAGCAGCAGTGTTTCTAATGTCCTCTAATGCCACCGTTGTGTTCTCATCAGGATTGGTGATTTCGAGTCCGCTGACAGTGTCATAGATACGACCATTATAGGAAGTGTATTGTGGTGTGATGTAACTACCAGCTGTACGGAGAGCGACAATTTGTTTATTGTCTGCTGATAGTAAATCTTGTCCCACTTGACTGTAGTTTGCAGTGTCAATTCCTAAAATGTGAAGGAGAGTAGGGAGGCCATCAATTTCCCCACCAAAGGTATCGCTGATAAAGCCTTTGGTCATGCCTGGTACATGGACCATATAAGGTACACGCTGTAGCATGGCATTGTCATACTGGCTCCAAGTTTCCGTATCTTTTCCTAAAAGCGGTGCTAAGTCTGGATTTCGTGAATTTGAAATTCCGTAATGGTCACCGTAGAGAACAATGACAGAATTATCATAAATTCCGGTGTCTTTCAAGTATTGGAAGAGCGCTTTGATAGACGAGTCAAGATAATTTGCTGTGGCGAAATAACCGTTGATGGTTTCGTCGTTTGTTTGAGCCAGAGGGAAACCTTGTTCATCGCTGTTACCCAATAAACTGTTGTAAGGGTAGTGATTGGTTACGGTGATAAATTTTGTGTAGAAGGGTTGTTGCATGCGTTCCAAATACTGGATTGAATCAGCTAACATTGTTTTGTCATTGAGACCATATTGGAAGGAATTGCTTTCTGTTTGCTCAGAAAAATAAGAAGCATCAAAGAAGTAATTATAGCCCCACTGTTTGTAAGCGTTGTTTCGGTTCCAGAATGAACCGACATTTCCGTGGAAAACAGCACTGGTGTAGTTACCGTTTTGAGCTAAGATAGTTGGTGCTGCAAATTGAGTGTTTTCCCCACCATAGTTAACCATGAAAGAACCATTTGACAATCCAAACAATCCAGTTTCCATCATGGTTTCGGCGTCAGATGTTTTTCCGGCCTTAACTTGGTTAAAGAAATTTGAAAAAGCAAAGGTCTCTTTTGAATGATAAAGAGAATTGATAAATGGCGTCACTTCATATTCCTTATCATCGACTTTTAACTTATAGTCAATCAAAAATTGTTGGAAACTTTCAAGGTGAAGGACAATCACATTACGTCCTTTACCGATTCCAAAATAATCTTGATTTGGGGCGGCATAGTGGCTACTGAGGTATTCCTTAACAGGAACGAGGTCTTCAGCGCTAGCGCTATCACGCTCCTTTTGAGCCTGAATGGCTTGATTGGTTGAGTAGATGCTAAAGGTTGGTAAACCTAGGGCGCGAACCACATAGGTATTTGAAAATCCGCGGGTCAACAGTTCAGGACGATCCAACTCAGCCATAAACAGGTTAATGGAAAAGGCGAGCGCTGAAAGGGATGTGACAGCAAAGCTGGCTCTCTTGTGGAAAGGACGACTGTCTGTGGCGATCTTCTTTTTCCAAAAGAAAAAGGCTATGATGAGGTAGTCTATCACATAGATAAGATCCCAAACCTGCAAGGAATCAAGGACTGTTTTACCAAGGCCTTCTGAGGTCTTTCGGCTGGCCATGGCAGAGCTGAACGTGATAAAGTCTGCAAATTCACGGTAATAAATAATATTAGCAAAGAGCAGTGTAGTCAGCAAAATCGAGATGGTCCAAGCAAGGATGTAGAAAGGCTTTTTGCGTTTAATATAAAGTGCCAGTCCAATCAAGAGTAGTCCGACAGGAATAGGGTTAATGACCACCAAAACTAATCGGAGATAGTACTGCACAGGGTGTTCAACTGAGGCCAAGTCGAGGTTAAAGGCCATGAAGTAGGCCCAAATCGTCTTGAGGGTATAGCCAAGTAGTAGTAGCAATACAAAGCCTAACCTCGTCGAGACCACATCAAAGAAAGTGTTTTTTAGTCTTTTCAAAGTATTTTCCTCATTCTTAGAAATCATATGAGTTTATTATAGCATAAAACAAAAATCAGGAGTAATCTAAACCTACTGTGGCTAACTGTCTGAAAATTTGCTATAATACTCCTATGATTAAACTTGTTATGGGAGATTTGGCTGAGAAACGTGTGAAGTCAGGTGTTCAGCTCATTGATGGGAGAGATTTTCCCAATCAAGAATTTACTGACGGATTGGTTTCTTTGGTCAATCAAAAAGGTGCCTTTCTAGGGACAGCTTACCTGTCGCCGCAAAATAAAGGGATTGGTTGGGTCTTGTCTCGTAGTGCGATGGACTTGACGGAAGACTATTTGATAGGATTATTTGAAAAGGCTAAGAAAAAGCGTCATCGTTTTGAACATAGCGACTTGACCACTGCCTACCGTCTCTTTAATCAAGATGGGGATAATCTTGGTGGTGTAACCATTGATCGTTACGGAGATTATGCGCTGTTTTCTTGGTATAATACCTATATTTATAGCCAGAAAGAGCTCATTATATCAGCCTTTCAGAAGGTTTTTCCAGAGCTTGTTGGTGCCTACGAAAAGGTACGGTTTAAAGGCGACTTGCCTGAAAGTTCTCATCTTTACGGTGATGAAGCACCTGAGGTTTTTGAGGTTTTGGAAAATGGCGTGCGCTACTCAGTCTTTTTAAACGATGGTCTAATGACAGGAATTTTCTTAGACCAACATGAGGTCAGAGGAAGTTTAGTTGATGGGTTGGCGCTAGGCAAAACAGTTCTTAATATGTTTTCCTACACCGCAGCTTTTTCCGTGGCAGCAGCTATGGGCGGAGCGTTAGCAACGACATCGGTTGACTTGGCGAAACGTTCTCGCGACCTTTCTAAAGCGCATTTTGACGCCAATGGCTTTGATGTTAACAACCATCAGTTTGTGGTCATGGATGTTTTTGAGTATTTTAAATATGCCAAACGTCATGATTTGACATTTGATGTGATTGTCATCGATCCACCAAGTTTTGCTCGAAATAAAAAACAAACGTTCTCAGTTTTGAAGGATTATCACAAATTGATTGCGCAGGCGTTGGACATTTTAAGTCCCAAAGGAACCATCATCGCTTCCACCAATGCTTCAAATATGACAGCGCAGCAATTTAAAAAACAAATTCAAAAAGGACTTGGAAAAACCAAGCACCACTTTATAGATTTAAAACAGTTGCCGAGTGATTTTACCGTCAACAAAAATGATGAAAGCAGTAATTACTTGAAAGTATTTACGATAAGGGTAAACCAATGAAAATTGTCGTTCCAGTAATGCCTAGGAGTTTGGAAGAGGCACAGATGCTTGATGTGGCTAAGTATGACTTAGCAGATATCATCGAATGGCGTGCTGATTATTTACCAAAAGAGGAGATTTTGACTGTTGCACCTGCTATTTTTGAAAAATTTGTAGGGCGAGAGGTACTTTTTACGCTAAGGACGAACCGTGAAGGGGGCAACATTGCGTTAGAAGACAGCGAATATGTCAGTCTTATTAAGGAAGTTAACGCGATTTATCAGCCGGACTATATTGATTATGAGTATTTTTCACATATGGATGTGTTTCATGAGATGCTTGAGTTTTCAAATTTAGTCCTGTCTTATCATAATTTTGAAGAGACCCCTGGTAATATTATGGAAGCCTTCTCTGAAATGACAGCCCTTTCGCCACGTGTGGTGAAAATTGCGGTCATGCCTAAAACCAATCAAGACGCACTTGATTTGATGAATTTTACCAGAGGCTTTAAGACCCTTAATCCTGAGCAGGAGTATGCGGTCATGGCAATGGGAAAACTAGGGCGTATTACCCGTGTTGCTGGTGAATTGATGGGATCATGCTGGTCCTACGCTAGTCTTGATGAGGAAAGTGCTCCAGGGCAAATCCCTCTTCATCAATTAACCAAGTTTTTGGAGGTGTTAGATGCAGATTGATGGACACACACGACTAGCTGCGGTGGTCGCAAGACCAATTAAACATTCGATTTCTCCTTTTATTCACAACTATGCCTTTCAAAAGGCGAATATCAATGGTGTTTATGTGGCATGGGATATTCCAGAAACAGATCTTGAAGAAACCCTCAAAAATGTGAAGCGCTATGACATGTGGGGCGTGAATATTTCTATGCCTTATAAACAGGCTGTCTTGCCCTATATGGATGACTTAACGGATTCAGCCCAGCTTATCGGTGCGGTGAATACGGTCATTCATCGTGATGGCAAATTGATTGGTCACAATACGGATGGTATCGGTTTTTTTCAATCTCTAGAGACACTTTTAGACTTTAACATTGCTAATAAACACCTAACCATTTTGGGTGGTGGTGGTGCGGCAACGGCTATTATTGCTCAAGCTGCGCTCAATGGTGCTAGTCATATTACGATATTTAACCAAACAGCCTTCTTAGAGGAAACACAGGTAAAAGCGCAAGCTTTGTCCCAAAAAACAGGTGTGGCAATTGACGTTTATCCGATTGAAAATCTTGACTTGATTGAGGAAAAAGTGGCTGAAAGTCAGTTGTTTGTTAATGCGACTAGCGTGGGCATGGATGGTCAATCAATGATTATTCGTGATGATTTTCAATTTCCAGAAGGTCTTACAGTAGCAGATGTGATTTACCAACCCTTTGAAACCCCATTTTTAAAACTGGCACGTAGCCGTGGGCTTAAGGCTATTAATGGGTTAGGAATGCTTCTGTTTCAAGCTGCTGCAGCCTTTGAAGAATGGACAGGTGAGCCGATGCCGACTGATGAGATTTGGCAGGCGTTAAAAGAAAAATATCAATGATAAAAACCTATCAGATTGGCGACAGTGATTTTCAGGTTGCACGTCAACGTCAGGCAGTACGTGTCCTTGTTTTAACTCCTGATGAGAAAGTTCTTGTCATGACTTATGGCAAATATGATTTCTCAGTTTTACCAGGGGGTGGACTAGAAGACGGAGAAACCTTTGAACAGGCTTGTCGGCGTGAGATTTTGGAAGAAACAGGTTATCAGTGTACGTGGCTAAGTCAACTGTGCCAGATTGACGATTACCGAAAAGATGAACAGCTCCTCCAAATTCATCATGGGTTCGTTGCGATGGTTTCGGAGAAAAAGCTGGCGCAGCATTTCGATGAAAATGAAACATCAGACAAGGTATATTTAGAAACCTTAACGTTAGAAGAACTTGTCAAACGTTTTTCTGTTCAACAACCTCATACAGAACAACAGAGCCTCTTACGCCAGCGTGATAGGATAATTTTACAAGAAGCCCTAACTTATTTACATCAAGTGAGGAAGTGATAGCAATGAAATTACATGTTGATTTAGCGACAAATCCCTATGATATCATGATTGAACGAGGGTCTCTTACAAGTGTAGGAGACTGGGCTCGTTCCATTTGGAATTGTCAGAAGATTGCGATTATAACAGATAATCATGTTGCCTCTCTCTATGCAGAGACGGTTCAACAAAGTCTTGAAACTGCCGGTTTTGAGGTCTTTGTTTTTGAGTTTTTAGAAGGAGAGGCTTCCAAAAATCTTACAACAGTTAATAATGCCTACGATTTCTTGCTTGAAAATGGTTTGACTAGGGGTGACGGGATTGTTGCTCTTGGTGGTGGTGTTGTCGGTGATTTAGCTGGTTTTGTTGCTTCAACCTACATGCGTGGGATTCCGTTTTTACAGATACCAACAAGTCTGACTGCTCAAGTGGATTCTTCTATTGGTGGCAAAACGGGTGTTAACACGCCTAAGGCTAAAAATAGCGTTGGTACCTTTAATCAACCTAAGGGGGTTTTAATTGATCCTGATGTTCTTCAGACACTTGGTCAGCGTGAATTGATTGAGGGAATGGGTGAGGTGATTAAGTACGGTCTCATTGATGATGTTGCTTTGTGGGACTTGCTTGATTCTTTAGATGGGAGCGTTGCTGCTATTTTGGAAAATGCCGAGGCGATTATTTACCATTCTTGCCAGGTTAAACGTAAGATAGTGGTTGAGGATGAGTTTGAGGGCGGTGTCCGCATGTATTTGAACTTTGGTCATACGATTGGGCATGCTATTGAACAAACTGCGGGCTATGGTAAGGTTATGCACGGTGAGGCTGTTGCGATTGGTATGGTTCAAATATCTCATGTGGCTGAGAAAAAAGGACTCATGCCCGCTGGTATCACGGATGCCATTAGTGCGATGTGTGCTAAATTTGGGTTACCAACGGATTACGAGCCTTGGAAGACAGATGAATTGTACGCAGCTTTGACGCATGATAAAAAGGCTAGTGGTGGCTCGATTAAGACTGTTATTGTTCCAAAATTAGGAAGCGCAGCCATTAACCAAATCAGTCTAGAAGAAATGAAAGCTTACTTGGAGAAATAAGATGAGATATTTAACAGCAGGTGAGTCCCATGGACCACGATTGACAGCCATTATCGAGGGGGTACCGGCAGGATTATCCCTTACCGCAGAGGATATTAACGGTGATCTGAAACGTCGTCAGGGCGGCTATGGTCGTGGCGGTCGCATGAAAATTGAAAGTGATGTGGTTGACATTACTTCAGGTGTCCGTCATGGTAAGACCACTGGAGCCCCAATAACGCTTCATGTCATCAATAAAGACCATCAAAAATGGCTGGATATTATGGCAGTAGAAGACATTGAAGACCGTCTGAAAACGAAGCGAAAAATTACCCACCCACGTCCGGGTCATGCAGACCTTGTTGGGGGGATGAAGTATCGCTTTGATGATTTGAGAAATTCTCTAGAGCGTTCATCTGCCCGTGAAACCACCATGCGAGTGGCAATTGGTGCCGTTGCTAAGCGCATTTTGGCAGAGCTTGACATCGAGATTGCCAATCATGTTGTCGTGTTTGGTGGTAAAGAAATTGATGTCCCAGAAGGTCTGACAGTTCAAGAAATTAAGACCTTGGCGGCGCAATCGGAAATTTCTGTTGTCAATCAAGCGCGTGAGCAAGAAATCAAGGATTACATTGATCAGATTAAAAAAGAAGGTGACACGATTGGTGGCGTTGTGGAAACCATCGTTGGTGGTGTACCAGTTGGTCTAGGTTCCTATGTGCAGTGGGATACCAAGCTGGATGCTAAGTTAGCACAGGCGGTTGTTTCGATTAATGCCTTTAAAGGTGTTGAATTTGGAGTTGGTTTCCAAGCAGGTTACCGTAAAGGTTCTGAAGTCATGGATGAAATCATGTGGAGTGAAGCAGAAGGCTATACCCGAAGAACCAACAACCTCGGTGGTTTTGAGGGTGGCATGACCAATGGACAACCGCTGATTATCCGTGGTGTGATGAAGCCTATCCCAACGCTCTATAAGCCACTCATGTCAGTTGATATTGAAACGCATGAGCCTTACAAAGCAACGGTGGAACGCTCTGACCCAACAGCTCTTCCAGCAGCGGGTGTGGTTATGGAAAGTGTCGTTGCTACAGTCATTGCTCAGGAAATCTTAGAGAAATTTTCATCAGACAATCTAGAAGAATTAAAAGAAGCTGTTACTAGACATAGAGAGTATGTGAAGCATTTCTAAAACGGTTTAGATACGAAAAAGATGACAGTTTTCTATAAAGTAAAAAGAGAAGGTTTTAGGTGTAAGGATGAAGAAAACCATTTATATTGCAGGGCTTGGCTTAATTGGTGGCTCGATTGCCTTGGCGATAAAACGTGCCCACCCCGATTATGAGATTTTGGGCTATAATCGCTCTGAAAAGTCTCGAGAAATTGCCTTGGAGCGTGGGATTGCAGATAGGGTCACAGGAGATTTTGCTTCTTTTGCCCCCTTAGCGGATGTTATCATACTGGCAGTTCCTATTAAACAGACCATTGATTTTATTAAAGAATTGGCTAGTATGGATTTGAAACCTAATGTGATTATCACTGATGCTGGCTCTACTAAGGTTGAAATCATGTCAGCAGCGGAAGCCTATTTGTCTGGTGACAAGGTTCAGTTCGTCGGTTCTCATCCTATGGCTGGTAGTCATAAATCTGGAGCTATTGCTGCAGATGTCACCTTATTTGAAAATGCCTATTACATTTTTACGCCTTCTACTTTGACTAAAGAGACAACCATTTCAGAGTTAAAAGATTTACTGGTTGGGACGAAGGCACGCTATGTTGAGATTGACGCGGCAGAACATGACTTAGTGACCAGTCAGGTATCACATTTTCCTCATATTTTAGCCTCTAGCCTTATGGAACAGGCTGGAGCCTATGCGGAGAATCATCAGCATACCAATCACTTTGCAGCAGGTGGTTTTCGTGACATGACCCGTATCGCAGAGTCAGAGCCTGGCATGTGGACCTCTATTTTATTGACAAATAGCAGAGCTGTTTTAGATCGAATTGAAGACTTCAAAGGTCGATTAGATAAGGTGGCGCAGCTAATTTCTCAAAAAGATGAAAATGGCATCTGGGAATTTTTTGAACATGGTCGAGTGACTCGAAAAGAAATGGAGATTCATAAAAAAGGTGGCGTAGATAGCTTTTATGACCTTTTTGTTGATGTTCCCGATGAAGAAGATGTGATTCTACGAATTTTGGAATTACTTCGAGGAACATCTTTGGTTAATATCAGAATTAACGAAGAAAATCGTGAAGATATTCATGGTATTTTGCAGATTTCTTTTAAAAATGCTAAGGACTTAGCTCATGCTGAACAGGTGATTAGAGAACATACAGCATATAACATTACAATCAAGTAGGAGGATACAACAATGGAAAACATTTATGATTTAGCAAATAATTTGGAGCGTGCCATTCGTGCGCTTCCCGAATATCAAGCAGTGAAAGCAGCTAGAGAAGCGGTTGAAGCTGATGTGTCAGCTAAAGCTATCTGGGAAGAATTTTTGGTTGCACAAAATAAAATTCAGATCCTAGTCCAATCTGGACAAATGCCAACTTCAGAGGATCAAGCAGAAATGTCAGCGCTTGGTGATAAGATTGAAAACAATAGCATTCTTAAAGCTTATTTCACTAGCCAACAAGCGTTAGGCGTTTATGTTGGTGACTTGGAGCGTATCATTTTTAAACCGTTACAGGAATTGTCAGAGTAAGGTTGGGTAAACTGCTGCAGTCGATTCAAGATTTTTACATAGGGACAAGTACAGAAATTTTTAGAAATTTCTGTCTTTTTTTGCTATAATAATAGAAATACAGGTATGAGGTTTTTTATGAAATTACAAACAGCAGCTAAATCATTATCGGGTACTATTCGTGTGCCTGGTGATAAGTCTATCAGCCACCGTTCCATTATGTTTGGTTCTCTTGCTAAGGGAGTGACTAAAGTTTATGATATCTTGCGTGGTGAGGATGTTCTTTCAACTATGCAGGTTTTTCGTGATTTGGGAGTGAAGATAGAGGATAAGGGTGATGTGGTTGAAATACATGGCGTTGGTTTTGAGGGCTTAAAAGCTCCGCAGAATAAACTGGACATGGGGAATTCTGGCACGTCTATTCGTCTTATTTCAGGTGTCCTTGCAGGACAGGGGTTTGAAGTGGAAATGTTTGGAGACGACAGTCTTTCAAAACGTCCGATGGACCGTGTGACCATTCCTTTGAGACAAATGGGTGTTGAGGTATCTGGTCAGACTGACCGTGACTTGCCACCTCTTAAGATGAAGGGGACAAGCTCACTTAAATCAATCACTTACCAATTACCTGTGGCCTCCGCTCAAGTAAAATCTGCTCTGATTTTTGCAGCCTTGCAGGCAGACGGAGAGTCTGTCATTATCGAGAAAGAGAAGACACGTAATCACACCGAGGATATGATTGTTCAATTTGGCGGTGAGATTCAGGTTGATGGCAAAGAGATTCGTATTTCAGGAGGTCAAGAATTTACTGCTCAAGAGGTTGTCGTTCCTGGGGATATCTCTTCGGCGGCTTTCTGGCTGGTAGCAGGGCTTATTGTTCCAAATAGTAAAGTTGTTCTTGAGAATGTAGGGATTAATGAGACCCGCACAGGTATCATTGACGTGATTAAGGCCATGGGTGGGCGTATTGAGATGACCGATATTGACCCAGTTGCCAAATCAGCGACTCTTACGGTAGAAACCTCTGACTTGCATGGAACAGAGATTTCAGGTGATATTATCCCACGCTTGATTGATGAGTTACCAATCATCACCCTATTAGCCACTCAAGCCAGCGGTGAAACAGTTATCCGCGATGCGGAGGAATTAAAAGTCAAAGAAACAGATCGTATTCAGGTTGTTGCGGATGCTTTAAATGCCATGGGAGCTGATATTACGCCGACCGCAGATGGCATGATTATCGTTGGTAAAACACCGCTTCATGGTGCTACAATCAATACCTTTGGTGATCATCGTATCGGTATGATGGCTGCCATTGCTGCTCTGCTTGTCCAAGATGAAGAGGTAGTGTTGGAACGTGCAGAGGCTATCAATACCAGCTATCCTGATTTCTTCAAACACATGGAGGTATTGTTAAATGGCTAAGGTTTTAATTGGTTTTATGGGCTCCGGAAAATCAACGATTGCACGCCTCTTGGATCCGAATTATATTGATATGGATGTTGTGATTGAAAACAGCATCGGGATGCCCATTGCAGACTTTTTTGCGACAAAGGGTGAAGCAGCTTTTCGTGAGATTGAAAGTGATGTTTTATTAGATTTGATAGCTACTGATAAGGTTATTTCCACAGGAGGTGGAGTCGTTGTGACAGAGAAAAATCGTCAGCTTTTGGCAGAAAATCCTCAAACGATTTATCTGAAAGCTGATTTTGAAACCCTCTATCAGCGCATTGCCAACGATACGAAAAATGTGCGACCACTTTTTGTTACGAATAGTAAAGAAGACTTTAAGGCTATTTTTGACAGTCGTCAAATCTGGTATGAAGAGGCAGCCGCACAAATCATTGATGTGACCAATAAAACACCTCAGGAGATTGTAGAGGAAATCCGATGAAGATTGCTTACTTAGGACCGTCAGGATCCTTTACCCACAATGTAGCTCTCAGCGCCTTTCCTCAGGCTGACCTAGTGCCGTTTGAAACCATCACAGAAGTGCTAAAAGCCTACCAAGACAAGAAGGTCAGCTTTGCTATTGTCCCCGTGGAAAATTCAATCGAGGGATCAGTCCATGAAACGACGGACTATCTTTTCCATCAAGGGAATTTACTTGCTGTGTCTGAAATCATTCAGCCCATCAAGCAACAACTCATGTCTGTTGCGACAACAAATCCAGAAAAAATTTACTCACACCCACAGGCGATTGCACAAGGGAAATCTTATATTACCCAGCATTATCCTAACGCCTCTTTAGAAGCAACGGCTTCTACTGCCTATGCCGCACGATTTGTAGCAGAAAATCCAGATAAGCCCTATGCGGCTATTGCCCCTCAAGCAGCAGCTGAGCAATATGGCCTGACGGTTATTGCAAAAGATATTCAGGAAATTGAAGAAAATTTCACACGGTTTTGGATTTTGGGAGAAAAAAGGAATCAGCTTGCTTTGCCACAAATATCGGAAAAACTTTCCCTAGCCCTCACCTTACCTGATAACCTTCCAGGAGCACTATATAAAGCTCTATCTGTCTTTGCTTGGAGAGGCATTGATTTGACGAAAATTGAGAGTCGCCCCTTAAAAACCATGTTAGGCGAGTACTTTTTCATCATTGATATTGCTCATCACGAAAAAGAATTGGTTCAGTATGCCCTTTCTGAGTTGACAAGCTTGGGAATTACGTTTAAAATTTTAGGAGATTACACTGTTTACATTATGACAGATCATTAAGGAGAAACTATGGCAGATCGCCGTTTAGAGGTTTTGACGCACCACGAAGCCCTACGTTACGATTATTTATCAAAAAACATTCATTTTTTAAATCCTAAGGAAAAAGCAGAGCTAGACCACCTTAATGCTAAGTTAGCTGGAGAAGTACCTGTCTCTTCTCAGCCAGTTAGGTCAGCTCAAAATCCTATCAATGGTTTGCCTGTCTATCCTAGAGCGGACGAACGAAAAAGCTATTCACGCCAATCACGACGTCAGTCAAGGGAGTTACCGCCTTATCCAAGTCGTGAAGCGTCAGCTTTTGGCACAGAAGAACAAATAGAACGCGCGAAAGGCTTGCCTGCTTATCCAAGACAAGAAAAGGTTAGAACCTCTAGCCGTCCACGCCCACAAGATAAAGTGCAGCGTCCTCTGAAAGAAAAGCCAGTCAGGGTAAAACCTGAGAAGCCTGTTAAGAAAAAACGCCGTTTTAGCATTAAACGCTTTTTCCAATGGCTAGGCATTATTATCTTACTGATTTTGATTGGCATGGTTATCATGTTCTTCAAGGGAGTGTCTGATGTAACCTCTGGTAAAAATCATTACCAACCAGCACAAACAGAAGTGTTTAATGGTGAGGATGCCTTAGATGGGACCAATATCCTGATTTTAGGTAGTGATAAGCGCGTGACGCAAAATGCAACAGATGCTCGAACAGATACGATTATGGTCATGAATATTGGTGGCAGTGATGGTAAAATCAAACTAGCAAGCTTTATGCGTGATACACTGGTCAATATTCCAGGATACAGTTCTGATGACTATTCGACCGACCTAAAATTAAACTCCTCATTTAACCTTGGTGAACAAGATGGTGACCAAGGGGCAGAGTTTGTCCGTCAGGCTCTCAAACATAATTTTGACATTGATATCAAATATTATGTCATGATTGACTTTGAAACCTTTGCCATTGCCATTGATACCCTTTTCCCTGAGGGAGTTGACATCGATGCCACATTTGAAACTGTTGGTGGTGAAATGGTAACAGAGGTAGAAGTTCCTGATGATTTAGGTTATGCACAAGGCGGAGCGATGTACCAGACCATCTCAGTCGGTAAACAAAAGATGGACGGTAAAACCCTGTTGAACTATGCCCGTTTCCGTGGAGACGATACAGCTGACTTTGGTCGTGTCAAACGTCAGCAACAAGTCTTATCAGCTATTTTCTCTCAAGTCAAAAATCCTGCAAAACTCTTTACAGGTTCAGCAGCGCTTGGAAAAATTTATGCCCTGACCTCTACCAATGTTTCTTATCCTGTGCTTTTGGCAGAAGGATTAGGCGTTTTAACCAGTGGACAGTCTGGCATTGAGCGCTTAACCGTTCCAAAACAAGGGGACTGGGTGGACACCTATGACATGTATGGTGGTCTAGGACTTGATATTGACCGAGAGAACTATAAAGAACTATTAGCCCAGATGGGATTTAGATAATATGATATAATGGAGAGACGAAGGTCTCTCTTTTTCTTTTGGAAAAAGCAGAGCTGACATTTAGAATGAGGAAAAACATGTTACAAAAAAATGATATTGTAGAAGTAGAAATTGTCGATTTGACCCACGAAGGGCAAGGGGTGGCCAAAGTAGATGGTTTGGTCTTTTTTGTGGAAAATGCCCTACCAGAAGAAACGATTCGCATGCGCGTGCTCAAGGTTACCAAGAAAATTGGCTACGGTAAGGTGGAAGAGTACCTGAAAACTTCTCCTCACCGTGTGGAAGATATGGATGCAGCCTACTTGCGCACAGGTATTGCTGACTTTGGACACTTGGCTTATGCTGAACAACTCAAATTCAAACGCAAGCAAGTGGTGGATAACCTCTACAAAACAGCAGGTATTTCAGATGTCGAAGTGCTAGAAACGCTTGGAATGGACAATCCAACTGCTTATCGGAACAAGGCAGCCATCCCTGTCCGTCGTGTCAATGGGCAGTTGGAGACAGGCTTTTTCCGTAAAACTTCCCATGATTTGATGCCAATTGAAGATTATCTCATTCAAGATAAGGAGATTGACCGTCTGATCAATGCCACTCGTGATTTGCTGCGCCGCTTTGACCTTAAACCTTATGATGAAAAGGAACAGACAGGTCTGATTCGCAACCTTGTGGTGCGCCGAGGGCATTACTCAGGAGAAATGATGTTGGTTCTTGTGACCACACGTCCAAAGGTGTTCCGTATTGACCAACTCATTGAACAGTTAGTGGAAGAATTCCCAGCCCTTGTGTCTGTGATTCAAAACATCAACGATAAAAACACCAACGCGATCTTTGGCGCTGAATTCCGTACTCTCTACGGCAAAGATACCATTACCGATAGCATGTTAGGTAACCAGTACGAGATTTCAGCCCAGTCTTTCTATCAGGTTAATACGGCAATGGCTGAAACGCTCTACCAGACAGCTATTGATTTTTCTGAACTGACCGCTGACGATGTGGTGATTGATGCCTACTCAGGAATCGGTACCATCGGCCTATCCTTTGCCAAATCGGTTAAGGCAGTTTATGGTGTGGAAGTAATTGAAGCTGCCGTACGCGATGCGGAAAAAAATGCTGCGCTAAACGGCATCACAAATGCCCACTATGTAGCTGATAGTGCCGAAAACGCTATGGCCAACTGGAGCAAGCAGGGCATCAAACCAAGTGTCATCCTCGTTGACCCACCACGCAAGGGACTCACCGAAAGTTTTATCAAAGCTAGCGTTGCCATGCAACCAGATAAAATCACCTATGTCTCCTGTAATCCAGCCACCATGGCGCGTGATATTAAATGGTATCAAGAACTGGGCTATAAATTGAAGAAGGTCCAGCCAGTGGATTTATTTCCGAATACGCATCACGTCGAGTGTGTCGCACTGTTCGTAAAAGCCTAGAAACCTTTTAACGAAAGGAATAGTAAAAAGCCTTGATAGTAAGGCTTTTTTTATCGTATAGAGTAAGTATCAGAGTGAGTGTTTAAGTTGAGTGAGTTGGTTTAATAGCATGATGATGGGATGATTTGTTTTCAGATACATGAGGTTAGTGGGAATATATGTCCCCCTAACAATCTGTTTACTAAAAATTTTTTATCTGGATAAATAGTGATGTATTAATACTTAACAAACATCAAAAATTACTTTTTTGTTTCTTTCTTAAAAGGTTACAGTGCAGAAAACATTGCCAAGGAACTCAACACCAAAGGTATCAAGGGCTGGTCAGGAAAGGCCAACTGGTATCCAAGTAGGATTCTCAAAAAAAGTACAAAGGCGATGCTTTATTGCAGAAGACCTTTACAGTTGATTTTTTGACTAAGAAACGAGTTCAAAATGATGGTCAAGTCAACCAATACTATGTAGAAAATAGCCATGAAGCTATTATTGACAAAGACACATGGGAATTAGTACAGTTGGAATTGGACAGGAGGAAAGCCTTTCGTGAAGAACATCTACTGAAATTTTACATCGTGCAAAATGACAATACTCCATTCACCACAAAAGTGTTCTGTGCAGAATGTGGTTCGGCCTTTGGTAGAAAGAACTAGACCACCAGTCGAGGTAAACGTAAAGTATGGCAGTGTAACAATCGTTATAGAGTCAAAGGACAGATTGGCTGTCAGAATAACCATATTGATGAGGAAATGTTAGAGAAGGCTTTTATGAAAAACGTCAGCATACTCAAAGACCATAAAACTGATGTTCTTGATAAGTTAGAAAAGCTAAACAAGGGTGACAATCTTCCGCATAAGTATTATGGCAAGTTTATGAAACAAGTTCTTGACCTAGACTATTTCGATAGTAACATTATGTGCCAAGTCTTTGATAACATCACTATCTCAGAGAGTGGGCAGATTACTGTAATCTTTCTCGAAGGAACAGAAGTTGACTTGTAAGAGACTGCGATCGAAAGGTTGTGGTTTTTTGTGTTGTTTCGTGTTATAATAGCGTAAATAAATAAACAGAATGATTAGAGTATTAATAAAGAAACGGAAAAATCGGTTATGAGGGATAACACCAAAAGAGATAAGCATAGAAAATTGAAATGGTTTGTCGCCGGAAGTGCATTAACTTTGGCTGGATTTATTGCAATACCAACACTTATCCAAAAATATGGAAACAAAGTATACAAAGACTCATTGAAGAATGATGAGATTGATTTTGATGAAATGGGGCCAGAAATTGTACCATTTGAAAACAAATTCATGGAGGAAGAATAATGGCAGAAATTAGTGCAGATAAGATTGCGCAGGAGGCAATTAATGCGATTGCAGATAAAATTAAAAATTTGAATACATTGAATATTATTGTTGCTGGAAAGACAGGTGTGGGTAAAAGTACGCTTATAAATGCAGTATTTAAAGACAACTTGGCTGATACTGGAATGGGAAAACCGGTGACAACTCATATGCGTAAAATTACAAAGAAGAATGTGCCACTTGCGATTTATGATACGAGAGGATTTGAGTTAGGAAAAGAAGTTCAAGCAGAAGTTAAACAAGAAGTGGTGGATACCATCAGTAAAGGACTTGCTACACAAGATATTAATAGAGCTATTCATTGCATTTGGTACTGTATAAATACTGCCTCAAATAGAATTGAACCAGAAGAGATTGAATGGCTTAGAGAACTTTCGAAGGATAATCAAATTACTCAAGTACCGATTGTAATTGTCCTTACACAGTCGTTCTCAAAGAAAAAAGCTCAAGACATGAGACAAGCTTTACTTAATGAAAACTTGGATATCATTCAGATTATTCCTGTACTTGCAGAAGATTATGAAATTGAAGATTTAGGTATTGCGAAGTCTTACGGTCTTGATGTTTTGATTAAAGTTATGGGAGAAGCACTACCAGATGAGCTGATGGATACACTTCAGCATGTTCAAATAGCCTCTTTGGAAGAAAAAAAGCGTAGAGCACAGGCAGCGGTAGCGACTGCCACATTAGCAGCGGCGGCTGCAGGAGCTGTACCTATCCCGTTTTCTGACGCCGCATTATTGGTTCCTACCCAAGTTGGTATGATAGCTTCTATCACGGTAATTTTTGGATTTGATGTTAATAAGAGCATCATAACTGCTCTACTTTCTTCCTCAATTGGTGCAGGCGGAGCAACTCTTCTTGGAAAAACAGTTTTTACTAATATAATTAAATTTATTCCTGGTGCAGGAATTGTCATGGGTGGTGCAATTTCTGCAGGAACTGCAGGGGTGATTACAGCCGCTCTTGGTGAGGCATATATCAGAATTATGGAGTTGGTATTCAAGGGAGAAATGAGCATAGATGACCTTGGTACTAAAAAGGGTCGTGATACTATGTCGCAAATGTTTAAGGCTCAGTTGCAAGTGAATAAGAATTAATATTTTAGAAATGAGTCCATTGACTTTGCTTTTATAACCAATGGTGGCCGGTGGCAATCGCCTCTTGGGAGAAGCACTAGGCTTAGGGATGGGATAATGATAAGTAAATGACTAATTACACTTCATAGTATCGTTCAATAATATAATCACAAAGTCTGACTAAACTCTTTCGTTCTATAGTATAGTTACTCTCTATCAGCACACGTGGAGGTTGTGAGCCTCTTAGTTAAAACCACAGATTAATAGTCCTTGTTTCAAGGCGAGCTGCTAACAAGGTCCACTGGACCTTGTTACTCCAAATGACACATCACGTGGAGTGCGTAGCGTTGCTACAACGAAGCAAAGGGTAAAAATCCTTTATTTTAAGCACTTTTTCAAACATTTTGTCTTTATTGAAAAAAGTGATTTTGACATAAAAAAGGTGCAAAAAAAGTACATTGATGTGAACGTCTGTTTGGATGTCGACTGCGTAGACAAAAAATAGATACGTCAGTAATAAATTAATCCAGCGAGAACATTTTAATAAGTGTTCTCGTTTTTTTTTTTTTGCCCAGTCTCTTTGATTGGACTAAATGAATATTATGATCTTGGTTAAATTTACCTAATTTTAAAATTAGGTAAAACTACAAAAATGGTTGCGTGTGATGAATTCCTGTGGTAAGATAGGGGATACAATGAAGCTTCAGTAGGTGACAGGTGATCGCTGTCATAAAATCTATCAATGTGATTAATCACAATATCATGAAAGGAAAATGAATGAAAAAAAGTTCAGTTGTATTAGGACTGGCAGTAATGCTATCTATGGGTCTGTCTGTTGAAGAGGTTGCTGGTTTGGAACATGATAGGGGTGTTGCAAATACGGCATCTGATATAGATGATTGGTTTGAGGATGAGGAAACGGATTTCCCTAAAAAACCGTCAACGGATACAGAAAAGGTTTCAGATGAAGTGACGGATTTATTTGGAGACAGAACGTCAGACGCAGGAAAAGATAAACCGAAGGCTTCCAAGCCGTCAAAGCCTACCTACTCAGAAGATAAAAAAGATGAGGACTGGTTTTATGAAGAAGCAGAAGATGTTCCTCGACAATCTGATAAAGCTCTTTCAGAAGAAGTAGAGGACTTATTTGCAGAGGACGATGATTCCAAAGATGCAAAGAAACCATCCAAAGAGTTCCCTAAAACGAACCCATCTGTAGACAAAAAGGTACAAGAGCTGTCTGACTCCATTTGGCAGAGCGAAGATTTTATCACGCGTGGAGATTGTCTTGTTGGGTTATCACGCAAGGGAGTAGAGAAGCTAGGGCAAACGGGTCATTTGGTATTACCTCAGAAAGGAACAGATGGCACTGTTTTACGGCGCGTGGCGAGTTTTGCATTTGCGCCTGATAAAAATACGGTAATTGCAGAATATACGAGCCGTGTCGGCGAAAATGGTAAAGTAGACCGTTTAGATGCGGATGGGAACGTTATTTCTACAGAGGGCGAATCCATCAATGCTTATGTGTTGACGAAAATCACGATTCCAGAAGGTTATACCCATATTGGAGCGGATGCATTTGCGGATCATAAAAATGTGACAGAAGTTGTCTTACCAAAGACTTTGACACGGATTTCAGATTATGCTTTTGCACACATGGCTCTGAAGAGTCTTAGTCTGCCATCGGAAGTGACGCATATTGGCGATATGGCTTTTTTTGACAATCGTTTAACAGGTGAACTGGTTTTACCGAAGACTCTGACCTATCTTGGTGAGCGTTCCTTCAAATCAAATCGTTTGCAATCGGTTGTTTTCAAGGGGACTTCTTTGAAAGAGATTGGTGAAGCAGCTTTTCAAGACAATGATTTGAGTCAAGTTCATCTGCCAGCTAACTTGGAGCGTATTGGAAAAGAAGCCTTTACTGGCAATCCAGGTGATGACCATTATGGCAATCAGGTAGTACTGACAACGACAGATGGCAAAAATCCGCATCATTTAAAAACGGAAGGTGCCTATGTAAATCCAGGGAAAGAGCTACAAACAGCGGTTGCCAAGATAGATTACAGCCGTTGGGTGGCAGAAGATTTCCGTTACCAAGACTCAGTGATCCTTGGTTTTTCAGAGAAGGGCATTCAAAAAGTTCGTCGCTTGAAGAAACTTGACATTCCAGAGCGAAATGGTGAGCATGTCATCACAGAAATTGCAGCCAATGCCTTTCGAAATGTTGATTTTGACCAGCAAAGCCTACGAAAATATGACTTAGAAGAAGTTTTCTTGCCAAACAGTATTCAAAAAATTGGAGATTTTGCCTTTCAGTCTAATCGGATTGAGTCCTTGAATTTGGGTGAAGGTGTGGTTGAAATTGGTGCAGGTGCCTTTATGAATAATCGCATTGGTACATTAGAATTACCTGACTCTCTCCAGACAATCGGGGATGCAGCTTTTCATATCAACCATGTCTCTGCAATTGTGGTTCCTCCAGCTGTTAAGCAGATTGGTCGCTCTGCCTTTCGTCAAAATGGAGCACAGGCCATCCTTTTCTTGGGCAAAGATGTGGAGGAGATTGGCGAAATGGCTTTCCTATCCAATGCCTTGACGACAGTTGATATGACTGGTTTAGACAAATTAGAAATTCTATCGGTTCAAGTTTTTGCAGATAATCGTTTGGAAAAGGTTGAGTTACCACCACAATTACGGGAAATCAAAGAAGAAGCCTTCCGTACCAATCAGTTGCACCGTGTACAATTACCAGAAAAGGTTGAAATAATCGCCTTTAATGCCTTCACTCAAAATGGGAAACCAGGTTCAACAGTCGAAGTGATGACAGCAGGCGAAGCAGAAAGTCAGCTACCTGATGGGGAGGGGCATATCATCAATACTGCGAAATTGGCAACAAATCGTGAGGTGTTGACCCAGTTAATGACTGAAATGAAAGCCATTGATTTCTCGACATTGCGTACCTCCACTCAGCAGCAGTTTAAGGACTTGTTGCATCAAGGAGAACAATTGGTGGCGAAAAAAGAGCTGCGTCAAGGGGAACAGTGGCAATTTATCCATACCAGCCGCTTTTTCATGGGACGTTTGGGACTTGATTGTCAAATGAAATTAGCTGAAACGGCCATGAAGGATTTTACAACATCTCCTAATTTAGCTCTATTACAAGGAAAATATGTCTACGCTGTACGTTCTTACAACAACAGTGCTTTGTCAGCAGAACAAGTGTCACGTTTGGAAAAAGAATTGTCCCTCTTGACAGGATTGGTGACAGGAAAAGGTATCTTGGCTCAAGCAACAATGGTACAAGGAGTGCATCAGTTCAAGAGCCCCCTTCCATTGCCAGAATATTATATTGGGTTGAATGTGTATGTGGATGCAAATGGTGTGATTCTGTATATCTTGGATCGTAGCGAGAGCATTGGCGAAGGCCAGAAAGACACATATGGTAATCCAGTTCTGAATATTGATGAAGATAATGAAGGTTACCATGCCTTGGCTGTGGCGACCTTGCAGGATTACGAAGGCCTATCTGTCGAAGAGATTCGCACCAAAGAATTGGCAGATATGACTCAAATTCGCGATGTTCCAAAAGCAAGTTACCATCGTCAAGCCATCTTTGAAGCGGTAAAAGACGCGGTGAAAGATTGGAAAGGAATGTCGCAACCTCAGGCGTCGTCTGAAAATGACAAACCAAGTCACGAGCCAAACACCGCATCAGAACTCCCTATGAAAGAAAAAAAGGCACAACAAGCTTTATCTTCAACTCAGGGAACTTCTGTATCAAAAGTTCTACCGAAAACAGGTACTACAAGTGATTCTTATTGGTATGGACTAGGAATAGCGATTCTCGCGTACTTATCGGCTATCGTGGTCAAAAAACGGAAAGACAACTAATTTTCAATGAAAAAGGTTAATTGAGGGCATTCATCCACTTAATTAACCTTTTTGGCGTAGGAGAGAAAGCTGTTGCTAAAAGTCATGACAGGAATCAGTTGTTTGACATTATTTAGGAACAGTTACAGAAGTTTCAGTAAATGTTGCCATGGCGAAAATGAATCGATAAGATAGAGGAGAGACAACTTGTCACAAAAGGGCATCTAAAAAACAAAAATGCTGGGCACTGTGCCCAGCATTTTTACTATATCAATTTAGCCTGTTTCCAAAGAAATCGTAACTTCTTCACCCTCTTCTTAAAATAGCGAAAATAGTTCACTGTCTGAAAAGGTTCTTTGTAGGAGTTTGGGGATTCCCAGCTTCTTTTTATGTTCACAAACGGCTGGTAGTTATTCATAATACCTTTTGAACAGATATAACGCCTTACGAAACGAAGGTCATTTAAAATCAAAACTATTAAGTCAGATAATGTTTAGCCTTTTTTTCAATGCTCGCAAGTTTGTCAAAATAGGTTTGCAAGCGAATGGTAGAGACGGTATTTTGAATGAGTCGCTGTTGATTGATATGCAAATCAATAGCTATCGTGATGAAGTGACAGCCTGTACCGTGATAGCACTGCTCAAGATAAGGGAGAAATTTTTTAGTCGTAATGATGATTGTTTGATTGGTGATTTCTTCGGCATCTTTTAATGTATCTGCCAAAAGGTTGTATCTACTGATAATAGCCACATCTTCTGTAAAATTACGCTTTAAAACACCTTCGATCATGTCAAGATCTAGCTGACTTCCGAGAATGATGTGGATAGGAAGTGATGGTAACGACGATTGAATACAATTTCTCAGGTACAGATACAAGAAATAAAGGCGGTGCTGATCTAAAAATCCTTGAATACCTTCCTCACTCATCCATTCTTGGATGATGTTTTTGATAATGATGTACAGCGAATCTGAAGTATCAATGAGGTGGTGTTCATAGTGATTGATAAAAGGGATTAAGTTTTGCAAGCCGAATAAGAATGTTCGTGACAAGAAGGTCATCGAGGTGAGGAAGATATCTGATTCAACGATCTCAGTACCAAAGACTTTTTTGAATTTTGAGATAAGATGTTTTGAACGAGAATCTTGTAAAACAGCTTGAACTGCAACGAGTTTTCGTTCATCTGTCCATTTGTCTTTGGCAAATACTACATGGGTTGTGCAATATGCCAAGAAAATATAATCCATTTCCTTAGAGGTCAAAGGAGTAGCCAGATGTGGTTTTAACGATAACTGGCAATTTTCAACCAAAATAGGATAAATAAACATTTTTTTGAGACGTTTGATTTCCTTATGTGGAAAATCATTTAATGGAAATTCACGACGTTTCCAAGTCAGAGACACCAAAATAGCGAAAAAAAGATACCTTTCGGGAAGTAGTTCTAAAGAATCGTCTTTAGAATGAAGATTTGACTGGACAATCATTTGTTTGATCTAATCAATACTCCCATCTGATAGGTCATAGATAATGATACCAAAATGATATTGTAGCAGGGTGATTAAAAAACGAATACGGTGTTCCTGACCTACAATCTTATTTTTTGAGAGCTTAAGACCGATAGCTCGCAGTAACACTTCACATTTTTTGCGGATGCGATAAGCTGTTGCTGTGGAAATAAATTTTTGGTCAATGAAATCGTTGAAGTTACCATCGGTATTCAATAGAAAGAATCGGATAGTTTGCAAAATAGCAGACTGCTGGTAAATACGATGAAAGTAATAACTTGAATGATGGGTTGCAATTTTCTTGATGTAGATAACATCTTGCTCAATTTTCAAATCAAGTTCAGACTCAAATTCAACTTCAAATTCTTGAACGATACGATAGATTGTTTTAGTGGGTAAAGCGGATAGAGTGGCAATCTGTTCTAATTTGATATCATTGATATCAAATAAAATATTAAGGATGGTTACCTTATCTTGAATTGCTTTTTCTATGTACCTTTCTAACATTACCTTTAATTCCTTTTTAAATTTATTTTAAAGTATTCTGACATAAATAAAACAGTTTGTCAAATCAAGTAGTTGTGTTCTGAAATCAATAAAACCAAGTGATATCAAGTATTTGACCGCTTCGGAGGGTTCATTTAAGGAGAGGTAGTTGTTATCATTTGAAAGTTAAAACAAATGGTTTTTGTGATAAAAAACATGGTTAATATTGCTATTAGATAATAAGGTTCGTTGTTTTTTATCCTTTCGTAGATATTATAAAAATAAAAAAGATAAATAATTTTTACAACAAATACAACAAATACAACAAAATATACATTTCGATTAGAATTTTCTGAAATAAACAAAAATAAACTAATTGTTTAAAAATTAAAATCAATTAAGGATTTCTCGGTGTTTTTGGAATAAAGAGTTTTAATATGAGAATATAATAAGAGGGGTTGCTAAAATAGTCGTGGGAATGTTGGGTAATAACCTGCATTGATACCAATACATATAGTGAATGAGAAAGGTGAGGTATTCTATATTCATAATATTAAAGAGACACTGGTCTATCAGGTGGATCAGATTTTGGTGGTTGAACCTAATAATTTTTTACCTATTTTATATTTGTCAAAAATCAAAAATTACTTTTTTGCTTCTTTCTAAAACGGTGCGGACGCTCAAAAGGTTTGGGGAACCTTTTGAGGCGGGAAATGAAGCTGACAAAGTCAGCGTCAAAACCTCCTTTGGAGTTTCATTGCTACTTTTTGAGCTTAGGTCTCAAAAAGTCCGTTATAATCAAGTGTTTACTCTTGATTATAATACCACCATGGCGAAAGAAGCGCTGGAAAATTGATACCTTTATTGGTCCTTTAGTTTGCTCAATATGCTAATTTTGATTTTGGTTGAGTATTAGTGACTTCTGATAAAGATTATGCGACCTTACTAACCTGTATGTCTTACGGTGTGAATGTTTACAGTTTATTGGTGCGTGGCTATTGTGCGCCTTATCATAACCCTAAAAAAGATTGCCATGTATTTTCACTTTCTCACTTGTGACAAAGTTGTGACATTTCTGTGTGGTGTTTGTGGGGATTTGTGCTGATTTTCTAGCTATAATAAAGTCACAGTCAAGGATGACTGGTCAACTTCCTCTCAGCTGAGGTGATGATTAAATAGAAATGAGGACATTCTTATGAAACAAACAAAACGTACACTAACTTCTATCGTAACAGGTCTTGCTATGGCAGGTGCATTGGTGGTAACACCGCTTTTACAAGCACCGCAGGTATTGGCAAATGAGACACAAACGACTTGTCAAGGTGGCGATTGCCTCTCACTTGAAACGGTATCAGTTTTATCAGAATACAAGAGCTTGACAGAGGCGGAGAAAGAAACAGTCAAGGCAGCTTACGACAAGGCAGATGAGATTTCAGCTCAGTTGGCTAAATTGTACGATGATAAGGGTAATGTTACTGACGAGAAAAAAGCTGAAGTGCTTGAAAAAGAATTGGAAGCTCTCTTTAAACCTATCGAGAAATTAGAAGAAAAAATGGCAGCAGAAGATAAGGAAGGCCTTGCTTCTGAAAATGCAGTGGCGATGAAAACTCTATCAGATACTGAGAAAAAAGAATATCAGTCTATCTTAGCAACGATTGAGCAACTAGAGGAACAGCTGGACGCTCTCTATGGTGATAAGGAGGAAGCATATGATGAAGCTAAGGCAAATGGATTAGAAGAGCAATTGACAGCAGCTTACGAAAAACTAGGAAAACTGGATTTGAAAATCCAAGTAGCTGCTATTGATGAAAGCTCTGCTTTGTCTAAAGAAGAAAAAGCTAGTTTAACAAAGGCTTATCAAATGATTTATGACCTTGAAGCGCAGTTAGACACCTGTCCAAGCGAGGAAAAAGCTGCTCAACTTGAAAAGGAATTGGAAAAAGTGTCTGAGGGGATTCGAGGCATTGAGGATAAATATTACGACCAAATGAACTGATGGTTTTTAAAAGAAGTCTGAGAGATTGTTTTCTCAGGCTTCTTTCACGTGAGAGGTCTTGCTTAAACGGTAAAAATTCGGTAGAGTAAAGATAAATGATTGAGTGGGGCAGGTTAAAAAGTGTAGCCCACAATAGGAAAAACGTTAGAGAAGGTGAGGCAGATGGCGAAACGCATTTTTGCGGCAGATGATGACGCGAGCATACGGGAGATTTTGGCGACATTTTTAGTGGACGCAGGCTATGAGGTGACGGTTTTTGAGACTGGAGATGCGCTTTACGACGCCTTTCAGCACAATCCTTGCGACTTGGTCATTTTAGACATTATGATGCCGGGAAGGTCGGGGCTTGAATTGACCAAACTCATTCGTGAGCAGTCTACAGTGCCGATTATCTTGCTGACAGCGAAAGATACGGACATGGATTATGTTTTGGGCATTAACTCAGGTAGCGATGATTACATGATGAAGCCGTTTAGACCTTCGATTTTGATGAGTCGCATTAAGGCGATCTTTAGGCGGATTGAAATGCTGTCGCCGAAGGCAGAAAAAGAGGTGCTGACATTTGGGGATTTAACCTATTCTGATCATGAACATGCGATAGTGTGTTCTCATCAAGCTCTGTCACTCAGTCAGACTGAATTACAACTGCTAAAATTTATGATGGAAGGGGCTGGACGAGCCATTTCACGGGAGCAATTATTAGATGAGGTCTGGGGCATTGATGCGACGATTGAAACACGGACGACAGATGAAACGGTTCGCCGAGTTCGTAAAAAACTCAGTCAAGCACAATCAAATGTCGCTATTTCAACCGTTTGGGGATATGGCTATAAATTGGAGGTGTTGGCATGACGAAAAAACGTGTCGGAATCTGGTTTATCTTAGCCAGTCTTGTGACCAGTGGGTTGATTCTGATTGGTTTTTATGTCGGCATGATGACCTATATTCATCAGGAAGCGCAGGTTGCCATTCAAGATAGTATTTTAGAATATTCAGAAGAATATAATGTCATTATTTCTGAACGTTTGTATGGATTAGACGTTCCCTTAACCAAAGATTATCAGCTTAAAGACAATATGGATGAGGATTCCCAAGAGACGTTAGAGTCTTTGGCGATATGGGCGAAGCAACATGTGAAAAATCACGAAATTCAGTTTGTGCACTTATCTGGAAATGATTACTATATTAGTGTGGCAGATGTGGGACAGGAAAAGGTGATGATTGTGGTGGAAGTTACACCAGAAATTCGTCTGGTGCACTATATTACTGTGTTGTTGCTGTTTATTCTTGTTCTGGGGTTGCTGGGTTCTGGAAATTTAGGAATGCGTCTAGGGGCTAAGATTGAACGCGAGCGTCATCAGCAAAAGGAATTTTTTGAAAATGCTTCTCATGAACTGAAAACGCCATTGATGGTCATTCAAGGTTATGCAGACGGTTTAAGCAACGACTTGTTGTCGTCGCAAGAAGCTAGTCAGAATATCCTACAAGAGACAGAAAAAATGCGTCACCTAGTGGATGAAATTTTGCACCTGTCGCGCTTGGAGAGTGGTGCGCTGGCAATCGAAAAAGTTCCTGTTTCGCTGAGTGACGTTCTGGAAAATTGTCTTTATCCCATCACCTTCCAAGCTCGTCAGCAAAATCTAGAAGTGCAAGAGGAACTGGCAAATGTGGAAGTATTAGCAGATCCCGCACAGCTAGAACGTGCTCTGACAAATATTTTGAGTAATAGCCTGCGCTATGCCCAGACCTATATCAGAGTGACAGTCACAACAAAAAGCCTGACCATTGCCAATGACGGACTGCAATTAAGCGAGGAAGATTTAGCACACCTCTTTGACCGTTTTTATACTGGCAAACACGGAAAAACAGGAATTGGAATGGCACTCACCAAAACCATCATTCAGCAACATGGTTGGAAAATATCGGCTCGTAATACCGTAGATGGTGTTGCCTTTGTTATTGCTTTTAGTAAATAGCTAGCTTGTCTTAATTCTTTAAAAACGTTAAAAAATGAGAGCATATCCTCAAGTTTTAACGTTTTTTCCTTGTCTTTTTCATCTGTTATATAAAAGAAAGGCCATAGTTATGTTATAATATAGGTGATTATTCTCAAGAAAGGCGCTGTTTTGGATATTTTAACTGCTTTGGCGACGTATTCTGTTATAGAGACAGAGCATCTGTACCTGAGACCATTTTCGTTTGCGGATGCGGAGAGTTTCTATGCGATTGCAAGTTGTCCAGATAACTTGGATTTTATCTTTCCCTTGAAAGCGACCAAGCAAGAAAGTGATTATTTGTTGGTGCATGGCTTTTTGAAAAGTCCTTTAGGCATTTGGGCGCTTGAGGAAAAACAGTCAGGAGAGCTTATCGGAGCCATCAAGTTTGATCAGTTGGACCTTTCTGAAAAATGGGCAGAGCTAGGTTACTTTGTTAAAAAAGAGTTTCAAGGTCAGGGCTTTGCCACGGAAGCGTTAAAAACCATTGCTTTTTTGAGTTTTCAAGAATTTGGGTTAAAGAAGCTCCGCCTTGTTACACATGAGGAAAATAAGGCAAGTCAGCGTGTTGCAGAAAAATCTGGTTTTAAAGTGAACCGTCATTATAAAGGAAGTGACCGTTACACACATAAAATGCGCAGATATCGAGATTATGAGCTGACCAAAGAGAATATTAAAATGACAAGATAACTAATGAATCAGAGATTGATGAAAGGAAATGCCCTGCTTTTTTGAGCGGATATCCGATGAGAGATTGGCTAGTTCGTAAAGCAGGATAGGTATCTTTTTTATGAGTAAACACCAAGAAATTTTAGATTATCTCGAAAATTTGGCGGTTGGCAAAAGGGTCAGCGTTCGTTCGATTTCCAACCACCTCAAGGTGAGCGACGGGACGGCTTACCGTGCGATTAAAGAGGCAGAAAATCGTGGAATTGTAGAGACAAGACCACGGTCGGGAACGGTTCGTGTGGATAAAAAAATGCGCGTGCGTTTAGATCGCTTGACCTATGCTGAAATTGCTCGCATCTCAGATTCTGATGTTGTTGCAGGTGCTGGGGGGCTCGGGCGTGAATTTAGCAAATTCTCTATTGGTGCCATGACCCGTGAGAACATCCTGCGCTATCTTGTTAATTCGGGACTTCTCATTGTCGGTGACCGTGAGGACATCCAGCTTTTGGCCTTGGAACACCAAAATGCTGTCCTTGTTACAGGTGGTTTTTCGGTTTCTGCTAAGGTTAAGGAAATGGCAGAGCAGACAGGAATTCCTGTCATGGTAACAGGTTATGATACGTTCAGCGTGGCGACTATGATTAACCAAGCGCTGTCTAATGCCCGTATCAAAACGGACGTCAAAACGGTTGATGAAATATACCAATTCAAGTCAGAATATGGTTACTTACAAGCAACAGACACCGTGAAAGATTTTCATCATTTGACCAAGAAAACCAACCATGTTCGTTTTCCAGTAACCAATGCGGATGAAAAAGTCGTTGGTGTGGTTAGCATGCGTGACGTTGCCCAAGTCGATCCAGATGAAAAAATAGAGACAGTGATGACCAGTATTCCCTTTACCACAAAGCCGAGTGTCAGTCTTGCTAATATTAGCCAAAAAATGATTTTTGAAGATTATAATATGGTGCCTGTTGTGGCTGATGATTTGACACTTTTAGGTGTGATTACTCGTCGTCAAATTTTGGAAGGCATGCAAAATCTTCGTCACCCGAATCTTCACACCTACAGCGAACAAATGTTGGCTCATCTGCATCATGAAAAAGATGATTTTTCATTCGTTGTTGAGCCAGTGATGTTAGACCACTTAGGGCAGTTAGCTCAGGGAGTCTTAGCTGAATACTTTAAAGAAGTAGCGCATCGCATTTTAACCAAAAAAAGTAAAAAGAATGTCATTATTGATCAAATGATGATATACTTTTTAGAGGCAGTTCAAATTGATGATCACCTGACCATTGTTCCAAAAGTGGTGATGGAAAGTCGCCGTAGCAGTATTTTGGATATTGATATCTACTTGGAAAATCAAATGGTTGCCAAGGCTATGGTAACGACTAAAACAACCTAGAATTATCAATTGAACGATATCAAACGAAACTAAAACTAAAGGAGAAAAATTTGATTACTTTAAAATCACAACGTGAAATTGAAGCTATGGATAGGGCAGGAGACTTTCTTGCTTCTATCCACATCGGTCTTCGTGACCTTTTAAAACCAGGCGTAGACATGTGGGAAGTTGAAGAGTATGTTCGTCGCCGTTGTAAGGAGGAAAATGTCTTACCTCTTCAAATCGGTGTAGACGGTCATGTGATGGATTACCCATATGCGACATGCTGCGGGCTTAATGATGAGGTTGCGCATGCTTTTCCCCGTCATTACATTTTAAAAGATGGCGATCTTCTTAAGGTAGATATGGTCTTGTCAGAGCCTTTGGACAAAGCGGTGCTAGATGTGTCAAAACTTAATTTTGACGATGTGGCTGAGATGAAAAAGTACACTGAGGATTATAAAGGTGGTTTGGCAGACTCTTGTTGGGCGTATGCTATTGGAAATGTGTCTGATGAAGTAAAAAATCTTATGGCAGTTACTAAAGAAGCCATGTATCTTGGTATCGAAAAAGCTGTCGTAGGTAACCGCATTGGGGATATCGGAGCAGCTATCCAAGAATATGCTGAAAGCCGTGGCTATGGCGTCGTGAGAGATTTGGTTGGGCATGGTGTTGGACCAACTATGCATGAAGAACCAATGGTACCTAATTATGGAACCGCAGGTCGAGGGCTTCGCTTGAAAGAGGGGATGGTCTTAACCGTTGAACCAATGATTAACACCGGAACTTGGGAAATTGACACTGATATGAAGACAGGGTGGGCACATAAAACGCTTGATGGTGGCCTATCTTGCCAATATGAACATCAATTTGTTATCACTAAAGATGGACCTGTCATCTTGACCAGCCAAGGTGAAGAGAGAACATATTAGTGCATTCATTGAAAAAAATAAAGGAGTAAAGTCAAGATGAAAAAACTATGGCGTCGTTTGCAAAATAGTCAGTTCTTGGCTTTTTTTCTTGAACATTATAAGGCCTCAGAGATGGATTTATCGAGTATTGCAGTGGCTTATTACCTCTTGCTAACGATGTTTCCTTTCTTGATTTTGTTGGCAAATATTTTCCCTTATCTCCAGATAGATACCAGCGAACTCTTGCTTTTTTTAGAAGATACCTTACCTCATCAACTTTATCTGAGTACGGCTAGTATTGTTCGCAATATTTTCAATACCTCGTCAAGCGGTCTTTTGTGGGTTTCCATTGTGACTGGATTGTGGACGACTTCCAAAAGTATGACCTTTTTACAGAAGGCTATCAATAAGGCTTACGACGTTCAAGAGCATCGCGATTTTGTCTTATCTCATGCAATCGGTGTTTTGTCTGGCGTGATCTTAGTCCTTTTTCTGATTTTGGCGATTGTGATTTCTACTTTTGGAAAAGCGGTGCTGGACATTATTTATCAGCATTTGAACATGGACCAATCACTCTATCATAATCTGTCTCATCTGACCCAGCCTTTAACCTTTATCGTCTTTTTAGTTGCCGTTGGCTTGCTGTACTTTATCCTGCCGAATGTGAAAGTTAAACGGTTGCGAAATGTATTGCCAGGAACCCTATTTACAAGTATTGTCCTTTTGCTGACGACCAGTCTTTTTGGTGCCTATTTTAATTTGGCGGCAGCTAGGCTAGAAGATTTACGCTTCTTTGGTTCGGTGGCTATTTTTGTGGTCATGTTCTGGTTTATTTTCTTTGCTAAAATTCTCATTATCGGTGCTGTGTTGAATTCATCTTTCCAACGCAGACGTGAAGGAGACATTGAAACGAGACGTGGAGATGTATTACAAATTATTCAAGACAGACGAGAAAAACGCGAGCAGAAATAAGATTTTCTGATGATTTAACTCATTTTTTCAATCTAATTTCATATTTTTTATGTAAACCTTTCCAAAAAAATGGTATAATAAACTCAAAAAAGTTGGAGGAATCCCTATGGCAGTAAAAGATTTTATGACTAGAAAAGTCGTCTATGTTTCTCCAGAAACGACAGTAGCCCATGCCGCAGATTTAATGCGAGAGCAAGGATTACGCAGACTTCCAGTTATTGAAAAGGATCGTTTGGTTGGTCTAGTAACCGAAGGAACTATGGCAGAAGCGCAGCCTTCTAAGGCAACAAGTCTATCTATTTATGAGATGAATTATTTGCTCAATAAGACGAAAATCCGCGATGTTATGATTAAAGATGTTGTGACAGTGGATCCTTATGCCAGTCTTGAAGATGCTATCTTTCTCATGATGACGCATAATGTTGGGGTTCTTCCAGTAGCAGAAAATGGTTATGTTTCTGGTATTATTACTGATAAGGATATCTTCCGTACCTTCCTCCGTGTTTCAGGCTATGGAGAAGAAGGGATTCGCGTCCGTGTGTTAACTGAGGATAGCGTCGGTGTTCTTGGAAAAATTATCAAGACTATTTCAGATGAAAATCTCAATATCCGCCGTACCGTCATTGCAGACGAGCGTCATGGTAAAGTGATTGTGGAAGTCCAAATTGATGGCACTTTTGACCTTGATCTCCTCAGAGAAAAATTAGAGGCTCAAGGAATGACGATTGATAGTCTTGTGAAAACACAGGCTAAAGCAGGATTTTAGTTTGTTAGCACTAGTTGGATTTACTAGTGCTTTTTACATGATTTTTTGGTAAAATAAGAGAAATGAGAAACAGAAAGTGATCGTATGAAAACAGGTCTTTTTATATCTTTTGAAGGTCCAGATGGTGCTGGAAAAACTAGCGTTTTAGAAGCCTTGGTCCCACGTTTGCAAGAAAAAATAGGCGATACCATCGTCACGACTAGAGAGCCAGGTGGCATTGTCATTTCGGAAAAAATCCGAGACATTATCCTTGATGTTAGCCACACCAATATGGATGATAAAACGGAACTTCTGCTATATATTGCAGCTCGCCGCCAACATTTAGCCGAAAAAGTTTTGCCTGCTTTAACCGCGGGCAAACTGGTTTTAGTAGATCGCTTTATTGACAGTTCAGTAGCTTATCAAGGATACGGTCGTGGGCTTGATATTCCAGCCATTACTTGGCTAAATCACTATGCCACTGATGGTCACCAGCCAGATTTGACCCTTTATTTTGACGTGCCATCAGAGATTGGTCTTGAGCGAATTTCACAAAATGCTGAGCGGGAGGTTAATCGTCTTGATTTGGAAGCTCTTAGCATGCACCAAAAAGTTCGCTCGGGATATTTGAAAATGGCGGAGCAGGAAAGTGAACGCATCGTGACAATTGATGCCAGTCAACCGCTTGAAAAAGTCATCGAAGATGCCTACCAAATCATCTTGGAAGCTTTAGAAAAGGCAGAAAAATGAACATAGCTCAGTATCAGCCAAAACATTATCAAACTTTTTCTCAGATATTACAGGCTAACCGTATGAGCCATGCTTATCTATTTTCTGGTGGTTTTGGTTCATTTGAAATGGCTCTTTGGCTGGCCAAAAGTCGTTTTTGTGAGCAATTATCAGATGGTATCCCCTGTGAAAATTGCAGGTCTTGTCGCCTAATTGAGGAACAAGAATTTTCGGATGTCAAAATCATTGAACCGCAGGGGCAAGTCATTAAGACGGATACGGTTAGAGAGTTGACACGTGATTTTTCACGCTCTGGATTTGAAGGTGAAAGCCAAGTTTTTATTATCAAGGATGCGGACAAAATGCACAGCAATGCCGCTAACAGTCTTTTAAAATTTATCGAAGAACCTCAAAGTCAGTCTTATATGATTTTATTGACCAGTGATGATAGCAAAGTACTGCCAACCATCAAAAGCCGGTGTCAACTCTTTCATTTTCCAAAGAATCAAGAGTATTTGGAAGAGTTATTGCTGCAAAAAGGTCTTTTAAAAAGTCAGTCACGCCTCTTAGCGCAAGTGGCTACCAGTGAAGAAGAAGCGCTAGCTTTGTCCCAAAATAGTAAAATACTGGAGCTAGAACAAGTGCTAGATAAATTTGCTAAGTTGTTGGAGCAAGAGACTAATAAGGCCTACTTAGAAGTAGCAAGACTAGCTCAAATAGCAACAGAAAAAGATCTCCAAGACTTTGCTTTTAGGCTGTTAACGGTCATCTTGTCACGGCAGAAAAATCCTAAACTGCTAACGCGTTGCCATCATGCAAGACAAATGTGGCAAGCAAATGTCAGCTTTCAAAATGCCCTTGATTATTTTGTGATTGCTTAGAAAGAAGGAAAGTGAATGAATAAAAAAGAACTATTGGAACAGATGGAATCCTTCTCTCAACAGTTTATGGTGACGCTAGCTGAGTTGGACGCCATGAGAAAAAAAGTCCAAGAAGTTTTTGAAGAAAATGCCCGTTTACGTATGGAAAACACAGCTTTACGTGAACATCTCAGCCAATTGGTCGTTGAAGAACAACATTCCTTGAAAAGCTCTACTAGAGGTAAGGAGTATGTGGAATCCATTTACGAAGAAGGATTTCATGTCTGCAATGACTTTTACGGGCAACACCGTGAAAATAAGGAAGACTGTGCCTTTTGCATGGAGCTTCTCTACAGTCGAAAATAATGCGAAAGCGAAAATCAGAGCTAACAAGATTATCGTCTTGATTTGTCTCATATTGACGATTTTAGAACTGATGGCTGTCTGTATCTTAAGAAAAGGAGAATATCATGCAAGTTCAAAAATCCTTTAAGGGGAAATCACCTTATGGAACCCTTTATTTGGTTCCAACCCCTATTGGAAATCTACAAGACATGACCTTTCGTGCGGTAGAAGTCTTAAAGAGTGTGGATGTTATTTGCGCAGAGGACACGAGAAATACGGGACTGTTACTCAAGCATTTTGAAATTGAGACAAGACAAATCTCCTTTCACGAACACAATGCTTTTGAAAAAATACCAGACTTGATTGCTCTATTAAAAGACGGTAAAAGCCTGGCTCAGGTATCTGATGCGGGAATGCCATCCATCTCTGACCCAGGACATGATTTGGTTAAAGCAGCCATTTTAGAAGACATTTCTGTCGTTGCTTTGCCAGGGGCTTCTGCTGGAATTACAGCTTTAATTGCTTCAGGTTTAGCGCCACAGCCACATATTTTTTATGGTTTTTTACCGAGAAAAGCAGGGCAGCAAAAAGCTTTTTTCCAAGAAAAAAAAGCCTACCCAGAGACCCAAATTTTTTATGAAAGTCCATATCGCGTATCTGATACGCTGGAAAATATGTTGGAAATCTATGGCGACCGTGAGATCGTTGTGGTCCGTGAACTGACCAAACTTTATGAAGAATACCAACGTGGAAAGATTTCGGAAGTCTTAACTTATCTATCAGAACATCCTCTGAAAGGTGAGTGCTTGATTTTAGTTGGAGGAGCTTCAGAAGAAGTTATGACAGAGGATAAGATAGAAAATTTAGATATAGCTGATTTGGTTGCGCAGCTTATTTCTCAAGGGAAAAAGCCAAATCAAGCCATAAAAGAAGTCGCTAAAACTTACAACCTCAACCGTCAAGAGGTTTATAATGCTTATCATAAGATTTAGAAGGGAAATACCATGTACGAAAATTTACTAGACCGCTTTTTGACTTACGTTAAAATTAACACACGTTCAGATGAAAACAGCACCACAACGCCATCGACACCAAGCCAAACAGAATTTGCACTCAATATCTTGAAACCAGAAATGGAGCGCATTGGCCTTGTTGATGTGCATTATTTGGAGCACAATGGCTATATCGTTGGTACTTTACCAACTAATGGTGAGGGGTTCAAGCACACCATTGGTTATATTTCTCATATTGATACCGCTGATTTTAACGCTGAAAATATTGCGCCACAAGTCATTGAAAACTATGACGGTGGTGATATTGCACTTGGTTCATCAGGTTATAGCCTATCTCCAAAGGATTTTCCAAGCCTTAATAATTACAAAGGGCAAACCCTGATTACAACAGATGGGACAACACTGCTTGGTGCTGATGATAAATCAGGTATTGCTGAAATTATGACTGCTGTTGAATACCTTGCAAGCCACCCTGAAATTGAACACGGTGAAATCCGTGTTGGGTTTGGTCCAGATGAAGAAATTGGTGTTGGTGCTAACAAGTTTGACGTTGAAGACTTTAACGTTGATTTTGCTTATACCATTGATGGCGGTCCACTTGGTGAGCTTCAATATGAAACCTTTAGCGCAGCCGCAGCGGAACTCCGCTTTATCGGACGAAATGTTCACCCAGGAACAGCTAAAGATAGCATGATTAATGCTCTGCAATTGGCAATAGATTTCCATAATCAACTACCTGCTGGGGAACGCCCTGAGCATACAGAAGGTTATGAAGGCTTCTATCACTTGCATGGCTTAGGAGGGACTGTTGACGAGGCGACAAGCTCTTATATTATCCGAGACTTTGAAGATGAGGCTTTTGAAAATCGCAAAGCTGAAATGGAGAAAATTGCTGCTAAGATGAATGCAGAGCTCGGAGAAGAACGTGTCATTTTGACCCTTCACGACCAATACTATAACATGAAAAAAGTCATTGAAAAAGACATGACACCAATTAACATTGCCAAGTCTGTGATGGAAAATCTTGATATTAAGCCAATCATTGAGCCTATTCGTGGCGGTACAGATGGGTCTAAAATCTCCTTTATGGGAATTCCAACACCAAACATCTTTGCAGGTGGTGAAAACATGCATGGTCGTTTTGAATATGTCAGTCTACAAACCATGGAAAAAGCAGTTGATGTTATCATTGGTATTTCGACGTTTAAAGAGAAAAAATAGAATCCAGTCGACATTTGTGATACAATAAAACCACGATTTAAGAAAGATTATTATGTCGATTGTTTATGGAAAGGGGAAGTGGCATGATTAAACTTTTTGGTAAAATCAGATATCATTGGCAGCCAGAATTGTCATGGTCGTTGATCTATTGGTCGCTGACCTTTTTACCTATTTTTATTGGTATATCCATGCTCTATGAAAAAACAGACGTTCCAATGGCATTTTTTGTTATGATAGGTGTGTTTGGAACGCTCTTTAGCCTTGGATTTCATCGCTACTTTATTATCGGAGATGATGGTCGCTTAGAGATTGTTGATAGCAAATTTTGGAAACAAACTTATGTGCTCATTTCTGATATTGAGAAAATAGAAGTGACCAAAACCACTTTAAGTTTAGTTTTAAAAAATGGTCAAAGTCAGTTATATTATATGAGAAAATGGCCTAAGAAATACTTCTTAGATGCTCTTGCAATTCATCCGGATTTTGTGGGAGAAGTTGAGCTTTTGGATAATTTTATTAAGTTAGACTATTTTGAACACTATCAAGATGATAAGAAGGCTTCTACTCGTTTATAAGAGCCTTGGTTGGACAGGATTTGACGGCAAGAAGAGTGTCATTATCTGAGTCATCAAATTGTTGAGTGAGCAAATCGCTATCAGTGAATTTGACAATTCCGTCATCGTGATAATCAAAAGCTGCTGAATAGGTTTGGCATAGGCCGCAAGCAATACATTTTTCTGGAATTATAGATACTTTCATGGTATCATTGTAATACGAATTTTTAGATTTAACAAGGGAGAAATCATGAGTAAAGAACCATGGGAAGAGCAAGTATTTCCTGAGGAAGAAGCAGGAAACTCGCGACAAAAACATAAAGAGGTAGGGATTCAGACACCAATTTTAACCATTTTGCTCAGTATCTTTTTTGTCATTTTTGTTGGCATCTTGTTATTTATGTTCTATACGTCAAATGGAAATACAGACAGAGAAGAAGCTACAACAGGTTTTTATGGAGCTTCTACGAGTCAAGCGGATGCTAAAAAATCAGAGACTAAAACAAATGAAGCAGAAACGTCTTTGAACTCAGAAGAAATGACTGAGACAACAAGTGAAACAAGTGTTAGTCAGACAGAAGCAGTTGTGCGTAATGGTGGTACAACGGTTGTTGAAGCTGGTGAAGGAGCAGGTGCCACTGCTGCACGTGCGGGAATTTCTTTAGATAAACTCTACGCTTTAAATCCTGAGAAAATGACAGGACCTGGTGGAACGTGGTGGGCAAATCCTGGCGATGTGGTTTACATCGATTAGAAAGTAAGTTATGAAAGATATTAGAATTGCTATTGATGGACCAGCTTCAAGCGGGAAATCAACAGTAGCTAAAATTATTGCAAAAGACCTTGGTTATACCTATCTTGATACGGGAGCTATGTATCGCTGTGCGACCTATCTAGCTTTGAAAAATAAGTTGACAGAAGAAAATGTCTCTTTGATTTTAGAAGAGCTCGCTAAGCATCCCATTTCTTTTAGCAGAGACACTTCTGGTAATCAGTTAGTTTACTTAGGCGATACGGATGTGACTCTGGCGATTCGTCAAAATGATATCACCAATAATGTTTCTTGGGTCTCAGCCTTGCCTGAAATCCGTGAAGAACTGGTTGCTCAACAACGTCGTATTGCTGAAGGTGGAGCTATTATCATGGATGGTCGTGATATTGGAACGGTTGTTTTGCCTGACGCAGAACTTAAGATTTTCTTAGTTGCTTCTGTTGATGAAAGAGCAGAGCGTCGCTTTAAGGAAAATAAGGAAAAAGGAATTCCTACAGACCTTGAAACCTTGAAAGAAGAAATCGCTGCGCGTGATTACAAAGACAGTCACCGAAAAGTCTCTCCTCTAAAAGCAGCAGAGGATGCGATTACTTTCGATACAACAGGTATCTCTATTGAGGGTGTTGTAACATTTATTGAAGAAAAAGCAAATAAAATTATTGACAAGGGTTAGGCTCTCTGTTATAATAATAACAATGAGAAAAGCAGAAGTGAGAACTTCTCGCCTTGCGACTTAGGTTGTCTGGCCCAACATGTCAAATTCTACAAAGTAGAACTATGCGTGCGGGCTTGGAATATCAAGTCCGCTTTGTTTTTCTCTAAAAAAATGAAGAGGTGAAGATCATAGCTAAAAAAGATCTATTCATCAACGACGAAATTCGTGTTCGCGAAGTTCGTTTGGTTGGTCTTGAAGGTGAACAATTAGGTATCAAACCATTGTCAGAAGCGCAAGCTATTGCCGATCAGGCAAATGTTGACTTGGTTCTTATCCAGCCGCAAGCGACGCCACCTGTTGCCAAAATTATGGACTATGGGAAGTTCAAGTTTGAGTATCAGAAGAAACAAAAAGAGCAACGTAAAAAACAAAGCGTTGTAACGGTTAAAGAAGTTCGTCTTAGCCCAGTTATTGATAAGGGTGACTTTGAGACAAAACTTCGTAATGGACGTAAGTTCCTTGAAAAAGGAAACAAAGTCAAAGTTTCTATCCGATTCAAAGGACGTATGATTACCCATAAAGAAATTGGGGCAAAAGTATTGGCTGACTTTGCTGAAGCAACGCAAGATATTGCCATTATCGAGCAACGCGCTAAAATGGATGGACGCCAAATGTTCATGCAGCTTGCACCAATCCCTGACAAGAAGTAGCTTGTCATTGTAAATTATTTTAAGGAGAATTTTAAAATGCCAAAACAAAAAACACACCGTGCATCAGCTAAACGCTTCAAACGTACAGGTTCTGGTGGACTTAAACGTTTCCGTGCTTTCACGTCACACCGTTTCCACGGTAAAACTAAAAAGCAACGTCGTCACTTGCGTAAAGCAGGCATGGTACATGCTGGTGACTTCAAACGTATCAAAGCAATGCTTACTCAAATGCGTTAATCGCTAAAAGCATTCAACTACTTACTGAATTATTTGGAGGAAAATATAAATGGCACGTGTTAAAGGTGGCGTTGTATCACGCAAACGTCGTAAACGTATTCTTAAATTAGCTAAAGGTTACTATGGAGCAAAACACATCTTGTTCCGTACTGCAAAAGAGCAAGTAATGAACTCTTACTACTATGCATACCGTGACCGTCGTCAGAAAAAACGTGATTTCCGCAAATTGTGGATCACTCGTATCAACGCGGCTGCTCGTATGAATGGTTTGTCATACTCACAATTGATGCATGGTTTGAAACTTGCTGAAATCGAAGTAAACCGTAAAATGCTTGCTGACCTTGCTGTTAACGATGCAGCAGCTTTCACAGCTCTTGCAGATGCAGCTAAAGCAAAATTAGGTAAATAATTTACCATTTGAACGATCTCGATTGAGGTCGTTTTTATATTTTGATTTTTGTTAAGTATTAAAAAGTGCGAACGCTCAAAAGTTTTGGGAAATGAAGAGACTGGACAGAAACTCATACTCATTCAAAATCAAAATTAGATTTTTATAGCCTCTATTTTGATGGGTTAGTGAAAGTAAGGGGGTAAACCGTTTCTTTCACCACAGTGGACAGTTCTCATAATATCTACTTTGTCATCTTGGACACTGTAGCTGTATAAGTAGAAAGCGATAATTCTCAACTCTCCTAGTAGCTAAAGCTATAAATCCACAGTTTTGTTGGAGTGCCAGCCGCATGAGAAGACTTTAGAGAAAAGAAAATATTTTTCTCTCCATCTAATTTTGATTTTTATAGAGTATCAAAGTTTAGACCCGTTGTTAAAATTTGAACAAAATAATATGGCTTAGAATCAACGTTTTTTGACGACGTTAATCTAAGCCATTTACTATTTTTAAGACTTTTTGCCAAGTCTCTTCAGTTGATGATTCATTGTGTTTAACTATGCTTGGTGCCGATAGCTTTTTTGACTAAAAGAAGGAGATAGCCTCCAACGACATAGGCTGAAGCAATCATAAGTGAATTAATGAGAACTTTTTGGAAACCAAATTTATTAACATTGATAAAGAAATAAGCATAAGGGCTATCTTTGGCGCCAGGGATAGGGAGCTGCAAAATCATGCCATTAAAGATGGCAAAGGCAAAGTATCCCAAAGGGAAAAATGTCCAAGTAAGTGGGTCAAACCAGCGATAGCTGTTTTTCTTATCAAGGATGAGAGTATCAAGAATGAGTCCAATTGGGGCAATGTAATGAACAAGGAAGTTACGAATATTCCAATACGCATCTGGCTCTGCCAGTGGCGCAAGCATGAAGTGGTAAACCACAGCAGTGATTGCGATTGCCATGGTAACAGCCCCTTTCAGGCGAAGTAACGTACTATTGTGACTAATTGGACCACATTTAGCTTCCCAACCAATGATAAAGAAAAGAAAGCTGAATACCAAAATATTAGAGATTACAGTATAGTATAAGAGCATTCCCCAACCATCTTGATAAATTTGCATACTTACTCCGATAAGACCGCAGATAGCAATCATAAGGCGATAAAGTTGTGTTTTTGACATAAAAATCCTTTCTTTGAAAATCAAACTAGTTTATATTATATCACTTTTATCCTTGACTGACGATAGAAAAATTTGTACAATCAAAAAGATTAAAGGAGGGGTTGTAATGTCAACGATTTATGATTATGTCAAAGTTGTCGCAGAAAAAAGATTTCGAACAATTAGCATTAAATGAAGTGGACGTTGTGTGTCTTAATGAGTTGGCTTATCTCCCCTTTGATAACTATATTAAGATGACCACTCCTCTTACCTCTGATGACATGAAGCAGATTCTTATCAAGGCAAAAGCTAATAGACAGAATGATTTTATGCTCACCGAGGAGCGAGTAGATCTTTTTGAGGTTATCCTTAACAGTAAACGTTTTGCCGATTTGGCCTTATCTCATTATGTCAATGATATTAGCGAAGAGTTTGAAAAGCAGTTTGCGGCAATGGTGTTTCACCTCCCCTCTATTGGGCATTTGCAACTGGTTTTTCGAGGGACAGATGACACATTGATTGGTTGGAAAGAAGATTTCAAATTGACCTATATGAGCGAGATTCCAGCACAGCGTTCTGCGGTTAGATATCTTCAAGCGTTTTTGGAAAAAGCAGAGCAGCCAGTTTATGTGACAGGGCATTCCAAGGGTGGCAATTTGGCAGTCTATGCAGCCAGTCATCAAAACGCTGCGCTTCAACAGAAAATCAAAGCTGTTTTTATGCTGGATGCCCCAGGCTTTACTCCAACATTTTTCAAAAAAGAGGGATACCAGTCCATTAGAAATAAACTTATCGTCATTAGACCAAAAGAATCTATTGTGGGTGTTATGCTACAATTGGATGTTTTACCGCTTATCATAGATGCTAATCAATTTGGAGTAGCACAACATGCCGTGACGACTTGGCAAATTTCAGAACAGGGGCATTTTATCGGCATTGAACCAACAAATCTCAGTAAGCAACTGGATAAAACGTTTGACCAATGGGTTTCAGAATTAACCAAATCAGAACTTAAATTGATTGTTGATTTACTGTTTGATACCTTAATAGAAGCAGGAATTACGAGTCTTAATGACCTGACCAGTAAAGCTGCGGCATCGAAACTCTTATCTGCATTGGGAACAATGAACCAGTTGGATAAAAAGCAACAAGCCCTGCTTCACAAATCACTTTGGAACCTAGTAGCAGCCTTCGCTCAAAATAGTAAGCCCAATTTTAAACCCAGATGGGATTTTGATGAGTTATTAAAAAAATGGAAATTAAAAGAGTAGAAGCAATATTGAACTTTTACTCTTTTTTTAAAATTTTAATCGTTAAGCTTAAATATGTAATATTAGCCTAGAGTGAAGTCGATAGGTTGAATAGACTGTTGGTAGTCAAATTATTTTTTAATGCGAGAAATCATCATAGCACGGATAAACAACCACATAGGAATACCGTATACTAGTCCCGAAATAAGGCTTTTAATACTAAAAAAGTCAGCAATAAAGTTAAAATCTGGTTTGGCAATATTAAATAGAGACATTAAAAATGGAAAACCAATGGTCATTAGGATACCTTTTCTGAGAGCAGAACGTTTTGCTTGTTTTAAAGTAAGTTCATAACGGTCTTCTTCGACATCGAGGTCAGTAATCTGAGCATCTTCTACCTTATACATGAGATAAAAAGAAATCCCCATGATATAGAGAAAATCAATGATCAGGATACCTATAGCGACAGGAGTTGTATTAGGTTTATCAGGAACGAGAGAGATAAGCAGTATGACCGTCTGAATCATGATAAAATAGAAGGATAGAACAGCGATTTTACTGCTGATATTGCCAATCACTTGTTTTCGGTGTTCATCTAATTCTCCTGCGATGCCAAAAAAATGTTTGATGAGTTTGGTAGATAAAGATTCTTTCATGATTTTACCTTTCTAATAATGAAATGCTTTGATATAAATATATCCAGATAAGATATAGGGAAAAATGAGACCAATACCACTGAATAAGGGAGTGTTTTCAAATAGTATTAAAGAAAATAGAGGTGGAAAGCTATAGGAGAGAATTCCCAAAATACAAAGAATTACTTCTATCCTAGGAGATTGTCGCCAATCAATTTTTTGAAAAGAGATATAGGAAATAAATGCTAGGATAATGACTAGTGAAAGATCAAAGATACCATATGGCGAATCTAATAGAAATAGTAGGCCAGTGTAAAGAAGTGAGATAAGGGTTAAAATAATATAAATAGTAAGTCCGCTAAATTTTTGCAAGGGTTTCATAGATTGTCTCCTTTTGTTGTTACTTTCCAAAATAGTGTATTGAGGTCAGTTTCTAGTGTTTCTGCTAGCTTAATGCAGAGGTCTAGAGAGGGATTATACTTGTCGTTTTCAATGAGGTTTATAGTCTGTCTAGCGACCCCAACTTCTTTAGCGAGTGCTAATTGGGATAAGCCAGCCAGCGTCCGATAGTGTTTTACACGGTTCATGAGGTCCTCTCTTTCATGGATAAGATAGTGTCACATATATATTACACCATAAGTATAGTACAATATATGTGACATGTCAATTATAAATGATACAAATTTTAGAAGAAATAATAAAAATGAGTAAGATTTGCCTACTCATTTTTGTTGTTTCTTAAAGCCATTAAAAGTTCTTGTGCGGTTTCCTGATTACGGTGTTTTTCTTGGAGTAATTTTGGAAGAAGTGCAGTGACTTCTGATTCGGTTGCGCCAGCTAGGAGTAGTAGAGACTTGGCTTGAAGTTTCATATGCCCTGCCTGAATACCAGTTCCTATCAATGCTTTTAAGGCAGCAAAGTTTTGCGCCAAACCAACTGAGACGATAATGCTTGCCAGTTCTTTTGCGGTAGGATTACCGAGAAGGTCGTGAGCGACTTGGACGGTCGGATTTAGTCCGATGGAGCCTCCCTTGGTAGCGATTGGCATTGGCATCGTTAATTTACCAGCCACTTGTTGAGCTTCCTTGTCATAATGCCAGGTTGATAAGCCACGATAATTTCCGCTTTGATTAGCAAAGGAATGTCCAGCTGCCTCTATGGCTCTCCAGTCATTTCCAGTTGCTAAAACGATGGCATCAATACCGTTGAAAATCCCTTTATTATGGGTAGCGGCACGATAAGGATCCACTTGAGCTAGCTGACTTGCCAGTTCCATTTTTTGGGCTAATTGCTGAGCTTCTGCCTTATCTCTGCTTAAAAATCGCAAATCAACACGACATTCGGCAGTGACGAGACTTTCTGTGGCGTAGTTGGACAAAATCGCCATTAGACTTTGTCCATCAGTCAATTCTTCTAAAGTAGGGACGAGAGCTTCTAACATGGTATTGAGCATATTAGCTCCCATGGCTTCTTGCGTATCAACCGACAAATAAAGAATGAGAAAGTCTCCTTTTTCTTCTGTCCAGATGTCGCGGGCTCCGCCACCACGTTTAACGATAGAGGGGTGGGCTTGGTCAGCTTGGGATAAAAGCTGCGCTTTATGAGACAAAATTGCCTGCTCTGCTATTTTTTTATCCTTAATATCATAGAGGGCGACCTGACCAATCATCAGCCGATTGTGAATTGTTGTCGTAAAACCACCTGAGCGTTTGATGAGCTTAGCAGCGAAGCTAGCAGCAGCGACAACTGAGGGTTCCTCAGTTACCATGGGGATATGGTAAGTTTTACCATCAATCAAGAAATCAGGGGCAACAGAAAAAGGTAATGAGAAAGTCCCTAAGACGTGCTCTGCCATTTGATTGGCAGTTTCAATAGATAACTGTTGATTGCTAGTTAATAGCTCCTGCTTATCATCTGATAAGAGTTCTGAAAGGAGCGTTTGTCGTTCTGAGGGTGTTTTTTTGGAAAATCCAGTCCAGTTAATTGTCATTTTTTGTATAAATCCGTTGGTGTTGCTCGATGCCTGTGAGGCGGAAGTTTCCAGTTTTGTAGTTTGCAAAAGTATTTGTGCCATTCTCATCTAAAAGAGCTTCTTCATAGAAGAGTTTCTCGTAGTCTGCCACAGAAAGTGGTTGGCGCTCATCTAATTCAGAAAGCCGAGAGGGGTTAAGCATCTTTCGGTAACCGTCAACAAGAGTGGCTGAAAACATTTCTGAAACAGCTCCTGAGCCATAAGAGAACAGACCAATTTTGTCTCCTGCCTTGAGGGTTTCGCTGTTTTCAAGGAGTGACAGAAGTCCTAGATAAAGGGAACCTGTGTAGATATTTCCGACCTTTCGGCTGTAAACGATGGAACGTTCAAAGTTAGCTAATAGCTGCGCTTTGTTTTCTTCTGGTAACTCTTTGGTCATTAATTTATTCAGCCCTTTAAGAGCTAATTTTGGAAACGGCAGATGTAAGCAGACAGCTGCGAACTCTTTCAAATCGGTATCGTTGCGCTTTTGATATTCAGTCCAGGTTGTTTTTAAACTGTCAAGATATTGTTTCGTTGAATAGATACCATTGACAAAAGGCGTTGTCGAATAGTTTGGTCGCCAAAAATCCATGACATCACGCGTTTGTGCCACGTTGTCATCGTTAAAACTGAGAATACGGGGATTTGAACTGACGAGCATGGCAACAGCTCCTGCTCCTTGAGTAGATTCTCCAGCAGAACCAATTCCGTATTTGGCAATATCTGACGCAATGACTAAAACCTTGCTGTCGGGTTTTGTAGCCACATGAAGTTTAGCGTAATTAAGCGCAGCCGTTGCCGCATAGCAGGCTTCTTTCATCTCAAAAGAACGCGCGAAAGGTTGAATACCTAAGAGACTATGCACATAGACACTAGCGGCTTTTGATTGGTCAATACCTGACTCGGTAGCGACGATAACCATGTCGATATCTAATTTATCTTGTTCAGTCAAGATTTCTTGAGCTGCTGACGTCGCCAAAGTAACGATATCTTCTGAAATCGGTGTAATGCTTAGGGCGTCTAACATAAGCCCTATCGAAAATTTTTCAGGTTCAGCCCCACGTGCCTCTGCTAAGTCGCTCATATTGAGGACATATTTTGAGGTGGCAAACCCAATTTTATCAATTCCAATACTCATTTCTATTTCTCCAAAGGATTGAAACTATAGTCATGTCAAAGTCACTGGCGTTAGCAATAACAGAGAGTGGGAGCAATGTCCAACTTTCTTGTTGTCAGTAGTTATGACGGTGGAGTTGAGCAAGTGAGATACCTCGAAAAAGTGAGGTCTTGAAACGCAGTGCTCATCAGCATAGTTTCTGATTCTAATGTAATGTTATGACTATCTAAAAGACACGAAGTCACTTAGATAGCGTTTTTTAGTAATGATTTCCATTGACCATTTTATCATAAATTTTTCAAAATGCCCTAGGACTTAGGACCAATTTTTTCGTTGGATTTTTAGGACGATTTTAGGTAAAATAGCAGAGCGACTATGGGGATGATGTGATGTAAAAGATTTTTGTGGTTATTATCTATGGCTACTCATTCTGATGAGGTGTGAAGGTAACACCTCGTTTTAAATAGAGAAGTGATTTCAGTATAAGAAAGGATCGTAAAATGACAAAAGCGGATGCTATTTTCAAAGAAAATATCAGAAAAATTTTAGAAGAAGGTGTGTGGTCTGAGCAGGCAAGACCGAAGTATAAAGATGGGACCGTTGCCAATTCTAAATACGTCACAGGTGCATTTGCTGAATATGACTTGAGCAAAGGTGAATTTCCTATTACGACCCTTCGACCAATTGCGATTAAGGCTGCTATCAAAGAAATGCTCTGGATTTATCAGGACCAGTCTAATAGCCTTGATGTGCTAGAAGATAAATATAATGTTCATTATTGGAATGACTGGGAAGTGGCTGGCGTTTCTGCTAACAATGGGGACCAACGTTCAATCGGTCAACGTTACGGAGCTGTGGTCAAAAAACACGATATCATTGCTAAAATCTTGAAGCAGTTAGAAGAAAATCCTTGGAATCGTCGCAATGTGATTTCACTTTGGGACTACGAGGCGTTTGAAGAAACAGCAGGGCTTCTACCATGTGCCTTCCAAACCATGTTTGATGTCCGCCGTGTTGAAGGTAAGATTTATCTGGATGCAACGCTAACACAACGTTCAAACGACATGTTGGTAGCTCATCATATTAACGCTATGCAGTATGTGGCCCTGCAAATGATGATTGCAAAACATTTTGGGTGGGAAGTCGGAAAATTCTTCTACTTCATCAATAACTTGCACATCTACGATAATCAGTTTGAGCAGGCAGAAGAATTGTTGCGTCGCACACCATCTGATAAGAAACCGCGTTTAGTGCTTAATGTCCCAGATGGCACCAATTTTTTTGATATCAGAGCAGAAGATTTTGAATTGGTTGACTATGAGCCTGTCAAACCCCAACTAAAATTTGACTTAGCCATCTAATGACAATAGCTAATTCTTAATAAGGATTTAAGCTTAATCACTTGAACCGCTGTTAAGAATTGCGGAAAGAATTGGTTAAAATCAAGCAATTTTGACACATTTTTGGTAAACTAGAGTTATGACAAGAGATAAAAAAATTATTGCGATTTGGGCACAGACTGAAAATGGGATTATTGGAAAAAATCAAACCATGCCTTGGCATTTGCCAGCAGAATTAAAACATTTTAAAGACACGACAATGGGACAGGCGCTTTTGATGGGACGTGTGACTTTTGACGGTATGAAACGCCGTACGTTACCGGGACGTGAGACGCTTGTTTTAACACGTGATATGACTTATAGTGCTGAAGGTGTGACAGTCGTTCATACGGTTGAAGAAGCACTAGCTTGGTTTGACCAACAAGAAAAAGATCTCTATATTGCTGGAGGTTCTGTGATTTATAAAGCCTTCGAAGGTCACTACGATCGTCTGATTAAGACGACAATTCATGCAGAACTTGAGGGAGATACTTATTTTCCAACCTTGGCTGATGATCACATGACTCAGGTCTCAGAACAAACGATTCAAAGAGATGATAAAAATCCTTATGCTTTTACCATCTCGATTTTTGATAAAAAGGAGGAAAACTAGTGCAACGCAGTCTTTTTGGTGTTTTTACGGTTTGCCTCTGCGCGATTTGCGTACTTGCTGTTGGACCAGCATTAAAAAAAAAGCGCTATGGGTTAGCAATCTTTTTCCTGCTTAATGCGATTAGCAACCTTGTAGCGACGATTCAAGCCTTTTATGGCAATCTATTTTAAATCATTAGAAAGTGGAGAAAATGGCCTCAAACAGAAAAATGGATCACAAAGTTTATTGTTCTTTCTGTGGAAAAAATCAAGAAGAAGTTCGTAAAATTATCGCTGGGAATGGCGTTTTTATCTGTAACGAATGTGTCGAACTGTCTCAAGAAATTATTCGAGAAGAATTAGCAGAAGAAGTCTTGGCTGATTTGTCAGAAGTGCCAAAACCAAAAGAACTATTAGAAATTTTAAATCAATACGTGGTCGGACAAGACAGGGCTAAGCGTGCCCTTGCTGTGGCGGTTTACAATCATTATAAGCGTGTCAGTTTCACAGAAAGCCGTAACGATGACGATGTTGATTTGCAAAAATCAAATATCCTTATGATTGGCCCAACAGGTTCTGGAAAGACCTTTTTAGCTCAAACATTGGCTAAAAGTCTCAATGTACCATTTGCCATTGCCGATGCCACTTCTTTGACTGAAGCAGGTTATGTGGGTGAGGATGTTGAAAATATTCTACTCAAACTCATCCAAGCTGCTGACTATAATATTGAACGTGCAGAGCGTGGGATTATCTACGTAGATGAGATTGATAAAATTGCCAAAAAAGGTGAAAATGTCTCTATCACTCGAGATGTTTCTGGTGAAGGCGTGCAACAAGCCCTTCTAAAAATTATCGAGGGTACCGTAGCTAGCGTACCACCTCAAGGCGGACGTAAACATCCAAACCAAGAGATGATTCAAATTGATACGAAAAACATCTTGTTCATCGTTGGTGGTGCTTTTGATGGTATTGAAGACATTGTCAAGCAACGTATGGGCGAGAAAATCATCGGTTTTGGACAAAATAATAAAAAAATTGCCGATGATGCTTCTTACATGCAGGAAATCATCTCAGAGGACATCCAAAAATTTGGTTTGATTCCAGAGTTCATTGGACGTTTACCAGTAGTAGCAGCTTTGGAACAATTAACTGTCGATGATTTGGTTAAAATTTTGACTGAGCCTAAAAATGCCTTGGTAAAACAATATAAAACGCTATTTTCTTATGATGGTGTTGAATTGGAATTTGATGAAGAAGCCTTACAAACAATTGCTGCGAAAGCTATTGAACGTAAGACAGGAGCACGTGGTCTCCGTTCTATTATTGAAGAGACCATGCTAGATATCATGTTTGAAATTCCAAGCCATGAAGATGTGACAGGTGTGCGTATTACGAAGGAAGCTGTCGAAGGCAAGGCAGAACCGATTTTAGAAACAGCATAAGGAGGAATCATGGAAGAACAGGTTTTAAATGCCCACAACGCTTCAATTCTCTTGAGTGCTGCCAACAAATCGCATTACCCACAAGATGATCTCCCTGAGGTTGCCTTGGCAGGTCGCTCAAATGTTGGAAAATCGAGTTTTATCAATTGTCTTTTAGGCAGGAAAAATCTAGCGAGAACATCAAGTAAACCGGGTAAAACGCAATTACTCAACTTCTTTAACATTGATGACAAGCTTCGCTTTGTTGACGTTCCTGGTTATGGCTATGCCAAAGTTTCTAAAACAGAACGTGCCAAATGGGGCAAGATGATTGAAGAATATCTGACTAGTCGAGATAACTTGCGAGCGGTTGTCAGTCTGGTTGACATGAGACATGAACCGTCAGCTGACGATGTGCAAATGTATGAATTTCTGAAATACTATGAGATTCCTGTTATTGTGGTTGCGACTAAAGCAGACAAAATTCCACGTGGAAAGTGGAATAAACACGAATCAATCATCAAGAAAAAATTAAATTTTGATAAGAATGATAACTTCATTATCTTCTCATCAGAAACACGTCAGGGCTATGATGAAGCCTGGGATACAATCCTAGATTGTTTATAAGAAAAAGCTTAGAAGTACAGCATGTATTTCTAAGCTTTTTGAGTTTATGACAAGTGGAATGAGATGTTATGACATAGTTCAAGACCCCCTGTTAGACTTCCATTGGCATAAAATGGCCGACGATGATTCCGATGATACGAGGATCTTCATCATAGGGAGCAAATTTGTCCTTGTATTTAGGGTTTAGGGATACTAAGCGGAGGCCGTCTTCTTCTCGGTACACCTTTTTGATATAGGTTTGTCCATCCCAGTCTACAGCATAGACAGCACCATCGTAATCAAAACCAGTTTGTTTGATAAGAGCTACTTCGCCATTGAGATAGACAGGATTCATGCTATCACCAAAAATCCAAGAGGCGAAGTCGTGGTCCAGTTCTTCTTCGTAAAACACGCTATCATAGTTCCCATCGTTATAATAAGAAAAGCCCCCACCAGCTGACAATTTTTCATAAACCTTGTATTCAAAACGTGGTTTAGAAAGGCGAATTTGTTCGTCTAGTTCTGACTGAGCAAAGTCTATGACCTTTTCTTTGCGGTCCTTTTCTAATTGAGAAAAAATAGTATTTAATTGAGGGGATTGATTTTCTTGCCCATAAAGAATGTAATCGGTGCTTGTATTTAAAAGCTCTGCTAATCGGCTTAGACGTCGTCCTGTAGGAAGGGTTTTGCCAGATTCCCATTTGGAAATGGTACTATCTGATTTATATCCTAACTGGCTTGCTAATTCTGCCTGTTCAAATCCAGCTTTTAATCGTAATTGTTTTAAGCGCTCTGCTATTTCCAAAGACATCATCATTCTCCTTATCTTAGTTTAGTAAAGTTTATCACATAATTGAAAAAAAATCAAGTTCGTTGAAAAAAAGTCAATAAAAGCAATTTTATTTTGCAAAATCGGATAAAAATCGGTAAAATGGTACAGATGAAAATTTTCGGAGGCTATTTTGGCTAAAAAAGAAATTACTGTAACTAATTATAATGATGATGCTATTCAGGTCTTGGAAGGGCTGGATGCGGTTCGTAAGCGTCCTGGGATGTACATTGGCTCGACAGACGGAACTGGGCTCCATCACTTGGTTTGGGAGATTGTCGACAATGCCGTTGACGAAGCTCTTTCAGGATTTGGAGATAAGATTGACGTTACTTTGAATGCTGATGGCTCAGTCAGCGTTTCTGATAGCGGTCGTGGGATGCCTGTAGGGATACACGCCACTGGGAAACCAACTGTTGAGGTTATTTTCACGGTTCTCCATGCTGGTGGTAAATTTGGGCAAGGCGGCTATAAAACGTCAGGAGGTCTTCACGGGGTGGGTTCTTCTGTCGTCAATGCCCTTTCAAGTTGGCTTGAGGTTGAAATTACTCGTGAGGGTGCTGTTTATAAGCAACGCTTTGAAGATGGTGGTAAACCTGTAACGACTTTGAAAAAGATTGGCACAGCTCCTAAGTCTAAAACGGGTACTAAGGTTACCTTTATGCCAGATGATCGCATTTTTTCAACGACTGATTTTAAATTTAATACCATCTCAGAACGTTTGAAAGAATCAGCCTTTCTCTTGAAAAATGTGACCATGACGCTTACTGATTTGCGCGGAGAAGAGCCGGTTTCAGAAGCTTTCCATTATGAAAATGGGGTTCAGGATTTTGTCGCTTATCTGAATGAAGACAAGGAAACCTTGACGCCAGTCATTTCGATTGAGGGGCAAGACCAAGGATTCCAAGTTGATATTGCCATGCAGTACAATGATGGTTACTCGGATAATATCCTATCTTTTGTTAATAATGTTCGTACTAAAGATGGTGGTACCCATGAGACAGGTTTGAAGACAGCTATCACTAAGGCGATGAATGACTATGCTCGCAAAACAGGCTTACTCAAGGAGAAGGATAAAAATCTTGAGGGGTCTGATTACCGTGAGGGCTTGTCAGCTGTCTTGTCTATTCTTGTACCAGAAGAACATTTGCAATTTGAAGGGCAGACAAAAGACAAGTTAGGATCGCCTCTAGCACGTCCAGTTGTCGATGGCATTGTTTCTGAAAAATTGACCTTCTTTCTTTTGGAAAATGGTGAACTGGCAACCAATCTTGTCCGTAAAGCCATTAAAGCAAGAGATGCCCGTGAGGCGGCTCGAAAAGCGCGTGATGAAAGCCGTAATGGTAAGAAAAATAAGAAGGACAAGGGACTTCTGTCTGGTAAATTAACGCCAGCTCAATCTAAAAACGCCGCTAAAAATGAATTATATCTGGTCGAAGGAGATTCTGCCGGTGGTTCAGCTAAGCAAGGCCGTGACCGTAAATTCCAAGCAATTCTTCCGTTGCGTGGTAAGGTGCTTAATACTGAGAAGGCGAAGATGAGCGATATTCTTAAAAATGAGGAAATCAACACCATGATTTACACGATTGGTGCTGGTGTCGGAGCTGATTTTTCGCTAGATGATATTAACTATGACAAGATTATCATCATGACCGATGCGGATACCGATGGTGCCCACATTCAGACCCTTTTGTTGACCTTCTTCTACCGTTACATGAGACCTTTGGTTGAAGCAGGGCATGTCTATATCGCTTTGCCACCGCTTTATAAGATGTCAAAAGGCAAAGGAAAAACAGAGAAAATTGCCTATGCTTGGACAGATGGTGAGTTGGAAGAGTTGCGTCGTGATTTTGGAAAAGGCGCTATGTTACAACGCTATAAAGGACTTGGTGAAATGAATGCGGACCAACTCTGGGAAACAACCATGAATCCCGACACCCGTACCCTCATCCGTGTGACCATTGATGACCTTGCGCGTGCTGAGCGCCGCGTCTCAGTCCTCATGGGAGACAAACCAGCTCCACGCCGTCAATGGATCGAAGACAATGTCAAGTTTACATTGGAAGAAGCGACTGCTTTTAGTAAGTAGGAGAAAAGATGGTATTAGAGAATAAGTTAGGCATTACAAACTCTACTGAGTTAGCAAGAGTAGAAGAAGAAATGACAAAGCGACAAGCTAAAACCTTATTTGATACTGGTACTATTTGAGATTGAAATCGGTACATTTAAAGATTTAGCAGACATTCGCCAAAGGTTATTCTCTGATATTTACGATTTTGCTGGAAAAATTCGTGGCGTGAATATTACTAAGGATAATTTTCAGTTTGCCCCACGTATTTTCTTAGAGCAGTCATTGGTGTACATTGACAAGTTACCTCATGATGATTTTGATAGCATTGTTGACAAATATTGTGATATGAACATTGCCCACCCTTTCCGTGAAGGTAATGGCAGAGCTATGCGCATTTGGCTTGATAACATGCTAATGGATAAACTGGGGAAAGTTGTTGACTGGAATAGCATTGATAAAGATGACTATCTCAATGCCATGAAACGTATCCATGTTTCGACAGGTGAACTGAAATACTTGCTGTTGAATGCTCTAACAGATGATTTAAGCAAAGCAACCTTTTTTAAAGGTGTGGATGCCTTCTATTATTATGAGGGATATACCCTATACAAGACTGAGGAGATATGAGATGTCGGAGATTATCTTAGGAACGGAACGGTTACAGTTGAGGCGGTGGAAGACAGAAGATTTAGAACAATTTGTTGAGTTGAATCAAGATCCAGAAGTGAGAAACTATCTTCCCAACCCGTATACCCCAAGTCGTGCCTGTGAAGTGTTTGGACTCATTGAAGAGGAATTTCAAAAGCGTGGCTATAGTCTGATGGCTGTTGATGAAAAAATGAGTGGAAACTTTATTGGCTATGTTGGTTTACATCACACGCAACTTTCTTTTATGACAGAAGAGATAGTTGAAATAGGCTGGCGATTGAAAAAGGAATTTTGGGGTCGAGGTTATGCAACTGAAGCTGCAAAAGCTTGTCTAGAATATGCTTTTAACGATTTAGAACTCTCCGAAATTTATAGTTTCACAGCTGAGTTGAATACTCCTTCAAGAAAAGTGATGGAAAAATTAGGAATGACGTTTATTAGAGAATTTTTGAGCGAACATGTCGATGACGGACATCCACTTCAGAAGCATGTTTTATATAAGATTTCTAGTAAGGCACGCTAATTCTTTCAACTTAGTGGCTATGTAGCAATCATTTTTTAAAATTAAAGTTATCAAATTAAGTGGGACGATATTATTACATCAGAAATGTATTAAAAAATAATAAAAAGGACTAGTTCCTTTAACATTATAGAAACAAAGAAAGGAATGTTCAGTTACTTTTCTAACTGAACACGGGACTAAATTTCTAGGAAATTTTTCGCAAGTGAAAGGTCCCTTTGTATCTTATGTCAAACATTCAAAATATGTCCCTTGAGGACATTATGGGAGAGCGCTTTGGTCGCTACTCCAAATACATCATTCAGGAGCGTGCGCTTCCTGATATTCGTGACGGTTTAAAACCCGTTCAGCGTCGTATTCTTTATTCGATGAATAAAGATGGCAATACTCATGATAAGGGCTACCGTAAGTCTGCCAAGTCTGTTGGTAATATCATGGGTAATTTCCACCCACACGGTGACAGTTCGATTTATGATGCCATGGTTCGTATGTCTCAGGATTGGAAAAACCGTGAAATTTTAGTGGAAATGCACGGAAACAATGGTTCTATGGATGGCGATCCGCCAGCTGCTATGCGTTATACTGAGGCACGCTTATCTGAAATTGCAGGCTATCTCCTTCAAGACATCGAAAAGAAAACTGTCCCATGGGCTTGGAACTTTGATGATACGGAAAAAGAGCCGACGGTTTTACCAGCAGCCTTTCCAAATCTATTGGTCAATGGTGCAACAGGTATTTCAGCAGGTTATGCGACCGATATTCCTCCTCATAATTTAGCAGAGGTTATTGATGCTGTCGTCTATATGATTGACCATCCATCTGCTAAATTAGAGAAGTTGATGGAATTTCTACCTGGACCAGATTTCCCAACAGGAGGTATTATCCAAGGAGCGGATGAAATTAAGAAGGCCTATGAGACAGGTAAAGGACGTGTCGTTGTTCGTTCACGCACCGAAATTGAAAACCTCAAGGGTGGCAAACAGCAGATTGTTGTGACTGAAATTCCTTATGAGGTCAACAAGGCTGTTCTCGTCAAACGTATTGATGATGTTCGCGTCAATAATAAGGTCCCAGGCATTGCAGAAGTCCGTGATGAGTCTGACCGTACAGGATTGCGCATTGCTATCGAGCTCAAAAAGGATGCGGATAGTCAGACTATCCTTAACTACCTTCTCAAATACACAGACCTTCAAGTGAACTACAACTTCAACATGGTGGCGATTGACAATTTCACTCCTCGTCAAGTTGGTCTTCAAAAAATCCTCTCTAGCTACATTGCGCACCGCCGTGAAGTGATTGTGGCGCGTTCGATTTTCGATAAAGAAAAAGCAGAGCGTCGTCTCCACATCGTTGAGGGCTTGATTCGTGTCATCTCGATTTTAGATGAAGTGATTGCCCTTATCCGTGCTTCAGAAAATAAAGCTGACGCTAAAGAAAACTTAAAAGTTAGTTATGATTTTTCAGAAGAACAAGCAGAGGCCATCGTGACCTTGCAACTTTATCGCTTGACCAATACCGATATTGTTACCTTGGAAAACGAAGAGGCAGAGCTGCGTGAACGTATTGCTACCTTGGCAGCTATTATCGGCGATGAACGCACCATGTACAATGTTATGAAACGCGAATTGCGTGACATCAAAAAACTCTTCGGAAATCCTCGCCGATCGGAGTTGCAAGTGGAGGCAGAGACTATTGAAATTGATACCGCTAGTCTCATCGTTGAAGAAGAAACATTTGTCAGCGTGACGCGTGGCGGTTACATCAAACGCACAAGTCCACGTTCTTTCAATGCGTCACATATCGATGAAATTGGAAAACGTGATGAAGATGAACTGGTCTTTTACAGTCAAGCTAAGACAACGCAACAGTTGCTCATTTTCACCACGCTTGGAAATGTCATTTATCGTCCGATACATGAATTGACAGATATCCGTTGGAAGGATATCGGAGAGCACCTGTCACAGACGATTACTAACTTTGGAAATGACGAAGAAGTGCTCTATGTTGAAATCGTAGATGATTTTGAAACGGGTGTCTACTTCGCTGTCACTAAGTTTGGTCAAGTTAAACGGGTGGAGCGCAAGGAATTTACGCCATGGCGTACCTACAAGTCTAAATCACTTAAATTTGCCAAATTGAAAGATGACACTGACAGAGTGATAACTGTGAATCCAATCTTATTGGACGATGTGATGCTAGTCACTTACAACGGTTATGCCCTTCGTTTCAATATCGAAGAAGTTCCTATTGTAGGGGCAAAAGCAGCTGGCGTTAAGGCAATCAACCTCAAAGGAGATGATGTTCTCCGCTCTGCCTTTATTGCAAATACCGACAGTTTTTACCTCTTAACTCAGCGTGGTAGCTTGAAGCGTGTTGCTATATCTGATATCCCGCAAACCAAGCGCGCTGGACGGGGTTTACAGGTTCTTCGTGAATTGAAGTCTAAACCTCACCGTGTCTTTATGGCTGGTCCGGTTCTTTCGGAAAATAGCGGAGCTGAACTGGATTTATTTGCGACAGAAGTTGAACAGACAGATGAGCAAATTCTGTTAGTCACCTCAACTACAGGTCAAGTGACTGAGAAAAATCTTGCGAATTTAACACTCTCTGAACGCACAAGCAACGGAACGTTTATCAATGATAGTATCTCTGATCAGGAAGTTCTATCTGCGAGACTGAAATAAGAAATTGCGGCTCTCTAGTTGAATGACTAGAGGGTTTTAATATTTTATCCATAAAAATACAGAATTATCTGAAAATTTATTGATTTTCTGTCCCAAAAGCGCTATACTTAATAGCAATTATTATTGAAAGAGTGAGGATAATACCATGACAGTTCAATTAGATTGGGAAAATTTAGGATTTGAATACCGCAAATTGCCACTGCGCTATATTTCTTACTTTAAGGATGGGAAATGGGATGAGGGTACTTTAGTTGAAGATGCTCAACTTCATATCTCAGAAAGCTCACCTGCCCTGCACTATGGACAACAGGCGTTTGAGGGATTAAAAGCTTATCGGACGAAAGAGGGTTCAATCCAGTTATTCCGTCCTGATGAAAATGCCAAGCGTCTACAACGCACAGCAGATCGTCTTTTGATGGAACCTGTGCCGACAGAGAAATTTATTGATGCCTGTAAGCAAGTTGTCAAAGCGAATGCAGACTTTGTTCCGCCATATGGAACAGGAGGAACGCTATATCTTCGTCCCTTGCTGATTGGCGTTGGTGACATTATCGGCGTAAAACCAGCAGAAGAATATCTTTTCACCGTTTTTGCAATGCCTGTAGGAAATTACTTTAAAGGTGGACTTGCTCCGACAAACTTCCTCATTCAAGATGATTACGACCGTGCAGCTCCAAATGGAACGGGTGCAGCTAAGGTGGGAGGGAACTATGCAGCTAGTCTTTTACCAGGTAAAAAAGCTAAAGCTGCTGGTTTCTCAGATGTGATTTATCTTGACCCAGCGACTCACACTAAAATTGAAGAAGTCGGTTCAGCCAATTTCTTCGGTATCACAGCTGAAAATGAATTTATCACACCGATTAGTCCATCTATCTTACCGTCTATTACAAAGTATTCGTTGTTATACCTTGCTGAGCACCGCTTTGGTATGAAAGCCATTGAAGGAGATGTTTTTGTGGACGAATTAGATAAATTTACAGAAGCAGGAGCTTGTGGAACAGCAGCGGTTATCTCACCTATTGGGGGCGTACAACATGGCGACGACTTTCACGTCTTTTACAGTGAAACAGAAGTCGGCCCAGTCACGAAAAAATTATATGATGAATTGACAGGAATCCAATTTGGTGACAAAGAAGCACCAGAAGGATGGATTGTTCCAGTAGATTTGTAGAAAAGTAAAGGCTTGCGCTTGCAAGCTTTTTTGGTTTTCGGTAAAATAGTACTGTTGCATGAAAAATAAGTAAGGAGAAAAAGGAGTTCAAAACATTGTAACATTAGCTTGCTACACTGTTTGATGCCTAAATAATTGTTATTATGAGTAAAAAAGATAAAAAAATTGAAATTCAAATTGCAGATGCCAAAATTGATGTGAATGGGACCAAAGTTGATGGTTATCAACTTAATATTTCAAAAAAAATGATTGGTGAAATCGCAGAGCTTGATGACCGCTTTGCCCTTGTAAAAGATAGCAAAGTTGATAGTTTTTATAAGACATTAGACCAAGCCATTGAAAAAATTATTGAAAATTACAATTTAAATCATTAAAAAAATTAAATATATGACTTGATTTTGACAAGGAACTATGTTATACTAATCCTTGTGTTTTGGAAAGATAGCGAAGAGGCTAAACGCGGCGGACTGTAAATCCGCTCCTTCGGGTTCGGGGGTTCGAATCCCTCTCTTTCCATATGGAGTTTGCTCCAGTATAGTTTTGGGGTATAGCCAAGCGGTAAGGCAAGGGACTTTGACTCCCTCATGCGTTGGTTCGAATCCAGCTACCCCAGTCATGGTAAGCTCTTGCGAGTAACCTTGAAAATAAGATATACCAAAACCCAGAATAGGCTGGGTTTTGTTGGAGGATTTTTTAGAATGAATGAATTTGAAGATTTGCTAAACAGTGTTAGCGAAGTTAACCCAGGTGATGTTGTCACTGCAGAAGTATTGACAGTTGACGCTGGTCAAGCTAACCTTATCATCAGCGGAACTGGTGTTGAAGGTGTATTGACTCTTCGTGAATTGACTAACGACCGTAATGCTGACATCAATGACCTTGTAAAAGCTGGCGAAACACTTGAAGTGCTTGTTCTTCGTCAAGTTGTAGGTAAAGATACTGATACAGTAACTTACCTTGTATCTAAAAAACGTTTGGAAGCTCGCAAAGCTTGGGACAAATTAGTTGGTCGCGAAGGCGAAGTTGTTACTGTTAAAGGTACTCGTGCTGTTAAAGGTGGACTTTCAGTTGAGTTTGAAGGACTTCGTGGTTTCATCCCAGCATCAATGATCGATACACGCTTTGTTCGTAACACTGAACAATTTGTAGGTCAAGAATTTGATGCTAAAATTAAAGAAGTTGATGCAGCTGAAAATCGTTTCATCTTGTCACGTCGTGAAGTTGTAGAAGAAACAGCAGCAGCAGCTCGTCAAGAAATCTTCTCAAATATTGCAGTTGGTTCAGTTGTAACTGGTAAAGTTGCACGTTTGACAAGCTTCGGTGCTTTCATCGATCTTGGTGGTGTTGACGGACTTGTTCACGTGACTGAATTGTCACATGAGCGTAACGCTTCTCCAAAATCAGTTGTATCTGTAGGTGAGGAAGTAGAAGTTAAAGTTCTTGCAATCGACGAAGAAGAAGGACGTGTGTCACTTTCTCTTAAAGCAACAACACCTGGACCATGGGATGGCGTTGAGCAAAAACTTGCAGCTGGTGACGTTATCGAAGGTAAAGTTAAACGCTTGACAGACTTCGGTGCTTTCGTTGAAGTATTACCAGGTATTGATGGACTTGTTCACATCTCACAAATTTCACACAAACGTGTTGAAAATCCAAAAGATGTTCTTTCAGCTGGTCAAGATGTAACTGTTAAAGTTCTTGAAGTAAACGCTGAAGCTGAGCGCGTATCACTTTCAATCAAAGCATTGGAAGAGCGTCCAGCACGTGAAGAAAATTCTAGTGAAGAAGGCGAAAAACGTCAACCACGTCGTCGCGCTCCAAAACGTGAAGCTAAACGTGATTACGAATTGCCAGAAACTCAAACTGGATTCTCAATGGCTGATCTTTTCGGTGATATTGAATTGTAATTCAAGCAAAAGACCTGTTTATCAGGTCTTTTATTTTTTTCTATTTCATGCTATAATATTTAAGTTCCCACTCTTAGTGTAATGGATATCACGCAAGATTCCGGTTCTTGAAATAGGGGTTCGATTCCCTTAGAGTGGATGAAATATAACAGAAAAAGCCTTTAAAATAAGGCTTTTTTACTATGTTGCCCCAATCTCGCCCCAAAAATTTCTGATTTGTTCAAATTCTTCTTCTTTGCTTTTTTCGAAAAGGTGCGAGTAAGTCTTAAGCGTTTCGTTGATATCTTTGTGCCCAACGATTTTTGAGATGGTGACAATGTTGACACCTTTATATACCAGATAACTATAGTGTTTTAGCTTTAAAATAGTAAACTCGTTTAAGATAAAATGTCTCAGTCACACTGAATTCCTCTTCAATATATGGTTGTTTTATAATATTTTATTGCTGGTATTTTCTGCAATCATTACGAGCGACGAAGTCGCCACAACTAGCACTTTCCGCAGTGGTGATAGAGAGTGGGACAGAAGTCATGATTTCGAAGAAATTGACTTCGTCGTCCCACCTCCGCACAGTTGATTAGGATGGCCGCTAACGATTGCGTGGTAGTAAAATAGTCCAGTGGACTATTTTAGGTGGACACTTGAAAATGAAGAAGTGTCCAGTTGCAGACCTCCAATCAACCACTGCGTCAATCTGTTATTACCATAAAAAATAGAAGGTTGAGATATTTATGTCCCAACCTCGTGGGGCTGAAATTGTCCAGTGGACAGTTTCAGCCTGAGCTTAGAAACCAGAGAGCGAAGGAGACCTAGGCTTGCCAAGAAGGAATGGAACTCTGTAGGAGGGGAGGTTGTGACACTGACTTCGTCAGCTTCATTTCCCACCTCAAAAGGTCTCCTAGACCTTTTGAGCGCCCCACACCACATTAGGAGAAGTGCTAACAAAAATACTAAATAAAAACTAATTGACTTTAAAAAATATTTTTGTTTTAGTTTGTCTGAGTTATTACAGCTTTTGATAGCAGGAGTTTGTGCATCTTGTGCACGACAAACGCATGAAATCTTCTATTTCCATTTTGCAAGTGTTGAAAGTTTTTTGCCCTAAAGCAATTGTTTTAAATACTTGTCAAAGGACAGACTTAGGGCATATTTCTTACGACGCAGACTCATCTTCTTTCCAAAATCTAACTGTTTTAATACCGCTAAACAGAATTTATCCATGACATTTAAATTAAATGCGAGTTGTTTATTCAAAGTCTTATTGGCATCTTCACGAAAAACAACATCTAGTAGCCAGTGCATACTCTCTATTTGCCAATGACCTCTCACATAGTCACACAACTCTTTAGCGCTAACCTGACAACTTAAAATAAAGTAGCGGGTTTCTTCGCTCTCTTGACCATTCTTTGTTATCTGAATACGCGCCCGTCCAATGCTTTGGATATGTCCCCAATCAGGATGCTCTTGACGTATCCACTCTGTATCAGTAATGACTTCATACTGTCTCAATTCAATCTGACCGTGCGCTTTCTCAAGCGTTTCATAGCTATCGTCAAAATTCTGAGAGAGTTCAAAATAGGGACGAATATCTTCTAGAAGGCTCTTTTGATTCTCTTTGACTGCTAGACAATAATCTGCTTTCTTCATGATAATCTTATCCGCAATAGCCTTTTGTGTGCCCATGGCGTCAATACTAATCATGCACCCTTTTACTGAAATCATGTCTAATAATCGTGGAATCGCTGTAATCTCATTGCTTTTTTCATCAGTCGCTACCTGGCCATACGAAATCCCTAAATCTGTCGCATAGGCTGAGACAATATGTAGGGCTTTTTGAGTTTGACTGCCATTACCACGGATAGTCTTCCCGTCAATGGCTACTAAACGTTTTGAAAGTTGTGGTAAGGTTTTAGATGATGAGTCACACGCTTCAAGAAGAGAAGTCCATATCTGTGTGAGTTCTACAAGAACTTGTGAATCTAAGGTCGCAAAAACACGTTGTAGAGTGTCATGAGAGGGAATGCCATTTTCTAATTTGAGAACGGTGCGTAAGGATTTCTCATAGGCAATACCAAACTCCTCTATCTCATCCCAGTGTTCTGCGCCTGATAAGCGAGCAAAGAAGATGAGAAGAACGATATCTGACAATAAGTGTTTAATTTTCCATGGGGAACGGTCGTCTCTAACAGTAATCAAGAAATTTAAAAGGTCTTCCATAACAAAATCCTCCACTTTTATTATAGCGAAGGATTTTGAATTCATCCATGAAAGTCTTTTCTGTAAGCCATATTTTCTTCATGCGTTTGTCGTGCATCTTGTGTTTAATGATTGCAAGTCAATCTAAAATTTGTTATACTTAGAAAGTATTTATACTCATAAGGGGTCGTTACGGATTCGACAGGCATTATGAGGCATATTTTGCAACTCGCGTGACGGCGTTAACGTTCAGTTAAATATAACTGCAAAAAATACAAACTCTTACGCTCTCGCTGCCTAAACACCAGCAAGCGTGACTTCTATGAGATTGCTTGTGTCCCATTAGAAGTCTTAAAACAGCAAGCTACGTTTAACTATTGTCTAGCTGGTTAAAAAGAGATTGATAGACTCGCAAGATTTGGGTTTGAGCTATGTATCGAAATCTTGTTAAATGAAGACATAGCCTATGGTTGTAGACGAATGTGTTGGCAGGTGTTTGGACGTGGGTTCGACTCCCACCGGCTCCATATCTTATTTGGCGGACTAGCTCTGCCATTTTTAAAAGGAAAAAAAGATGAAAAAACAGTTAATGATTCTTGGTGTTGTCTTATCACTCTTTGGGTTAGCGGCATGTGGTTCAAAAAAAGAAGCTAAGAAAGAGGCTGATCTTGCAAATACTGAACTAAATACTACTATTGTGAAAAAAGATACCACTCCGGCGCATCAGGATATTCGTCTCAAGTTTAACGAGATTGTATTAGCGACAGCTGCTAATGAGTTTAAAGGTGGGACAAATCTTGAGACGTTGAAGAAGATGTTTGGCGAGCCGGTTAGTCATGAAACCGTTCCAGCGGGTGATGTTTCTGTAGATCTTTATAGTTGGGCGTTTGATCAAGTGTCATTGCGTGTTCATCTTTACCAAGATAGCAGTATTGTTCGGTCGATTTCTAATTTTCAATTTAACCGAGAACAGACGATTACAAAATCGGCGGTGGATGCTCTGAAAGTAACACAAGGTGATAATCTTGGAGAGAGTTTTCAAGCGGTATCTGATAAATTGGGACAGCCTGATGTTATGTCTCAAGCGATGTCATCTGAAAAAGAAGAAATTCAAGCGGTTTGGACTAGTGGTCTTAAGACTGACAGTGGTGCAACTCTAATTCTTAATTTTGAAAATAATGCCCTAACTCAAATTGAGCAAACTGGTCTTAAGGATTAAGAAGCAACTAAACAGTTAGATCATGCTAAGAAGTCATCGGAACGGGTGGCTTTTTTGTTTCAGCTTAATGTTTGGTTTTTTGCTTCAGCTAGAAATATCCTGCCTTTCCCATGGACTAGCATGTTTTTACTAACAATTTTTTGGAAAATAGGGTATAATATTAAGGTTACAATAGTAGAAATAAATTGCGGGAGTCTTGGTAAACGATGCCCCTCTATAAATGAAGATATCAAAAGAAAGGATTGCGATGAGAAAAGAGATTTCTCCGGAAATGTACAATTATAATAAGTTTCCTGGACCAGTATTTGTTCATTTTGACCAGATTGTTAAAACGGATGACATTAGTTTGACGCTCTTGGATAATCACAAGGATGGTTTTGAATTAGAAGCTTTTAATCAGCGTTTTTCAGAATGGTTGCTCAAGTATGATTATATCGTTGGTGATTGGGGCAACGAGCAGCTCCGTCTTAAAGGGTTTTACAAGGATGATAAGCCAGTCGTTACTGGCAATAAAATTTCACATTTAGAGGATTACCTCAAGGAGTATTGTGCCTTTGGTTGTGCTTATTTTGTTTTGGAAAATGCAGAGCCTCGTGAAATGGTTTCAGAAGATGAAGAACCTTCAAAACGTCGTCGTAGACGTCGCCGTAAGCCATCAAGTGGTAAAGGGCAAAAAGAATTTAAAATGACGACTAATATTGATCGTGATAAAAAAGAGAGAAAGCGTCAGAGAATATCTGAACGCGAACTGACGGAGTCAGGTCAACATTTTACCATTCGTAAAAAAGAACGATAAATTTTAGAGAAAAAGAAAGGGATATTCGACTAGATAATAGCCGAATATGGGCAAACCTTGGAGAAGTATCATAGCATCTGCTTGGTGTTTAGAGCTCATAGGGATTTTAATAATGACTGAAGATGTAAAAGTAACAAGACCAAAGCGTCGTCCTAAATTAGAAGAAATGCCTGGTTATAAACCTTCTATTTACAATTTGACACAAGAACAGTTGATTGAGTGGGCGATTGAAAATGGTGAGAAAAAATTCCGTGCAACTCAAATCTGGGATTGGTTGTACCGTAAACGTGTCCAATCTTTCGACGAGATGACTAACATTTCTAAAGACTTCATTGCGAAATTAGATGAAAACTTTTGTATCAATCCGCTTAAACAGCGTATCGTTCAAGAGTCAAAAGATGGTACGGTTAAATATTTGTTCGAGCTTCCTGATGGGATGTTGATTGAGACGGTTTTGATGCGTCAGCACTATGGACTTTCTGTCTGTGTCACAACTCAGGTTGGGTGCAATATCGGATGTACTTTCTGTGCCTCTGGCTTGATTCCTAAGCAACGTGACTTGGTGAGTGGAGAAATTGTTGCTCAAATCATGTTGGTGCAAAAATATTTTGATGAGCGTGGTCAGGGAGAGCGTGTTAGTCATATCGTTGTGATGGGAATTGGTGAACCGCTTGATAACTATAACAATGTGATGAATTTCCTTCATGTGGTTAATGATGACAAAGGGCTTGCAATTGGTGCGCGCCACATTACGGTATCAACCTCTGGTCTTGCTCACAAAATCAAAGATTTTGCCAATGAAGGTGTGCAAGTCAATCTTGCTGTTTCGCTTCATGCGCCAAATAATGATTTGCGTTCAAATATCATGCGTATCAACCGCTCTTTCCCTCTGGAGAAACTCTTTGAAGCGATTGAATACTATATTGCAACAACTAACCGTCGTGTGACCTTTGAGTATATCATGCTTAATGAAGTGAATGACCATGTTGAGAATGCGCAAGAGTTGGCTGACTTGACTAAGAAAATTCGCAAGTTATCTTATATTAACTTGATTCCATACAACCCTGTCTCTGAGCATGATCAGTACAGCCGTTCGACAAAGGAAAGAACCGCTGCCTTCTATGATGTTCTTAAGAAGAATGGCGTTAACTGTGTTGTGCGCCAAGAGCATGGAACGGATATTGATGCAGCTTGTGGGCAACTTCGTTCAAATACGATGAAAGCAGATCGTCGTAAGGCGGTTGTTGAAGCGGCAGGTCGTTAATGTCTATTTTTTTTGATAAACAAGCAGAGCTAACCTCAAAAGGACGTCAGCTGACTTGGAGTTTGGTGATTATCTACTGTTTTCTTTTGGTTTTGCTTTGCTGGACGCCGCAATATGGAATTATTGAGGGTGTTGAGACCCCAAATGTTTTTTCAGTTGGAAGAATGGTATTTCTTTTAGTTCCCTTTAATTCCTTACTGAGTTTTGGTGAACTAGATAATTTAAAAGAGATTTCTTGGGTGATTGGGCAAAATCTGATGAATATTTTTCTCATTTTTCCCTTGATGTTGGGTTTGCTTGGTCTTTTTCCAAATCTGAGAAGTCTGAAGAAAATCGTCTTTCTAAGCTTTGCCATTTCCTTAATCATTGAAACGGGTCAGCTTGTGCTAGATGTGCTCATTGATGCTGATCGTGTTTTTGAGATTGATGACCTTTGGACAAATACACTTGGGGGAGCTATTGCTTTTTGGGCATTTAATAGACTCCAAACTTTATTGAGAGTGGGAGAGAAGTTGTAACTCCTTTTACTACTTAATTTTCAATCTTTGGATGATATAGCGTACAGAATTGTTTTAATATTCAACTAACTGCGTTAGACTATTATTATAAAAGAAGGCTGGGTTAAGTTTACCAGCCTTCCTTTCTTGGAGGTAGATGATGTATCAGAGAATAATGATTATTGGCTCTCCTGGGGCAGGGAAATCCACTTTCGCTCAATTATTAGCTCGAGAGTTGCAGCTTCCCCTTATCCATCTTGATAAGTTGAATTGGATTGATGACAAGGAGACTGTTTCTAAAGAGGTTTTCTTGGAGCGGTTAGACAAAGCAGTGGTGGGTAGTTCTTGGATCATTGATGGTAATTATGGTAGTTCTATGGAAGTTCGGCTCAAAAGAGCAGATCTGGTGATCTGGCTACAAGTACCACGCTTAGTCTGTCTATATCGTGCTGTCAAACGGTACCTGCACAGCCTTTTTCAAAAGAATAGTGCTGGAAATCCCAAAAGTATTGACTGGGACTTTATTCGTTTTATATGGGGTTTTCCAAAAAGTCATCAAAAGACAGAGGAACTTTTGGAACAATTCTCAACTGTAAAAGTGATAAAGGTGACCAACTCGAAGGATGCTTTGCATTTTTTTAGATAAAATACTTGACCTTAGACTAGGTCTAAGGTGTATGATAAAAGTTGTGTGTGCTGAAAATAGCGCGCAATAGATGAAAAGAAATTGAAAGGGAAACAGGTAGGTCTTTCTGTAATAAGTTTAAACCAATATTCAGAAAGTCTTACATTAAGATTATGCAAATTATAAAAAAATTATGGTGGTTTTTCTATCAAGAAAGACGCCGATATCTTATTGGGATTATTGCCCTGAGCTTGGTTGCAGTGCTTAATCTGGTCCCCCCTTTTGTGATGGGGGTTATTGTTGACCATATTGCCAGTCGGAGTCTAACGCTAACAGAATTGGCGCTTAATCTGGTTTATTTGTTACTGGCTTCGCTAGGCATGTACTTTTTACGCTATATTTGGCGGATGTACATTTTTGGAACATCCTATCGCCTAGGGCAAATCATGCGTTTTAGGCTCTTTGAGCATTTTACCAAGATGTCACCTTCTTTCTATCAAAAATACCGTACAGGTGATTTGATGGCGCATGCGACCAACGACATTAATTCTCTCACTCGTCTTGCTGGGGGTGGTGTGATGTCAGCGGTAGATGCTTCGGTAACAGCTCTAGTCACTTTAGCGACCATGTTTTTTAGCATTTCATGGCAAATGACCTTGATTGCTGTGTTACCTTTACCATTTATGGCTTTGGCAACAAGTCGTCTGGGACGTAAGAACCACGAATCATTCCGACAATCTCAAGCTGCCTTTTCAGACCTTAACAATAAGGTCCAAGAATCAGTTTCTGGAATTAAGGTGACCAAATCATTTGGCTACCAAGAGCAAGAAACGCAAGCATTCCAAGAAGTCAACGAAGCAGCTTTTGAAAAGAATCTGGTTTCCATGAAGTACAATGCGATGTTTGATCCGACAGTGATGCTTTTTGTAGGAGCCAGCTATGTCTTGACCCTTTTAGTCGGTTCTTATATGGTACAAGCGGGGCAGGTAACTGTTGGTAATCTTGTTACTTTTGTGACCTACTTAGATATGCTCGTTTGGCCTTTGATGGCTGTGGGATTCCTTTTCAATATCACACAACGTGGTAATGTTTCCTATGACCGTATTGCTGAATTATTAGATCAAGAATCTGATGTTCAGGAGACAGATAGTCCAGTTGAGGGGATTTGCAATGGTTGTTTAGAATACGCTATTGATCACTTCGCTTACGAGGGTGAACCTACTCTTGAAGCTATTCATTTTACTCTTGAAAAAGGTCAAACACTTGGCTTGGTTGGTCAGACAGGTTCTGGTAAGACAACCTTGATTAAGCTATTATTGCGTGAATACGATGTTAATGAAGGTTCCATTAAGTTAGATGGAAATGATATTCGTGATTATCGTTTGTCTGATTTGCGTGGTTTGATGGGGTATGTTCCGCAAGACCAATTTTTATTTGCGACAACAATCTTAGAAAATGTTCGTTTTGGAAATCCTGCTCTGCCATTGGAACAAGTGGAAAAAGCGACTAAGCTGGCTCAAGTCTATGATGATATTAAAGCGATGCCTGAAGGTTTTGATACTTTAATTGGTGAAAAGGGAGTTTCTCTTTCTGGGGGACAAAAGCAGCGCTTGGCCATGAGTCGTGCCATGATTTTGAATCCTGATATTCTGATTTTGGATGATAGTCTATCTGCCGTAGATGCTAAGACTGAGCATGCCATTATTGAAAATCTGAAAGAGACACGTGACCATAAGACAACGATTATCACAGCGCACCGCTTGTCAGCAGTAGTTCATGCCGACCTTATTTTGGTCATGCAAGATGGGCGTATCCTTGAGCGTGGAACTCATGAAGAACTGTTGGCGCAAAATGGTTGGTATGCTGAAACCTATGCTTCACAACAATTAGAAATGGAGGGTGTTGATGAAAACTAAACAAAATCAATGGGAAGTTCTCAAACGTCTTCTATCCTATTTAAAAAATTATAAATGGTTAACTGTTTTGGCACTAACTTTTCTTTTGACCACAACCGTTCTACAAACCATTATTCCATTGGTGGCTAGTCGCTTTATTGATGACTACCTTGGCAATATGACGCAGACAGCAGGTCTGATTTTGGTGGGGTATTATCTTCTTTACCTCTTACGCGCAGCTTTTTCTTACCTAGGTAATTTGCTTTTTGCGCGTGTTTCTTACAGCATTGTCCGAGATATTCGTCGTGATGCCTTTGCGACGATGGAACGTTTAGGGATGTCTTACTTTGATAAAACACCTGCGGGTTCTATTGTGTCTCGTTTGACCAATGATACAGAATCCATCAGTGAGATGTTCTCTGGAATTTTATCGAGTTTTATCTCAGCTATATTTGTCTTCACGGTGACGCTTTATACCATGTTGGTTCTGGACATTAAATTGACGAGTTTGGTTGTGATTTTCTTATCCTTCATCTTTATTCTTGTGAATTTATACCGTAAAAAGTCAACTGCTGTTATTGAAAAAACGCGTTCGCTTCTCTCAGATATCAACAGTAAATTGTCTGAAAGTATTGAAGGGATTCGTATTATTCAGGCTTTCAATCAGGAAGAGCGTCTCAAAGAAGAGTTTGATGCCATCAATGAAGAACATGTGCTTTACTCTAATCGCTTTATGGCTTTGGACAGTCTGATGCTTCGCCCTGCTATGTCACTTTTAAAACTTCTGGCTTATGCTGTTTTGATGGGCTATTTTGGGGCGATGGGAATGAAAACAGCGGTAACAGCTGGTACAATCTATGCTTTTATCCAGTATGTGAATCGTCTCTTTGATCCGCTTATTGAAGTCAGTCAAAACTTTTCAACGCTTCAAACCTCAATGGTATCTGCCGGTCGTGTTTTCAAACTGATTGATGAAACTGATTTTGAGCCTGTTCAAAATGATAATAGCAGTGCAAGGGTGACCCAAGGGAATATTGCCTTTAAAAATGTGAGTTTCTCGTATGATGGTAGCCGTAAAATTCTTGATGACATTTCCTTTGAAGTGAAAAAAGGAGAAACGATTGCCTTTGTTGGTCACACAGGTTCAGGGAAATCATCTATTATCAATGTTTTCATGCGTTTCTATGAATTTGCAGAAGGGCAAGTTCTTCTTGATGGTATTGATATTCGTGATTATAGTCAGGCTGAGTTACGAAAAAATGTTGGTCTAGTTCTCCAAGATCCATTCCTATATCATGGAACCATAAAATCTAATATTGCCATGTATCAACAGTTGACGGATGAAGAGGTTCAAGCAGCTGCAGAGTTTGTGGATGCAGATCAATTTATTCAAAAATTACCTGAAAAATATGATGCACCAGTTTCTGAGCGTGGGTCTTCGTTCTCGACAGGTCAGCGCCAGCTTTTGGCCTTTGCCAGAACGGTGGCTAGTCAGCCAAAAATTCTTATCTTAGACGAAGCAACGGCAAATATTGACTCTGAGACAGAAAGCATCGTGCAAAATTCTCTTGCCAAGATGAGGAAAGGTCGGACAACGATTGCTATTGCCCATCGCTTGTCAACTATCCAAGATGCCAATTGTATCTATGTGCTTGATAAGGGACGGATCATCGAGTCTGGCACCCATGAGGAGCTTCTAGCCTTGGGTGGCACCTATCATAAAATGTATGAACTCCAAGCAGGAGCCATGCAGAATTAAAAAGAATCTCTTAGCAAGTGCTAGGAGATTTTATTGGTATCGAAAAAATATTGTGACTATAGTTACAAACATCCTGTTCCTTTCTCTATTAAAACAAGCGCATAGCCCACAACTAAAAAGGGGATAAATGCTATTGTTTTTTGCTTATTGAGTTGAAGGAGGTAGAAAAAAATGCCTAGGAGACTTGCAAATTGGATAATCCAAAGAAGGTCTGTTAATGGATTTGCTAACCCTAGAGTTCCTAGATAGAAAAAATCTCCAGCTCCGATATTGATATTTCTCAGCATGGCAAAAAGTCCTAGTAGGCAGAGTAGGGTGAAAAGGAGATTGGCAGGGTAAAAGGGAAGCAGTAGTAGAGTCATTATGAGCCAGATGATTAAGGGATATTCTTGTGTTTTTATGTCGTAATAGCTGAGAATGAGTCCGAGTGTCAGGGTGTAGAGATAAAAGATATTTTCCATACTTTATTATTCGTAAAAGCAAAATATTTGACTTTTATTTAGAATTATTCTAAAATAAATACATCAACTGCTAGCAGTTGATTACTCAGTACATTTTCGTTTTAAGCTAAAGGAGGCTATTATGGCACTTGAAATTACCCCAAAAACTATTGATTTTCCAGAAACAAAATTGGTTTTGAACCAAGCAGTTGCAGATTTATCTAAGGCAATGTCAATTATTCATCAAGCTCATTGGTATGCGCGTGGCAAAGGCTTTATTGCATTCCATGAAAAAATGGATGAGTACATGGATGGTTTGGCAGATGCCTTGGATGAATTTAGTGAGCGCTTAATCATGCTAGGTGGTAAACCTTTTTCAACGCTCAAAGAATTTGATGAGGAGTCAAATTTGACAGAAATTCCAGGTTCTTACGATGTAACAATAGCAGAGCGTCTAGAACGTTTAGTAGAGCTTTATCGTTATTTGTCAGCTCTTTATCAGACTGGACTTGAAGTGACTGACAAAGAAGGTGATGATGTGACTAACGGTCTTTTTGCGGATGCTTTGGGCGATAGCCAAAAAATCATCTGGATGTTACAAGCAGAGCTAAATCAGGCTCCAAATCTTTAACCTATAGCCAAAAGCCTCCAAAAGGTGTATGATAAGTACACGTGGAGGTTTTTTCGTGAAAAAATTATTTGTTATAGGGGATGTGCATGGGGAGTTTGATCTCCTAGAGGCACTTTTGAAGCACTGGGACAAGGAAAGTCAGCAGCTCGTCTTTTTGGGAGATTTGGCTGATCGTGGCCCCAAATCAAAAGAGTGTTTTGAGAAGGTCATGGCGCTTGTTGAAAATGAGGGTGCGATCTGTATTACTGGTAATCATGAGGATATGATTTTACGCTGGTTGGATTCTCCTGAGGAAAAGATGGACTGGTATTTGCGCAATGGGGCGAAGGAAACTTTTGAAAGCCTTTTTTATCAAGGTATTCTTGATGAAAAGTCGCCTGATGAAATCGCAGAGCTTTTTAGGTCAGAGTATGGGGACTTGTTGGACTTTATCACCAATCTTCCTGTGTATTATGAGCATGATTACGCTATCTGTGTTCATGCCGGTTTTGATTTGACCTTGGAGAATTACAGGGGGACGGTGCGTTATGATGCGATTTGGATTAGGGAAGCTTTTTACGAGAGTGACCTTGTGCCAGATAAATTAATCGTTCATGGGCATACTCCGGTGACCTCTATCCGTCAAGATAAGCTGCAAACACAAGTCATTTATAAGAATAATAAGCTCAATATTGACGGCGGTGCTGTTTACGAGGGGAGTCTTCATGGTGTCGTGATTGGTAAGAACGGACTTGAAGCGGATTATCAGATTTTTCATCCCAACTATTTGAAACAAGATTTATCTTAGCTCTTTATCAAGTTCAATGCTTTTCAAAGATTTGTTCACAATTTGCAATCGTTTGCAAAAACTGCTTGAAAAAGAGCGGTTTTTTTGATACTATTCTTATATGAAAACACTTTACGATGTGCAACAGTTGTTAAAACGTTTTGGGATTATCGTGTATCTTGGCAAGCGCCTTTATGATATTGAACTGATGAAGATTGAGCTTGAAGGGCTTTATCAAAATGGCTTGCTTGAAAAAGAGGACTATATTTTAGCAGAATTAATTTTACGACGGGAGCACCGATTGGAAATGGAAAAGGAAAGGAAATAATCTGAGAGAAGTGACTAATTTGTGACGATGAGGGAAATTCAAAGTCCTATTTTAGTGATGTTCTCTATAGATTTGGTAGTAAAACGATGACAAAAAAATTATTAGGTATTGACCTTGGTGGAACAACTGTTAAATTTGGGATTTTGACACTTGATGGTGAAGTTCAAGAAAAATGGGCTATTGACACTAATATTTTGGATGATGGTAAACAGATTGTGCCAGATATTGTGGAGTCAATCAAACACCGCTTGGAACTGTATGGATTGACAAAAGATGATTTTGTTGGTATTGGTATGGGCTCTCCAGGGGCAGTTGATCGTGAGAAAAAAACAGTTACAGGTGCTTTCAACTTGAACTGGGCTAATACTCAAGAAGTTGGTTCAGTGATTGAACGTGAAATTGGTATCCCATTTGCGATTGATAATGATGCAAATGTGGCAGCTCTTGGTGAACGCTGGGTCGGTGCTGGTGAGAACAATCCTGACGTGGTCTTTATGACACTTGGGACAGGTGTTGGCGGTGGTATCATTGCTGATGGAAATCTTATCCACGGTGTCGCAGGTGCTGGTGGTGAAATCGGTCATATGATTGTAGAGCCAGACCATGGCTTTGCTTGCACTTGTGGAAGTAATGGATGCCTTGAGACAGTAGCATCAGCAACGGGTGTAGTGCGCGTGGCTCGTTTGTTGGCAGAAAGCTATGAAGGAGTATCAAGCATTAAAGCTGCTATTGATAATGGTGAAACAGTAACAAGTAAAGATATTTTTACAGCTGCGGCAGCAGGAGACAGCTTTGCTGATTCCGTTGTTGAAAAAGTTGGTTTCTATTTAGGCCTTGCAGCAGCAAATCTTGGAAGTATTCTTAATCCAGACTCGATTGTTGTTGGAGGAGGTGTGTCAGCAGCTGGGGAGTTTTTACGTAGCCGTATTGAAAAATATTTTAATCGCTATGCTTTTCCACAAGTTCGTAAAACAACTAAGATTAAAATTGCAGAGCTTGGAAATGATGCTGGTCTTATCGGTGCAGCAAGCTTGGCTCGACAATTTGTTACCAAATAAGGAGATACTATGACACCACTATCACTTATTTTATGGGGAATTTTGATTGTATGGGGGCTCTATTTAGCTTGGAATTATTTTCGTGTTCGACGTGCAGCAACTTTCTTAAGTTCTGAAGAATTTGAAGGTAAAATGCAAGGAGCACAGCTCATTGATATCAGAGATACGGGAAGTTTTCAGAAAAAGCATATCCTAAGAGCGCGCAATCTTCCAGCCCCTGGCTTTTCCCAGTCACTTGGAGCTCTTCGTAAAGATAAACCAATCCTTCTGTATGATGCCACTCGTGGTACAGAGCTGCCTAAAGTGATTATGACCTTGAAAAAGGCAGGCTTTAAGGATGTCTATGTTCTTAAAGATGGCTTTGATTATTGGCAAGGAAAGACTAAGATTGGAAAATAGATTGGGAAGCTGAGCTTGACAGTTTGCTCAGCTTTTATAGTACACAAAAAATGGGTTATTATAGCATAGACTTTTGAGGAATTGGTACAGAAAGCTAGGCAGAGGACCGTGAAAAGTGTATAATGAAAATAAGAAAAACGGTTACAAGGAGACGGCATGACTGACATTGATTACAAAAAGGTAACAGGAATGGTGCATTCGACAGAGAGTTTTGGTTCTGTGGATGGGCCTGGTATACGCTTCATCATCTTTTTACAAGGGTGCAAGCTCCGCTGTCAATATTGCCATAATCCTGATACTTGGGAAATGGTATCAAATAAAGCGACCGAACGTACAGTGGAAGATGTGTTGAAAGAAGCGCTCAATTTCCGCCATTTTTGGGGGAAAAATGGGGGGATTACAGTGTCTGGTGGGGAAGCAATGCTTCAAATTGATTTTCTCATCGCTCTTTTCACAGAGGCTAAAAAATTAGGCATTCACACGACACTTGATACCTGTGGGTTTGCCTATCGTCCAACACCAGAATATCACGAGATTTTAGACAAATTATTAGCTGTCACAGACTTGGTCTTGCTTGATTTGAAGGAGATTGATCCAGAACAGCACAAGGTCGTAACACGTCAACCTAATACTAATATTCTTAAATTTGCACATTACCTATCAGATAAAGGCATTCCGGTTTGGATTCGTCATGTTCTAGTTCCTGGTTTAACTGATATTGATGAGCATTTGATTGAGCTTGGTAAGTTTGTTAAAACCTTGAAAAACGTGGATAAATTTGAAATTCTGCCCTACCACACCATGGGGGAATTCAAATGGCGTGAACTTGGTATCCCTTATCCGTTGGAAGGGGTTAAACCACCGACACGTGAACGCGTTCAAAATGCCAAGGATTTGATGGAAACGGAAAGTTACACCGAATACATGAATCGTATGGCAAAAGTTTAATGTCTTTGAAAACTGATATGTTACTTCGTCGAGCTTTCATTTTTTGTCCAACATTTCATGCTTTTCGGTGACAAAATAATGATATGAGAACATAATACTTTATTTGAATGAGAGTGGAACAGAAGTTAAGATTTCTGTTTTACTCTTTTTTGTTTTCGATACTGGTTTGGCGTCATATGATAACGTTGTTTAAACTGACGATTAAAATTTGAGAGATTTGAAAAACCAACTTGCCTAGAAATTTCTGCGATAGGTAGCGTTGTTTGAATTAGGGCTTCACAAGCTTTATTTAGCCGTAATTGAATCAGAAAATCCATACAAGAACTTCCGGTGTGTAATTTAAAAATGCTCATGAAATGATTTTTACTATAACCGAAGTTATGAGCTAATTGTTCAATTGAGATGTCTTCTGCATAGTGCTCTTGGAGGAAATGAATCAAATCCTTTAATTTTTGATATTTCTGATAGGTATCGTCAGTGTAATGGCGATTGACATGGCGGTGCCTAAAGAGAAGATATAGTAATTCATGGAGTTTTGCTTTTAGAAGAATGTCATAGTAGAGGCTCTGTTCTTCTATAAGGGCAAAAAGGCTGAGCAGACAGTTTTTGATATTAGAATACCCTTCGTCGGATGGGCGTAGACAAGGTGTCAGATGGAAATGACCAGAATAAAGGGGTTGAATGTAACGCTGACTAAAGGTTTCAATCTGATGACGTCCAAGGTTATCTAGATGAATCCGAAAAGTTGTTGAGATTTCTTCCTTATCTTCTATAGGATGGATAGCATGTAGGGCAGTCGATTGGATAAAAATAATATCACCAGATTGACTTTCAAATTGTTCATTATTAATGTGGTAAGAAGCAGACCCCTTATGGACAAAGACAATTTCCAACTCAGGATGCCAGTGATACATGACATCGGGAAATCCATTTTTAATGTGTCCTTTTTCATAATCATATGGAAAACCAGAGGGATTATCTTTTAAAAAGCGGCTATATTTGACCATGGACATTCTCTTTCTGACAAATTTGTTTTCATTATACCAAAAAACTTCCTCGTATGAGGAAGTTTCAGATTGTAGACACAGAATGAACTAACTTTTCTTGTGCATTTTCATATAAACGAGGTTAAGTCCAAGTCCGACAAGTGCTAGGATGATAGCAACGTAGAAGGCTTGGCTATAGTTACCGTTGTTTGCGCTAGCCATTTGTACAGCAACACGTGGCGCAAAGAAGGCAGCTAGTGAATAACCTGTGAAGACAATACCGTAGTTGACTCCTTGATTAGCAGGTCCATAGTTTTCCATAACGATTGATGGAAAGACACCCATGACCCCACCGAAACAAATACCCAGACCAATAATTCCTAGAGTGAAACCAAATTGACCAGGAACAACGGTTAAGATAAAGAGCGCAGCAGCAACAACTGAGTAAATGATAAGAAGTGTTTTACTGCGACCTATTTTGTCTGAGACAGATCCCCAGATAAGGCGGCCGCTTGAATTAGCAATAGAGTAAAGAGATACGTAAAGAGCAGCAGTCCCAGCAGAAAGCCCAAACATTGACTGACCAATTGGTGATGCTTGTGAAGCAATCATAAGACCTGAGAAAGCACCCACGAAGAACATTGAGATAACGACGTAGAAAATAGGTGTTTTCAACATATCAGTCCAATTTTTATTAACAAGTCCTTGACGAGCCTGTGCTGGAGGGTTCCAACCTTCTGGTTTATAGCCTGCAGGCGCAGCCTTGATAAAGAAACTTGCAATAAGAACAATGATAATATAGGCAAGACCGATTGTACGGAAGGCAAATTTGGCGTCGTGACTTTGGATAAGAGCTGATGCAATTGGTGATGCGATTACGGCTGCAAATCCCATACCACCAGTCAAAATGCCAGAGGCTAGACCACGTTTGTCTGGGAAAAGCCGGAGTGTGTTAGATAATGCTCCTGAATAAGCGAAGCCTTGTCCCAAACCAGCCATCAAACCATAGGTAAGGTAAAGCATGGTAGGTGTTGAAGCATATCCTGTTAGGAAGAAGCCAGTAGCAAAAAGCAAAGCTCCAAGAGCAATGGTCCATTTGACATAACCTTTGTCAACAAGATAACCACCTAGGATCATGGGGATAGGGCCAATTGCAGAGTTAATGGTAAAAGCCATCATAATTTCTGGCATAGACCAGCCTGTCTGAGCGCTTAGCGGACCAGCAAAGACAGAGAAGGCATAGACAGCTCCAGTACAGAGCAAAATAGCAGTAGAAGCAGCAATGACTTGCCACCGGTTCAAAGTTTTCGACATAAGATATCCTTTCTAAAAGAAACTTTGTTTGTTTTTTCACGAAAAATATATCACAACATTGAAAACGATGTCAATAAGTTCAAATGAAAATTTGAAACTTTTTTCACAATCTGATACAAAAGTACGACAAAATAATACAATAGCACGAACTTTCTTGAGATAACGTTTACAAAAACTAGCGAAATAGTATAATGGTACTATAAAATTGTGAAAGAGGTAACATAATGAAATTAGTTGCTATTGTCGGTACCAATTCAGACCGTTCTACCAATCGCAAACTTCTCAAATTCATGGCAAAACATTTTGAGGAGCAGGCTGATATTGATATTTTGGAAATTAAAGATTTACCAGCCTTCAATGAACCAGAGGATAAGACAGCTCCAGAAACAGTTGCAGTGTTCTCTGAAAAAATACTGGCAGCAGATGGTGTGATTATTGCTACTCCAGAGTATGATCATACGATTCCAGCACCGCTTGCTTCTGCGCTTGAGTGGATTGCTTATACCAGCCGTGCCCTTGTCAATAAACCAACGATGATTGTCGGAGCCTCACTTGGCCTTTTGGGAACATCGCGTGCGCAGGCACATTTGCGTCAAATCTTAGATGCTCCTGAGCTAAAAGCGCGTGTTATGCCAGGGACAGAATTCTTCTTAGGTCACTCAGAACAAGTTTTAGATGATAACTGTCATTTGAATAATCCAGAAAAAGTGGCTGAGTTGGAAGAACATTTCGCAGAATTTGTCCAATTTGTAACCTTGACCAATCAATTGGTTAAGCCAGAAGATACTGACCGTAAAAAGTCTTTTATCTGGGAAGAGTGGCTAAAAGCGTAAGTTAGGAGGAATGAAGTGATGAAATTAGTAGCGATTGTTGGTACCAATGCGAAGAAGTCTTATAACCGCATGCTCTTGCAGTTCATGCAGAAGCATTTTGCGAAAAAGGCTGATATTGAGATTCTAGAAATCACAGACGTGCCGATGTTTAATGAAACAGACGACCAAACAGAGACGCCTGTTATTCAAAACTTTAACACTAAAATTACGGAAGCAGATGGGGTCATTATTGCGACACCTGAGCATAACCATACCATCCCATCAAGTCTTAATAGTCTCATTGAATGGTTATCTTTTAACGTCCATCCATTGGATGGCAAACCAACCATGATTGTTGGGGCGTCATACGATGTACAGGGGTCATCTCGTGCGCAATTGCACCTGCGTCAGATTTTAGATGCTCCTGGTGTTAATGCGACTGTTATGCCAGGGAGTGAATTCCTTTTAGGTCGTGCTCACCGTGCCTTTGATGAAAATGGTGACCTTGCCAATGAAGGAACAGTCGATTTCCTAGACAGTTGTTTCTTCCGTTTCTTGCGCTTTGTTGAAGTGGCCAATCAGCTCAATCTGCCAGAAGAAGTTCGTTTTGAACCGGGAACTTACTCAGTAACAACTGAAGGGCACAATGGTAAACTTCCAATGGAAGTGACCTTGTCTGAAGAAAAGATTGAAAAAATTGATATTGATTCATCTGGTGAATCATCTGGGATTGCAGATATTGTTTTTACTCGTGTTCCAGCTGAAATCATTGAAGGACAAACCCTTAATGTTGATGCCATTTCAGGTGCGTCAGTGACGTCAAATGGTGTCCTTGATGGGGTAGCGCGTGCCGTTAAATTAGCAGGAGGTAATCCAGATGTGCTCCGTAAACGCCCTAAAGCGCCTTCGGCTTTGGACAAAGAAGATAAGACCTATGAAGCTGATGTCGTTGTTGTCGGTGGAGGAGGAGCTGGACTTGCAGCTGCGGCAACTGTTATTCAAGAAGGCAAGAAAGTCATCGTCGTTGAAAAATTCCCAGCTGTCGGTGGCAATACCGTCCGTGCTGGTGGTCCTATGAATGCTCCAGACCCTGCTTGGCAAAATACTTTTGCGGCTAATCCTGGTGAAGCGCACAACCTTCAAGAATTGATTAACACCGATGAAGAAACCATTGATCCAGAATACTTAGAAGACTTTAGAGCCTTGAAAGGTGAGGTTGAAAAATACCTTGAGGATCCAACTTACCTCTTTGATTCGACTCTTCTTTATCGCATTCAGACTTATATCGGTGGGAAACGAACTGACCTTAATGGACAGGAAATTCATGGGAATTATGACTTGGTCAAAGTCTTAACGGAAAATGCTCTCGATTCTGTTCGTTGGTTGGAAGATATTGGGGTAGAGTTTGTTCGTGATGAAGTGACCATGCCAGTTGGTGCCCTTTGGCGCCGTGGTCACAAACCTGTTCAGCCTATGGGATTTGCCTTTATTTCTGTTCTTGACAAATACGTGCGTGAACATGGTGGAACAATCTTGACTGATTCACCTGTTAAAGAACTCATTGTTGAAAATGGAGCCGTTCGTGGTGTGATTGCAGAAGGGCGAAATGGTCAAACCATTACGGTAAATGCTAAAGCAGTGGTCATGGCATCAGGTGGTTTTGGTGCCAATACGAAGATGCTCCAACAGTACAATACTTATTGGACAGAAATTGACGATGACATTGCAACATCAAATACACCGGCTGTAACCGGTGATGGTATTCTCCTTGGGCAATCTGTTGGTGCCGACCTTGTTGGTATGGGCTTCAGCCAAATGATGCCAGTGTCAGATCCTGTGACAGGTGCGCTCTTCTCAGGGCTTCAAGTGCCACCTGCTAACTTTATCATGGTCAATAAAGAAGGAAAACGCTTCGTTGACGAATACGGTAGCCGTGACAAATTGTCTCAAGCTGCGATTGATAATGGTGGCCTTTTCTACCTTATTGCAGATGATAAGATTAAAGCGACAGCTTACAATACTAGTCAAGAAAAAATTGATGCGCAAGTTGCAGCAGGAACTCTTCACCGTGCCGATACCTTGGAAGAATTAGCAGAGCAAATTGGTGTCGATCCAGAAACATTGGTCACAACGATTAAAAACTACAATTCATACGTCGACGCAGGTTTTGACCCTGAATTTAATAAGGGTGGCTTTGACCTCAAATGTGAAGTGGCACCATTTTATGCGACCCCACGTAAACCGGCAGTGCACCATACTATGGGCGGCCTCAAAATTGATACCACAACACACGTTATCAATGAAAGTGGTGAAATAATCAAAGGACTTTATGCTGCTGGTGAGGTAGCAGGAGGACTCCATGCGGGTAACCGTCTAGGTGGTAACTCATTAACTGATATCTTCACCTTTGGACGTATTGCAGGTATTACAGCAGTCGCCGAAAATTGTTAATCGCGATGTTCAAAAAGAGGTAGGCAAAAATTCTACCTCTTTTGGTATTTTTAGAGGAGCTGTGCTATAAAACCAAATTTTCCTGTCATTCTATTATCCGTAAAAAGTAAAGTTTTGAGTGAAAGGGATTTAACGAATGGCTCATTTTATGGTATAATGAAGAAAAATGTGAAATAGAGGTATATCATGTCTAAATGTTTAGTTTTTGGTCACCAAAATCCTGATACAGATGCTATTGCATCTTCATACGGTTGGGCTTATCTTGAGCGTACAGCTTGGGGTCGCGATGCGGAAGCTGTTGCTCTTGGAACTCCTAACGAAGAAACAGCATTTGCGCTTAACTATTTTGGTATTGAAGCACCACGTGTGGTAGAATCTGCTAAAGCAGAAGGTGTTTCTCAGGTTATCTTGACTGACCACAACGAATTCCAACAATCTATTGCTGATATTCGTGAAGTAGAAGTGGCAGCAGTGATTGACCACCACCGTGTGGCGAACTTTGAGACTGCAAATCCTCTTTATATGCGTTTAGAGCCAGTTGGATCTGCCTCATCAATCGTTTACCGTGCTTCAAAAGAATCGGGTGTGACACTTCCTCGTGAGGTTGCCGGTCTTCTCTTGTCAGGTTTGGTGTCAGACACACTCCTTCTTAAATCACCAACAACACATGAATCAGATCCGCAAGTCGCTAAAGAATTGGCAGAGCTTGCTGGTGTGAATTTAGAAGAGTACGGTCTTGAACTCCTTAAAGCTGGTACAAATCTTTCAAGTAAATCAGCTGAGGAATTGATTGATATTGATGCGAAAACATTCCCACTTAATGGCAATAATGTCCGTGTGGCTCAAGTCAATACTGTTGATATTGCAGAAGTTTTGGAACGCCAAGCAGAGATTGAAGCTGCAATGACAGCATCATCAGAAACAAACGGCTATTCAGATTTTGTATTGATGATTACAGATATTTTGAACTCAAACTCTGAGATCCTTGCACTTGGTTCAAACATGGATAAAGTTGAAGCAGCTTTCAACTTCAAACTTGAAAATAACCATGCTTTCCTTGCTGGTGCAGTATCTCGTAAAAAACAAGTCGTACCACAATTGACAGAAAGTTTTAATGCTTAAGACGCTTTCGGTAACCGTCTCTGAGCTTACAATGAATAATTGGGACAGACTCTTATCAGTGAGTATCACTATAGGAGCTGTCCTATTTTTGAACTCATTGCGGGAATAATTCGGATAGCCCATACTCCTCCAAAACTAAAATTATACTAGTTTAGTTAATTCCTCTTATGATAAATGTATCTCCGTTATACGTCATTTTCTGTCAAGAGATGGTTGTTTCATAATGTTTTATAGTATTTTGAATTAAGATTAGGACACCAATGAATCGTTTTGATAAACGATAGTCCTAGTTTGCTAAGAAAGAAGGAAATTCCGTAGGAGATTTTGAGGCTGACGTTGTTAGAGTTATTTTCTTCAGACAAAGGGGTGCCAAAATTTTTTTTAGCATCTGCACTTTTTTAGAAAGAAGTAAAAAAGTTATTTTTGAATTACGACAAGTATCAGCTCTGCTATTTTCCCTAAAAAATGGTAAAATAGTAGAGCTTATTTTTGTGGATTGAGAGAAATCATGGAATTTAAAAGACTAACTGAGAAGGATTTGCTTTCTTGTGCACACTTATTTGTTGACATTTTCAATGATGAGCCTTGGAATGATGAGTGGACTGTGGAAGGTGCTTTGCAATACATTACTGAATTTTATCAGACGCCAAATTTTATTGGGGTGCTAGCTGTTGAAAATGGTGAACTTCTTGGGTTTATTTACGGTGTCACACGTTCTTGGTGGTCTGGTCATGAATGCTATATTCATGAAATGGGAGTTAAAAAAGTAGCTCAGGGTCAAGGGCTAGGGACTGCTTTGCTCAATCAGCTTGTGAATGAATTAGATGAAAAAGTTAGTTTTTTGTCACTTTTGACGGACAGGGGCATGCCGGCTGAGAATTTCTATCAAAAAAATGGTTTTCAAGAAATTGAGCGCTTAGTATTTTATAGTAAAGATTTATAAGATTGGAGACTTCAAATGGGAAATCCCCTTTTAAATGGAATGAATGACAGACAGGCAGAGGCGGTAGAGACGACAGAGGGCCCCTTGCTGATCATGGCAGGAGCGGGTTCTGGGAAGACGCGTGTGTTGACGCACCGAATTGCCTATCTGATTGATGAAAAGATGGTCAATCCTTGGAATATTTTGGCCATCACCTTTACCAATAAGGCTGCGCGTGAAATGCGGGAACGTGCCATTGCTCTCAATCCTGCAACAGCAGATACGCTTATTGCGACTTTCCACAGCATGTGTGTGCGGATTTTACGCCGTGAGGCAGATCATATTGGCTACAACCGTAACTTTACCATCGTTGATCCGGGTGAGCAACGCACGCTGATGAAGCGGATTTTGAAAAATCTGAACCTGGATCCGAAAAAATGGAATGAACGTGCCATCTTGGGGACTATTTCTAATGCCAAGAATGATTTGCTGGATGAAGTGGCTTATGACAATATGGCTGGTGACATGTACACGCAGATTGTAGCTAAATGTTATAAGGCTTATCAGGAAGAATTGCGTCGTAGTGAGGCCATGGATTTTGACGACCTCATCATGATGACGCTCCGCCTTTTTGATAAAAATCCAGAGGTACTGGCTTACTACCAACAGCGTTACCAGTATATACATGTGGATGAGTACCAAGATACCAACCATGCCCAGTACCAGTTGGTGAAACTATTAGCTTCTCGTTTCAAAAATATCTGTGTTGTGGGTGATGCTGACCAATCTATTTACGGTTGGCGTGGAGCGGATATGCAAAATATCCTTGATTTTGAAAAAGATTACCCAGAAGCCAAGGTTGTTCTTTTAGAAGAAAACTATCGCTCAACGAAAAAGATTTTACAGGCTGCTAACGAAGTTATCAACAATAATAAAAATCGTCGTCCTAAAAAGTTGTGGACGCAAAATGATGATGGTGAGCAGTTGGTTTACTACCGTGCCAATGACGAGCGCGATGAGGCAGTATTTGTAGCTTCAACCATCAGCAATATGGTGCGCGAAACAGCTAAAAACTTCAAAGATTTTGCGGTACTTTATCGCACCAATGCCCAATCTCGTACCATTGAGGAAGCGCTTCTCAAATCGAATATCCCTTATACCATGGTTGGAGGCACCAAGTTCTATAGCCGTAAGGAAATTCGTGATGTGATTTCCTACCTCAACATCATTGCCAATACGGCAGATAACATTAGCTTTGAACGCATCGTCAATGAACCCAAACGTGGCGTAGGACCAGGAACTCTTGAAAAAATCCGTACCTTTGCCTACGAGCGTGACACGAGTCTCTTAGATGCTTCAGCTAATATCATGTTGTCTTCAATTAAGGGAAAAGCTGCGCAGGCAGTTTGGGACTTGGCAAACCTCATTCTCAATCTTCGAGCAGACATTGATCGGTATTCTGTGACAGAAGTCGTTGAAGCTGTTCTTGACAAATCAGGCTACTTAGAAGCTCTGCGCTTGCAAAATACCTTGGAAAGTCAAGCGCGTGTGGAAAATATTGAAGAGTTTCTATCTGTAACGAAAAACTTTGATGACAATAATGAAGACGGAGCCCCTGATGAAACAGGCTTAGACCGCCTCAGCCGTTTCTTAAATGATTTGGCGTTGATTGCTGATACAGACGATGGCAATGTGGAGTCGGCAGAGGTGACTCTTATGACCCTCCATGCGGCTAAAGGTCTGGAGTTCCCAGTTGTTTTCTTGATTGGGATGGAAGAAAATGTCTTTCCGCTAACACGTGCAGCAGAAGATCCGGATGAATTGGAAGAAGAGCGTCGCCTAGCCTATGTTGGGATTACCCGTGCTGAAGAGATTCTCTTTATGACTAATGCCAATACCCGTACCCTCTTTGGTAAAACTAGCTATAACCGCCCAACGCGCTTCCTTCGTGAAATTTCAGATGAGCTTTTGGCTTACCAAGGCTTAGCACGTCCAGCGAATACTTCCTTTATGGCGACGTCGTCACATAGCGGAGCAAAACAATTTGGGCAAGGTATGAGCCTTTCACAAGCTATTCAAGCCCGAAAAGCGCAAGCGCAACCAAGACCAATCAGTACTGCACAGCCATTTGTCAAAGGAGGTGTGCCGTTTGATAAAACAAACGATACCGCAAATGCAGACTGGCAAGTCGGGGACATCGCCGTCCATCGTAAGTGGGGAGAAGGCATTGTTCTAGAAGTTTCAGGTAGCGGAGCTACTCAGGAATTGAAAATCAAATTCCCAGAAGTTGGTCTCAAAAAACTGCTAGGCAGTGTCGCACCCATTACGAAAAAATAAGTGAGTCCTAAATGAGATAGGACAAACTATTAAGTATCATAATAACTAAAGAGGCTGGGCAAAACTCAAATTTCCGCCTTGCTGTTGAAAATTGAACAAAATAAAATGGCTTAGAATCAACGTTTTTGACGACGTTACTCTAAGCCATTTGCTATTTTTAAGACTTTTTGTCCAGCTTCTTTATACTTAACAAAAATCAAAAATTACTTTTTTGCTTCTTTCTAAAAAGGTGCGGACGCTCCAAAGGTCTGGGAGACCTTTGGAGGTGGGAAATAAGACGAACAGAGTTCGTCACAGTCGATAAGGTTTGGGGAACCTTTTGAGGTGGGAAATAAAGCTGACGAAGTCAGTGTCCCAATCTCCTACTGAGTTTCATTGCTAGATTTGAGCTTATCTCTATCGCAGTAGATGATTGGCTGTACTTGTCGACTACTCGACAGCGTCCAACCTAATCATCCTTGCGGGGGAATTGACTTTCAATTTCTGTAGTTCTCCCAAAAATCCGTTCTTATCAAGCCAATTACCCTCGCTTTTTAATTTCTAAGCTCAGGCTGAAACTGTCCACGGGGCAGTTTCACTAATAAGAATACTACCATGGCGAAAGAAGCTCTGGAAAATCAATCCATTTATTGGTTCTTGATTTGTCTTAAACTGCTAATTTTGATTTTGGGTGAGTATTAGTTGTATAGCCATTTATTTCACAAAAATAAGTTTAGCAATTGCTAGTGGAATAGTAAGTTCTTTGTTATTAAACTGAATCTGATAAGTTTGTGCATAGGTATCAATTTCGATCAAGGTAAAGTGGGTACCGAGATGAAAGTCATTGCGGTTTAAATAATTCAGTAACTCAATTTCATCGTGAACGCGAACGAGCTGATAATCGCCACTTTCCGAAACTTGTGACAACGTTTGATGATTTTTTTCTGTCAAAGGAGCATCTTTTTCTGGAATGGTACCACCGTGGGGACAAAATTCTGGGAAGTTAAGATAGTCTTCTAGACGATCAATAAACATGGTTGAAACAGCATGTTCTAAAATTTCAGCTTCCTGATGGGTTTCATCGGTCGTATAGTGAAGGTGTTCTTGGAGAAATACTTCGAGTAATCGGTGTTTTCGGTAGAGTTCCGTAACAATCAGATCTGCTTTTTCTGTTAAAGCGTATCCTAGATTCTTGTCTTTTACTACCCAGTTCTCAGCCTGCATTTTTTTCAGCATTTCAGAAACAGATGGTGTCGAAACTTGGAGATAGTCTGCAATCATTTTATTAGAAATTTTATCGCCACGCTCTCGTAAGTCGTGAATACATTTGAGATAATCTTCTTTATTGGGTGTCATATTAAACCTCGTCTCTTTTTCAAAGATTATTATAACAAAAATGTTGGTAAATGGTTGACAAAAAGCTCAACATCGTTTATCCTTTTTATAAAGTTAGGTTTACCTAACTAATCAAATAATAAAACCTAGGAGTTTCTTAGAAATGAAAAAATTAAACACACTTATGCTGACTTCAGTAGCTTTATTGGCTTTAACCGCTTGTAACAATCAGTCTTCTGGCACAAAGACTGCCAAAGAAAAGCCAGTTGTTACGGTTACCACATCATTTTTAGATGATATGGTCAATGAATTGGCTGGAGATTTGGTTGAGCGCCAACTGATTATTCCAGCAGGAGAAGATCCTCACCTTTATACCGCTAAGTCTAGTGATTTGAAGAAATTGCAAGAAGCTGACCTTGTTCTTTATCACGGTTTACATTTTGAAGGAAAAATGATTGAAGCCCTTGAAGAAAAAGGCTCTGCTGTAACCCGCAATTTCACTAAAGGTGAGATTGGAACGATGGAAGAAGATGGTGAAGATGTCGTTGACCCACACTTTTGGTTTGATGTAGACCTTTACCAAAAAGCAGTAGAGGCAGCATCAGATGATTTGCAAGAGTTATTGCCCAATAAAAAAGAAGTTATTGAGAAAAATGAAAAGGCTTATTTAACAGAACTCGATGAGCTTGATAAGTGGAATAAAGAACAATTATCACTTGTTCCTGAGAAAAGCCGCTATTTAGTGACACCGCATGATGCCTTTAACTATTTTGCAAATCGTTACGGTTTTACACTTTATGCACCACAAGGGGTTAGCACGGAGTCAGAAGTTGCTAATAGCGATATGATTAAAACGGTTGATTTGATTATTGATCACAATATTAAAGCTATTTTCACTGAATCCACAACAAATCCAGAACGTATGAAGAAGCTTCAAGAAGCTGTCAAAGCCAAAGGTGGTTCAGTAGAGGTTGTTACTGGAGAACATAAGGAGCTTTTCTCAGATTCATTAGCACCTGCGGGTGAAAAAGGGGACACTTATGTCGATATGTATAAACACAATATTAAATTGATTGTTGATTATCTGAAATAAAGAGGAGGAAAGTCATGAATGCAGCTATTCGAGTGTCTGATTTGACGGTAGCTTATCAGCACGTACTAGCGCTAGAAAATGTTAATCTTGTTATTCCACAGGGAAGTCGCTGTGCTATTGTAGGTCCAAATGGTGCTGGGAAGTCCACATTATTCAAAAGTCTTTTAGGATTTGAAAAGTATAATAGTGGTAAGATAGAATTATTGGGGCAATCGGGCAATTTATCACAGATTATCGCAAGTAGGATAGCTTACATTCCACAAGCTAGTCAAGTGAACTGGCAATTTCCAGCAACGGTTTATGATATTGTTCTTACGGGACGTTATCCGCACATCAAAAATTGGTTGAAACGTCCAACAAGCAAGGACAAAGACATTGTGATTTCTTCCTTAGAAAAAATGAACCTGTTGGATTTAAAAGATAGACAAATTAGTGAATTATCAGGAGGGCAGAGACAACGTGTCTTTATTGCTCGTGCCTTGGCACAAGAAGCAGAGCTTTACCTCATGGACGAGCCTCTTGCTGGTATTGACATTAAAACAGAAGAAATTATCATGTCAATTTTGAAGGAATTTCAAGAACAAGGGAAAACATCCGTCGTTATCCACCACGATTTGAATACTCTAGAAAGTTATTTTGATCATTTGGTCTGGTTAAATAAGACTTGTGTAGCTGATGGCCCTTTAGCTGAAACCCTAACGCTAGATAATTATCAAAAAGCCTATCAGAGTCCTGCCCAGCATTTTTTTAAAGGAAAGGGTGAGGGAGGTTGGCGTAATGCTTGAGGTTTTAACGGATTATTCGTTTATTACGGTAGCGATAGGAATCACACTTTTTGCACTAGCAACCTGCTTGGTCGGGACGATTAGTGTTTTGACTAAGCAAAGTTTGGTTGGTGATACTTTGGGACATGCTTCATATCCTGGTGTGATAGTTGCCTTTATGGTGTTTCAATCTCGAAATCCCTTTCTCCTTATGCTAGGAGCGATGTTTTCAGGTTATCTTTCATATACGATGGTCTATTGGATCAAAAAGCATAGCGGACAACCACTATTAAATATTTTATCTCTAGTATCGGTGTCATTTTTTGGTCTTGGAATGGTGCTCAAGCAGCTGCTACAAGGAAACCCGCATTTTGCTCAAAGTTCTCAAGCTGGGTTACAAAATTATCTTTTTGGACAAGCTGCCTTTATTCGTTTTGAAGATATTTTGCTTATTGCTGGGGTGTCAAGTTTTGCCCTTATCGTTTTTGGTTTAACTTACCCAGCTTTTAAGCTCTACCTTTTTGATCAAGGATTTGCCCAAAGCGTCGGTATCTCAACCATTTTTTTGCAACAACTGATTATTTTATTGATGATTAGTTTGATTGCTGTTGGGTTGAAGGTAGTTGGTGCTGTGTTGATTTCAGCTTTTTTGATTGCACCTGCAACTATTGGACTTTTCTGGGCAAAACATTATCGAGTAACCTTGATTTTAGCTGCTATCTCTGCTATTTTTTCAACCTTAGTCGGAACTTACTTAAGTTCGATTATTTCAGGACTTTCTACCGGTCCGACGATTATTTTGGTCATGAGTTTACTGGCTTTAATGTCTTATAGCTTAACCAGAAAAGGGGGACGCCATGTCTGAAGTCTTACTCATTTTACTTTTAATGGGATTGTCGTGTGGCCTTCTAGGTAGTCTTTTGGTACTTCGCAACCAGTCTATGTTGGCTGATGCACTGGCGCATTCTGTTCTTTTAGGTATCGTATTGGGCTTTTTCGTGGCGCGTAGTTTGGATAGTCCAATTTTAGTGCTAGGAGCTACTCTATTTGGTGTCTTAGCGGTGTTTGCGATTGAAAGTATCAGTTCAGGGAATTTGACCCATGATGCAGCGACAGGTCTTGTTTTTACGACATTTTTTGCCTTAGGTGTCATCCTCATTTCAGTTTTTGCAAGAAATGTTCATTTGGACTTAGATATTGTCCTTATGGGGGAGGTCTTATTTACACCATTGAATAGGATTGATATTTTAGGGATGTCCTTACCAGTAGCCTTGGCGAAATCAGCAGGATTGCTTCTGGTTGTTCTCCTCTTTTTTGGAATCTTCTATAACCACCTTAAGCTCTTTCTGTTTGATAGGAATCAGGCACAATTGTCTAGGTTATCTGTTAAAGCCCTTCAAATAGTGATTGTCTTTCTAGTTTCCTTGACGGTAGTTATCGCCTTTGACATTGCAGGTTCTATTACAGTCATTAGTTTTTTAGTGGCTCCGGCAATGGCTGCGCAGCTTTGGTCAAGACATTTTCATAGTTTTCTAGGCTTTGTAGGTCTTTTCAGTTCTCTGATGGTTATTATTGGCTATGTTTTGGGAATACATTTTGACCTCAGTTTATCAGGAATTTGTGCGGTAACAGGCTTGGGTGTTTATGTTCTAGCTTTACTTGTTAGAAAATTAAAGGTATAGTTTTAAACTATACCTTTTTTCATGGAATAAGTATTGGTCAGCTCTGCTTTTTTTCGCTAAAATAAGAAAAAAGAAAGCGAGAATTGATATGACAAGAGAATTTTCATTTGAAACCTTGCAATTACATGCTGGGCAAAAACCTGATGCTGAGACAAAATCACGTGCAGTGCCTATTTATCAAACGACTTCTTATGTTTTTGATGATGTTCAAGAAGGTGAAGATCTCTTTGCCTTGAGAAAGCCTGGAAATATTTATACGCGTATTGGCAATCCTACGGTAGCAGTTTTTGAAGATAGAGTTGCTGCACTTGAAAAGGGAGTTGGTGCTTTAGCGACTGCCTCAGGAATGGCTGCTATTACCTATACTGTACTTGGCTTAGCGCATGCAGGGGACCATGTGGTAGCTGCGACAACCATTTACGGTGGGACCTTTAATCTTCTAAAAGAAACTTTACCACGCTATGGGATTACGACAACATTTGTCAACATTGAAAATCTAGACGAAGTAGAAGCGGCTATTCAAGATAATACGAAGTTAGTATTGATTGAAACATTAGGTAATCCTCTCATTAACATTCCAGATATTGAAAAAGTAGCTGAACTGACACATGCCCATAAGATTCCGCTTGTGGCAGATAATACTTTTGGAACACCGTATTTGATTAATGTATTTGAACATGGGGTTGATATCTCGGTTCATTCTGCCACAAAGTTTATTGGTGGACACGGTACGACAATTGGCGGTATCATTGTTGATAGTGGTCAATTTGATTGGGAGGCTTCTGGTAAGTTCCCACAATTCGTGGAAGAAGATGACTCTTATCACAATATTTCCTATACACGAGACATTGGTGCGGCAGCATTCGTTACGGCTTTGCGTGTGCAACTCTTGCGTGATACTGGAGCGGCTATTTCACCTTTTAATGCTTTCCTCTTGTTACAAGGGCTAGAAACGCTATCGTTGCGTGTGGAACGTCATGTGGAAAATGCGAAAAAAATTGCTGAATTTTTAGAAAATCATCCGAAGGTTGAAAAAGTGAATTACCCTAGCTTGCCATCAAGTCCTTACTATGAATTGGCACAAAAATACTTGCCAAAAGGTGCAGGTTCTATTTTCACATTCCATGTCAAAGGTGATGATAAGGATGCAGCGACTGTTATTGATAATTTGGAAATCTTCTCCAACCTTGCCAATGTTGCGGATGCCAAATCATTAGTTGTACATCCTTATACAACAACGCATGCGCAGCTGTCTCCGGAAGATTTAGCGGCATGTGGTGTGACACCAAATCAAATCCGTATTTCTGTCGGTCTTGAAAATGTTGATGATTTGATTGAAGATTTGAATGTAGCCTTGGAAAAGATTTAAGTGATTATTAAAGAGAAAGAATTGGAGTGCTTATGACAAAGTTATTAGATGCCTTTCAGGTTTTTAAATCAGCCAGATTAGTTAATTTAACTCATAAAATTGATGAAAATAGCCCACATTTTCCTGCCCTTCCTAGCCTAGAGAAAAAGGATATTTTTACTCTAAAAGATGGTTTTCATGTGCAACAATTTACAGTGGTTGGGCAATATGGAACCCATATTGATGCCCCAATTCACTTCGTAGAAGGTGGGAAATGGCTAGACCAAATTGCTCTGGAAGACCTTCTTTTACCTCTTTATGTGATTGATAAGTCACAAGCCGTTGCAGAAAATCCAAATTATGAATTAACAAAACAGGACATCTTGGATTTTGAAGCAGAGTATGGTCAAATTGAATCAGGTGCTTTTGTTGCTTTTCGTAGCGACTGGCACAAACGTTGGCCTGATCAAGAAGCTATTCGTAATCTAGATGAAAAAGGTGCCCAACAGACTCCTGGGTGGTCTCGTGAAGCTCTAGAGTTTTTAATCCATGAGCGAGGTGTTAAGGCAGTCGGACATGAAACCTTAGATACAGACAGTGGTAAGTCTGCATTTGAGAATGGCGGAGCTTTAAAACAAGAATACTATCTCCTTGAGCAAGGCATTTATCAAGTTGAAGTTTTGGCAAATCTAGACCAGTTACCAGCGACTGGAAGTGTCATTTCAATTGCCTATCCCAACTGGAAAGAAGCAACAGGTTCACCAGTTCGTGCAGTTGCTTATGTGAATAAATGATAACCTATCGAAAACTCGTTTTTATAGCGAGTTTTTTTGGTATAATAAAAAGGATTAAACAAGTAGAAAGAATAACTATGGATACGATTTTATCAAGTCGCCTAACTGAAGTGGCGACATTTGTCCCAAAAGGAAGTAAACTGTTAGATGTTGGAAGCGACCATGCCTACCTACCCATTGCCTTAATCCAGTCTGGTCACATTTCTTCAGCCATTGCTGGGGAAGTAGTTCAAGGTCCTTACGATTCTGCGGTGAAAAATGTAGCTAAATATGGTCTGTCTGATCAGATTGATGTGCGCTTAGCTAATGGTTTAGCTGCTTTTGAAGTGACTGATGGTGTCAATGCCATTACGATTTGTGGTATGGGTGGGCGCCTAATTGCGGATATTTTAGAGGCTGGAAAAGAAAAGCTGGCGCAGGTAGAACGTCTGATTTTACAGCCTAATAACCGTGAGGATGACTTACGAACATGGCTGATGGCAAATGAATTTACCATTGTCGCTGAAAAAATCATGACTGAAAATGACAAATCTTATGAAATTTTAGTCGCTGAGCATGGTAAAGAAGTGTTGACCAAAACGGAATTGCGTTTTGGGAAGCACTTATTAACCGAAAAATCAGAGACTTTCGTAGCCAAATGGGTGCGTGAAATCGAAAAATTAGAAGTGGCACTGTCACAGATTCCAGAAAATAATGACAGTGACCGCTCTGCTCTTTTCCAAAAAATCGAAATCATCAAGGAGGTACTCAATGGTTCTGGCAAGTGATGTTATCGCACGATATGAAGCCTTTTGTCCGAAAGAGCTAACCATGGAAGGGGATGTCGTCGGTCTGCAAATTGGTAGTTTAAAGAAAGACATCAAGCGTGTCATGGTGACTTTGGATGTCCGTGAGACTGTTGTGGCAGAAGCCATCTCCAATGATGTCGACCTCATTATAACCAAGCATGCTCCGATTTTTAAAGGGCTCAAAGACTTGGTGTCAAGTCCTCAGCGTGATATTTTGCTGGACCTGGTTAAGCATGATATCGCTGTTTATGTCAGTCATACTAACATCGATGTTGTCCCTGGTGGCTTAAGTGACTGGTTTTGTGAGTTGTTGGAGATAGAAGATACAGAACCTCTATCTCTAACCAAGGATCAGATGGGGCTAGGGCGCATTGGCACAATTGCCGAGCAGACAGTTGAGGAGTTGGCGCTTAAAGTAAAAAACGTGTTTGAACTTGATAGTGTTCGTTTAATTTCCTATGATAAAGGAAATCCCATCGTAAGGCGCGTGGCGATTTGTGGCGGTTCTGGTGATGACTTTTACCCATTAGCAGTAGCAAAAGGGGCAGATATTTATATTACAGGTGATATTTATTATCACACTGCTCAAGAAATGCTGACAGAAGGGCTTTTGGGGATTGATCCTGGACATCATATTGAAGTGCTTTTTATTAAAAAAATAGCAGAGCTTTTACGCCAGTGGACGTTTGACAATCATTGGGACATTGAAGTTTTAGAAGCTTCCAGTAATACCAATCCTTTTTATCATCTATAAGACTAGAAAGTGTTTGAAAAACCATGATGAATAATGTATTGTCTTTAAATCCAGTTCTTTTAGCTTTTTTAGCAGGGCTTTTTACATGGGGCTGTACCGTTTTAGGTGCTGCGATTGTTTTCTTCTTCAAAACGATTAATCGCAAGTTATTAGATACCATGAATGGCTTTGCGGCGGGTGTCATGATTGCGGCTTCTTTTTGGTCGCTTTTGGCACCAGCCATAGAATACGCCGAACCGACTTACGGGAAGTGGTCTTGGTTCCCTGCAGCTATTGGTTTTTTAGCAGGTGGTTTCAGCCTACGAGTGATAGATGCTGTTGTTCCTCATTTGCATCTTGGGAAACATAAGTCAGAAGCAGAAGGTATTGAACCAGAAAAATTATCAAAAACTGCTTTGCTCTTTTTAGCCATTACAATTCATAATTTCCCAGAAGGTCTGGCTGTTGGTGTTACCTTTGGTTCTTTAGCCAATGGTAACATGACACAAGCGGCTATTGCAGGTGCTATGGGCTTAGCTTTGGGGATTGGTCTTCAAAATATTCCAGAAGGTGCGGCGCTTTCTATTCCTATTCGGACAGAAGGAAAATCGCGGAGTGCAGCCTTTTTCTGGGGAGCCATGTCTGCGATTGTTGAGCCATTAGGAGCGGTATTAGGAGCTGCGCTTGTACTGTGGATGTTGGCGATTATTCCATACGCCCTGTCTTTTGCAGCAGGAGCGATGATTTTCGTTGATGGTAATGGATGTTGCGTTGGGGTAAATGATGAAAAAAATAGCAATTATTGGAGCTGGAATTGTCGGTTCGACAGCAGCTTACTATCTTTCAAAAAGTGATGTTGAGGTTACGATTTTTGATGAGGGGATAGGGCAGGCGACAAAGGCTGCCGCTGGCATTATCTGTCCTTGGTTCTCACGTCGTCGTCACAAGGCTTGGTACCGTTTGGCTCGCTTTGGAGCAGATTTTTATCCAGAGCTGTTACGTGATTTAAAAGAGGATGGTGTGGCGACAGATTTTTATGACCAGTCAGGTGCTCTTCTTCTCAAATCGCGTCCAGAATACTTGGAAGAATTACATGAATTGGCTGAGTCACGATTGGTGGAATCTCCACTAATTGGTTCCCTCTCTGTCCAAACCTTAGCAGAAGTTCAAAAAAGATTTCCAGATTTAACTGGCTTTGATAAGGGAATTTTAGCCAGTGGTGCTGCACGTGTTGAAGGTTCTCAATTAACTGAGACCTTAATTAAGGCATTTGGCTTTACTCTTTTAAAGGAAAAAGCAGAGCTGAAACGTTTGTCAGATGGTACTTATAGGGTTAATGGTCAGGTATTTGATTCGGTCATTTTAGCCTGCGGAGCTTGGTTACCAGAAATCTTAGAACCACTTGGCTATCAGGTAGATGTAAGTCCGCAAAAGGGACAATTACGAGACTATTATTTTGATGATTTGGAAACAGGACACAACCCTGTCATTATTCCAGAGGGAGAAATTGATGTCATTCCTTTTGCTGGTGGTAAAGTCTCTGTTGGAGCTAGTCATGAGAAAAATATGGGATTTGATTTGACCGTTGATGAAAGCATTTTAGTAGATTTTGAAGAGAAAGCGTCAGCCTTTTTCCCAAGACTAAAAGAAGCAAGTCATAAAAATGATCGTGTCGGTATTAGAGCCTACACCAGTGATTTTTGTCCCTTTATAGGTGAAATTCCAGACCTCAATGGTGTTTATGCCGTTAGCGGACTTGGATCATCAGGACTAACGACAGGGCCTCTCTTAGGAAAAATGCTTAGTCAGCTCGTTACCAATCAAACACCAGACTTGTCTGTCTCTGACTATCCTATCGAGCGTTATATTAGTCAATGACACATATCATAAAATATGATAGAATAAAATGATTAGATATTTAAGGAGAAAACCATGAAAGGTATTATTCTCGCAGGTGGGTCTGGTACACGCTTGTACCCACTAACTCGAGCAGCATCAAAACAATTGATGCCGGTTTACGATAAACCAATGATTTACTACCCATTATCAGTTCTGATGTTGGCTGGTATTAAGGACATTTTAGTGATCTCTACGCCACAAGATTTGCCTCGTTTTGAGGAATTACTTGGTGATGGTTCTGAATTTGGGATTTCACTCTCTTATGCAGAGCAACCAAGTCCAGATGGTTTGGCACAAGCCTTTATCATCGGTGAAGAATTTATCGGTGATGACAGTGTTGCCCTTATCTTAGGAGATAACATTTACCACGGTCCAGGTCTTTCAGCAATGCTTCAACGTGCTGCGGCGAAAGAAAGCGGAGCAACTGTTTTTGGTTACCAAGTTAAAGACCCAGAGCGTTTTGGTGTGGTTGAATTTGATAAGGATATGAATGCTATTTCTATCGAAGAAAAACCTGAGCAACCAAAATCAAACTATGCAGTTACAGGACTTTATTTCTACGATAATGATGTTGTAGAGATTGCCAAAAATATCAAACCATCTCCTCGTGGTGAATTGGAAATCACAGATGTTAATAAGGCTTACCTTGAGCGTGGTGATTTGTCAGTTGAAGTCATGGGACGTGGTTTTGCATGGCTTGATACAGGGACTCATGAAAGTTTGCTTGAAGCAGCGCAATACATTGAGACTGTTCAACGTATGCAAAATGTTCAAGTGGCAAACCTTGAAGAAATTTCGTATCGTATGGGTTATATTACCAAAGAACAAGTCCTTGAATTAGCACAACCGCTTAAGAAAAATGAATACGGACAATATTTGCTTCGTTTAATTGGAGAGGCTTAATGACAGAACAATTTTTTGATAAAGACTTAGCATGCCGTGAAGTTCCAGGTATTCCAGGAATGTTAGAATTTGATATTCCAGTGCGTGGGGATAACCGCGGTTGGTTTAAAGAAAACTTCCAAAAAGAAAAAATGGTACCGTTAGGATTTCCAGAAAGTTTCTTTGAAGAAGGAAAATTACAAAATAACATTTCTTTCAATAAGAAACATACCCTTCGTGGCTTGCACGCAGAGCCTTGGGATAAATACGTGTCAATTGCAGATGAAGGAAGAGTGATTGGTTCTTGGGTAGACCTTCGTGAAGGTGACACCTTTGGAAACACTTATCAGACAGTTATTGACGCTTCTAAAGGAATTTTTGTGCCACGTGGTGTAGCCAATGGTTTCCAAGTGTTGTCAGATACTGCGGCTTACACTTACCTTGTAAACGACTACTGGGCACTTGAGTTAAAACCTAAATATGCCTTTGTTAACTACGCTGACCCAACCCTCGGTATTAAGTGGGAAAATCTTGAGGCAGCAGAAGTGTCAGAAGCAGATAAAAATCATCCCCTTCTCAAAGATGTCAAACCATTGAAAAAAGAAGAGTTGTAAGAGTAACTAAGTTACTAATATAAGTGTAAAGCAAACTAGAAATAAGAAAATATGAAAGGAATGTTCCATTTTTTATAAAATGGAACACGGGACGACATTCCTAGAAAACTCTTTCCAGATGCCAAGCATCTTTGTCAGATTTTCTAGTTTTCTAGAATGTTTCGAGAGTGAAATGTCCCTTTGTATCTTAAAATCATGTCAGAATTTAAAAATATCATCGTCACAGGTGGAGCTGGTTTTATCGGTTCTAACTTTGTGCACTACGTCTATAACAATCATCCAGATGTTCATGTAACAGTCTTGGACAAATTAACTTACGCGGGTAACCGTGCGAACTTGGAAGCAATCTTAGGCGACCGAGTCGAGCTTGTTGTTGGGGACATCGCTGACGCTGAGTTAGTAAACCAATTGGCAGCAAAATCAGATGCCATTGTTCACTATGCAGCTGAAAGCCACAATGATAACTCATTGAACGATCCAAGTCCATTTATCCACACCAACTTTATTGGTACTTACACATTGTTGGAAGCAGCTCGTAAATATGACATTCGTTTCCACCATGTGTCAACAGATGAAGTGTATGGTGACCTTCCTCTTCGTGAAGATTTACCAGGTCACGGTGAAGGTCCAGGTGAGAAATTTACAGCTGAAACCAACTACAACCCATCATCTCCTTACTCATCAACCAAGGCTGCATCAGACTTGATTGTTAAGGCTTGGGTACGTTCATTTGGTGTGAAAGCTACGATTTCTAACTGTTCAAATAACTATGGACCATACCAGCACATTGAGAAATTCATCCCACGCCAGATTACCAATATTTTGGCAGGTATCAAACCAAAACTTTACGGTGAAGGTAAAAATGTTCGTGACTGGATTCACACCAATGACCACTCAACAGGTGTTTGGGCTATCTTGACCAAAGGTCGTATCGGTGAGACTTACCTTATCGGAGCCGATGGTGAGAAAAATAACAAAGAAGTGCTTGAGTTGATTCTTGAGAAAATGGGTCAACCAAAAGATGCTTACGATCATGTGACAGACCGTGCAGGTCACGACCTTCGTTACGCTATTGATTCAACAAAACTTCGTGAAGAATTAGGTTGGGAGCCACAATTTACCAACTTCTCAGAAGGTTTGGAAGAAACCATCGCTTGGTACACAGAAAACCAAGATTGGTGGAAAGCTGAAAAAGAAGCCGTTGAAGCAAACTACGCTAAGACGCAAGAAGTGATTAAATAAAACATTAAGAAGCCTATTACATCAACGTTTTAACGCTATGTAGTAGGTTTTTTATTTTGTTTTGGGGCATTTTGGATGAGTATAACTACTTGAAAGAACAATATCCCATCCTTCTGATTTCTTTTTAAACTTTTTTGAGATAAAAATTGAAAAAAATAAAGTTTTTTTATTGACACCTATATACTAACATGGTAAAATGATTAAGGTTTTAAATAAAACTGACCTAAGACAGTAGGGGAGCTGGACTCATAAACATCCTACCGAGGACAAAAAACCATATCTATTATGTGTATTTTGTACTTTCGTGTCTAGGTTTAGGTACGATTTTTTTGTGCCTAGCCAAAAATAAAAACGGAGGTAAACTTAAATGTCAGAAGCTATTATTGCTAAAAAAGCGGAACTTGTGGACGCTGTTGCTGAGCAAATGAAAGCAGCTACTTCAATCGTCGTTGTTGACGCACGTGGTTTGACTGTAGAGCAAGATACTGTTCTTCGTCGTAACTTACGTGGTGAAGGCGTTGAGTATAAAGTGATTAAAAACTCTATCCTACGTCGTGCTGCTGAAAAAGCTGGTCTTGAAGGAATGGCTGAAATGTTCGTAGGACCATCAGCTGTTGCATTCTCAGATGATGCTGTTGCTCCAGCTAAAATCGTTTACGATTTTGCTAAAACTGCTGACGCTCTTGAAATCAAGGGTGGTGCTGTAGAAGGTAAAGTTTCAACTAAAGCTGAAATCGAAGCACTTGCTACATTGCCAAACCGCGAAGGTATGCTTTCTATGCTCCTTTCTGTACTTCAAGCGCCAGTTCGCAACGTTGCATACGCTGTCAAAGCAGTTGCAGAAAAAGAAGACGCAGCTTAATCAAATGGCGTCAGCTTGTAGCAGCTTAAAGCTACACTTAACATTATAAAAATACCTATTTGGAGGAAATTCACAATGGCATTGAACATTGAAAACATTATTGCTGAAATTAAAGAAGCTACAATCCTTGAACTTAACGACCTTGTTAAAGCAATCGAAGAAGAGTTTGGCGTAACTGCTGCTGCTCCAGTTGCTGTTGCAGCTGCTGGTGCTGGTGCTGAAGAAGCTAAAGACTCATTCGACGTTGAGTTGACTTCTGCTGGCGACAAAAAAGTTGGCGTTATCAAAGTTGTTCGCGAAATCACTGGTCTTGGTCTTAAAGAAGCTAAAGAACTTGTTGATGGTGCACCAGCTATGGTTAAAGAAGGCGTTGCAACTGCAGAAGCTGAAGAAATCAAAGCTAAACTTGAAGAAGCTGGAGCTTCAGTTACTCTTAAATAATAGAGCAACTACTCAAGTAGCCTAAAACATGATTAAACCGCTATTCTTCGGAGTAGCGGTTTTTCTTTTTATCTGAAAAGGAGCAAACTATTGATAAAGTTTATCTAGCACGTCTACAACTTGTGACTTATACTCATCCAAAATCAAAATTAGCAGTTTAAGTAAAATCAAGAACCAATAAATGGTTTGATTTATCAGAGCTTCTTTCGCCATGGTGGTATTCTTATTAGTGAAACTGTCCAGTGGACAGTTTTAGCCCAAGCTCAGAAATAAAAGAGCGAGGGGAATTTGCTTGATAAGAACGGATTTTTGGGAGAACTACAGAAATTGAAAGTCAATTTCGTAGTAGTTCCCCGCAAGGATGATTAGGTTAGACGCTGTCGAGTAGTCGACAAGTACAGCCAATCATCTACTGTGAAAAAAGAGGCTCAAAAAGTAGCAATGAAACTCCGTCTCAAAAGGTTCCCCAAACCTTTTGAGCGTCCGCACCTTTTAAGAAAGAAGCAAAAAGTAATTTTTGATTTTTGTTAAGTATAAATCTAAAACAAGCCAAACAACCTCGAAAAATAGTCAGTCTTCTAAAAATCCTAAAAAGCAAACCACCACAACGGAGAGTTTAGAAAGTAAAAGGATTGAGTCAACAAGCCAGATTGAAGCACAGACAAGTCAAAATGAGAATACTTCCCAATCACAGGTAAGTGAAGCTGCAACTCAGCTTCAAGGAGGAACAGGAGTCTGGGAAGCGACTTCGGGTATTTTAGATATAGATAAAGAAGTTTCAGTCTATGTTGCATCTGATAAATCAAGTGAGATTGTCTTTACTAAACCTGTTGGTAGTCAAGTAGAATGGGATAAATATTCAGGACAAACGCATGAAGAAAATGCATGTAACCATTTTCTAGCTACATGCATTTTTTCAAAATATTTTCACGACATTTACACACATACATCGATTCAGCCTCTTTTTCGTCTATATTATAACAAAATTTCATGGCTAAAAATATATCTTTTTATGAAAAATCGTTATCTGAAAGCGATATTTTCTTCATGCGTTTGTCGTGGATAAATATTTTAGAGATAACGGTGACTGGTGGTATTCTTTTGTAGTTCAAGATAGGGAAAAATCAGCACGATACTACATTGCCTACTCTGACATCCAACATTAATATTTTGGGAGGTTTATTCTTGTAAGCCTCCCTTTTTCTAAAAATATTGTAGAAAATGATTTTTTACACTAAAAATGTCACAGAAAATCGAATAGTTATATGAGGGATTTAAAATCAAGAGAATAAAACCGATCTCTGATTAGCAATTACCAGTAATGCTGTGCTATTTTCATCAGATTAGTTTACAAGTCTATTTACAAATATTACAAAAAAATGACAAACGTTACAGTTATATATTGACAATGAAAATATAAAGGATTATAATGAAGGCGAAAAAAAAGAATAGTGAGGAAGTAGTTATGAAACAAGAATTTTTTGGGCATCAGAAACAACGTTTTTCCATTAGGAAATATTCCTTTGGAGCTGCTTCAGTATTACTTGGTAGCCTGTTGCTTTTTGGGAATAAGACCGCAATGGCAGACGATATGTCTCATTGTTGCTGTGCTTGTTCTATGAAAAATCACATGGTTACAGAAATAAGCCATACAAGTCCGATAGATCAGCCAGTAGAAAATACTAATAGTGTGGTAGAAAATCCAGCATTAGAAGAAGTGACACAAGCGGGTGAACTTAATAAAGTTAATTCTGCACAGTCAGCAGATAATGCCTTGACATCTTCTGTGGAGATTACGACAAATCGACTCACACCTGAAAAGTCACCAGAAATCAATACTGATACAGCTGTAGAGTCTGTAGAGCCAAAGGTCATGGAGAGTGAAGTTGAAACCCAACCAGTAGTAGTTGAAGAAATTGTCAAACCAAGTCTCCCAGATAAAGGAACCTACACCTTCAAGGAAAACACAGAGGTCAAAAACGAAGCCAAAGTTTCAGCACCGATGCAATTTTACTATCCAAAAGGTGATAAGGTCAATTACGATAAAGTCTTGGTAAATGACGGACACCAATGGTTGTCTTACATCAGCTTCAATGGCATGCGCCGTTACGCCGATTTGGGTAAAGTTGAAACTAAGGTAGTGGCGCCAAAATCAGAAACAAAGCCAACAGTTCAAACTACACCAAAAGTAGAAGCTCAGCCAGTTGTTAAAGAGACTGTAAAACCAAGTCTTCCTGACAAAGGAACCTACACCTTCAAGGAAAACACAGAGGTCAAAAACGAAGCGAAAGTTTCAGCACCGATGCAATTTTACTATCCAAAAGGTGATAAGGTCAATTACGATAAAGTTTTAGTAAATGATGGGCACCAATGGTTGTCTTACATCAGCTTCAATGGCATGCGCCGTTACGCCGATTTGGGTAAAGTTGAAACTAAGGTAGTGGCGCCAAAATCAGAAACAAAGCCAACAGTTCAACCTACACCAAAAGCAAAAACTCAGCCAGTTGCTCTAACTCTAGCGCCACAAGGAACCTACACCTTCAAGGAAAACACAGAGGTCAAAAATGAAGCGAAAGTTTCAGCATCAACGCAATTCTACTATCCAAAAGGGGACAAGGTCAATTACGATAAAGTTTTAGTAAATGATGGGCACCAATGGTTGTCTTACATCAGCTTCAATGGTATGCGCCGTTACGCGGATTTGGGTAAAGTTGAAACTAAGGTAGTGGCGCCAAAATCAGAAACAAAGCCAACAGTTCAAACCACACCAAAAGCAGAAGCTCAGCCAGTTGTTAAAGAGACTGTTAAACTGAGTATTCCAGCACAAGGAACTTATCGTTTTGAGAAGACTGCAGCGGTTAAGAATGAAGCACGTGTTGCAGCAACTACTCAATTTCATTTTGATAAGGGAGAGAGTGTTAACTACGATAAGGTTTTAACCAATGATAACCATAACTGGATTTCTTATATTAGCTATAGCGGTACTCGTCGCTATGTTGATTTGGGTCAGGTGGTGACAAGAGAAGTGACTAAGGGTGATTCGTCAAGTCAGGGAAAAGAGATTGATAGCTCTGCTATTTCCCCCATATCTAAACCGACAGAAGTAAAACTCACTGGTAATATTCACGTTGAAAACCAATCAGAAAAAGGTTTTGACATTGTGATTAGTGATATCTCAACCCCTAAAAAATTATCTGAAATTCTTGTGCCTACTTGGACGACACAAGATGGTCAAGATGACCTTCAATGGTATAAAGCAACTGAAGAAGCCACAGGTCGTTACAAGGTTTCTGTGAACATCAGCAACCACAAAAATAAGGCTGGTGAGTACAATATTCACTTGTATTATCGTCAAAATGACGGACAGTTAACATTTGTGACTAAAACGACAACAGAGGTTAAAGCTGCAGTGTCTACGGCTAATAAGGAAGTGACTTACAAAGGTTCATATTATAGTATTCAAGGAAAATATGATGAGATTGTCATCGCTAATAAGAAATATCCTTTAGCATCAACCTATAACCCTGGAGAAAATCCAAAAGCGAGAGAAGCTTTTATCCGCTTACGAAATGACATGATTAACCAAGGATTTAATGTTGGGAAAACCTATAGCGGTTTTAGGAGTTACGAGATACAGAAATCCCTTTATCAAACGTATACTAATAGTGATGGTTCTGCAGCAGCAGACCGTTACTCAGCCAGGGCAGGACATAGTGAACATCAGACTGGTTTAGCTTATGATTTTACAGATAAATCAGGTCGCTTACTTGAGGACAAAGCAGCGGCAGATTGGTTGCAACAGAATGCTCATAAATATGGTTTTGTGGTGAGATATTTGCCAGGAAAAGAAGCTGTCACAGGTTATATGGAAAGAACCATGGCATGTGAGATATATCGGAAAAGAAGCTAAAGAGGTCTATGACTCTGGCCTAACTTTGGAAGAATATTATGGCTTTTCTGGAGGAGACTATAAGAGCCCGGCGGTTATGCCACAACCAAGCTCAACTGCTATTGCTCCACAAGGTGTTTATACCTTTACCAAACGGTCTTCAATCAAAGCAGAACCAAAGATGTCAAGTTCAGAACTAGCTTACTATGATGCTGGAGAAACAGTTAATTATGATAAGGTGCTAACTTCTGAAGGACGCCAATGGATTTCTTATATTGGTTTTAGTGGTAATAGACGGTATATAGCGATTGCTTAATACGGAATTCCTCACTCGTCTGTGGGGATTTTTCGTCAATAGACCTCATGTTATAAACCGCTTTCTTATCTTTTCCAAAAATGTTATAATAATCAAACAGGAGGACGGATTATGGATCAAAGACACGTGCAACGACGACATCAAAAAAAACGCCGACTGGGATTGTTATTTAGTCTGTTAGTTTTAATACTCTTTTTAGCATTCTTACTGGAAAGACGTCTAAGTACGGGAGATTTTGTTTTAAACAATACGATTAAAACAACTTTAGAGAAAGAAAAAGCAGAAAAATCGAAGGTACGTACAGCTCGTGTTGTTGCCAACGGCGATATCTTGATTCACGATATTCTTTATACGTCAGCTTATCAGGAGGATGGGTCTTATCGGTTTGATCCTTATTTCACCTATGTTAAAGAATGGATTGAGAAAGCAGATTTAGCCATCGGTGACTATGAGGGGACGATTAGTCCTGATTTTCCACTAGCGGGCTATCCACTATTTAATGCGCCAGCAGAAATTGCTCAAACGATAAAAGATACAGGATATGATGTTATCGATTTGGCGCATAATCATATTTTGGATTCGCAGTTATCTGGAGCTTTGAATACGGTTGAAACATTCAATAAACTTGGTTTAGATACGATTGGTGTTTATACAGAGAATCGGGAGAAACAGGATTTTCTTATCAGAGAAGTTAATGGTATTAAAATTGCGATTCTAGGTTATTCTTATGGCTATAATGGCATGGAAGCTAATCTCACTGAAAAAGAGTATCAAAAGCACATGTCTGATTTGGATGAGGAGAAGATTAAGAAAGAGCTCAAGAAGGCTGAGAAATTGGCTGATGTGACCATTGTCATGCCTCAGATGGGTGTTGAGTATTCTTTGGAACCAACGGCAGAGCAGGTAGACTTGTATCATAAGATGGTTGATTGGGGAGCAGATGTTGTATTTGGTGGACATCCTCACGTGGCAGAGCCGTCAGAAATTGTTAATCATAAGGGTGACAAAAAGCTAATCATCTACTCAATGGGAAACTTTATTTCCAATCAAACCTATGAAATGCTTGGAAACTACTGGACAGAGCGTGGTTTGTTTATGGATGTTACCTTTGAAAAAACAGGAGATAAGACTGTTATCAAAACAGCTAAGGCACATCCAACAATGGTCTGGGCTTGGCACAAAGGAACCTATAATCCAACCTATAACTATCCAAACTTTGATTACCGAGTGATGATTTTGGAAGATTTTCTAGAAGGCGGTAAATACCGGTCAGAGATACCAGCTGATATCCAAGAGAAGGTTGACATTGCCTATCAGGAAATGAACGACTTAGTCGGATTAAACTGGAAATAAAAGAAAGCTAACGAAAGTTGGCTTTTTTAGAGCTCTCGTGGTAAAATAAAGAGTGATTTCTAAGTAGAAAAGAAGAGAGAAAATGAATTATTTTAATGTTGGAAAAATTGTTAATACCCAAGGTTTGCAAGGTGAGTTGCGCGTGATGAGTGTCACTGATTTTGCGGATGAACGGTTTAAAAAAGGTAGCTGTTTATCAGTGTTTGATGACAAGGACAACTTTGTGATGGAAGTTGAAGTTGCAACGCATCGTAAGCAAAAAAACTTTGATATTGTGAAATTCAAAGGGCTTTACCATATTAACGATGTTGAAAAATACAAAGGATTTTCACTCAAAGTGGCTGAGGAAAATTTATCAGAATTAGAAGAGGGGGATTTCTATTACCATGAAATCATCGGTCTCGATGTTTATGAAAATGATGTTCTGATTGGTCAGGTTAAAGAAATTCTACAACCAGGAGCTAATGATGTCTGGGTCGTTAAGCGTAAAGGAAAACGCGATTTATTACTTCCTTACATTCCGCCAGTTGTTCTAAATGTGGATATTGAGGGGAACCGTGTTGATGTCGAAATCATGGAAGGACTTGATGATGAAGATTGATATTCTGACCCTATTTCCTGAGATGTTTGCACCGCTTGAGCACTCCATTGTCGGTAAGGCTAAAGAAAAAGGTTTGCTTGAGATTAACTACCATAATTTTCGTGAAAATGCAGAAAAGGCTCGTCATGTCGATGATGAGCCTTATGGTGGCGGTCAAGGAATGTTACTTCGTGCTCAGCCCATTTTTGATACCATTGAAAAAATTGAAGCGAAAAACCCTCGTGTGATTCTCCTTGATCCAGCAGGACGTACCTTTGATCAAGCTTACGCAGAAGAATTGGCTCAGGAAGACGAGTTGATTTTTATTTGTGGTCATTATGAGGGGTATGATGAGCGGATTAAGACACTCGTGACGGATGAAATTTCACTAGGGGATTTTGTATTGACGGGTGGTGAACTTGCAGCCATGACCATGGTGGATGCGACGGTGCGCCTTATTCCAGACGTGATTGGTAAGGAGGCCAGTCATCAAGATGATAGTTTTTCATCTGGACTTTTGGAGTACCCACAGTACACCCGTCCATATGATTTTCGTGGCATGACTGTGCCTGATGTTTTGATGTCTGGACATCATGAGAATATCCGCCTTTGGCGTTTGGAACAAAGCCTCAGAAAAACTTTGGAACGTAGACCAGATCTACTTGAGGTGTACCATTTTACTGAAGAAGAAAAAGAACTATTAAATAAGATAAAAAAAGAGGAAATTGATGGATAAACGTATTAATTGGGCACAGTGTGCTGTCTATTTGCTTGGAGTGATCATTTTAGCGGCGGGGATTACGCTGAATACTAAGAGTCTCTTAGGGGTTTCTCCGGTGACAACTTTACCTTATATTGCAACGGTATTATCTGGTATTTCACTAGGTACAACGAGTTTTATTTCCTACTGTGTGATGTTGCTTTTACAGGCGATTTTATTGGGGAAAACGTTTAGACCGATTCAATTGCTTCAGCTTATTGCAAGTGTACTGACCAGTTATTTTATTGAAGTTTTTGATGGGTTAATGCCAGCTGCCGAAGGGGTTGTCCTACAAGGGATTTTTCTGCTCCTTGCGGTTGTCTTAATTGCGATTGGAGCTTCACTTATGATTGCCATGCAGTTAATTCCTAATCCTGCGGATGCTTTGGCGGATGTGATTGGTTTGGTAGCTAAAAGAGGATTTGGTTATGGTAAAAATCTTTTAGATGCTATTCACATTGTGTTGGCATTAGTGATTGGTTTTCTAGCGGGTCAACCGCTACTTGGTATCGGAGTAGGGACCATTATTTCGATGGTGTTAACTGGTCGTGCAATTGCGCTCGTTCACCCTTATTCCGAAGCCTTATTTAAACGTATTCAAGAAAAGTAAGGAGTAAGTATGACACAGACTATTCATGATATTACGATTATTGGTGGGGGTCCTGTAGGACTTTGGGCAGCCTTCTACGCTGGCTTACGTGGCATGAACGTGCAGATTATTGAAAGCTTATCAGAGCTTGGCGGGCAGCCTGCCATCCTTTATCCTGAAAAGAAGATTTATGATATTCCGGGCTATCCAGTCACAACAGGTGCTGAATTAACTGAGAAATTGCTGGAACAGTTAGAGCGTTTTAAGGACAAGACCACAATCTGCCTTAAAGAAGAAGTACAAACTTTTGAAAAGGTAGATGGTATTTTTCATATTAAAACCAATAAAGCTGAGCATTTATCCCGTTCTATTATTATTGCATGCGGTAATGGGGCCTTTGCGCCACGTCCTTTGGGCGTTGACGGTGAAGAACGTTATGCCGATACGACTATTTTCTACAATGTTCACAAATTGGATCAGTTTGCTGGCAAGAAAGTGGTTATCTGTGGTGGTGGGGACTCGGCAGTTGACTGGGCAAATGCCCTTGAAAGTATCGCTGCGAGTGTCACGGTTGTTCACCGCCGAGATAGCTTTCGAGCTCATGAACACAGTGTAGAGGTCATGGAAAACTCTTCTGTGGAGATACTAACTCCTTATGTTCCTCTTTCAATTTCTGGGGAAAATGGCAGAGCGACCAGTTTGACAGTCCAAAAAGTGAAATCAGAAGAAACACTTGACTTACCACTAGATGCTTTGATTGTCAGCTTCGGCTTTTCAACTAATAATAAAAATCTTAAACATTGGAATGTGGATTACAAACGCACCTCAATCAACGTATCTCGTACCTTTGAAACCAGTCAAGAAGGTGTTTTTGCAATCGGTGATGCCGCAGATTATGAAGGCAAAGTTGAGCTGATTGCCACAGGATTTGGTGAAGCGCCGATCGCAGTAAACGAAGCTATCAAATACGCGCACCCAGACAAGGACAACCGTCCAGTACATTCAACCTCGTTAATTAATGAGTAAATGTTATAGGATAGACGATTTTTTCATGTGTTTGAAGCAAGTCTCACTTGCAAAATGTTGGTCAATGCTTTATAATAAGAATACTAAAAGGAGTTGCGCTAACAACTCCTAGTGTAAATCCGTTTAAGACGGTAGCTAATTTTGGGTTAAAGAATAACCGTCAACTTGCTAAAGTTTAGGACGGTTATTTCTTTTTGTCTTTATCGCTGAAGATTTTATAGCACAAGCCAATCAAAGTAATGGTAAAGGTACCAAAACCTAAGATAGTTTGCACAACTTCAAACGCAGTCAAAAAGTGCTACTCCGACGTTTCTTGGCGTAAAACGATATTTTTTACGCCAAGAACTAGTGCAAGGAGTAGTTAAATCGCCATAGCGATTAACGTTAGCGACTTGCCTTTCTATCCAGATTTTAGTACTTACATTCATAAGCACCACCACCTTTCTGATAGGTTGCAGCTACCGTCATAACTTATTCACTTTGTTATTTTAACATGTCGTCGGAAGTTGTTCAAATAAGTTTGTCTATAAACTGCTAAACGTTCGGATAATCGTTGTCGCACATTTAACTAAGTCTTGCTTGCAAAATATCAGTCAATGCTTTATAATGAAGATATAAAAAGGAGTTGCGTCAACAACTCCTAGTGTAAATCCGTTTAAGACGGTAGCCAATTGAATAATTAAGAAATAATCGTCAAATCGGCTAAAGTATAAGACGGTTATTTCTTTTTATCATTAAGCAAAATGAGTGCTATAACAAGTGTTAGTAGAGCAATGATAAGATTACCAAAGTTCAACATCAACTGTAAAGCCTCTGCTACAGACAAAAGTTGCTACTCCTTTCTATCCAGATTTTAGTACTTACATTCATAAGCACCACCACCTTTCTGATAGGTTGCAGCTACCGTCATAACTTATTTACTTTGTTATTTTAACACAGTTGCAGAAGTTGTTCAAATAAGGTTGTTTAGAAACTACTAAACGTTCGGATGATCGTTGTAATATGTTTGACAGTGTTTACTTGTTGTTAAGTAAAAATGAGTATGAGTACAAAAGCCCAAGGATCAGCGTGCGATTCTTGGGCTTTTGTTATATATCATGTTAGCTGAGGATGAATCAGGAAATAGTAAAATCAATTTACCAAATGCTATAAAAAAATGTGGTCACCTGAGCATAAATATCAGCGAAAAAGCCAAAAATAGTATCAATAAAGTTTTCTGGCTGTTCCGTATGCTGTTGACCATGTAAATCTGGGTCTAATACCGGATCAATAATAAAATTTGGATCAGTTAAACGACTCCAACCATTCCAATAACCTAAATTATAACCTTCTTTAAATCCTCTGGAATAATCCTCATTAATCTCCTTGTAACTTGGAAGATTGTCTAATGGAGGGGAATCGTACGGATTTTTAGCACCAGATTTGTTACCATTTTTGTATCCTAAATCGTACCCATCGATAAAACCTTGGTTACTTGGTTCTTCAAATTGTTGCTGTTTCAATGCTGAATCGATTGAGTCCGCAATTACGGTTGTCTCCATTGCTAGGCTAGAACTGAAGAAGGCGAAGGCGATAGCGCCTGTTCCGATAAGTTTTTTGATTGCTTTAGATTTCATTATCATGATTTCTCCGTTTTTGTGTTTCATTTAAGGTGTTAAAAGAATCTTAGTGCAAATTTGTTGAATATAGTAGTCAAGTTTTATGGCTAATAAGTGACAGTCCTGTCAATTACAGTTTGAGGGGGATTTTTAGTGTTTACTATGATGAAAGCCAAAAGCCAAGAATCCCTCTATAATGATTCTTGGCTTTTTTGCTCCTTGGATAGCTGAGGATAAATCAAGTTAATGTGGTTTTAGAATCAGTAAGTATCTCAGCTAAAATGTTAAAGAAGTTTGCTAACTCAGTGGAGAGTGAAGCAAAACGATTATATGGATTTAATTAATGGGAAAAAACCAACTTAATACTGTCAATGCGACACCAATAATAGTGTCAAAAATTGTTGATTCAGCTTCCGTACTATTTTGTTCTGCTTCAGGACCGCTAACTTCAGGACCGCTAACTTCAGGAACTTTAGAGCCGTATTTACTTTGATATGTTGCTGTATATTCTGTCTTGTAACTGTCTCTGTAACTGCGTAGATAATTTTCGTTATCTTCATTTCTTTCATATTTAGGCATATCTTTACCTTCAGGATAAATATGTTCGAAATCGGGATGTTGACCATTGAATTTATTGTCTACAGCATCGTAAAAACCTTGAAATCCACCGTCTTCACGCCCTTTTAAAAATGGATCCTTTACCTGAGAAGATACGGAAGCTCCCTACGCCTTCACTGGTGTCCCCATTGCTAGGCTGGCGCTAAAGAAAGCAAAAGCAATAGCGCCTGTTCCGATAAGTCTTTTGACTGTGTTAGATTTAATCATAATGATTCCTCCATTTTTTATTTTAATTTTAGGACAATTTTCCTGTCTCAAAATCTTTGTCATTATACTGCAATAGCAGCTATCTATCAATACACATTTCATGAATTTGTCTATTTATTAGGTTAACCATAGACTATCTTAATATAACTTATGTTAATTTCATCTTATTAAGGTTTTCTTTATTTTCTTAATGTTATTTTTAGAAAAAGAGCAGCTTGAAACTAAAGTCGGCTCGGTGTAATGTGATGCTTTATTATCAATAAATAGGAAGATATTGATAATAGTGAGGTGTTTTTTTGGGGGATGGTCAGAGAATGGCACAGCTGATCTAGCTTTTTTGTAGGTGTCATGGTTATGGTGTAAGAATATGACTGTTAACCTTTTGAATCGAACGTTGGTTTAGGAGCGATTTAGGCATTAATTTGATGACTATTGTGCTTTTCGTGCTTTTTGGGAGTTTTTGAGAGATATTGCTTGACTTTGCTAGAAAATAGTGTAGAATGAATTCTGTAAACGATTGCAGAGGAGGTGCCCCTATTTTAAAATCTGAGCGTAAACAGCTGATTATGGATAGGTTGTCAGAAGAACATTTTGTGACCTTGGAAGAGTTAGTGGGTTTACTAGAGACCTCGGAGTCAACGGTTCGAAGGGATTTGGACCAGTTGGAGTCTGAAAATAAGCTCCGCCGTGTTCATGGCGGTGCAGAGAGTTTACAGACGTTGAGAGATGAACCGAGCAACCTTCAAAAATCTGTCAAAAACATTCAAGAAAAACGACAAATTGTCACTCGAGCTCTAGAAGAGATTCATCCTAATGATGTGATTTTTATAGATGCTGGAACGACAACGGCGCTCTTGGTAGATATTTTGACAGACACGACGGTGACGGTGGTGACCAATTCGGTACACCATGCCAGTCAGTTGATTGATAAAGGCATTCGGACAATTATCATTGGTGGTTTTGTGAAGCAAACCACGGATGCTAGTGTCGGTCAAGCGACTTTGGCACAAATTAACCAGCTTAATTTTGATAAGGCTTTTATTGGAATGAATGGTGTGGATTCAGCTTACCTGACGACACCTGATTACGAGGAAGCCATGGTCAAAAAAGCGGTTATTGAAAATGCTAAAGAGTGCTTTGTCCTAGTCGATTCTTCAAAATTTGGTCATATCTCCTTTGTTAAGGTTGCAGAAATTGAAAAGGTAACGCTGCTGACATCAGAAAGTAGCTCTGCCATTTTCCAAAAAATAAAAGAAAAAACGAGGGTAATAGAAGTATGATTTATACGGTAACCCTAAACCCATCCATTGACTTTATCGTCCGTCTTGACAGTGTTGAAATTGGCGCTGTTAATCGTATGGATAGTGACGATAAGTATGCGGGTGGAAAAGGGATTAACGTTAGTCGTATCCTGCAAAAGCTAGGTTACGACAATACGGCTACTGGTTTTATCGGTGGTTTTACAGGTCGATTTGTAACAGATGGTTTGGTGGCTGAAGGCATCAAGACTAATTTTGTTCAAGTGGATCAAGACACGCGCATTAACGTTAAAATTAAGGCGGATCATGAGACTGAAATCAATGGGACAGGTCCAGTCATCACGGAAGGTCAGTTGGTAGAGCTTGAAACCGTCCTCTCACAAGTGACGCCAGATGATGTGGTGGTCTTTGCCGGTTCAGCTCCGTCAAACCTTGGTAATCAGGTTTATAACCGCTTGATTCCTTTGGTGAAAAAAGCTGGCGCAGAAGTGGTTTGTGACTTTGAAGGACAAACATTGCTTGATAGCTTAGCTTATGAGCCACTCTTGGTGAAACCAAATAACCATGAGCTCGAAGCGATTTTTGGTGTAGAGCTAAATGGCATTGATGACATTGAAACCTACGCACGTCAAATCTTAGCTAAGGGAGCTAAAAACGTTATCGTTTCAATGGCAGGTGACGGTGCGCTCCTAGTGACGCCAGAAGCGGCTTATTTTGCAAAACCAATTAAGGGTCAAGTAAAAAATTCAGTTGGTGCTGGTGACTCAATGGTGGCTGGCTTTACTGGTGAATTTGTCGCTACTGGAAATCCACTTGAAGCGCTCAAATGGGGTGTGGCCTGTGGAACAGCGACAGCTTTCTCAGATGATTTGGCAAGCATTGACTTTATTAAAGAAACTTTTGAAAAAGTAGAGGTAGAAAAACGATGAAAATTCAAGATTTATTGAAGAAAGATTTGATGTTGCTTGATCTTCAAGCAATTTCAAAAGAAATGGCGATTGACGAGATGATTACAAAACTCGTTGAAAAGGATATTGTGCACGATTTTGACATCTTCAAAAAAGGTATCATGACTCGTGAAGAGCAAATGACAACTGGTCTTGGTGATGGAATTGCCATGCCACACGCTAAAAATATTGTGGTAGCTGAGCCAGCAGTTCTTTTTGCAAAATCAAACAAGGGTGTTGATTACCAATCACTTGATGGTCAACCGACTGATTTGTTCTTTATGATTGCGGCACCTCAAGGGGCAAATGACACACACTTAGCAGCCCTTGCTGAATTGTCACAATACCTTTTGAAAGATGGTTTTGCGGATAAACTTCGTGCGGCAAACACACCAGAAGAAGTGATTGCAGTTTTCGATGCTGCTTCTGAAAAAGCAGAGGCTGAAACAGTTGTTGCTCCAGCAGAAGGTCAAGATTTCATCGTAGCAGTTACAGCATGTACAACTGGTATTGCCCACACTTACATGGCAGAAGAATCACTTAAAAAAGTGGCTGCTGAAATGGGTGTTGCTATTAAAATTGAAACAAATGGAGCTTCAGGTGTTGGTAACAAATTGACAGCTGAAGATATTGCCAAAGCTAAAGGGGTTATCATTGCAGCTGATAAAGCAGTTGATATGCCTCGTTTCAATGGTAAACCACTTGTGAGCCGTCCAGTTGCTGATGGTATCAAGAAAACAGAAGAGCTAATCAACATCATCTTAAACGGTGAAGCAGAAACTTATGTGGCTAAAGACGGCGCTCAAGCGGCTGCTTCAGAAGAAAAAATGTCAGCAGGTCAAGCTTTCTATAAACACTTGATGAGTGGTGTATCACAAATGCTTCCATTCGTTATCGGTGGTGGTATCATGATTGCCTTAGCTTTTCTATTTGATAACATTTTAGGTGTTCCTAAAGATCAGCTTGGAAATCTTGGATCATATCATGAAATTTCTTCAACTTTCATGAAGATTGGTCAAGCTGCCTTTGGTTTCATGATTCCAGTATTTGCTGGTTATGTGGCTTACTCAATCGCTGAAAAACCAGGTATGGTTGCAGGTTTTGTTACTGGTGCCATTGCTTCAAATGGTTTGGCTTATGGTAAAATTGCTTACGCTGCTGGTGGAGAAGCGACAGCAGGTCTTGCAGGTGTGCCATCAGGTTTCCTTGGTGCTCTTGTAGGTGGTTTCCTTGCTGGTTACCTTGTTCTTGCACTTAAAAAATACGTGAAAGTGCCACGTTCATTGGAAGGTGCAAAATCTATTCTGATCTTGCCACTCTTTGGTACTATTTTGACAGGTCTTGCGATGTTGGCAGTTAATATCCCAATGTCAGCAATCAATACAGCACTTAATGACTTCTTGAACGGTTTGTCAGGAAGCTCAGCTGTTCTTCTTGGTCTCCTTGTTGGTGGTATGATGGCGATTGACATGGGTGGTCCAGTTAATAAAGCCGCTTATGTTTTCGGTACTGGTACACTTGCAGCTTCTGTGACAAACGGTGGTTCAATCGTGATGGCGGCTGTTATGGCTGGTGGTATGGTTCCACCTCTTGCAGTTTTCATTGCAACACTTCTTTTCAAAGATAAATTTACTGATGAAGAACGTGATTCAGGTTTGACGAACATCATCATGGGTCTTTCATTTATTACGGAAGGTGCGATTCCATTTGCCGCTGCTGACCCAGCGCGTGCTATCCCAAGCTTTATCGCAGGTTCTGCGATTGCAGGTGGACTTGTTGGTCTTGCTGGTATCAAATTGATGGCGCCACATGGTGGTATCTTCGTTATCGCATTGACATCAAATCCATTCCTTTACCTTGCATTTGTCCTTGTCGGAGCAATCATCTCAGGTGTCCTATTTGGTTACCTTCGTAAAGCGAAATAAGATAAACAGTTAGAAAAGCTCGTTTGAGCTTTTCTTTTTTGCTATAATGAGGGGGATAACTTGGGATAATTCTAGGAAAGGAGAAACAATGCAAGAGATTTGGCAAAGGTATTTGCAATTGAAACGCTTTTTTAAGTTACCTTGGTCACAGCAGAGTATAGAAGAACTGAAAAATATGACCACCATTGATCCACGTCTGGGTTCATCAACTTTCAAGAAACTTTGGACTATTGAAAAAAAGCATTCTTCTCCCAAACAGTTATTAAAGCTAATCATGAGTTTGCTTGATTTTCCAGAGTTAACGGGAGATATGGCACAGACTCGTTATCTCTTATCACTGATTTCTCCTAGTTTAGCTCCAGATGATACCTTTTGGTGGGACATCGCAGAGCAGGTAGATAAGGCTTTTCCTGGAGAGAGTTTGGCTCAAGAAGGGAAGTTGGCAAGGCAAGTACACCAGCTGCGCTATCTGATCTCTTGTCACCAAGCGGAGTATGTGCGCCAGCATTTTCGCCATAAAAATCAAACAGATGCAGAGGGCTTGGCACGTTATTTGAAACACCGTTCCTACACCCTCTTAGAATCTGCTCGTCTTCACAATAAAGTCATGGTAAAAGACGGAGTGCCTTATTATCCAGACGGTAAGGTTAGTTACAATATAAAAATCCTTCAAAGGTTCCACACGGAGTTTATTCTGAGCAGTTCGGGGTGTTTTTTAAATGAGATTGATCCTGAAAAAATGACGGTGGCTGGTGTGGTTAATGGTGCGAGTTTTAATTATGCGACACGAAACAATCAACGGCACTGGGAGCTAGATGTGATGCCTGTCAGTCCCCACGACCCTGATTTTCGTTGGAAGGTGAGGAGAGGATTTGTAGCCCCTACATGGAGAGACTATAGTAAGCGGAGTTTTTTACGGACTAAACCAGCTTATCCTTGTCTGAGGTTAGTCAATAAAGAAGTCAGACGTTTTTCTCAAATGATTAGAAAAGCATAGGTGATATTGCTGTTGGTTGGCTAGTAGCGATGTTTGAGAGAAAATTTAGGGGAGTTCAAACGGATTAACGTTGGACTGACAAACAGAAGAGCTCTTTAAAACGGGGCTAGCATTTTCAAAAATCCTTAAAAAATGCTATAATGAATAAAATAGAGTGCAAAGCGCTTACTTTGGAAAGGAAATTTATGACACTTACTGTAAAAATGTTAGTGGATAAGGTCAAATTAGAAGTGATTTATGGGACCTGGGAACTTCTGAATAAGGAGATTACAACGTCTGATATTTCACGCCCAGGTCTAGAAATGACTGGTTATTTTACCTATTATTCACCAGAACGTGTTCAACTTCTAGGGATGAAAGAATGGTCTTACTTAATGAGTATGACTAGCCATAATCGTTATGCAGTCCTAAGTGAAATGTTTAAGCCAGAAACGCCAGCAATTGTCGTGGCTCGCAATTTAGAGATTCCTGAGGAAATGCTTCAGGCTGCTAAAGAAAAAGGCACCGCTGTTTTACGTGGGCGTATTCCAACCAGTAGCCTTTCAGGTGAAATGTCTTGGTACATTCATTCCTGTCTTGCAGAAAGAACCAGTGTTCACGGTGTCTTGATGGATATCTACGGAATGGGTGTTTTAATCCAAGGGGATTCTGGAATTGGTAAGAGTGAAACAGGTCTTGAATTGGTAAAACGTGGCCACCGATTGGTGGCTGATGACCGAGTTGATGTTTATGCTAAAGATGAAGAAACTCTATGGGGTGAACCAGCGGAGATTTTGCGCCATCTCTTGGAAATTCGTGGTGTTGGGATTATTGACATTATGAGCCTCTACGGTGCTAGTGCGGTGAAAGGCTCTTCTCAAATCCAATTAGCGATTTACCTTGAAAACTTTGAAGCAGGTAAGGTTTTTGACCGTTTGGGAAATAGCAACGAAGAAATTGAATTTGCAGGTGTCAAAATTCCTCGCGTACGTATTCCGGTTAAAACAGGTCGAAATGTCTCTGTTGTGATTGAGGCTGCTGCGATGAACCACAGAGCTCGTCTGATGGGCTACGATGCGACAAAGACTTTTGAGGATCGTTTGACAGCTCTCATTAGCCAGAATGGAGCTACTAATGATTGATCCAGTTGCTATTAAATTAGGTCCTATCGCCATTCACTGGTATGCCCTGATTATTATGACTGGTGTAGCGCTAGCGGTTTATCTTGCTAGTAAAGAAGGGCCCAAAAAGAAGATTTCAGCAGATGATGTGACAGATTTTATTCTCGTTGCTTTCCCTCTTGCCATATTGGGAGCAAGGCTCTATTATGTCATCTTTGAGTGGTCGTACTACAGCAAGCATCTTAATGAAATTTTTGCCATTTGGAATGGTGGTCTTGCGATTTACGGAGGTCTTCTGACCGGTGCGGTGGTACTTTTTACTTTTTCTTACTACCGTATGATTAAGCCGATTGACTTTTTGGATATTGCAGCTCCAGGAGTGATGATTGCTCAGAGTATTGGACGCTGGGGAAATTTTGTCAATCAAGAGGCTTATGGAAAAGCGGTGCAGCATCTCGATTACCTGCCCAGCTTTATCAAAAAGCAAATGTATATTGATGGGAGCTATCGAACGCCTACCTTCTTGTATGAAAGCCTTTGGAATTTCTTAGGATTTCTCGTGATTATGGGACTTCGCCGTCGTCCAAATCTGTTAAAACAGGGAGAAATAACAGCCTTTTACCTTATCTGGTATGGCTGTGGCCGTTTTGTAATTGAAGGAATGAGAACCGACAGTCTCATGTTGATGGGCTTACGAGTCTCTCAATGGCTCAGTGCTATTCTAGTGATTACAGGCGTGGTATTTGTTGTCATTCGACGTCAGAAGAATGATATTCCTTACTATCAAACGAAATGAGGTGACTTATGGATTTAGGTGGCATTGCACTTTTAATTATTGCAATTGCAGTTGTGGTTTTAGTTGTTTTCTTGGTTCTTTTTATCAAAAAATTAACGGAAACTGTCGAAGAAACGAAACAAACCATTAAATTATTGACCAGTGATGTTAATGTGACCCTTTACCAAACGAATGAAATCTTAGCTAAGGCTAATGTTTTGGTAGATGATGTGAATGGAAAAGTCGCAACGATTGATCCGCTCTTTACAGCTATTGCTGATTTATCAGTTAGTGTGTCTGATTTGAATGAACAGGCACGCAACCTTTCGTCAAAAGCAAGTAAGGGAACAGCTGTTGTTGCTAATACGGGCAAAGCTGCTTTCGCAGCACGTATGGCTTCAAAACTATTTAGTAAAAAAGATAAAAAAACGGAGGTATAAGCTCATGGGGAAATTTCTAAAAAGTGTTATTCTAGGTGCAGCATCTGGTGCAGCGGCAGCTTATTTTCTAGGAACTGAAAAAGGGAAAGAACTTGTTGCTAAAGCAAAAGAAAATTTTGACGACTATAAGGCTAATCCTGATGCTTATCATGAAGCAGCTAAAGGAAAAGTGGCTGAGTACAAAGATTTGGCAACAGAAACCTTTACTGAGTATAAAGGCAAATGGGAATCAGGTGAGTTTAGCGCTGAGAATATCGGGCAAGCAGTAAAAGCAACTGTTGAACAAGTTAAAGAAAAAGTTAGCGAGACAGTTCAAACCGTCTCAGAAGAGGATATCATTATCGTTGAAGTCCCAGAAGAAGAAGTTGTTAAAGAAGATATTGTCATCGATTTAACTGACCAGTCTGATACTGACCTTTCAGAAGATAACTAAGTGATTAAAAATCGGTATTGGTAGTGTAAAAGCTGTGTGTAGCCAATCATTTGAAAGTGATAATAGGAAGAAGCTGGGAAAAACTTGCCCAGCTTCTTCTATTTTGCCATAATCTTTTGACCAGTAGTTGGCTGGCTTGTCTTTTACCTTGGGGATAAAGTGGATAAATAGGCTAACCAAGAGGTGTTGTGAAATTATTCAGTGAGATAAGATTAACAATTGACTAGCGAGGGAAATAAAGCATTTGAATTTTTGCGATTCTTTTTAAATGTTGTTCTTAGTGCTGATAATGATTTGGTGTAGCAGTTGACTTTATTTAGGAAAAGAGCTGATGAAAAATGAAGATGAGAAAGTTGCTCATAAAAATCATATTGTGATAATATGTAATCGGATACAAAATTGAGTAACAAAAAAGCACCGAATCGGTGCCCACTTTTTCAAGTTGGATACGGACTGGATTAAAAATCACTGCCTTATTTTAACTCGCTGTGTTGTTTCGAATGGTTCCAACACAAGTTCATCTTGTCTTACACAGATATAGATGTTTTAGAGATGTGTTGTTTCGAGTGGTTTTGAATCTAGTATTTATCATAATAAATCGTTTAAGGAAGAAAAAATAAGCATCAAGTGAATGCTCATTTTTTTTGTTGCTTGGTAAGGTTTAGTCCCCATGGGACGAGGTTTTCGGTTTTTGCTTTTATTCGAGAGATATTTTCTTTGTGTCGAACCATAATGACGGCTGCGATTAGGAGAATGAGAAGGCTAAAAAGTGGGTCGTAGGTTGTTAGGATGAAATCAATGGCAGGGAAGATAGCGATTCCTAGGATAGCAGCGGTGGCGGCAATGACGCTCGAAAGAGAAATCATGCTAAAGAGGTATAGGCTGGCTACAAAAATAATGGCTAGGTAGAGAAGAAAACTCGGTGCAAAGCCTAAGAGAACCCCAGCGCTCGTAGCGACAGCTTTTCCACCACGAAATTGAGCGAAGATGGGAAAGGTATGTCCTAAAATAGCAAAAAATCCAATCATAAGAGGTGATATGGAACTGCCAAACCAGATAGGGAGTAAGGTCGCTAGTGTCCCTTTGAGGACATCAACAGCAAGAACGACTAACCCAGCTTTGACTCCAAGGACACGGAAGGTATTGGTTGTTCCCATATTTCCTGAACCATGTTCGCGGAGATTAATCTTAAAAAATTGCTTCCCAATCCAAAGACCAGTCGGGATTGAACCAAGCAGATAGGCGATTAGAATAAAAAGTAATGTTTTCATGTTTCCATTATAGCATAAGAAGCACGATTTTTGATATAATGGACAAAAATTAGAAAGGGAGCTCAGCTAAACTAGGAGGAAAACTTATCTTTTAGTTTTAGTGCTTTTAGGAACTATAAAATGATTAGACGTGCGACATCAGCCGATATTCCTGCTATTCAACGCTTATTAGGTCAGATTCTACAGGTTCATCATGAAGCTAGACCAGATATTTTTAAAGGTAGTGGCGGTAAGTTTACAGATGAAGAGCTTGAGTTGCTTTTAACAGATGATACCAAACCTGTTTTTGTTTATGATAATGGCAAAGCTGTTATCGGACATCTCTTTTTAGAGATAAAAGAAGCTAAAGGAGCAGTTCTTGAGCCTGTAAAATCTCTCTTCATAGATGACTTATGTGTGGATAAGGATGTTCGAGGTGGCGGAATTGGTCAAGAATTGTATAGCTTTGCCTTAGCTTACGCCAAAGAAATAAGTTGTTACCATCTAACTTTGAATGTTTGGAATGATAATGTTTCGGCGCTCCGCTTTTACCAAAAGCAAGGCATGAAACCCTTACATACAGAAATGGAAATTATCTTGTAATTTTTTGAAAAAATTGCTTACGAAGAAAAATTTTTTATGGTATAGTAAAATCTAATGTTTTAGAAATGGAGTTTATAATGCCTAGAAATTTTAAAGAAGCGATGTTGTTTACAGTGATGATGTGTGGCATCATGGTGTTTGGGATGTCAATCTGGAACCTTTATATGAATACAGGATCAGTTCATTGGGGACATGTATTTGCGGGGTACTTGCCTGGATTTGCTGTTGCCTTTCTTCTGGATGTGATTTTGGTAGGGCCAATTGCTAAGAAAATTGCTTTTACGATGTTACATCATATCGGTCACCACGAGAAGCGTTGGGTGAAAATTGTGGCTATCTCAGGGACAATGGCACTCTTTATGGTGACTTTCATGTCACTCTATGGTCTGATTTTTAACTTGATTATTGGTCAGGGGCTGCCTTGGTCGGTGATTACGTTAGGGGCTTATGGCAAAGCATGGCTGACGAATTTTGTAGCTGCTATTCCTCTTAATTTCCTCATCGCAGGCCCGATATCTCGCTTTATTTTGGGACGCCTTCAAAAACCATTTCCTGGTGAAGATAAGGTTGAGGACTTTGATAATGATGATGAATTACCTGAAATTATCTAACCCAAAAATGTCGTAGCAGTTTTTTGTCTGCTACCTTTTTTTATGTTAGAATAAAGAAAATTGTACCAATCGGTCTAGTTTAAAAAAGGAGAAAATATGTCAGAAGTAAAACAATATGACTATATCGTTATCGGTGGTGGTTCAGGAGGTATTGCTAGTGCTAACCGTGCAGCCATGCATGGTGCTAAGGTCATCCTGTTTGAAGGAAAAGAAGTCGGAGGAACCTGTGTCAATGTCGGCTGTGTGCCTAAAAAAGTCATGTGGTATGGTGCTCAGGTTGCTGAAACCCTCAATCATTATGCGGCAGAGTATGGTTTTGAAGTGGAGACGAAAAACTTTGATTTTTCAACATTGAAGGCTAATCGTCAGGCTTATATTGACCGAATTCACGGGTCTTACGAGCGTGGATTTGATAATAATGGTGTGGAACGTGTGTATGAATACGCGACTTTTGTAGATGCTCATACGGTAGAAGTGGCTGGGCAACGTTATACAGCGCCTCATATTTTGATTGCGACAGGAGGTCATGCCCTCTATCCAGACATTCCGGGTGCTGAGTATGGTATCACCTCTGATGGATTCTTTGAGCTGGATGCTGTTCCTAATCGTACAGCTGTTGTAGGCGCAGGCTATATTGCGGTAGAGGTGGCTGGTGTTCTCCATACTCTGGGTTCGGAGACGCATTCTTTTTGTCCGTCAGGACCGTCCGCTCCGCAATTTTGACCAAGAAATTATCGGAACATTGACTGATTATATGGCAGAAAATGGTCCTACTTTACATACGCGGTCTGTTCCTAAAGAAGTGATTAAGAATGCTGATGAGTCGTTGACTTTGGTTTTAGAAAATGGGCAGAGCTACACTGTTGATACGCTTATCTGGGCCATCGGGCGTCGTCCTAATGTAACTGGATTTGGTTTGGAAAAAACAGGTGTTGCTTTGACAGACCAAGGTTATATTGCTAGCGATGACTATGAAAATACAAACGTATCAGGAATTTATGCCCTTGGGGATGTGACTGGTAAATTAGAATTAACGCCTGTTGCTGTTAAAGCGGGTCGTCAATTGTCAGAGCGCTTATTCAACGGTAAAACGAATGCTAAGATGGATTATAAGGATGTGGCAACCGTTATTTTTAGTCACCCAGCCATTGGTTCAATCGGTTTGTCAGAAGAAGCAGCCATCGCTGCATTTGGTGCTGAAAACATCAAGGTTTACCGTTCAACCTTTACACCAATGTACACAGCTCTGGGAACACACCGTCAACCAAGTAAGATGAAGCTCGTTTGTCTTGGGGAAGAGGAAAAAATCATTGGGCTTCACGGTATTGGATACGGCGTGGATGAAATGGTACAAGGTTTCTCAGTTGCTATTAAGATGGGCGCAACAAAAGAAGATTTTGATAATACCGTTGCCATTCATCCAACAGGTGCCGAAGAATTTGTAACGATGAGATAATTAGTACTGTAATTTGAATCAAGAATAGGATGATAAAAAACATACTAATCAACTTATTCCATCTCACTCGAATAAGTTAGTATCTTGTTCTAAATTGTTATGGTAAAACACTCCATTCAACGTTGAACGGAGTGTTTTCTTGTTATTCAATTCGACTAATCAGTTCATCGGCAGTTGTTGTTGGGAACATCCGTACACGGTTAAGGGTGAGTAATCCGTTTGCTGCGCTAGCAACGCCTTCGTTTGTCGTGACACCAAGTTTATAATGCAGTTGCTGCGCGATGTTAATTGTCGTATCAGAATACCGACCAGCTGGATAGGCAACAGCGATAGTGTCTTGTGAAAAGGTTTGATCAAGATAGGTTTTTGAATCGCTGAGTTCGGAGGTTTGAGTATCTGGCGTTGAATACTCTAAATCTGGATGATTGACAGTGTGTCCCTGCAAGGAAATACCATTTGCCTTCATTTCTTGCATTTCTTCCACGGTTAAATTTCCTTCGTGATTAACCGTTCCTGTGATGACATTGTTGGTGGCTTTAGCACCGTACTTAGCAAGAATCGGATAGGCGTAGTCATAAAAATCCCAGAGGCTATCGTCAAAGGTAAGCCAGACAACCTTTTCAGCAGGGAGACTATTTTCAGTAAGGGCACGATAGGCTTCTTCAGGACTTAAAAAATAGTAACCGTCATCTTTTAGGCGCTTGATATGGCTCTCAAAAATATCTGGTGCCACGATAAGATTAGCATTAGCAGCTTCCTCAGGAGCCATGACATGGATAGCGTGATACATGAGAATTGGGATGCTGACAGGTTGCTCTTGTGTCGTCCAAGTGACGGTTTCCGTTTCAGAGGTGTTTTCGATTTGTTGGGCTTGTTCAGTTGTTTCTTGGACTTGGGAAATAGCAGAGCTGGTTTGAGTTGTTTTCTGATTAGCTTCTTTAGCGTCAGCCATTTTCCAAAAGAAGAAAAGAGCAAAGCAGCTAAGCAGGATGATGAGGGAGAGTAATACGCCTAGGAATGGCGAACGACGGTGTCTCGAACGGCGAGAGGGGCTGGACATATGAGGCTCCTTTGTTGTTTTTTGTCTATTATATCAAAAATCTGAGAATGAGAAGACTGTCAATTCAGAATTTTTTGTTATAATAGGACGTAATAAATCTTTTTAGGGGTAATAATATGACAATTAAACTTGGATTGCTTGGATTTGGTACTGTAGCGAGCGGTATTCCGTTTTTATTAGAAGAAAATGGTGAAAAAATCACAGCAGCAGCGAAACGACAGATTGAAATCGCTAAGGTATTGGTCAAGGATGATGAGGAAAAAAATCGTTTGTTAGCAGCAGGGCACGATTATCATTTTGTGACAAGTATTGATGAGATTGTCTCGGATGATTCGATTGACATTGTGGTTGAATTGATGGGACGGATTGAGCCTGCAAAAACCTTTATTACAAAGGCTTTGGAAGCAGGTAAACATGTGGTATCAGCTAATAAGGATTTGATTGCTAGTCACGGTAAGGAGTTGATTTCTCTTGCTCAAGAAAAGCAGTTGGCTTTCTACTATGAGGCAGCTGTGGCAGGTGGTATTCCAATTTTGCGGACCTTAGCTAATTCTTTAACTTCAGATAAAATTACCCGTATTTTAGGCGTTTTGAATGGGACATCTAACTTCATGTTGACCAAGATGGTTGATGAAGGTTGGTCTTATGAGGATGCCCTCAAAACGGCTCAAGAATTAGGCTATGCAGAGAGTGATCCTACTAATGACGTTGAAGGGATTGATGCAGCCTATAAGGCAGTTATCCTTAGCCAATTTGGTTTTGGCATGACGATTTGTTTGGAAGATGTGACGCACAAAGGCATTTCAACGATTAGCACGGATGATGTTGCGGTTGCGCAACAGCTCGGTTATGTGATTAAGCTGATTGGTTCGATTGAGGAAACGCCATCAGGGCTCTTTGCAGAAGTGTCACCAAGCTTTGTGCCGAAATCTCATCCTTTGGCAAGTGTTAATGGTGTGATGAATGCTGTCTTTGTCGAGTCAATTGGTATCGGTCAGTCCATGTATTACGGACCTGGTGCTGGACAAAAACCAACAGCGACAAGTGTTGTGGCAGATATTGTACGTATTGCTCGTCGTTTGAATGATGCCACTGTTGGTAAAGCCTTTAATGAATTTACCCGTGAGACAACGATTGCAGACCTTTCAGATGTTAAGAGCCGTTACTACTTTGCGATTGAAACCCCAGATAAGAAAGGACAGCTCCTTCGTTTAGCAGAGATTTTTAATGCTGAAAATATTTCTTTCGAACAGGTGCTTCAGCATAAGGCAAATGGTGAAACGGCTCGTGTGGTCATTGTGACTCATGAAATGAGCAAAACTGCCTTAGCCAATGTGACGGCTAAATTAGCAGATGTGGTTGAATTTAAGGTCTTAAATAGCTTTAAAGTGTTAGGAGAGTAAGATGAGAATTACAGTACCTGCAACGTCAGCCAACGTTGGTCCTGGTTTTGATTCGGTTGGAGTAGCTCTGTCAAAATATTTAACGATTGAGATTAAGGAGCCGTCTGATAAGTGGTTCATCAAGCATGATTTGGGCGATATTCCTAGTGATGAGAGTAACTTGTTAATTGCTACGGCACTTCACATTAAATCTGATATACAGCCACACGTGATTGAGATGACATCAGATATCCCATTGGCGCGTGGCTTGGGGTCGTCATCGTCAGTTATTGTGGCAGGTATTGAGTTAGCCAATCAGCTTGGTCATCTTGAGATGACTGCTGATGAAAAATTAGCAATAGCGACTGAGATTGAAGGACACCCTGACAATGTTGCGCCAGCGATTTTTGGGAATTTGGTCATTGCTTCTTTTGTAAATGACAAGGTTAATCAGATTGTTGCGGAGTTTCCAACTTGTAGTTTTATTGCTTTTATTCCTAGTTATGAGTTGAAGACTTCTGATTCTCGTGGGGTATTACCACTAGAGCTTTCTTATAAAGAAGCTGTCGCAGCCTCCTCCATTGCGAATGTGGCTATAGCAGGGCTTTTATCAGGAAATCTAGAGGTGGCAGGAGCGGCTATTGAGGGCGATCGTTTCCATGAAGTTTATCGCCAATCTTTGGTCAAAGAATTTCTTCCGATTAAGACTTTAGCTAAAGAAATGGGAGCCTATGCGACTTATTTATCAGGTGCAGGACCAACGATTATGGTCTTAGCCGAACAAGATAAGGCAGCCAACATGAAATCAGCTATTGAGGCATTGAAATTTGATGGTGAATGCTTTATCTTAGAAGTTGACCGTGAGGGTGTGCGTGTTGAGTGAGAGTAGAAAAGGGCTGATTTACGCCTTTTGTGCCTATCTGGCTTGGGCGCTTTTATCCCTTTATTGGAAAGCCTTGGGCGGAGTACCTGCTCATACGACTTTTTCCTATCGGATTGTTTGGACTTTTGTGACGATGTTAGCTTACTTTATTCTGACGAGACAGACTAGTAAGTTAACTAAGGAGCTCACTTATCTGAAAAACACTTCAAAGCCTTTATGGACAATGATCTTTGCCAGCCTATTTATCGCTGTCAATTGGCTAGTCTATATCTATGCGGTGGGTAGCGGTCAAGCTACGGAAGCTAGCCTTGGTTACTACTTGATGCCCTTGGTATCAGTTCTTTTGTCCATTCTTTTTCTAGGGGAAAAGCTGGTGCGTCTTGAGTGGATTGCAGTTGCTCTAGCGGCTTTAGGAGTTCTTGTCTTGATTGCACTAACAGGTCAGCTGCCGCTTGTAACCTTTATTTTAGCCTTGTCTTTTGGCATTTATGGCTTATTAAAAAAACAAGTTAAACTTTCAAGTGATGTTGCGATGCTAGTAGAAGCAGGGATTATTTTGCCCTTTGCGGTAGGTTATCTTATCTTTTTAAGTCCAGTTGGCTGGTTTGATGTAAGCTTGATTGAGCAAGGCTTACTAGCTCTATCGGGAATAATCACTGCAATCCCTCTCTTATTATTTGCGGAAGCTGTTAAACGCGCTCCGCTTAATCAAGTAGGGTTCATTCAATATTTTAATCCTACCTTGCAACTTTTTATTGCAGTTTTTATCTTTGGTGAGGGGATTACTGGTGGAGAAATGGTAGGATTTGCGACAATTTGGCTTGCGGTAGGCGTCTTTGTCTTTGCGCAGCTTTTTCAAAAAAATAAATAACGAACAATCTTTCTCAATTGACAGTTGCGAGAGATTTTTTTAGTGCTATTTATGATAAAATAAAGAAAAGATAGGATGGAAGGGAAGGAATGAATGGCAAAATATGGTGAATTACAGGCCAAGTATCCCGAATTGGAAGTTTGGGGACATCCGGCAGAATACAGTGATTTGTATGACTTGACAGTCTCGGGTCAAAAATGTGCCACATCGTCTTGGTTTGCAGAGTATCGTGACTTAGAAGACTTGGATCAGCCAGGCAGTCGGTCGATTATGTTGGACAATCCAGATAATCCTCAGAGAGAGGTGTTATTGGTGACAGACAAGGTAGTTTTGGAACGTTTTTGTGATATTTCAGAAGAAACGGCTCGTTCAAATGCTGAAGGCGATGGGTCAATTGACGATTGGAAAGCTATCTTTGGAGACTTTTGGCGTCGTTACTTACCGACTGTTGGTCTAGAGTTTTCAGAAGATGGTATTGTGGTGACTGAGTTCTTCCACGTTGAGGAGGTGTAAGTAAGATGAAACATTCCACTTGGCATGAGAAAATCAAGGCAGAGCTACCAGAGCATTATTTTGGTCAGATCAATGCTTTTATGGATAAGGTTTATCAGGAAGGCGTGATTTATCCCCCTAGGGAAAAGGTTTTTGCGGCTCTAACCCACACGTCATTTGAGGATACTAAGGTAGTTATCTTGGGGCAGGATCCTTACCACGGTCCTCAGCAAGCGCAAGGGCTATCGTTTTCAGTGCCTAATGACTTACCTGCTCCGCCATCTTTGCAAAATATTTTGAAAGAATTGCAAGAAGATATTGGTTTGAAAGAAACCCATGATTTAACACCTTGGGCTGATCAGGGCGTGTTATTGCTAAATGCTTGTCTGACGGTTCCAGCTGGTAATGCCAATGGTCATGCGAATCTTATCTGGGAGCCATTCACAGATGCGGTGATTAAGGTCCTTAATCAAAAAGAAACGCCTGTAGTCTTTATCCTTTGGGGTGGCTATGCGAGAAAGAAAAAAGCTTTGATTACCAATTCCCATCATCAAGTGATTGAATCGGCTCACCCAAGTCCGCTGTCAGCCTACCGTGGCTTTTTTGGCAGTAATCCTTTTTCAAGAACTAACGCCTATTTAGAAGAGGCAGGGCTGGGTAAAATTGATTGGCTGCAGTAAGGAGTGAGAGCAATGACAGACATGGATAAAACCGCACTCTTTTTTGAAGCGCTGGACGATAACCGTTTGGAAGAGGCAGAAGCGCTGCTAGCAAAGCTATATGATGACCTCGATAAGACTGATTATAGCGGACAATTTTGGGCTAATAACAATAGGATTTATTTGTCCGTGAAGAAGGCGCAATTACAAGAAGCAAGGCAGACTGGACAGGATAATGTGAGGCTAGCAGAAAAACTTGGTGACTTGGAAATGAAGCATATCGCTCTTCACCAGCTGGCTTATGTCGAACGAGAGGCCAAAGACTACCCCAAAGCTCTTGACTATATTGTTCAAGAACAAGCCTTAATAGCACAATTAGACTTAGATGACAGTGACTGGAAACAGGCGGAGTCAATAGCAGGCTATGAAGATGCTTACCTACATTTTTTAATGGGGGACAAAACTACTGCGGAAGCTAAGATGAGAATGGCACTCAATTTGGCATTACAGACCGATGATGAGGTAGCTAAAGCCTGCGCTTATCGTGGTCTCGGTGAAATCACTCAGGAGCTCAGCTATTTCCAAAAGGCCAAAGACCTCTTTTTAGCCATTGGAGATACCGTAGGTGTAGCTGAAGTGGAAAAGCTAATCACGCAACTGAAATAGGAGGAAAACATGCTTTTAATTAAAAACGGTCGAGTGATTGACCCAAAAACGGGTTTGGATAGGGTGACAGATGTTCTTGTTGAGGGGAAGAAAATTGTTCGCATTGCTGATGCGATAGATGTTCCCGAGGCAGAGGTTATTGATGCCAGAGGGCTTGTTGTTGCTCCAGGATTAATTGATATCCATGTGCATTTTCGTGAGCCTGGTCAGACGCATAAGGAAGACATTCACACAGGTGCTTTGGCGGCAGCAGCAGGTGGCTTTACCACTGTGGTCATGATGGCCAATACCAATCCAACCATTTCGGATGTGGAGACTTTGACCGAGGTTTTGGAGTCAGCAGCAAAAGAAGCTATCCATATCAAAACCAACGCTACTGTAACCAAAAACTTTGATGGTAAAACTTTGACGGATTTTGAAGCCTTATTAGCAGCTGGTGCAGTCGGTTTTTCAGATGATGGGATTCCTCTTGAAGATACTGGAGTGGTTCGTGAGGCCTTCAAAAAAGCCAAGGCATTGGATGTGGTTGTGGCGCTTCACGAGGAAGACCCTCAGTTGAATGGCATTCTAGGTCTCAATGAACACATCGCTAAACACCATTTTGGCTGTGGTGGCGCTCGTGGCGTGGCTGAATATAGCATGGTGGCGCGTGATGTCATGATTGCCTATGAGGTGCAAAATAAATTCCATGTGCAGCATTTGTCTAAAGCAGAGTCGGTGAAAGTGGTTGCCTTTGCCCAATCGCTTGGTGCTAAGGTCACTGCAGAAGTCGCACCGCAGCATTTTTCAAAAACCGAAGACCTGCTTCTTGAAAAAGGAGCAAATGCCAAGATGAATCCGCCATTACGCTTGGAAAGCGATCGCTTAGCCGTTATTGAAGGGCTGAAATCAGGGGTAATTTCTGTGATTGCGACCGACCATGCTCCGCACCATGCGGATGAAAAAGCGGTCTCTGATGTGACCCAAGCACCGTCAGGCATGACTGGTTTAGAAACCTCCCTCTCTTTAGGCCTGACGCATTTGGTTGAAGCAGGGCACCTCAGCTTGTCGGAATTACTGGCAAAAATGACCGTCAACCCAGCAGAACTTTACGGCTTTGACGCCGGTTATTTGGCGGAAAATGGCCCAGCAGATATTGTGATTTTCTCTGATAACGAAGACCGTATTATCTCAGAGCATTTCCATTCAAAAGCAGCTAATTCACCTTTCATCGGTGACAAACTCAAAGGCGTTGTCAAATACACGATTTGTAATGGGAAACTTGTTTATCAGGCATAAAATGGAAAAATAGAGATGTCATCTTTGAGCACAATAAAAGCGCTGGGTTTTTCCAGTGCTTTTTTAGATGATTTAGTCAGCGACAAGTCCTGTTCCGTGGACCTGTGTTGCGCCAGTAAGCTCAATCAATTTTTCATAGTTATCAGCAGTGACCCCACCACCGAGGAGAATGTCGATGCGACCATTGGCGTGGGCAATGAGCTCTTTGATGTGGTCCACATTTTCAAAAATATCTCGGCGAATGGCAGAGCCGTGAAGAAGAACACGTGTAAACCCTAACTCAATCAAGCTATCCAGCGCAGATTTTTGCTCAGCCTCTGGAATCAAATCAAAGGCCATATGGAAAACGAGAGGCAATCCTTGAGTAGCAGGTAGGAGATACTCAATACCTTCAGTATCAAGTTGGTTATCCTCAGTGAGTAGACCGAGAACAAGGGCGTCACTTTCTAGCTCAACCGCACGCAAGATATCTTCCTCCATTATACGAAGCTCAAGATCGTTGTAGACAAAATTGCCACCACGAGGACGAATCATCACAGCAGAGGTAATGTGATTCTCGTGTAAGTAGCGGTTAGCTTCTTTAATGACACCGTAACTTGGTGTTGTGCCGCCAACAGCTAAATTATCACAAAGCTCAACACGTGTGATATCAGTACCAACTAAGTGGTGCAAATCTGTTAAATTTTCAGCACAAAATTCTTTTGTAATCATGGGAACTCCTTTGAGATTTTATGAGATAAGTATAGCAAAATAAGTGATACCAAAGCAAGCATTCAAAGATGAAAAATAGTATAATAGAAAAATAGATTGTGAATAGGAGAATATCATGGAATTACGGTTAGCTCACCCAAATGAGATTGGGCGCATTTTAGAGATTATTGAAGAAGCACGTGCCTTTTTGAAAGCCTCAGGTAGTGATCAGTGGCAAGGTGCTTATCCAGCTGAAGAGGACATCTTTGATGATATTTTACAGGCTCGTGGATGGGTTGGTCTCATTGAAGGAGAGATTGTTTCATATGCGGCGGTCATTGTTGGTAAAGAAGAGGCCTATGAGAAGATTTACGATGGGAAATGGCGCCACAATCACCCACGTTATACAGTCTTTCACCGGATTGCAGTGTCAAGTGCTCACAGTGGGCAAAAAGTGGCTCAGACTTTTATCCAAGGGCTTATTGAAGGGCATGATGGCCCAGATTTTCGCTGTGATACTCATGAGAAAAATACCATCATGCAACACATTTTAGAAAAATTAGGCTATATTTACTGTGGCAAGGTCCCTCTTGATGGTGAACGTCTTGCTTATCAGAAGATTAAGACGTGTTCAGAAAAGGCACAGTATCAAGAAATTGCTGAATTTGCGATGGTAGATTAGATGTTGTCAAAATGCCGTTACGAATCCCCACTCGGTGAGATGACCTTAGTTGCCTTTGATAATCAGCTATGTGGCGTTTATTTCGATGACCAGAAGTATTTTATGGCTGGTTTTGAGGGGATGGAAATAGCAGAGCAGGACAGTGAGCTTTTGCAAGTCACCAAGCAGTGGCTGGACAGTTATTTTTCAGGAGCGCAACCAGACCTTGCCCAATTACCCCTAGCGCCTCAAGGAACTGCTTTTCAAAAAAAGGTTTGGGCAGCGCTAGCAGAGATTCCTTACGGTCAGACGATAACCTACGGACAATTAGCTGAGCAACTCTCTTGTAAGTCTGCGCAAGCTATTGGCTCTGCCGTAGGAAAAAATTCACTGAGCCTAGTGGTGCCCTGTCATCGTGTTTTAGGGGCTAAGGGTCAGTTAACGGGCTACGCGGGTGGTTTGGAACGCAAGCGCAGCTTATTAGAATTGGAGAAAAATCATGATTTTTTACGAATACCCTAAATGTTCGACCTGCCGAAAAGCTAAGGCTGAATTGAAAAGTTTAGGAATTGAAGTGGAGGCGATTGACATCAAAACCAATCCTCCTCAGCTGGCTATTTTGAAAAGCTGGCTCGATAGTGGTGTTGAGCTGAAGAAGTTGTTCAATACCTCTGGTAATAGCTACCGTGAGTTAGGGCTGAAAGACAAATTGTCAACCTTATCAGTTGATGAGGCGCTAGCATTGTTGGCGGCTGATGGTATGCTGATCAAGCGCCCTATTTTAGTGGACGGTGACAAGGTTTTACAAATTGGCTACCGTACAACTTACAGTGAATTAGGATTATAAAAGGAGAAAACCATGACATTTGAAGAGATTTTACCAGGCTTAAAGGCTAAGAAAAAATACGTTCGTACAGGTTGGGGCGGTGCTGAAAACTATGTGCAGCTCTTTGATACCATCGAAGTCAACGGCGAAAAGTTGGAAGCTACCCCTTATTTCTTGATTAACGTGACAGGTGACGGTGAGGGCTTTAGCATGTGGAGCCCGACACCTTGCGATGTGTTAGCGACCGACTGGGTAGAAGTGCATGACTAAAACTGTCCTTATCACAGGTGTTTCCTCAGGCATTGGACTGGCTCAGGCGCGTGCCTTTTTGGAAAATGGCTGCGCAGTTTATGGGATTGATAAGTCTGACAAACCAGATGTGACTCATGAACAATTCCATTTTTTACAAATGGATGTGACTGGTGATTTAGCACAACTTGATGAGTTCATATCTGATGTGGATATTTTATGTAATACCGCCGGTATTTTAGATGATTACAAGCCACTGCTTGATATTTCTGAGAGAGACTTTGAAGACATTTTCGCTGTCAATTTTTTGGCGACAGCTAAGCTTATCCGCTATTATTTACCGAAAATGGTCAAGAAACAAGCTGGTATCATTATCAATATGTGCTCGATTGCTAGTTTTCTTGCAGGTGGTGGCGGAGCAGCTTATACCAGCTCAAAACATGCCGTGGCTGGTTTAACGCGTCAGCTTGCTCTTGATTATGCCAAGGACGGTGTGCAAATTTTTGGAATTGCTCCTGGTGCGGTTAAAACAGCGATGACAGCAGCCGATTTTGAACCAGGAGGACTAGCAGATTGGGTAGCCTCTGAAACCCCAATCAAACGTTGGTTAGAGCCAGAAGAAGTTGCTGATTTAACCCTATTTTTGGCTTCAGGAAAAGCGCAAGCCTTGCAAGGCGAAATCGTTAAAGTTGATGGCGGATGGTCCCTAAAATGACAAAATTTATTGAATTTGGTATTGGCAATCGTTGGTTAGTTCGAACCGAATTTGAACATGAAGATGGCACCGAATACGAGAAAAAAGGCATTGTTGGTCCAATCAAGCCCAAGTCCATTTATTTGCGATTATGGCTAGGTGATACCGTTTTGATTTTGGATACCAAGGAAGGGTATCAGCGTCAGAAAAAGCATAAAAAAGCCTTTAAACTTATCTTTGGGATTTGTTCAGAGGAATAGCATTCTGCCTGACCGATTTTAAAGTTGCTTAGAGTTCTGTGTTCGTGTTCCAAATTGTAGTAGACTTGTTAGCGCAGATTTTTCAGTTACTCATTAGAAAAGGAAGTTTAACAGAGTGTTTAACCGTTTTTTAAAGAAACATCCTGTGTTGGAAATCATTGTTAATTTTTCTATGTTGGCGATTTGCCTGTGGGTGTCTCATCTTCTTGTCTCTGTATTAAAAGTGACAAGAGTAGAAGGCCACTACCTGTTTCCAATGTTTCAATGCGCTTTCCTTCTTTTTGCCTTATATGCTAATGTGATTACAGGTAAAGAAGAGGAATCGTTTTTAGAACGTTTGAGAAATTTTGCTCAAGTAGGGACAGTTATAGCTATTGGTTTTTCCTTATCCATGGTACGGTAGGCATTAGAAGTGTCCAAAGGGGACATTACACGCCGCCTTGGTGGACACTTTCTCCCAGTCAATGGGAACCCATAGTCCTTTTTGAAGTTTTGTTAGTCATCAGCCTTAGTCTGCTTTAGCTTTTATTACATATCAAAGAAAAGCGAAAAAATCTTTCAAATAAGATGATTGAACTAGACGAACGCAATCATGCTAATGAATAAGAAAGCTAGCAATACTGAAATAGTCTAGCAAGATGAAAATGTGAGATGTAACCGAGAAAAACTATCAGTTACCTCTTTTTTTGTTAAGTCTAAATAACTCTAGTAAGAATTTGCACAAGTTTAAACAGTTGAAAATATTACTACATAGTGATAAGATATCTCTATCATCACAAAAGAGGTAAACTTATGATTGAATTAGGCATTTCGACCTTTGGAGAAACAACAGTATTGGAAAAAACAGGAGAAGCGATTCCCCATGATCAACGGATTCGAGAATTGGTTGCAGAGATTGAGTTAGCTGACCAAGTTGGTCTGGACATTTATGCCATCGGCGAGCACCACCGTGAAGATTTTGCAGTATCAGCACCTGAGATTGTCTTAGCAGCAGGTGCAGTGAATACCAAGCACATTCGCTTATCGTCAGCTGTGACCATTTTGTCATCTATCGACCCCGTGCGTGTGTATCAGCAGTATGCGACCATTGATGCTTTGTCAAATGGCAGAGCAGAGATTATGGCTGGTCGTGGATCATTTATTGAAAGTTTTCCATTGTTTGGCTATGACTTAGCAGACTATGATGAATTGTTTAATGAAAAATTAGATATGCTTTTAGCCATCAAAGAAACGACCAACTTGAAGTGGAAGGGGAAATTTACCCAGTCAGTGGATAACCGTCCAGTCTATCCTCGTGCCGTTCAAGAGGATTTCCCAATCTGGATTGCGACAGGTGGTAATTTGGATTCGACGGTTCGTATTGCAGAACAGGGGCTTCCAATTGCCTATGCGACTATTGGTGGTAATCCTAAGCATTTTGCGCAGCTTGTTGCCATCTATAAAGAATTAGGTGCCCGTCATGGTCACCGTCCAGAGCAGTTGAAAGTCGCTGCTCATTCTTGGGGATGGATTGAAGAAGATAATCAGTCAGCTATCGAGAATTATTTTCATCCTACCAAGCAAACGGTTGATAACATTGCTAAAGGACGCCCGCACTGGAGCGAAATGACCAAAGAGCAATACCTTCATTCAGTTGGTCCTGATGGGGCAATGTTTGTCGGTGATCCAAAGGCGGTGGCTGAGAAAATCATTCGAATTATCGAAGATTTATCCCTAGACCGCTTTATGCTTCACCTTCCAATTGGTTCAATGCCACACGAAGAGGTGCTGAAAGCTATTAAGCTATACGGTGAGGAAGTAGCCCCCCTAGTCAGACAGCATTTTAAAAGATAAAAGGTCAATTAAGAACTAGTTGCTTAAACAGGCAGCTAGTTTTTCATTTTGTTAAGTATTATTACGTAAAAGGATAATTGTGAAGGAAATCACTTTGATTTGTTGACAGGCTATGATAAAATGCTAGCAGGGAAAAATCGTACGAAGAGGATATACCGATGAATAATTGTGAATGATATAAATGGGTTGAGATAGCAAACGCTTCTCAAAATGACTAAATAACTTTGAAAGGTTTATCAGATGTGCTTAGCAAATTGATTTCTAAAAAGCATTTAATCATGTATTTTATCTTTATTGCGATTACTTGGTTAGAGGCACTTATCACGCCGAGCCTGGTTTCTCGTATTGTGGCTAGTTTTGAGAAAAAATCTCTTAATGAGTTAGGGATTGCTCTAGCTATAGGGATTATTGGGAATTTTATTATTTTGATAGGACTTGCTGGAAAGCGGTATTACTATGCCAGAATTGTTGCCGATTTTACCCTAAACATGAAACGTAAGCTCTTTAATCATTTTCTTTCGGGTAATAAAATCCATACAGTAGATATTCTGTCTAACCTGGAGAATGATGTCAAACAATTGGAAAATGATTACCTTGAGCCTAGTGTTATTATCATATCATCTATCGGTTTTACGACAGTTTCCATAGCTTATGCCTTGTTAACGAATTTTGGCCTTGGTCTAATTTTTATCTTTTTTTACGCCATTCCAGCACTTTGTAGCGGGATTGGTAGTCAAAAATTAGATCGTCTTTCAAAAGCTAGAGCTAATTCTAATCAAGATTACCTATCCCAAGTGACAAATATTATTGGTGGGGAACGGGTGATTAAACATTATCGTGCAAGAGCGTTTTTCTTTGCACGGTTTGAGAACGTTCTTTCCAAAAGAGTTCATCAAGATATTTGCTATGAAAAGCAACGGACCGTAAATAATGTTATTATCCATAGCATAGATGCCTTTTGTTCGGTTGTTCCGATTATTATCGGTGGTGTGATGACTTATCATGATTATATCTCTGGTTCCCAATTTGTTGCGATTTATTTAGTTGCGCACAATATCGGTTATCAGTTTAACGAGTTATCTTACTATCTCAATACTTACAAATCAACGAAGCAGCTTAGAGATAGCTATGCTTTCTTACTTGAAGATGATGTCAAAGAAATGGTTACCAAAACTTCTCAATCACTCTTTCCGATTACCATCAACCATGTTGGGCTAAAACGGGGAAATCACACTATTTTTAAGGACTTAACATTTAATATTGAAGAAGGTGAAAAGATTGCTCTAATCGGTCCAAGTGGTAGTGGTAAAACGACTATTCTGAATATGATATATGGCGAACAGCTACCAGATTCAGGAGAGGTGACCTTTTCTCAACAGCACTTAGAAAAGGAGCAAATTTCTAAATCTGTATCTTATATCTTGCAGGAATCTTACGTTTTTGATGGGTTAAGTCTCGAAGATAATATTGCACTTGGACAACCTCTTGATGACTTAAAAATGGCAGAAGTGTTAACTTCCGTTAATCTCTTATCCTTAAAAAATCAGTTACTCTACGGCACTCAGTTATCAGGAGGTGAAAAGCAGCGCTTAGAAATTGCACGCAGTCTGTATCATGATAGCCAACTGATCTTGGCTGATGAGATTAAATCCAATCTTGATAAGGCAAATGCGACTCAGATTTCAGAGATATTGATGGCGATGCGCCAACCTCTAGTAGAAGTCATCCATCACTATGACGATGAGACATTGGCTAGATATGATAAGGTAATTGATTTATCGGATAAAATTTAAAGTCCTTGGGAGATTTTCCTAAGGACCTTTGTTTTTATTGAAACTAGAGAAATCTTGATTTTTTTGGTACAATGAAGGTGTTATGGAAAATCAAAATATCATTAAAATCTCTCAAGATTTGGGAGTGACAGAACAGCAAATTGAGCAAGTTCTCTTGCTAACCGAAGAAGGTAATACCATCCCTTTTATTGCTCGTTACCGTAAGGAAAAAACGGGAAATTTGGATGAAGTGCAGATCAAGGCTATTATTGATTTGGACAAGTCTCTGACAAGCTTAGCAGAGCGTAAGGAAACTGTTCTGAATAAGATTGAGGAGCTTGGGAAATTAACACCTGAACTCAAAGCAGCTATTGAAGCGGCGACAAAATTAGCAGATGTTGAAGAACTTTATCTGCCTTATAAGGAAAAACGTCGTACCAAGGGAATGATTGCGCGTGAAGCAGGGCTTTTCCCATTAGCGCGCTTAATCTTGCAAAATGTCTCAAATCTTGAAGCAGAAGCAGAAAAATTTGTTACAGAAGGCTTTGAAACGGTTGAGAAAGCCTTAGCAGGTGCCTGTGATATCTTGTCTGAAGCCCTTTCTGAAGATACCAAACTGCGTTCATGGACCTACAATGAGATTTGGGCAAATAGTTTACTTGTTTCTCAAGTTAAGGACGAAGAAGCTGATGAGAAACAGGTCTTTAAGGTGTATTACGACTTTAGCGATAAGGTATCGAAACTCCAAGGCTATAAGACCCTAGCCCTTAACCGTGGTGAAAAATTGGGTATCTTAAAGATCAGCTTTGACCATCAACTCGACAAGATGACGCGTTTTTATGAAGCACGTTTTAAAGAAAAGAATACCTACATCGAAAAAGTCGTTCAAGATGCGTTGAAGAAAAAGATTGTTCCAGCCATGGAGCGTCGTATTCGCACTGAATTGTCAGAAGTGGCAGAAGATGGGGCAATCAAGCTCTTCTCAGAAAACTTGCGCAATCTTCTGTTAATTGCTCCGTTGAAAGGTAAAATGGTTCTTGGCTTTGACCCTGCCTTTCGTACAGGTGCTAAGTTGGCTGTTGTTGACCAGACTGGTAAATTGATGACGACGCATGTGATTTATCCAGTGCCACCTGCAAGTGCTGGCAAGATTGCAGCTGCTAAAAAAGAATTAGCGGAGCTATTGACAACTTACCAGATCGAACTAATTGCGATTGGAAACGGAACAGCTAGCCGTGAAAGTGAAGCCTTTGTTGCAGAGGTCTTGAAAGATTTCCCAGAGGTGTCTTATGTGATTGTTAATGAAAGCGGAGCTTCTGTCTATTCAGCTTCTGAACTAGCCCGTCAGGAATTCCCAGACCTAACCGTTGAGAAACGCTCTGCCATTTCCATTGCAAGACGTCTGCAAGACCCACTGGCTGAATTGGTCAAAATTGATCCTAAATCGATTGGTGTTGGGCAATACCAGCACGATGTTAGTCAGAAGAAATTGGCTGAAAATCTTGATTTTGTCGTCGATACGGTGGTTAACCAAGTGGGGGTCAATGTTAATACGGCCAGTCCAGCGCTTCTAGCACATGTGGCGGGGCTTAACAAGACCATTTCTGAAAATATTGTCAAATACCGTGAGGAAAATGGGGAAATCAAGTCCCGTGCAGAAATCAAGAAGGTACCTCGTCTCGGTGCTAAAGCCTTTGAGCAGGCAGCTGGTTTCCTACGCATTCCAAATGCTAAGAATTTCTTGGACAATACAGGTGTTCACCCAGAAAGTTACCCAGCGGTAAAAGAGTTGTTGGCGGTTCTCGATATCAAGACCTTGGATGATGCGAGCAAGACCAAATTGCAGTCGGTAACGGTTTCTGAGATGAGTGCGAAACTTGGTATTGGTGAGGCAACGTTGACAGATATTATCGCCGACCTTTTAAAACCTGGACGTGACCTTCGTGATGAGTTTGAAGCGCCAGTGCTTCGTCAGGATGTTTTAGATGTTAAAGATTTGAAGCTTGGTCAAGAATTACAGGGAACGGTTCGTAATATTGTGGACTTTGGCGCCTTTGTTGATATTGGCGTCCACGAAGATGGGCTCATTCACCAGTCTCGTCTCGTTAAGCGTAAACGTGATAAGAATGGACGGCCGCTTCCTTATCCACACCCAAGCGAGATTTTAGCTGTTGGAGATATTGTTACTGTTTGGGTGACCGAAGTGGATTTGGATCGCAACCGCATCGGACTAAGCTTAATAAAACCACATGGACTTGACTAAGTACGTTCAGCAGGTCTCACGAGACGATTTCGGCTGGGACTTTACCCACACAGCTCATTGGAATAATCGGCTTCAAACGACTGGAGGACGATTTTTTCCAAAGGATGGTCATCTGGATTTTAACCCGAAACTGTATGCGGAGCATGGACTTGATGTTTTTCGAAAAATTGTGCGCCACGAGCTCTGCCATTACCATCTGTATTTTCAGAAAAAAGGCTACAAGCATGGGGATGAAGATTTTAAAAATTTGCTAGCCAAAGTGGATGGTTTGCGGTATGCGCCGCCGACTCAGTCGGCTCAAAAGGCTTATCGTTACCATTATGAGTGTAAAGTCTGTGGGCAAGAATACTGGAGAAAGCGTCGCATTGATGTGAGAAAATACCGCTGTGGTAAGTGTCGGGGAAAACTTGATATAGCAGAATAAGTATAATAGAAAAATGAGTGGGCAGAACGTATCTTATGGTGCCTAGAGATAACTAAAACGTTAATGTATAAAATCAGTCGTAGGACTGATTTGTTTTCAACCGAAAAAGGATAAAATATAAGTATCATTAATAGAGGAGGATTTTATGGAAACTGTTTTTTACAAAAAACGTGAAGGCCGATTTATCAGTGGCGTGTTAGCTGGTTTGTCGGATAAGTTTCATTGGGATGTATCCCTAGCCCGAATTTTGACAGCGATTTTTATGTATTTCTCCTTTGGTTTTGGGCTCTTCCTCTATATTGTGTTGGCTATTTTCCTTCCTTATAAGGAAGATATTGAAAAAGAACGCTATGGTACTGGACCAAGGAAGAGAAAAGAAGCAGAACCTGTAAAAGATGACAATGACTGGTTCTTTTAGTTGTATATTGTTTTTAGTTATCTTTTTTGCTAACAGGACAGATAAGATAATTAGTCTCCCCTTTTAAGAGGCTGGGATTCCGATATCCTAGTCTCCTATTTTTTTACTGTGGTAGATACCAACATTTTAGTGTATAATAGGTATATTAGATTATTGAGAGGATTTTAAGGTTTGTTTCACATTTCGGTTCACCCAGATCATCAAGAAACTTACGACCATGTCTTAGCGCACTTGAAAGAAAAACAGATTCGTCTGACAGAAACGCGTAAAGCAATCATTGCCTACATGATTGAAGCTCACCATCATCCTAGTGCAGAACAAATTTTTCATGACTTACAAGACAAGTACACTCACATGAGTTTAGCAACTGTTTATAATAATTTGAAGATTTTGATTGAGGAAGGATTTGTGTCTGAGGTTAAGGTAAGTAATGACAACACCACTTATTTTGACTTTATGGGGCATGAGCATCTCCATGTGGTTTGTGAGGTTTGCGGTTCGATTACAGATTTTTTGGATGCGGATACGTCGCTTTTGGTAAAACAAGCAGAGCAAAAAACGGGTTATAAGGTGACTAAAAAACAATTCTTAATTTATGGTATCTGCCCAGCTTGTTCCTAAGAATAATAAAAAAAGACTTCAATTGAGGTCTTTTTTTGCTGGCGCTACGAATAATAATATAGGAGGTCATCATGTACAGTATTCAATTTAAAGAACAGGCCATGCTTCCCAGGGAGCGATTAATAACAGAAGGAGCAGAGCACCTCAGTAATCAAGAACTGCTTGCTATTTGTCTAAGAACGGGAACAAAGAAGGAGCATGTGCTTTCTTTGGCGAATTCTATTTTAAATCGTCTCAATAGTTTAGCGGACTTACGCCAGCTTTCCCTTGAAGAGCTCCAAGAGTTGTCAGGGATTGGTCGCGTGAAGTCTATTGAACTCAAGGCTATGATAGAATTAGCTAGCCGTATTCAAACTGCAGAAATCGAAAAACAAGAGCGCATTATGTCTAGTGAACGATTGGCTAAACGTATGATGTTGGAGCTAGGGGATAAAAAGCAGGAGCACTTAGTCGCTTTGTATCTTGATACGCAAAATCGCCTCATTGCCCAAAAAACAATTTTTATAGGAACAGTGAGACGATCAGTTGCAGAGCCTAGAGAAATTCTCCATTATGCCTGTAAGCATATGGCAACATCATTAATTGTGGTTCATAATCACCCATCAGGAGTCATAGAACCTAGTGAAAATGATTTTCAGTTTACCGATAAAATCAAGCGTTGTTGTGATGATTTAGGTGTCGTTTTTCTAGACCATCTTATTGTTGGTAGAAATACCTATTTCAGTTTTCGTGAGGAAACAGACAGTATTTAGAAGTGATTAACAAGGAAATCAAAGAGCTTCTTGCTGTGCTCTTTATCGCTATAAATCAATAATTCTGGGTGCCATTGAACCCCTATATAACGCATATTAGGATTAGTTGATTCAACAGCTTCAATAATGCCATCTTCTGGAGATCTAACAATAACTTTCAAATCAGGTGCTAAATCTTTGATCGCTTGACGGTGATAAGAATTAATCATCCCATTGTTATCATAGATATCCGAAAAGATGCTTTTGTCAACAACTTCCATAGATTGAGTCGTGATATCAGAATCCTCTGTTTGCCAGTGGTTTTTGATATTTTGATGGAGAGTTCCCCCTAATACTACATTCATCAGTTGCATGCCACGGCAGACTGCAAAAATAGGTTTACCTTGAGCAATAGCTTCTTTTATGAGAGCAATTTCAAATTCATCCCGTTCAAGGAGATAGTCATCCTCAGCATTTGGATCTTTTTCCTCATTATAAAAATCAGGAGTGACATTTTGCCCCCCAGTTAAAATGAGTTTATCAATCATTGTCACATACTGCTTAGCCATTTCAGGCTTATTGATTGGAAGGATTAAAGGCATTCCACCTGCTTCAATAATAGCATTTGGAAAACCTGATGGCACATAAGACCAAGGCAAGGTATCCATTTCGACTTGACGTTGATTGGCAGCGATACCGATAATAGGTTGTTTTGACATAACAATTTCCTTTCTCATCTTTTCACTCATTAAATCTACTCACTTTGCTTGGAGCTATTGCTATTTCATCTCGAATGAGTATTATACTTATCAAGTTTATCAAATAGAGACTGAAATAACGATAACTTATAAAAACAAGTAATCTGATAATATAAAAAAAGAACCGAGGAGTCAAGTCTTTCTCCTCAGTTTTTTAGTGGGGTTAATTATTCATAAAGTAAAGTAGGGTTTGAAGTTCACTCGTTAGGTCAACATATTGCACAATGACATCTTTAGGAACTTGTAAATTGACTGGTGAAAAGCTTAAAATACCTCGGATACCAGCTTCAACCAAGATATCAGCGACTTCCTGCGCTTTAGTCGAAGGAACCGTTAAAATAGCAGTTTCAATAGGTGTTTCAGCAAGGTGCTCTTTTAGGCTAGAGATGCCGTAAATGGGAATACCATCACTTGTCTTTGTACCGACTAATTCGTTATCATCGGTATCAAAAGCAAGAGCAATTTGCATTTTGTTACGGTCATGGAAGCGGTAGTGTAACAAGGCACGCCCGATATTTCCGACCCCAATCAACATAACATTTGTTGTCGAGTGATCACCTAGGAGTTCCGCAAAGAAATTCATCAATTTTTGTGTATCGTAACCAAACCCACGACGTCCGAGTTCACCAAAATAAGAAAAGTCACGACGAACAGTAGCAGGATCAATCCCCATCGCGTCCGCGATTTGTTGAGAACTAGCTTTGACAACGTTATCTGCATTTAGGCGTTTGAAAATACGATAGTATAAGGCAAGACGCTTAGCAGTAGCATTTGGAATATTTTTTTCTAACATATAATAGTCTCTTTCTAAAATAGTTGAGGATAATGCCCCTCTTTTTCATGCTTATGATACCTTTTATTATAATGAAACTTTGTGAAAAAATCAACAAAACAGTTTCTAAAAAGACAAAATAAATACTATTTTAAAAGGATATGTTATCCAATGTAATCCCAAATAGCTTGGATTGTAGCCATGATTGGATGAGTATGAAAGAGAAAGTGAATGGGAATAAGATGATTTTATAGGAGGTAGACTACCTATTGCTACACAAGCGTTTAACCTGAATTATTCACACCTTCTTCAAGATTCTCCAACATAACAAAAAATCCTTAGAACTGAGAACCACCCCTAATCATTTCTCTGAGGATTTTAACGTTTTATTATCGTTAAGACTCGGTGAAATAGGAGAACCAGTTCCTATTTTCTAAAAAAGGGCAGGCTTCCCCCTTGGTGCGCTCATCGATTTTAAAAAATAGGTCATCTTATCCGTCGAGTAACTGCCTTCCCGCCTGAACAACGACAGGTAATCGGAGATTCAAGTTGGAAATGCAATGAAATAGGCTCCTAAACTGCTCTTGATAAGCATACAACTGTGACAATTTCAGGATCTGTTTTCTAGCAGTTTGAACACATTTTCCAGCAATCGCCACATACAGTTGACGAAAACGTTTAATGGTTAATCTCTCCACACCTCCACCAACAAGATGTTTCATATAAAGGAAAAGGTTGCAGGCGATGCAACTCAACATCATCCGAACTTTATTTTTGAGCATAGTAGAACTGTCTGTCTTATCACCAAAAAAGCCGTGTTTCATCTCTTTAATAAAGTTTTCTGCTTGCCCACGCTGACGGTAGAGTTGAAAGTGCTCTTCACTGCTTCCACCAGTCATATTGGTAACCAGAGAGACAACATCATAAAGCAATTCCCCCTCTTTTCGATGAGAGAATTGGCAGACATGACGACAAGAGCGCCAAGAACCCGCTTGATAGAAAGCCTCGGAGTAAGAAGCATGAGGAAGAATTGTTAACTCCTCATCTTCAAGGCTAGGAAGAGACAAATCCCCCAAACGACTCAACACCGTATTGTTCTTGAGTTTGAAGAGATAGTATTGGCACTGTCTTCGATCACATCATAGAGTTTTGGCGTCGCAAAACCACTGTCCATACGGAAAAGGAGGTTTTGATGTTGACTTTATCAACTCTATTTCCCACCTCCAAAGGTCTCCCAGACCTTTGGAGCGTCCGCACTTTTAAGAAAAAAACAAAAGTAATTTTTGAATTTGGTTAAGTATTAAAAAGTATTTTTTCTCCAGCTTTCCGATTGGAGGCGACAGTAATCAAGGTGACAAAGTCCCTGAGATTGGGAGTTTTCCGTTGTGGTAAAAGAGGCTGGCAAAACGTTTTAAAAATAGTAAATGGCTTAGATTAACGTCGTTAAGAAACGTTGATTCTAAACCATTTACTATTGTTCAAATGTTAAGAGAAAAACTAAAATTCGAGCTTTTGTCCAGTCTCTAGGGGAGCGCTTTCGCCTCTCACCAGCTGAGGAACAATTCCTAAAAATGTTAACAATGTACCATTTTGATTTTGAATGAGTATTAAATCTCAGTTTTGGTAAAAATATCACGCTCAACTAAGCTATCCATTAGGAAGTAGAATTTATCTTGGAGAATTTTGTGTTCTTCCTTTTTAAAGATATTGACAAGACGAAGTCCAGACTTATCTGTAATCGTCAGTTTAAATGCTGTTAATTCTTTGTTGATAGTGATTTTTAATGGGAACCCTTCGCCAGAGTTTGGAACGATTTCTAAAAGACGATTTAGCTCGTAGTTCCCAACTTTATTTTGCATAAAAGTGGTGTCACGTAGGGTGTATTTTTTAATATTTGGACTAATCGCATATGAGAAGCGACAGTCAGTCAAGTGGATTTCTTTTTCAAATGCCATAATAAGTTATCAGAATTTGATTTATACAACCGTGGCACAGACCAAGTTCAGTTCCTTTCCTATTTTTAGAGTTTATGTTAATAATTCTTTTAATTTTTGTGCTAAAAGCTGAGCTTCCTCAACTGTATTTTGTTCTCCAAAACTAATTCGGATAGATTCGCGAAGTTTAGGCGATTCTGGTCCGTAGTAACTTGTTAGCACATGACTCGGTGTAACGGCGCCAGCTGTGCAAGCAGAGCCAGTGGACACAGCAAAGCTAGCCAAATCCAGTAGGGTGAGAAGAAGTCCGTTATTTCCATTGGGAAAACCGATGTTTAAGACATGAGGAAGCGTCTCTGAGCCAGCATTGATATAGTAGTCTAATCCTGATAATTCATTTAAAAAGGCTTGACGGACATCGCTGATATGCTGATAATTCTCTTCCACATGGTTGATACTTTCACTAAGGGCAGTTGCCATACCAGCTAGGGAAATCATATTTTCGGTAGAAGCACGGCGTTTCTCTTCTTGGTCGCCTCCGTGTAACAACTTATCGAAGTAGTGTTCTTTGGCAAACAGCAATCCGACGCCCTTAGGTCCATGAAATTTATGGGCAGAGGCAGACAAGAAATCAACATGCCATTCTTCAGGAAGGACTTCGATTTTTCCAACCGTTTGCACAGCATCAACATGAAAAACAGCCTGATGGTCAGCCAAAACTTGACCAATTTCAGAAATGGGATGAATGGTCCCAGTCTCGTTATTAGCATGCATAATTGACACTAAGATTGTATCAGGACGCAGGGCTTCTTGCACCTGTTTGGCTGAAATATTGCCATCAACAGGAGACAGGTAAGTAATCTCAAAACCGAAACGATTTTCAAGATATGTCATCGCGTGAAGGACAGAATGGTGCTCAACAGCTGTTGTGATGAGATGTTTGCCCTTATCTTGATTCGCAAGAGCGTAACCAATAATGGCAGTGTTGTTACTTTCTGTACCACCTGAGGTAAAGATAATATGACGGTCAATGGTTTTAAGACTTTGGGCAATAGCAGAGCGAAAGGCACGTAACTGCTGATTAGCCTGTCTACCAAAGGTGTGGAGACTAGAAGGGTTACCGAATGTTGTCTCCATGATTTCAGTCATCGCTGAAATAACTGAGGGGGTCAGCGGAGTTGTCGCTGCATTGTCAAAATAAATCATTTATTTTCCTGGTTTGTAAGTAAAAAGTGGGCTGACTGGTTGGTGTTCGTGAATACGTTCAAGGGCCTCACCGAGCAACTCGCTTGCAGAGAGATAAAGAATTTTTTCAGGCTGACGTTCTTTAGTTACAACTGAGTTTGTGACGAGAATTTCTTTGATTGGAGAAAGGTCAAGAATGTCAGCAGCACCGCCTGCAAAAAGTCCGTGACTAGCAACGGCATAAATATCAGTTGCACCATCACGCTCTAAAATTTTAGACGCTTCAGCAAAGGTTTTACCAGTATTTAAAATGTCATCGATAAGAATGGCTTTTTTCCCTGCAACATCACCGATGATATACCCCTCTTCACGTTCTGAATCGTCTTGAGCATAGTCAATAATAGCAATCGGGGCATCTAAGTATTCTGCGAGGCTACGAGCACGTTTGATACCTGAGTTTTTAGGACTTACGACAACAACGTCAGAACCTGTTAAGCCTTTATCAATATAGTGTTTAGCAAAAAGTGGAACAGTAAACAGATTATCTACTGGAATATCAAAAAATCCTTGTACTTGGACAGCGTGAAGGTCAAGTGTCACGACACGTTCAACACCAGCTTTGACGAGCATGTTAGCTACCAATTTTGCAGTAATTGGTTCACGTGTTTTAGCAATACGATCCTGACGTGAGTAGCCAAAGTAAGGCATAACGACAGTCACACTAGATGCACTGGCACGTTTACAAGCATCGATAGCGATGAGCAATTCCCAGAGATTATCATTTACAGGATAGCTCGTTGATTGGATAAGGTAAACATCAACTCCGCGCACGCTTTCTTCCAAATTCACCATAATTTCACCATCAGCAAATTGGCGTGAAGATAGCTTGCTTAGTGGGACACCAACAGCTTTAGCAATCTGCTCAGCAATCTCATGGTTAGATGAGAGGGAGAAAAGTTTCATTTGTTTGTCGGACATTTTTAAGCTCCTTCTTAAATTGACATGAAAGTTTTACGTTTATTATTTTACCAAAAAATCTGATAAAAAGCATTAATGGAACCGATAAAATCACTATAAAAGCATGAAGCCATTGAAAATAGTTATTACTTTAGAGATTTGATTGCACAAAAAAAGAAACTGATGTTTTTCACCAGTTTCTAGTGTATGATGGATAATGTTATTGTCTTTAGCTTATCAGTGTGCATTTTTTAAGGTAGCTGAAAAGCGGGCGACCTTACTTTTGGCGTATTTGAACGAGATGTTATGCTGCTCTAGGAAGTTGTCAAAATCGATTTTTCCTTGAGTAGCATCTGAGACTTCTAGTTCTAATTCATAATCTTTGAGCCCTGCATATTGGTTATAGTCTAAGGCTAAAAGGCCGATTGGTGTCTGTGTTTCTCGACGGACAGTAGTCAAGTGTCCCAACACTTTAAGGTTTTCTAATGGGATATTTTCATTGGTTAAGATATTGAGAATCTCGCCTTTAGGGAGTTTTTCCTCTTTGATGGCTTTTTTGGCTTCGGATAAAAGCAGAGCTTGGTTATATTCGACGTTCCCTACTTCTTGAGGGATTTTAAGCGTCAGCTCAGCCTTGTCTGAAAACGTGCGAATACGCAAAGACATCCGGTGTGCTTTAAGGTCAAAATTGGCGGTATCAAAATAATAATTGGTCTGTGTGACAGGTTTGATGTGGGATAAGCGACTCTCTAAACGATTAAATTCATCTTGGTTGAGGAGTGTCTTGTATTCGATTTCAAGGGTTGTCATGATTGCTATTTCTTTCTCTAAAAATTCTGAATTTATGGTATAATTAAGTGTTATGTTCATTGTAGCTAAAAGTTAGCTTTTTGACAAGAAAGAGTGGAAGAGTTTATACGGCAACACTAGAAAGGAATGTTCAGTTTCGTCGCGACATGTGGCAAACTGAGCATGGGATGTAGTGCTAAAATGATAGTGGTCCTAAGTGGCTATTGAATTTGTTTTAATTTTCTATAATCTAGCTGACCATTAGACAGAATCATTGTCAGAGATATTTGGTAGGCTAAGGCATCCTGAGGTAGTTTAAAGATGAATTTTGATTGGGAAAGTTTTCTTGATCCCTATATCCAGACGGTTGGGGAATTAAAAATTAAGTTACGTGGCATTCGTAAGCAATTCCGGAAACAAAATAGGCATTCACCTATTGAATTTGTTACGGGGCGTGTCAAGTCTATCGAAAGTATTCAAGAAAAATTAGTCCGCAGAAATATTGCCTTTGAAAATATGGCTGAGGAAGTTGAAGATATTGCGGGACTTCGTATTATGGTTCAATTTGTGGATGACATCGACGAAGTCCTAGAGTTACTTCGTCATCGAACGGATATGACCATTGTGCGTGAGCGGGATTATATCAATCATATGAAAATGAGTGGTTACCGTTCGTATCATGTTGTTATTTCATATCCTGTTAATACCATTGACGGACCTAAGACAGTTTTAGCAGAGATTCAGATTCGTACCCTTGCAATGAACTTTTGGGCAACGATTGAGCATTCTCTAAATTACAAGTACCGTGGTGCCTATCCAGATGAAATTAAACGTCGTTTGGAGATTACGGCAAAGATTGCTCTTGAGTTGGATGAAGAAATGCGAAAAATTCGTGAAGATATTCGTGAAGCGCAACTCTTATTTGACCACGATAGTCGAAAATTAAGTGACGGAATAGGAAATAGTGATGACACAGATGAATTATACCGATAGTACCAGAGTCGCAATCATCGCCAATGGTAAGCCACAGAGCCGTCGGGTTGCTGACAGGATTTTTAAAGCTTTGCGTGACGATCCTGATTTTTATTTAACAAAACGTAATCCCGATATTGTGATTTCCATTGGAGGAGATGGGATGCTTTTATCGGCTTTTCATGCGTATGAAAAAGAGTTAGAACGTGTTCGTTTTGTAGGTGTGCACACCGGGCATTTGGGATTTTATACCGATTACCGTGATTTTGAAGTGGAAGAATTGTTACGTAATCTTCGTGAAGATCGTGGTGAAAAGGTTTCATATCCCATTTTAAAGGTTTCCTTAACCTTATCTGATGGGCGGATAGTGACCTCTCGTGCTTTAAATGAAGCTACGATTAAGCGTCTTGAAAAAACAATGGTAGCAGATGTTTTGGTTAACCACGTCCTTCTGGAACGATTCCGTGGCGATGGTTTGGCTGTCTCTACACCAACTGGTTCAACAGCTTATAACAAATCTCTTGGGGGGGCGGTACTTCATCCGACGATTGAAGCTCTGCAATTAACAGAGATTGCCAGTTTAAATAACCGTGTTTATCGCACGTTGGGAAGCCCAATTATCGTACCTAAAAAAGATCTGATTGAAATTGTTCCTAAACGTGTAGGGGCTTATGTATTGACCGTGGATAATAAAACCTATCACCATCGCAATGTGCAGCGTGTGACTTACGAAATTGATCAGGCTAAAATCAGTTTTGTAGCGACTCCACGCCACACGAGTTTTTGGCAACGGGTCAAGGATGCCTTTGTTGGAGAAGAACATGAGATTTGAGTATATTGCCCATAGACCCTGCCAAGTAAAAAGTCTTTTAAAAGAGCACGATGTGTCTAAAGCATTGTTGGCTAAAATTAAGTTTAAGGGTGGAAATATCTGGGTAAACGGTAAGGAAGAAAATGCTATCTTTGTTTTAAATGTTGGTGATGTGGTAACCATTGAAATTCCTGATGAAGAAGATATCAATGGCAGTCTTGAACCAATATATGAACCTTTAGAGATTGTTTCAGAGGATGACCATTTTATCATCCTCAATAAGCCTCATGGCATTGCCAGTATTCCCAGTGTTCTACATTCTCATACCATGGCGAATCGTGTTAAGGGCTATTATTTATCGCAAAATTATCCTAATAAGCAAGTTCATATTGTGACGCGGCTTGATAAGGATACCAGTGGTTTGATGCTTTTTGCCAAGCACGGCTACGCCCATGCCAGACTGGATAAGCAGTTACAGAAAAAGGTCATTGAAAAGCGTTATTATGCCTTGGTAGCAGGTGAAGACGATTTACCGGATGAAGGGGAAATTATTGCTCCGATTGCTCGACCTGAAGACTCCATTATTACACGCTGTGTTCATCCTTCTGGGAAATATGCCCACACGTCGTATAAGGTTGTTGCGCGTTACGGAAAGGTGAAGTTAGTTGATATTCAGCTTCACACAGGCCGGACTCATCAGATTCGAGTTCATTTTTCTCATATTGGGCAACCGCTTTTAGGAGATGATCTTTACGGTGGTTCAATGGCGTATGGTATTGAGCGACAAGCGCTCCATTGCCATTACCTCTCTTTCACAGATCCCTTCACAAGAACACAAAGAATACAAACGAGTTCCTTGACAGCTGACATGGAAAGCGTTATCCTAAAGTTACAACAAAAAATAAAAGAAAGTTGAGAAATTATGCGTAATTTATTTGGCGATTTACGTGCAAAAATTGCTGGAAAACAAGTTAAAATTGTTTTTCCAGAAGGTATTGATGAACGTGTGGTGCGTGCAGCAGCTCGTTTGAAATTTGAAGGTTTGATTGAGCCGATTATTCTTGGTGAGCCAGATGCTGTACACAATCTTTTAGTCTCATTTGGTTTTGCAGACCCAGGTATCACAGTTTTAGATCCAAACAACTATGATGGTTTTGAAGAAATGAAAGAAAAATTTGTCGAGCTTCGTAAAGGGAAAGCAACTCTTGAAGATGCTGATAAACTGCTTCGTGATGTGAACTACTTTGGTGTGATGTTGGTGCAACTAGGTCTTGCTGATGGTATGGTATCAGGTGCTATCCACTCAACAGCAGATACTGTTCGCCCAGCTCTTCAAATCATTAAAACTAAACCGGGTATTTCTCGTACATCAGGTGTTTTCTTGATGAACCGTGAAAATACCAACGAACGCTATATCTTTGCAGACTGTGCTATTAATATTGATCCAAATGCACAAGAATTGGCTGAAATTGCAGTCAATACTGCTGAGACAGCAGCCATCTTTGATATTGAACCAAAAGTAGCGATGCTCAGCTTCTCAACTATGGGAAGTGCAAATGCGCCTCAGGCAATTAAAGTCCAAGAAGCGACAGCTATTGCTAAAGAACTAGCTCCTAATGTTGCGATTGATGGTGAATTGCAGTTCGATGCTGCCTTTGATGAAATTACAGCGAAAATTAAAGCGCCATTTAGCCCAGTTGCAGGTAAAGCAAATGTTTTTGTTTTCCCAGATTTACAATCAGGTAATATTGGTTATAAAATTGCTCAACGTCTGGGTATGTTTGAAGCGGTAGGACCAATTTTACAAGGTCTCAATAAGCCTGTCAATGACTTGTCACGTGGTTCATCAGCAGAAGATATTTATAAATTGTCAATTATCACTGCTGCTCAAGCTTTGGATAATTAATAAAAAAACTCGTTCAATTCTGAGCGAGTTTTTTATAGTGTGTACGACGGGCATGTTGTCCATCTGAGGTGGAAGTCCTCTGTGGGCACCCGATATCGGTGAGCCTATTGGGGATTCTTAAGTCTGACGTTGGAAATCATGACCGTCAAAGGAAAGGATAGCGAAATAGTGACGCTCGTTTTTACCACTGCGTCAATCTGCTATTACTATAGTAATTTGAATCAATAACAGTACGCAAAATAGGAGATGGGAAATAGAATTGTTTTCTATATTTTTATATATTTGTTCCCTATTTTTAATTCATTCCACTATCATATAAAAAGAAGGCTGAGATATTTACGTCTCAACCTCTAAAGTATGTTACAAGTTTTTCCAAAAGTTGCGATAAATATAAATTTGGAATGAAAGAGCGATAATGATAGTCAGAATCGTGAGAACTGTGCTGACTGTTAGGGCACCAAATTGATGGGCGAGGATAACAGAAAACACAACTAATGCGATAAAACCGATAATAAGTACAATACCTAGTAAGGCAGTGAGAAAGTTGCGATTGCCTCTTGTCATCAGTTGATTAACATTTTGCCAATTGAGCATCAAGTGTTTGAGGTCTTTACGGTAATCAAATTGTCCTGGGACAAATGACCCTAAAAGAATACCGGTAGCAAGTGAGATGACAAGGATTGGATGAAGTCCAATGAGACTTCCAACAAGGCTGTACACTAGAGCAGGAATCCCAGCTTGAATCGCAAATAAAATCCAGAATTTTGTTACTAGGAACCGTTTAAAGTTAATAGGTAAGGTCCTGATAAAGGTGTAATTATCTCGTTCGAGAGAGATTCCGACCATTGTCAGTGCAGTTGACGTCATGCCGACTAAGATGCCAAAAATCAACAAGATACCAAAGAAATCAGGGGTGATGCTAGCGAAATTAAGTTGCCCACTTGTCAACATTCCAGCTAAGAAGAAAAGGTACAGAAAAGCTGTCAAGAAAACTGTAGACCACAAAGCAGGAACTTTTAGAGTGCTGAGATGGTGGCGGAACAACAGATTGTTGGTTGTTCGGTTTACCTTTGTTTTCCGCTGGCGGATAGTTTTGGGTCCGTTATCAATTTGCCAAAGCTGACGATAATAGCTTGGAATAACGACTTTAGCGATAATAGCGATTAAAATGGCTAGAAGTAGGAACCAAGCACCATAATTGATGATGCTAGCCATAGAGAATGGGGCATCTGCAATGTGGTAAAAACCACTAAATAATGGTAATTCTGGCAAGGCAGTCAGATTGCCACCAGACTCCCTAACTTCTCTGGAATTATTGGTGTTGATAAACATAATCCCAATAAAGGCAATGATTTGTGATAAGACCAATAGCGTACTTGATATTAGTTTTTTATGTGGGCTTTTGATCAAAATGCTGCCGAGACGATTCACCAAAACCACAGAAATCCCAAGCACTGCTAGGGTGATTAAAAGGAAATTGAATAGCCCTAGCAGAACTGCAATGACTGGGTTACTGAGCTGGAGGTAACACAGAATAAGCAACCCAAGTGCAGGGACAAGGTATCCTAAAATCATGCCCAATGTTGATAAAGTTTTGGCAATAAGCAACTCTCCCGGTTTGATAGGCAAAGGAAGATAGAGTTGGCTATCCTTGCTATCATAGAAAACTGTAAAGACAGCCGGGAAAGCATTTAGGATAGAGATTCCCATGAAGGTCAATAGGTAAACGGTGAACAGCCCTGGTGTCTTGGAGAAGTCAATGCCGATGAAGAGAACACTATAGATGAGCCCTAGGAAAAGTGCCAGAAAAACTTGCTGACGCAACATGCTCTTGTAGGCTGAAATCTTTTTGGTTGGCCGTTTTGATTGTTTTTGACGAATAGCCCCTAAGGCCTGAGGATTAGAGTAGAGCAAGTTGATTTTAACCAACTCCCAAATAATTGCCCAGTTCATTAAGCCTCACCTGCCTTTTCCTCTGTTTTCCGACCGGCTAGTTCCAGATAGATGGTTTCTAAATCTTTGTCTGGATGGTCTGCTTTGAGTTCTTCCAAGGTTCCAACGAAAATTAGCTTTCCTTGACGAAGAATACCAATACGGTCACAGAGTTGTTCAGCAACAGCTAGAACGTGGGTTGAAAAAATGACGGTATTGCCATCGCTAGCGTGCTTTTTCATCATTTCTTTCAAATCAAATGACGCCTGTGGATCTAAACCAGTCAAAGGCTCATCTAAAATCCAAATATCAGGATTTGGCACTAGGGCACCGATAATGATAGCCTTTTGTCGCATACCGTGTGAGTAACTGCTAATGGTTTCAAAGCGACGATCATAGATGTCAAAAAGATTAGCAAGTTCTTCGATACGTTTTTCAGTCTCTTCATCTGAAACACCATAAATTTTTGCTAAAAAATGCCAGTATTCATCGGCAGTTAAATTCAAGAAAATATCTGGAGAATCAGGTACATAGGCAATTTTACGTTTAATCTCATCACGATGCTCAGTTAGTTTCATACCGTCAACACTAATCTCACCGTAGGTTGGCTCAATAATAGAGGTCAGCGTAGAAATTGTCGTGGTTTTACCAGCACCATTGTGCCCAATGAGCCCAAAAATTTCCCCATTATCAATGGTTACATTAAGGTCACTAAGGGCAAATTTATCTCCATATTGCTTAGAAACATGGTCAAATGTAATCATCCTAAAATCTCCTTTAATCTTTTTGTTTATTATACTACTTTAGTCACACAAAAGTAAAGCACTTACATGATTTTTTTTACAAAAAGTGATATGATAACTAAAAAGGAGGATGAGATATGACAAAGACGGTATTGCTTACAGGAGCTTCAGCTGGTTTTGGCACGGCGATGACAGCAAGTTTTATTAACAAAGGTTATCGAGTGATTGGTGCTGCAAGGCGCTTTGAGAAACTGATGAACTTAAAAGAGCAGTATGGGGAGAATTTTTACCCTTTGATGATGGATATGACAGATTTGACATCTATTGACACAGCGCTAGCTAGCTTGCCTAGAGAGTGGCAGCAGATTGATATTTTGGTTAATAACGCTGGCCTTGCTCTGGGACTTGATAAGGCTTATGAGGCCAATTTTGCAGACTGGCAGACCATGATTATGACCAATATCGTAGGTCTGACATATTTAACGCGTCAGCTTTTACCCCAAATGGTAGAAAGACAGTCCGGTCACATCATCAACATCGGCTCAACAGCAGGAACTTACCCATATCCAGGGGGCAATGTTTATGGAGCGACAAAGGCCTACGTTAAGCAGTTTAGCTTAGAGTTGCGTGCGGATTTGGCAGGAACTAAGGTGCGCGTGACCAATGTTGAACCAGGACTTTGCGGAGGCACGGAGTTTTCAAATGTCCGTTTTAAAGGGGACAATAGCAGAGCAGAAAAGCTGTACGAAGGGGCTAACAGTATTCAGCCAGAAGATATTGCTAATACCGTTCTATGGATCGCAGAGCAACCAGAACATGTCAATATTAACCGCATTGAAATCATGCCAACTTCACAAAGTTTTGGTCCACAGCCAGTTGAGAGAGACTAGGAGGACAATGTGACAGAATTACAAGCCCAATGGAACTTTTTTAACGAAGTCGAAAAACTTAAAACCATTACGCGTCAAAATCAAACCTTGGACAAGCGATTTGAAAATTCGGCAGAGCATTCTTGGCAATTAGCGCTGATGGCGGTCACACTACGTCAGTATTTTTCAGAAACAGTTGACATGGAAAAAGTGATGACCATGTTACTCTTGCATGATGTCGGTGAAATTGGAGTAGGTGATACTTCTGCATTTGATGAGATTGGAAAGTTAGACTCTTATGAACGAGAGTTGGCATCAGTAACACAGACCTTTTCTTTTTTACCAATGGAACAAAAAGAATATTATCTAAATCTTTGGCAAGAGTTCGAGAAAGGTCATTCGGTTGAGGCTAGATATGCAAGATGTGTTGATGCCATAGCACCGCTGATGAACCATCTTTTAATTGCAGAAGAAGGTGATAATCCAGACGGACTGACTAAAACTCAGGTCTTAGCTAAGAAAGCCTTCATTGAAGCTGAGAGTCCAGATTTGTGGCAATGGGTACTTGATATGATTGATCAAAGTGTCGAAAAAGGATTGTATTTGCCCTAGAAGATATGAAAAAAGGCTAGAACAAAGGGTTCTGCCTTTTGGTTTACTCTAAACTACTTGCCCAGCTTTTGGCTAAGTGGCGGGAGTAGCTTGAAATGGCAAAATTGATGAGGAAGTAGGTTCCTGCAACGATAGCATAAAGGGTAAATACTTGTCCTGTTTCAAAGTATTTTCCCATGAGAATTTGACTTTTTCCGAAAAATTCTTGCAGGGCGATTACGGTGTAAAGGAAGGAGGAGTCTTTAATAACCGTGACAAATTGGGAAATAATAGCTGGTAACATTTTCCGAAAGGCTTGGGGGAAAATGATATAAACAAAGATTTGGATATGGTTAAATCCTTGAGCGAGTCCTGCCTCTGTCTGCCCAGTAGGAATAGCGTTTAGCCCTCCGCGAATAATTTCTGCTAGCGCAGCCGAGGTAAACACTGTAAATGCGATGATACCTGCTGGTGTTGATTTGACTTGAAAGACCAGAAAAATAATGAAAATCCACAAAAGATTTGGGACATTTCTGACAAACTCAATGTAGATGCTGGCTGGGATGCTCAGCCATTTTTTCTGATGATTACGCATGAGCGCCAAAATGCTACCAAAAAGCGTTGATAAGATAATGGCGCAGAAAGAGATATACAGGGTCAGTCCTAAACCGCTTAATAAAAAGCTTAGGTTGGTTAATGTGAAAATATCAGACATAGCATTCTCCTTTTAGAGGTGATAGGCTTTCTTGTTTTGAGCTTCAATACGACGTCCCCAAGCCGCAACTGGGAAGCACATGATGAAGTAAAGAAGAGCAGCAGAAGCAAAGGCAGGGACGTAGTTTGTTGTATCATAGGCCCAGTTTTTGGCGGTAAACATGATATCTGCTCCTGAAATAATGGCAACTGTTGCCGTATTTTTAATCAGGTTAACCACTTGATTAGTCAGAGGTGGTAAAATAGAGCGAACCGCCTGGGGAAGAATAATCAACCACATTGTCTCTTTTTGAGAAAAGCCCTGCGATAAGGCAGCTTCTGTCTGACCTCTTGGTACAGATTCAATACCAGAGCGAATGACCTCAGCAATGTACGAACCGTGGTAAAGCCCAACACAGATAACAGCTGTGAAAAAGGTGTTAATGCGAATAGCACCCTCGGTCACAATGGCTAGTCCATAGTATAGGAAAACAAAGTGAACTAGAAGGGGAGTATTTTGAAAGACCTCGACATAAATTCTAGCGATTAAACGGACGAGAGGGAGGCGGTGGCGATTTAGCATAGCAAATCCTGTTCCTAATGCAAGTGCTAAAATCAAGGCGCCAGCTGCCGTACCTAAAGTGTATAAAAAACCAAAGGCAAATTCGTCAAGATGGTCTAGCAAACCAGTCCAGCGTTCCAAAGCCCAAGGGCTAAGAGGTGCAGTTGTTAATATCATATGCGCTCCTTTCTTAGTTGGTTGGCTCAGCTGGTGTCAATTCAAATTTATCGTAGATTTTTTGAAGACTGCCATTCTGACGCCATTTCGTTAATTCTTGGTTGATAAAGTCAGTGAGATCGGTATTTGTTTTTTTAGTTGCAATGCCGTAGGCTTGTGTGTTAAAACCATCATCTAGCATGCGATTACCTTTATGGACATAGCCTGATAAAAGAGATTTATCAACGGAAAAGGCATCGATACGTTTGGCTTGAAGAGACATGGTTAATTCAGGATAAGAGCCTAGCTGAACAAACTTAAAGGATAAGCCATTTTCTTCTGCGTAGGCTTTTAAATTCGCCTTAGTTGTTGCCCCTTGAGCAACGCCGATGGTCAAACCATCTAAATCATCCATAGTTTGAATTTTACTTTTTTTGCGGACGAGAAAACCAATTTGGTCATAGTAGTAAGGATCGGAGATGCTAAAGCTAGCCTGACGTTGCTCTGTTATGGTGTAAGTGGCAATGATAATATCAACTTGTCCGTTATCCATAAGCGGTTCACGAGTTTGGGTGGTTACAGGAGTGTACTCCACCTTAACTCCAAGGGATTTTGCTAATTTTTTGGCAATATCAATTTCCATGCCTTCAAATTGATTAGTCTCAGCATTGAGGTAGCCAAAATTTGGGACATCTTGCTTCACACCGACACGAAGGACGCCAGCTTTTTTGATCGCATCAACCTTATTGGTATCGGCTGAGACGCGGGTAACACCGATAGTTGTTAGAAGTAAAAGCAGGGCAGAAAGAAGCCATTTTTTCATAGAATCACCTAGTCTTTCTTGCTGACTTTTTCAGAAGTGTGATTGATAATTTTGCTGAGAAATTGCTGGGCGCGTGGTTCGGTTGGGTGTTCAAAGAAAGCGTTGACGTCAGTAGTGTCAACCAGAACAGTTCCTTGATCCATAAAGATAATACGGTCAGCAACTTCACGAGCAAAGCCCATTTCATGAGTGACGACGACCATGCTCATACCCTCAGTTGCCAAGTTTTGCATGACGGTAAGAACATCACCAATAGTTTCTGGGTCGAGGGCAGATGTCGGTTCATCAAAAAGGAGAAGTTCAGGTTGCATGGCAAGACCACGAGCAATGGCGACCCGTTGCTTTTGTCCACCAGGACAGGGTGGCAGGGTAATAGTCTTTTCTGTCCCACATATTTACATAGGTTAGGTATTTTTCGGCTAAAGCTGTCGCTTCTTTGTCAGAGAGTCCTAAAACCTTTTTTGGTGCAAGTGTTACATTTTCTAACACATCTTTGTGCGGATAGAGGTTGAAATGTTGGAAAACCATACCAACTTCTTTACGAAGTGTTTGGAGTTCTTTAGATTTAATCTGAGAAACTTCGTGCCCATTGACAAGAAGGTTTCCAGAATCAATCGTTTCAAGAGCATTGATCGTGCGAATAAGTGTTGATTTTCCAGACCCAGAGGGACCAAGAAGTACAACAACCTGTCCTTTTTCAATGGATAAATTAATATCACGTAGGGCGTGATAGTCACCATAATATTTATTGACGTTCTTAAATTCAATCAATGCCATAAGACACCTCCAAAAATGATTTATGTTATATAATATAACATGAAAGTAAGATATCACAAATAGAAAACGGTGTCAAGTATTTGTGTGGAATTTTTAGAAAATTCTAATCTTTCATTGATTTTGGATGACTGTCAATTATGCTTATACTCATTCAAAATCAAAATTAGAATTTTAGAACTTCTAATATCATTGAGATAGTGACGAGCGTAGCGAGAAAAAATGTTTCTTTCGCTATAGTGGTATTCTTAGCAGTGAAATTGTCCAGTGGACAGTTTCACCCCCACGAGGTTGGGACATAAATATCTCAACCTTCTATTTTTAATGGTAATAACAGATTGACGCAGTGGTTGATTGGAGGTCCTAAACCCTTGCTACGCAATCGTTAGCGGCCATCCTAATCAACTGTGCGGAGGTGGGACGACGAAGTCAATTTCTTCGAAATCATGACTTCTGTCCCACTCTCTATCACCACTGCGGAAAGTGCTAGTTGTGGCGACTTCGTCGCTCGTAATGATTGCAGAAAATACCAGTAATAAAATATTATAAAACAACCATATATTGAAGAGGAATTCATTGTGACTGAGACATTTTATCTTAACGAGTTTACTATTTTAAAGCTAAAACACTATATCAACCGTTCAATCGTTTTCTTATCTTAATTACTAACAGATTGCAAGACATGTGGTATAATAGTGAGGATTGATTTTATGGAGAGAAATAGATGATTTATTTTGATAATGCAGCCACAACGCAGCCTTATCCTGAGGCACTTTATACTTATCAAGAAGTGGCAACTAAAATTTTCGGAAATCCGTCAAGCCTACATAGTCTTGGCGACAAATCAACACGAATTTTAGAAGCCTCTCGCCGACAAATTGCAGAGCTTTTAGGGAAAAAACAGGAAGAAATCTTCTTTACCTCTGGTGGGACGGAGAGTGATAACTGGGCGATTAAGGGTGTGGCTTTTGAAAAAGCACGCTATGGCAAGCATATTATCGTTTCTGATATTGAACATCCTGCGGTTAAGGAATCAGCGACATGGTTAAAGACACAAGGATTTGACATTTCCTACGCTCCGGTTGATAAGGATGGCTTTGTAGATGTTGACCAATTGGCAGGGCTTTTGAGACCAGATACGATTTTAGTATCTATTATGGCTGTTAATAATGAAATTGGTTCTGTTCAGCCAATTCAAAAGATTTCAGAGCTGTTAGCGGATAAGCCCACAATCACTTTTCATGTGGACGCCGTACAGGCTATCGGTAAAGTTCCAGTAGAGGTTTTCTTGACAGAGCGTGTTGATTTGGCATCGTTCTCAGGTCATAAATTCCATGCTGTCCGTGGTGTTGGTTTCCTATATAAAAAGTCAGGTAAGAAAATCGCACCGCTTTTGACAGGGGGAGGGCAAGAAAAAGACCTGCGCTCAACGACTGAAAACGTGGCAGGTATCGCCGCCATGGCAAAAGCTCTGCGTTTAACCTTAGATAAGGCAGAAACAGCAACTGTTAAAATTGCAAAAATGCGAGAGGTTATTCGCGACGAATTGCTGCGCTATGAAGATATCACGGTCTTTTCAGGAAATGAACAGTTTGCTCCTAACATTTTGACCTTTGGGATTAAAGGGGTGCGAGGAGAGGTTGTGGTTCATGCGTTTGAAGAGCATGAAATCTACATTTCAACGACGTCAGCCTGTTCATCAAAAGCTGGTAAACCAGCAGGGACTCTGATTTCAATGGGAGTTTCGACCAAATCTGCACAAACAGCTGTTCGTATCAGTCTTGATGATGATAATGATATGAGCCAAGTGGAACAATTTTTGACCGTTTTTAGACAAATTTATGACAAGACAAAGAAAGTGAGATAAGAAATGACCTTAGTGTATTCAGAAATTATGGTTCGTTACGGTGAACTATCAACAAAAGGGAAAAACCGTATGCGTTTTATCAACAAATTAAAACGCAATATTCAAGATGTGTTATCCATTTATCCAGAGGTCCACGTCACTGCTGACCGCGATCGTTGCCACGTTTTTCTCAATGGTCAGGACTATGCACCGGTTGCAGAAAGCCTCAAGCAAATTTTTGGTATCCAAGCCTTTAATCCGGTTTATCGCCTTTCTAAAGACGTCGCTGTTTTGGAAAAAGCGGTGCAGGAAATCATGACTGGTTTGTATAAGGAAGGATTGACTTTTAAGGTAGCAGCGAAGCGTGCGGATCACAGCTTTGAGTTGGATAGTCGTGAACTTAACCATGCGTTGGGAGACGCTGTTTTTCGTGCTCTGCCATCCATCCAAGCCCAAATGAAAAAGCCAGATGTGACACTCAAGGTTGAAATCCGTGACGAAGCAGCTTACATTTCCCACGAAGAAATAAAAGGTGCTGGTGGTTTGCCAGTTGGTACTTCTGGTAAGGGAATGCTGATGTTATCAGGTGGTATTGACTCTCCTGTGGCTGGCTACCTTGCCCTCAAACGAGGAGTAGATATTGAAGCTGTTCACTTTGCAAGCCCACCTTACACCAGTCCAGGTGCCCTCAAGAAAGCCCATGATTTAACCCGTAAGCTAACGAAATTTGGTGGAAATATCCAATTTACCGAAGTTCCTTTCACTGAAATTCAAGAAGAAATTAAAGAAAAAGCCCCTGAAGCTTACTTGATGACCTTGACGCGTCGCTTTATGATGCGAATCACAGACCGTATCCGTGAGGAAAGAAATGGCTTGGTGATTATTAATGGTGAAAGCCTAGGACAAGTTGCCAGTCAAACCTTGGAGAGCATGCAGGCGATTAATGCGGTGACTAACACGCCAATTATTCGACCAGTTGTTACGATGGACAAATTGGAAATCATTGACATTGCCGAAAAAATTGACACCTTCAATATCTCCATCCAACCGTTTGAGGATTGTTGTACTATTTTTGCCCCAGACCGTCCAAAAACAAATCCTAAAATAAAAAATGCCGAACAGTATGAACGCCGCATGGATGTCGAAGGGCTGGTTGAAAGAGCTGTTGCAGGAATTATGATTACAGAAATCACACCACAAGCCGAAAATGATGACGTTGAAGATTTGATTGAAGATTTGTTGTAATTTTTATAGAAAAAATGATAAATAAATGTTATAAATCGCAACAAATTTCTTGAAAAAGATAACTAAGAGTGTTAGAATAGTAACGTTGACTAAATGCACATCCTGTGCAACCGCGCGAGTCCCGTTTTAAGTGGTTTGTCCCACGGTACAAGGCGAGTCTTCACAGAGGGAAACCTCACATTAAAAATTTATAGGAGGTGCATCATGAGCACATACGCAATCATCAAAACTGGTGGTAAACAAGTTAAAGTTGAAGTAGGTCAAGCTATCTACGTTGAAAAAATCGACGCTGAAGCAGGCGCAGAAGTAACTTTTAACGAAGTTGTTCTTGTAGGCGGAGAAACTACTAAAGTTGGTACTCCAGTCGTTGAAGGTGCAACAGTTGTTGGTACTATCGAAAAACAAGGTAAACAAAAGAAAGTTGTTACTTTCAAATACAAACCTAAAAAAGGTAGCCACCGTAAACAAGGTCACCGTCAACCTTACACAAAAGTTGTTATCAGCGCTATCAACGCGTAATCTGGCAACTGATTTATAGGAAAGGACAAATATTATGTTGAAAAATCTTGAAAACTTGCAACTTTTCGCCCACAAAAAAGGTGGAGGTTCTACATCAAATGGTCGTGACTCACAAGCAAAACGTCTTGGTGCTAAAGCAGCTGATGGACAAACTGTAACTGGTGGTTCAATCCTTTACCGTCAACGCGGAACTCACATCTACCCAGGTGTGAACGTAGGACGTGGTGGAGATGACACACTTTTTGCAAAAGTTGAAGGTGTTGTACGCTTCGAACGTAAAGGTCGCGATAAAAAACAAGTTTCTGTTTACCCAATTGCGAAATAAGGCTAGAAATAGCTTAACAAAAGGCTTTCCGAGTTTTCGGAAGGCCTCTTTTTTTGTTTTGGTACCCACCGTGGTACCCATATTTTAAAAACCAATATAGGAAGCAAACTTGTCAGCCGTCTTATCTTTGGAATACTTAGTGACATGGGCGTAGACGTTCATTGTGGTTTGGATGTCTTTGTGACCTAATCTTTGTTGTACTTCTTTGATGGTTGCACCAGCTTCGAATAGTAAGCTGCAGTGGGTGTGTCTAAAACCTTGCGGAGTGATTCTTTTCAGGTCTGGAAACTTGCGATAAACACGATTCAATAGATTGTTAGCATGTACAAGACTTCTAGGTTGTCCGTCTTCTTTTTTGAACAGAAGTCCTTTAGTGCTAAACTTGTGCCATTCATGTAACATTTCTATAGTAATAGGGTCTAGTGATATGGTTCGTTTACTTTCAGGGGTCTTTGCTTCTTGTAAAATAATTTTTCCACCTTCACCTTTAGCTAAGGTATGGCTTAGTTTGACATAGCCTTTGTCTAAGTGGAAATCTTTCCAATCAAACGCCCCGTTTTCATTCTTACGGAGACCTGCAAATGCTAATAATCTAAAGTACATGAGCATTTCAAAATCGTTAAAACTCTCTACAGCTTTGAAAAATTCCATGAGTTCTTCTCTGTCGTAAAAGTTTTCTTCTTCATCTTCAACAACAGTTTCAAGAATTTTTTGCCTTTTCTTTGGTCGGATAACTTTTTTCATTGGATTACTTTCAATGAGACCTAAAGCAACAGCCCTGTCAAAAATTTGGCTAGATAGTCCGATGATATTGGAATAATTGACATAAGTTTCAAACCAGATACCGACGACTTTTTGGCACATTTGGATAGTTATCTTATTGATTTTCTTGTCTGCAAAGTGTGGTAATATCAGCCTGTTAACGATATCCACTTGACTAACATAGCTTGATTCCTTAACAGTGTTTCTATAATTTTCTTTCCAGATTTCGAATACTTGTCGATAAGTGGTAGAAGTGTTCTTTTCTCTAAAGTTCTTCTTCTCGTATTCAGTTAGGCACTTTGCTTCAGCAAGTCTTGCTTCACGTTCTGTTTTAAATCCACGTCGCTTGGTGATAATCTTTTTGCCTGTCAACGGATCGATACCGTGGTAGGCTTTGAAATAATAAGCAGTAGTATCTCCTTTTTGATACTTTCCTATCATTGATTTTTACCTCATTTCTTGATAAAATGGGTATAAGAAAAGCATTCAAGAGCAATCGCTTTTTGAATAAATTTCTTATACGACTTGCCTTACGCTCGCCTCGACCAAAATTTGAGCGTAGGGCTTTTTTTATTTTCTTAAAAAGAAATTGACTATAACAGACACAATCAGACCAGCTAATGAAATAGCGATTCCAATCAGCCAGCGGTTTGTGGTTTTACGTTCATTTTCACGCTCAGTTTTTTCTTTTACTTGTTGCTCTAGTAGCATATTTTTAGTTTCAGATAGGATATGCTGAACACTAAAATCAATCTTTTGACTCAACTGGTCAAATTTACCTTCAATTTTAGTTTCAAGATTTTGAAATTTCAAATCAATCTCTGATTTGGTATAGGTATCCTGTGACATAATAGATTCCTCCTTATTATTTTCTAGTTCTATTATATCATGAATTGTTTTATCAGGTTTTCTTGCATTTTTAGAATGGAGAGAAGTTATTTTTGGTTTTGGGTCAGACTTAAAATTATCTTTTGGTTCTTGCATGAATCATCCCCACTTTCCAAAAGAATGATAACTGTAAGCTTGATCAATCTCATCACCATTTTCATCTAGTAATGCAAAGTAAAAAAAGAAATCACTTGGATATTGAATTGTAAAATTAAAATCAAAATTTCCAGTTGCTTTACCGTATCCATCACTCATTGAAATAAACTCTTCTCTAGGTATATTTACTCTAGTAGCATGTACTGGATAATGTGTGCTATCAGGAAAATGAACGGTGACGGACATAATATAATTTGTTTCTGGTTTCAGATTAAAGAAGTCTACGAAAGCTATTAGAGAAACTGAACCAGGATAGAAGTCAAAATTACTAACAGTGCTTAAAAGTTGTGAGGTTGTTTGATTTACAATTTTTATTGAGGTCATTTTTTCTCGAAATGGGTTTGGTTTCATAGGTATACTAACCATAATTTCTCCTTTACGTCAATTTACGTCTAAACAGCTTGGGGGCAGAGTGTGGGGATTTTTTTGTTTAGCTAAAGAAATTTTGTACGTTATTAGCTTCAGCTTGGGTTAATTTTGTTGTAATGGTTTTTAGTACTCCAGTATTTACATCGCGCAAGATAATTGTCGCCTTGCCGGGCTTTTCGTGAGTAGTTGTAATTGAACTAGTGTCAATTTTCGCTTTTTTCTTGCGTGAACCACCAGCCATTCCACCAACTAGGGTTCCTACTCCAGGTGCAATCAAGGTACCTAAAGCTGCACCACCAAGCACACTTCCTGCACGCCCTTTTTGGGTAGTTGTTCCTTTTGTTGTTGTCTTTTCAGTGATTGTGGAACCGGCGTATTCAAACCCAGCATATTCAAAAAGCTCAGTAGGTTCTTCGCTGTAAAACCCAAGATAATATTGTCCATCAATAGTTTTACGAATTGTAGTAGCACTAGTGAGACTATTGGAAGCTGGTAGTGTTAGTTTCACTTCCTGACTTGCTTTTTTACGTAAGTCATTAGCTTTATTTACACCATCAACTGTCTTATTAACGGCAGTTTTGGCGAAATCTTTGAGTTTATTAAAATCCATTTCTTACATCCTCACTTTTTTCTAAAATCTTCTTGTATCATCGCTTTGTCGGCAATGGTTTCGGATTAATTTGAAATAAAGTCTTGTTTTCTTTCTAAAATAATATCAAGTTTTTCTTGTAAATCATTCACTGATGCTACGCTACTATTTTTATCATTCAAATAGTAATTTATATCATCATAAATACTTTTAGCGCTTGAGGGAGCATTCAGAGAATTAAGATATTTAATCATTTTATCACAATATTTTATATTTTCTTTATGATACTTTATATCATTTTTATAAACTAAAATATCAAATTTTTCTTTATCCCAATTTGGAAAATCAATATCTAAGCAAAGTGGAATTCTTTTATAAGAGTGGATCTCCCATAAGCCAATATATTTTTTGTAAATTTTTTCACCTTGTACAGTCAGTACAGTTTTATCGTCTTTATCTACTAACCACCCTTCTTCTTTAAATTGGCGAGTTAATTTTTCGGCGTTCAGATTATAATTTAAAAAGAAGTATTTAGGTATAGTTATAGACGACTTGCGGCCATTTTTGGTTTTTCCCCACCAAACTAGAAGTAGAAGTTCTCTTAATTTATACTTTTCCGCTGTTTTATAACTGTCATTATATTTTGGGAAATTATAATCCCTTCCCCAAATTTCAAATATATTGGGGCGTTGTTCTAATAATTTATAATAGCGCTCGGTGTAATAATCATAGTCACTATTAACTGAAGATTTAAACGTGACCGAAGGGGTTGTCTTTTTCTTTTCTCCAAATAAAAAATTAAATAATCCCATGTATTAAATTCCTACTATTTTCCTAAATTCTTCTTGTATCATTGATTCGCCCCAGGTAGTCGAGATTTTGTGGCGCTGAGCGAATTGTAACCAATTGAAATCAACGATGTCGTATTGGGCTAACTCTTCTTCAAGAAGTGTTCTAACCATGAAGCGGTCTGCTTCGTTTTCGTATTTAACGAGTAATCTTTGGTAATTTACCGGATTGTGCGTCATGTGTCCTAATTCGTGTAATAGGACTCTGTGGCGCTCTTTTTCGTCTAGTAAGCTATTGATATAGACAACTCTAAACTCAGGCTCATAGAAGCCGTCTCGTTCAATTAAATCACCATGAAAGATACAAAGTTCAACTTGAAAAGTTTCAAGTAATTCTTTATCTGTCAAATATATCAGTCCTTTTATATAAATTAACCTTTTCGGCTATCAAGGTAGCCTTTGATGATACCTTGGATAGTAATCTTTTCTTCTTCTGTCAATGGTTTGCCGTCAAAGAGCATGACACCATCGGCAAGTTGGGCTAAATCCATCTCTTTTCCAGATGGGGTGACGTAGGTGTCTCTAGCGATGTTTGGATTGTCCGTCCGTCCTAGCAGGTAATCTGTCGAGACGTTGAAGTAGTCGGCGATTTCTGCAACACGTTCGGAACTAGGGGTTTGAGTTTTATATCTATAAAGCGTATTTCTTGGATAGTTAAGCTTTTCTTCTAACGTATTCAATGAAATACCTTGCTTCTTGCAAAGTTCTTTGATTTTTTCGAATGTCGAAAACATTGATTTATCAACCTTTCTAAGCATTACGAAAAATATTTTAACTTTTTCGATAAAATACACTTGACTATTTTTATCGAATGGATTAAAATATAAAATGTAAAGCGAAATAATAAGCGAAACAAAAAGCGAAGATAAAACTAAAAAAATAAGTTTGGCGACTTGAACGATTAGTGTTATCAATGGTTTTTGTTAGTGATTTTCTTATATCTTGATTTTAACTAATGAGTTAAAAAAAGTCAATCAAAAAGATAAAATAATTCGCAAAAAAATTCGCTTTGTTCTTTGACAACTGAATAGAAACGTGGTTATGATACTTTCTTATGAAGTTTTAGACGCATTGAAGTCTATTGCAGAAAAATTTGATACTATCTTTTGACTTTTAAGAAAATTTATCGTATAATTTAGGGGAATTGAGGAGTTTGCACATTAGTGTCAAACAGAAAGCCCCTAAGTTGTTCCAGCAACCTAGGGGCTTTTTTTCTGGGTTAGAGACACTAACCGTGTGAGCTACTTATCGAAGTAATCGTCTAACCAACGATGTACCAGCCATTCAATGGCTGCGACAAGCGCTATTTTGAAGAGTTCGCACATGGTCAATACCTCCTTTTCCAAGGCGTATCGTTAGTGCCAATCAATATTATACCACGTTTCTATCAGTTCGATAGGAGCGTTTTTATTTTGAAGAGAGGAGGGGGAGATGATTTTCACGAAAGTAGTGACTATGGATGAAGGACTTACATTTTACAATTGTGAAGTAAGAAATATTTCAGATGAAATAAAAAAACTCTTTCCTGATGACAATTTTGTCGAAGTTATCGAAAACGGAAAGAGTTACATATTAAGCACAAACTACATCATTCTACTTCTTAGATGATTTTGGTTTAGCTTGTGACAAAGCAGAACCAGCAATAGATTTGGTTCTTGATGATGAACGACCATCACGAAGGGCTTTACTTGCTTTAGTTGCAACACTGCGTGATGTTTGTTTTGAATTTTTAACCATACATATCTCCTTCCTATTTTTTATTTGACTATTCAATTCATAAGGAGGTTTGAAGCGGTAGGATTCTTCAAATTTTGAACTGATTTGTCATAGTTATATTGTAACTAGAATATAGTGTTTTGTCAATATATAGTTGTGGATAACTTTTTAAAACACAATATATTGTGTTTTATGGAAAGGGGCAGATAAAATGTGGAATAAAATTGAGCAATTAATTACTGAGAAAGATACAACTATGTACGCAGTCAGTAAGAAGGCTGGTATCGGACAGAATGTTTTGATTGCGCTTAAAGCAGGACGAACAAAAAGATTATATTTTGACACTGTTGTCAAAATTGCTGACGCTTTGGATGTCAGCCTAGACGAATTCAGAAAGGAGATTATATGAGCCAACAACATCAAAAGTGGGTCGCTCTTGTTGAGCAGAGACTTGTCGAGAAAAACTGGACAAAAGCTGACTTAACTCAAGCAGTGGGGCTTAGAAGCCAAGGAACTATCACTGACCTATTAAAAACAGGAAAAGGCAGTGTGGACTTAAAAATTCGTGTATCAAAATTGCTTGGTATCCGCGAACCTTGGGAAGAGTTTGAGGTGAATTGAAATACAAAAAAAGCACATGCGGGAACATGCGCTTAACAAAATAAACTACATACATTATATCACAGTTTGGAGATCAAAATGAACATCCTAAGTGAAGAATTTGAAACAGGAATCAGAATGGTGGTTAAGGATCAGTTCAAAGAATCATTTACTGAGTTCTTGGAACGAGAATCTGATGGTAGAGGATGGTTATCTATTAGCAAGGCAGCCTACCATGCTTGTGTGAGTGAGAATACTATTCGAAGATGGATAAAAGAAGGACTCAATCTTTATCAGATTGATGGTACTAAACGAATAAAGAAATCGGAACTGGATGAATTTATAGAAAATCATCTTGTAGTTTAAGAAAGGGTAAAACAATGTTTAATAAAAAGAAAAAAGTACAAAAAGCATTTGAAACTATCAGCAGTCATATCGACAGCTCATACACAATTCTAAGTCACGAGGAATGGAAAAATTTACACGGGTTATTAAACCTTATCAAAATCAAAACAGGAGTTGTACGATGAACGAATACGTTGTAGAGGTTCCAGTAGGGGAATATATCAAATTACGTGATCAAGTCAATAAATTACAAAGCGAAAATCACAGACTACAAACTATTGTAGATTCTATCAATTTGGTATTGCAAAATGGAGGTATCAAATGAGCAAGGAAATGCAGGAGCATTACTTTAGTATTGTTGCTAAAGCGAACTTACTGGATGTGGTTATCGAAAAAGGCTTTATCTTGCCTGCAACACTGGAAAAGTGTATTGCAGAGCTAGATGAAGTTGATCAGATGGAAATTAGAAAGGTATTGAATAATGACAAAGAATAAATTATCAGACCTTAATGACCATCTCTTCATGGCATTGGAACGGCTTGGTGATGAAGAACTAACTGCAGAGGAACTAGAACAAGAAATTGAGCGTTCGAAAGCTATTTCTACGGTTGCAGATAAGATTGTTGCTAACGGTAGACTTGTACTTGATGCTCAAAAATTGGCTGCCACATATGACACTGGACATAAAGAAGCTCATGCTGTCAATTTAGGATTTTTAAATGGCTAAACGAACATTTTTGACTAATGAGCAACATGATTATTTTAAAGATATCCAATAAGGAAAATCCCACTGCCAGCTACGATGAGGTGGCAGAAGCTATCAAAACAACAAACGGCAACGTTAGGACTAATGTAGCTAAAGACATCAAGGCAGGCAGATGTGTCCGCCTCGAAGATAAATCATTGGACTACTCAGCTTATTTTGGAGCAACAGAAGCCCTAGCTGACCTAGTAGATTGGAAGAATGATACTAGACGGGAATGGGTGGATATGCTGACAAGAGCAGCAGAAAAAGAAACAGATAGCAATACCATGCGATTGCTTATCAAAGAAGCTAATAAACTCATGAAAGAGGTAACGAAATAATGGCTAAATTATACGAACTTGTTGGAGAATACCGGGATCTATACGATTTGAACCTAGATGATGACACTTTAAAAGACACGTTGGACAGTATCGACTGGGCAGACAGATTGTCAGAAAAGGTTGAAGGCTATGCCCAGGTTATTGAAACAGCACTTGCTGAAGCTAAGATGTTTGAAGAGGCTGAAAAGAAATTCAAGGTTAAAAAAGAAGCTGCTAAGAAAAAAGCGGCTTGGTTACAAGGCAATGTCTTTGATGCTATGAAATTGACCAATCAAACTGAAATTAAGTCAGGAATCTTTACGGTACAAATTAGGCAAAATCCTGAGTCAGTAAAAGTCGATGAAGAGTTATTGCCTAAAAAATACTTCAGTAAAAAGGTTACAGTCGCTCCGGACAAAACAACATTAAAAGAACTGCTTAAGTCCGGTAAGAAAATCAAAGGCGCTGAGCTTATTCGTACAGAAAAGTTGGTGATTAAATGAGAATCCTAGCAATTGATCCCAGCAGTAATCGCATTGAAACTAGTACAACAGGGATTGTCTTGCTGGACAATGCCAAGCTGGTTGATTATTGGGTGGTTCCATTTGGTGCTGAGAATTTCAAAAAATGGTTTAAAGAAGTGGGACGTACTCTTGATTTCGACACTGTGGTGGTCGAGAAATTCGAAGTTAGGGACAATGATTATTCCAGGGATAATTCAGTTGTGGAAACTATTGGAGCAATCGAATTGTGCTATCCAGATTTAGTGCTACAGCGCAATGCAGGATATCAGACGGATATACCAAACGACTTACTAAAAGCTCTTGGGTTGTGGTCCTTTGAAAAGAGCCACCATAACGATGTAAGAGCAGCGGCAAGGTTAGGACTATTCTGGGCTCAACGGAATGATGTCGAGGAGGTGATTGTGGACATTGGCAATCGAATTACGCAAATGGCAAGCTGAGGCTGTCAAACGTAGTGAACGTGACTGCCCAGGTCTCTTCTTGGAAGCGTATGGGGGACGTGGGAAAACCATCTGTGCATTTGAAATTGCAAAGCATAAGGGAGCAAAGAAAGTATTGGTTATCAATAATCGATTAGCTATCCTAAATGGTTGGAACGACACTCATCAAAAACTAGGCTATGTAAATGATTTTGAATTAGAAATCATGACCGACCGCAGATTGCAGAACAGATTAGCAAATGGTGAATCTATTGAGTGTGATGTATTTGTCATCGATGAATGGCAGAACATGTCGAGCGACGCCAACGTGAAAGCATATAATAAGGTCAAACGTGACTATACAGTTGGTTTATCTGCAACGCCTATAAGGAAGAAAGGTCAGAATTTCTATCCGTTGGAAAAGACAATTTTTGGGATGGCTGAGCCAAACCAAAAAGAAAATTGGCAACTGGCACATGGGAAAATGAAATACTCAAAATTCAGCTATTCTAAACAAGAATGGGATGACTTCCGAGATTATGAAAGCTACGTGGCCAATCTACCAAATTTCTTCCGCTGGGAAGATGTTGAGGCTATCGAAGAGGCAGAGGAAAACAACGGCTTCGAGGTCATCTTTGAGCCAGTCTGGTGCCTGCCTGCCAATCAGAAAGAACTGGAACAGTTTAGAAATCTAAATATAGTCGGGAAAGATGGCAAGTTTGCTATGGCAAAACAAACATTTGGTCGTAAGACTTTTGAGCGGTATCTGATTCAAACAGGATTTGAGATTGACTTTCCAAAATTAAAAGCGATCAATGCGGATACACCTATGCTACTCCAGCTTGACTTATTGCTAGCTAGTCATACAGAAATGTTGATAGTCAGCAAATCAAAGCAAATCGTAGAAGTTATTAAGCAACGGCATCCGGAAATTGGAATCTGGACTGGAGATAAGAAAGACTCTCTGGAGCAGACCAATGTGGTTGCTACTAGCCAAGTTTTGGGAGTGGGTGTGGATGGCTTACAACACCGTTTTAAAACAATTGTAGTATTGGATCCAGTCAGTCCATCTGACGGAGATTATGATGATTATCGCCAATTATTATGGCGAGTAACTGGCAGCCGTCAACAACACGACGTGCGTGTCATTGAATTTTATTTTTAAGGAGCAAATAACATGAAACTTACTGAAGACTTTATCGTATTGAGAAATCGTAAAACTGGGAATTTCCTTCAAAAAATTGAAACAGGAGACGGGTATTTAAAACTTAATTATACTTTTGTCAATGATATCAGATTTGCTAAGGTTATTCCTTATTCTGCCTATCTCAAAAAAAAGTGGACGTTAAATTGCTAGCAAAATTATCTGAATCAGAGATTGTGCGAGTTCAAGCAGAATACACGTTGACTTATCCAAGTGGTGCTGATGTACCGGAAATTATAAATCAAGAACATAAAGGTCCTAGTTTCGAAGATTTTTTGGAAGCTTTATTGAAGTAAGGGGAGGGCTATGGTAAATAGAACACAGTCTCCTATCTTTGTGACACTACAAAGTATTCAAGGCAAATTAGTTGCTCCAAAAGGGCAATATAATTCCTTCGGGAATTATGCTTATCGTAGTGCAGAAGATATTTTGGAGGCGTTAAAACCAATTTTACAAGAGCATGATGCAACACTTATCCTACAAGATGAGGTCGTTCAAATCGGCGAACGCTACTATGTTGAAGCTACGGCAACACTTTACGCATTAGGGGAAAGTATTGGTACTAAAGCTTATGCGCGTGAAGATGAGAATAAGAAAGGGATGGACGGTAGTCAGATCACAGGAGCTGCATCCAGCTATGCGCGTAAGTATGCATTGAACGGATTGTTTATGATTGACGATAACAAAGATGCTGATACAGATGCCTATCACAATCAGAATAATCAAGCTACTAGTAAAGCTCAAAAGACTAGTCAAAAACAGGCGAGTCAGCAAGAGTCTACAGCGAAAGCTCCAGCTAAAAGCAATGGATCTAAAACTATTACAGGAGCACAAGCCAAAGCTATCCGAACGGAGCTTAAAAATATGGCAGAAGCTACAGGAAGCCCAGCTGCTGCAATCGGTAATTGGTTCATCGGTAAGATGGGTGTTGATAAACCTGAGAACATCCCTGCCGATCGTTTGAAGGAAGCGCAACAGATTATTGCAGATGCTAAAAAAGCGAAAGGAATTGAGTAGATAATGAAATCAGAAGAAATTGAAATTAATAATCGAGCAGCCCTGGTCGGAACTCAGCTACAAATTGGTAAGCAAATCATGGAGGAATTATTTGATTTATTAACCGACGATTCTAAAGATGGAGTGATTATCCCAATTCAACTAAATGGAATGAATTTTAATATCACAGTTGAGAAAGGAGAAGATAATGATTAACAATGTCGTACTTGTGGGGCGTATGACCCGTGATGCAGAACTTCGTTACACACCCTCAAATGTAGCTGTTGCTACGTTTACTCTTGCTGTGAACCGCACTTTTAAAAATGATGCCGGGGAGCGTGAAGCAGACTTCATCAACTGTGTGATTTGGCGGCAGTCAGCAGAGAACTTAGCGAACTGGGCTAAAAAAGGTGCTTTGATTGGCATTACTGGTCGCATTCAAACACGAAACTATGAGAATCAACAAGGGCAACGTGTCTATGTGACAGAGGTTGTCGCAGAAAGTTTCCAACTCTTGGAAAGTCGTAATCAGCAAGGCAACCAAGAAGGTGCGTTTGGAAATAGCAGTCCTGCTGATATTAAGGATGATGATTTACCATTCTAAGGAGGTGCTAAATGGGGATGAAAGAATACGCTCTAAAATATCAAAAAGCTGGATTTTCCGTAATTCCCATAGTGCCTAACGGAAAGCAATCAGCCATAAAATTTGCAGATAAGCCAGCTATGACAGCCCAAGAGATTGAAGATTACTGGAATCAATATCCGGATAGTAACATAGCTGTGAGAACTGACAAGTTTTTTGTGATTGATATTGATTTACATGGCAAACACAACGGATTTGATAGTTTGGCCAACTGGGAACATCTAAATTTGATTACTCCTACGCTACAAGCAAAAACTGCCAGCGGAGGTAAGCATATCTTTTACTTCAAACATCCTGATGTTTCTATGTCGCAAATGATTGGTTTTCTACCTGGTGTGGATATCAAAGCGCATCCGAACAACTATGTGCTGGTAGCACCGTCAAAAACTCCCAAAGGTGTTTATAGCTGGGACAAGGAAAAGTCCAAAGAAGGTGGCACCATGGTCACAGCTAGCAGGAAGTTAGTTATGGCCATTAAGAAAGAGTATAACAAGAAGAACCCAGGAAGTGATTTAGACAATATCTACTACCAAATTAGTAAAGGTTCAGGAAAACGTAATCGGACAACAGAGTTATTCGAAATGATTGTCTTAGGGTTTGGAGACGAAGGGAGTCGAAATGACACACTTGCTAAATTTGTCGGAGGACTACTGAGTCGTTCAGTAAATCCAAATTGTGTCTTAACTCTTGCAGAGACAGCTAATAACAATTCGATAGAACCACTGAGCAAAAAAGAACTAAGGCGTACAGTTGATTCTATGATTAAAAAACACATGAGGGGGGGTGGCCATAATAGGTGACATTGTTAATATTTCAATCAAGCAGTTTTCACGTCGGAAGAAAAAAGTTCTAAACGAAGAAGGCGAACAGATTGAGATTGAATCTATTGTGGCAGATAGTCCTAGAAATGTGCTATTGGCCATGAAGAGTGATAGCAAGTTAAACGACTTCCTTAGACATAATGAGTTTACTGGAGAGCATGAGATTGTCGATGATGTCAAACTGGATGCTATTCAGTTACGACGTGGGCAGTTGCCATCCGCTTTTGAATCCTACTTGAGTGTCTATCTGGAAAATCATTTTAAGACAGTCTTCAAAGCAGGTGCACTACGAGATGGCATAGAAGCGTTTTTTGCAGAACACACCTATAACCCTGTCAAGGAGTATATGGAGAATGCTTATGAATCATGGGATCATAAAGAGAGACTTTCGCAAGTTTTTCAAACGTGGTTGGGTGCTGAGGATAGTATCTTTGTTCAAAAAATTGCCGTGATGTTCTTTGTTGGTGCAGTTTCAAAGGTTTTTAATCCATGGGTTAAATTTGACTATACGTTGGACCTAGTTGGTGGGCAAGGTGCAGGTAAGACGACCTTCCTTCAAAAGATTGCGGTGGACTGGTACACGGATTCTGCTAAGGATTTCATGGATAAAGACAATTATGAGATTATGTTGAAATCTTTGATTGTCAATGATGACGAAATGGTAGCATCAAGAAAAACGACCTTTGACGAGCTTAAAGCCTTTGTGACTAAGACGGACCTAACTTTCCGTAGATCCTATGGCCGACGTGCGGAGAAATTTCCAAAAAACTTTGTCATCGCAAGAACTAGCAATAAGATTGAGTATCTAGGAGATAAAACCGGCGAGCGGCGCTTTTTGCCCGTGCTGGTGGATGCAGACCAGCAGTTTGTCAAACCGTTTGACATGACGGATAATGATGTGCTCCAACTTTGGGGAGAAGCAGTTTCGATTTACAAAAAAGGTTTTACGCTTACTTTTGATGATGATTTCGAAGATGAGTTAGCAATTTACAAAGAGCGATTCACTTATAAAGACGAAGCAGAATCGCAAGTTTATGACTATCTTGAAATGCTTGTCCCTGAAGAATGGGAAGAATTTTCGGTCGTGCAGCAACATCAATACACCTGGGCTTACTTTAATAACAGTAATTACAGAAATGAGAGTGGTTTTATCTACGATGGTGTCAAACTTCAATCAAGTGTATCTGCTAAACAGATTTTGAAAAATGTGTTTGATATTGATGTGGCTAAAGGTGACAAATTGGCTCGTAAAATTAAATTGATTATGGATAACAACACCGACTGGGAATACAAATTGAAGCGTATTAATGGGAAGCCAACTCGGGGATATTTTAGAAAAAATATGCAAAAAGAGTGATGTTACATCCTCAAAAAATGATGTTACACATTAGCCGGATTTATGTAAAAAAAGGCTAAATTTTAGAAAGGTGTAACATCAATGATGTTACACCCCAAAAAGTCAGTAGTATCAATGGTTTAGGTCGTGTTTTTAGTCGTTTTCTAAAAAAAGTGATGTTACACCCCTAACCCCTTGATATGATTGGGTTTGTAAGGTGTCTAATCTCTATGTAACATCATTTATATAAAAACTTTAATAAGTAAAAATAGCAAGTGCTGTAAACGTTGATATTATGCGATTCTTATTTTTTATAAATAGTAAAGTTGGATAAGTGATGTTACGTTGTTACGTTTTATAAAATATGCAAAATTGTGAATAAAAAAGAGAGGATATACAAGTGGAAAAAGTTAAAATTTCTATTGAAAAATTAGAAGGAATTTTTCAAAAATATTACCCTAAAATCAGTCATAAGACTGCAGGGTATATTATCAAAGATATTAAAAATGAAGCAAGTAAGGAGTAGTTATGACTTGGACAGTAAGTGTGATATTTGATCACATGGAAATTGATGAAACACATTATTTTGAAAAAGAAGGTGATGCTACTAAATGTATGGCCGACCTGGAACGTAAGTATAGAGGTAAGAGGCTGTACAGTGTAAAAATGGAGGAAATAAAATGAAGAAAAAACTTATTGCAGGATTAATGGTATTAGCAAGTGTTGTGACTTTAGCTGCATGTAGAGAAAAAGATCGCGTATCCTATAACGTTAGTAAAGAAGCTGATAGTTTTAATGTGCGTCGTAAAGTGACAATTATCAACATTCGGACAGATAAGATTGAGTTTACTGCAGAAGGTCTGTTATCTGTTGATTATGATGAGGACACAATTGATATTATCATGCAGGTTGGCGAAGACAGTTATCGGAAGCACATTGTAGAGATTGCTGATGAAAATATGTTCATTGTCGAAGACCTTGGTAAAACCAAAGTTGATAAGTACAAATATGAAATTGAGTACATGCCGGAGAGTGCAGTACCATTCACGGTGACTAATAATGAGTAGTTATGACTATATTTTGATTGTGTCAGTATTAGCAATGTTGTTAGTCCTTTACCTGGGGGTTGAACTTTATAATCATTGCAGTAAAAAAATGCCATTGTTAGCAACGTTGGCATTGTTTGGGATAATCTTATGGTCAAGGTATTATGGGATGGAACTTGCTAAAAAAGCAGAGGAGCCGAAGCAAATCATCTACCAAACTGACAACGCAGGCGCTGTGATGGTCGGAACAATCACAGATAAGGAAATCATTGAGGGAAGGTACACGGTCGAAGCTGGTGCTTATGGAAAGTTTTTGGTTACACAAGAGCAGTACGAGGCTATCGAGGTTGGCGACGAGATACCAGACTATTTGAAGCAGAGAGGGATGGAGAGTAATCGAGTGCCAGGAGGGGAAAATGAATAACAAAAATTTCAAAACAGGACAATATGTTATTGTTGAAGGTAAGTGTGAAGGTGTCAAACATGATGGAAGATTGCTAATTAACTTTTTTGGAGAAAATCCAGAATTGACTGCTGTATATCCAAAAAATGTTTTGCCAAAACCGCAAAAGGTCGTAATTCCAAAAATTGTGGCGGAGTGGATTAAGGATAATAAAAGCGATATTGATACATTATATACTGCATATTTCTTGCTCGGCCAAAGAAAAAACGATGTGTCTTTGTGGGTAGACAGCAATCAAAATACCTTTGCTAGAGCTTGGCTTGACGGCTACGAGGTCGAGCAAGAGAAGCTGTATACGGTTGAGATACCTGACCCTAACAATCGTTTTTGGAAATTTACATTCCTACAAAGGGAAGAAGAAGGGGTAAGAATCACTCATTCTGATAGTCCTGATTGGAGTAGTGAAGTACAATCAATGTTAACAGAATCAGAAATCAAGCAAGATTTTGACTGGGCGTGGAAGTGGGCTAAGCCTGTGGAGGAAGAGTGATGAAATGGAATAAATTTGCACTGCGGAAAACAGACGAAGAAGAAAAACAATATTTTGGTACAGATGAAATTTGGTCTGAACCAGTACCAGATAGCGAAGAAATGGTATTGGTAAGCGATGGCGTCACTATTTGGTTAGATGAATGGTATAGCGATACAGATGGAGCCAATCTCATGAATAGCGATGCTCTAGGTCTTTACTGGATGTCATTGCCAGAGTTACCAAAGGAGGTAAGCAATGGTTCCAAAGATTAGGGTTTTTATAAAGAAATATAAAAAGGTTGCGGATGTAGTTTTTATTGACTATGAAGATAAATATGTACGCTGTAAGGTTGCTTTTGAAGAAAATGAAATCCCACACGAAATGGAGTTTACTTTTGATGAAGTAGAGTTTATGCGAAAATCGCATCTACGAGAATCCAGAACTACTAAAGCACCCAGATTTTAGAGGTTAAGAATGACAAAATTTAAAGTGAGCTGGAAAATCAACGGGAAAACAAAAAAAGTTGTAGGTCGTTATAAATCTTTTGAAGAAGCCCAAAAAGCAGTTTCGGAACACATAAAATCAAGAGATACACATGCCAGTCCGTATTATCGCATTTGGAGCGTAGGCAATATTTGGACTATCGATTATGGCAAGCATAATGCTTTTTATAAAATAGAGCGCAAATAAACCAACCTACCAGACTGTCAAAAGTCTGGCAGGTATCACTACCCTAAAAATTTAAAAAGAAAGTTCACGTTAAGTAGTATCACGTAGCTTTAGGGTAGGGCTACAGGCTTGATAGATTGAATAAGTCTATCGAGTCATTACAGCCTAAATAATATTTTAAAATTAGAAACGAGGAAACACTCTTAAACCTTTAATATTAACAAATCTAAAGCGATTGATAGGCTGGTCGTGATTATCCAAGGTAGCGCAAAAAAAAACAAAAAAGAAAGGAATCCTAAAAATAATACACCGTCCCGCTGTTGCCTCGGGACAACAAAAAAAGCCAAGGCACTCTCTGCCTCAGCAATAATTAACACAAAACTATTATATCACAAAGGAGACAGAGAGTGAACAAGGCTAAGGAATTGCTTGATGAACTACAAAATTTAGATGAAGAAATACAGAATCGAATTGATGAACTTGCTAATCATGAAGCTAGTTTACTTTCTAGCCCTAAAATGAACGTGAACAAAGTCCAAGGAGGTCAGCGTGTTCAACTAGATGAAAGGTATATTGATATCTTTAGCATGCAGGATGCGTTAAAAGAATATATGAAAGAAGCTACTGAAGAAGTTATTAGACGTAGAATAGAGCTGAGTAAACTTATTGATAAGATGCCAAAGCCGACGAGTAGAACAATTCTTAGAATGGTATATATTCAAAAGGCTAGCGTTTACGATATAATTGACTTCTTGCAATGTAGCAAAACGACTTTTTACAAGAAAAAGAAAGATGCAATTCGTGAATTAGGTGCTGTAATTGACAAAAGTGAACTAAAGTGAACTAAGTTGAAACGCACGGTTCTGAAAATCTGCTAGAATGGTAGTATCAAGAAATAAGGGTAAGGCGCCTACAAAGTGTCTTGCCTTTTTTGATTTTCAAAACGAACAAATAGGAGGTGCAAGGTTGGGCAGAGCACGAGACCCAAACCGAGATAAAGCTTTTGAAATTTACAAGCAAAATAACGGAAACATCACTAACCGCAAGCTTGGTGAGATGTTGGGCGTGCCTGAAAAAACTATCTCAGTTTGGAAGTTAAGAGACAAATGGAACGAATGTAGTACTACAAAAAATAAAAGTAGTACTACCAAACGAACACGGGGAGCTCCAAAGGGGAATAAGAATAGTAAAGGTGCAACCGTAGGCAATACTAACGCCCTCAAACATGGACTGTTTGCTAAGTATCTACCGCAAGAGGTTTATGAGATAGCTCAAGAACTGTCAGAAAAACAGCCTATAGACATACTCTGGGAAAATATCACGCTGACCTATGCTAATCTACTGCACGCTCAGCGTATTTTATTTGTAGAAGATGTTAAGGATAGCAATACCTTTGTCACAAGCGAGGGTAAAGGCGGCTTAGGTTATGAACATCACACGGCATGGGATAAGCAGGGAAAAGCTTTAGCTGCAATAGCAAGGACACAGGCAGAGCTTAAAAACATGATTAAGACTTACGATGAAATGACGAGGTCAGACTTGGTAACTGATGAGCAACGTACACGTATAGAATTGTTGAAGGTAAAACTGGAATCAGAAAAAGGTTCTCAATCAGATACAACACTTATGGAAGCTCTATTGGATGCTTTGAAAGGGGATGATTAGCCTTGAAGATTACTTTTTCGAAGAAACAAAAGGACATTATCAGGCGTCCTTTTAATTTTGAGTTAGAAGTCAATGAAGGGACACCTCGTAGCGGAAAAACAACTGCTGGTCACTTTCGATATGCAAGGTATTTGATAGAATGTGAGGACGAAAATCATCTTATTGCTGCGTACAACCAAGAACAAGCTTACCGTCTATTTATTGACGGTGACGGGACAGGTCTAATGCACATTTTTGACGGCAATTGTCAAATAAAACATGACGAACGTGGTGATCATCTGCTTATTCATACTCCTAAAGGTGATAAGCGTGTGTATTACAAAGGTGGTGGAAAGGTTAACTCAGTTGGTGCCATTACCGGTATGTCTCTGGGTTCAGTCGTCTTTTGTGAGATTAATCTATTACACATGGATTTCATCCAAGAAGCTTTTCGGCGTACCTGGGCAGCTAAGCTCCGTTATCATTTAGCAGACCTTAACCCTCCAGCTCCGCAACATCCAGTCATTAAAGATGTTTTTGACGTGCAAAACACACGTTGGACACATTGGACCATGGATGACAATCCGATTCTTAGTGAGAAGCGCAAGCAATCTATCATTAATGGACTGAAAAAGAATCCATATCTTTATAAGCGTGACGTTCTTGGTCAACGTGTAATGCCACAAGGTGTTATTTATGGGTTATTTGACATGGATAAAAATATCAAGGAGACGCTCATAGGTGAACCAATCGAAATGTATTTCACAGGCGACGGTGGTCAATCTGATGCAACGTCAATGGCTTGTAATATCGTTACTAGGGTTCGAGAGGATGGTAAGGTTAAATTCCACCTCAACCGTGTTGCTCATTACTACCACAGTGGTGCTGATACAGGTCAAGTCAAAGCTATGTCAACATACGCAAGAGAGCTCAAGGCTTTTATGGATTGGTGTGTTAAAAAATACCAACTTCGGTACTCGGATGTCTTTATTGACCCTGCGTGTAAGGCGTTGAGGGAGGAATTACATGCTATTGGTGTTCTGACAACTGGAGCACCAAACAACGCCCATGATGTTTCCAGTAAAGCAAAAGGCATCGAAGTTGGGATAGAGCGTGGTCAGACTTTGATTTCAGATGGTGATTTTTACCTGGTAAATCATAAAGAAGAGGAATATGATCATTATCATTTTTTGAAAGAGTTAGGGCTTTATAGCCGTGATGATAAAGGTAAACCGATTGACGCAAACAACCACGCAATGGATGAGTTTAGGTACTCAGTCAATGTCTTTGTGGGACGATACAAAATAAAATAGGAGGTAGTCATGTTTAGAAACCTCTGGACTAAAATAAAAGGGGTGATGCAAAAAATGGGATTGATAAAAGGCTTAAAAGATTTGAGTTTGCATCGTGAAATTGAACTCTCTGATAAGCATTATGATAGCATTCAAGTTTGGAAAGAACTGTATCAAGGCTATCACGATAAAATACACGACTACTACGAGAAATCTATCTTGGATGGCCGTAAAAAGAAGAAGCGTTTAACTTTGAATATGCCCAAAGTTGTGACGTCGGAACTTGCCACATTAATTTTTAATGAAAAATGTGAAATCAATGTTGGCTCTAAAAATGAAAGCTTGACAACTCTCATCACTGACACGCTAGAGAAAAACAATTTTACTCAGGAGTTTCAGCGCTTCCTGGAGTATAGTTTCGCCTTGGGAGGTATGGCAATCAAAGCCTATCTCAAAAAGGATGGAAGCATTGGTCTCAATTTTGTACAAGCTGATAGCTTTATTCCCATTTCGTGGGATAATGCTGGGATTAGCGAGGCAGTATTTGTTGACACACAGTATCGTGGGAAATACAAGTACACGCATTTGGAATGGCATACTTGGGAAGGTGAGTTGTATGTAGTAGCTCACGAATTGTTTAGAACCGATAAGTCAAATGATGATGTTGGCATTCGTGTACCAATTACAGAGATTTATCCGGATTTAAAATCACGAGTTGTCATCGAAAAACTATCAAGACCGTTATTTGTTTACCTCAAACCAAATTCGGCAAACAACATTGATTTATCAAGTCCGCTTGGGATTTCAATCTATCACAATGCGTTTGACACTTTGCGAGCGATTGATATTGCCTACGATAGTTTTGAACGTGAATTTAGGCTTGGCCGTAAACGGATATTGGTTCCAGCTTCCGCCATCCGAACAGTTGTAGATAGCGAAGGGAATTTTCATCGTTATTTTGACGCAACAGACGAAACGTACGAGGCTTTCCATACTGGAGAGGACAGCAGAATTCAAGATATCAAAGATATCAGTGTTGAATTGCGAGTTGATGAACATATCGCAGCGATTAACGCCCTGCTAAACTTGCTAAGCATGCAGATTGGTTTTAGTCCTGGTTCTTTTAGTTTTGATGGTGCGTCGGGAGTTAAAACTGCTACAGAAGTCATCTCTGAAAATTCTAAGACATTCCGCACAAAGCAATCTCACGAAACGATGGTAGAAGCAGCATTGAAAAATCTTGTTGCGATTATCGTTGATTTTGGGGATCTTTATGGTTTTATCGAGGGCGAGAGTAAGTATGATGTAACTGTAACGTTTGACGACTCTATTGCGCAGGATAGAACACAAGATGCTCAATACTATATAGCGCTTGTAGGAGCTGGACTGATTAGTAAGAAAAAAGCCATAATGAAATTGTTTAAGCTGTCAGAAGAGGATGCAAACTCAGAAATTGAGGCCATCCGTGAAGAAAGTCAAACTCCAAGCGATACGGCGGTTGATCTATTTGGCCTAGGTGGTGATGCTTAGTGGATTATGATACTCATATTCAGCTATCCTTTGATTTGATAGAGCTTTATTCTGACGTCGAGCGTGAATTGTTAATGTCGATAGGACGCAGATTCGCAAAGCACTATGATGAGATGGTAGCTGGTGATATCATGGATTGGCAAGTTAGGCAATTGCTGGAAATCGGGGAGCTACGAAAAGAGCACATTGAAATCATGCGTAAAAGTGCTCGTGTGAGTCGTGAACGTATGGTTGAGATGCTGACTGAGGCAGGCTATACGTCTGCAGGACGGTATGAGGATTTTTTTAAAGAGGCTTACTCTAAAGGGTTGATTAAGCTCAATCCACCTGCTACAGACAACAGCATGAGGTTGTTGCGAGTTTTAAATACTTACATCAACCAAGCTGAGGACACACTAAATCTTGTCAATACAACAATGTTGCAGTCTGGTCAAGATACTTTTTTAGATACAGTCAATCAAGTTGTTGCTTATGTCTCTACAGGTATCAAGACTCCGCAAGTTGCTATGCATGACGCTCTTAAAAATGCAGGACAAAAAGGCTTAACGGTCTTTAGAGCTAAAAATGGTGCCCAGTGGTCAACAGAGACTTATCTCAATATGATCACTCGGACAATGAACTCTAATATCTCTAATGCTATGGAGGATGAGCGCAGGCGTGAATATGGTGTTGATTATATTGAGGTATCTAGCCATGCTGGTGCACGTCCAAGGTGTGCTCCGTATCAAGGCCGGATATACTACGATGGTATCGGAGATGACCCACTAGAGAAATATCCGCACTTTTCGGAGACTTCTTACGGCGAAGCTGCTGGCTTATTTGGTGTCAATTGTGGTCATCATAAATATCCTTACGTGCCAGGCATGAGTAAGCAAACCTTTTTTCCTTACAGCAAATCTGAAAATGATAAAGCCTATGCAGAGTCACAGGCCCAACGGAAACTAGAAAGGGAAGTTAGGCAGCTGAAACGTGAACGGGCAATTCTAACTGCTGCAAAGGACAAGGAAGGGGCTAAATTAGCTTCACAGCGCTTAGAAAACAAGTGGCAGGAATTACGTCAGTTTACTGCTCAGACGGGTAGAACGAGACGATATGACCGTGAGAAACCGCTAAATACTATTTTGTCTGACGACGAGAAAAAAGCCATTGTCAAAGACAATCTGAAAATCAGAGAAGAGTATCGAGCAATCAAGAAAGCTATTCCCGAAGTAGCCCCTAAAAATCTTGAAACCTATTACGATATGCGTTATAATGGTGGCAAGATATACGAGGATTTAGTTCGGGATTATAAGGACTATGTAAAGTGGTCTAAAGCGGAATTTCCTACTAAAAAATCTTTTGAAGGTCATGTTGCTAGTCACTTAAAAGAGTTTCCAGGATTGACTGGTGAACAATATCAGAAGAAGGCTGCGGACTTATTGTCTAGACCTATAACTGATATTGTTTTAGGTTATGATACAGATTCAAGACGCGTTAGATATGACTTAGAGAATAACATTTTTGCTTTAGGGCGCGTTAAACAAGGTACTATTACGACTATGCTTAGACCAACGGAAGGAGTTGATTATTTTGACAATGACCGGAAAAGAGAATTTGATAATCTTAAATGATTTAGAATACGTCCATTGTCCTGTTTGTGGAACTTTGACCGAGGTTTACGATATTTGTGATACTTGTAAATGGCAGAACACCGGTGAGACAAATATTGACGGTGGTCCAAATTACATTACACTTGCCGAGGCGCAACGTCGTTGGGCAAACGGCGAACCCTTGCGCAATTTTTTTAAAGACCAATAATATAAGCACTGTTATAGTGCTTTTTTTGTACCCAAAAATGGAGGAAAAAATGAAATATCAGATAAATAATGGCGAATTTACTGGATTTAAAGAGCTAAGTCCAATGATGGTAACTATACCTAAATCTGAGTATGATTTACTCGTTCAAATTAAAAAATAAATTTTTAGGAGAAACTCATGAACAAACGCATTAAAAAGAAATGGTCTCGTGTTGAGAGACTTGAAAGTGTAGTAGCGCAATTAATGGCTAGCAATACTTTACTCACAGAAGCTGTAAGCAGGCAGAATAGTCTTATTGAAGAATTAAAAAACATCAACGAACGCAACGCACAAGCAACTAACGCACGCTTTGATGTTTTAGAAGCTGACAATAAATCAATGCGAGTTGATTTAGATGAGGCGATTGTTGAATTTAGGAAAAACAAGAAAAAAGGCCTATTTGGCCGTAAATAAGGAGGAAAATATGTTAGATAAAGCAAAATTATTAGCATCGCAAGAATTCACACGTCTTTCGGGTCGAGAAATCAACCCAGAAGATTGCTATGTAGTGTGGTTTAGTAAGACATTGCAAAACTGGAAAGCATTAGTCAGCACCAATCAGATTAAGTCTGATGATAAGTGTGGAGACTATGCAGAAGTTACTCACAACGGCGATAAAGCAGAAACCTACGTTGATATTTATGCCAAAGTATCAAATCGAGCTATCAAAGATTAGGAGGAATCAAAATGAAACCACATCAAGAACGATTTGTAAATGAATATCGCGAACTAAAAGAAAAACGCGATAAATTACATGCTATGAATGTGAAATATGAAGCAGGGCAACTAGATTTTGTGCCAGATTGTCCACTTGAATTGCTGAAAGAGCAAGAGGAAATCATGAATCAATACCTGGGTATTTTAGAAGCTAGAGCATTATTTGAAAATGTAACTCTTTAATTCTAACCGTATGGAATTCCATACGGTTTTCTGTTTGCCCTGCCGCATGGCTTTAAACTAGGCAAAAATCAAAAAGAAAGAGGTCTAAAATGGCTGTTATTATCGTACAAACACGAGGCGGAGATATCGAAGTAACAACACCTATTACTGCTACACAAGCTAATCAAGCGATTCAAGGTCAGCTATCTGATAAAGAGCTGGCTTTTTTATGTGTAGAAAATCATGCTTTTGCTAAGTCAGAGGTTCTGCACGTCTTAGTGGAACCAGAAGATGAAGAATTACCGCAGTCAAAACATAAGGAGGAAGAATAATGCTACATGGATTAAAATATCGTTTGTTTAAACTGGCACCGGATACTGGAGCAGGTGGAGGTGCTGAGGGCACTAGTGATACTAACGTCGAGTCTGGACAAGTTGAACAGGCAGCATCACAACAACAAGTGGATTCGGTTGATACTGAGGCTATTAAAAGTCAAGCAATCAGCGAACTTTTAGGGCAACTTGGAGTTACTTCGGTAGAAGATGCTAAAGCAAATCTAGCCTCTTGGAACGAATACCAGGAAGGACAGAAAACAGAATTACAAAAAATTCAAGATAGTCTAACTGTAGCTAATAATTCGCTTGCTGAGCGTGACGCTACGATTGCTAGCTTACAAGCTCAGTTGGCAGCTGCTCATTTGGGAGTACCTGCAGAAAATACCTCTGATGTTATTACTTTGGCTAACAGCTTGGTCAACGAAAAAACAGACATCAATGCAGCGATTACTACTGTGCTTGAGAAATATCCTCATTTCAAAGGAGGTGATGCCAATGTAGCTGATAAACCTAACTTTGTGACTCAAACTCAGAGTCAAACGGAAACAGCAGAAGATGCCTTTGCGAAGGCACTAGGACTTAAATAAAGGAGAAAAATAAATGACGATTAACTATGTCGAAAAATATCAAAATGAATTTGACCAACGATTGGTGCAAGGCTCTATTACAGCAGAGTTGGAAACACCTAGAGTAGAGTGGTTAGGAGCCAAATCTTTCAAGGTTACGACTTTGTCAACGGGTGGATATAAACCACATACGCGTGACAAAGGGATCAATTCAGGAACAATGTCTAATGATCATAAAGTATATACACTTGAATTTGACCGAGACATTGAATTCTATGCAGATAAAGCGGATGTTGATGAAACAAACCAAGCTCTTTCTGCTGCGAACATTTCAAAAAATTTCATCACAGAACACGCAACTCCAGAGCTGGATGCCTATCGTATCTCTAAACTTGCAACAGCAGCAATCACTAATGGTAAATTTGCTACAGAAGATGACATCAGCAAATCAAATGTTGTTGATAAGCTAAAAGCGGCTATCTTACCAATTCGTAAATATGGTGCAAACAATATTATTATCTATGTGTCAAGCGAAGTTATGGACGCATTGGAACGTGCAGAAGATTTTACGCGCAATATCACTGTTACTCAAACAAATGACATCGATACTCGTGTGACGTCTTTGGATGGCATCAAACTTGTTGAAGCTTGGGATGATACACGATTTAAAACTAAGTTTGACTTTAGCGATGGCTTTAAACCAACATCAGGAACTAAATCTATCAACTTCTTGATTGTTGCTAAACCAGCTGTTGTAGCCAAAGTTAAATTTAATTCAGTGTATCTTTTCGCTCCTGGACAAGTCGGCCAAGGCGATGGCTGGCTTTATCAAAACCGTCTGTATCATGATCTCTTTGTCATGGAACAGAAAAAAGACGGTATCTATGTGTCACATAAAACTAGTTAATAGGGGTTGAAATATGAAAACTTACGAAAAAGGAAATCAAGTCTATACTGTACAAGAAGGCAGTACGCTTGAAGCGGAATTGATTGCACGTGGCTTCGAAGAAGTCGTTGAATCTATTGAATCAAAGGAAACTGATATCAATAAAATGAAGCTTGATGAATTGAAAGTTTATGCTGAAAATGCAGGTATTGTAATTCCTGATGATGTTAAGAAAAAAGAAGACGTCTTAGCTTTTATCAAGGAACATCAGGAGGGAGGTGAGTAGGGATGCTCACCTTTGATTTTTATAATGACGAATATTGTGGTACACAGCTAGATAAGGAAAAGTTCAACGAGTTATCAAAACGTTCTGAGCGCAAAATTTTGGCACTTATTAATTTGAAAAAGGAACAGGTAGATAAATTACCAGCCAATCTTTTAGAATCCGTAAAAATGGCTATCTGTGCCCAAATTGAGTATCTGAACGCTATAGGCGTGGAAAGTGCTATGGGAGTGACTTCTGTAACACAAGCTAAAGTCGGAAATTTTAGCTACACGGACGGAAAGAAAGCTACGGTGTCGGCTAATATTGGCTCTGCTGGTGTTAGTCCTGATGTGCTGGACTATTTACTGCCAACAGGGCTACTATACAAGGGGGTAGATACGAGATGGTAAAACAAGTGAAACCTATCCCGAAAGAGTTGTTAGTTGATGCAGTTACTTATCTTGCAGTTGGTGAAAAAAATAGCTGGGGAGAAGAAACAGTAGTATCTACGGAATTATCACAAGTGTTAGTACAACCTAAAAGCAGTATCCAACGAGGGCAACAAAACGAGAGTAATAGTTATGAGCTGTTGCTCTTTTTTGATTGTGTAAACTCGTTACCTGTAGATCATCAGTTTAAGGTTGATGACAAAATTAGCTATCAAGGGAAAGAGCATCGCATTGCAAGCGTTGAGGTGCTAAAGGCCTTTGATCAGTCGCCACATCACTATGAGGTAATGTTGGAATGATTGGTTTTAAGGTTGAGGTCATTTTTAATGCTGGCAAGTTGATTGCTAAAAGCGAAGCAACTGCAAGGACAGCTCGATTTGCACTGAGTAATCAAATTAAAAAGGATAGCGATAAGTATATCCCTGCCCGTGAGTGGAATCTACGAGATAGCGGGCGCGTGACTGAACGATCAGTCTCTTGGCACACACCGTATGCTAGACGACTTTACTATAATCCTCAGTATAACTTTAGCAAGGATAAGAATCCTAATGCACAAGGTAAATGGTTTGAAGCTGCTAAAACTAACCAATTGGGACACTGGCTAGATTTGACTAAAAAAGCGTATGGCGCTGCATTTGGAGGAGATTGATCATGACATTTATTGATTACTTGACTAAAAAAGTTCAAGAGGTGAGTGGTGAGAAACCAATTCTTAGCACTTTGGGGAGTAGCGATGTGGTTGCTATTATCCCCATGGCTGGGAATTTTGACAATCATGCACTTGATAAAAGTAAGATTAGAGTTTTTACTTTTCAAATTTTGGCCAAAAGTAAAAAACAGCAAGAAGCTTTTTTGACCACGGAAAACTTGGTTAATGGCTTAGATGGATTATCAAATGAACCTTTCTCTGGGGGATATCTTATCAAGCTAGAATGTACTACGACCACTAACTTCGTTGAAAAAGATAGTGATAAAAATTATTTATATACAGCTCTTTTTAGAGCAGAATTAGGAGGATAAGAGATGGCAGCAGATAAGCCAACATTTTATTTACAATCCGAGCATAAGCTCGAAATTTCAGAAGATGGAAAAACCTGGATGCGCTTAGCTGGTGGTATCAGTGAGTTAGAACCAGACGGGAACGAAGAAGTATCGCAAGATGCCTATCTTGATGGTTCTGAATCTGATGTTACAGGCGGTCAGCTAGTACTAGCCTTAACCGGACATCGCCTAGTAGGTGATAAGGCTCAAGACTGGATCTATGCACGTCAATTTCAATATGGGGGCAAACGTCGTGGTTTTACGCGTTGGACATTGCCTGGTGGTAAAACACAGTTTACTTTCGCATCTACATTTGCAAACATCAAAGGACCATCGGGTGCAGCTAATGGTAAAGGCGAAATCGAATTTGAAATTCACTCAAACGAAGAACTTGTGCCTAACAAGGTGGTTGCAGAAGTCACTAAGACAAACAAAGAGCTTGCATCTGAAGCGCTTGGTGTAGAACGTCAGGTTCAGGAATAGAAAGGATAGTCAGATATGGTAAGACAGTTTGAGTTTAAGAAAACGGTTGAAGAAATTGAGATTGCAGGGGAAATCTACACACTGCCTCTTGATGATCAAAATCTGTTGCGCATCCAAAAGGATTTCATTGACTACGGCAAAGAAATCCAAGAACTAACAGGGGTTGAAATTGCAGAAGGTGATGCAGAAGCTTTACAGGATAACTATAGGCAGCAGCTAGAAGTGATGCAAAAGGTCATTGAATCGCCTTTTGGAGAAGGGAGTTTTGAAAAACTCTATAAAGCAGCAGGCGAGTCATTATCTAACATGGTTGATTTGTTAGATTATCTAGTGGAATTGGTTGCAGAACGTATCGAGCAGAACAAGAACCGTGCTGAAAAAGCTAAAAAATCTTACTACTCTTCAAAGCGCAAAGGCAAGAAATAGGTGACTTATGAAGTTGACAGAAACGTATGAAGTTCTTGCTGATACTTTCGAATTTGGCGGTCATATCGTAGCTGTTGACTTGGCTTTTGATGTCGTGTTGCGAGTCATGGAACTTCTTGCTGACGAAGAAGTCGATGACTACGCTAAAATTGTCTGGACTTTGGATATGCTCTTGCCATATTTTGATCGTACGGAGTTAAGTTTTGACGAAGAATTTGAGCTCTTTGAATACATCTTAAAAACGTTTATCTATGAACAAGAAGATGATGACGGTTTAGGAGGGGGAACACAAACGAAAACAATGGACTTTGAAAAGGATGCAGAGTTAATCTTTGCGTCCTTTTTTCAGAGTTATCATCTTGACCTATTCGAGCAACAAGGAAAATTGCACTGGCTAAAATTTATGTCACTACTCATGAATCTACACAAAGACACTCCTTTTAAAGAAGTAGTCAGCTATCGTGTCATGAAAGTGCCTAATAAAGATGAAGCGTCAGAAGAGTATATCAAACATGTCAAGAAGATGAAGCGCCTTTATTCGCTAGAAGATGAAGCTGAGTATCAAGTTAAGAATGATGACAAACTTTCGGCATTAGCAGCAAGGTTTGGAGGTGAGTAGATGGCAGACGGTAGTGTTATTATTGACACCCTGTTAAAGACTGAGAAGTTTAACCAAGGTGTCGGACAATTACAAGGTAAGTTAGCTGGACTAGGCTCTAAGCTGACTAGTATCGGTACTGGTTTAACACTGGGATTAACTGCTCCTATCGTTGGAATTGGAGCAGCGTCACTTAGTACTTTTGCGACATTTGAAAGCCAGATGAATCGTGTCAAGGCGATTTCTGGAGCAACAGCAAGTGAGTTCAAAAAACTAGAAGACCAGGCTATCAAACTTGGAGCTTCCTCGGTTTTTAGTGCTACAGAAGTAGCACAGGCTCAAGAAATGATGGCTTCGGCAGGATTTGAAGTAAAATCAATCTTGGAAGCTATGCCTGGTGTTATGGACCTTGCGGCAGTATCTGGTGGTGACATGGCATTGGCTAGTGAAGCGGCGGCTACTGCTGTCAATATGTTTGGTCTTGAAGCTAGTCAATCAACCCACGTTGCAGACACGACAAACGCATGAAGAAAATATGGCTTACAGAAAAGACTTTCATGGATGAATTCAAAATCCTTCGCTATAATAAAAGTGGAGGATTTTGTTATGGAAGACCTTTTAAATTTCTTGATTACTGTTAGAGACGACCGTTCCCCATGGAAAATTAAACACTTATTGTCAGATATCGTTCTTCTCATCTTCTTTGCTCGCTTATCAGGCGCAGAACACTGGGATGAGATAGAGGAGTTTGGTATTGCCTATGAGAAATCCTTACGCACCGTTCTCAAATTAGAAAATGGCATTCCCTCTCATGACACTCTACAACGTGTTTTTGCGACCTTAGATTCACAAGTTCTTGTAGAACTCACACAGATATGGACTTCTCTTCTTGAAGCGTGTGACTCATCATCTAAAACCTTACCACAACTTTCAAAACGTTTAGTAGCCATTGACGGGAAGACTATCCGTGGTAATGGCAGTCAAACTCAAAAAGCCCTACATATTGTCTCAGCCTATGCGACAGATTTAGGGATTTCGTATGGCCAGGTAGCGACTGATGAAAAAAGCAATGAGATTACAGCGATTCCACGATTATTAGACATGATTTCAGTAAAAGGGTGCATGATTAGTATTGACGCCATGGGCACACAAAAGGCTATTGCGGATAAGATTATCATGAAGAAAGCAGATTATTGTCTAGCAGTCAAAGAGAATCAAAAGAGCCTTCTAGAAGATATTCGTCCCTATTTTGAACTCTCTCAGAATTTTGACGATAGCTATGAAACGCTTGAGAAAGCGCACGGTCAGATTGAATTGAGACAGTATGAAGTCATTACTGATACAGAGTGGATACGTCAAGAGCATCCTGATTGGGGACATATCCAAAGCATTGGACGGGCGCGTATTCAGATAACAAAGAATGGTCAAGAGAGCGAAGAAACCCGCTACTTTATTTTAAGTTGTCAGGTTAGCGCTAAAGAGTTGTGTGACTATGTGAGAGGTCATTGGCAAATAGAGAGTATGCACTGGCTACTAGATGTTGTTTTTCGTGAAGATGCCAATAAGACTTTGAATAAACAACTCGCATTTAATTTAAATGTCATGGATAAATTCTGTTTAGCGGTATTAAAACAGTTAGATTTTGGAAAGAAGATGAGTCTGCGTCGTAAGAAATATGCCCTAAGTCTGTCCTTTGACAAGTATTTAAAACAATTGCTTTAGGGCAAAAAACTTTCAACACTTGCAAAATGGAAATAGAAGATTTCATGCGTTTGTCGTGCGTTGCAGATGTTTTTGCCCAAGCTGCAGCAGATACTAATGCTGAGGTTGGTGATATGGCGGAAGCGTTGAAGTACGTTGGACCGGTCGCAGGTGCATTAGGTATCACTCTCGAAGAAACTGCAGCAGCAGTCGGTATTTTATCAAATGCTGGTATTAAAGGCTCGCAGGCTGGTACTACCCTTAGAACGAGCTTGGCACGCTTGACAGACCTAAACGAAAAAATGAGGGCCGTCATGGAGGAGCTTGGTCTTGAATTTTTCAATGCTGACGGTTCCATGAAATCACTGTCAGGAATCACCCAAGAATTACAAACTAAGATGGAGGGTTTGACAGAAGGTCAAAAGAGTGCAGCTATTTCTACATTGTTTGGCAAAGAAGCAATGTCTGGAATGCTTGCATTAGTCAATTCCGCTCCTGGTGCACTTGATAAACAAACTCAAGCGCTTATCAATTCAAATGGTGCTGCTAAAGAAATGGCAGACACAATGAATAGTGGTGTCAAGGGGTCAATTGAGGAGCTGAAAGGCTCGCTTGAAACTGCTGGAATCTCCATAGGTAAAATATTGGCGCCAGCCCTAACAGCGGTTATCGGGGCGATAACGAGTCTTGTGAATTGGTTTAACAATCTGAGTCCAACGATGCAGACTGTGGTAGTTGTACTGGGAAGTTTACTTGCTGCCATCGGTCCGGTTGTTCTGATTATAGGCGTTGTTACTACTCAGATAGCAGCTTTCCGACAAGGCGTCGGACTAGTCTTCAATGCTGTCAAAGGGCTACAAGCAGCTTTTGCTTTTTTGACAAGTCCAATAGGATTAGTCATCGTAGCAATAGGTGCACTAATTGCTGTGTTTGTTTATTTGTGGAACACGAACGAACAGTTTAGGACAAAGGTCATTGAGATTTGGACAGCTATTTCGAATTTTTTACAGCCAATCATACAATTTATCAGTGATTTTATCAGGGAAACTTGGACTATATTAGCTACTTGGTGGAGCGAAAATCAGAATACTATCATGTTTGTGGCACAGTCTGCATGGAATTTTATTCAGACGGTATTTACTTCGGCCATTGAAATTATCAAATTGGCTGTCGGAGTTTTTCTAGGGTTGCTGGAATCAACCTGGTCTGTGACTTTTAACTCTCTTAAAGTTATTGCTCAAGTAGCGTGGGCTTTTATTTCCAATATTTTCAAGGGGAGTTTAGAGTCTATACTTGCGGTAGCCTCTGCTGTTTTTGAGCAAATCAAATCGACAATTGAGTTAGTGATGAGTATTATTCAAAATCTTATCAAAATTATCCTATCTGCGATAAAAGGTGATTGGGACGGCGTGCTTTCTGGAATCAAAGGCATAGTCGGGGCTTTTGGTGGTTACATCAAGTCAACATTTGAAAATATGATGAATCTGGCCAAAAATTTAGTTCAGTCTGGAATTGACGCAATCAAAGGATTCTTTACCTCTTTGGGGAACATTGACTTGTGGGGGGCTGGTAAAGCCATCATGGACGGTTTTTTAGGTGGTTTGAAATCTGCCTGGGGAGCGGTTCAGAATTTTGTTGGTGGAATCGCCGATTGGATTAAAGCACACAAGGGCCCTATTTCCTATGACAAGGTTCTCCTTAAGCCGGCTGGTAAGGTGATTATGGGCGGTTTAGGAGATAGTTTAGAAGACAACTTTAAATCCGTACAAAAAAACGTTATAGGCATGGCTGACAGGCTATCTGGTAGCTTTAATAAGGGATTAATCCCAGAAAAGTACACAGCCAAAATGGATGCTCTTAAAAAGCATGCTCAAGCAACTCTTGGTGGTATGAATTTTGCACCACAAATGGCACTGCAACCGAGTGTAGTAGTAAACATTACTAACGAGGGTGATAGCGATATCATTCGCCAAAAAGTCAACGCTAAAAATGCGCAGGAAGCAATCATCAATAAATTATTCAAGAAAGGAGACTAGAGATGTTTACGATAGAACATTTGGATGGCGAACGTTTATCGGCCGATGAACAAGGTTGGAAAGTCAAGGAAATGTCAGCCTCCGGTATCGAGCAGAGTGTTATTTCTGAGAGTCCGACTATGCGCCCTGGTCGACTATCTTATGGTATTTTACATGGAAGTAAGAACTATACTCTTGTTTTTACAAAAATGGTAAGTAATGCAGCCGAGCATGAGCAACTTGTTGAATTTGTTTACTTTCATTTTTTGAGAGGGGAACCTTTCTATTTGTATCGTGATTTTCGTAAACCATCTGAACGCGCTGATTTGCCTAGTCGTAGAGCTAAAGTGGTTACTAAGAGCGTATCACCTAGCCGAAATGGTTTAAAATCAGAAATTAGCATCCAACTAGAGAGTTATGAACTTCCTTTTGAAGAAGATGCTACAATACAGCAACGAACGTGGACAGGAACGCACCAGTTTACTAACAGCGGTGGACATCGTTTAGATCCTAGATATTGTCAAATGACTGCTAAAATAACCGTTTCAGGAACTGGGAATGAGCTGAAAGTTCTATTCAATGGCGAACCCTATTTTTGGTATAAAAAGCCTGTCAAAGCTGGTGATAAGTTTGTAATTAATGGTACGGATGTAACAAAGAATGGTTATAATTGCTTTGAGGATTGCCATAAAAGAACGACTTTTCTAAGGATGGGAAAAAATAAAATAGAGGTACAAGGGGCTTCGTGTGAAGTCCTTTTTGAGTACCGGACACTGTATCTATGATGGAAAGGAGGGATATAAAAATTGGAGATAAAAACAAGTAAAGGCGTCTATTATGTTAACGCAGATTACGCTATCGAGGAGAAACAAGGGGAATATCCTAAGCTAACTTGTACTATTCCAGCTTCTAAAAACAGGAGCTGGATAGACGACTGCAAGGAATTAGATCGTCTCTACACTCCTGGGGAACAAGATGAGTTTGTGATTATCAATCCTGTAAAAATCACTAAAGGAAACAGTTATGACTTAGAAATCACAGCAGTTGGTGCATTTGAATTTGATTTTGTAAAAAGTAGAATTGATGACAATTTACCGACACGTTCTTATACAGTTGAGTACCTTTTAGACTTGGTATTTAAGGATGCTAGGTATTCTTATGATTTGCAGGGGACATACGAGAAACGGGAATTTACCAACTTTGGTAGCGATAATCGCTATAAACTGTTTTTACAAATCATGAATCGCTTCAATCTTGAATTTAAGGTTATCGGAAAAATTGTTCGGATTAACAGTAAGGTCGGAAATGATACAGGTTTCCAATTTAGATATCTGAAAAATATCAAGGATACGAAGTACTCCGTTGATGCGACTAATTTAGTAACACACGTCAAAGGATATGGTGCTTATCATGATGCAAATGATCAATCGAAAGGTAGATTGGAAGTTGAATACCTCAGTCCATTGAGTGACATTTATGGCAAGCTTAGCGGTGAACCAGTAGTAGATGAGCGAATGTCTATTAGTGCTACATTGTTGGAAAAATGTAAACAATCTGTAGAATCCTCTGTTGCTGTAACGGTTAGTACAACTTTAGTTGCGTTGAAAAATCAAGAATACAGAGGTGTTGCGCGTGTCGGTGACTCAATTTGGTTTATCGATGAACGTATTGACTTGGAAAAGAAAATTCGTTTTAGCACTGTCAAAAGCTATTACGACGCTTTTGACGAACTCATTAAGCAGGACGTTCAGCTGGGTGACAAAGATGTTTTTTCCAGGGTTCAATCAAGTGATACCGCTTCTCAATCTAAATTAATTGATATGCAAAAAGAGCTAAGTGATCAATTAGCAGATGTTGAAGATGCAATCAAAAAAACTTATGTTATGCTATCTGGAGTTAATCGTGTATTTTACTCGTCAGATTTGCCAGAGGACGTGCCTAAAGGCACGATAAAAGAAGGAGACACACTCTTTAGAAATATCGATGGTGAAACTAAAATGTATCGTTGGGACGGTGTACAGTGGGAATTGGTGCCCGTCGTCAACGATGTAGAAAAATTCCGTGAGGAGCTTGACAATGAAATCGCTCAAGTCACTGCACAAATTGAAGCAAGCAGCGCGGAACACGAGCGACAAGTCTCCGACATCCGTGCACAAGCGACAGACGCAAAGACGCTAGCTCAGCAAGCGCAACAAATCGGCACGCAAGCTAAGATTGACGCTATCGCAGAGGCAAATAGACTGATTGCATCAGCTAAACAGACTTTAGATGGACAATTGTCTCAACAGGCGCAACAATTGCTTACACAAGCTAGCGCACAAGAGCAATTGACACGCAGAACAACAGCGATAGAACAGCTAGCCAATGGCACAAAAGCGACGCTCATAGAGCTATCTAAAACAGTCAGCAGCCAAACTGGCCAAATTGATAGCGTAAGCAAGCGTACGAAGATTGTAGAGGACGGCATATCAGGACTAGCGACACAGTACGCAAACCTAAAGGTCGGAGGTAGTAACCTTTTACGACATACTAAGCGGTTTGCTGGCAATTTTTGGATTTGGGAAGGTAACTGGATAAAAGAGAGCTATCGTCATCAAGACTGCGATGTTTTTACGTGGCAAAGTGGAGTTAAAACATCCCCTGCCTACGAGATCACCGTAGATGCAGGAGAGACGTACACTTTTAGTGCATATATAAAAAAAGCTAGCGTCGGCAGGGTTTACTTTTATCTTGATAGTTGGCAGGCTAACGCAGCACGATTTGATGTCAGTCGCGAGGACATCATCACTGAGGTTGGGCAATCTTTTATCAGGTACAAGCGTACTTTTACAGTCACACAATCAGGTCTAATTAAACCTAGGTTTGCCTTTATTGACGGCGGTCTAAGTGTCGCAGGTTATCAACTCGAGCGTGGCTCTATTATGTCTGATTATCATGAGCATGATGAGGATATACGTAGTGAGCTAGCAACCTACAAGCAAATGGTAGAGCAAAACCTTGCAGAGATATCACGTCAAACGCAGACAACTGCTGGAGATGTAAGTCAGTTAAAAACGTTTAGAGAGCAGACAGTAAGTCAGTTGAGAGACGTTGTAAGCGCTAGTCAATTTGACAATCTAACTGGTCGTATGACACAACTTGAGACAGATATCACAACTCAAGCGGGTGAGCTTGCTAAACGACTGACTAGGACGCAGGTTGAGCAAGCTATAACAGACAGAGGCTATCAAACAAAATCACAGGTTGATAGCAACATTGCTGGTCGTGGCTATATCACATTGTCAGCTCTACAACCTTATGCAACGGCAACGACTGTACAAAATCTTGTCACGGAAACTGCAGGTAGCTTTGAGCGTAAGATTACTGAGACAAAAGCACTGATACCAACGTCAACAAGCGTCAATCTCGTAGACGGGACAAAGGATTTTAGCGGGTCTCACTTTTGGATTGACGGAAATTGGCGACTTGACGGTCGTACTGTCGCAGGCGCAGATGTCTTGACTTGGCAAAGTGGTAACAAAGCATCACCGACGTTAACCTGGCAAGTCGAGGCTGGTAAAGAGTACATTTTTAGCGCGTATGTCGCCAAAGAGACAATAGGGACTGTTTACTTTTACCTCTATAATTTTGGTGGTGACGATATCACAAGTACAACTCGTCGTAACCATCATATTGATGATGTTGGTGCTGATTTTAAACGGTTTACATTGCATTTTGTCCCGACACGCTCGGGCAAAATCAGAGCGAGATTTGCGATTCTGGCTAGTGACGTCGGAGGTTTTAGCGTTGCAGGGTATCAGCTACTTGAGGGTCGTCTTGAGCAACCGTGGGGCCCATCTGCAAAAGAGCTATCAGTAGTTACTGGATTTAACTCAGTCAAAGACACCGTAGACGCTCACAAGCGTGTGATTGGTGATGGGAGTGCGATTTCACAGGCTATTCAGTCCGCTAGTAAGTTTGAGCGGTCGATTGCAATCGGTGGTGATATTTATCAAGCGATTGAGACGGCTAAAGGGCTTGTGCAGGAAGTCCGTGGTGCAGATGGTCTAAAAACCCAAATGAGCCAACTCGCAGGCTCATGGGCGGTTAAAAATCTGACTAGCGCTGGTACTGTGCTTAATCAGCTAAATCTCAATAAAGATGGCTCAGTCAAGATTGACGGTAAACTAGTGCAAATCACTGGTACGACGTACATACAAGACGGTGTTATCACCTCTGCTAAGATTGCTAGCTTAGATGCTGCTAAGATTACAGCAGGTACGCTTGATGCAAGCAAGGTCAATGTTATCAATCTAAACGCAAGCAAGATTGTCGGTTTAGACGCTGACTTTATCAAAGCAAAAATAGACAGCGCACTAGTAGGCTGGCTGAGAGGTAAGGTAATATCAGCGCAGAATGACGCTATGCAAATCAACCTTAATCAAGCTAATATTACCTTTAATCAGAATTCTGATATTAAATTCAATTCCGTAAGCAATACAATCAATCGAACAAGGGGCTCAAATGTTGGTTTTCTAAAGTTTGAAGATTCACCGAAAGGTGGTGTTAATGTGATTTTAGGAGCAACATCAGGAAATGTGGCTCAGACAATTAACACGTCTAAATTTTCAGGAATAGTAGCCAACCGAGATAATGATACTTCGGATTATCTTGAATTATATGGAGATTATATTTATTTCAAGCATGCTAAGAATTCAGGGAAATTAACGATTCATACGGCAAGTATTGCCGGAGACTATAATTTAATAGGGATTTTAGACAAACTAATTCATAATATGAACAAATTACATAGAGCAGGAGCATTCGGCAGACAAACCCACTTTACTGATGATGTTTCTGGAGTAGGCTTTTTTGATTAAGGAGACACTATGGACGAACAAATTAAATCAAACTTAGCGCTTGAGATAGCGCAATTAAGCTTAGATAAAGCGACGTTAACAGCGCAACTAACTCAACAACAGCAAGTCAATCAACAACTTGCACAAAAAGTCGCAGAGTTAGAAGCTCTGCTTGACCGACAAACACAACCAAAAAACGAGGAGGTAGCAGAATGAGAGCGTGGAATATTGTAGGGAAATACCCGGTCTATGACGACGAAGGTAAGGTGTCACATACTGACATCACGATTGCATCAACGACTGGCTCATATGCTACATACACAGAGCGTACAATTGGTGACCAGCGAGATAAATCAGAGCAAGAGCTTGTCGAATTGGCTCGTGAGGCGCATTTTAAATCAGAGTATGCAGAGCGTGCTATGGCTGAGTCAGTTGTTAAGATTGATGAGATGGAAGTTAACATCAAAGAAGGTCAGAAGCTACGTCAAGAAATGCAAGAGCAACTTGAATTTACTGCTGGTAAATTGGCGCAAGTTGACGATGCACTAGAGCGCTCTGAAACACAATTTACGAAAGTCGAAGAACTCATAAAAGTTGCGACAGCAACTGTTAACGAACTCATCGCTGGTATGATGGGGGATGTCGAAGATGAAGAAACTATTGAATAAAATTAAAAATTTTTATATTGGAGGAACAACAATGATGATTAATTATTTTGCAATGCAAGTAGAACTTGGATGGATTACACTTGAGCAAGTACCTAAAAAATTCCGCGAGAAAGTGCGTGCGCTCGTAGAAGTATCAAGCGTAGGAACTGAAACGACTGACAAAGAGGAATAGCCTATGCCGTTTGACGAAGCAAGAAAAATCGCTGAAAGTCAATTCACTTGGGAAATCCTCTTTATCATTCTTTTTATAGTCGCCGCTGGATATCTCGTTCGCACATCTGACAAGCGTGAAAAGAAATTGATGGACTTCCACGAGCAGTCAAAAGCTGACAGTAACAAGCGAGAAGAACGTTTGATGACACATCTGGAAAAAACAACCGAGGAATTGAGCACGATTACTCACACAGTCGGCGACATTCAGAAAGAAATGGTACGAATGAATAACAGAATTGATGAATTTGAGAAAGGAGACCAGTCATGAAAATTAACTGGAAACTACGTTTTAAGAACAAGGCTACGCTTGCTGCAATTATTGCTACAGCTATCTTGTTAGCTCAACAGCTGGGCTTGAAATTGCCTGACAACATCAATGATGTAGCTAACACAGCTCTTACCTTGCTTGTTTTGCTTGGGGTTGTTTCAGACCCTACAACGGCAGGGGTATCAGATAGCGAGCAAGCACTAGGCTATCATGAGCCTAAATAGGAGGTTGGCATGAAGGCTAGTTTAAAACTATTTGCGCTAGTGATATTTTTACCGTTAGTGTTGCCTCTGGGTTTAATAGCCATCATGCTTAACCCATTTTTCGAATTTTTTTAGAGGAGGAAAGTAAATGACAACAGCAAATGAGATTGTACAATACACAATCGATCTAGCCAATTCTGGCATGGGTGTTGATAAAGATGGAGCATTTGGCACACAGTGTGCAGATTTGCCTTGTTTCATTGCCAAAAATTGGTTTGGTGTGGATTTGTGGGGTAATGCTATTGACTTGCTAAATGCAGCCGCACAGGTAGGCTGGGAAGTGCATTACATGCCAACCGAGGAAAATCCACGACATGGCGCAGTGTTTGTCATGGCGGTAGCTAGTCACGAGTTTGGCCACACCGGTGTTGTAATTGCTGATAGTGACGGTTACACTATGCAAACTGTCGAGCAAAATATTGATGGAAACTGGGACAGCTTACAAGTAGGGGGTCCAGCCCGTTTTAACACTCGTGATTTTAGCGGTGTGACTGGGTGGTTTTATCCACCATATGTTGACAACACGAAAACTCAGACAAGCGCTGTAGAGCCAACCAGCAACGAGATTGAGCTTATCCCAGAAACTGGCACTTTTACAGTCGGAGAAGCGTCTATCAATGCACGCCGTGCGCCGAACTTAAATGGCGAAATTGTGGCAGTGTACGAACCTGGTATGTCTGTCACATACGACAGCAAAGGATCTGCCAATGGCTACCGCTGGATTTCGTACATCGGAGGCTCTGGTAATCGTAATTATATGGCGATTGGTCAGACTGACGAGGCAGGGAATCGTATCAGTCTTTGGGGAACAATCGAATAAAATAAGAAAGGAAATCTTTTCGATAAGACAACTGCCCTCAGCGTTTGCTGGGGGCTTTTTTGGTACCCATTTTGGTACCCAAAATTCATGACCATGTCATTTCATGAAATTTGTAGATGTCCTAAAATATTGATTTTTAAAGGTTTTGAAGATTATTGCAGAACGATTTCTTTTTATAATATAGAACAAGTTTCTGTTTACCCAATTGCGAAATAATTTAGTTTAACTAACAGAAAAAGTAGGATTTCCCAAATGGGAGGTCCTATTTTTCTTGAAAAAAATTTGATATACTACGTACATCAAGTATTGACCAAATGCTCAATACTCATACTGAAAGAAATAAACACGATTAGATAATAGGACTCTAATACTCATCCAAAATCAAAATTAGCATTTTATAATCTCGAATGTCATTGATAAATCACCGAACGAAGTGAGGCTAACATGTTTCTTTCGCTATAGTGGTATTCTTATTAGTGAAACTGTCTGGTGGACAGTTTCAGCCTGAGGTTAGAAATCAAAAAGCGAGGGTAATTGGCTTGATAAGAACGGATTTTTGGGAGAACTACAGAAATTGAAAGTCAATTTCGTAGTAGTTCTCCCGCAAGGATGTTTAGGGGGGGGCGCTGTCTAGTAGTCGACAAGTACAGCCAATCATCCACTGCGAAAAACAGGCTCAAAAAATAGCAATGAAACTCTCTAAGAGGTTTTGTTACTGACTTTGTCAGCTTCATTTCCCACCTCAAAAGGTTCCCCAAATCTTATCGACTGTGACGAACTCTGTTCGTCTTATTTCCCACCTCCAAAGGTCTCCCAGACCTTTGGAGCGTCCGCACTTTTAAGAAAGAAACAAAAAAGGAATTTTTGAATTTGGTTAAGTATTAATTCTAAGTATCTACACAAGGAGAAATCATGAAAATTATTGTAACGAATCAGTTATCAAAACAGCAGGAGCAAGAAGTGCGCCAATTAATTGCTGAAATTAGGGACTATGATAACTTTACACGCGAGCCATATCTTTCAAATATGCTCAATTTTGATCAAGACATGCCCGCCTTCTTTTTAGTTTATGAAAAAAATGAGCTTCGTGGTTTTTTGACCGTGTATGCAGACGACCCTAATGAAGTGGACTTATTTATTTGGGTAGCACCAGCGTATCGTCGTCAGGGACTTGCGCGCCAGCTTTTTGAAAATTATAAGGAGTCAACAAGAGATTACGGCCTTGGAAAACCAAGTTTTAATATTGAGCGTCATTTTTTGACTAATAATCCTTGGTTGCTATCTGCTTGGCAGGTCAATGAGACTAATGAAAGTGAATTTTGGATGAGCCGCGGTTGTGATAAAGTAGCGCTAGAGGAAAGGTCTGATATTAGGGTGTGTCAGGCTGACTTACAACATCTGGAAGCGATCGCAAAGTTTCAATCTGAAACCTTTGAAGAAGACTTGGAGTTGTGTCGTCAGTATGCGCGTGAGGCGATTGAGGATGAAACGAGTCTTCTTTATGTTGTTTTGCGAGCTGAAGAGGTTATCGCCTCTTGTACGGTTGATTTATCATCAGGCGATCAACTTTTATATGGATTGGCTGTTAAAAATGCTGAGCAAGGCAAAGGTATTGGGACTTACATGACTAAGTATATTCTTAATGATCGTATTGAGAATGATAGTCGTCCTTTTCAAATTGCAGTGGAGGCTGACAATGTTGTTGCTAAACGTTTGTATGAAAAACTTGGCTTTGTTATTGCCTCAGAAATTACTTATCTTAGATAAACTAAGCCTGCATTGTGCAGGTTTTTTTTTGTAAAATTTGCTATAATAGTTCTCATGAATATTCAACAATTACGATACGTTGTGGCGATTGCAAGCACGGGGACTTTTCGTGAGGCAGCGACCACACTTTATGTTAGTCAGCCTAGTTTGTCAGTTGCTGTCAAAGACCTTGAGGAAGAGCTTGGTTTTAAAATTTTCAAGAGAACCACTTCGGGTGCTGTTTTGACGACACGTGGGACGATTTTCTTTGAAAAAGCACAGCGCTTGGTGGCGAATTTTGATTCCTTTGAAAATCAGTACACCTATAATAAATCTGGTCAAAAAGAGTTTTCGATTTCGAGTCAGCATTATGATTTTTTGCCTCCTGTGATTACCAAGTTTTCAGAGGCTTATCCAGAATATGCCCACTTTAGGATTTTTGAATCAACGACGGTTCAGATTTTGGATGAGGTGGTAGAAGGGCATAGCGAGCTTGGGATTATCTACCTCAATGAGCAGAACCGCGATGGCATTTTACGTAAAATGGAAAAGCAGGGCTTAGAATATGTGGAGCTCAGCCATTTTCAAACGCACATTTACCTACGAAAAAACCATCCGTTGGCGGTTAAATCGAGTCTAACGATGGACGATTTAGCGGGTTTTCCGTCTGTTCTCTTTACACAGGAGAAGGATGAGTACCTTTACTATTCTGAAAATTTAGTTGACCGAAGCGATTCGACTACTGTTTTTAAAGTGACCGACCGCGCTACTTTGAATGGTATTTTAGAACGTACGGATGCTTATGCCACAGGTTCTGGTTTTCTTGATAGTGCCAGTGTTAATGGGATTACTGTTATCCCATTAGAAGGGGCTACAGATAATCAGATGGTTTACGTCAAGCGTGCAGAAATGGATTTATCAGCATGTGCAGAGAAATTTGTCTCTGTCATGAAAGCCTACTTTAATGATTTAGAGGAGGACAAGTCATGAGAAAATATGTGATTCCAACAATGATTGCTATGTTGATTGCTCTGGATCAGTTGAGTAAATTTTGGATTGTGGAACATATTGCGTTAGAAGAGGTTCAGTCTTTTTTACCTCCGATTTTTAGCTTGACCTACGTCAGAAATTATGGCGCAGCTTTTTCCATGTTGCAAAATCAGCAATGGTTCTTTGCTCTCGTCACAGTTGTTGTGATTGGTGCAGCTATTTATTATCTGATTAAAAATATTAAGGGAAATTGGTTGCTGTTGCTTGGTTTGATCCTTGTGATTTCAGGGGGACTAGGTAATTTTATTGACCGTGTACGACTAGGCTATGTGGTCGATATGGTACATTTGGATTTTGTGGATTTTGCGATTTTCAACGTGGCGGACTCTTACCTAACGGTCGGAGTAGCTGTGTTGGCATTAGCATTGTGGAAAGATGAGGAAGCATGGAAGTAGTTGTAAAAGAAGGTGGTCATCGTCTTGATAAGACAGTGGCAGAGTTGACGGAATTGTCACGCGCTCAAGCTAACGAAGGCATTAAGGCTGGGACGATTTTGGTCAATGGCAAAGCTGTCAAGGCAAAATATGCTGTCAAAGCAGGTGATATCATCACTTATGAAGTACCAGAAGAAGAAATTTTAGAGTACGTGGCAGAAGATATTCCTTTAGATATTGTTTATGAGGATGAGGATGTTGCTGTGGTTAATAAACCACAAGGCATGGTCGTTCACCCATCTGCAGGTCACACAAGAGGAACTTTAGTCAATGCCCTTATGTACCATATCAAAGATTTATCGTCTATCAATGGTGTGGTTCGTCCAGGAATTGTGCACCGCATTGACAAAGATACCTCTGGCTTGTTAATGGTTGCTAAAAACGATGTCGCTCACAATGCCCTAGCAGAGGAATTAAAAGCTCAAAAGTCACTTCGTAAATACCTTGCTATTGTGCATGGCAATTTACCTAATGACCGTGGTATGATTGAGGCGCCGATTGGCCGTTCTGAAAAAGACCGTAAAAAACAAGCCGTTACTGCTAAAGGAAAACCAGCAGTGACACGTTTCCAAGTCTTGGAACGTTTTGGGGATTACACGCTAGTAGAATTGACGCTAGAAACAGGTCGCACCCATCAAATTCGTGTTCACATGGCCTATATTGGACACCCTGTTGCTGGTGATGAAGCCTATGGACCACGTAAAACCCTTAAAGGTCACGGTCAGTTCTTACACGCCCAAACCCTTGGATTTACCCATCCAAGAACAGGAGAATTGGTGCAATTCACCGCACCTGTACCTGCCATTTTCCAAGAAACCTTGGAGCAGTTAAGAAAAGGATAGCGAAAGCTTGTCGGCAAATGCCGATGAGTTTTTGTTTGGGCTGATTGGTTTATCTATCAAGAATACTGATTATACTCCTCCAAAATCAAAACTAGCAGTTTAGAACCTCTAATATCGTTAATAGGCCACCGAACGAAGTGAGGCTAAAATGTTTCTTTCGCTATAGTGGTATTATTATTAGTGAAACTGTCCAGTGGACAGTTTAGCCCAAGCTTAGAAATCAAAAAGCGAGGGTAATTTGCTTGATAAGAACGGATTTTTGGGAGAACTACAGAAATTGAGAATCAATTTCGTAGTAGTTCCCCCGCAAGGATGATTAGGTTGGACGCTGTCGAGCCGTCGACAAGTTCAGCCAATCATCTACTGCGAAAAACAGGCTCAAATCTAGCAATGAAACTCCGTAGGAGGTTTTGACGCTGAATTCTTCAGCTTCATTTCCCACCTCAAAAGGTTTCCCAAACCTTATCGACTGTGACGAACTCTGTTCGTCTTATTTCCCACCTCCAAAGCTCTCCCAGACCTTTGGAGCGTCCGCACTTTTAAGAAAGGAACAAAAAAAGTAAATTTTGAGTTTTGTTAAGTATAAAATTCAGAATGAAATTGTTTTTTTACTTGCTATTGTTCAGTTTTTTGTCTATAATAGGGATAATTAAAAATCCTTTAACATCGTCCCGTGAGGCGATTAAGGAGAGCTTAAAAAAACAGGCAATAGCGGTGGGTTAATTGTCTCTATTTTTCAGTGTCTCCTTGGAAACAAGGGGATTTTTTGTATCATTAGCGCTTCATTTATCAGGAGGGATTATTATGAAGAGTAAAGAAATCATCGATGATGTGACGATGAAACGTGCCATCACGCGCATTACTTATGAAATTATTGAACGCAATAAGAACCTAGATAATATTGTCTTAGCTGGTATCAAAACACGTGGTGTTTTTATAGCCAAACGTATTCAAGAGCGTCTATCTCAACTTGAAAATTTAGATGTTCCATTAGGAGAGCTTGATATCAAGCCTTTCCGTGATGACATCAAGGTTGAAGAAGATACCACTGTCATGTCGGTTGATATCACGGATAAAGATGTTATCTTGGTTGATGATGTGCTCTATACAGGGCGTACCATCCGCGCGGCCATTGACAATCTTGTTAGTCTCGGTCGTCCTGCGCGTGTGAGTTTAGCGGTCTTGGTTGACCGTGGGCACCGTGAATTGCCAATTCGTGCCGACTATGTTGGGAAAAATATTCCGACCAGCAGTAGTGAAGAAGTCATTGTTGAAGTGGTCGAAGTGGATGGCAAAGACCGTGTCACTTTAGTTGAGGAGGCATAAGCATGCCCATTGTAGATGATAAGGTAGTGCTAAAACATTTAGTGTCGATGGAGCACTTAAGTGCAGAAGAGGTTCTAGGTTTAATTTCTCGAGGGATTTCTTTAAAAAATGGCAGAGCTTCACATGCATTGGAGCATCAGGTATTTGTTTCGAATCTCTTTTTTGAAAATTCGACGCGCACCCATAAATCATTCGAAGTCGCAGAGAAAAAACTGGGACTTGATGTGATTGATTTCCATGCTGAAACAAGCTCCGTTAATAAAGGGGAGACCCTCTACGATACAGTGCTGACATTAGATGCTCTAGGTGTTGACATTTGTGTGATTAGGCATTCAGAGGTTGATTACTACAAACAGCTCATTGGGAGTGCTACGATTTCAGCTTCCATTGTTAATGGTGGTGATGGATCTGGTCAGCACCCAAGTCAAAGTTTACTTGACTTAATGACGATTTATGAAGAATTTGGTCGTTTTGAAGGCCTAAAAATTTGCATCGCGGGAGATATTACGCATTCTCGTGTGGCAAAGTCAAACATGCAAATTTTAAAACGCTTGGGAGCGCAGCTTTATTTTGCAGGACCTGTTGAATGGTACTCAGAAGAGTTTGACAGCTACGGTCAGTACATTGCTATTGATGATGTCATTGAAGAACTTGATGTGATGATGTTGTTGCGAGTGCAGCATGAGCGTCATGATGGTGATGGGACCTTTTCAAAAGAAACATATCATCGTCAATTCGGTTTGGATCAAGAGCGTTATCAACGTCTTAAAAGCTCTGCTATTATCATGCACCCAGCCCCAGTAAACCGTGATGTGGAGATCGCTGATAGTCTGGTCGAAGCTGAAAAATCACGGATTGTGAAGCAAATGACTAACGGTGTCTTTGTGAGAATGGCGATTTTAGAAGCGATTATGAGAGGGCGGAAAGAACAATAGCAAGGTTCTCGGTTAGTTTTTAGATATTTAATGTTGTCCTGTGAGGCGACAAATAGAAAGACCTACCACTTTCCAAGGGCTACTAAAGTAGCTCCTTGTCAAACGCCAATCACTATGGTGACTTGGCTATGTCAGGCACTAGCTCGAAAACAACTGAACGATCGCAGTTGTTTTCTCACATCGGAGTGACTCATTCACGCTATTTAGACAGAAGTATTTATTTAATGCTGTCCAGAGAGACAGCAAATAGAAAGGAGAAGCTTGTTAGCGATGCTAGCGGGCGGGGATTAAGCTGAGTAACATTAGCATCCCTTAAAGTAAAACAATGGCAAAACGATTATTGATTTTAGAAGACGGTACTGTTTTTGAAGGAAAAGCCTTTGGTGCGGAATGTGATGTGACTGGAGAGATTGTCTTTAGCACAGGTATGACTGGCTATCAGGAGTCAATCACCGACCAATCTTATAATGGACAGATTTTAACCTTTACTTACCCATTGGTGGGAAATTATGGGGTTAACCGTGATGACTATGAATCCATTACGCCGACTTGTAAAGGGGTAGTAGTTTCTGAAGCAACACGACGAGCAAGCAACTGGCGTAATCAGATGACCTTGGATGACTTTTTAAAGTCTAAAAATATTCCTGGTATCTCTGGCATCGACACACGCGCCCTAACTAAAATTATCCGTCAACACGGTACAATGAAAGCGACGCTTGCTAATGGTGGTGAGTTAGCACATTTACAAGAACAGCTTAAAGCTACGGTTTTACCTACAAATAATATCGAGCAAGTTTCCACTAAAACTGCTTACCCTGCTCCAGGAGTTGGTAAAACGATTGTCCTTGTTGATTTTGGTTTAAAACACTCAATCCTACGTGAGTTTTCAAAACGTGATTGTAATGTGACGGTTGTTCCTTACAACACAACGGCAGAAGACATTTTACACCTCGATCCAGATGGTGTCATGTTGTCAAATGGTCCTGGGGATCCGACAGATGTTCCAGAAGTTTTAGAGATGATACGTGGTGTTCAAGGTAAAATTCCGATTTTTGGTATCTGTATGGGACATCAGCTCTTTAGCCTAGCAAACGGCGCTAAGACTTATAAGATGACATTTGGCCACCGTGGTTTTAACCATGCGGTGCGTGAGATTGCGACAGGTCGTGTTGATTTCACCAGTCAGAACCATGGGTTTGCAGTTGATAGAGACAGCTTACCAGATTGTCTAATGGTTACGCACGAAGAAATCAACGATAAGACCGTTGAAGGGGTTCGCCACCGTGATTTTCCAGCCTTTTCAGTCCAATTCCACCCAGATGCAGCACCTGGTCCACATGATGCTAGCTATCTCTTTGATGAATTTCTTGAGATGATTGATGCTTGGAAATTGGATAAGGTAACGGAATAGGATATCCAGAAGTTATGATGATAGACAGTCTTTAAGCTCCTACGAATTGAAACAATTTGGAACGGTTTGTCGAAGTTGTTTTCTTGTGTCGGAGCCACTATTTAATTCTATCCAGAGAGATAGGAAATACGAAAGGAAATAAGATGCCTAAGAGAAAAGATATTAAAAAAATTATGGTGATTGGGTCTGGTCCGATTATTATCGGTCAGGCAGCTGAGTTTGACTACGCTGGAACACAGGCCTGTCTGGCTTTGAAAGAGGAAGGTTATAGCGTTGTTCTGGTCAATTCAAACCCTGCAACCATCATGACGGATAAAGAAATTGCGGATAAGGTTTATATTGAACCGATTACCTTAGAATTTGTCACACGCATTCTCCGTAAGGAGCGACCTGATGCTCTTTTACCAACCCTTGGTGGACAGACTGGTTTGAATATGGCCATGCAACTTTCAAAAGCTGGTATTCTTGATGAACTTGGTGTTGAGCTTTTGGGGACAAAATTGTCTGCTATTGACCAAGCTGAGGACCGTGACCTCTTTAAACAATTGATGGAGGAGTTGGAGCAGCCGATTCCTGAATCTGAGATTGTTGAAACAGTTGAAGAAGCGGTAGCCTTTGCCAACAGCATTGGTTACCCTGTTATCGTCCGCCCTGCCTTTACCCTTGGTGGTACAGGTGGTGGGATGTGTGCCAATGAAGAGGAACTTCGCACCATTGCTAAAAATGGCTTGAAGCTCTCGCCTGTAACCCAGTGTTTGATTGAGCGTTCCATCGCTGGTTTCAAAGAAATTGAATATGAAGTGATGCGTGATGCCGCTGATAACGCCTTAGTTGTGTGTAACATGGAGAACTTTGACCCAGTTGGTATCCACACAGGTGATTCGATTGTATTTGCGCCAACGCAGACGCTGTCTGATATTGAAAATCAAATGCTCCGTGATGCCAGCCTAAAAATCATTCGCGCCCTTAAAATCGAGGGAGGCTGCAATGTTCAGTTAGCACTCGACCCTCACAGCTTCAAATACTATGTCATTGAAGTGAACCCGCGCGTGTCTCGTTCATCAGCGCTAGCTTCAAAGGCAACAGGTTATCCGATTGCCAAATTGGCAGCCAAAATTGCAGTTGGTTTGACGCTTGACGAGATGATTAACCCTGTTACAGGGACGACTTACGCTATGTTTGAGCCAGCACTTGACTATGTGGTGGCAAAAATTCCACGTTTCCCATTTGATAAGTTTGAACACGGTGAACGCCGCCTTGGGACACAGATGAAGGCGACTGGAGAAGTCATGGCAATTGGTCGTAACATTGAAGAAAGTCTTCTGAAAGCCTGCCGTTCTCTGGAAATTGGTGTTCATCACAATGAAATGCCAGAACTAGCAGATGTGACAGATGATGCTTTGGTTGAAAAAATTGTTAAAGCTCAAGATGACCGTCTTTTCTACTTATCAGAAGCCATTCGCCGTGGTTATACGATTGAAGAATTGGCAGAGCTGACAAAGATTGATATTTTCTTCCTAGATAAGCTCCTTCATATCTTTGAAATCGAACAAGAGCTGGCAACACATGCTGGTGATGTAGCGTTGCTCAAAGAAGCCAAACGTAATGGTTTTGCAGATCGTAAAATTGCAGAGCTTTGGAACATGGTGACAGCAGAGGTACGAGCTCTTCGCCTAGAGAATAAGATTGTCCCTGTTTACAAGATGGTAGATACCTGTGCGGCTGAATTTGAAAGCTCAACGCCGTACTTCTACTCAACCTATGAGTGGGAAAATGAGTCTGTCAAATCAGATAAAGAGTCAGTGATTGTACTTGGTTCAGGTCCAATCCGTATCGGACAAGGTGTCGAGTTTGACTATGCGACGGTGCATTCTGTCAAAGCCATCCAAGCAGCAGGTTACGAAGCGATTATCATGAACTCAAATCCTGAGACGGTATCAACAGACTTCTCAGTCTCTGATAAACTCTACTTTGAGCCACTCACTTTTGAAGATGTGATGAATGTGATTGAGTTGGAACAACCAAAAGGCGTCGTGGTACAATTTGGTGGTCAGACAGCGATTAACCTCGCAGAAGCGCTATCAAATGCAGGTGTAACTATTCTTGGTACCCAAGTTGAGGATTTGGATCGTGCCGAAGACCGTAAGCTGTTTGAAAAAGCTCTGAAAGACTTAGGCATTCCACAACCACCTGGTCAGACAGCAACCAATGAAGAAGAAGCTGTTGCAGCGGCTCGCCAAATTGGTTTCCCAGTATTGGTACGTCCATCTTACGTTCTCGGTGGACGTGCCATGGAAATCGTCGAAAATGAAGAGGATTTGCGTAGCTATATGCGTACAGCTGTAAAAGCAAGTCCAGAACACCCTGTTCTCGTTGACTCATACCTCGTTGGTCGTGAGTGCGAAGTAGATGCGATATCTGATGGGAAAGATGTCTTGATTCCTGGTATTATGGAGCATATTGAGCGTGCCGGTGTCCACTCAGGTGACTCAATGGCTGTGTACCCACCGCAAGGATTGTCCAAAGAAATTCAAGAAACCATTGCTGACTATACCAAACGTTTGGCTATTGGGCTTAACTGCATCGGGATGATGAACATTCAGTTTGTCATCAAGGATGAGACGGTTTACGTGATTGAGGTTAACCCACGCGCTAGTCGTACGGTTCCATTCTTGTCTAAAGTGACCGATATTCCAATGGCACAAGTGGCGACCAACTTGATTCTTGGCAAATCATTAGCAGAGCAAGGTTATGAAGATGGACTTTATCCAGAAAGTCCGCTGGTTCACGTCAAAGCACCAGTCTTCTCCTTTACAAAATTAGCTAAGGTAGATAGCCTTCTTGGACCTGAGATGAAGTCAACAGGGGAAGTCATGGGTTCTGATGTGACCCTTGAAAAAGCCTTATATAAAGCCTTTGAAGCGAGCTACTTCCACTTGCCAGAATTTGGAAATGTGGTCTTCACCATTGCTGATGATACTAAGGAAGAAGCGCTAGCCTTGGCAAAACGCTTTGATCGTATTGGTTACAATGTCCTTGCGACAGAAGGAACAGCTAAATATTTTGCAGAAAATGATTTAGAGGCACAACTTGTTGGTAAAATTGGCCAAGATGATACCGACATTCCAAACCTTGTTCGTCAAGGGAAAGTACAGGCAATCATCAACACCGTAGGTACCAAACGTACCGCAGATGAAGATGGACAAGTTATCCGTAGCTCTGCCATTGCCCAAGGCGTGCCACTCTTCACAGCCTTGGACACCGCAGAAGCTATGCTTCAAGTCCTCGAAAGCCGTGGCTTTACAACACAGGCGATATAAACTATCAGAAGATGGGCTAAAGTCTTAGTTCATCTTCTTTTTTATGGCTAAATTAAATCTAAGAATGGTATAATAATAACAACTCAAGTGGTAGTGAGGTGCTATAATGAAAAAATGTTTTACCAGTAGTACGTTGAAAATGGTAGCTGTTGTAGCAATGGTGTTGGATCACTTTAGTCAAATTATATTGGAACAGGGGATTATATTAACAGCACCGTATTCAATGCTTACGGATGCACAATTTTCAATTCTGTTATTCGTTTCTGAATTGTTTCATATTTTGGGTAGAGTGGCTTTTCCTATTTTCTGCTTTTTGTTAGTAGAAGGTTTCTTGTGTACTCGAAGCTTGAAAAGGTATTTTTTAAATTTAGGGGTATTTGCTGTCCTATCAGAACCTATCTACGATTTAGCGTTAACTGGGAAACTTTTTAGTCTCCGTCAGCAAAATGTGCTATTTACCCTGTTATTAGGTTTAGCAGTTTTGACAGTTATTCAACACTATAAAGGAAATGTCATCAGGAGTAGTTTGGCTGTATTGTTAGGAGCTACCTTGTCGTATATTTTTTCATTTGACGGCTGGTATTATGGCATTTTTCTGATTTCTGTATTTTATCTTTTTCGTGATAAACCTGTATTAAAAACAGTTTTAGCGGCTTTGGTTATGTACATTTGTGGCTTGGATTTTTCAATACAAGGCCTTATGGAGCCAAATTTCTTATTATCGGTGTTTTCGTTATTATTTATTAATTTGTACAATGGCGAGCGGGGACTACAATCAAAATATTTCTTCTATTGGTTTTATCCAGTGCACCTATTACTACTCATACTTATCAATACATATATTATTATCCCGATTATTAGTAGGTAGGTAAGAATATGGATAGTTTAACTTGTTCAGATAAGTTGACATAAGGTTGGATGATATCCAGCCTTTTTGACAGTTGTTGAGTTCAAGGCTAATGAATTACTCATTATTTTATGAAGTTTTTTTCTTAAAAAATCTTAAAACATCCCAGAAACATTAATTTAAAATAAAGATTATAAAGATAACATTTAGATAACATTAGGAATAGATTTGATTTTAGTATTGCTATTGAAAGGTGTAAATAATTTCTGTAAGATTGAGGTACGATAAGAATTTGGAGGATTTATTTTGAAACATCAGTCTTATAAGAAACGTAAATGGATGGGAGTCACTTTGATGGCTACCAGTGTTTTGTTGTGGCATAGTGGTGTGGCTTCGGCCAATCAGATTTCGGAATTGGGAACAGAAGAAGTCTCACAGCCAGTATTTTTACCTGTTCCAGAAAAAGCGGAAGTAGAAAACTCAGAAGCTGCTGTTTCAGAAAGCGCTTTGGTATCTGAGGAGTCATCTGATACTGCTCAAGAAAAAGCGTCAACTGTTCAAGGAGTGACACCTGAGGTTAATGATCTATGGCAAGCAGCAGGAAAAGGTGCTGGAACAGCTATTGCTGTGATTGATGCTGGGATTGATTTATCTCATGAAGCTTTTCAAGGTAACAGTTCAGAATCAGGTCTTTACCCAACAAAGGAAGCTCTAGAAGCGAAGAAGAAAGAAGCTGGCATTGACAGAGGGCAATGGCATAACGAGAAAATCGTTTACAGCCATGATTACAGTAGCAATGTCAAAGTGACAGATACGGATCATGGGACACATGTGGCAGGTATTGTCGCAGGTCAGTCTAAGCATGCTCTTGGCAATCAATTTGTTGTTGAAGGCTTATCACCTGAAGCACAACTTCTTTTTATGAGAACCAAGTTAGCAGGACGTTCTCAGCGTTTGGAAAATTCTAAACAATACGCTCAAGCGATTAAGGATGCGGTAGCATTGGGTGCGACAGCTATTAATATGAGTTTTGGAAATACGGCAGAAGCTGAGCAAGAATTATCAGAAGAAGCCCTTCAAGCCATTAAAGAGGCTAAAGAAAAAGGTGTTGCTATTGTTGTATCAGCAGGAAACGATGGTGCCTTTGGAGGCTATGATCGTAAACCGAGTGCTGAAAATCCTGATTTTGGGATTATTGGAACCCCGGCAACATCAGAAAATGTGCTAACCGTAGCTTCTTACGTTCCAGAAAAACTCGTTGCAGAAGTGGTTACAGTAACAACTCCTACTACTGAACCAAAACGTTTGGCCATTCAATTGACAGCACCATTAGATAATCAAAAGGCGTATTCCTTTGTTGTTTTGAAAGAAGGAGAACAGGCTGATTATAGTAATCAAGATGTTGCAGGAAAAATAGTCATTGTTAACCGTGGAGGCGCACTCTCATTCGCAGAAAAAATGGCAATGGCTGCTAAACATAAGGCAGCAGGTATCATTATTGTTAACCACTTGGAAGGACGTTCGTTAGAAAGTTTGCCACAAGGGGATATTCCAGCAGGATTTATGACCTTCGAAGATGGTGTAATCTTGAAAGGTATGACCGATGCTAACCTCACCTTTACAGGTGATTATGGCCAATTTACCTTACCTAAAGGTGCCTACATGGATGATTTTTCAAGTTGGGGATTGACTGCAGATGGTCATATGAAACCGGATATCACTGCACCAGGTCATGGGATTTATTCATCAATTTCTGGTAATAAGTACGAACCTTGGTCAGGAACAAGTATGGCAACACCGCATGTGACAGCTGTAATGAACTTATTGCTCAAACATGTGGAAACAAAATTTGCACATTTAAACCTTACTCCAGAAAAACGTTTGGAATTGGCAAAAGCTTTATTGATGTCAACGGCAAATCCAATTAAAAATGTTAAAGCTGGAACCTTTATTTCCCCACGTCAGCAGGGTGCAGGTGCACTTGATCTTTCAAAAGTTGTGAAATCAGATACCTATGTTACAGGTAATGGTCAACAGACTAAAATCCACTTAAATGATGTGGCAACCACATTTGAAATCCCAGTCATGGTGCACAATCTTGGTGACACACCAAAAACGTTTGATTACCATGCAACAGTGATGAGTGATCAGGTTTCTGATAAAGCCTTTACGTTATCACCTCAGCATGTTCTCGATACAGCTAAACAACGTGTCATCGTTGCGCCGCGTAGCAGTCAATTGGTGACGCTTAAGGTTGACGTATCGTCAGCAGATCAGAAATTGCAAGCTGAGATGCCAAATGGTTACTTCCTAGATGGTTTTGTACAGTTTAAAGCCGTTGATGCTCAAGGAGTAGATATGAGTATCCCATTTGTTGGCTTTAGAGGAAACTTTGCAGATTTACCTGCTGCTGAAGAAGCTATTTATAACCGTCTTGAAGGCACATTCTATTACCAACCTCAAGAAAAGACTAATGAATTTGATTTAAAATATGGTAATTTTGTAGAAAAAGGCTTTACTGCTTTAAAATCACACTATAAACCATGGTCTGCTGTAGGAGCTGGTTTATCAGATGAAGATGCTCCAGAATCAGAAGTGAATACGGTTTTAGGGTCATATGAAAAAATAGATGATGAAAACAAACGTCTTTTAATTCATCAAGGTGATAAACCTTATCTTGCTATTTCTCCAAATGAAGATGGTAATATGGATACCGTTACTTTCCAAGGAACTTTCTTTAGAAATGCCAAGGGCTTAAAAGCTCAAGTGCTTGATAAAGAAACAGGTGACGTGATTTGGGAAAGTGATAACGAAGCAATCGCTCATAAAAACTACAATAAGAGTGATGAAGTTCAGGGAGCTGTTGAATATACCAACACGAGCTGGGATGGCACGAATAAGGATGGCGAAACTGTAGCGAATGGTACCTACATTTATCGTGTCCTCTACACGCCAATGACAACAGGTGCTAAAGAACAACATATGGATTTTGAAATCATGGTCAATGTGACAAAACCAGCTCTTCCTCAAGTCGTGAATTATAACAAAGAAACACGTCAATTGACTGTCAGTCAACCAGAAGTAACAGGCTTGCCAATTTACCGTCAGCGTCTAGCATTCCTTTCACTAGACGAGGAAGAAGGTCTGTATAGCGTGGTTTATTTACCAATCGCTGAAGATGGTACCGTTACAATTCCAGAGATGACTGAAGACGATATTGAAATCACATTAGAAAATGTGAGCTATGTTGTCGAAGACATGGCTGGAAACTATAATCAAATGCCTTTGCTTGAGTTGATTGAAAAAGGCAAAGCTCCAGAGATTATGGACGAAGAGAAAGAACCAGAAGTTGAGTTTCACAGAGCTCCAGAAGTTTCTCCACATCCAGAAAGCAAGGGTGAAACACAGCCAGAAGCTAAGGATGACAAACCATCTGAAATCGCTCCAAAATTGGACGATAAAGAGACGAAGCAAGAAGATAAATTGTCGTCAGAAGTGAAATCTCTTGAGACAGGTTCAGTTCACTCAACGTTGGCAACTACTGTTTCGAAAACTCCAAATCAGTTTTCACGAGTAGCTAAGAAGCAATCGCTAACTTCTAAGACAGCAGCATTGCCAAAAACAGGTGAACAAACAGCTATCGGAGCTATTTCAGCTGGCTTATTGGCAATCGGTGGAGCTATTCTTAGCATGGCTTATCGCAAGAACACTCGCAAGCGTTAATGGCTAAAAATGTGATTTTCTCTGTGACAAAGAGAGAACCAATTGACTGTTTTCTACAATCTATAATATTGTGAATACATTCTAAGTTTGATTGGTATAGAATTTAGTGTCAAAAGCCAAATATCAAAGAAGTTGGGAATATTTTTCTCAGCTTCTTATTTTTAGTATGAATAAATATCATTGATACCGTGAACCAGCAGTCATATCACTTATAAAAACTAGCGACTGCGAGACATTAGAAGTGGTGATTAATACTTGTCAAAAATCAAAAATTACTTTTTTGCTTCTTTCTAAAAAGTGGCGGACGCTCCAAAGGTCTGGGAGACCTTTGGAGGTGGGAAATAAGACGAACAGAGTTCGTCACAGTCGATAAGGTTTGGGGAACCTTTTGAGGCGGGAAATGAAGCTGACAAAGTCAGCGTCAAAACCTCCTTTGGAGTTTCATTGCTACTTTTTGAGTCTAGGTCTCAAAAAGCCCGCTATAATCAGGAGTTTACTCTTGATTATAATACCACCATGGCGAAAGAAGCGCTTGGGAAATTGATACCTTTATTGGTCCTTGAGTTTGCTCAATATGCTAATTTTGATTTTGGTTGAGTATAAAATTAAAAAATATGGCTAAAAACTGCGAGCGGTTGTAGTATCTTCTCTGTTTCATTTCTAGCTTTCTGTTCAGCTGGAAATGACTTTGATATTTAACCCGTTCCAATATCTTGTGATTGCTGTATTGACTTTTTACCATATCTTGTGTTAAGATAGTCTCTCGGAGGTGAGAACAATTGTGATAATATTAGCTGGCATGATTGGTGTAGGAAAGACAACTTATACTGCCCGTCTGTCTGAGGCCTTAGGTACAGAGGCATTTTATGAGCCTGTAGAAAATAACCCTATCTTGGATAAATACTATGAAAATCCTGATAAGTATGGTTTTGCTCTACAAATTTATTTCTTAAATAAGCGATTTAAGTCAATCAAAGAAGCTTATTATAATAATGATAATGTTTTAGATCGTTCGATTTACGAGGATGCGCTCTTTACTTACATTAATTCGCTGGAAGGAAATATTAGCCAGGAAGAGTACGAAATTTACCTAGAGCTTTTGGATAATATGATGGAAGAGCTCGAAGGTATGCCTAAGAAAGCACCAGACTTGTTAGTCTATCTTGATGGTAGTTTTGATCATATCATGGGCAATATCAAAAAACGTGGTCGTGATTTTGAGCAACCTACAGATGAAAATGGTCTATTAGATTACTATCGCCTCTTGCATGGACATTATGGTGACTGGTATGATAATTATGATTACAGTCCAAAAATGAAGATTGATACAGATCATTTTGATGTGACCAATGATGAAGACTGGGAAAAAGTATTTGCACAGATTAAAGAAACGTTAAGTACTTTAGAGAGATAAATACAAGAAAATACAAGGTTTTGTGCCTTGTACTTTGTTTTTAGATATGGAAAACTAAAACCACCCGTTTTTTAGCGGGTGGTTTTGATGTCATAAAGTGTGATTATTTCACAAAATCATTGATTTCTGTTTCAATGTTAGCAATTTTTTCCTCTGCTTCGGCAAGTGTTTCACCGACTGTTGCGATATAGAATTTAATCTTTGGTTCTGTTCCTGATGGGCGAACTGCAAACCAGCTGTCATCGGTCAATGTGTATTTAAGGACGTCAGATGGTGGTGTTGTCAATTCAGTTGTTGTACCATCAAGGGCGACAGCTTTTTGAAGAGCAAAGTCTTCAAAGAGGGCGATGTCTGTTTTGTTGAACTGTTCTGGTGCATTGTCACGGAATTTAGCCATGATTGCTTTGATTTGTTCGGCACCGTCTTTACCTGAGAGGGTAACAGAGATAGTTTTCTCAGCGAAGTAGCCGTATTCTTTGAAGATTTCATCAATACCGTCTGCAAGTGTCAGGCCACGAGAGCGGTAGTAGGCTGCAATTTCAGCCACCATTAAAACAGCTTGAATAGCATCTTTGTCACGAACAAATGGTTTGATGAGATAACCGAAGCTTTCTTCAAAACCAAACATGTAGGTGTGGTTGTGCTTTTCTTCAAATTCTTGGATTTTTTCAGCGATGAATTTGAATCCTGTCAACACATTGAACATGGTTGCGCCGTAGCTTTCAGCAATCTTAGTAACCAATTCAGTAGATACGATTGATTTAGCAAGGGCTGCATTTTCAGGTAATGTTCCTGCTTGTTTGTGGGCTTCAAGGATATATTTGGCGATGATTGCACCGATTTGGTTTCCTGAGAGGTTCCAGTATGAACCGTCAGTTTGACGAACTTCAACACCGACACGGTCAGCATCTGGGTCCGTTGCTAAAAGCACATCAGCTCCGATTTCACGTCCGAGTTCTTCAGCGAGGGCAAAGGCAGCTTGGCTTTCAGGATTTGGTGATGCAACGGTAGAGAAATCAGGGTCAACGGTTGCTTGGCTTTCTACGACTTGAACAGACTCAAATCCAGCTTCAGCAAGGGCACGACGCGCTAGCATTTCCCCAGTACCATGAAGAGGTGTGTAAACAATTTTCATGTCTTTGCCATGCTCGGCAATGAGTTCTTTATTGATGTTGATAGCCTTGAGTTCATCGAGGTAGAGGCGGTCTGTTTCTTCACCAAGAACAGTGATGAGACCAGAGCTTTTGCTTTCTTCAAGGTCAGCGAGTTCAACGGCAAATGGATTGTCAATGCCACGGATAAAATCAGTCAAAGCAGAAGCGTCTGCTGGTGGCATTTGGCCACCGTCTTCACCGTAAACTTTGTAGCCGTTAAATTCTTTAGGGTTATGACTAGCTGTTACCATGATACCGGCAACAGTACCGTAGTGGCGCACTGCAAATGATAGTTCTGGTGTTGGGCGTAGGCTTTCAAAAACATAAGATTTGATACCGTGTGCTGCTAGGACTTGAGCAGATTCGAAGGCGAACTCTGGTGAGAAGTGACGTGTGTCATAGGCAATAGCTACGCCACGTTTTTTAGCATCCTCACCTTTGCTTTCTACTAATTTTGCAAGGCCTTCAGTTGCTTGGCGTACCACATAAATATTGATACGGTTTGTACCAGCTCCGATATAGCCACGCATACCTGCGGTACCAAATTCAAGGTTTGTGTAGAAGGCATCTTCTTTTGTTTTTTCATCCATAGATTCTAATTCAGTACGAAGGTAGTCGGGCAGTTCAGAAAAATCCACCCATTTTTGGTAATTTTCTTGATAGGTCATTGCATTCTCCTTTAACTTTTATTAATCGCTTTCATTATATCATTTTCATGTAAAAAAATCACGAGTTTTCGTGATTTTCATTATTTTTTTAAATTTTCGAGGCGTGGCACAATGATAAAGGTTAGGAATGACGAAATCACCATTTCAGCGATAGCATTTGTTCCTAAAACAGTAGCTAACATCGCTTGGACATTACCGTTGTAAACATTTGAGAAGAGGATGAAGATACCACCGAGTACAAAGATGGTGTTGGTCATTGATCCTACAGCACCTGCGATAAGAAGTCCACTACGGTTTTTGATTAATTTATAGACAAAGTAGGGTGTGATACCAATTAGTATTCGTGGGACCATTGCAATAATGAGCGAATAGATATTACCATTTTCGACAAAGGGTGAGAAAAGGTAGCTACTTGGGATTTGGATAACAGTGTTAGTAACGACACTGATGAGTCCCATTAAACCGCCAAGTGTTGCTCCTACACGTGGTCCATAGAGAATGGAGGCGATGATAACTGGAATATGCACCAAAGTTGGTTTAATTGGAAGCGGCAGAACATTAAAAATGATAGACGTCAGAAGATGGATGACAATCATTGTCGCAAAGAACATTGAGATGGTTGCAACAGTGGTAGAGTTTTTGTTTTTCATTTATTCTCCTATTTTGCTATGATAAATTTTCGTTAATGGTTTGTAGAATGGTATCTAGATCAGCTAGAGCGCCTCGTCCGACATCACCGCAGGCTAAGAGAGCTGATTTTGGTGTGATTTCTTTGTACCCCACCTCTTTTAAAATAGCGAGATTGCGCTGGGTTAAGGGATTATCATACATTTTTGTATTCATAGCTGGTGCGATGAGCTTTGGAAGGTCTGCTGGCAAAGCCAGTGCGGTTGCTGTGACCATATTATCTGCTCCGCCATGTGCCAAAGTAGCAATCGTATTAGCAGAAGCAGGTGCTAGGATAAAAAGATCGGCTTCTTTTCCTAGGTCGATATGGTTAATCCGCTCTGCTATTTTTTCTTCCATCACATCCAAGTGAACAGGATTTTTAGACAAGACCTGCAAGGTTAGTGGTGTGATAAATTGAGTCGCCGCTTCCGTCATGAGGACATGGACGTCATAGCCGCGCTTGGTGAGTTGGCTAGTCAAGTCGGCAGCTTTGTAGGCAGCGATGGAACCTGATACAGCTAGTAGAATGCGTTTAGTCATGAGCAGTCACCTTTTCATACAGTTTTTCAGCAATTTCTAGTTTGGTATGAGCTTTAATGTCATTTGTCTCATCAACGAGATAGGCGATGTGTTGGTCACCTGTAATCTCATTAAGGTCATTGGCGACAATAAGCTCAGCTTGATTTTTGACAAGGCTAGCCCTCGCCACGTCAAACAGCTCTGCTTTTGGAACATTCACCAAAAGTTTAAAACCGATGAGACGGATATTGGGATTCCACTCTTTAACCTGACTAATAACCTTTGGTGTTTTTTTCAGGAAAAGCACTTGGTAGTCAGATTTGGATGAGATTTTAGTTTCACCATTTTTTTTGGACAAAAGCTGAGCAGGAGAGTTTACTTGCTCCAGTTCTTCTAAGTCTGTCATGTAGACTGGCGTATAGTCTGATACCGCCATGCTGTGAATGAGGACATCGTGTGACTTAACGAGAGGCTCCAATGTCGTGAGCAGGCTTTCTACATTACTAATGAGTTGGATTGTCAAATTTGCTTGTTCAAGAGGTTTGACAGCTTGTTTTGTCGTTACTAAAGTGACTTGATGGCCTTTGGATAAAAAAGTTTCTGCTATTATTTTTCCAAGGTAACCGGTAGAGTGATTCGTAATCCCGCGAACACTGTCAATGTTCTCTGTGGTACCACCAGATGTAATCAAAATTTTCATAGGCTGATTTTACACTAAAATACTGATTTTGTAAATGATTTGAGTTATAATAAGAAGATAAAGAATAGAGGAGAAAATTGTGGCTAGTCAAGGTATTGACATTGAAAAATATCATCAATTAGCGTTGCAAAAACAGGGAGAACATCGTAAGTTTTTGGCGAGTTTAAAGAAAAAAGCTCCGAAAAATTTGGATAAAGTTGTCCAAGAGGTTCATCGTGAGGTTTTTCTTGAGATTGATTGTACCAAGTGTGCTAATTGTTGTCGTAATCTGGGGCCTCTTTTTACGGAGGCAGATATCACGAGGATTGCAAAACATTTTCGCATGAAATTGCCTGCTTTTGAAGAAGCGTTTTTACGGACAGATGAAGATGGGGACAAGGTTTTTCAATCGATGCCGTGTCCGTTTTTAGGGGATGACAACCTTTGTAGTATTTATGATGTTCGTCCCAAGGCTTGTCGTGAATTTCCCCATACAGACCGCAAGAAGATTTATCAAATTAATAATTTGACGATTAAGAATACCCTCTTTTGCCCAGCAGCTTATCTCTTTGTTGAAAAACTACAAAAGAGATTGTAAGGGAGTGATATTGCCTTAGACTACGCGTGTGGTGAGAGATAACAACCACTGGAAAATATATAAAACGATTACAAAAACGGAGGTGTTTTATGATTATAACAACAACTAATGGTGTTGATGGCGCTCAAGTGAGCGGTTATAAAGGAATTGTTTTTGGTGAAGTCATCACTGGAATCAACATGTTTAAAGATATTGGTGCCGGTTTGCGCAATATCTTTGGAGGTCGTTCAGCAAGTTATGAAAATGAATTGACTGAGGCGCGTGAAACAGCTCTCAAAGAAATGGAGAGACGGGCAACTGAGTTAGGAGCAGATGCTGTTATTGGTGTTAAGATGGATTATGAAGTCCTAGGAGCAGACAATGGCATGCTGATGGTGACTTGCAGCGGTACAGCAGTAACCCTAACCAAGTGAGAATGAAACAGTTGATTGGGATATTTTAAGTCTGAGCTCGGAAACAATGAAGCAAGGAAGCAGAGGGTATTTGAAAAGCTGTTCAGTTACAAATGTTCAATCTGTCATCGCATCAAACTGTCATTATTACAAAATTTAAGTGGTGAAAAGACGTTTCCTAGTCCCAGTAAGTTGTCTTAAAGAATGATTTTTAGTGAACAAAAGCTGCGCTTGTCAAAAATGATAGGTGCAGTTTTATATTTGTTTTACTAACTATCAATAACTATTGACAATAAGGTATTAGCAGATTAAAATAGTATTAGATTAATGACACAAAGGAGAATCTTATGAACAAGCGCATTCTTGCAAGCTCCCACAGAACTTTATCAAAAAATGCCTACTTGGCTTGTGGCTATCTTGACACCTGTAATGGTTGAAGGATTCTTTATAATAGGTAGTGTCTTATTTGGGATTATTTTTGGTCTTGCAGCTGTCTTTTTCATCATAGCCAATGGTAATTTTGACGCCTTCACAGAAGGAATGACCTTACCTCTCCATGTGGAATTATTGAGTTTTTCCTTTGTATCAGGCTTACTTTTTATATGGGTCAAATGGGTTGAGAAACGTTCAATTTCAAGTCTAGGCTTTTTTAAAAAGAACTGGTTTAAGGAGCTAGCACTAGGTTTTCTGGTTGGTTCTCTTCAATTCAGTTTGGCTATTGGTTTGGTTTATCTATTGGGAGGTGTGCGATTTTCTGGCGTAGATTTTTCTGGTTTAGCATGGCTATATGTTCTATCAACTATTCCTTTTTGGTTGTTGCAAGGTGGTACCGAAGAACTACTGACTCGTGGCTGGCTCTTGCCAATTTTAAATAAGCGGACCAATCTTGCTATTGCTGTTGGGATTAGCAGTTCCCTCTTTGGTTTGATGCACCTTGCAAATAATCATATCACTTTCTTATCTATTCTCAATATCGTATTATTTGGTATTGCGATGGCGCTTTATATGCTGAAACGTGATAACCTATGGGGAGTTATTGGTATCCATGGGGCTTGGAATTTCGTTCAAGGAAATGTCTATGGTGTAGCTGTTTCAGGTCAAAGTGTCGGTGCCTCTTTGTTTCATTTTGTGGAAAAAGCTGGCGCTCCAGAATGGATTTCTGGTGGCGGCTTTGGAACGGAAGGGAGCTTAATCACATCACTGGTTGAACTTCTTCTCATTGTGTATCTCTACTATGGGATTAAAAAAGAAAAGGCATAAGCGGTTTGGTTTAGTCACTAGACCGTTTTTCTTATCCATAAAAATAACAAAATTATGATAAAATAAGAAAAAACTGAGAAAGAAGAAAGACATGATTGATAGACGAGACGATAATCAGTTTGAACTGGTGTCAAAATACGAACCATCTGGTGACCAACCGCAGGCGATTGAGCAGCTGGTGGATAATATTGAAGGTGGTGAAAAGGCGCAAATCCTTATGGGGGCAACAGGGACTGGTAAGACCTATACCATGAGTCAGGTGATTGCCAAAGTCAATAAACCAACCCTCGTCATCGCCCACAACAAGACCCTTGCTGGTCAGCTTTATGGGGAGTTCAAGGAATTTTTCCCAAACAATGCCGTGGAATACTTTGTTTCCTACTATGATTATTATCAGCCAGAGGCTTATGTGCCCTCATCTGATACTTATATCGAAAAAGATAGTTCAGTCAACGATGAGATTGATAAACTCCGCCATTCTGCGACATCATCACTCTTAGAACGTAATGATGTCATTGTGGTGGCGTCGGTGTCTTGTATCTACGGTTTGGGTTCTCCAAAGGAATACGCGGATTCAGCGGTCAGCTTGCGACCTGGTCAGGAGATTTCAAGGGACAAACTGTTGAACCAATTGGTGGATATTCAGTTTGAACGTAACGACATTGATTTCCAGCGTGGGCGTTTCCGTGTGCGTGGTGATGTGGTGGAAATTTTCCCTGCCTCTCGTGACGAGCATGCCTTCCGTGTGGAATTTTTTGGCGACGAAATTGACCGCATTCAAGAAATCGAGAGCTTGACTGGGCGCCCAATGGGAGAAGTGGAACACTTAGTGCTCTTTCCTGCCACTCACTTCATGACCAATGAGGAGCATATGGAACATGCTATCAAAAATATTATTGATGAAATGGAAGCTCAGGTTAAAGAGTTTGAAGCAGAAGGCAAATTGATTGAAGCGCAGCGCATTCGCCAAAGGACAGAATACGATGTAGAGATGCTCCGTGAAATGGGCTACACCAATGGTGTCGAAAACTATTCTCGCCATATGGACGGCCGTTCAGAGGGCGAGCCACCTTACACCTTGCTGGATTTCTTCCCAGAGGATTTCCTCATCATGATTGACGAGAGCCACATGACCATGGGGCAGATCAAGGGCATGTATAATGGCGACCGCTCACGCAAGCAGATGTTGGTGGATTACGGGTTCCGCTTGCCGTCAGCCTTGGACAACAGACCGCTGCGCCGAGAAGAATTCGAGAGCCATGTTCACCAGATTGTCTATGTGTCAGCGACACCTGGCGATTACGAGATGGAGCAGACCGACACCGTGATTGAGCAGATTATCCGCCCGACAGGGCTTCTTGACCCTGAGGTGGAAGTTCGCCCAACGATGGGGCAGATGGATGACCTCCTTGGTGAAATCAATAGCAGAGCTGAAAAAGGTGAGCGTGTCTTTGTCACCACCTTGACCAAGAAAATGGCGGAAGATTTGACCGACTACCTCAAGGAAATGGGAGTCAAGGTCAAATACATGCACTCGGATATTAAGACGCTAGAACGGACAGAAATTATTCGTGACCTCCGCCTCGGTGTCTTCGATGTGCTGATTGGGATTAACCTGCTCCGTGAAGGTATTGACGTACCAGAGGTGAGCTTGGTTGCCATTCTTGATGCAGATAAGGAAGGCTTCCTCCGCAATGAGCGTGGACTGATTCAGACCATTGGGCGTGCGGCTCGTAACAGTGAAGGTCATGTCATCATGTACGCGGATAAGATTACTGACTCCATGCAACGTGCCATGGACGAAACGGCACGCCGTCGTGAGATTCAGATGGCATACAATGAGAAGCACGGCATTGTCCCACAAACCATCAAGAAAGACATCCGAGACCTCATCGCTATCAGTAAAGCCACAGAAACCGATGTGGCAGAAGAAACAGTTGACTACTCAGCTATGAACAAAAAAGAGCGCCAAGACGCCATCAAGAAACTCCAAAAACAAATGCAGGAAGCTGCCGAGCTCCTTGACTTTGAACTGGCAGCACAAATCCGCGACTTGGTGTTAGAATTGAAAGCGATGGATTAGGGGGAGATTATGCAAAGATATCTTCTGTTATTACGAGGCATCAATCTTGGCAAACAGAACAAGGTGATCATGCCTGAACTTCGTGAGCAGTTAGAGAAGATTGGATTAGAGGAGGTCTCTTCTTATATCAATACAGGAAATTTATTCTTTTCATCTGAAGAAAATCAGTCTGATATTGAGAAAAAGATTACTGATGTTCTTTCTCTTCACTATGATTTTTCAATTCCTTTTGTAGTGATAGAAAGGAGTCTGATTTTGACAGAAAGCCTACCTATTTGGTGGGAAGATTCTGCCAAACGTAAAGATGCTTTATTCTATTTACCGGGAACAACAAAACAAACGATAGAAGCATTGATAGAGGATTGGGAATTGGTAGACGAAGATTTTTTGATTGGTGAAACAGCCTTGTTTTGGCGAGTGAGAGAGGAAGCTAATGCTAAACAAACAGCTCATTCTAAGAAAATCATGACCAAGCCTTTCAATCAAATGGTGACTCTACGAAATGCCAATACGTTCAATAAGCTAATATCTCTGGCAAAGGAGAAGTGATGAAGTTATATGTCTCTCAAAATCATAGAGGTGAAGGGAAGTTTCCGACATTTCCGAAAGGAACAAGAGTGGTCAATCTTTCTCCCTGCTCCAATTATCCTAATTGGTTTTCTTGTGAAATAGTAGGTATGAAAACCTATGTATCTGCCGATTTTTTAGAGGGGAATGCACTGAATAGAGATTACAATCCTACTGAGTTAATGGTGCAAGTAGGAGATAGCGTCGAACTATTGGAAGTACATTTTCAATGGGCTTTGGTTCGCTTCCAAGAAGAAATTGGCTGGTTACCCTTCTCTATCCTTCGCTCGTCATCATGATAAGGAAAAAGTTATCGTTAGTTGAAACATGGACAGGATAAAACATAGGTATTTCATGATATTAGTGTTGGTTAAAATGAACCAATAATGTCCTAAACTTAATTCAAATTACTGATATGTTTCATTGACACTAATAACAGGACTTTTTGCAGTAAAGTAGAGAAATACAATGGAGACTTGAAGAAGTTGAAGCATTGGAGTTTGATTGATGTGAAAACTTTAGAGTTATTGAAAACCCCATTATCAAGCAAGAGACAGTTAATCTGTCTCTTTTTTAAATTCCACAAGTGCTATATTTTTCTCTTTATGGTAAAATAATAAGGATACTATGTGAAAGTGGGAAGTGTGTTTTGGCACAGTTATATTATCGCTACGGCGCTATGAATTCAGGGAAATCCATTGAGATTCTCAAAGTTGCCTACAACTATGAGGAGCAGGGGAAACCTGTTATCCTGATGACGTCAAGTCTAGATACTCGCGATGGTGTTGGTTACGTTTCTAGCCGAATTGGGATGAAACGTGAGGCTTATCCCATCAGTGAAGATACGGATATTTTTGGTTTTATTCAATCGCAGAGCCCACAACCGTATTGTGTTCTGATAGATGAAGCGCAATTTTTAACACGAGCAAATGTGTATGATTTGGCTCGTATTGTTGATGAATTGGATATTCCAGTGATGGCTTTTGGTCTTAAAAATGATTTCAGAAATGAGCTCTTTGAAGGGTCTAAGCACCTGCTGTTATTAGCAGACAAAATTGACGAAATCAAAACCATTTGCCATTACTGTAAGAAAAAAGCAACTATGGTTCTTCGTATGGAAGATGGGAAGCCAACTTATGACGGAGCACAGGTGCAAATTGGTGGCAATGAAAGCTATACCTCAGTTTGTCGGAAACATTATTTTAACCCGCCGATTAGTGAAACAGAATGAATAATGCAATAAGGCATTAATATCATAGAAAAGAAACTGAATACGGGCTAAAAGCGTCGGAAAAAAGATAGACCTTCCTTGTGTGCGTGCACAAAGCGTCAGTCTCCTATTTTTCTCTAACTTTCTTAACGCCCTTAATATCTTAGAAAGGAACTGAATATGCCTACAAGGCTGAGGAAAAAGATAATTCTTCCTAGAAGCAGGAGCTTCTTCGTCAGAATTCCTATTTTCCGTTGCCTTGCTTAACGGCATTAATATCTTATTATTATGAACATTTATGATCAATTACAGGCGGTGGAAGACCGTTACGAAGAACTTGGAGAGCTTTTATCGGATCCTGATGTGGTGAGCGATACGAAGCGTTTTATGGAATTATCGCGTGAAGAAGCGAACACGCGTGAGACAGTGACAGCTTATCGTGAATACAAACAAGTTATCCAAAACATCGCTGACGCAGAAGAAATGATTAAGGATGCTGGTGGCGACCCTGAGTTAGAAGAAATGGCTAAGGAAGAGCTTAAGCAATCTAAGGCAGATAAAGAAGCCTACGAAGAAAAATTGAAAATCCTTCTCTTGCCAAAAGACCCTAACGATGATAAGAATATCATCCTTGAAATTCGCGGTGCAGCTGGTGGTGATGAAGCAGCCCTCTTTGCAGGTGACCTTTTGACCATGTACCAAAAATTTGCGGAGAGCCAAGGCTGGCGCTTTGAAGTCATGGAGGCTTCCTACAATGGTGTTGGTGGTATCAAGGAAGTGGTTGCCATGGTATCAGGTCAGTCAGTTTATTCTAAACTTAAATACGAGTCAGGTGCTCACCGTGTGCAACGTGTTCCTGTGACAGAAAGTCAAGGTCGTGTTCACACCTCAACGGCGACAGTTCTTATCATGCCTGAAATCGAAGAAGTTGAATATGATATTGACCCGAAAGACCTTCGTGTGGATATTTACCACGCTTCAGGTGCTGGTGGTCAGAACGTCAATAAGGTTGCGACAGCCGTTCGTATCGTTCACTTACCAACCAATATCAAGGTTGAAATGCAGGAAGAACGGACACAACAGAAAAACCGTGAGAAAGCGATGAAAATCATCCGTGCGCGTGTGGCTGACCATTTTGCCCAAATTGCCCAAGATGAGCAAGATGCCGAGCGTAAATCAACTATCGGTACGGGTGACCGTTCTGAACGTATCCGTACTTACAACTTCCCACAAAACCGTGTGACCGATCACCGCATTGGCTTGACCCTTCAAAAATTAGATACCATTTTGTCTGGTAAAATGGATGAAGTCGTTGATGCGCTAGTGCTTTATGACCAAACACAAAAATTGGAGAAACTAAATAACTAATGACTTACGCCAACCTTATTGCGCAACTAGAAGAGCGCCTTGAGCAGCTTGGTGAGGAGAGAGAAGGTCTGGTCTATGTCTTTCAAGCCTTAAAGGGATGGACAAAGACCGACCTTGTCTTGCATTTACGGCAAGCTGTTACGGCTGCTGACGAGGGACTGTTTCACCGAATTTTTGAGCAACTAAGCCAGCAGATTCCCCCTCAGTACATCACAGGAAAAGCTTATTTTAGAGATCTTGAGTTAGCGGTTGATGACCGTGTACTGATTCCTCGCCCTGAGACAGAGGAACTTGTTGATTTGATTTTAAGGGAAAATAGCGGAGCAGACCTGCGAGTTTTAGACATTGGAACAGGAAGCGGTGCGATAGCTTTATCCCTCAAAAAAGCCCGACCAGAATGGGAAGTCACGGCAAGTGATATTTCATCAGAAGCCCTGAGTTTAGCCCAGAAAAATGCGCAAGCCAATCAACTTGAGGTAACTTTTGTTCAATCAGATGTGTTTGAAAAGGTGTCGGGTTCCTTTGATATTATCGTGTCTAATCCGCCATACATTGCTTACGATGATAAAGATGAAGTCGGTGGCAATGTCTTAGCATCGGAACCCCACCTTGCCTTGTTTGCGGATGAAGATGGCTATGCCATTTACCGTCAGATTATTGAGCAGTCGTCCTCTTATTTAACAGCTAAAGGAAAACTATACTTTGAAATTGGTTATAAGCAGGGGAATGGACTGACTTCGCTACTTAATAAGGCTTTCCCTGAAGCTCGCGTGCGTGTAATACAGGATATGTTTGGCAAGGATAGGATGGTGGTGCTAGATGGCAGAATGTGATTTCATCAAAATATTGGAAGATGGCGGAGCGCTCGTTTTACCGACAGAAACAGTCTACGGACTCTTTGCTAAAGCACTTGACGAATACGCTGTTGAACGTGTCTATGCCCTGAAACAGCGTCCAAAAGACAAGGCCATGAACCTAAATGTCGCTGATTTTGAGACGATTTTAGCTTATTCTAAGAATCAGCCACCCTATCTCAGAAAACTCTATGACGCCTTCTTACCAGGCCCTTTGACTATTATTTTACAGGCGAATGCTGAGGTACCAAATTGGATTAATTCAGGTTTAGCGACAGTTGGATTTAGAGTACCCAATCATCTCAGAACATTAGAACTTATTCGTTCACAGAAAGTTTTGATTGGACCTTCTGCCAATATTTCTGGTAAGAGTAGTGGTACTGTTTTCAAGGAAATTATACAAGATTTTGACAATCAAGTGACGGGCTATGAGGATGATGGTGTTTTAACTGGTCAAGATTCAACCATCTTAGACTTATCTAGAGAAAAGGCTCGTATTTTAAGACAAGGGGCGATTACTAAGGAAGATTTATTAGCTGTCGTACCAGAATTACGATTTTAAGGAGTATATATGTCTGAAATTTTATTTTATCGTGTCAATGACCCATATGGAGAATTCTCAAATTTTTCGGCTTATCCTTTTTCTGATGGCGAAAGGATTTGGCCAACTTCTGAGCATTATTTTCAAGCACAAAAATTTTTGGACAGAGATATTCAAGAGAAAATTAGAAATATTGTTTCTCCGATGGATGCTGCCTTAGAGGGAAGAAATCGGTCTAATCCTCTGCGTGAGGATTGGGAAGAGGTTAAGGATGATGTGATGCGATTCGCTGTGCTAGAAAAATTTAAACAAAATCCTGTTCTTAAATCGTTGCTTCTTTCAACCGGTGATGCTACTTTGATTGAACACACGACAAATGATGCCTATTGGGCAGACGGTGGTGATGGACGTGGCAAAAATATGTTAGGTCTTATTTTAATGGAGACTCGAGAATTATTAAAATAAAGAATTATTGAAGCGTTGATATGTAAGCTATGATTTTTCTGTTAGAAAAACTTAAATTTTGTTTTTGAGGATAATGCATGAAAGTCATTTTGGTTACCCCATTTAGTTCAAAAGCGAGAGACGTTAGAAATCTATATTTTGCCTCTTTTCCCAAGGAAGAACGGTTGCCCTACTGGTTTTTACTCTTGAAACAGGCAGAATTTTTTGCTTACCTTGACCAAGAAAAGCTGGTTGGTTTTTCCTACACTGTAAAAGGTCAGTCTTGTGATTTCTTACTGTTTCTGGCTGTTGCTGAAAGTCATCAGTCACACGGCTATGGCACCGCTATTTTACAAAAGGTAAAAGAAAAAGCTGGTGGAAAGCCTCAGATTGTGACCATTGAACCTCCTTTTGAGGTTTCAGAAAATGCAGAGCAGAGATTACGACGACTAGCTTTTTATGAGAAAAACAGTTTTACATTAACAGACCATTTTTATCAGGAAAATACAGAAACCTATCAGATCATGACAACTAAACAGCCTTTTGATAAGAAAGGTTTTTCAAAAGATGTCAGCCAATTTTTCTTAGGAATGGTCAAAACAAAGGTGAACTAAATGAGAGCAAGTGTGATTTTATTGGATAAGACAGGCCAATTTATAGTTCTGATTAAGCGAATAAAGCCAGATAAAACTTACTTAGTTTTCCCTGGCGGTGGTATTGAGGCTGGTGAGACTCCTAGACAAGCTGCCCTAAGGGAATTGTCGGAGGAATTAGCTATCCAAGTTCCTTCGGAAGCGATTAGGGCTGAAATGCAACAGCAAGATGGTTGGCTTTTTCTCATTCAGTCGCAAGAAAGTGTTGGTCCTTTGGCTATTCATGGTGAAGAAGCGGAGCGTTCAACTCCTAAAAATCAATATCTACCCCATTGGATTTCTTTGGAAGAAATGGCAGAGCTGAGCATTTTTCCTGAGATTGACAGAGAATGGCTCGCCAGACAACTGAATTAAAGGAGCAAGTAATGACAACGCAAGTAACCCTCAGACGATTAACTCTATCAGACGCCCCACAACTTCAAGTGATTAGTGAAACAGCGCTTGGTTATCCTTTTTCTTTGGAAGAAACGGAGAAGCAGCTTGAGAGATGTTTAGCCAATGACAGCCATTTCTTGATTGGTGCAGTAGATGAAACTGACCAAGTGATTGGTTATGTTCAGGCACAAATTTATGAAGCCATCTATTCGGAAAGAGGACTGAATGTCTTAGGTTTAGCTGTGTCATTAGACCATCAAGGACAAGGGATTGGGCACTTACTAATGGAAGAACTAGAAAGACAAGCTCTTGAAGCTGATTTAGCCTTTATTCGCTTAAACTCGGGATCCCATCGCTTAGAAGCGCATGCTTTTTACCGAAAAATCGGCTACAATGGTGATAAAACCCAAGTGAGATTTATCAAGGAGTTAAGATAAGTAAAGGAGAGTCTCGTTATGATACAAGATAATCATTTGCATACTAATTTTTCTTATGATTGTGAGGAGGATTTCGATAACTATTTGCCAGTTATGGCAGATGGATTCGTGACTACTGAGCATTTTGATTTGTCAAATCCTTATTCTGGAAATGATGATATCCCAGATTATCAAGCTTATTGTAAAAAAATTTCAATTTTAGAAGAGCAGTTGGGTGTTAGGATCAAAAAAGGCATTGAAATTGGTTATTATCAGCCACGAGAGAATGATATTTTAGATTATTTATCTGATAAGCAGTTTGATTTAAAACTCCTGTCTGTTCATCATAATGGTCAGTTTGACTATCTACAGAGAGAATTTGTTTTTCCACTAGGTAAAGACAATATTATCCCTAGGTATCTTGAAGCGCTAGAATATGCTATTGGACGTGTTGAGGCGGATGTACTAGCACATTTTGATTATGGGTTTAGACCGTTTGAAATGACTATTGAGGAATTAAAAGAATATGAACCACAGTTGATTCGTATTTTTGAGAAAATGATGCGGTTTGGTTTAGCTTTTGAAATTAATAGTAAAAGCATGTACCTTTATGAGCATGAACATCTTTATCGCTATGCTTTAGATTTGTTGAAAAAACTTGGATGTACCTCGTACTCTATTGGTTCAGATGGTCATAAATTAGAGCATTATGCTTTGTATTTTGATAGGGTGTCAGATTTATTGGTCGAATACGGCATTACTTCTGAAATGTTAATTCATTAACCTTATAGAAAATTATCAAGGAGTTTTAAATGGTTAAAATAGCTGTTTTAGGGGACATTCATGGAAATACCACGGCATTAGAAGCCGTACTGGCTGATGCTAAAGAGCAGAGCGTAGAAGAGTATTGGATTCTTGGGGATTTATTGCTGCCAGGGCATGGACGAATGGAGCTCTTCAATTTACTTAATGAGGTTAATTCAACTATCAAGGTTCGAGGGAACTGGGATGATTGTCTCTTGGAAGTTTTGAATGGTGATGTTGGTATTGAGGATTGTGAGGAAATCTACCTCAATCGTCTGGTGCAATACGCCATGGAAGAGTTAACGTCTGAATCTGTAACGAGTATTCGAGAAACTCCCATGCATGTTATGACTGATCGAGAAGGGATTTCTTTTAGTCTCTCCCACCAATTACCTGAAAAAAACTATGGCTGGGAGCTTGGTCCGACAGCAAGTCAAGAAACGATTGATGGCTTGTTTGAAAAATATCCCTGTGATGTCGCCATTTATGGCCATACTCATATTCCTGTTTTAAGATACAGTAGTAAAGGGCAACTCTTGTTCAATCCAGGTTCGGTTGGGAACCCTTTTTTTCCTTGGGAAAAGTTGCGACATGACCTACGTGCCCAGTATGCGATTTTGACGGTAGATGAACATGGCGTTTCTATTGACTTCCGTAAGGTTACTTATGATGTTTCTTTGGAGGTTAAACGTGCCAAAGAGAAAAAACTCCCTTTTGTTGATTTGTACCAATCACAGGTTGAAACAGGCGTTAATCGCGTACACGACAGAGAATGGATTACAACAGTGATTGAAGAAAATCATTATTTAGACGATGTGAAAGGTTTTAAAGAGAAGTTATTAACCTAAATGTTTTATACTCATCCAAGATCAAAATTAACATTTTAGAACCTTTAATATCATTGATAGACTTCCTAACGAAGTGAGGCCAAAATGTTTCTTTCGCTATAGTGGTATTGCTATCAGGAGTTTACTCTTGATAGAAACGGATTTTTGGGAGAACTACAGAAATTGAAAGTCAATTTCGTAGTAGTTCCCTCGCAAGGATGATTAGGTTGGACGCTGTCGAGTAGTCGACAAGTACAGCCAATCATATATTGCGAAAAGAAGGCTCAAATCTAGCAATGAAACTCCGTAGGAGGTTGAGATACTGACTTCGTCAGTTATATTTCCCACCTCCAAAGGTCTCCCAGACCTTTGGAGCGTCCGCACTTTTTAGAAAGAAACAAAAAAGTAATTTTTGATTTTTGTTAAGTATTAATAATATTATTGGCAAAATTTGGCATAAAATAGTAGTATTACCGTATACCTCTGTTAGATAAAAGGAGAACAAAAATGATTTTTGACAAAGAAGATTACAAGGCATTTGACCCAGAATTATGGCAAGCTATTGAAGCTGAGGAAGACCGTCAGCAGCACAATATTGAATTGATTGCCTCAGAAAATGTGGTCTCTAAGGCAGTTATGGCTGCGCAAGGCTCTGTTTTGACCAATAAATATGCCGAGGGCTATCCAGGCAAACGCTATTACGGTGGGACAGACTGTGTTGATGTGGTGGAAAATTTAGCCATTGAGCGTGCTAAAACCATCTTTGGTGCTCAGTATGCCAATGTGCAGGCGCACTCAGGTAGTCAGGCTAATGCAGCAGCCTACATGGCACTTATCGAACCAGGCGATACGGTTCTTGGTATGGACTTGGCAGCAGGTGGTCACTTGACTCACGGTTCTCCAGTGAATTTCTCTGGAAAAACTTATAACTTTGTAGGTTACTCTGTCAATCCTGAGACAGAGCAATTGGACTATGATGCTATTTTGGAACAGGCTAAAGCTGTGCAACCCAAATTGATTGTTGCAGGTGCGTCAGCTTATTCACGTACCATTGATTTTGAGAGATTCCGTGAGATTGCGGACGCAGTAGGGGCAAAACTCATGGTAGATATGGCGCACATTGCTGGTCTTGTCGCAGCTGGTCTGCACCCAAATCCTGTGGCTTACGCTGATGTGGTAACCTCAACCACCCACAAGACCCTTCGTGGCCCTCGCGGTGGCTTGATTTTGACGAATGATGAAGAATTAGCGAAGAAAATCAATTCTGCGGTCTTTCCAGGTCTGCAAGGTGGCCCTCTGGAACATGTAATTGCGGCTAAGGCAGTTGCCTTCAAAGAGAATCTTGATCCTGCTTGGAAAGACTATGCTCAGCAAGTCATTGCCAACTGTCAAGCTATGGCAGACGTTTTCAATCAACATGACAAGTTCCGAGTCATTTCAGGTAGTACAGATAACCATGTCTTTCTGGTTGATGTGACAAAGGTGATTGAGAACGGTAAGAAAGCGCAAGATTTACTTGATGAGGTCAATATTACCCTCAACAAAAACAGCATTCCTTTTGAAACGCTATCGCCATTTAAAACCTCTGGTATTCGTATCGGAACAGCGGCGGTGACCAGCCGTGGCTTTGGTGTTGCAGAGTGCCAAAAAGTTGCCGAGCTCATTATCAAAGCTCTTGAAAACCATGATCAGGAAACAGTCCTAGCCGAAGTGCGTCAAGAGGTTCGTGCTTTGACAGATGCGTTCCCATTGTACTAAGGTGAGTTATGCTAGATTTATACATCAAAAAAATTATCATTCACCAATTTACCCCAGACGATACTGAGCTGATTTTAGCTGAAAATCCTTTGGTTTTGACCCCTCGGATTGATGACTATTTCAGAAAGAAATTATCTAAAGTTTTTTCAGATGAGGCTAAGCGTGGCCAATTTGAGGCTGACAATGTCTTCTTGTCTTACTTGACCGACGATTTGATGGCAACTTCAGTGAAAATAGCAGAGCTCTGGAAGGAAGAATTTGTGATTTCCGAGGATCAAAAGACCAACGACTTGGTCTTTATCCAGTTTGATCGAGATGGCGAGGAATACTTTGCCTTTCTTCGAGTCGGACTCAAAGAGAACTTCACGCATATTTCAGGCGACAGCGAAAGTCCTATCAAGGTGACTCAGAATAATCTCCCATCAGCTGCCCAGACACCAGATGAAGCCCTGCTCATTAACCGAAAAACACACCAGTATTATTTAATCGAGAAACGGATTAAGCATAATGGGTCTTTTGCCAATTATTTCTCTGAAAATCTCTTGCAGGTCAAGCCTGAGCAGTCTGTCAAGAAGTCCATTAAGCAAGTGGAGCAGGTGGCACAGAAGGTGGCGGATAGCTTTAATAAGGATGATTTTGCCTTCCAATCAAAGGTTAAGACAGCCATCTTTAACAATTTGGAAGAGCAAGAATTGTCTCCAGAAAAATTGGCTAACCAGCTCTTTGACGATAATTTGACGGCGCGTTTGACCTTTATTGACGAGTTAAAAGAAACCATTCCAGAGCCAATTAAAATATCGGATATTGATAGTTCACGTCAAATTAAGAAACTGGAAAGTCAGAAACTCTCCTTGTCAAATGGCATTGAGCTGATTGTTCCAAATAATGTCTATCAGGATGCGGAAAGTGTGGAATTCATCCAAAATAATGATGGTACCTACTCCATTTTAATCAAGAACATACAGGATATTCAAAATAAATAATGTTAAAAAAATTAAGACGCTTGACAGTCCTGTTGCTACTGATTGGTATTGTAGGATGGGGGTATCGGACAAATCAGGCTGTTCAGACAGTTCTTTCCTACCGTGGTATGGTCAGAGAAGTGTTAGCTGAAAATGATACGCTGGCCAATGAAAATCTTGTTCTAGCAATGATTTACACTGAAACCAAAGGGGAACAGCAAGATGTCATGCAGTCCAGTGAAAGCTCTACTGGGCAGACCAATACCATCACCGATAGTCGTGAGAGTGTTCGTCAGGGCGTATTAGTCCTATCAGAAAATTTGCTTTTGGCAGAGGATTACCATGTCGATGATTGGACCGCAGTGCAGGCTTATAATTTTGGTTCGCCTTATATTTCTTACGTTGCTGAGCACGGTGGTCAAAATAGTATCGAACTGGCTAAGGTCTATTCACGTGATGTTTTAGCTCCTAGTCTTGGAAATACAACTGGAAAGACCTATACCTACAATAGCTTTCTCTCAATCATTAATGGTGACAGGGAGCTTTATCAAAACGGTGGCAATTTTTACTATTCACGGCAGGTTCAAGTCAATTTAAACCTCATCAAATTCTTTAGCCTTTTTTCTAACTGAGAAGGTATGAGAGTGTTATGATTACTTGAAATAATTGCAGCTGCGAAAACTCGAGTTCAGCTTATCACTGACTTAAAAGGAAACTTATGAAAAATCTACTTGCCTATTTTAAAGGCTATCTCAAGGAAACCATTTTAGGACCAGTTTTCAAGTTACTAGAGGCTTCTTTTGAGCTTCTAGTACCACTGGTGTTAGCACAAATTTTAGACCAAGCCATTCCACATCAAGATAAAAATCATCTGTATATGATGATTTTTCTGCTTTTTATTCTGGCTGTTGTTGGTTGTGTCGTTGCGATAACAGCTCAATATTTTTCAGCAAAGGCTGCGGTTGGCTATACTCAAAAATTAAGTCAGGATTTATTTGCTAAAATCATGACCTTACCTCAAGAGGAGCGTGATAAACTAGGAACGTCTAGCTTGATTTCACGGATGACGAGTGATACAATGCAGGTTCAGTCAGGCATCAATATGTTTTTACGTCTCTTTTTACGTTCTCCGTTCATCGTTTTTGGTGCTATTTTCATGGCTTTGACCATTGATCGTGGCATTACCCTTTGGTTTTTGCTAATGGTGGTCGTGCTTTTCCTCATTGTAGGCATAATGAGTCGACTTCTTAGCCCAATGTATCTGCGTCTTCGCCAGCAATTAGATAGTATTGTGTCTTTGACTAGGGAGCAAATGCAGGGCATAAGAGTGATACGTGCCTTTAATCAGACGGAGCGAGAGATCGTTGATTTTAGTCAGGCTAACGCAGGTTATACTCATCAGCAACTCAAAACAGGCAATCTTTCTATTCTTGTTACCCCTTTAACCTATCTTGTGGTAAATGTGACCTTAGTCATTGTGATTTGGCATGGTGGCGTTAAAATCGGAACAGGTTTACTGTCTCAAGGAATGTTAGTTGCCCTTGTTAATTACCTGTTACAAATTTTAGTTGAATTGATTAAATTGACCATGTTAGTGACAACGCTTAACCAATCCTTTATCTCAGCTCAACGGATCTCCTCTGTTTTTGACTTAACATCAGAGGAAGTAGAGGCCGAATTAGAACGGGAAACCTCCTCACACGCTTTAGTTGTGGATGAGGTCACCTTTACCTATCCAAATGCATCTGAACCTTCTCTACATCAGATTCATTTAAGGTTAGCGAAGGGCCAATTTTTGGGTATTATTGGAGGGACTGGTTCTGGGAAGTCCACTTTTGTCAAAATGATTAATGGTCTCTACCGTCCAACTCTAGGTAGCTTTGCTATTTTTCAAAATGGACAAAGTCCAAGGTCACTAGGTGAGTGGCGTGATTGGGTTGCCCTTGTTCCACAAAAAGCAGAGCTATTTAAAGGAACGATTCGTTCAAATCTTACCTTAGGCTTACATCAGCCTGTTAGTGAAGATGAGCTTTGGCAGGCACTAGAAATGGCGCAAGCGAGTGATTTTGTCCGTGAGAAAGATGGACAGCTAGATGCTGAGGTAGAGGCCTTCGGACGAAACTTTTCTGGAGGTCAAAGGCAGAGGCTGACAATTGCAAGAGCTATTTTGAGGAAAGCACCATTTCTTGTTTTGGATGATGCGACCTCGGCTCTTGATTACCTCACAGAAAGCCGTCTCTTATCTGCTCTTCGTGAACAATTATCTGATACCACTGTAATCTTAATCTCGCAAAGACCAGGGAGTCTGTCTCAGGCAGACAAGATTTTAGTTCTTGATAAGGGACAACAATCTGGACTTGGAACTCACCAAGAATTATTGTCAGAAAATGAGATTTATCAAGCCATTTGCAAATCACAGGAAAAGGGGGAATAGCATGTTTAAACGATTGATGAAAGATTTACTGGCTAATCCTTGGTTAGTATTTGCCATTCTCCTATTGACCATTGCTCAGGTGGGATTGACCATTTATTTACCGATTTTGATTGGTGAAGCTGTTGACAGCGTGGTTAAGCCAGAATGCTTTGTCTCTTTTATCTGGCTTGATCGTGCAAATGTTATGTGTGATAGTTGCCAATACTTTGGTACAATGGCTATCTCCGATATTGTATAACCGCTTGATTTTCTCTTATATTAAAAATCTTCGTCAAGCTGTGATGACGAAACTTCATGAGCTACCAATTGCTTACTTAGACAAGCGTGGTGTGGGAGATATGGTGAGTCGATTAACAACCGATACGGAGCAATTGAGCAACGGTCTCTTGATGATTTTTAATCAGTTTTTAGTTGGTGCTTTAACGATTGTAGTCTCTATCGTAACCATGGCAACATTAGACTTTGTGATGTTAGCCTTGGTTTTAGTGTTGACTCCCTTGTCGCTCTTTTTAGCCCGCTTTATTGCTAAAAAATCATATCGCCTATATCAGAATCAAACGCAGTCACGTGGCCTACAAACGCAGCTCATAGAAGAAATGATTGGGCAAGAAAGTCTTATTCAGTCTTTCAATGGTCAAGCGCAAGCCATTTCCCAATTCCAAAATATCAATGATCGGTATGCTAAGCACTCACTAGGAGCTATTTTCTACTCCTCAACGGTTAACCCTTCGACGCGATTTGTCAATGCTCTTATCTATGCTCTGTTGACCGGTGTAGGTGCCTATCGCATTATGTCAGGAACGTTCACGGTTGGTCAACTGACAACCTTCCTTAATTATGTCAATCAATATACCAAGCCGTTTAACGATATTTCTTCGGTTTTGGCAGAATTGCAGAGCGCTCTAGCCTGTGCGGAGAGGTTGTATGCTATTTTAGATGAGCAAAGTTTAGTAGATGAGGGACAAGCAGAGCTAGGTCAGAACTTACTGAAAGGTCATGTTAGTTTTGACAAGATTTCGTTTGGTTATCCTGATAGCCAACGCACCTTGATCAATGACCTTTCCATTGACATTCCAGCAGCAAGCAAAGTAGCAGTGGTAGGTCCAACAGGAGCTGGAAAATCAACCCTAATCAATCTATTGATGCGCTTTTATGATGTGACAGGTGGACAGATTTTATTAGATGGGCAGCCATTGACAGACTATAAACGTGCCGATTTCCGTAGTCAGATTGGTATGGTCTTACAAGAAACCTGGTTAAAAAATGGCACCATACATGATAATATCGCCTATGCCAAACCAGATGCGACAAGAGAAGAAGTGATTGCAGCAGCACAGTCTGCCAATGCTGATTTCTTTATTCGCCAATTGCCAAAAGGATATGATACCGTACTAACTGATGGTGGTGACTCCTTATCGCAAGGTCAGCGTCAGCTATTAACCATTGCCAGAATCTTTGTCAAGTTACCACAAATGTTAATCTTGGATGAAGCGACATCATCTATTGATACGCGAACAGAGATTTTGGTACAAGAAGCTTTTGAAAAGTTGATGGAAGGCAGAACCAGCTTTATCATTGCGCACCGATTATCAACCATTCAATCAGCTGATATTATCCTTGTTATGGTGGATGGCAATATCGTTGAGCATGGCAATCATACCACACTCATGAGCCAAAAAGGTGTTTACTATCACATGCAGATGGCTCAAGCAAGTTAGAAATCTAACAGAAAAAGTGACCTCTCGAACATTCGGGGTCACTTTTCAAGTTATGTGACTTTAAGTCCGTTTCGCTCCGTAGGTGCGAAACAAATAAACCACCCGCTATGCGGGTGCGCATCGTTGGTTATACCCAAAAAACTCCAAACGCGATACAATAAAGGTGTTCAAGCCTGAAGTAAAGCGAAAGGAGCAATATATGGCACAAAAGGCACATAGTTTATCACACACAAAGTGGATGTGTAAATACCACATTGTGTTTACACCTAAGTATAGACGAGAAGTAATCTATAATCAATATCGAAGCAGTCTAGGCGAAATATTTCGACGTTTATGTAGTTATAAAGGAGTCGAAATAATAGAAGGACATTTAATGCCAGATCATGTTCATATGCTAGTTAGTATTCCCCCAAGAATCAGCGTTTCAAGTTTCATGGGCTACTTAAAAGGTAAAAGTGCTCTGATGATGTTTGACAAACACGCTAATCTCAAATACAAGTTTGGGAATCGCCATTTTTGGGCAGAGGGTTATTATGTGAGCACAGTTGGACTGAATGAAGCGACTATTAAAAAATATATCCAAGAACACGAAAAACATGATATTGCTCTGGATAAATTGAGCGTAAAAGAATACGAAGATCCCTTTAGGGATGATGGCAAGTAATACCAGCGCCTCTTTAAGAGGCAAGTGACGAGTCAAAAGCGATTAGGCTTGAACAAAGTGAAAGCCAGCGTCTTTAGGCGCTGGCTGGTGATGTGGGCTTATAGCCCCTGTTCAAACCACCCGTTTGACGGGTGGTCATGATTCTTGAAGGTAATCTTCAATTTTAAGGAGCATGATGTGATTACCATAAATGCTAAACAAATCCCTTGCTTGTAGATAGTAGCCCTTAACTTTTTCAACGTCCATAAAATGCCTACCAGCATTTCCAACAATAATCAGTAAGAGAGCAAGTTGATGACTGGTCTCTTTTTCTTTACAGATAGCAATCGTTTCTAAAGCAAGCTCAACAGCTTCCATGTATTGCGCTTTTAATTGTAAATGATGAGCATAGTTGTAACGTGCCTTAAGATAGCCAAAAAGATATTCTTGATTAGTTAGATCTTTTTCTTGATAGAGCTTCATTAGCCTATGATAAATCTCTTCATAATCTTCACGTCGTTCAACCTCATCATAAAAATTTGCCAAAGTATTTAGGATTTTCAAGTAAATATCTGTTTGATGATTGATCTGTTTAGACAAGGTTTCTAGGGTATCTATAGCCTCATCTTTCTTATTATTGGAGTAAAAATCAATCATTGCGACCCATAATCCATCAATCTGGGAAATGGCAGATGAGGTGATTTCAGTGGATGACTTTTAAAAATAGGATGAAAAGTTCTCACGTTTTGGGAACTTTTTTCATTTTGTGCAACTTTTTTGAATTTTCAACTTTTCAAGCACTGGCTATTGTAGTATAATGAAATTTATATAAATTGTTAGAATATTTTGAAAGTAGCTCTGCTAGTGTTCAAATGAAGGAGAAACCATGGGATATACAGTAGCTGTCGTTGGTGCCACAGGTGCCGTAGGAACACAAATGATTAAAATGCTGGAAGAGTCAACGCTTCCGATTGACAAGGTACGCCTATTGGCGTCTGCGCGTTCGGCTGGTAAGACCTTGACGTATAAAGGGCAAGAAATCGTTATTGAGGAAACGACTGAGACGGCTTTTGAAGGTGTCGACATTGCCCTCTTTTCAGCTGGTGGTGGAACGTCTGCTAAGTTTGCTCCTTATGCGGTAAAAGCTGGCGCTGTTGTGGTTGATAATACTTCTTACTTCCGTCAAAATCCTGATGTACCATTGGTGGTTCCAGAAGTTAATGCTCACGCCATGGATGTTCACAAGGGAATTATTGCTTGTCCAAACTGTTCAACCATCCAAATGATGGTGGCGCTTGAGCCGATTCGTCAGCGTTGGGGACTGGACCGTATCATCGTATCAACTTATCAAGCGGTATCAGGTGCTGGTGCAACAGCTATCCAAGAAACGCTTGGTCAATTGCATGAAGCAGTTGTTGATGGTGTTGCCCCTAAACATTTGACGGCTAAAATTTTACCATCAGGTGGTGATAAAAAGCATTACCCAATCGCTTTTAATGCTCTGCCGCAGATTGATTTGTTTACAGACAATGACTACACTTATGAAGAAATGAAAATGACAAAAGAAACCAAGAAAATCATGGAAGATGATGCCATTAAGGTTTCTGCAACTTGTGTTCGTGTCCCTGTTTTGTCAGGTCATTCAGAGTCAGTCTACATTGAAACGATTGATCCAGCTCCAATTGCTGATGTCAAAGAAGCGATTGCCAACTTCCCAGGGGCAGTGTTAGAAGACGATGTCGCTAACCAAATCTACCCTCAGGCTGTCAATGCTGTTGGCCGTCGTGAGACATTTGTTGGTCGTATCCGTAAAGATTTGGATGCTGAAAATGGTATCCATATGTGGGTGGTTTCTGACAACTTGCTAAAAGGTGCCGCATGGAATTCAGTCCAAATTGCTGAAAGCCTTCATGAGCGTGGGTTGGTACGTCCGACAAAAGAACTTGTTTTTGAATTGAAATAAGTGCTTTAACTGAGATTAAGAGAAGTCTTAGTCTCAGTTTTTTGCTAGAAAAGGAAAAGATAGGAGTCCAAAATGTCTATTGAGCAATTACGTCAAGCCAAAATTATTACTGCCATGATTACACCATTTCACGAAGATGGGTCTATTAATTTTGAAGCTTTGCCTGATTTGGTAGAGCATTTGTTAGCCCACCATACAGAAGGGATTTTATTAGCAGGGACAACAGCTGAAAGTCCAACCTTAACCCACAAGGAAGAGTTGGAATTGTTTGCTGCGGTCCAAAAGATTGTGAAGGGGCGCGTGCCTTTGATTGCAGGTGTGGGGACCAATGATACACGTGACTCGATTGAGTTTGCCAAAGAGGTTGCTGAATTTGGCGGCTTCGCTGCAGGTCTTGCCATCGTACCTTATTACAATAAACCGTCTCAGGAAGGCATGTATCAGCATTTCAAAGCGATTGCGGATGCGAGCGATTTGCCAATTATCATCTATAATATTCCAGGGCGTGTGGTTGTGGAAATGACTCCTGAAACCATGCTTCGTTTAGCAGAGCATCCTAATATTATTGGCGTTAAAGAGTGTACCAGCCTTGCTAATATGGCTTATCTGATTGAACATAAGCCAGAAGATTTCCTTGTTTATACTGGGGAAGATGGGGATGCTTTCCATGCCATGAACTTGGGTGCTGATGGGGTTATTTCGGTTGCTTCGCACACCAATGGTGACGAGATGTATGAGATGTTTCAAGCCATTGAGCAGAGTGATATCAAGAAAGCGGCAGCTATTCAGCGCCAATTCATTCCGAAAGTCAACGCTCTTTTCTCTTATCCAAGTCCCGCGCCTGTTAAAGCGGTATTTAACTACCTTGGCTTCGATGTTGGTCCGTTGCGTCTCCCTCTTGTACCAGCGCCAGCAGAAGATGCGAAACGTATTGTCAAAGTTGTCGTTGACGGTGATTATGAGGCAACTCGTGCAACTGTAACAGGGGTTGTGCGCCCAGACTACTAAGGCTAAGGAGAAGCTAGCATGATTATCAGGCGTGCAGTATTAAAAGATGTCCCCCAGATTATGGCTGTTTGTAGTCGAGGTTGGCGAGAGACCTATAAAGATTTGGTGCCACAATCCTATATCAACCAAGTGATTGAAGACTATTATAACGAAGCGCGTGTTACTAAGGATGTTTTGGACGATAGTCCTTATTATCACGGTTATTGGGTTGTTGTAGAAGACGACAAGGTTCTGGGTTGTATCGGTGGTGGTATTGATGAGCATAACGAAGGACACATCTATGTTCTTTATGTTGACCCTGAGTTGAAACGACAAGGTATTGGTAGTCAGCTAGTCGATGCTTTCACAGCCTATCAAAAGGAAACCTATGGTATTGAGAAACAATGGATTACCTCTGCCATGGAGGGCAATCGGATTGGCTTGTCTTTTTATGAAAAGCAGGGCTTTATCTTCCAATACGCTACTGAAAGTAAGAAATCCCCCTCATTTCCTCGAAGTTTTCATCTAAAACGCTCAGTTTAACAAAGAAAAGCTTGACAAATCATGAAAACACTTGCATAATGTAAGTAAAGATGAAAACGAATGAAAAGAGGTGTTCTTATGCAGATTATCAAACGTGATGGTCAAGTCGCTAACTTTGATCCTGAAAAAATTTATCAAGCGATTATCAAGGCAGCACAAACAGTTTATGTGATTGATGATACGTGGCGTCAAAACCTTGCCCAAGTGACTAAAAAGGTGACGATTGACCTTGAAGAAGCCCATGTTGAACGACCAACGATTAGCATGATTCAGTCTTGTGTTGAAAATCGTCTCATGGATGCTGGTTATATCAATATTGCAGAGCATTACATTTCTTACCGCCTGCAGCGTGATTTGGAGCGCAATGGCTACGGGGATAGCATTATCGTGCATTTACGTTTTGAACAGACGAAATAATGTTTTAGGAGCTTAGGTTCCTTTTTGACTACTATTTAGACAAGGTGTTACGATAAATACGCTTGAGTTAACGATACCCATTGCAGAAGTCATTAAACGCCATAAAATATTTTGATTGAATTTGGTTTTAAACCACTAGCAGCCCAACCATGTTAAATACTGTTGGAAAAGTGACCAGTTTGAAAGTTGGTTCTAAATTGATTAGCCTTCCTGTTGAGCTCTGCCATCCACCCAAAGTCCTTGATAAAGTTTAAATGATTTTTCAACTGTTACGAACAGGTCAAAAAGACAAGGTAGCCATGTGGTTCAAATCAGAAAAACTGGGTAAGTTTGTTCACATGACTTATGTAGCTGTATGTGATGAATCTGGTGACTTTCAAGGCGTTCTGGAATATATCCAAGAAATTCAGGATTTCTTTGAATTAGATGGAGATATTATGCGTGCTATTAAATAGGTCTTATTCTTCATCATATGCTGTTAGGATAATAATTGTGGATTTCTAAAAAGCTTTATCGTTTTTAAACATAGTAAAATCTCGCCAATTGGTGAGATTTTTTGTTATAATAAATGTTATGATTTCAGGAATTATTAATTTGAAAAAAGAAGCGGGAATGACTAGCCATGATGCTGTTTTCAAGCTTCGCAAACTCTTAAAAGAAAAAAAGATTGGTCACGGGGGGACTCTTGATCCAGATGTGACGGGTGTTTTACCTATTGCCGTTGGAAAAGCGACGCGTGTTATTGAGTACATGACTGAGGCTGGAAAAGTCTACGAGGGTGAGATAACGCTTGGTTTTTCAACCACAACAGAAGATGCTTCTGGTGAGATTGTTGAGACAACACCGGTATCAGATTTATCTGAGGAAGCTGTTGATCTCGCCATGTCTGCTTTTGTTGGCAAAATCACTCAAACCCCACCCATGTATTCTGCGGTCAAAGTCAATGGACGCAAACTTTACGAATATGCGCGTGCTGGTGAAGAGGTTGAACGCCCATCACGTCAAGTGACCATTACGGAATTTGCACGTACCTCACCGATTTCTTTGGAAAATGGCAGAGCGGTATTTACCTTTCGAGTGGCTTGCAGCAAGGGAACGTATGTTCGAACCTTATCTGTTGATTTAGGCGCAGCGCTTGGCTATGCCAGTCATATGTCTGCTCTTCAAAGGACAGCTTCGGCAGGATTGGAATTAAGCTCTGCTTTGACTCTGGAAGAAATCAAAGAAAAGGTCAATGACGATGATTGGAGCTTTTTGCTGCCGATTGAGTACGGTGTTGCTGACTTGCCGCACGTTGAACTGACTTCAGCGGACGTCACTGAAATTTCCTATGGTCGTCGTGTCAAGCTGGAAACTTCTGCAGAATTAATAGCAGGTTTTCATGAGGGCAAAGTGATTGCCATTTTAGAAGCGCGTGACGACTTATATAAACCTAGAAAAGTATTGATTTAACGAACATGAACATCATAACGATAAAAAATCATCACGATTTGTTAACTACACAACCGACAGTCTTGGTTTTAGGCTATTTTGATGGTCTGCATCTGGGACACAAGGCTCTTTTTGATAAGGCACGAGAAATAGCAGAGCAAAAAAACTTGCCGATTTCAGTGTTGACGTTTCATGAGTCTCCAAAGCTGACCTTTGCTCGTTTTAGTCCAGAATTGCTGTTGCACCTGACTTATCCTGAAAAGCGCTACGCAAAATTTGAAGAGTATGGTGTCGATTACCTCTATTTGACCAACTTTACCAGTGATTTTGCGAAAACCAGTTCAGACAATTTTATCAAGCATTACGTCGAAAAATTACAGGCTCAGGACATTGTTGTCGGCTTTGATTACCAATTTGGTCACAATAAAACAAACAGCGACTATCTAGCTCGTAATACTAATGCTACTGTGCACACCGTAGAAGAAGTCCAACTAGATGGTGAAAAGATTTCCTCAACACGTATCCGTGAAGCGGTAACGAAAGGCGATATCGGGTTAACCAATCAATTGCTGGGATATACGTTCACGACACGAGGCATTGTGGTCCATGGTGATGCGCGTGGTCGTACCATCGGATACCCAACAGCCAATCTAGCTCCGATTGATCGGACACATTTACCCTCAGATGGGGTTTATGTCACAGACGTTCGTGTCAAAGGAAAAATCTATCGCGCAATGACTTCGATTGGTCAGAACGTCACGTTTGGTGGAACAGAGTTACGACTGGAAGCGCATTCTTTTTGACTTTACTGGGGAAATATACGGTGAAGAAGTTGAGATTTTCTGGTTGCATAAAATTCGGGACATGGTCAAATTCTCTGGCATTGATGATTTGATTACACAATTGGAAAAAGATGAACAATTTTCAAAAAAAATGGGCTTAATTATGAAAAAAGTCTAGAAATATGATTTACTTTTTTGTATAATAAAGTGTAAATAGTTAAGGATAGAGGCGGTGTTGACATGATTACGCTATATTTATCGCCTAGCTGTACCAGTTGTCGTAAAGCGAGGGCATGGTTATTAAAGCACGATGTAGAGTTTCGCGAACATAACATTATAACAAGTCCGCTTTCACGCGAGGAATTGTTAGATATTTTATCTTACACTGAAAATGGGACTGAGGATATTATTTCAACACGCTCTAAGGTTTTTCAGAAGCTTAATATTGATGTGGACGAATTGTCTATTTCGGAGTTGATTAAGTTGATTGCTGAAAATCCTAGCCTTCTTCGTCGTCCGATTATTATGGATAGCAAACGGATGCAGATTGGTTTTAATGAAGATGAAATCCGTGCCTTTTTACCACGCGATTATCGTAAACAGGGCTTGCGACAAGCCACTATTCGAGCAGAGATTGAGGGAAGACATGCATAAGAGTTATTCTTATCCACTTGATTTGACTTGGAGCACTGATGAGATTACTTCAGTGCTTTCTTTTTTGAACGCCGTAGAGCTTGCCTACGAGTCTAAAATAGACGCCGAAAAATTGTTAAGTAGCTATGCTATTTTTAAAAGCATTGTGAAAAGTAAGGCTCAAGAAAAGCAGATTGACCGTGAATTTGAGGCAACCAGTGGTTACTCGACTTACCGTGCTGTGCAAGCAGCAAAAAATAAGGGGAAGGGTGTGATTTCGCTTGGAAAGTAAATTTACCTTTGCTCAAAATGTAATCAAAGAAGCAGGCAAATTACTTCTTCAACAAATGGAAGACATCTTTGATATCACCGTTAAATCGACAAATGATGACATTGTAACGTCGGTGGATGTTGCTATTCAAACCTTTTTAATGCAGAAGATTACGGTTTCCTACCCCAAGGATCATTTTTTGGCTGAGGAATCAGATAATCAGCAAGCGATTTCTGATGGTAATGTCTGGGTGATTGACCCGATAGATGGTACGCTTAATTTTGTCACACAAAAATCCGATTTTGCCATTATGTTAGCTTATTTTGAGCAGGGTGTTGGTCAATTTGGATTGATTTATGATGTGATGGCAGATAAACTCTACGCTGGTGGTGGCATTTTTCCAGTAACTTGTAATGGCAGAGAACTTCCTGTTTTTGACGGTCGCCCACTAAATCAATCTCTTGTAGCGTGTAATACAGGCATGATTGTGCAAAATGATCATAATATTCTAGCGGTTTTACAGAATGCTTTAGGGATTAGAAATTATGGCTGTGCTGGTCTGAGCATGGCTAAGGTTCTCAATAATCAGCTTTGGGCATATTTTTCAAATGTTTATCCTTGGGATTATGCCGCAGCTAGTATTTTAGGCCAATCATTGGGATATGAACTGCTGACCTTAGATGGTCAGACGGTTGATTTTATCAGCCGTGAGAAAGTTGTTTTTCTTCCAAGACAGTATAAGGCAGATGTCTTACACTTACTAAATAAAAATGAACAGAATTGGGCATAGCTCAGTTCTGTTTTTTGCTTAAAAACAGTGATTTTAGTATAATATAGACATGTATTTACCTAAACCATTTATCGAAAAATATCGTTCTATTTTGGGAGAAGAGGCTGATGATTTTCTCAAAACCTTTGATGAAGAATCGCAATCAGCTTATCGCATAAATCCTCTCAAGAAGGAGCAGAAGTCCTTTAGTGATCCTATTCCTAATACCCCGTGGGGATTTTATGGAAAAGTTTCTGGAAAAAGTGCAGAGCATGTCACAGGATTAGTCTATTCTCAAGAGCCTGCTGCTCAGATTGTTGGGCAAATTGCTGCGCCTAAAAAGGGAATGAAAGTCTTGGACCTTGCAGCTGCACCGGGAGGAAAATCAACACACCTGCTCAGCTATTTACAAAATACAGGTGTCCTCGTCTCCAATGAAATTTCGACGAAACGTAGCAAGATTCTTGTAGAAAATATTGAACGTTTTGGTGCTAGAAATGTGGTCGTCACTAATGAGAGTGCTGAAAGACTATCAAAAGTCTTCTCGAACTATTTTGATCTTATAGTTTTTGATGGACCTTGCTCAGGTGAGGGAATGTTTCGTAAAGACCATGAAGCGACACAGTATTGGCACGAAGCCTATCCCGCAGAATGTGCAGAGCTGCAAAAATCCATTTTAAAAGATGCCATGAAAATGCTTGCCCCAGGCGGGCGCTTAGTCTACTCAACCTGTACTTGGGCTCCTGAGGAGAATGAAGAGGTGGTTAAATGGCTCCTTGATTCATATGAACTTGATTTGATAGATGTTCCTAAAATCAATGGTATGGTTGAAGGGATTGGCATTCCAGAGGTTGGGCGGATGTATCCTCATCATTTTAAAGGTGAAGGGCAATTTGTCGCTCATTTGAAAGATCAGCGCCAGCCAGTCACTCAAAAAATGAAAACGTCCAAAACCAATCTCAGCCGTGAGCAGTTGTCGCTTTGGCAAGAGTTTACTAGAGAGCACCTTACGATTTCTTTATCAGGTTTATTGCAGACCTTTGGTGATCAGCTTTACCTGTTACCGGATGGCTTACCTGATTTGAAAAAGTTGAAAATTGCACGTAACGGTCTACATCTTGGAACCTTTAAAAAGAAACGTTTTGAACCGTCTTTTGCTTTAGGACTTGCCTTATCGCCTGATGATGTAGAACAGTTTGTAAAAATTGATATAGAACAGTTTGAACTTTATGTCGCAGGAAATATCATTCAGTTACCAGAACAGTATAAAAATGGTTGGTACCAAGTGGTTGTAGAGGGCAACGGCATGGGATTTGCTAAGGTTGTTGGGAATACGCTCAAAAATTATTTCCCCAAAGGCTTGCGTTTTAACACCTAAGTGTTATGGAATACAATTTATAAAAATATTCTAGATAGCAAGAGTTTCTATATGTTATGATGTAATTGGTGTAAAGCACCACAATTGTTTTCAGAAAAAAATGAAAAGGAAAAACAATGACAATTAAGAAAAAATCTAAGTGGCAACTACTAGCCCTAGTCGGTTTGTCAAGTGCAACTCTCTCAGCTTGCTCTAGTTGGATTGATCGAGGTGAGTCTATTACTGCGGTAGGTTCTACGGCTTTACAGCCATTGGTTGAAGCAGCGGCCGATGAATTTGGTTCTACCCATATTGGAAAATCAGTCAATGTCCAAGGTGGTGGTTCAGGTACTGGACTTTCTCAAGTGCAATTAGGAGCAGTTGATATTGGTAACTCAGACGTATTTGCTGAGGAAAAAGATGGTATTGATGCTTCAGCGCTTGTTGACCATCAAGTAGCAGTAGCGGGTCTTGCAGTGATTGTCAATGAAAAAGTGACAGTAGATAACTTGACGACAGAGCAGCTACGTCAAATTTTTACTGGTGAAATATCTAATTGGAAAGAGGTCGGGGGTTCAGACCTTGATATTACCATTATCAATCGTGCGGCTTCTTCAGGTTCTCGTGCAACATTTGACAGCGTCATTATGGATGGCAAAAATGCTAAACAGAGTCAGGAACAAGATTCAAATGGTATGGTTAAATCTATCGTCGCACAGACGCCAGGTGCTATTTCTTACCTAGCTTTTGCCTACGTGGATGATTCGATCAGTACCATGAAATTGAATGGCTTTGCTCCGACACCAGAAAATGTCGCAACTAATGATTGGCCAATTTGGGCTTATGAGCACATGTACACTAAAGGTAAGTCAGAAAAGCTGACAAAAGAATTTTTAGATTACATGGTTTCAGACGAAGTACAAGAAGGCATTGTAGAAAGTATGGGATATATTTCAATCAATGACATGAAAGTTACTAAGTCAGCTGATGGTGTGGTAACGGAGAAGGAGGACTAAGATGAAAAATGAAGAATTAGCTAAAAAACTGATGTCACCTTCAAAAAATTCAAGATTGGAAAAATTTGGTAAAACCATCACTTTTATGTGTCTCGCCTTAATTGTTTTCATCGTTGCAATGATTTTGATTTTTGTGGCTCAAAAAGGCTTGTCGACCTTCTTCTCAGATGGTGTGAATATCTTTACCTTCTTGTTTGATGGAAAATGGAATCCAAGTCAAAAAGAATTTGGAGCTCTTCCAATGATTGCAGGCTCATTTATTGTTACGATTTTATCTGCCTTGATTGCGACGCCATTTGCAATTGGTGCAGCAGTGTTTATGACAGAAATCTCACCTAAGTATGGTGCTAAAATTCTTCAACCAGCGGTTGAGCTTTTAGTAGGTATTCCGTCAGTTGTTTACGGATTTATCGGTTTGCAAGTGGTCGTGCCATTCGTTCGTTCGATTTTTGGTGGTACTGGTTTTGGTATCTTATCAGGGGTATTTGTCCTTTTCGTTATGATTTTGCCGACGGTTACCTTCATGACAACAGATACCCTGCGTGCGGTGCCTCGTCATTACCGTGAGGCCAGTCTTGCGATGGGAGCGACACGTTGGCAAACGACTTGGCGTGTGACTTTAAATGCAGCTCGTCCAGGGATTTTCACAGCAGTCATCTTTGGTATGGCACGTGCTTTTGGTGAAGCTCTGGCCATCCAGATGGTCGTAGGTAACTCAGCAGTGATGCCGACATCTTTGACAACACCTGCGGCAACCCTGACCTCTGTTTTGACAATGGGAATTGGTAATACCGTTATGGGAACGGTTCAAAATAATGTACTATGGTCACTTGCCCTTGTCTTGCTCCTTATGAGCCTTGCCTTCAACATGTTAGTTAAATTTATTACGAGAGAGAGAAAGAGAAATTATGCACGCTAAAAAAATGGATAAATTAGCGACAGGTGTTCTTTATACCATTGCAGGTATCATTGTCACCATTCTAGCGTCGCTTATTCTTTACATCTTGCTCCGCGGAATTCCACATATTAGCTGGGATTTCTTGACTGGGAAATCATCGTCTTACAAGGCTGGTGGTGGTATTGGTATTCAGCTTTACAATTCCTTCTTCTTGCTGATTATTACCCTAATTATCTCAGTACCTCTATCAATGGGAGCTGGTATTTACTTGGCTGAATATGCTAAAAAAGGACCGTTGACAAACTTTATTCGTACCTGTATCGAGATTTTGTCATCTCTCCCATCAGTGGTCGTAGGTCTTTTTGGTTATCTGATTTTCGTTGTTCAGTTCGAGTACGGCTTTTCAATCATTTCAGGTGCCCTAGCTCTGACTGTATTTAACCTTCCTCAGATGACACGTACCGTTGAAGATAGCTTGCGCACGGTACACCATACCCAGCGTGAAGCTGGTTTAGCGCTGGGAATTTCACGTTGGGAAACAGTTTTCCATGTGGTTATTCCAGAAGCACTTCCAGGAATTGTCACTGGTATTGTACTTGCTTCGGGTCGTATTTTTGGTGAAGCAGCAGCGCTTATTTATACAGCAGGACAGTCTGCACCAGCGATGGATTGGAGTAACTGGAACCCACTCAGCGTTTCAAGTCCAATCTCACCATTCCGTCAAGCAGAAACGTTGGCCGTTCATATTTGGAAGGTCAATAGTGAAGGGACAATTCCAGATGGAACCCTTGTGTCAGCGGGATCAGCAGCAGTGCTCTTGATTTTTATCTTGATTTTCAACTTTGTTGCTCGTCGCCTTGGCAAATTCCTTCATGCGAAATTGACTTCTGCTGAATAAACTTAACCTGCCAGATGTGTGCTGAATTTAGAATCTATCCCGGCAGACATCACAGGCTTGGTATCTTATGAATAAGGAGACCACATGTCAGAATATAACTGGAATGAGCGTCATATCATTACCTTCCCAGAAGAAAAGACAATCCTTTCAACCAAAGACCTCCACGTTTATTATGGTCAAAAGGAAGCTATCAAGGGAATTGATATGCAGTTCGAAAAAAATAAAATCACAGCACTTATTGGTCCATCAGGCTGTGGTAAATCAACCTTTCTTCGTAGCCTTAACCGCATGAATGACACTATTGATATTGCTAAAGTAACTGGTGAAATCATGTACCAAGGAATCGATGTGAATGCCCCTGAAATCAATGTCTACGAAATGCGTAAGCACATTGGGATGGTGTTCCAACGACCAAATCCATTTGCAAAATCTATCTATAAAAATATTACCTTTGCACATGAACGTGCAGGTGTTCGAGATAAGAAGGTTCTTGATGAAATCGTTGAAACCTCTTTGAAACAAGCAGCGCTTTGGGATCAGGTTAAAGATAGCCTGCACAAGTCTGCCTTTACCCTTTCAGGTGGTCAGCAACAAAAACTTTGTATCGCTCGTGCGATTGCTGTAAAACCAGATATTTTATTAATGGATGAACCAGCGTCAAACCTTGACCCAATTGCGACGATGCAACTGGAAGAAACCATGTTTGACCTTAAAGAGAATTATTCAATTATTATTGTTACCCATAATATGCAACAGGCTGCTCGTGCGAGTGACTACACAGCGTTCTTTTATTTAGGGGATTTGATTGAGTACGATAAAACTAAAAATATCTTCCAAAATGCAACGCTCAAGTCAACGAATGACTACGTTACTGGACACTTTGGTTAGGAGGAATCATGACAGAACCTATTTTAGAAGTAAAAGATCTTTCTGTTTATTACAGCCAGAAAAAAGCGCTCAATAGTGTGAGTATGGAATTTTATCCTAACGAGATTACAGCATTGATTGGCCCATCAGGTTCAGGAAAATCAACCTTGCTTCGTGCCATTAACCGAATGGGAGACCTCAATCCAGAATGGACATTGACAGGCTCTATTATCTATAACGGACATAATATTTATAGCCCACGCACGGATGCAGTAGAACTTCGTAAAGAGATTGGGATGGTTTTCCAACAACCTAACCCATTTCCGATGTCTATCTATGAAAATGTCGTTTATGGACTTCGTTTAAAGGGGATCAAAGACAAGGCTGTTTTAGATGAAGCAGTTGAAAAATCCTTAATCGGGGCTTCAATTTGGGATGAGGTCAAAGACAGGCTTCATGATTCTGCTCTGGGACTCTCAGGAGGTCAACAACAGCGTGTTTGTATTGCCCGTGTTTTGGCAAATAGTCCTAAAATCTTGCTTATGGATGAACCAACATCGGCTCTTGACCCGATTTCAGCTGGAAAGATTGAAGATACTCTTTACGAGTTGAAAAAAGACTACACGTTGCTCCTTGTGACACGTTCAATGCAACAAGCTTCTCGGATTTCAGACCGCACAGGCTTCTTCTTGGATGGTAACCTAGTTGAATATGACAAGACCAAGGAAATGTTCCTTAGTCCTAAACATAAAGAAACCGAAGACTACATTTCTGGTAAATTTGGGTAATCTCTTACGACTTACGAAAGGAAAAAATACATGTTACGTGCACAATTTGAAGAAGAATTATCAAAACTTCACAATCAGTTTTACGCAATGGGAACTGAGGTTCTAGCGCAAATTAACAACGCTGTTCGTTCTTTTGTGACGCATGATCGTGAAATGGCAAAAGAAGTTATCGAAAGTGACGACGTTGTCAATGCTTATGAAACCCGCTTAGAAAAAAAATCGCTTGAAATCATCGCACTTCAGCAACCGGTAGCACATGATTTACGTACTGTTATCACCGTTTTGAAGGCTTCAAGTGATGTGGAGCGTATGGGTGACCATGCGTCAGCTATTGCCAAAGCGACGATTCGTACCAAAGGTGAAGAACGCATTGCCGAAGTGGAAGAAGAAATCCGCAAAATGGGGAAAGCTGTTAAGCGAATGGTTGAAGAAGCTCTTGAAGTTTATATGTCAGGTGATGATGAAAAAGCTTATGAAATCGCTGCATCAGATGAATTGATTGACAACATGTTCAAAGAAATTCAAAACCTTGCCGTTGAACGTATTCGTGAAAATCCAGACACGGTATTTGCAGGTAAAGAATATTTCCAAGTTTTAATGTACTTAGAACGTATCGGAGACTATGCTAAAAATATCTGTGAATGGGTTGTTTACCTCAAAACAGGAAAAATTGTTGAATTGTAAAAAATATGATAAAATGGGGTTGGGACAAAAATGTCTCAACCTTCTCTTGTTAATAGTAATAACAGATTGACGCAGTGGTTGATTGGAAGTCCTAAACCCTTGCATAGCAAGCGTTAGCGGCCATCCTAATCAACTGTGTTGAGGTGGGACGACGAAATCAAATTCCGTAAAAGTTGATTCCTGTCCCACTCTCATTTTTATTTAGATTTAGGAGAACCCTTATGTCAGTAGAACATCTGATAACTAAATTTATCCCAGAAAATTATAATCTTTTCTTGGATATTGATCGCTCAACTAAAACCTTTAATGGTAACGTTGCTATCAGTGGTGAAGCATTGGATAATCAAATGTCATTGCATCAAAAAGATTTGACTATTACCTCTGTTTTACTTGATAATGAAAAATTAGCCTTCCACATGGATGACGAGAATGAAGCTGTGCACATTGAATTGCCAGAAACAGGTAGTTTGACACTTGTCGTGGAATTCTCAGGAAAAATCACAGATAATATGTCTGGGATTTACCCATCTTATTACACAGTTGATGGGGTTAAAAAAGAGATTATTTCAACGCAATTTGAAAGTCACTTTGCTCGTCAAGCCTTTCCATGTATTGATGAACCAGAAGCGAAAGCAACATTTGATTTTTCATTGAAATTTGATCAGGTAGAGGGTGACATTGCCTTGTCAAACATGCCTGAAATCAATGTTGAACGTCGCCAAGAAACTGGTATTTGGACCTTTGCGACAACACCACGTATGTCATCGTACCTTTTAGCCTTTGCATTCGGTGAGTTGCATGGAAAAACGACCTATACTAAAAATGGGACACTCGTTGGTTCGTATGCAACAATTGCTCATAAACCAACTGAACTTGACTTTTCACTTGACATTGCCGTACGTGTGATTGAGTTTTACGAAGATTACTTTGGTGTCAAATACCCAATTCCACAATGTCTTCACGTTGGTTTGCCAGATTTCTCAGCTGGTGCGATGGAAAACTGGGGACTTGTTACTTACCGCGAAGTGTACCTTCTTGTTGATGAAAATTCAACTGTTTCAAGTCGTCAACAGGTTGCACTTGTTATCGCCCACGAAGTGGCTCACCAATGGTTTGGTAACCTTGTGACAATGAAGTGGTGGGACGACCTTTGGTTAAATGAGTCATTTGCCAATATGATGGAGTATGTGGCTATTGATGCCATTGAGCCAACATGGAATATCTTTGAAGACTTCCAGACATCAGGTGTTCAAGCTGCTCTTAAACGTGATGCAACAGATGGTGTGCAATCAGTACACGTTGCCGTGAATCATCCAGATGAGATTAATACCTTATTTGACCCAGCTATCGTTTATGCCAAAGGTAGCCGCCTCATGCACATGCTACGCCGTTGGTTAGGTGACGACGATTTCCGTGCAGGGCTTAAAATTTACTTTGAGCGTCACCAATATGGTAATACTATTGGACGTGACCTATGGAATGCCTTGTCTGAAGCATCAGGTCGTGATGTGGCAGGATTTATGGATGCTTGGTTAGAGCAACCAGGATACCCATTGGTAACTGCAAAAGTGGAAGATGACCAATTGGTACTGTCTCAAGAACAATTCTTTATTGGAGAAAATGAGCCTAAGAATCGTCTTTGGCCTGTTCCACTCAACAGTAACTGGAGCGAATTACCAGATACGTTGACAGAAGAAAAACTTGTCATTCCAAATTTCAGCCAATTAGCTGCTAATAAAGAGCCTCTACAGTTAAACACAGGAAACACGTCACACTATTTGACGGCTTATCAAGGTGAATTGTTAGACAACCTTTTGAGCGGATGGGCTAATTTAGATAAAATTTCTAAACTTCAAGTCTTGCAAGAGCGCCGCCTTTTAGCAGAAAGTGGAGTGATCTCTTACAGTGAATTAGTGTCACTTGTCTCTGGAATGACAGAAGAAACTGATTCAGCAGTCCTAGGAGCACTTTCACAAGTTCTTGGTGGATTGAAGCAATTCATTGATGAAGGTAGTGAAGAGGAGAAAGTCTTCCAAGCTATTATTTCTGATATCTTTGCGAAAAACTACGCTCGTCTTGGGTTTGAGAAAAAAGAGGGTGAGTCAGATGAAGACGAACTTACTCGTGAATTTGCAGTAGCTTACATGCTTTACGCAGGTTATGAAGATGCTGTTGAAAAGGCTAAGGAACTCTTTGAAGCGCATAAAGACAACATTGCTTCTCTTCCAGCAGCAGTACGTTCAGATGTCTTGATTAATCAAGTGAAACATGATGAGACCAAAGAATTGACAGACTTGTTATTGGATACTTACGCAACGACAACTGATGGTGTCTTCCAACGTCAATTAATTGCAGCTTTAGCAGAAACTAAGCAGACCTCTGTGTTGGAAACAGTAGTTGCTGCCTTTGAAAATAAAGATATTGTCAAGCCACAAGACTTGTCTATCTGGTATGCGACCTTCTTGCGTAAATCATTTGCTCAAGAAACCGTTTGGACATGGGCGCGCCAAGATTGGGAATGGATTAAAGGAGCACTCGGTGGTGATATGAGCTTTGATAAGTTTGTCATTATTCCATCAGCAATCTTTAAAACAGAAGAGCGCTTAGCTGAATATAAAGCCTTCTTTGAACCACTCTTGTCTGACATGGCATTAAGCCGTAACATTGCAATGGGAATTAAAGAAATTGCAGCACGAGCTGAACTTGTGAAAAATAATAAAGCCGCTGTATCAGCTGCCTTGTTGAAAAAATAAAAAAAGATGAAAAGAGGTTGGGACATAAATATCTCAACCTTCTATTTTTAATGGTAATAACAGATTGACGCAGTGGTTGATTGGAGGTCCTAAACCCTTGCTACGCAATCGTTAGCGGCCATCCTAATTAACTGTGCGGAGGTGGGACGACGAAGTCAATTTCTTCGAAATCATGACTTCTGTCCCACTCTCTTTTTAGCTCTGTTTAAGAAAAGTATCATAAACTTAATGTATCCTAAATTTAGTTGAGTATGAGAACAGTTAAGCGTGTTATAATTAATTCAAGAGATAAAAGAGGTGGTTGTAATGATTAAAATTTTACTTGTTGAAGATGATTTGAGTTTATCAAATTCTGTGTTTGATTTTTTAGATGATGGTTTTGCTGATGTCATACAGGTTTTTGATGGTGCTGAGGGTATTTATGAAGCTGAATCAGGTATTTATGATTTAATCCTTTTAGACCTCATGTTGCCTGAAAAAAATGGGTTTCAGGTGTTGAAAGAAATACGTGAAAAGGGGATTACAACCCCAGTTCTTATCATGACAGCTAAAGAAAGTCTTGATGATAAGGGGCATGGCTTTGAATTAGGGGCGGATGATTACCTCACAAAGCCATTCTACCTAGAAGAGTTAAAAATGCGTATACAAGCACTATTGAAGCGTTCTGGGAAATTAACAGATAATAACCTGGTTTATGGAAATGTCTCTGTCGATTTGACGACCAATAGAACAACTGTTGATGATGCTGAAGTGGAATTATTGGGTAAAGAATTTGAATTGCTGGTTTATTTCTTGCAAAACCAGAATGTTATCCTGCCTAAGACACAAATTTTTGATCGTCTGTGGGGATTTGACAGTGATACCACAATTTCTGTTGTCGAGGTTTATGTGTCTAAAATTCGTAAAAAATTAAAAGGGTCTGATTTTGGAGAGAACCTTCAAACCTTGCGAAGTGTGGGGTATATTTTAAAAAATGGTTAAAATCGTAACGTTGTGGCGAACAGATAAGGAAAATCCCAAAACCTTTTTAAGATTTCTATCTGTTTTTACCGGCATTTTCTTTGTGATGACGGTTATTATTCTTCAAGTCATTCGGATGGGCATTTATTCGTCTGTTGATACCAGTCTGACAAATGCAGTGGCTTCGGTAGATGCATACGTTAATATGGCAATGACACGTAATTTTTATGTTAATAATACTGATACAGCAGTCATTATCGAAGCTTTTCCCAATAAGGAAAAACCCAAAGAGAAAATGATGAACGTGGATGCCCTCTTTTATGATGAGAATGGTAATCTTTTTAATACAGCGGATGCTTTTTCCAATTTTTCTAATGTTGCCTTAAATGTCAAACATCTCGGAAAAATTATCGAAGGAGATACAGTGAGTCCCTATGGTCAGCTTGAAAGCTATCATGCTATTACGGTAGCAGTTGATAATGCGAGTTATCCGCAGGTTAAGTATGCAACATTTTTGGTCAGTATTAAACAAATTGAAGAGTCAACCAAACGCTCCTTCACCATCATTATGACGGTTATGATACTCTTTTGGTTTGTCTCTATAGGTGTGAGTGTCTATTTAGCCTATTGGTCTCGTAAGCCGATTGTAGAAAGTTATGAGAAGCAAAAAAGTTTTGTTGAAAATGCCAGTCATGAATTGCGGACGCCTTTGGCAGTGTTACAAAATCGCTTAGAGTCGCTGTTTAGAAGACCTGACTCGACGGTTTTGGAAAATAGTGAGAATATTGCATCCAGTTTGGAAGAAGTCAGAAATATGCGACTGTTAACAACGAATCTCCTTAACCTTGCACGTAGAGATGATGGTCTACAATTAGAAATAACAGAGATTTCACCAACTTTCTTTTCTGATATTTTTAACAATTATCAGATGATTGCTGAAGATGCCCAGAAGGAATTTACAAGTCAAAATCTTGTTAATCGTAGTATTAAATCTGATAAAACTTTACTGAAACAATTGATGACAATTCTTTTTGATAATGCTGTGAAATATACCAGTGATGACGGAAAGATTCATTTTGAAGTGCGAACGACAGATAAACATTTTTATATCACAGCAATGGATGATGGTTTTGGTATCAAAGATGAGGATAAAAAGAAAGTCTTTGATAGATTTTACCGTGTTGACAAGGCAAGAACACGTCAAAAAGGTGGTTTTGGTTTAGGCTTGTCCTTGGCAAAACAAATTACAGATTCTCTTGGAGGACAAATCACAATAAAAGATAATACGCCAAAAGGAAGCATTTTTGAAGTGAAGTTATAAAGAAAGGTTAAAGTGTTTTAGCTTTAAAATAGTAAACTCGATTAAGATAAATTGTCTCAGTCACAAAGAATTTCCCTTCAACATATGGTTGTTTTATAATATCTTATTGCTGGTAGTTTCTGCAATCATTACGAGCGACGAAGTCGCCACAACTAGCACTTTCCGCAGTGGTGATAACACTAAAACTAATAAGTTTTAGTGTGTGGGGCTGAAATTGTCCAGTGGACAGTTTCAGCCTGAGCTTAGAAACCAGAGAGCGAAGGAGACCTAGGCTTGCCAAGAAGGAATGGAACTCTGTAGGAGTGGAGGTTCTGACACTGACTTCGTCAGCTTCATTTCCCACCTCAAAAGGTCTCCCAGACCTTTTGAACGCCCCACACCACATTAGGAGAAGTGCTAACAAAAATACTAAATAAAAACTAATTGACTTTAAAAGAGCAGGTCCTAGGATTCTGCTCTTTTAAGGTCTATAATAAATTGATCAATAGCTCTTTGATTGGTGAGCATGATGGCTTTTTCGCGATAGGTTTGACAAATAGTATGAAACAGCCGCAGCCGTTTGGGTCTACGAGAATGAAAGAGTGCAAAGTACAGAAAATTCCAATTTAGTTTTTCTGGACAGCCGATGGCCCTGTCAGACCGATTTTTCCCACGATAATTGAAGTAGCGTTTCAAAATACGGTAGAAAGTAGCCCGACGATTTAGATTAAGATAAATAATCAAATCTGCCTGAGCTAATCTTTCTTCGAAAAGAAACTTTGAATAAATCCCATCAATGACCCAAGAGCTATTGTGAGATAAAAAATCGAATAATTTTTCTGTGAAGTCCTCGGGAGCACGATTTTCCCAGTTAGGTAAAAATTGGAGTGTATCTAAATGAAGACAGGGAATATTATAATGATGAGCCAGTTTTTTGGCTAATGTTGATTTACCAGATCCACTATGTCCAATAATGATAATTTTCATAAACTTACCTCGTAAGGAGACAAAAAAACGACCCTAAGGTCGTTCTAAAATTAACCAAGTTTAGCAGCAAGACGTGCTTTATCGCGGCTTGCTTTGTTTGCGTGAATCAAACCTTTAGTAGCGGCTTTATCAATGCTTGAAGAAGCAGCACGGAGAAGCTCTTCAGATGGGTTTGCTTCAAAAGCTTTGATAGCAGTACGCATAGCTGATTTTTGAGCTGAGTTTTGAGCGTTTTGTTTAACGGTTTTCTCAGCGCGTTTGATAGCTGATTTAATGTTTGCCAATGTTCTTACCTCCCTTTTTACTAACCTCCTTATTATATAGAAAAAGCAGTCGTTTGGCAAGCCTAAATTACTTTTTCAGGTAAATTTCATCAATTTTATGATCTTCAGACTTGTGTAAAATCAATTCAGCACGATTTCGAGTCGGCTCGATATATTTCTCAAGATTAACGAGATTGATACTTTTCCATATGTTTTTGGCGAAAGCTAGCGCTTCGTCAGCAGACCATTCTGTAAAGCGGTGGTAGTAGTTCGTCGTATCCATTTTTGCTAAATCAAGCAGAGCCTTGAAACGCTCCAGATACCAATTTTCAATGTGTTTACTATCAGCATCAATATAGATAGAAAAATCAAAATAATCACTCATATAAAGGCGTTCATTTTGTGGGTTTTGAAAAACATTAATACCTTCAACAATTAAAAAGTCTGGTGCTGAAAGGGTCTGTTGTTTATTAGGAACAATATCATAAATCTCATGAGAATAGACAGGAATAGAAGCTTCAGCTCCGCTTTTCATGGCATCTAAAAAATTGATGAGTAATTCCATATTATAACTTTCAGGAAAGCCTTTTTTGTTTAAAATATTTCGCTCAGTCAGTACCTTGTTGGGGTAAAGAAAGCCATCGGTTGTGACCATTTCAACCTTACTGTGCTTGTAAGTTCGTGTTAACAAGAGTTGTAGGAGACGACTGGTCGTTGATTTTCCTACTGCCACAGACCCTGAAACACCAATGATAAAAGGACGTTTTCCAACATCTTTTTGTAGAAAGATCCCTTTTGAGAAGGCTAAATTTTCTTGGTGATGCTTATAAATCTGAATAAGACTAATCAGAGGAAGGTAGATATCGATAACATCTTGTATATTTATTTTATCGTTAAGGGATTTGATATTTTCTAATTCTTCCTCTGTCAATAGTGGTGTAGTGGTTTGATGGAGGTCTTGCCATCGAAGTCGCGAAATTTTTTCAAAATTTATAAATTCATTTGTCATAGTGCCATTATAGCACTTTTTCTTAATAATCTGAGCTCATAGGGTGTTTTTAAATGGAAAAAGCAAATAACTTTTATACTTCAAACGAAATCTTCTTATCATAACTTCTAAAACGTTCGGAAATTATTAAAATTAAAATCAACTTCGAGAGATTGCAACCGTTTCCGAGGTATGTTATAATTAAATTCCGAGCTTTAAGAGGGAATAGCTCAGAATTTCCGATTAATTTATTGAAAATGGAGAAGATATGGCAAATATGTATTACACAGAAAATCCTGATAGCGCACACGACTTACATGAGTTACGAGTGACGCTCTTGGGTGAAGCCTTTTCTTTCATGACTGATTCGGGTGTTTTTTCAAAAAAAATGATTGATTTTGGGAGTCAAGTCCTTCTTAATTGTTTAGCGTTTGAGAAAGGTGACCGCCTCTTAGATGTTGGGTGCGGCTATGGCCCACTGGGAATTGCACTAAGCAAGGTTCAGGGTGTTTCTTCAACGATGGTTGACATTAACAATCGCGCTTTAGACTTGGCGAAGCAAAATGCAGAAAAAAATGGTGTCACACCGACAATTTTTCAATCAAATCTTTATGAGAAGGTTGAAGGACGTTTTGAGCATATCATTTCTAATCCCCCAATCCGAGCTGGTAAGGCAGTTGTTCATGAAGTTTTGGAAGGCGCCTACCATCATTTGGAAGACGGTGGTGACTTAACGATTGTTATCCAGAAAAAACAGGGTGCCCCTTCTGCCAAAGCTAAGATGGAAGAGGTGTTTGGCAATTGTGAAATCGTCAAAAAAGATAAAGGCTATTACATTTTAAAGAGTGTTAAGGAAAAGTAACGCTCAGTAGAATTATAGTAGATAAATTTACGGAAAGGAAAGTAATGTGAGGAGAACTTCTAGATAGAAAAACTCTCTACGCAGTAAAATACCATTTTAATGCAAGGAGTAAAGGTCTGGTTAGGTCTTATTTGCTCACTATTATAAAGAAACTATGAGAACAGTTGATTTAATCCAGAAAAAAAGAGATGGTTTTGAACTATCAACCGAAGAAATTAAATGGTTGGTTGAAGGATATACAGATGGCTCTGTACCTGATTATCAAATGGCTGCATTTGCAATGGCAGTTTACTTCCGTGGGATGACCATGAGAGAAACACGTGATTTAACGATGAGTATGGTAGCCTCAGGAGAGCAAATTGATTTGTCTGCCATCTCAGGTATTAAGACGGATAAACACTCTACAGGGGGAGTTGGTGATAAAGTTACTTTAATTTTAGCACCTCTGGTAGCTTCCTTTGGTGTTCCAGTAGCTAAAATGAGTGGCCGTGGTCTTGGTCATACAGGTGGTACGCTGGATAAATTAGAATCTGTAAAAGGGTATCAAATCGAACGTACTCAGGAAGAGTTTATCAAACAAGTCCAAGATATCGGCTTATCAGTCATTGGGCAATCTGATAATATGGTAAAAGCAGATAAACTTCTTTACGCCCTTCGAGACGTGACAGCAACTGTTGATATCATTCCTTTGATTGCAAGTTCAGTAATGTCTAAGAAAATTGCAGCTGGTGCAGATAGTATACTATTAGATGTTACTGTTGGTGATGGTGCTTTCATGAAAACCTTGGAAGATGCAGAAAAACTATCTGAAACCATGGTCGCTTTAGGAAATGAAGTTGGTCGTAAGACAGTTGCAGTCATCACAAATATGAGTCAACCTGTTGGTCGTGCTATCGGTAACCGTCTTGAAGTTCTTGAAGCTATTGAAATCATGAAAGGACAAGGACGTGAAGATGTCACTCACTTTATTTGTGAGCTTGCTCAAATCATGCTTCAATTGGCAGGTCAAGAAAAATCATTAGATGATATTCGAGATGCCCTGGTTAATGGAAAAGCCCTTCAAAAATTTGAAGAGATGATTATTGCCCAAGGCGGTGATTTAGTAGATTTACATCGCCCATCAAGCGCAGCATTTGTCACAGAAGTAAAAGCAGAGGCAGATGGCTATATCACTGCCCTACCAGCTTTAGAATTTGGACTCTTTGCCATGCGATTAGGAGCAGGACGTGCCGTAAAAACCGATTCTTTAGATTATGAAACTGGAATAGTGTTCGACAAAAAAGTTGGAGATTCTGTGAAAACGGGTGAAAAAATCGCTACCATTTACACAAACGAAATTTTAAGTGATAAAATGCTTACAGAATTCCAAAAAAATGTTAAAATAGGTAATGAACGTGTAGAGTCACAAGAAATTTTAAAAATTATTAGCTAGTAGCAAGAAAAGAGGGAAAATTGATGTCTATTAATAAATATATTGATCACACTCTATTGAAACCAGAAAGCACTCAAAGTCAAATTGATAAATTGCTTGCAGAAGCAAAAGAATATGATTTTGCGAGTGTTTGTGTTAACCCAACTTGGGTAGGTTACTCAGCAAAAGCTCTTGTTGACTCTGATGTTAAGGTTTGTACAGTAGTTGGCTTCCCACTGGGAGCAACAACTCCAGCAGTCAAAGCATTTGAGACAAAGGATGCTATTGCAAATGGTGCGGATGAAATCGATATGGTGATTAATATCGGTGCCCTAAAATCAGGAAACCTTGTTTTAGTAGAAGAAGATATCCGTGCAGTTGTCGAAGCTGCAAATGGTAAGCTTGTTAAAGTTATTATTGAAGCATGTCTATTAACAGAAGAAGAAAAAGTAGTAGCATGTGAACTTTCAGTAAAAGCAGGTGCTGATTTTGTGAAAACATCAACTGGATTTTCAACTGGGGGAGCTACAGTAGCTGACGTTGCGCTTATGCGTCAAACTGTTGGTCCAGATATCGGTGTTAAAGCTGCTGGTGGGGCACGTTCTCTTGCAGATGCGCAAGCATTTATTGAAGCAGGAGCAACACGTCTTGGAACATCTTCAGGTGTGGCTATTATTCAAGGAGAAACAGTCAATGGTGGCTACTAATCTGGTCGAGTTAGCTATTGAAGCCAGTAGTCGTGCTTATGTCCCTTACTCAAAATTTCCGATTGGGGCAGCACTGAGAACGGCTGATGGTTCAATCTATACGGGATGTAATGTTGAAAATGCAAGCTTTGGTTTGACAAACTGTGGTGAGCGTACGGCAATTTTTAAAGCCGTTTCAGATGGGCACCAAAAATTGGAAGAAATTGCGATTTACGGCACTTCAGCTGAACCAATTTCTCCATGTGGTGCTTGTCGCCAAGTCATGGTGGAGTTCTTTGAACCAACAGCAAAAGTTACATTAATTGCTAAAAACGGTCAGACGGTCGAGACGACGGTCGGGGAGTTATTACCATACTCTTTTACAGATTTGACCTAATCTGTATTTAGCCTTCGGGTTATCTTATTCTTGCAACATCGTTGCACAAAAATATTTAGGAGGGTTCATGAAGATGAACAAAAAATTTGTTGGACTTGGTCTAGCTACTGTTGCAGCATTGTCACTTGCTGCATGTGGAAGCCGTACGGCTAAAAAAGAGGCCGCTTCGTCAGATAAAGCTGAAGCAAGCTTAAAAGCTGCTGTCGTCACAGATATCGGTGGTGTTGATGACCGTTCATTCAACCAATCAGCTTGGGAAGGTCTTCAAGAGTGGGGAAATGCAGCTGGTCTTTCAAAAGGTAACGGTTACGATTACTTCCAATCTGCATCTGAATCAGATTACATCACTAATCTTGATTCAGCTGTTGCAGGAGGTTACAATGTTGTATTCGGTATCGGTTTTGCCCTAGAATCAGCTATCGCTGAAGTAGCTCCTAATAACCCTGACACTCACTATGTTATCGTTGATAGTGTTGTAGCTGATCAAGATAACGTTGCTAGCGTTGGATTTGCTGACCATGAAGCATCATACCTTGCAGGTGTTGCAGCTGCTAAATCAACAAAAACAAAACAAGTTGGTTTTGTAGGTGGAATGAAGGGTGAAGTTATTGACCGCTTTGAGGCTGGTTTTGTAGCTGGTGTTAAATCAGTTGATGAATCAATTAAGATTGATGTTCAATATGCGGGTTCATTCAATGATTCTGCTAAAGGTCAAACAATTGCAGCAGCTCAATACGCAGCAGGTGCAGATATTATCTTCCACGCATCAGGTGGAACAGGTAATGGTGTGTTTGCAGCAGCTAAAGCAGAAAACGAAATTCGCAACGAAGCTGATAAAGTTTGGGTAATCGGTGTTGACCGTGACCAATCAGCTGAAGGTGCTTATAAGTCTAAAGATGGTAAAGAATCTAACTTTGTATTAGCTTCTACATTGAAACAAGTTGGTGCTGCAGTTAAAGATATTGCAACTAAAGCCTCAGAAGATAAATTCCCTGGTGGTGAAATCGTTCGTTACTCTCTTAAAGATAAAGGTGTAGAATTGGCTGAAACTAACCTTTCAGAAGAGGCTTCTAAAGCAGTTGCTGATGCTAAACAAGCTATTCTTGATGGTAAAGTTGAAGTTCCAGAAAAGCCTAAAAAATAATGAAATAGTAAACACTTCCGAAAAGGCGACTGACATCGGTCGCTCTTTTTAGGGAACTGGGAGATTTTCTCTCAGTAAAGCCTATCACATTTTGGTAGGTTTTACTGACAAAAAATGACAGTTTTGAAAGGAAATGATTATGACACAAGATTATGTCATCGAGATGAGAGACATAACGAAGCGATTTGGTGAATTTGTTGCAAATGACCATATCAATTTAAATGTCAAAAAAGGTGAAATTCATGCTCTTCTCGGAGAGAATGGTGCAGGTAAATCAACCCTTATGAATATGTTGGCTGGTCTTCTTGAGCCAACGAGTGGTGAAATTTTAATTAACGGAAAAACTGTTAATATTGACTCACCATCGAAAGCTGCGCAGCTTGGTATCGGTATGGTGCACCAGCACTTCATGTTGGTAGATGCCTTTACCGTTACTGAAAATATCATTCTTGGTAGTGAGACAACTAACGCTACTGGCATGATTGATCTCAAAAAAGCTGTTGCTGAAATTACAGAAATTTCTAAGAGATACGGACTTGAAGTTGATCCAACTGCTAAAGTAGCAGACATTACAGTTGGTGCACAGCAACGTGTTGAAATTTTGAAAACTCTCTATCGTGGAGCAGATCTTCTGATTTTTGACGAACCGACAGCTGTTTTGACACCGGATGAAATTGCAGAGCTTCTAAAAATTATGAAGGTCTTGGTTTCAGAAGGAAAATCAATCATTTTGATTACTCATAAACTAGATGAAATTCGTGCAGTTGCAGACCGTGTCACTGTTATTCGTCGAGGTAAATCCATTGAAACAGTAGAAGTTTCCGGTGCTACAAACGATGACTTGGCTGAGTGGATGGTTGGTCGTTCAGTATCATTTAAAACTGAAAAAATTGCTCCAAATCCAAAAGAAGTTATCTTGTCAGTTGAAAATCTTGTTGTCAATGAAAACCGTGGAATTCCAGCTGTTAAAAATCTTTCTTTGGAAGTTAGAGCAGGTGAAATTGTAGGTATTGCAGGTATTGACGGCAATGGACAAAGTGAATTAATCCAGGCTATTACAGGACTTCGTAAAGTTAAGTCAGGTAAAATTACTATTAAAGGAGAGGATATCACACATTATCCTCCACGTAAGATTACTGAGCTTAGCGTTGGTCATGTCCCAGAAGATCGTCATCGTGATGGTATGATTTTGGATATGACAGTTGCAGAAAACTTTGCTTTACAAACTTATTATAAAGAACCAATTTCTAAAAATGGTATCTTAAATTACTCTAAGATTAAAGAAAAAGCGCGTCAACTAATGGAAGAGTTCGATGTTCGTGGAGCAGGAGAACTTATTCCAGGCAAATCCCTTTCTGGTGGTAACCAACAAAAAGCGGTTATCGCTCGTGAGATTGATCGCAACCCAGATTTATTGATTGTTAGCCAACCGACACGTGGACTTGATGTCGGTGCGATTGAATATATCCGGAAACGTTTGATTGCTGAACGTGATAAAGGTAAAGCGGTACTCGTTGTGAGTTTCGAATTGGATGAAATTCTTGATGTATCGGACCGTATTGCTGTTATTCACGATGGAAGTATTCATGGTATTGTGTTGCCAGCTGAGACAACTAAGCAAGAGCTTGGTAAACTCATGGCTGGAGATCATCTCAAGTAAGAAAGGAAATCATTATGCTAAAAAAATATGAAAGTATCCTGATTCCCTTGATGGCAGTCCTTTCGGGTTTGCTACTTGGGGCAGTGATTATGTTAGTCTTTGGGTATGACCCAGTTTGGGGTTATGAAGAGCTTCTCTATACTGCTTTTGGCTCTGTTAAGAGCGTTGGGGAAATCTTCCGTGCAGTAGCTCCGCTTGTTTTTACAGCTTTAGGTTTTGCAGTTGCAAGCCGAGCAGGGTTCTTTAATGTTGGTCTATCAGGTCAAGCACTTGTTGGTTGGGTTTTTGCAGGTTGGTTTGCCTTAGCAAATCCTGATATGCCTAGACCTCTATTAGTACTAGCGACAGTTGTGATTGCTATGATTGCTGGTGGTCTTGCTGGTGCGATTCCAGGATTTTTACGAGCATTCCTTGGGACAAGTGAAGTTATCGTAACGATTATGATGAACTACATCTTACTCTATTTTTCTAACCACATTATTCGTGATGTTTTTGCGGATGAATTAATGAAAAATACGGACTCAAGTATCAATGTTTCTGCGAACGCTTCTTACCAGACAGAGTGGCTACGAGCTCTAACAGATAATTCACGCATGAATATCGGTATCTTCTTTGCCCTTATAGCAGTAGTAGTTATCTGGTTCTTGTTTGCCAAAACAACACTTGGATTTGAAATCCGTGCGGCAGGTCTTAATCCGACAGCAGCAGATTATGCTGGTATGAGTACGAAACGTACAATCGTTCTTTCAATGATTATCTCTGGTGCTCTTGCAGGTCTAGGTGGTGCCGTACAAGGTTTAGGAACATTCCAAAATGTTTACATCCAATCTGCTAACCTAGATATCGGTTTTAATGGGATGTCAGTTGCTCTCTTAGCCTCTAACTCACCATTAGGTATTCCATTTGCAGCCTTCCTTTTCGGGGCACTATCAGTAGGTTCTTCAGGTATGGTTCGTGCTCAAATTCCACCAGAATTGGTTAACGTCGTAACGGCTTCAATCATTTTCTTTATCGGTGTGAAATTTATCTTTGAACAAGTTTTAAGATCTAAACGTTTTGCGAAAGGAGGTAAGTAAAAGATGAGTTTAAACTTATTAGCTTTATTGATTTCGCAGATGTTAATCTATTCAGCACCTTTGATTTTTACCAGTCTTGGAGGAGTATTCTCTGAACGTGCAGGTATTGTTAACGTTGGTCTTGAAGGGACAATGGTTATCGGTGCCTTTGCAGGTGTCGTATTTAACATTGAATTTGCGGAACAATTCGGCAGCGTAACACCACTTTTGGCAGTATTAATTGGTGGGCTTGTTGGAATCTTGTTCCAGTTGATTCATGCCACTGCGACGGTTCTTTTCCGAGCAGACCACGTCGTGTCTGGTACAGTACTTAATCTTTTAGCACCAGCCTTCTCAGTCTTTCTCGTTAAAGTTATCTACGGTAAAGGTCAAACAGACTCAATTCGTCAGTCATTTGGTAAATTCTCTTTCCCAGTGCTAGAAAATGTTCCTGTTCTTGGTGAACTATTCTTCAAGAATACTAGCTTGATGGGGTATGTTGCTATTCTAACAGCTTTCACTGCTTGGTTTGTGCTTTATAAGACTCGTTTTGGTCTTAGACTCCGTTCGGTGGGGGAACATCCTCAGGCGGCTGATACACTTGGGATAAATGTCTACAAAATGCGTTTTGCAGGCGTAATGATTGCAGGATTCCTTGGAGGAGTTGGTGGAGCAGTAAGTGCTCAATCTGTGAACATTAACTTCTCAGCAACGACTATCGTTGGTTCTGGATTTATCGCCCTTGCAGCTGTGATTTTCGGTAAATGGAATCCGCTTGGTGCTATGCTCGCTAGTCTTTTCTTCGGACTTTCTCAGAGTTTGGCGGTTATTGGAAGCCAATTGCCTGGATTACAAAATATTCCAACCGTTTACCTTCAAATGGCTCCTTACCTAATTACAGTGATTGCTCTTGCAGCATTCTTTGGTAAAGCTGTTGCTCCAAAAGCAGATGGTGTTAACTATATTAAAACTAAATAATCCTAAAATGAGGTTAGTAAAACACTAATCTCATTTTTTACATAAAATCATTTAGTAGGGGAGGGAGTGACTAATACTCATCCAAAATCAAAATTAGCAGTTTAAATCAAATCAAGAACCAATAAATGGATTGATTTTCCAGAGCTTCTTTCGCCATAGTGGTATTCTTATTAGTAAAACTGTCCAGTGGACAGTTTTAGCCCAAGCTCAGAAATAAAAGAGCGGGGGTAATTGGCTTGATAAGAACGGACTTTTTGGGAGAACTACAGAAATTGAGAATCAATTTCGTAGTAGTTCCCCCGCAAGGATGATTAGGTTGGACGCTGTCGAGTAGTCGACAAGTACAGCCAATCATCTACTGAGATAGAGAGGCTCAAATCTAGCAATGAAACTCCGTAGGAGGTTTTGACACTGACTTAGTCAGTTATATTTCCCACCTCAAAAGGTTCCCCAAACCTTATCGACTGTGACGAACTCTGTTCGTCTTATTTCCCACCTCCAAAGGTCTCCCAGACCTTTGGAGCGTCCGCACTTTTAAGAAAGAAACAAAAAGTAATTTTTGATTTTTGTTAAGTATAAATATTTTTTTCAATTTGCCATGTGATAGTGAGCAAATATATGGAAAGCGCTTGTAATATGTGATAAAATAGAGTAGTAAAATAATATATTTTTGAAAGAGGATTTTACTATGTCTAAAATCGTTGTTGTAGGTGCCAACCATGCTGGTACAGCTGCTATTAAAACCATGTTAACAAACTATGGTGATGCTAATGAGATTGTTGTTTTCGACCAAAACTCAAATATTTCATTCTTAGGATGTGGTATGGCTCTTTGGATCGGTGAACAAATTTCTGGTCCAGAAGGATTGTTCTACTCAGATAAAGAAGAACTTGAATCACTTGGTGCAACTGTTTACATGGAATCACCAGTTTCAGCTATTGATTATGAGGCTAAAACTGTTACAGCTCTTGTAAATGGTAAAGAGCATGTTGAAAGCTACGACAAATTGCTTTTTGCGACAGGTTCACAACCAATCTTGCCACCAATTAAAGGTGCTGAAATTAAAGAAGGTTCACTTGAATTTGAAGCAACTCTTGAAAATCTTCAATTTGTTAAATTGTACCAAAACTCAGCAGATGTTATTCAAAAACTTGAGAACAAAGACATTAACCGTGTTGCCGTTGTAGGTGCTGGTTATATCGGTGTTGAGCTTGCTGAGGCATTCCAACGCAAAGGTAAAGAAGTTGTTCTTATCGATGTTGTTGATACTTGTCTTGCTGGCTACTATGATCGTGATTTGTCTGATCTTATGGCGAAAAACATGGAAGAGCATGGTATTAAACTTGCCTTCGGTGAGACTGTTAAAGAAGTTGCTGGTGATGGTAAAGTTGAAAAAATCATTACTGATAAAAATGAATACGATGTTGACATGGTAATCCTTGCTGTTGGTTTCCGTCCAAACACTGCTTTCGCAGGTGAAGGTATTGAGCGCTTCCGCAATGGTGCATTCCTTGTAAACAAACGCCAACAAACATCACTTCCAGATGTTTATGCTATCGGTGACTGTGCTACAATCTACGACAATGCTACTGGTGACACAAGTTATATCGCCCTTGCTTCAAACGCTGTTCGTACAGGTATCGTAGCAGCTCACAACATCTGTGGAACTGACCTTGAAGGTATTGGTGTACAAGGTTCAAACGGTATTTCAATCTATGGTCTTAACCTTGTTTCAACTGGTTTAACGCTTGAAAAAGCAACTCGCCTTGGTATCAACGCTGCTGTAACTGAATACACTGACAATCAAAAACCAGAATTCATTGAGCATGGTAACTTCCCAGTAACACTTAAAATCGTTTACGATAAAGATTCACGCCGTATCCTTGGTGCGCAAATGGCTGCACGTGAAGATATCTCTATGGGTATCCACATGTTCTCACTTGCTATCCAAGAAGGTGTTACTATTGAGAAATTGGCATTGACAGATATTTTCTTCTTGCCACATTTCAACAAACCATACAACTACATCACAATGGCAGCACTTGGTGCAAAAGACTAATTTGTGATTAGCATGCAAACCAGCCGATTGGCTGGTTTTTTTGACGCTTATTTTTCCCTATGCTATAATGTGTCTTAGAAATGGAGAGATATTATGCTACGAGAAGCTACTCTTAGTGATATTAAAAGATATGGTGACACCTTTTATCAACTAGGTTTAAATCCATTAACATCAGGTTACCCAGCCTATTTTGATGGGACAAAGACTAAGGATGATTTTGAAAGATTGTTGATGAGGCGATTAGAACATGAGAATAGTAGGTTATTGATTGCAGAGTTTGAAGGACAAGTAGAAGGGATTATTGGGTATTTTTACCTGCCTGATGACAAGTATTTGCAAGTTGATCTGTTAAATCTATCTTATCATGCTGACATACATCTTACGGAGTTGGTTGAGCACTTAGAATCACATTTTAAAGATTTTCAGATACTTTTTGGCATTGATGCGAGAAATGCGACTTATCAATCAGTTTTAAAGGATAAGGGGTGGATTGCAGAAGCACCTCAAGTCGTCAATCTGTTAGAAGAACCGTTTATAAGATGTGAGCCATGTGCTGTTAAGTCAGATATTATCCGTGTCAGCCATTCTAATCAGTTACACTTTCAATCTCTGTTTCCACGGGATAACTCTGAAAATGTTTAGTGGTCACCTGAACGATTGATGGAAGAATTAGACAATTGGGTAATCTATTTGTTTCCTGATAAAGGTGCCCTTTGGGCAAGACCATTTGGGGATTGTCAAATGGAAATTTATGGCTATGTCATTGCTGAACAAATGGCTGATGATTCTCAAAGCATTCTTCGTGAGTTACTTTATACTCTTATAGAAGAAGCACGTCAGTCAGGTATTCGACAAATATTATTTTTTAGTGATGAAAAGGAGTGCGAGCTGTTAAGAGCTTTAGGGTTTAAAGAAAGAGGAACTTATCTTTGCTATGTTAAGACTTTGTAGATGGTTTCTTTTATGAATGTGCTTGAATTAAAAATAATCCAAATATTGTTATCGGATTTATTAGAATAATAAAAAGAGGTTGGGACATAAATATCTCAACCTTCTATTTTTAATGGTAATAACAGATTGACGCAGTGGTTGATTGGAGGTCCTAAACCCTTGCTACGCAATCGTTAGCGGCCATCCTAATCAACTGTGCGGAGGTGGGACGACGAAGTCAATTTCTTCGAAATCATGACTTCTGTCCCACTCTCTTTTTGACATTTAAGTAAAGAATATAGATTGCTATTAAAAAATAGATGACAATGGTGTAATAATGAGACAATGGCTTACCTAAACCAATAATCAGCATGATGCAAGGATAACTGAGGGTGACTATTACAGTAGCTAGAAGATATTTGATACTTTCTTTTGAAATAGCTTTCCAATCGTAACTAATCCCTACAAATAGGGGAGTAAGATGCACAAGTGGTCCTAAGGTAGTTTTTTCAAAAAATGTTAGTAAATAACAGAAAAGTATGAGAATTAGCATAAGATAAAACAATCTTTTACTAAACTCTTCAGAAACTGGACGTTTTTTCATTGTAGACCTCTGTAGTTATTTATATTGATTACATAATACAATGAATGAAGGTATTTGTCAACGAGAGATAGAAATCTTTAATATTTCATAATATTTGCTTCCTCTAGTATAAGAAAAATCTTTAAACCGTCTGAAATATTGTAATAGAAGCACTTTGAGGCAGCTGGTGATTGGAAGCTAACGATACAAAAGATTCTAATTGTAGGTGCTTGAACAATCATTAAAACATATAAAAAAGACTAGGAATAGCAGTATTCCAGTCTTTTTCAGAGATTAGTTTTTGCAAGCTGATGCAAATTCTTCTTTAGAAAATGCTTCGTCAATGATAGCTTTCAACTCAGCAGCAGAAGCTTGCATTTTTTGCAATTCAGCATCGCTAAGTGGAATGTTTACTGGACGAACGATACCGTGTGCACCAATGATAGCTGGTTGACCGATAAAGACATCTTCAACACCGTTGTATTGACCAGCTTGGAAAACTGACAATGGAAGCACTGCATTTTCATCATCAAAGATAGCTTTTGTGATACGAGCAAGAGCTACTGCGATACCGTAGTAAGTAGCACCTTTTTTGTTGATGATTGAGTAAGCAGCGTCACGAACAGAGATGAAGAGATCAACAAGACCTTGCTCATCGATATCACGGTTAGCTTGCAACCAGTCGTAAAGTTTTACACCGGCAACGTTAGCGTGTGACCAAACGGCAAATTCTGAGTCACCGTGTTCACCCATGATGTAAGCGTGGACAGAACGAGCATCGATACCGATTTTATCAGCAAGTGCTTGACGGAAACGTGCTGAGTCAAGAGAAGTACCTGAACCGATAACGCGCTCTTTAGGGAATCCTGAGAATTTCCAAGTTGAGTAAGTTAAAACGTCAACTGGGTTAGCGGCTACAAGGAAGATACCGTTGAAACCTGATGCAACGATTTGAGTAACAACTTCTTTGTTGATACGCAAGTTTTTCTCAACAAGGTCAAGACGAGTTTCACCTGGTTTTTGAGGAGCACCAGCTGTCAAGACAACAAGGTCAGCATCGTGGCAGTCTGAGTAATCAGCTGCATAGATTTTTTTAGGTGAAGTAAATGCCAATGCGTGGCTTAAATCTTCTGCATCACCTTGAGTTTTTTCTTTGAAAATATCAATAATTCCAAGCTCTTGACCGATGTTTTGTGTTACCAAAGCAAAAGCGTAAGATGAACCTACGGCACCGTCACCGACAAGGATAACTTTTTTGTGTTGTTTAGTTAAAGTCATGCTAAACGTCTCCTTATTTTTTTCTTTGGGGAATTCCCATACATCTAACTATTCTACCATGTTCTTTGCTGTTTGTCACGGAAGAAAGAAGAAAAATGAAAATTGCTTACAGAAAGCGATACCAATACAGATTTTCCAAGGAATTTATGATATAATAATAAAGACTTTTGAAAAGAAAAGAGGCATGTACATGCAAGATAAAAACTTGGTAGATGTTAATCTAACGAGTGAGATGAAGACGAGTTTTATTGACTATGCGATGAGCGTTATTGTGGCACGTGCCCTACCTGATGTTCGTGATGGTCTAAAACCGGTACATCGCCGTATTTTGTACGGGATGAACGAACTTGGTGTTACTCCAGATAAACCTCATAAAAAATCGGCCCGTATTACCGGGGATGTTATGGGTAAATATCACCCGCACGGTGACAGTTCTATCTATGAAGCTATGGTTCGTATGGCTCAGTGGTGGAGTTATCGTCACATGTTGGTTGATGGTCATGGAAACTTTGGTTCTATGGATGGAGATGGTGCGGCCGCTCAACGTTATACGGAAGCGCGCATGAGCAAAATCGCTCTAGAAATGCTCCGTGACATCAATAAGAACACGGTTGATTTTCAGGATAACTATGATGGTTCTGAACGTGAGCCACTAGTGTTACCGGCACGATTTCCTAATCTTCTCGTTAATGGAGCGACAGGTATCGCTGTTGGTATGGCAACCAACATTCCACCGCATAACCTTGGAGAATCCATTGATGCGGTTAAATTAGTAATGGATAATCCAGAAGTCACAACACGTGATTTGATGGAAGTAATGCCTGGTCCAGACTTCCCAACAGGGGCTCTTGTTATGGGGAAATCAGGTATTCATCGTGCCTATGAAACCGGTAAAGGATCAATTGTTTTACGTTCTCGTACAGAAATTGAATTGACTAAGACTGGTCGTGAACGCATTGTTGTCACAGAGTTTCCGTATGGTGTCAATAAAACAAAGGTTCACGAGCATATTGTTCGTTTGGCACAGGAAAAACGCATTGAAGGAATCACAGCTGTTCGTGATGAATCGAGTCGTGAAGGTGTTCGTTTTGTCATTGAAGTTCGTCGTGATGCGTCAGCTAATGTGATTTTAAATAATCTGTTTAAACTAACAAGTTTGCAGACAAACTTTAGTTTCAATATGTTGGCTATTGAAAAGGGAGTGCCAAAAATTCTCTCCCTACGTCAGATTATTGACAATTATATTGCTCACCAAAAAGAAGTGATTGTTCGTCGGACGCGTTTTGATAAAGAGAAAGCAGAAGCGCGTGCACATATCTTAGAAGGATTGTTAGTCGCACTTGATCACCTTGATGAAGTGATTGCGATTATCCGTGGTAGTCAGACTGATGCCGAGGCACAAGCAGAGCTGATGAGTCGTTTTGAGTTGTCAGAGCGTCAAAGTCAGGCGATTTTGGATATGCGTCTGCGTCGTTTGACAGGATTGGAACGCGATAAAATTCAATCTGAATATGATGATTTGTTGACTTTAATTGCAGATTTGGCTGATATTTTGGCTAAGCCTGAACGTGTTGCGACAATTATCAAAGAAGAATTGGATGAAACCAAGCGTAAATATGCTGATGATCGTCGTACAGAGCTTATGGTCGGTGAGGTATTGTCACTAGAAGACGAAGATCTTATCGAAGAAGAAGATGTTCTCATCACTTTATCTAACAAAGGTTACATCAAATGCTTGGCTCAGGATGAATTCCGTGCCCAAAAACGTGGTGGACGTGGTGTTCAAGGAACAGGTGTTAATGATGATGACTTTGTCAAAGATTTGGTATCTACCTCGACACATGACCACTTGTTGTTCTTTACGAATATGGGACGTGTTTACCGCCTAAAAGCTTACGAAATCCCAGAATATGGTCGTACCGCAAAAGGTCTTCCTATTATCAATCTTTTGAAGCTTGATGAAGGGGAAACTATCCAGACGGTGATTAATTTAACGAAAGAAGACTTCAAAGATAAGCATTTCTTCTTCATCACCCAACAAGGGATTGTCAAACGTACAAGTGTTTCTGAGTTTAATAACATTCGTCAAAATGGTTTGAAAGCCTTGGGCTTACGAGATGATGATCAATTGATTAATGTGATTTTAACGAATGGACAAGATGACATTATCATTGGTACGAAAACAGGTTACTCTGTTCGTTTCCGTGAGGATAGTGTGCGAAGCATGAGCCGTGTTGCAACAGGTGTTAAAGGGATTACCCTACGCGATGGAGATATCGTTGTTGGTGCGTCAGCTATTGCTCAAGATCAGGAAGTTCTTGTCATCACTGAAAAAGGTTATGGTAAACGTACCGCTGCAAGCGAATATCCAACTAAAGGTCGTGGCGGTAAAGGGATTAAAACTGCTAATATTACTGAGAAAAATGGACCACTTGCTGGGCTTGTCACAGTTAGTGGTGATGAGGATATTATGATTATCACCGATACTGGCGTCATGATCCGCACAGGCATTGAAAATATCTCTCAGACAGGACGTTCAACCCAAGGTGTTAAAGTGATGCGTTTGGATGAACAAGCTAAAATTGTGACCTTTGCTTTAGTGAAATCTGGAGCTACAGATGAGGATGGTGCTGATGAGACGGAATAAAAAGAAAACCTTTAAAACGTTTTTACACAACACCCTAATTGTTCTTTTGTTTATTGTTGGTTTAGCATTGGTATTTAATAAATCCATTCGAAATACTTTGATTGCTTGGAATTCTAATAAATATCAAGTTTCTCAAGTTTCAAAGGAGACCATCAAAAAGAATAAGGAAAAAGAAGCGAGTTTTGATTTCTCAGCAGTTGAATCTGTCTCAACAGAATCCATTTTAAAATCTCAAATGGAAGCACAGCTTCTACCTGTAATAGGTGGTATAGCTATACCAGATTTAAAAATTAATTTGCCTATTTTTAAAGGTCTCGGTAACACTGAATTATCTTATGGTGCAGGTACCATGAAAGAAAGTCAGGTTATGGGACAAGGCAATTATACGCTGGCTAGCCATCATATTTTTTCGATGGTCGGTGCTTCAGATATGCTGTTTTCACCACTTGAGAGAGCTCAAAATGGTATGAAAATCTATCTGACTGACAAAGAATTTATTTACACTTATGTGATTAACAGTGTAGAAATCGTTGAACCAGAGGCTATTTATGTCCTAGAAGATCATGAAGGTGTCAACGAAATCACACTAGTAACTTGTACAGATGCTGAGGCAACACAACGTACAATTGTGAAAGGTTTGCTTGAAACACAAGTGGCATTTAATGATGCGGATAAATCGATTCTCAAATCTTTTGAACAAAATTATAACCAAGTTGCTTGGTGAGTTACATGATTGAAATAAGGTAATAAAAAACGGTTCTTACTTATTAGAAGTAGGAACCATTTTTTGTGTATATGGGGAAAATTCCGTTAATCAGATCAACATAATAAACTTATCGCATCTACGAATGCTGAAATTTATAAACAATCCCCTACATGATTCATGCAGGGGGTTATATCTCTATTATTGAGTTAAAGATAATTACTAATCTTTACTCCCACTCAACAGTTGCAGGTGGTTTACTTGTGATATCATAGACGATACGGTTAACGTGGTCAACTTCGTTTACGATTCGGGTTGAGATTTTCTTAAGAACGTCCCAAGGGAGTTGCGCAAAATCAGCTGTCATGCCGTCGATAGAAGTGATGGCACGGATAGCGATGGTGTAGTCGTAGGTACGACCGTCACCCATAACCCCAACAGAACGGACACCAGTGTTTACAGTGAAGTACTGCCATACATCGCGGTCAAGGCCTGCTTTTGCAATTTCTTCACGAAGGATAGCATCTGATTCACGAACCGTTTCAAGTTTTTCTTCAGTGATTTCACCCATCACACGAATTGCAAGACCTGGTCCTGGGAATGGCTGGCGCCAAACAACTTCATCTGGCATGCCAAGTGCAGTACCAAGTGCGCGTACTTCATCTTTAAACAAGGTGTTGAGTGGCTCAATGAGTTTGAACTGCATATCTTCAGGAAGTCCACCAACGTTGTGGTGAGATTTGATGGTTTCGGCAGTTTCAGTACCTGATTCGATGATATCTGTGTAAAGGGTACCTTGTGCTAAGAAATCAACATCGGTGAGTTTACTTGCTTCATCGTCAAAGACGTAAACAAACTCATTACCAATAATTTTACGTTTTTTCTCAGGATCATCAACACCTGCTAAAAGACTCAAGAAGCGTTCTGCGGCATCAACACGGATAATATTAAGACCGAATTTGCCACCAAGCATTTCCATAACTTGGTCGCCTTCATTCTTACGAAGAAGGCCGTGGTCAACGAAGATACATGTTAACTGATCACCAATCGCACGTTGCAGAAGGACACCAACGACTGATGAATCTACCCCACCTGAAAGACCAAGGAGAACTTTTTTGTCTCCAACTGTTTCACGGATTTTAGCGATTTCCATGTCGATGAAGTTATCCATTGACCAGTCACCACGCGCACCGCAGATGTTTACCGCAAAATTGCGAAGCATGTCATTACCGTAAACGGAGTGACGAACTTCTGGGTGGAATTGGATACCGTAGAAGTTTTTCTCAGTGTTTTCCATCGCAGCAAACGGGCAGTCAGCAGAGTCACCAACCAAGTGGAAACCTTCTGGAATCTCAGTGACGGCATCACCATGACTCATCAAAACAAGTTGTTCTTCAGGTGTTCCAGCAAATAGCTTAGATTCGGCACGAAGACGTAGTGTAGATTGACCATACTCACGGTTACCAGCTTCACCTGCTGGGACCACTTTCCCTCCAAGGGTATGTGTGATCAATTGCATACCATAACAGATTCCTAAAATGGGAATCCCAAGCTCAAAAATATCTTTGTCAATACCAAAGGCATTGTCAGCGTAGACAGAGTTAGGACCTCCTGAGAGGACGATTCCGATAGGATTGATGGCACGAAGCTCATCTGCTGTAATTTTATGGCTTTTAAGTTCTGAAAAAACACCAAATTCACGGATACGACGCGCAATCAGTTGATTGTACTGGCTACCGTAATCGAGAACGATGATTTTTTGAACATCAGTCAACGTTTCAGTCATGGATTCCCTTTCTTTTTACGTCAGATGTTATAGACGGTTTCTATTATTCTAGCATAAATTCTGGTTTTTTGCAGTCCTTTTTTTATTAAATATGGTAAACTAATCTTATGATAACGATTAAACCTTTTGAGAACCAATATGAAAAAAGTTGGGTCTATTGTAAAGCCCTTTCTTACTTATATTCAGACTTTTTTGATGATATCAGCCGTACTAAGGATAACTTTACGGATTTTTACGAAGACAGCATTGAACTCGTTGCTTTAGAGGGAGATACTGTTGTTGGTCTGCTAGATATTGGGATTTATTCTAGGGAAAATAGCAGAGCATATGCCTATTATTCCTGTGACAAAGTCGCTTATTTTGCTAATTTAGCTGTCCATCCAGATTATCAGGGGCAGGGCATCGCAAATCAATTATTTGAACGAGCTGAGATTCTTCTTCGAGAAAAAGGGGTTGAAGCGCTAGCCATTTTTACAAGAGGCGATGAAAAAGCGAACCACCTTTATCAGAAATGGGGAGCAGAAGTCATCTGTCGTGACTGGCTGGTTGTAGGAACACCAAAATCACAGGATCAATCATTCACTTTTCAGGTGTTACCAGATCAGAAGCGACTAGCATTTGTTACTGAAGATGGGGAGTTGCCATACTATCAGCGCGAGGGGCATTATATTGTCGCTAAAGAGACAGATTTGGAGTTGTTTGAGATTGAGGAGGTCTATGAAGAACGCACCTACCTCAAGCGATATCATTAGGAGGAAAAGCGATGGCGCCAGCCTATATTAGTATTCACGATGCATTGAAGGAGCAGATTGATAAAGGCATTTGGAAGATTGGAGACCGTCTGCCTAGCGAGCGTGACTTGGCAGATGATTTTTCCGTTAGCCGAATGACGCTTCGTCAAGCGATTACTTTACTGGTTGATGAAGGTATCTTAGAACGGAGAGTAGGAAGCGGCACCTATGTGGCCAGCAGATGGGTTCAGGAAAAAATGCGTGGTACCACATCGTTTACCGAGATTGTGACAGCGCAAGGGAAGACCCCTTCTACGAAAGTTATTTCTTATCAAAAGAAACTGGCGAGCCAGACGGAAATGGACCGTCTGCAGCTGAAGAAAACGGACTATGTGATTCGAATGGAGCGGGTACGGTATGCGGATAATGTTCCTGTTGTCTATGAAGTGGCTTCTATTCCTGAGGAACTGATTCGTAATGTTGAACGACGAGCCATTACGGAACATTTTTTTAAAACCTTAACGGATAATGGCTATGAAATTGGCAAAAGTCAGCAAGTGATTTCAGCTAAAATTGCCAGTGAGCGCGTGGCAGATTATCTTTCGATTGCTAAAGGTCATGCTATTTTAGCACTCACACAAGTTTCCTATTTCACAGATAATCGCCCATTTGAATATGTGAGAAGTCAGTATGTAGGCGATCGATTTGAGTTCTACCTAGAAAACAATTAGGTGACACCAGTCAAATTATGATTGATTTGTAACGATATATCCGCATATATGGTGGTATCTGTGGGAGAAACGACTACTGAAGATAGTATTGCGTTAATGCTCAAGGTTGGAAATAAGGTATTTTAGATTGTGTGATTTTTATAGGTGATGTAGTGGTTTTTGGGCGCCATGCTATTTGTGAGTACCTTGAGCTTTGCAATCAGGATAGCTGGTTAGCTATTCCAGTGTTTACCTTGTCTAAACTAGAGTGTTCATGGTGGTACAGCTCAAAAGCTCTGCCATTTCCCCTATTAAAATCCTAGATATTATGGTAAAATATAGGATATGGAAATTGAAAAAACCAATCGAATGAACGCTCTTTTTGAGTTTTATGCAGCGCTTTTAACAGATAAGCAAATGAATTATATTGAACTCTATTACGCAGATGATTACAGCTTGGCAGAAATCGCTGAAGAGTTTGGGGTCAGTCGGCAAGCTGTCTATGACAATATTAAGCGTACAGAGAGAATTCTAGAGGATTATGAAATGAAACTGCACATGTATTCTGATTATATTGTGCGTAGTGAAATCTTTGATGAGATGACTGAGAAATATGCAAACGATGACTATTTGCAAGAAAAAATCGCTATTTTAATGAGTATTGATAATAGAGATTAAGCTGGTTGTTGAGCTTATGTAGCCAGCAAGAGCGAGAAGAAAAAAGGAGAGAAATAAAAACAGATGGCATTTGAAAGTCTAACACAACGCTTGCAAGGCGTGTTTAAAAATCTACGTCGTAAAGGAAAGCTAACGGAAAAAGAAGTTCAAGACGTTACAAAAGAAATTCGTCTGGCACTCCTTGAGGCGGACGTTGCACTTCCGGTTGTTAAGACGTTTATTAAGCGTGTTCGTGAGCGTGCTGTTGGTCATGAGATTATCGAAACCTTGGATGCGTCTCAACAAATCATCAAGATTGTTAATGAAGAATTAACAGCCATTTTAGGTTCTGAAACGGCAGAAATTGAAAAATCCCCTAAAATTCCAACCATTATCATGATGGTTGGTCTTCAAGGTGCTGGTAAGACAACCTTTGCTGGTAAACTGGCAAACAAGCTTATCAAGGAAGAAAATGCTCGTCCGTTGATGATTGCAGCGGATATCTATCGTCCAGCTGCGATAGATCAACTTAAAACTCTGGGTGGGCAAATCGGTGTCCCTGTCTTTGATATGGGGACTGATACACCGGCTGTTGAAATTGTGCGCCAAGGTTTAGAAAAAGCGCGTGAGAATCACAATGATTATGTTCTCATCGATACCGCTGGTCGTCTCCAAATTGATGAAAAACTCATGCAGGAATTGCGCGATGTCAAAGCATTAGCGCAACCACATGAAATCCTTTTGGTTGTTGATAGCATGATTGGTCAAGAAGCTGCCAATGTTGCGCGTGAGTTTAATGAGCAATTGGAAGTGACAGGGGTTATCTTAACCAAGATTGACGGTGATACCCGTGGTGGTGCTGCCCTTTCAATCCGTGAAATCACAGGGAAGCCAATCAAGTTTACAGGTACTGGTGAAAAGATTACCGACATTGAAACCTTCCACCCAGATCGTATGGCTAGCCGTATTTTGGGCATGGGTGATTTGTTGACCCTGATTGAAAAGGCTTCTCAAGAATACGACATGCAAAAATCAGCTGAGCTTGCTGAGAAGATGCGTGAAAACACCTTTGATTTCAATGATTTCATTGAGCAACTGGACCAAGTCCAAAACATGGGACCGATGGAAGACCTTCTTAAAATGCTACCTGGGATGGCTGGCAATCCTGCCTTGGCAAACCTGAAAGTGGATGAAAGAGAAATCGCTCGCAAACGTGCCATTGTATCGTCAATGACACCAGCAGAGCGTGAAAATCCAGATTTACTGACACCGAGTCGCCGTCGCCGTATTGCCAATGGTTCTGGAAATAGCTTTGTGGAAGTCAATAAGTTCATTAAAGATTTCAACCAAGCTAAGTCCATGATGCAAGGTGTCATGTCAGGTGATATGGATAAGATGATGCGTCAAATGGGCATCAATCCTAACAATCTTCCTAAGAACTTGCCAAATATGCCAGATATGAGTGGCATGGACATGTCTGCTTTAGAGAGCATGATGGGAGGTTCAGGATTGCCTGATTTATCAGCTCTGGGTGGCGCAGGCATGCCGGATATGAGCCAAATGTTTGGTGGTGGCCTCAAAGGAAAAGTTGGGCAATTTGCCATGAAGCAAATGATGAAACGCCAAGCCAACAAACTCAAAAAAGCGAAGAAGAAGCGTAAATAACCAAAGAGAGGCTGGGAGTATGTGTGATTTTCCCAGCCTTATTTTTTTATAGTAATAACAGAATGCAGCAGTGGTTGATTGAAAGTCTGCAATTGGCCACTTCTATATTTTCAAGAGTCCACCTAATACTCATCCAAAATCAAAATTAGAATTTTAGAACCACTAATATCGTTGAGATGGTGACGAGCGTAACGAGAAAAAATGTTTCTTTCGCTATAGTGGTATTCTTATTAGTGAAACTGTCCAGTGGACAGTTTCAGCCTGAGCTTAGAAATTAAAAAGTGAGGGTAATTGGCTTGATAAGAACGGATTTTTGGGAGAACTACAGAAATTGAAAGTCAATTTCGTAGTAGTTCCCCCGCAAGGATGATTAGGGTGGACGCTGTCGAGTAGTCGACAAGTACATCCAATCATCTACTGCGATAGAGATAAGCTCAAATCTAGCAATGAAACTCCGTAGGAGGTTTTGATGTTGACTTCGTCAGCTTCATTTCCCACCTCAAAAGGTCTCCCAGACCTTTTGAGCGCCCCACACCACATTAGGAGAAGTGCTAACAAAAATACTAAATAAAAACTAATTGACTTTACAACATAAAAAAGAAGTTCGGGATGAACTTCTTTTAAACGTTTAAGACTTTATCTAAAAATTCGATAAGGCGTGGGTGTTTTGGATGGTCAAAGATTTCTTCTGGTGTCCCGTCTTCGAGGAACTGACCACCGTCGGTAAAGATGACACGGTTGGCAACTTTGCGAGCAAATCCCATTTCATGAGTTACGATGAGCATGGTCATTCCTTGTTCAGCAAGGTCTTTCATAACGTTTAAAACGTCACCGACCATTTCTGGGTCAAGGGCAGAAGTTGGTTCATCAAAGAGCATGATATCTGGATTCATAGCGAGGGAACGAGCAATCGCAACACGTTGTTTTTGACCACCAGATAGGCTAGTAGGCATGGCGTTAGCTTTATCAGCTAAACCGACTTTTTCTAAGAGTTCCATTCCTAGTTTTTCAGCCTCTGTCTTGGTTTGTTTTCCTAATTCGACAGGAGCGAAAATGATATTTTCTAGAACAGTCATGTGCGGAAAGAGGTTAAAGTGTTGGAATACCATTCCGATATTTTCACGTGCACGGTCGATATTTGTTTTAGGGTCAGATAGTTCGAATCCGTCTACGACAACTTTACCTGATGTAATGGTTTCAAGTAGGTTGAGTGTTCGTAAGAAAGTTGATTTACCAGAACCAGAAGGACCAATGATGCAAACCACATCGCCTTCATAGAATTTGGCATCAATGCCTTTTAGAACCTCATTTTTTCCATAATATTTGTGGAGGTCTTGTACATCAATTTTCAATTCAGCCATTATTTAGTCCTCTTTTCTAAGTGTTTTGCCAAGCGGGTAAGCAGTGTAATGATTACTAAATACATTACTGCTAGGATAGCATACATGCGGAAAGATTGGTAGTTTCTAGCGATGATAATTTTACCTGTTTGGAAGAGTTCAACAAGCCCGATTGCAGAGACAATAGTAGTATCTTTGAGTGAGATAACAAACTGGTTGATGAAGTTTGGCAACATCAATTTGACAGCTTGAGGTAAAATGACTTTACGCATGGTTGTTTTATATGGAATACCAAGGCTTCGGCTGGCCTCCATTTGACCTTTATCAACGGCTTCGATACCACCTCGAACGATTTCGGCAATATAAGCTCCGCCATTTAACGAAAGGGCAATCGTAGCAGCAAAGAAGTCATTGATAGGGGATTGTTGGCCTGTTAAGCTTTGAATAAGATTAGGAATTCCCCAGAAAATGAAAGCAGCCACAATCATAAGAGGAATACCGCGGACCACATCAACGAAAATGCTAGCAATGGTTCTCAGAACTCTACTTGGTGCAACGCTCATCATACCAAATAGGATACCAATAAGGGTAGCGATAGCAAAGGAAATGAGGGTTAAGCTAAGGGTTGTCCAAAGTCCTGATAAGAGTTGGCTATAGTTGTTTGAGAGAAGACCTGAAATCGTTGTCTCATCGACAGCAGTAGTGCTGTTGTTTGAACCAAGGTATTTATTGATGATGTTATCGTATTCACCAGATTCTTTTAAGACAGCTAGACCATTGTTAAACATAGCAAGGAGTTCTGGATTTGTACCAGTTTTTACGGCAAATCCGTATTCCCCAGATTTTTCCCCAGCTAGTGGTGTGTCAAAATCTCGTCCTTGTTGGATGGCATATTTGAGAACTGCTTCATCATCCATGAGGGCATCAACTGAACCTGAGTTCAAGCTATCATACATGGTTGATGCTTCATCGAAGGCTTTTAGTTTATAGCCATACTCTTTTTCATGCTTTTCTAAGAAATTGTAAGAAGCTGTACCGTTTTTGGCGGCGACTGTTTTTCCTGAGAGATCAGCGTATTCTTTAACGACTGTCCCTTTTTTGACAGCGAGTAAAATGTTAGAAGTGTAGTAAGGGTCTGAAAAATCAAAGATTTCGCGACGGGCATCTGTGATAGACATACCAGCAATAACAGCGTCAGCTTGTCCAGCTTGAACAGCATTTAAGGCTGCATTGAAGCCAGGGTTGGTAATTTCAATGGTGAAATCTTGTTGTTTAGCGATTGCTTTGATTAGCTCGATATCAATACCGACGTAGTTACCACTGTCATCTTGAAATTCAAAGGGTGCAAATGATGAATCAGCAACGATTTTATAAGATGATTTAACAGGTGTTGCTTTAGCAGAACTATCTCCTGTTGAGGCTAATTTAGAGGTATCAGCCCCAAGCCATTTATTCATAATCGTATCGTAAGTACCGTCTTTTTTCATTGCAGCAAGAGCAGTATTGAAATCTTTAACAAGATACTCATACTCAGAGCCTTTTTTAACGGAAAAACCAAAGGAACCGATAGATTCACCTGCGATATTAATGGCATAGTTTTTACCTTGTTTAATGGCATATTCAACGACTGGTTGGTCATCCATAGCCGCAAAGACAGATCCAGTGTCAAGGCTGTTATTCATTAAATCACTGGTATCAAAGGTTTTGATTGTGAAGTTATACTTGTCTTTGTTTTTTTCAAGAAAAGCTTGCGCAGCAGTACCATTTTTGACTCCGACAACTTTTCCTGATAATTCTTTATAGGAAGATACTTTTTGATCAGCGCGTGTGTAAACGACAATTTTAGTATCGTAGTAAGGGTCTGAGAAGGTAAAGACTTTTTTACGGGCATCAGTGATAGTCGTTCCTGCCATCAAAGCGTCAGCTTGTCCAGCTTGGACAGCATTGACTGCTGCATCAAAACCAGGGTAGGACATGTTTAAATCCCAGCCAGAACGTTTAGCGACTTCAGTGATAATATCGACGTCAATGCCTTTGTAAGTTTGGTCAGCATCCCTAAATTCAAAGGGAGCATAGGCAGTGTCTGAAACCACATCAACGGTATCAGCAAGGATGGTTGCACCTCCAAATAGAAGGAACAATGACAGAAAACTTGCCATCAATAATTGCATTTTTTTCATCATACAGAGAACTCCTTTTTGTAAAATTAAAGACTATTATATCAAAAAAGAAAATCAAAAGCAAATCTCACCTCTTTTATATGTTAGATTATGTGACATAAAAAGCAGAAATCTCGTTATATGATAACCTTTTAATTTGTTTAATCTAATAAAGCTGTTAATGGTATCCTAGTTATTTTTTGGCTATAATGTCATTATGAAAAAAATATTATTAACATTATTAACAGTGGCTCTATTAGTTCTTATGGCTATAAAGATTTTTCCAGAACCTGAAGTTGCTTTGCATCATTTTTTAGGATGGTATTAGATATACAACATAGCATTTTTGCATAATGAGAGATATTTGGTCATGGAGAAATCAAATAATAAAGGAGGAGTTATGCCCGATTTTAAATCTATTATGAATGTTGGTCTAGTTGCTCACGTTGATGCGAGTAAGACAACCTTAACTGAAAGCCTTTTGTATCATGCAGGTGTGACTCGCCAATTAGGAAAAGTTGATGAAGGTACTGCTTTGACTGATAATTTACAAGTGGAAAAAGAACGAGGAATCTCTGTCAAAGCTGCATTGGTTAGTTTTATTCATAATGATGTTCGTCTTAATTTGTTGGATACACCTGGACACGTTGATTTTGTATCTGAAGTTGAACGTGCCTTGTCTGTTCTTGATACAGCAGTTTTAGTTATTTCTGCGGTAGAAGGGATTCAAGCTCAGACAGAAGTGCTTTATGAAGCATTAAAAGCTCAAGGAACTAATATCGTTATTTTTATCAATAAAATTGACCGTGTTGGGAGTGACAGTCAAGCCGTAATGAAAAAAATTCGAGAGACCTTTACTCCTCATCTTTTGCCCCTTAATCAAATCCTAGCTGAAGAAACGCGTGAAGCAACCTGCCAAGGTCTAACCCCATCATCTACTATTTGGCAAGAAGTTTCAGCAGATTTTGATGAGGAGTTGCTAGAAGCCTATTTAGATGGCAAGGAATTATCTGAGCATCACGTTTTAGCAACCTTGAAAGAAGCTATTAGGAAAAGAGAACTTGTTCCCGTTGTTTTTGGAAGTAGCCTTCATGATGTTGGTGTTGATACGCTACTAAATGCCTTGTCTTCAGATTATTTTTTGTCAAAAAATATAGCAGAACAGTCAGAAAAATTATCAGGAATTGTTTGGCGAATTTCCCATGATAAAACCATGGGACGTTTAGCTCATGTTAGACTTTTTGGTGGCAAAATTAAGGTGCGTGACAGTGTTTCTATTTCTAAATTTAGAAATGATTCAATAGAAGAAGAGCCTAAGTATGCCCCAAAAGTGACTCAAATTAGAAGATATCAAGGTGAAAAATTTAACGATTTATCAGAAGCTATTGCAGGTGATGTTGTAGCACTTTGTGGTTTGGCAGACGCAGAAGTCGGTGATATTATTGGACAGAAACCAACTCATATTAGTTATCCTTTGGCTATTCCACTTTTAGAAGTTGGGGTTTCGCCTGCTACGCCTGAAGTGATAGAGGCTTTTCGTGAATTATCTGCTGAGGATCCACAACTTAATAGTACCTATGATTTAGAAACACGTGAACTAAACATAACGATAACAGGTCGTATCCAACTGGAAATTCTAAGTCAAATGGTTCAAGAGCGATATGGTTTGGAGGTCACCTTTACCCAACCAACGGTGATTTATAAAGAAACACCAACTGGAATTGGCTATGGTCATGAAGTCTACACCATGCCAAAACCTTGTTGGGCTGTTATTGATTTGAAAATTGAGCCTCTACCAATAGGTTCTGGCATTGAATTTGAGTCAATTGTATCAGATGATGACATGCATTATAAATACCAATCCCACATTGCGGCAGAATTACCACGCGCTCTTAAGCAGGGTGTTTATAATTGGGAAGTAACAGATATTAAAGTTACCTTGATTGGTGGAGAACATCACCGTATGCACACACATCCATTAGATTTTTTCTTGGCAACTCCTCTAGCTGTAATAGATGGTCTACAGAATGCCGGTATGACTTTGCTTGAGCCTATGCAGAAATGGCGTATTACTGCTGATGAAAGTCTAATTGGTAAAATTATCGGAGACTTGATCCAGATGCGTGCCACTTATGGGGCGCCACAAATTTCAGAGGGGATTTGTACTCTAGAAGCGAGAGTCCCTGTGGCTACTAGCCTTGATTATCCGATTCGTTTAGCGTCTTTGTCTTCTGGAAAAGCGGTGCTATCAGTCCGTTTTGATGGTTATCAACCCTGCCGTCTAGAAGATGGTGCTATCGGTAAACGTCGAGGTGTTGATCCAAGAGATCGTGATAAATGGATTCTAGTCAAACGGAGTGCGATGAGTGGCTAAATAGGTAGTGAAATAATTGATAAAAAGATAATATAGTTATCTGTTGTCAGAGTTTTTGCTACGTAAAATTTAGCTATTTAGGTATAAAAATGATCATTTGCAGATATCTATTTTAAAAAGATAAATGTTAGATCATACCGATTAATGTATAAAAGAGAGTGAGGTAAAAGTCCTGATTTTGGAAGCATGACTTTTGTCTCACTTATTTTTACATAAAAAAACACTTGACTTGTAGTCAACTACAAGTGGTACACTATCACCATCAACAAAAAAGGAGAAATAAAATGACAAAACATACCGCATCAATCGTACTTGGAACATGGTCTTGGGGAACTGGAGGATTTGCTGGTGGTAATGTGGTTTTTGGCAATCATCTTGATACGACTGACTTGAAAGATGTTTTTTCGGTTGCTATGGAAAATGGTCTCAACACCTTTGATACTGCCTTTGCCTATGCTAATGGAGAATCTGAGAGGATTCTAGGTGAGTTAGTGAGCCAATATGACCGGTCAGAAGTCGTCCTATCTGACAAATTTACACCAGGAATGCAGGATGATACCAAAGAAAATCCAGTCGCAGATATGTTAGAAGGCAGTCTTAAGCGTCTGGGAACAGACGATATTGACATTTATTGGATTCATAACGCAGCTGATGTTGAACGTTGGACACCGTTTTTAGCAGATTTAGTTAAATCAGGGCGTGTGAAACGGATTGGTGTGTCGAAGCATCAGGTCAAGTGAATTCAGGTGATCAATTGGTTACAATTGAAGTCTAGTATAGGAAAGAGAATGATTATGTCAAACACAAAATTTCCAAAAGATTTTCTATGGGGTGGAGCCTTAGCTGCCACTCAGGCAGAAGGTGCGTACAATGTTGGTGGGCGCGGCCTTATCAAACTAGATGTTACAACAGGTGGAACAAAAGATATTCCTAGGCAAACAACCTATATTGATAAAGATGGTAAACCGGATACTGCTGCTGGTCGAGGTCATCATGCTGTTATTCCTGAAGGTGCTAAGTATGCCATCTTAGAAGACCATTACTATCCCAACCATGATGGTGTGGATTTCTATCATCGCTATAAAGAAGATATCAAGTTGTTTGCAGAGATGGGATATACCATTTTTAGGTTATCAATTTCTTGGAGTCGTATTTTTCCTAACGGAGATGATGCGGAGCCAAACCCTGAGGGGATTGAATTCTACCGTGATGTTTTTAAAGAATGCCATAAGTATGGAATAGAACCCTTGGTGTCTATCTGGCATTTCGATACTCCTCTTAACCTAGAAGTAAAATATGGTGGTTGGAACAACCGTAAATTGATTGACTTTTATGCAGAATATGCGAGAACTATTTTTACTGAGTATAAAGGATTAGTTAAATATTGGTTAACATTTAATGAAATCAATAATACTGTGATGATGTTAGATATGTTTGGCAGAACGGCAACAAATGAGATGTTCCAAAACGGTTTCCAACAACTTCATTATCAATTTGTTGCAAGTGCAAAAGGAGTACAAATTGGTCACGAGATTGACCCAGAAAATAAAATAGGATGCATGATTTGTGGAATCACTTTCTACCCTGCAACTTGTGATCCAAGAGATATTCTCGCAAATGAGTATAAGTGGCAACAAGGTATCTATTATTGTGGTGATGTGCAAGTTAATGGAGAGTATCCGACTTATGCTAAGCGTCTGTGGAATCAATATGATGTGAAACTTGATATGACAGATGAAGACTTAGAAGAACTCAAAAAAGGTAAAGTAGATATTTACACATTCTCTTACTACATGTCCAACAACGTCACTACTCATACATTGGATGAGAAAGACCGTGTTGAAGGTAATTATTCAACTGGTGCCCGTAATGAATATCTTGAGTACTCTGACTGGGGTTGGGCGGAAGACCCAGTAGGATTAACATACTATCTTGAAAAAATTTATGATCGCTACAAAATTCCATTGATGGTAGTTGAAAATGGACTAGGGGCAATTGATAAGGTGGAAGATGACGGAAGTATCCATGACAAGTATCGTATAAATTATCACAGAAGTCATATTGCTGCCATGTCCAAAGCAATTGAAAATGGAGTAGACTTGATTGCATATACAACTTGGGGTTGTATAGACATTGTTTCTTCTGGAACAGGAGAGATGAGAAAACGTTACGGCTTTATCTATGTTGATAAAGATGATGAGGGTAATGGAACATTCAATCGCACTCCAAAAGATTCATTCTATTGGTATCAGAAAGTTATTGCTTCTAATGGTGAAGATTTAGAATAAGATAGATAAAGTGAGGTTGGGACATAAATATCTCAACCTTCTATTTTTAATGGTAATAACAGATTGACGCAGTGGTTGATTGAAGGTCTGCAACTGGACACTTCTTCATTTTCAAGTGTCCACCTAAAATAGTCCACTGGACTATTTTACTACCACGCAATCGTTAGCGGCCATCCTAATCAACTGTGCGGAGGTGGGACGACGAAGTCAATTTCTTCGAAATCATGACTTCTGTCCCACTCTCTTTTTCATGAGAGGTTACGGAAAGTATAGTTGGGCACAAGTTTTATACTCATCGAAAATCAAAATTAGCATTTTAGAACCTCTAATACTTTTGAGGCACTATCGAACGAAGTGAGGCTGAAATGTTTCTTTCGCTATAGTGGTATTCTTAGCAGTGAAATTGCCCAGTGGACAGTTTCAGTCTGAGCTTAGAAATACAGGAGCTCAGAGTAAACTCTTGATAAGAACGGACTTTTTGGGAGAACTACAGAAATTGAGAATCAATTTCGTAGTAGTTCCCCCGCAAGGATGATTAGGTTGGACGCTGTCGAGTAGTCGACAAGTACAGCAAATCATCTACTGCGATAGAGATAAGCTCAAATCTAGCAATGAAACTCCGTAGGAGGTTTTGATATTGACTTTGTCAACTCTATTTCCCACCTCAAAAGGTTCCCCAAACCTTTTGAGCGTCCGCACTTTTAAGAAAGAAATAAAAAGTAATTTTTGATTTTTGTTAAGTATTAAATTATATGGTATAATAAATCCAATTACATACATGAGAGGTATAATGATGCCTTACAACTTTCTACTCTTCGACCTTGATCACACGCTTCTTGATTTTGGTGCGGCTGAGGATGTGGCTTTAGAAGCATTATTAACCGAAGCTGGTGTGACTGATATTCAATCTTATAAAGATTACTATGTACCGATGAATAAGGCTATGTGGGAGGATTTAGCTGCTGGGAAAATCAGTAAGCCCGACCTCATCCGCACGCGCTTTGCTAAGTTATTTGCTCGCTTCAATCAAGAGGTGGACGGTGCTTACATGGCTGAACGTTACCAGCACCACCTCAGTCAGCAGGGACAGGTGTTTGATGGGGTTCCAGAGTTTTTGGCGACCTTGTGCCAGCAGGGCTACCGTCTTTTTGGAGCAACCAATGGGGTGACCTTTATCCAAAAAGGTCGCTTAGCCCATTCAGGACTTGCCCCGTACTTTGAGAAGATTTTCATTTCTGATGAAGTTGGCCACCATAAACCTGACAAGGCGTTTTTTGAAACCATAGCAGAGCAGGTAGACGGGTTTGAAGCGCCAAAAGCTGTCATGATTGGAGATAGTCTTTCAGCAGATATTCAAGGCGGTAGCAATGCTGGGATTGATACGATTTGGTTTAATCCGATTCAGTTGGTCAACGAAAGCACAGCCATTCCAACCTATATTGCTGAGACTTATGACCAAATCGTGGACATTTTACAAGCCGCTGAAGCGAAAACACGCTAGTCACCAATGGCACATCAATCAAAAAGAGTGGATGAGTTCCATTCTTTTGTCGTTTTACAACGGCTTTAAAAAAGTCTATAATGGTCACAAGATAAGGAGAATATATGTTTGGACTACAGAAAAAATTACCTGGCTTGTTACTTTGTATCGGACTTGCTATACCAGCTTGGTTGTTTGGGAAGTGGCTTCCTTTAGTTGGGGCACCTGTTTTTGCGATTTTTCTTGGTATGCTAGTAGGACGTGTCCACCAAAACCGAGAAAAGACCCGTTTAGGAATCACTTTTACATCAAAATACCTGCTACAGACAGCTGTGGTACTCTTAGGCTTTGGCCTGAACCTTTCCCAAGTCTGGGCTGTTGGATTAACGTCGTTACCAATTATCATCAGCACCATCGTAACTGCACTACTCACCGCCTATGTCTTGCAGAAGTGGCTCAAACTGGATGTGAATACCACAACTCTAGTCGGTGTGGGCTCTTCTATCTGCGGAGGCTCTGCTATTGCCGCGACAGCGCCAGTTATCGAAGCCAAAGATGAAGAAGTGGCTAAGGCGATCTCCGTCATCTTCCTGTTCAATATCTTAGCTGCGCTTACTTTTCCAACGCTGGGAGAGGTGCTTGGGCTGTCCAATGAAGGTTTTGCCCTATTTGCGGGAACGGCAGTCAATGATACCTCTTCTGTGACGGCGACAGCGACAGCTTGGGACGCGATTCACGGTAGCAACGCCCTAGATGGGGCAACTATTGTCAAATTAACCCGTACCTTAGCCATTATTCCAATTACACTAGGCTTGTCTTTTTATCGAAGTTATCAGGTTTTGAAAAATGGCGGAGCTGCTCAGTCAACTTTTAGTTTTAAGCGATCTTTTCCGATGTTTCTCCTTTATTTCCTACTTGCTTCGCTGTTAACAACCGTAGTTAGTAGTCTGGGAATGACAGTAGAACTCTTTGACCAATTCAAAATCTTATCAAAATTCTTTATCGTCATGGCTATGGGAGCTATTGGCTTAAATACAGACATCATCACATTAGTCAAAACAGGCGGTCAAGCCATCGGTGTTGGTGCCACTTGTTGGATAGCCATAACTGTTGTCAGTCTAATGATGCAAAAAGCAATGGGGATGTGGTAAGACCGATGAAATGGACTAGTATAGCTCATGACCAATGCTCAACATGTAGGAGCAATACTTGAGATGCCAATACAAGAAAAAGCTGGGAAATCATTCCTAGCTTTTTAAGATTACTCCATGTCTAAAGCAACTCGATGACGTGGTGCTGGAAATAGCTGGTTTAAAAGGTCCAACTGTTTTGGGGTTAATGTTATCTGTTGGCAAGCTACTAATTGTTTCATGTGCTCTAGTTTGCCGCTTCTAGGAATGGATACCATGTTTTTCTGAGCAAGGGTAAAGCAGAGCAACAACTGGTAACAGTTTAGTTTTAAATCTGCTGCTAACGCTTGCAAATCTTGGTTGGTCAAAAGGCGACGATTCAAATCACCTGCCTGAGCTAACGGGCAGTATGCCATAGTCGGTATCTGATGAGCATCTTGAAAGGGTTTTAAAGCGTATTCAATTCCTCTTGAACCTAGATGGTAGAGAACTTGATTGGTTGCACACTGTTTACCATCTGGTAATTCAAGCAGCTCTTGCATATCTTCTAAATCAAAATTAGACACTCCCCAGTTCAGTATTTTCCCTTTCTTTTTCATTTGTTCGAGCATGTCAATTGTTTCATTCAGTGGGGTATTACCTCGCCAATGATAAAGGTAAAGGTCAAGATAGTCCGTTTTCAAACGACTTAGAGAAGCGTCAAGGCTAGCTTCTAACCGTTTAGCATTAGCATTTGAAGGCAAGACTTTTGACACAAGGTGAATCTTGTCACGTTGAAATGGCTGGATGGCTTTGCCAACTAACGTTTCGGCTCTGCCATTGCCATACATTTCTGCAGTATCAACGATAGTTACACCATTTGATAAGGCGTACTGTAACGCGGCAATTTCCTCTTTTTCTTTGTGGGGACTTTCGCCTAAAAACCAAGTACCGACACCGAGATGAGGTTGTGTGATGAGAGTGTTAGTCATAGAAATCTCCTTTATTTGATGTTGTTTTTATTAGTTAGAGGACTAATCTTGAAGTTTATAGAGGATTGAAGCCAATTTCAAGGTGAAAAAATCCGATAAAACACGAGGATCATAACCGGTTAAATCGGTTATTTTATTGAGTTGGTATTGGACGGTGTTTTTATGAATGAATAAGGTTTCCGCACATTGTTTAATGCTGCCATTGCATGATTCGTAAGTATCAAGCAGTGACAACATGTGTTCAATGTCTTGCTTGGGAAGGTCATTAAAAAGATTGTTTAGAAAATACGATTTGTTGCCGGCATTTACATCGTGTAAAACTAAACCATAAGCCATATCAGTGAAAGCTAAGGTTTGTTGATGTGAAAAATGTTTGTTCCAACTTAAAGCAGTTTTGGCCTGATCAATGCTTTTTTTAAGCTCGCCATGTCCTTTTCCAGGAGTTCCAGCTCCAAAAATCAGTGTAATATGGTATTTTTGTTCAAGAAGTTGACAGATTTGTTGGATGGTTGTTGTCACTTTTTGTGATTTTTGCGTGGGGAGAAGAGCTAGAAAAAGGTTTCCACGCATTTCAAAAATGGTACGTTTATCCTTACTAAGTAGATTTTCTAAATCGAGATAGAAGTGGCTTTGTTGCTCAAAAAAGTAATCGCTGGGACTATTCAGTGGGAGGCCAGCAATGGCCGTGTAATACTGATTGTCTATGTCGATACCATATACCATATCTAATGATCGCTGATTTTCTGCTGAATCATTATCTTGAATAATCGTAAGGATATGGGAGTGAGCATTTCTTCGATTGTAAACAACTTCTTTGGCCATATTGTTTAGGATGAGAACTTCGGTCATTTCTTTGATGATTTCACCATATTGTGAAACCTCCTCTTTTTTACCAGTTATTCCAATGACTCCAACCATTTGGTGGTCAATAGCAACAGGTAGATTGATGCCTTGTTTTGCTCCCTTGTACTGATCATCGTATTCGATAACGATGGCTTGATTGGCTTCGAGAACAAATTGTGCGCCTTGATGATTTTGTTGACCAATCCTGCTAGGGTCGGTACTGGCAATGATAATCCCCTCTGTCGAAAAGAAATTCAATTCTTGTTGAATAATATGTTTCATCCGGTTGACGATATCCTGAGCAAGTAGTGCATCAATCATAGGTTTTTCCTTTCGGCTTTAATATTCTTTAGACTAATTATACTACATTTAAAGAAGAGTAGGGTCAAAAAAAGAAGATAAGCTTAATGTGTTTCGTATTTTAGGTTTTGTTACAGAGACTAAAAATAAAGACAGAAAAAGGTTGAAAGTCTAGTTTGTGATACATTGAACAAAAACTTATGAATGCGTTATCATATTAACATGAAATATAAGGACTGCAACTTATTATCATAATATGTTGTAACCTCATCTTGTTGAGAAAGCTAGCGTCTTTACAAGAATGGTGTTACGTTGACTACACTACACTAATGTTAGCTGACATTAGTCATTAAAAAGGAGTTCATGACTATGGATAGTGGATTTATCAGTTTGCTAGGGATACTCTTAGCGCTATTCTTCCTCATTTGGGGATCATTTAAACAGATTCCAATTTTAGTATTGGGACCGGTTGCGGCAGTCGTTGTTATTTTCTTATCAGGATTGCCACTGACAGAGACGTTGACAGGTGAATACGCTGAGTCATTTGCTGGTTTTGCGAAAAGTAATTTCTTGATCTTCTTACCAGCAACTGTTCTTGGCTCTATGCTGGGTGATTCAGGCGCTGCACAAGATATTGCCAATAAAATCGCTGAGTGGTCAATGCGAAAAGGCGGCAAAAATGCTAAATTCTGGGTATTGATGGGTCTGTCACTTATTACAGCTATTCTTTCCTTTGGTGGTGTTAGTGGATTTGTCGTTATCTTCACCATTGCGCCAATCTGTTTCCGTATTTTTAAAGAACTAGACATTCCATGGCATTTTATCATAGCAGTATCAGTTTATGGTGGTTCAATGTGGACTGCAATTTTACCTGGTTCACCTGCTATTCAAAACTTGATTCCAATGGAGTCATTAGGAACTAAACCAACGGCTGCACCTGTTCTAGGGATTATTGCTGCGGGTGTTTCTATTCTCTTTGGGGCTTGGTATATTTGGTGGATGCTCAAGAGAAATGAGAATCGTGGCGAAGGATTTGAAAAGAGTGGTCACAAGATGGAAGCTGCTTCTCAAATTCTAGCGATGAAAGCTATGGACAAGAAAACCACAACGTTGGATTTTATTAAGGCTTTGACACCTTCAATTGTGTTGATTGTAGCAATGAATGTGTTTGATGTGGCACCATATCTTTCATTAACTTTAGGCTGCCTTGTTTGTTTTGCACTTTACTTCAATAAATTCGTGAATTTCCGAAACACAATGGCTGATGGTGTGAATTCAACCATGAAGTCAATCATGAATGTTGCAGCAGTCGTTGGTTTTGGTGGTGTTGTAGCAGTTGCACCTGGGTTTGATTATCTTGTTGCGAATTTGGATAAAATTCCTGGTCCACCACTCATTCAATTAGCTATCGCGACTAACTTGGTCGCAGGTATTACTGGTTCGGCATCAGGTGGTGAGGCAATTTCATTGAATGTATTTGCGCCTCGTTTCCTTAAACAAGGTATTAGTGCAGATGTCCTTCACCGTATGGTAAACATTTCTTGTTACGGTTTGGATTCATTGCCACATAATGGATCAGTTATTAACCGTTTAAATTACACTCATCTCACACACAAGGAAGGTTACTACCATGAATTTTGGCTTGGAGCTGCATTCCCACTAGTTAACTCAATATTCATTGCCGTTCTTGCCTCATTTGGTATTGTTTAAAAAGTAAAGGAAGTATCGTATGGGTAAAGCACCTAAAGTTGTTGAAATGGATATTTATCCTGTAGCGGGTCATGATAGCCCACTCTTAACCTTGAGTGGCTGTCATGCGCCGTATTTTACGAGAAACATCGTTGTTTTAAAGGATGAGACAGGTAACCTGGGCATTGGTGAGATTCATGGTGGTGAACATATTACTGAACAACTAAACAGTTATAAGCCATTTGTTATTGGTGAACGTGTTAGTGAATATCGTAAAGTTCTAACCAATATTCGCCGTAGTCGTCAACAATCTGCCGCTGACGATGGCAGTGGACTTCAAGAATTAAATATTTCAAATTTAAAATTCGTGGTTCAGTCTGAGGCGGCCATTGAATGTGCCATGCTTGATCTATTTGGTAAATTTTTAGAGTTACCGATTGCTGCACTGCTAGGAGAAGGTGGTGTGCAGCGTGATGAAGTGGAATTTTTAGGCTATCTCTTCTATTCAGCAGATTCAAATAAAATAGATTTGCCATATGAAAAACCAGATGGAACAGATTCGTGGGAGTCACTTCGACGGTCTGAGATGATGACACCAGAAGCGATTGTAAAGCAAGCTAGTGTTCTAAAAGATAAATACGGCTTCAATAATTTTAAATTAAAAGGTGGCGTCCTTTCTGGTGAAGAAGAAATGAAATCTGTAGATGCTCTAAAGGCTGCTTTCCTTGATGCCAGAATCAATATTGATCCTAATGGGGCTTGGTCACTAGAAGAAGCGATTCGTTTGTCGCAAGGTCGTAAAGATGTTCTGACCTATATCGAGGACCCTTGTGGACCAGAGTCTGGTTTCTCTAGTCGTGAAGTTATGGCAGAATACCGTGATGCCACAGGCATTCCCGTAGCAACCAATATGATTGCAACTAACTGGAGACAATTTCATCATGCGGCAGCGCTAAGAAGTGTGAATATTGTGTTAGCTGATCCTCATTTCTGGACATTAGATGGCAGTGTTCGTATGGCTTATCTGCTTAATGAGTGGGGACTGACGTGGGGGTCACATTCGAACAATCATTTTGACATTACTTTGGCTACTTTCGTACACGTTGCGGCAGCTGCACCAGGTAACATTGCTCCAGTTGATACTCACTGGATTTGGCAAGATGGTGAGTCCTTACTGAAAGAACCAATTGAAATCAAGGATGGTAAGATTAAGCTGTTTGACAAACCTGGATTAGGAGTCGAGATTGATCTTGACAAGTTGAAAAAACAGCATGAACTTTACAAACAAATGCCGTTTAAAGATCGTGATGATACGATTGCCATGCAATATTTAGAAGAAGGTTGGACCTTTGATCCAAACCGTCCCGTTTTTTGTCATAAATAATGGCAAGAGGTAAGGAATATGACTTATCAAGTAGATAAAATTACAGAAATTGAAGTTAAATTAATTTGTGTTCCGTTGAAGAAAGCTGTTAGCGATGCCAAGGTTATCCAAGGGAAACAGACGCCCTTAAAAGAAGTCATGATAACTGCTGCAATAATCAAAACAGAAGCAGGATATACAGGAATGGGGTACACTTACTGCAAACGGTTTGGTGGGCCCGCTCAATATGCTCTTGCTAAAGAATATGCGCCGTTGTTAATTGGGGAAGATCCAAATGATATTAGTCGTTTATGGGATAAATTGCTTTGGTCAAGTATTTCAATTGGAGATTCTGGTGTTGCTGTTCAAGCTATCACACCGTTTGACATCGCTCTCTGGGACATCAAGTCTCAGCGAGCAGGGCTTTCTTTAAGTAAATTGCTAGGACAACATAAAGAATTTGTACCTTGTTACAATACAACAGGAGGATTTTTACAAGACTCTATTGATGAAGTTATCGCCCATGCCCATTCTGTACTGGAACAAGGAGTTGGTGGGATAAAAATCAAAGTTGGACAAAAAGACTACATGGAAGATGTTCGCCGTGTAGCAGCCCTACGAAAAGCATTAGGGGATGATGTCCCAATTATGGTTGATGCTAATCAACAATGGGATGTTTCAACAGCGCTTAAAGCTGGGAAGTATTTTGATGAATATAACCTAGTTTGGTTAGAAGAACCAGTTAAAGCTCATGATGTTGACGGTCACTTACGATTATCACAAGTGCTAGGAACACCGATAGCGACTGGTGAAATGTTAACCAGCTTTGCTGAAGGATTACCATACTTTGAAAAACGTGCCTTTGATGTCTGTCAGTTGGATTGCCCTCGAATTGGTGGTATCACACAATACCGTAAGGTCATTCAGAGAGCAGAAGAGAATAATATCACGTTAGCACCGCATTATAGCATGGAGTTGCATTTACCACTAGCAGCTTGCTATATTGGTGATGCTTGGGTTGAACATTTTGAATGGTTTGAAACCGTTGGATTGTTCAATGAAAAAATTGAATTAGTTGATGGAAAAATGAAAGTGCCAACGCGTCTTGGTTTGGGATTGAGCTTTAACGAAGCTACCTTACCAAGTCTTCAATTGGATGCGACTGTATTTCATTAATCAGAAGTTAGTATAAGAAAGTGAAGAGGAGAAAATAATGTCAGTACCTACAGTTGTTAAAATGGATGTCTACCCTGTTGCAGGATATGATTCAATGCTATTGAATTTGAGTGGTGCACACGGCCCATACTTCACGAGAAATATCGTGATTTTGGAAGATAGTTCAGGAAATCTCGGTGTTGGTGAAGTACCAGGTGGTCAAAAAATTACAGATACGCTTGAAAAAGTAAAAGACCTTGTTGTTGGTCGTAGTATCGGTGAATATAAAAAGGTAATTTCCCAAAGTAATTTCCACTTTAGCTTTCGAAGTGGAAATTAGTCTAAAACGGATTTTTATGGTGGAATTAAGTCTGAGACGTTTGTGTTAGAAATGAGTCCTTACTATGACAAAATATAAACACCTTACCCTCTCAGACCGCAATGACATCCAACTTGGCTTAGAACGTGGAGAAACCTTCAAAGCCATTGGACAAACTATCCTAAAAGATCCTACTACCGTTTCCAAAGAGGTCAAACGTAACAGACAGGTCAGAACCTCTACCAGTGATGGGCTTCCTTGCCCTCTCATTGATAAATCCCCATTTGTCTGTAACGGATGTCCTAAGAGAAGACAAAATTGTGGCTACAAGAAAATCTTCTACCTCGCTAAACAGGCTCAAAAACAATACGAACAAACCCTCGTTGAGGCTCGAGAAGGAACACCTCTCAACTCTCAAACGTTCTGGGATATGGATAAAGTCATTTCTGATGGTGTGAAAAAGGGACAACACATCTATCACATCCTTAAAACGCATAACCTTGATGTCAGTTCCTCAACCGTCTATCGACACATCCGTAAAGGATACCTTTCTATCGCTCCTATTGATCTGGCTAGAGCTGTAAAATTCAAAGAAAGGCGCAAATCTATCCTGCCTTCTATCCCTAAAGAAGCTAAAAAAGGGCGTTCTTATGAGGACTTCCAAAACTACCTGACACATAGACAACTGACCTCTTGGCTTGAAATGGACACCGTTATTGGACGGGTTGGCGGAAAAGTATTACTCACCTTCAATTTGTCTTTCTGTAACTTTATCTTCGCTAGACTTCTGGACAATAAAACCGCTCTTGAGGTCGCTAAACACTTCTATGTCATCAAGAACACACTTTATGAGGCTGATAGAAATTTCTTCGATGTTTTCCCTATCATTCTTACAGATAATGGCGGAGAATTTGCCAGAGTTGATGACATCGAGATGGATATCAGAGGTGAGATTAAACTATTCTTTTGTGACCCTAATCGCTCTGACCAGAAAGGAAAAATTGAGAAAAATCACTCCCTTATTCGCGATATTCTACCAAAGGGAACTTCTTTTGATAACTTAACTCAGGACGATATCAACCTAGTCTGTTCTCATGTCAATAGCGTGAAACGCGCTGCTTTGAATGGGAAATCAGCTTATGAGCTCTTTACCTTTACCTATGACGAAGAACTGGCTAAACTTCTTGGCATTTCCTTAATTCCCGCAGAAGACGTCTGTCAGTCCCCAAAATTACTCCAACATAAATTCTAAAAACTAATCTAAATATAAGCCACTCAAACGTCTCACACTAACTTCCACCATAACGGAACTTAATCTGAAACGCTTTCAGATGAGGGGATTTTGTGTACCCTTTTTTCACCTAAATTCGCCTAAAAATGCAATAAAATCAACCATTATAAAAACCAGTGGAACTTACCCTGACACGGATTTCCACTGGTTGTTAGAGGTTTTATCAGATTAACTTCCACTTTAACAGACGGTGGAAGTTAGTTTGGGAATTTAGCGTGAATATAAAAATATTGTAAAAGAAATTGGCGAGAAATTTGGTGCTCTCGATTCAGGTGGTCGTGGTCTTCAAACCTTTGACTTGAGAACAACTGTTCACGTTCAAACAGCAGTTGAAACGCCACTTCTTGATCTTCTTGGTCAACATTTGAAAGTGCCAGTAGCTGCCCTTCTTGGAGATGGTCAAGTGCGTGAAGATGTGCCATTCCTTGGATACCTTTTCTACGTTGCTGATCCAAATAAAACAGATCTACCATACCTTCAAGGCGATGATGAATCAGATGATTGGGGACGTCTTCGTCGTAAAGAAGCAATGACACCAGAAGCGATTGTTGAGTTGGCAAAAGCAGCTTACAAACGTTATGGTTTCAAAGACTTCAAACTGAAAGGTGGAGTATTAGAAGGAAAAGAAGAAGCTAAAGCTATTAAAGCGCTTAAAAAAGAATTCCCAGATGCTCGTATCACCCTAGATCCAAATGGTGCTTGGTCACTTAAAGAAGCTATTGAAATTGGTAATGATTTAAAAGGTATTGCAGCTTATGTTGAGGATCCATGTGGTGCTGAGGATGGTTTCTCAGGACGTGAAGTTATGGCAGAATTTGTGAAAGCAACTGGCATTCCAACAGCAACAAACATGGTTGCTACTGACTGGAGACAAATGCAACATTCTGTGGCCCTACATTCTGTAACTATTCCATTGGCGGATCCTCACTTCTGGACAATGCAAGGGTCTACACGTGTTGCTCAAATGTGTCATGATTTTGGTATGACATGGGGAGTTCATTCAAACAACCACTTTGATATTTCACTTGCTATGGTTGCTCATGTTGGTGCCGCTGCGCCTGGAACAATTAACGCCTGCGATACACACTATATCTGGCAAGATGGTCAATTCTTGACAAAAAATCCTCATAAAATTGAAAATGGTGTGATTCATATTGCTAAAGATTCTGTCGGACTAGGTATCACACCAGATTTGGAAGCTATTAAAAAAGCAAATCAACTTTACCTTGAAAAAGGTTTAGGTGCGCGTGATGATGCAACAGCTATGCAATACTTGATTCCAGGTTGGGAATTTGACAATAAAAAACCAAGTTTAGTTCGTTAAGGAGATCTATAGTGATTGATAGAAATACTGTCAAGGGGATTGTAGTACCAATTATTACCCCCGTTGATGATAATGAAAATATCGATGATGTGCGACTTAGAAAAATCGTTAATCATGTGATTGAAAATGGTGTTCATGGCATACTAGCATTTGGTAGCAATTCAGAGTTTTACATGTTTGAAACAGATGAAATGCTCCATGCCTTAGATGTCATCATTGAAGAAACTGCGGGACGAGTTCCAGTTTACTTTGGAATTGGTGCTATTAGAACGCGCAAATGTGTTCAAATTGCACAAGAAGCTGCTAAGCGTGATATTGCTTTAAATCCGATGTTTATTAAACCAACATCGGAAGCTCTCTACAATCACTTTAAAACAATTGCAGAGAGTGTTTCTGAGACAGCGGTATTGATTTACAATAATCCTGGTCGTTCAGGATACAGCGTTCCACTTGACATTATTGTTCGTTTAGCGCATGATGTAGATAATATCGTTGGTATTAAAGATTCTAGTGGTGATATTACATTTTGTAGTGAATTGATTCGACAAACACAAGATGTTGATTTCCGTGTGATGACTGGTAAAGATACCACTGTTTTCCCAGGGTTATGCGTTGGAGCTGTTGGAAGTGTTTGCTCAACGGCTAATATGTACACTAAATTGGTAAGTAGCATTTATGATCATTATGTAGCTGGAAATATTAAAGAATCACTAGCAGCGCAATTTAGGCTAAATCCGATTCGCCTATCACAAGATGCTGCAAGTTTCCCTGCTGCAACAAAAGATATGGCGAACTTAATGGGATTAGATGTAGGAAAATCAATTTTACCAACTGAAGCAAGTACAGGGACTGTATTAGAAAATATGAAGGCTGAAATGCGTAAAGGTGGTTTTTTAGCAGATAGTTAACAGGAGGAGTCGTATGGGAAAAAAAATTGTCATTGCATCTGATTCATTTAAGGGCAGTGCCAGTTCTAAAGAAATTGGAACCTATATTGCTGATGGTATCCATAGCCTATACCCTGACTATGACACAACTATTTTTTCAATTGCCGATGGTGGTGAAGGAACTGTAGATGCCATTCTTGAGGTTAATAAAGGCCATAAAGTAACGATTGAAGTACAAGGTCCTTTAGGAAATCCAGTGGAAGCTTCCTATGGCATCATTGATGATGGCAAGACTGCTGTTATGGAAATGGCAGCCGCTTCAGGAATTACTTTAGTCCTTACTTCAGAACTTGATGTCTTGAAAGCGTCAACTTATGGTACTGGTCAAATGATTAAAGATGCCATTGAAAAACATGTTGAACGCATTTACATTGGTATTGGAGGTTCTGCTACCAATGACGGTGGTATGGGGATGGCAAGTGCTTTAGGAGCGAAATTCTTTGACGAAGATGGTCTTTCACTTGAGGCTAAAGGAGAAAACCTTTCTAGAATTGTTAACTTAGATATTTCAGAACTTGAAACATTGGTAGATGGTGTTGAAGTGATTATTTTATCTGATGTCACCAATCCTCTTTGTGGGCCAAATGGTGCAACGGCAGTCTATGGTCCACAAAAAGGTGCAACGCCTAGTCTCATTCCTGTTTTGGATGACGGACTTGCAAATTTTGCTCAAGTTATTGAAAAGTATCTCAAAAAAGATGTTAAAGATCTACCAGGGGCAGGTGCTGCGGGTGGCTTAGGAGCTGGTTTAATGGCTTTTCTAAACGGAAAAACAGAACGTGGCATTGATAAAATTTTAGAGTTAATCCATATCGAAGAAGATATTGCAACATCAGACCTAGTCATTACTGGTGAAGGTAGAATGGATGGTCAATCGATTAATGGGAAGGCACCGCTTGGCATAGCGACTATCGCTAAACGCTATCAAGTTCCAGCTGTTGCTATTGTTGGAAGTTGCTCGAATGATTTGACTGAGGTTTACGATTTAGGAATTTCAGGTGTCTTTGATATCATTAATCGACCAATGACTTTAGATGAAGCGATGCTCCAAACTCCAGAACTTGTGAAATCAGTCAGTCGCAATGTAATCAGTTTATTTAGTTTTCTAAACAAATAATCACGTTAAAATGGTATGAAATATAGTATGTGTACTATATCATGGTTATATGATATTTGTTAGAATTATAGCTATAGAAGTCAGAAAGGAAATAAGAAAGAATGAAAATTGGTTTTGTTGGTCTAGGAATCATGGGGAAACCTATGGCAATCAATTTGGTTAAAGCAGGGCATGAAGTATATGGCTTTGACTTTAATCCAAAAAGTGTTGAAGAATTAGTCGCAGCAGGTGGACATGCTGCAGAAAGTGGTAAAGTAGCAGCTGAAGTTGCTGAGCTTGTGATTACCATGTTACCAAATTCACCACACGTAAAAGCAGCCTTGTTTAATGAAAATGGTATCGCAGAAGGTCTTTCAGCTGGTAAAACAGTTATTGACATGAGTTCAATTTCACCAGTAGCAAGTAAAGAATTCTCTGAAAAATTGAAAGAATTGTCAGTTGATTTCTTAGATGCTCCTGTTTCTGGTGGAGAACCAAAAGCTATTGACGGTACTATTGCGGTTATGGTTGGCGGAGATGAGACAGTCTTTAATCGCTATAAGAATGTTCTTCAGGCTATGGCAAGTAGTGTAACATTGGTGGGTGAAGTTGGTGCAGGTAACTTGACTAAACTTGCTAATCAGATGATTGTGGCGGTTAATATTGCTGCCGTTTCAGAAGCTTATTCATTGGCTAAAAAAGCTGGTGTTGAACCATCACGTGTTTATGAAGCGATTCGTAGTGGTTTAGCTGGCTCAACAGTTATGGATCAAAAATCTCAAAAAATGTTTGATGGAGATTTTGCTCCAGGTTTCCGTATTGACTTGCATATTAAAGATTTGCAAAATGCTTTGGATGCCTCACATTCCTTTAATGTTGCTACACCATTTACAGCACAAGCAATGGAAATACTTCAGGTCTTGAAAGCTCATGATTACGGTTCAGAGGATCACTCTGCTATTGCTCGATACTATGAATTGGTTAATGGGCAAAAGTTACAATAATCAATCGTTTAAGCCGGTTTTACTGCTGGCTTTTTTTCAGTAAAGGTTAGATATTAAAGTCTAGTTATGCTATGATAAATTATCATTGGTAATAAGAAAGGCTCACATGACCCCTATTTATTTTTTAGACGGATTGGGTAGTAACCGTCATTATGTTACCCGCTTGGAGGAGGCTTTGGTTGAACAAGGTTTTGAGTTGACCTATCTAGCCTTGCCTGGGCAGCCTGATAATTTTGATTGCCCTATAGAAACCTTAGAAGATTTGACTGCATGGTTTAACAAGCAGACTCCAAATACTCCCTTTATTTTGATGGGATTTTCTCTAGGAGCGGATTTTGCGGCTTATTTAGCGAAACAGTCTTCCCATGTCTCGCATCTCATTTTACTTGATGGTGGCTTTATGGATTTTGACGTTTTTGGGTATTCTTTAGAGCAAGAGTTGGCGGACACTAAGGCTTATTTTGCTTCTGAGACCTTTGCGGATTTGGGAGAAAAGCTGCGCGAAGAGGAGAAGAGTGCTGACTATTGGGGTGAGGATTTGGAAAAAGCAGTGCGTCATGCCTATGTCAAAAAAGAAAATCAGTACCAGTTAAATCTTAATTCAGAAATTATTCTTAACCTCCTAAAAATCAGACGTGACTGCCAGTTTGTGATTTCAAAACCAGATTTTTCAGTCCCAACACTGATGATACTCTCAGACAGTCCCGCTGAATTCTTAGACTTCAAACAAACACAATTAAGTAAAATTAAAAATAACCATATCACTAGTAAGATTCTTTCAAACACCACCCATCACCTCTATCTTGAAAAACCTAATCAAGTGGCAGTAACGATTAAAGATGTCGTGTCAAACTTTTCCAAAACTCTTTAAACGCTTATTCTTTTGTGATAGAATGAAACAAAACCCCATAAAAAGGAGAAAATAAATGGTTGAAAAGCGTTTTAAAGGGATAATGAGATCTATTGTTCCAGGGATTTTGTTTCTTGGGATTGCAATCCTTTCAACAGTTGCTTTTATGGTAACGACAGGTGTCGATAATCTTTATCGAAAAGGGGAGATAGTCCAAAGCAGTAACTTATCAAATGGTAGTAAGGCGCTAGTAGTGACAGCGATTATACCAGAACCTCTAACGACAATTGAAGGCTATAATAGCAACCTCTACTTGGTAGAATATGACAATACGGATGGGACATTTGGCTACATTGGATTGGATGCAAATGAGAAAGACCCTGTTCTTGAGCGTCTGATTGCTAAGGGTGATGAGCTGATTGAAAAACCAGAACGCATTGAAGTAGAACTCGTGACAAGCTCTAGTCAGGAAAACGGTATTGAAGGCTACGAAAGTTTTATTCAGGAGACGTTTGCTGGAACAGATTTAGAAGGACATGTTAGCCGAACTTATTACGCTTCCTTACGTGAAGTAAGTAGTACACGCTGGATGTCTTATGCCCTCATTGCTGTAACTGGACTTATTGGTATTGCCTGCTTAGTAGGTGGTGTATTGACCGTGCGCCAAAACAAACGCAACTATGAGGCGCTTTATCTTGCTTATCCAGACTTGCATGGCAACTTGGACAATATCATTAGGGAAGCTACTTACCATGATGAACGTCTAGGGCTCTTGGTTTATAAGACACACTTGATTTCTTATAAAGTGAAATTCTACGCCATTGACCTAACACAGGTGACCTCTCTTTATCATCATATCATTTCAACTAAAGCTTACGGTTTGATTACGACCTCACGCCATTCACAATTGATGGTAACTTTGGTTAATCAGAAGAAAGTGCAAAAGGTTTTCTTTAAAAATATTGGTAAATCAACAGATGATGAACTCCAACCTTTATTTGCTCTGATTGAACAAACGTATCCTAATATTTCTTTAGGTTACGACCAAAAGTAACACAGTCATTTACTGCTTAAAAACGAGGTTATTCCTCGTTTTTTGTTATAATATGACTATGAATAATACGATAAAACATAAATTAGAATTACTTCCTGATAGCCCGGGGTGTTATCTCCACAAGGATAAGAATGGGACGATTATCTACGTCGGTAAGGCTAAAAATTTAAAGAATCGGGTGCGCAGCTATTTCCGTGGAAGTCACGATACCAAGACGGAGTTGTTGGTATCAGAAATTGAAGATTTTGAATTTATTGTTACCGAATCTAATATTGAAGCTCTGCTATTGGAAATCAATCTTATTCAAGAAAATCTTCCTAAGTACAACATCAAACTCAAAGACGATAAATCCTATCCGTTTATTAAACTAACGAAGGAGCTCTATCCACGGCTCTTGATTACCCGCCAAGTTAAGAAAAATGATGGGCTCTATTTTGGTCCATATCCTGATAGTGGCGCAGCCAATGAGATTAAAAAGCTCCTCGATCGAATTTTTCCTTTTAAAAAGTGTAAAAATCCTGCTAATAAAGTCTGCTTTTATTATCATATCGGTCAATGTAACGCTCACACCATCTGTAAAACCGATAAGGCCTATTGGGATGGTCTGGTAGATGATGTTAAAAACTTCTTAAATGGTCATGATGATAAAATTGTCAATGATTTGAAAGCTAAGATGATGGCAATGGCAGAGCAGATGGAATTTGAACGGGCTGCCGAATATCGTGATTTGATAGAGGCAGTAGGTACGCTACGCACCAAGCAGCGCGTTATGAATCAAGACATGCAGGATAGGGATATTTTCGGTTACTATGTTGATAAGGGATGGATGTGTGTACAGGTTTTCTTTGTTCGACAAGGTAAGCTCATTCAGCGTGATGTCAATCTGTTTCCTTATTATAACGAAGCTGAGGAAGATTTTTTGACCTATCTAGGGCAATTTTATAGCGACAGCAATCATTTAATGCCTCGCGAGATTTTTATTCCTTCAGATATTGATCAAGAATCTGTTGAGGCCCTCGTTTCTGCCAAAGTGATAAAGCCACAGCGTGGTGAGAAAAAACAACTGGTTGCTCTAGCCACAAAAAATGCGCGTGTTAGCCTCCAGCAAAAGTTTGATTTACTCGAAAAAGATTTGGTTAAAACACAGGGCGCTATTGAAAATCTTGGAAGTCTGCTTGGCATTGCGACTCCACGTCGTATTGAAGCCTTTGATAACTCCAATATCATGGGGACCAGTCCAGTTTCTGCCATGGTCGTTTTTGAAAATGGTAAACCCAATAAAAAAGAGTATCGCAAATACAAAATCAAAACTGTTGACGGACCTGATGACTATGCTAGCATGAGAGAAGTCATTCGCAGACGATATAGTCGTGTAAAGCGAGACGGCTTAGTGCCACCAGATTTAATTATCATTGATGGTGGGCAAGGGCAGGTCAATATTGCTAAAGATGTTCTGAAAAATGAGCTCAATATGGTCATTCCTGTAGCAGGTCTTCAAAAAAATGACAAGCACCAGACGCATGAATTGTTGTTTGGAGAACCTTTAGAAACCATTGACCTTCCAAGAAATTCTCAGGAATTTTTCCTTCTCCACCGCATCCAAGATGAGGTGCACCGCTTTGCCATTACCTTCCACCGACAAGTCAGAAGTAAAAACAGTTTTTCTTCAAGATTAGATGGTATTGAAGGATTGGGTCCTAAACGTAAGCAAGCTTTGTTAAAACAGTTCAAATCCTTGACCGCCATCCAGCAAGCAAGTGCGGAAGAGATTAAAGCTCTAGGAATTCCAGAAAAAGTGGCGGAAGCTGTTTTGGAGAAATTGAATCCAACAGAAGAAATGAATTAATGAGGAGACTTTGAGATGAATGCATACCTTATGTTAATTGTCTTGATCATTTTATTGGTCTTGGTTATTTCAAATTTATGCCTAAATCCCTTGTCGAAAACCAGTTGGTCAGAGCCTTTGTTTGTTCAGAGAAGTATCGGTGTTGGGATAACCATCAATCTGAAAAACCGCTTGGGATGGTGGATTTACATGATTGTCTCAGTCGCTTTGGTTATCTTACTAGCTATGGTGCTTCTAGATAAATCTTGAAAGTGTAGCTCCGCCATTTCCCTAAACCTTAAAATATGATAGAATGTAAGGGTAATCATAAAGAGAAAGAGGAAGTCAGATGAAATTCCTAGAATTAAATAAAAAGCGCCACGCGATTAAGCAATTTAATGATCAGCCTGTTGATGTCAAAGATGTGCGCACAGCTATTGAGATTGCAACATTAGCGCCAAGTGCTAATAATATTCAGCCTTGGAAGTTTGTGATTGTTAAGGAGAAAAAAGCAGAGCTAGCTGAGTTGGCGTATAGTACCAACAAAGACCAAGTTGAAGCTTCTCAATACACCATTGCACTCTTTACAGATACTGATTTAGTAAAACGGTCACGCAAAATTGCGCGGGTCGGTGTGAAAAATTTGCCAGATGATTTGATTGGTTACTATATGGAAACCTTACCGCCACGATTTGCCCAATTTACAGAGCAACAGAAGTCAGATTATTTAGCTCTTAATGCTGGTATTGTAGCTCATAACTTGGTTATGGCTTTGACAGACCAAAAGATTGGCTCAAACATCATTCTTGGTTTTGATAAGAGCAAGGTCAATGAGATTTTGGAAATTGACAGTCGTTTCCGTCCAGAACTCTTGATTACTGTTGGTTACACTGATCTTAAGCCAGAACCAAGCTACCGCCTACCAGTTGATGAAGTGATTGAGTATAAGTAAGTGAATTTTCAACTGTGATTGAAACATTTCGCTTATTGCAAAATAGAATGAGAGGCTAGTACATTGACGAAACCGATTAGGGACTTATCACAATTGTTAGCAGGCATGGAGCCTGTCCTCCGTGATGGTATTTATGTCTATGCCACAGTGAGCGATGATGTCAGCCTTCCTTGGGATAAGGTTGAAGCAACGGTTCGGGAAGATGAAGGATTGTCCGTTGTCGTAACAGAAGCAGTTGCTGACTCATACAACTTGAATAGCCAATTTCGTTCGGCGTGGATTACCTTGATGGTGCATTCAGACTTGGAGGCGGTTGGTTTAACGGCGGCATTTTCAAAAGTGTTAGGTGAGGCTGGCATATCGTGTAACGTGATTGCAGGAAACTATCATGACCATATCTTGGTACCGTATGAGAAAGCAAATCTTGCACTAGAGACGTTAAAAAAATTACAAAATGGATTAGAATAGGATAGAACGATGACAATTGATTTTAAAGCAGAAGTTGAAAAACGTAAAGACGATTTGATGGCAGATTTGGTTAGCCTTTTGGAAATCAATTCTGAGCGTGATGACAGCAAGGCTGACGCTGAGCATCCATTTGGACCTGGACCTGTTAAAGCCTTGGAAAAATTCTTGGAAATTGCAGAGCGTGATGGCTACAAAACGCGTAATATTGACAACTACGCTGGTGATTTTGAATTTGGTGAGGGCGAAGAAGTTCTCGGTATCTTTGGTCACCTTGACGTGGTGCCAGCTGGTAGCGGTTGGGATACTGACCCATATAAACCAGTCATCAAAGATGGCAAACTCTATGCGCGTGGGTCATCAGATGACAAAGGTCCTACCATGGCATGTTACTATGGCTTGAAAATCATCAAAGAACTTGGTTTGCCAACGTCTAAAAAAGTGCGCTTTGTCGTTGGTACAGACGAAGAGTCTGGATGGGGTGACATGGATTATTACTTTGCCCACAATGGATTGAAAGACCCTGACTTTGGATTCTCACCAGACGCCGAATTCCCAATCATCAATGGTGAAAAAGGAAACATCACCGAGTACCTTCACTTCACAGGTGCTAATGCTGGTGAAGCAGTGCTTGAAAGCTTTGCAGGTGGTTTGCGTGAAAACATGGTTCCAGAATCTGCCACAGCAGTTGTCTCAGGGTTAACAAAAGATGATGTTGAAACTGCTCTTGCTGCCTACGTTAAAGCAGAAGGCTTGCGTGGTGAAGTCGTTGAAGCAGACGGCAAATTGTCTGTAACTATTTACGGAAAATCAGCTCACGGTTCAACACCAGAAGCGGGTGTCAACGGTGCAACTCACTTGGCACGTTTCTTGAGTGTGTATGACTTTGAAGGTGGCGCAAAAGCTTACCTTGAAGTAGCTGGAGAAATCCTTCACGAAGACTTTGCTGGTGAAAAACTTGGTGTAGCCCATACAGATGACAAAATGGGTGCCCTTAGCATGAATGCAGGTGTCTTCTCATTTGATAAGTCTAGCGAAGACAATACAATTGCCCTCAACTTCCGTTATCCAAAAGGAACAGATAAAGAAACCATCAAAGCGAAACTGGAAGAAATCGAAGGGGTGGCATCAGTTAGCCTTTCTGATCATGAGCACACACCACACTATGTGCCAATGGAAGATGAACTCGTTCAAACCCTCCTTTCTGTTTATGAAAAACAAACAGGATTAGAAGGTTACGAACAAGTCATCGGTGGCGGAACATTTGGACGTCTCTTGAAACGTGGTGTAGCTTTCGGTGCTGAATTCCCAGGAGATGAAAACACCATGCACCAAGCTAACGAATACATGCCATTGACAAACATTTACCGCTCAGCAGCCATCTACGCAGAAGCGATTTATGAGTTGATTAAGTAATGTTAAAGATAAAAAGGTCATTATGACCTTTTTTCGCTATTCAAAGGAATGATACAATGAAAAGACTAGAGGATATTATCTCAGCTATTATGGCTGAACCTGAGAATCAAACCTTCACTGAAAGAGGAATTGCTCCTCTGGTAGCGGCACCAAGGACCGCAAAGATTGTTATTGTCGGACAAGCGCCAGGGAGTCGTGCGGAGGCGACTGGCATGTACTTTAACGACCCCTCTGGGGACAATCTAAGAGAGTGGCTAGGAATTGATAGAGAAATGTTTTACAACTCAGGCTTGATTGCAGTTGTGCCTATGGATTTCTATTTCCCAGGCACTGGCAAGTCGGGTGACCTTCCTCCACGTAAGGGCTTTGCAGAAAAATGGCATGCGCAGATGTTTGATCTTATGCCTGAAGTCGAGCTGGTCATTCTCATTGGCAAATACGCACAGCAATATTACCTGAACCAACCAAAATTAGCCAAACTTACCGAGACAGTAAGGCATTTTCAAGCTTATCTGCCCCGCTATTTTCCCCTAGTACATCCATCCCCAAGAAATAATATCTGGCAAAAGAAAAATCCCTGGTTTAAAGAAACCGTTCTCCCAGAGCTTCGAAAACATGTGGCAGAGATTTTGGGAAAAAGCTGAACGATGGTATAATAGAGCTATACTAAGGATTAGGAATGCAGTATGACATACACAGGTGAATTAGCGATTGAACAACAACTCATTGACCAGTTGACGACTGGAAACAGTCAATGGAGTTATCGGAGTGATTTAAAAACAGAGGATGCCCTCTGGGACAATTTCTTTGCCAAATTAGAGCAAAATAACGTTGCCGTGTTAAATGGCACGCCTTTGACGGAGCAAGAAAAGGCACAGATTAAAAACCAGCTTAACTTTATCAATTACTACGAAGCCGCTAAATGGTTGGCGGGTGAGAATGGCATTGCCAAAGTTCAAGTACAACGTGAGGATGCTAGTCTAAGCACTATCCGTTTATCCGTCATTTGGCGAGATAATGTTGCTGGCGGGACCTCTTCTTATGAAGTGGTGAATCAAGTGGAGCGTCCTAAAGCAGAACCAGCAGACCAAGACAGAAGGCTTGATGTGACGTTGTTAATCAACGGACTGCCTCTGATTCAGATTGAGCTGAAAAATGCCCAACATCCGTTTATGGATGCTTTTCGTCAAATTAAAAAATACGACCGTGAAGGTAAACTGCGAGGGATTTACTCTAGCTTACAGATGTTTGTCGTGTCTAACCTAACGGATACCCGCTATATCGCAGCAGCAAAAGAAAATAAGCTCAATGATACTTTCTTGACCAAGTGGGTGGATACCAACAATCAACCAGTGCTCAATCTTTTCGCCTTTGCCAAAGAGGTGCTCTCGATTCCAAGAGCCCATCAGATGGTCATGCAATATTCAGTGATTGATGATGACAAAAAAGCTTTGATTTTGCTTCGTCCTTATCAAGTTCATGCCATTGAAGCGGTGCAGGAAGCTAGCCGTAAGCAAGAGTCAGGCTATGTCTGGCACACGACTGGTTCTGGTAAGACACTGACTTCTTATAAGGTCGCTCGTAATCTTTTACAGATTCCGTCTATTGCCAAGACCATTTTTGTGGTGGATCGTAGCGACTTGGATCAGCAGACGACCTCAAGTTTTCTCTCCTATGCTGCCAATGATGTCATTGACATTGATGAGACGGACAATACTCATCAGTTGGTAAAACGATTGGTGGCGGATGATAAGCGCGTGGTGGTGACAACCATTCAAAAATTGGCAACCATGATGCGCAAAATCGAAGACAGGCTCTACAGCAAGGAAGCAGATAAAATCAAGCAACTCAAAGTCGCTTTTGTCGTGGACGAATGTCACCGTGCGGTGACGCCACAGGCTCAGCTTAAACTCTCAAGCTTCTTTATCCATTCGCTCTGGTATGGTTTTACAGGAACGCCAATCTTTGCAGAAAACAAACGCCAACAACTCGGGAATCTCGCCCAAACTACCGAAGAACAATACGGCAAACGCCTCCACGAATACACCGTCAAGGAAGCTATCCATGACAAGGCTGTTCTTGGCTTCAAAGTGGACTATAAAAACACCCTCATTCTCAATAAAGACATCGCTGAAAAGGATATTCCAGACAGTGCCTATGAGGAAGAGGAGCATATGCTAGAAGTGTTGGACGCTATCATCAATAAATCCCGTGGGCAACTTGGCTTTCAAAACGGTGTCGGACAGACCTTCAATGCCATCCTAACCGTGAAGTCTATCCCTATGGCGCAGAAATATTATGACCTCTTAAAACGCGTCAAAGCAGGTGAGACTAGAGTGAAGATTTCTGAGCGCGTGAAGCAAGTCCTCCCAGACTTTCCAAAGTTTACCATCACTTACTCCGTGACGGAAAATGACGAGGAGTCAACGGTCAATCAGGACAAGATGAAGGAAGCCATCTATGATTACAATACCGAGTTTGGCACCCACTACACGATAGCAGACCTGCGTGGCTTCAATACCGATGTCAATAATCGCCTCGCTCGTAAGAAGGACAAGTACCTCTTCCGTGAAGAGCAACTGGACTTGGTTATCGTGGTCAACCGTCTTCTGACAGGCTTTGATGCCCCTTGCCTTTCGACCCTCTTCATTGACCGCAAGCCCATGCAGCCTCACGATTTGATTCAGGCCTTTAGCCGAACCAACCGTATCTTCAATGGTGCTAAAAAGTTTGGTCAGATTATCACCTTGAATTTGACCGTTATTTTGCATTTATCAAGGTCTATTCCGAATACGACCAAGATACTATCTTTGCAGAAACAGGATTGACAGAAGAACTGCTAGAAACTTATATGGGCACCTACCAAAATGTCCTCGAAGAAATCAAGCGCCGTAAGGACGATAACGATGATACAGACGATGAACCCCTCGATATCCTCTATGAGTTGGAATCCGTCCATCTCGATGAGATTAACTACGAGTATATCATTTCTCTCATCCAAGCCTTTATCCCACAGGCAGATGATGCCCAAAAAGAATTGACCGCAAAAGACATTGCAGCCGTAGATGCTTATATCGCAGACCTTGCCAAAACCAACCAAGGACTAGCCCAAGTCATCGCCGACCTCTGGCTTCAAATCCAAATGGATCCAGAAAGCTATCGCGGTCAATCCATCACCAATATCCTCGACCAGATGATAGAAGCCGTGATTACCAAGGAAGTCACCCAACTGGCTAAGAAATGGTATATCGGCGCAGACGAACTCATGTATCTCGTCAAAAACTACCGCAAAGGGGAAAGCAAACAACTTGGCGAAAGTGAACTCAGTCAAAGCCAACGCTACCAAGACTACAAAAACGACGTCGCAGAAGCCCTCAACCCCCTCAAATACAAAATCGAAATCAAAAAAGCCTACACCCAACTCATCGAAGAAGTGATTGAACCACTGAGAGTGAGGAGGTAGGTAATAAGATACAAAGGCCGTTAAAAAAGCGATTAGGATTTTAGGAAGACAACGATGTGGGCTTACTCACAAGGCGTCTTATCTAAATCCCGAGCTTTTAGGCCGTGTTCAGTTACTAAGATACAGAGCCGCTAAGCAATGCAAAGCAAAATAGGAAGTTAACGAGTAAGTAACAAGAAACTAAATTATTAAAATGGTTAGGAAGGAATTTCAATGGGATTAGTAAACAGAATCGAAACTGCTATCAAAGAACTTGAGGGTGGAAAATTCCAAAAATTAGGAGATGCTTATCTAAGAAGAAAATATCAATTTAGTAATTTAGTTTCTTTAGGTTCTCAAGAGGGGACAGATAAAACGACTAGAGGCATACCAGATTCTTACGCAGAAAAAGATGGAAAATATATTTATATTATGTATGGCACACATACATCTGTAGTCCCTAAATTAAAAGAAGATATTCAAGCAGTAAAGAAAAAAATTCTTGACGAAGGTACTGAACAAAATAAAATTAGTAGAATTATTTGTTGCCATACTTCTTCAAATATATCGATTAAACAAAGAGATGAACTAGAAGAATTAGCTAAGCCTTATCAATTAGACTTGATTGGAATTAATGAAATTGCGAATGATCTTATTAGGTTAGAATTTCAATTTTTAGCAAAAGAATATTTATCAATTAATGAATCTACAGAACAGGTATGGAGCATTGATGATTTTATAAAAATTCATGACAGCAGTACAACAAATGCTCCAATTTCAAATTTTTATATTGGGGATGTAAATGAAGGTATCAAACTCTTAGAATCAAGTAAAAATCGAATTCTATTAATATCATCTAAACCGGGAACAGGAAAAACAAGATTAGCAATTGAAATTTGTTCAATACTTGCTAAAAAGGGATTGAATGTTCTTTGTGTAAAGAGCAATAATCAGTCAATTTATCAAGATATTAAATACCATTTAGATTTACAGAAAGACAATGTGATTTTTATAGATGATGTCAATACAGTTCAAAATTATATTTCAACATTGGGATTACTTAGTACGAATAATAATGTTAGGTTTATCCTAACTGTCCGAGACTATGCAAAAAATGAAGTAATACATAACATTAAAAATTACGGATATAGCAGCTTGGAACCCGTTATTTTGCAAGATGATAATTTTAAGCAGTTACTCCGGCAATTTTCTGAACATGAATTTACTCAGCAGCAAATAGAACATATTGAAAATATTTCAAAAGGAAATCCACGAATTGCAGTTCTAGCAGTCCTAATGTCTAATTCACAGGATTTAACAAAGTTTAAAAATGAAATTGATATTTTACAAGACTATTATGAAGGTATTCTATTAAAAGATAATATATCTTTTGAAGAGCAAAAAGCATTATTCATTTTGTCATATCTCAAAAAAATTAGTTTTGATAGTTTAAAAGATAATCAAGAGTTTATTAAATTATTACAATTAACAAATATATCAGAGAAGTTATTTAAAGATGGAGTCGAAAGACTTCATAACAGAGAATTATGTAATATTTATAATAGTAAGATAGTGAAAATAGCTGATCAGTCATTGGATGATTATATTGTTATCAAGTTTTTAATTAACAAAAAAATATCAGTTTTAGATATTTTACATGCATTATATCCATTAAACAATCAAAAGGTTATTCAGCTATTGAATCAATTTTCCAACTTTGTCCATAATGAAAATGATTTTAATATTATATCGGAGGCAGCTAAAGAATACTATGCTGAAAACATTTTTCAAAATGTAGAAGAGAAAGAAGGGTTTTTAGCACAATTTGGAATATTACTTCCATTAGAGGCAATATCATATGTTAAAGATACAATCAGTGATATTGTGGAAGAAAACTATACACAAGCTAATTTTGTCAAGGAAAAGAATAAAAGTAAAACCGTTGATGATTCTCTATTGTTGATCATACAAACAGTTATTAAAACAAAATATTATAAACATGGCTTACAATTATTGATGAACTATTTCGTAAAAAAACCAAATCTTATTTCCGAAGTTTATGATATGCTTGAAAAAAATTGCGGCCTTATAACAGAAAGAGATTACATAGATTATAATATAGCAAAAGCAACACTAGCTCAATTTAAACGGCTAGATTTAGATAAAATATACAATCAAGAACTAATTGTAACTATACTAAAACAATACTGGAAGTTAGAAGTTGAGAGAGCCACAGCAAATGATGAAAAAACATTTACTCTTAGACGGTACACGATACCAGATAGTGTTAAACTGGTACAGTATCATGCGATAATTATTGAAATTCTTGAAAAATTGTATAGTACAGGAGCTTCAAAAATTAGATATTACATTGAAAAAATTTTATATGATTATCAATTTACTATTTTAAATTATTCAAATACCCATCAAAAAACTATCGAACAAGACTTGAAAAATATTAAGTATAGATTTTTTTCAAATCTCTCAAATTTATCTCTATCCGGAGAGAAGATTGTTTTTGCTTTACATGAAGCTGAAATAAAATCAGATTTTGAAGTGTTTTCTGAGTACAAAGCATCAGAAAGACAAAAAATATATAATAATCTAGCCAATTCAAACTACGCTTGGCGGTATAAAGATGATGAACAGGCAGATTTTAATCAAATTGTGATTAGTTATTCAAGTAATTTGGAAAAAATTTTTACCTATGCATATCAATTTAAACAAAATACATTCATGAATAATGAAAATATTGAACGTGTTTTATACAATATGTACCATGAACTAATTGATGAGAAAATTGATTTTCTGTATTCCATGTTTAGAACACGTTATCGTTTTGAAAATGTTACACCAAATGAATTTTTAGAAGGTCTGTCTCAACAGGAAATGCAAAGCATTCTTGGCTTTCCTTCAGAGTCTGAAAAATATAAATGGCAATTTGCATACCTAACACAGCTGAAGAGAATTGAAAAAGAAGATATACAATTACTTGAAATTATCTTAAAGAATAATCCCATACCTAAATATTTGAATATACTGCATTTTGAACAATTTCTCTTATCAAAGCCTGACTTAAAAGAAATCTTAATTAAAAAAGCTAAGAGTGCTCATTTCATTATTCCTTTTTTTGTAAGAGATGAAGAAGTAACAAGACTAATTAATTTAATGGGGAAAGATGACTTAAAAAGGTTATACTTGAAAGAATTAAGGAGTAATATTGATCGTAGCGGGAAGCTTTTTCAAATGCTTGGGCACGATGATATAGATTTTACTGTGAATATTTTGAAAAAAATAAATGACTTGAAGTTGGGCTATAATGATGAAGTTTATGTAATACTTCATAAAATTAAATCATTTAATAATGTTGAAAAAGTTTATCTCAGCTTTTTGAATTATATATTAGAAAATGATTCACTTTATTATTATAGTAGTTTGTTAGAAAGTATATTCAAAGAGAATCATTCAATCCTGTTTAATGCCATAGAATTATCCGATAATGAAGAATTGGTAATAAAAATGGTAAACTTAGGGGTTGAAATTTTTGATGATAAAAGTGAAAAGTTAAAACTATTTGAAATTATAAAATCAAAGGGGTACGGGAAAGCAACTTTTTCAAAAATACACTATTCTGCCATGTCAGATTCTTGGTCAGGAAGTTATGTCCCTGTGTTGGAACAAAAACAGAATTTTTTACAATCTGTAAAAGAAATTTTTGAAGATGATATAGAGTATATTGATTTAGTTATGCATATTGATAAAATTATCAATCGGTGTTCTCAAAGAATTGAGAAAGAACTGGAAGAAGAATTTTAAAATTTTTTAATCAACTGAATGAACGAATAGGAACGAATTATGAAATATAAAAATATTCCAAAACTCAGATTCAAAGATTTTGATGATGAGTGGGAAAAGAAAAAATTAGGTGACACCGCCCAAATGTATCAACCCAAAACTATCACACAGTCAGATCTAACCGAAAGTGGCGTTCCAGTTTTTGGCGCAAACGGCTATATTGGATATTATCTTGAACCAAATCATATTGAGGATCAAGTGACTATTTCTGCAAGGGGAGAAAATACAGGTACACCAAGTTTTGTTAAAGGTCCAGTATACATTACTGGAAATTCAATGGTTGTAAATGTTGATGTAGATGAAATTGACAAGTATTTTTTATATAGTTCTCTATTAAGTCGTTCTTTAAAAAAATATGTCACAGGTGGAGCTCAACCTCAACTTACTAGAGATGTATTAAATATTATTCAAAAATATTTTCCCTCACTCCCTGAACAATCCGCTATCGGGTCGCTTTTCCAGACGCTTGATGAGCTCTTGTCTGCCTATAAGGATAATTTGGCCAACTATCAAGCCTTTAAGGCGTCCATGCTGTCCAAGATGTTTCCAAAGGCAGGCCAGACCACTCCTGAAATCCGCTTAGAAGGATTTGATGGTGAATGGAAGGAGAAGAAGTTGAGAGAAGGTCTTTCAAAAATAGGTGACGGTATTCATGGAACACCTAAGTACAATGATGCAGGGGAATATGCTTTCATAAATGGTAATAATTTAGTACAAGATAGTATTCAACTAAATACTGAAACTAAATATGTAAATTTGAATCAATTAACTCCTCATGATTTGGCACTGGAAAAAAATACAATTTTGATGTCAATTAATGGTACAATTGGTAGTCTTGGATGGTATCGTAATGAAAAAGTTATGTTGAGTAAGAGTGTGGCTTATTTACAGGTTGATTCGTTTGATAAAAATTTTATTTACTATCTTCTTCAAACAGCTCAGATTAGAAAATATTTTTTCAATAATTTAACTGGTACCACAATTAAAAATCTGGGTCTAAAGGCCATTCGAAATTTAAAGATACATTATCCAATTTTATCTGAACAACGTGCCATTGGCTCTTTCTTCTCTGACCTTGACACATTAATCTCATCTTACCAAGAAAAAATCAATCAACTTGAAACATTGAAGAAAAAGCTCTTGAAGGATATGTTTATTTAAACGATGTGAGGTATTATGTGTAAAAACAATAGTGTTATACAGTTAGAAAATATTGATACATCTACTGCGGAAGAAAATTTTTTCAAGTTATTGGATGAAAATAAGACCTATTTTTTAAACGGTGCTTGGGGTTCTGGTAAAACTACATTCTTAGAGAAGGTTTCTGAAAAGAAAAATAAAAAATTGATATTTATTGACTTATGGAAAATCAATGATAGTAGACCTACCTTAGAAATCGTTTTTTCAAAATTACATCCCATATATTATTATGGAATATTAGCTTTATCAATTTTATCTGTGGCAGTTTCGATATTGTCAACAAATGTTGTTAATCTTGGAATTGAAAATCTTATTAAAGAAATTGGACTCCCATTTAAATTTCTCTTTTTCATCGTAGGTATCATTGCCTTATTAGTGGCTATTTATCAATTTTTTAAATTCAAATCGGATATTTTTTGGATTTTTCTCTTTAATAAGTTACCACACGATAAAGTTGTATTAATTTTTGATGATTTTGATCGATTAACTGAAAAACAACAGGAAGAAACGTATAAAATTTTCAGTCTCCTTAAAGGGAAATTACCGATTGTGTTTGTAGGAGATATTTCAAATATCTACGAAGTGAAAACCAACTTTCTTTCGAAAATTATTGATAGAAGAATTGAGCTGCCTTTTGCACTGCATCCCAATAATATTTGGGAGACCTATTTTGGTGCATTAGAAGAAAAATTTGAGACGATACTTTCGCAGGATTTTAAACAACTCATTATAAATGAGGGGAGAAATTTAAGGGATAGAGAGCATTTCAATGACTATGTTAGCAAGGAATTTTTTGACCGAGGTAAGTTAGGACATGTTCAAATAGAGCAACAGTTACTAGTAATTTATACCTATCTATTCCACTCAAACCTCTATCAAAATTTAATAAATGGCTTTGGTGTAGATATTGATGAAGGAGATGTTCCTAAATTTCTAATAACCTCTCAAATTGATGGCTTATATAAATATAATGAAGGCTATCCACCGTGTTTTGCCTATAATCGTAGTGAATATTTTTTATATGAACAAGTATCAAACACAGCAGTCAGTGAGCTAGAGGAGATAATTAATAGTGATGTTCTACTTAAGGAGCAATTATTATCAAGTAGTGGTACTGATTTCTACAAGTATTTATCAGCTAATTATGGAAACTTTACTAGGGAGAGAAAAGAGAAGTTACTACAGTTGGCTCTAGAGTATATACGTGACTATAAGACGAGTGATACAATTTCCTACATCATTCGCGAAAAACAAAATGAAATCATGCCACCTAAAACATATATAGGAACACATGGTAATAGTCTGATGTATTCACTTCCTAAAGAGCGTAAAAATAAAACTGATGAAGAAATTAATAATGAGATTTATGATGGATGGAAAATAATTCTAGATAAAGCTAACTATGATTTTTCACAGCAATTATATCTTTTGGTAAAATACCACATTTTTAGTTTTCATGTACTAGGGGAACGATTCACCGATGTTCAGTGCGATACCATTTTGCATTCTTCAGATGAAAGAAAAGATATTATGCTTTTAGTTTATCTTTCCAGTAGCAATTTATGGACAAAATTTTCTGAATGGACAGATGACATCTGGGAAGTAGTTTATTCACTAACTGATACTCAATTTATATCTTTTTGGATTTTACAAGGAATTATTTCTAATGGAAGAAATAGAGATGATTTTGATTACATCCCTTCGGATAAAACATTGACTGTCTGGGAAAAAACTTACAGCTTTGATTATGGAAATGAAATAGATAATTCTCAAACTGTAAGTATGTTGAAACATCGATTAGATAAAATGGAACTAGAAGGATTTAAAATTAAATATGAGATAGATGGAAGATATAAAATAGAGGAATAATTTTTTAAAATATCTTCATTTGGATGATTACCTTTTTCGAATAAATAAGATAAGCATTCGAGGTACTTTAATAGCTTAAAGTATTCCTTTTCAATAACTTTTGAGTTATAATTGAAATAGAAAAATTTCTACAAATATCTATTGCAAAACGAGGCACGGTATGACAACAAACAATCCAGCTATTGGTAGTCGTTGGGAAGAGGTTCAAGCGGAACTCTTTACGCCTGAGGAATTGCGTGAAAGTGATTTGAGGGTGGCTGTTATGCTTGAACTCATTAAGGCTAGACAGGAAAAGGGTATCAGTCAGAAGAAATTGGAGCAGCTCAGCGGTGTTAGTCAACCTGTGATTGCTCGGATGGAATCTGGAAAAACCAGTCCGCAACTTGATACCGTTTTGAAAGTGCTAGCCAGCCTTGGAAAGACCTTAGCTGTTGTGCCTTTGGAGCAGAAATAGAACAGTAGTAGAACGACTATCTAAGTTACTTGGAGTATTTCCTATCAGCTCTGCTATTTTCCCAAAATAAACCATTAGAAAGACAAGAACATGGAACAACTACAAACCTCCCAATCGCTGTATCAGGCGCTTTGGAATTCGGCGGATATTCTCCGCTCTAAGATGGATGCTAATGACTACAAGTCCTATCTTTTGGGCATGGTCTTTTACAAGTACCTGTCGGACAAGATGCTCTTTTATGTGGCTGAGACCATGGAGGAGCCGACCGATGATTTGCACAAGGCTTTAGACCTCTATCGTGGTTACTACGAAGATGAGGAGACGCATGCTGATTTGCTGGCGGTGATTAAGGGTGAGATGTCTTATGCCATTGAGCCAGATTTGACCTTTACCGCCTTGGTGGATCGGGTCAATGACGGCACCTTTCAGCTAGAGGACTTGGCACAAGGCTTCCGTAACATCGAACAAGCCGATGAGCTCTTTGAAAATCTTTGCTAAATTCCCAAACTAACTTCCACCGTCTGTTAAAGTGGAAGTTAATCTGATAAAACCTCTAACAACCAGTGGAAATCCGTGTCAGGGTAAGTTCCACTGGTTTTTATAATGGTTGATTTTATTGCATTTTTAGGCGAATTTAGGTGAAAAAAGGGTACACAAAATCCCCTCATCTGAAAGCGTTTCAGATTAAGTTCCGTTATGGTGGAAGTTAGTGTGAGACGTTTGAGTGGCTTATATTTAGATTAGTTTTTAGAATTTATGTTGGAGTAATTTTGGGGACTGACAGACGTCTTCTGCGGGAATTAAGGAAATGCCAAGAAGTTTAGCCAGTTCTTCGTCATAGGTAAAGGTAAAGAGCTCATAAGCTGATTTCCCATTCAAAGCAGCGCGTTTCACGCTATTGACATGAGAACAGACTAGGTTGATATCGTCCTGAGTTAAGTTATCAAAAGAAGTTCCCTTTGGTAGAATATCGCGAATAAGGGAGTGATTTTTCTCAATTTTTCCTTTCTGGTCAGAGCGATTAGGGTCACAAAAGAATAGTTTAATCTCACCTCTGATATCCATCTCGATGTCATCAACTCTGGCAAATTCTCCGCCATTATCTGTAAGAATGATAGGGAAAACATCGAAGAAATTTCTATCAGCCTCATAAAGTGTGTTCTTGATGACATAGAAGTGTTTAGCGACCTCAAGAGCGGTTTTATTGTCCAGAAGTCTAGCGAAGATAAAGTTACAGAAAGACAAATTGAAGGTGAGTAATACTTTTCCGCCAACCCGTCCAATAACGGTGTCCATTTCAAGCCAAGAGGTCAGTTGTCTATGTGTCAGGTAGTTTTGGAAGTCCTCATAAGAACGCCCTTTTTTAGCTTCTTTAGGGATAGAAGGCAGGATAGATTTGCGCCTTTCTTTGAATTTTACAGCTCTAGCCAGATCAATAGGAGCGATAGAAAGGTATCCTTTACGGATGTGTCGATAGACGGTTGAGGAACTGACATCAAGGTTATGCGTTTTAAGGATGTGATAGATGTGTTGTCCCTTTTTCACACCATCAGAAATGACTTTATCCATATCCCAGAACGTTTGAGAGTTGAGAGGTGTTCCTTCTCGAGCCTCAACGAGGGTTTGTTCGTATTGTTTTTGAGCCTGTTTAGCGAGGTAGAAGATTTTCTTGTAGCCACAATTTTGTCTTCTCTTAGGACATCCGTTACAGACAAATGGGGATTTATCAATGAGAGGGCAAGGAAGCCCATCACTGGTAGAGGTTCTGACCTGTCTGTTACGTTTGACCTCTTTGGAAACGGTAGTAGGATCTTTTAGGATAGTTTGTCCAATGGCTTTGAAGGTTTCTCCACGTTCTAAGCCAAGTTGGATGTCATTGCGGTCTGAGAGGGTAAGGTGTTTATATTTTGTCATAGTAAGGACTCATTTCTAACACAAACGTCTCAGACTTAATTCCACCATAAAAATCCGTTTTAGACTAATTTCCACTTCGAAAGCTAAAGTGGAAATTACTTTGGGAAATTACCTTTGAAAATCTTTTTGAGGACATTGATTTGTACTCGAAAAAGTTAGGAGATAAGCCTCAAAAACAAAACCAGACCATTTCAGGGGTCATGAAAGCCTTGGCAGTGCTGGATGTGGCAGGTCATGCTGGTGACATGCTCGGGGATGCTTATGAGTATCTGATTGGTCAGTTTGCGACTGACTCAGGGAAGAAAGCAGGAGAGTTTTACACGCCCCAACCTGTGGCTAAGCTCATGACGCAGATTGCCCTGCTTGGTCGTGAGAGTAAGAAAGGTTTTACCCTATATGATCCGACCATGGGTTCTGGTTCCCTATTGTTGAATGCCAAACGGTATAGCCGTGAGCCAAATACCATTTCTTATTTTGGTCAGGAGCTCAATACCTCAACCTACAATCTAGCTCGCATGAACATGATTTTGCATGGTGTACCGATTGAAAATCAATATTTGCACAATGCTGACACGCTAGACGAAGACTGGCCAACGCAGGAGCCAACAAACTTTGATGGCGTGCTCATGAACCCACCTTACTCGGCCAAGTGGGGAGCAGACAGTGGTTTCTTGCAAGACCCTCGTTTCTCAGCCTTTGGTGCCATGGCGCCAAAATCAAAAGCGGACTTTGCCTTTCTCTTGCACGGTTACTATCACCTCAAGCAAGATGGTGGGGTCATGGCCATTGTCCTACCCCACGGCGTCCTTTTCCGTGGGAATGCGGAAGGGAAAATCCGTCAGCATTTATTGGAAGAAGGGGCTATTGATACTGTGATTGGTTTGCCAGCCAATATTTTCTTCAATACCAGCATTCCAACTACGGTGATTATTCTCAAAAAAGATAGAACCACTCGTGATGTTTATTTCATTGATGCTTCTAAGGAATTTACCAAGGGTAAAAACCAGAACCTCATGGAAGACAAGCATATCGAGAAAATCTTAAAGGCTTACAAGTCTCGTCAAGACATGGACAAGTTCGCCCATCTGGCGAGCTTTGAAGAGTTGCAAGAAAATGATTTTAACCTCAATATCCCTCGCTACGTTGATACCTTTGAGGAGGAAGAAGTAGCACCATTGACGGATATTGTGGCGAATATTAACAAGACTAACCAAGAGATTGCGACCAAGTCAGCCCAGTTGACAGACCTCCTTCACCAGCTCAAAGGTACGACACCAGAAGTGCAGGCTGAATTAGACGCCTTTTTGAAGGATTTGACCTTATAGACATGTGACACCAGACCATCATCTGGTGTTTTTTTGGCATTCAAAAAACCAACTCCGCTTGGAATTGGTTTGGTGGGTTAATATTTGCTCCAGGTTTTTGGGATGAATAGAAGTAAGATTGGGTAGATTTCCAAACGTCCTGCAATCATAGCAAAGGAAAGGAGCAGTTTAGAAAATGGGCTGAAAATCGCAAAGGTATCTGCGGTGCCTAGCATTGGCCCAATATTGTTAAACGTTGAAGCTACAGCGCTAATGACCACCATCATATTATCATGATCAAGAGATAGGCTTAGGGTCAAGCCTAGCATGATGAGCACATAGATTCCCAAATATTTAAGGACACCATGCTGTGTTGCTTTATCAAGAGGCTGATGATTGATGTGAATGGTCATAATTCTGTTGGGATAGAGGCTTGAAAGGGCTTGAAGTCGTGAAATTTTGGCAATAATCATCGCTCGAGCAACTTTGATTCCTCCAGCAGTTGACCCAGCAGAGCCGCCAATAAACATTAATAATAGCAAAATGACTTGTGAAAAAAGTGGCCAGACAGTAATATCGGTTATTCCAAAACCAGTCGTGGTAATCACAGAAGATACTTGGAAGAATGATAATTCTAACCCTTTTTGAACCGTTGGATAGAGGTGGCCCACATTTAGGAAAATCATAACGGTTGCCAATACCACAACACCAAGGTAAACACGAAGTTCTTCGTCTCCGATAAATGCTTTTAATTTACGGATTAAAAGGAGGTAATAAAGATTGAAATTAACTCCAAAAACTAGCATACCGATGGATACAATATTGGTAATCAATGAACTGTTATAGTGAGCAATCGAATCATTATATACCGCAAAACCACCAGTACCAGCCGTCCCCATCGCAGTGACTAAACTATCGTAAACAGGCATTCCGGCAATGATGAGAATGAGTGTTAAGATAGCAAACATGGCCAAATAAATAATATATAAGATTTGGGCAGTATTTTTTAATCGCGCAACAACTTTACCAAATACCGGTCCAGGGACTTCGGCTTTCATAACCTCAAGGTGGGCATTTTTACTATTATCCATAATAGCCAGCGCAAAAACCAATACCCCCATACCACCGATTAAATGGGTAAAGCTACGCCAAAAGAGTAAGGAGTGAGATAAGACCGCAACATCTGGTAAAATAGTTGCTCCTGTTGTTGTAAAACCAGAGGACACTTCAAAGAAGGCATCAATAATATTTGGAATTTGACCAGAAAAGACAAAGGGAAGTGCACCAAAGAAGGACCAAAGAATCCAGACTAGGGCTGTGATCAACAAACCTTCTTTAGTATAGATACGAAGATTTTTAGGCTTAGATACAATACCTAGCAATCCTAAGATAAGTAGAATAGCCTGTGTTCCCAGGATTGCCCATAAGATGTTTGCCTTTTCTTGGTAAATAATTGCTACAATCAATGGGACAAACAGTAAAGCAGCTTCTATCAGAAGCAGCTTAGCGAGGAGAAATCTGATCATAGAACGGTTCATGACTTACCTCGCTAATAACTCAAAAGAGTTTGTGATATTTTGCAAAAGCGTAATAACAACGAGCTTATCACCAATAGCTAAAATATCATCACCTGTTGGATAGATTGGCTTGCCATTACGGATGATTGCTGCAATCAAGACGTCTGACTTAAAGCGAAGTTCAGCCAGTGATTTTCCAACCATTTGATTCCCTTCACGGATTTCAAATTGGAGGGTCTCAATGCGTCCATCTCCAACATGGTGGAGGGCATCAAGGCTAGAAGCGTCCTGAGCATTTTTACGACCACGGATAAAGTGCATAATATTGTCAACAGCAATACGTTTTGGCGTTACAATACTTGAAAATTCTTCACGGTCAATAATTTCCAACAGACTTGTACGGTTAACTTTGGTAATGTTTTTACGGACACCAATTTTTTCTAAAAACATTGATGTGATGATATTTTCTTCATCAATCGGTGTCAAAGTTGCAACAGCATCAAAGTGTTCGACTCCTTCTTCTAAGAGGACGTTTTTGGCTGTTCCATCTCCCTGTACGACGTGAGCTTCAGGGAATTCCTCACTAAACCATCGGGCACGTTTTTCATCAACTTCGATAATCTTAACATTCACATGCGCTTTGCTATTTCTGAAGATATTGAGCAAGTAGTAAGAAATCTTACCGGCACCAATTAATAGCATACGACGAACTGCCTTAGATTTGACGAAGTTATGGAAAAGAATCATTTCAACACGATTTCCTGTGACGAAAATAATGTCACCAGTCAGTAAAGTCGCATCTCCGTCAGGAATGATAATATCTTGCCCACGTTGAATCGCACAAACAAGGATATTGCCAAATTTTTTACGAAATTGACTTAATTGGATATTGCAGAGCTTGCTTCCGTCTGAAATTTTGAACTCCATGAGCATGACACGACCATTAACGAAATGTTCTACGGACTTGGCATTTGGAAATTCAACGCTATTGGCAATATAGCGTGCAGTTAAAAGTTCAGGATTGACAATCAGTGAAAAATCAAGAAAGTTTTTATCTTTGAAATAAGCATTCGAATACTCAGGATTGCGGACACGAACGACGGTTTCTTTAGCGCCCATTTTTTTAGCTAGGACAGCAGCAATCATATTCAATTCATCTTTATCTGTCAGTGCAACAAAAATATCACAATTTTTAATCTCAGCCTGTTCTAAAATCTTAAAATTAGCGCCGTTTCCGACAATACCAATCATGTCGTGACGTTTGACGATTTGCTTAAGAACTTGTTCATTTTCTTCAATTAAAGTAACATCATGCTTTTCATCAACTAATGAGCGGCATAGAGCGGAGCCGACTTTCCCAGCACCAACTACAATAATTCTCATGGATTAAACATCCTGAAACATACCGTCAGATGGTATGTTTAACCTCTCTTTTATAATATCTCATATATTATACTCCTTTTTAGGAAAATTGCACGAAAAATATCAGTATTTCTTACATTATGATCAACTTATTATCAACTTTGTATTTACAGGTAAATTATGATAAAATAAGAAAATACGATACATGGAAAAGAGAGAATAAATGTCTAAAGAAACTCTAATTTTACTTTATGGTGGACGTTCTGCGGAGCGTGAAGTGTCAGTTCTTTCAGCAGAAAGCGTCATGCGTGCGATTAATTACGAGAAGTTCTTTGTGAAAACTTATTTCATCACACAAACAGGACGTTTCATTAAAACACAGGAATTTTCTGAAACACCTAATGCTGATGAAAAGTTGATGACTAATGACACCATTGCGGATGATCAAGAAATTCGTCCAAGTGATATTTACGAAGAAGGTGCGGTTGTTTTCCCAGTCCTTCACGGTCCGATGGGAGAAGATGGTGCCATCCAAGGTTTCCTTGAGGTTTTGAGAATGCCTTATGTAGGGACTAATATTTTGTCATCAAGTGTTGCGATGGATAAAATCACAACCAAACGTGTTCTTGAGTCTGCGGGGGTTCCTCAGGTGGCTTATACGGTATTTATTGAAGGTGAGGATTTAGAAAAAGCTATTTCGGATACTTTAGCTAAATTGACCTTTCCTATTTTTGTCAAGCCGGCTAATATGGGGTCGTCTGTAGGAATCAGCAAGGCAGAAGATGAAGCTAGTCTTCGCTCTGCTATTTCCCTAGCCCTAAAATATGACAGCCGTATCCTTATCGAGCAGGGAGTCGTTGCGCGTGAAATTGAAGTTGGACTTCTAGGAAATGCCGATGTCAAGACAACTGAAGCTGGAGAGGTGGTTAAAAATGTCGCTTTTTATGATTACCAAGCCAAATATATTGATAATAAGATTACCATGGCTATCCCAGCAGAGATCCCAGCAGAAGTCATGAACCAGATGCGTGACTACGCTGCTAAAGCCTTTAGAGCTATTGGTGGATGTGGCTTATCACGATGTGATTTCTTTCTAACAGAAGATGGTTCAATCTACCTCAATGAACTTAATACCATGCCAGGTTTCACGCAATGGTCAATGTACCCACTTCTTTGGGATAACATGGGATTGAAGTATTCTGACCTAATAGAAGAACTCGTTCGTCTAGCCAAAGAGATGTTTGACAAGCGAGAAAGTCATTTGATTTAAAATATGATATAATAAGAGAGCTTAGGCTCTTTTTTTTTGATAGGTAAAAACATTAGGAGATTGTTTGAAAACACGATAGTTTATGAAAGGATAACGATGAAATTAACCTTACACGAGATTGCTCGCCTTGTCGGAGCAAAAAATGACGTGACCGTTTATGACGATGTTAAGCTCAAGAAGATTGAGTTTGACAGTCGCTTGATTGCAGAAGGGGATATTTTCTTGCCACTCAAGGGAGAAAGAGATGGTCATGACTTTATGGAAAAGGCTTTTGAGAATGGAGCGAGTGCTACTTTTTCAGAAAAAGAAGTGACTTTCCCTCATATTTTAGTTGAAGATTGTTTGAAAGCTTTCCAAGTATTAGCAGCGTATTATCTTGATAAAATGCAGGTTGAAGTGGTTGCTGTGACGGGATCAAATGGGAAAACAACAACAAAAGATATGATTCATGATATCCTAGCAACAACTTATAAAACTTATAAGACACAGGGCAACTATAATAATGAAATTGGCTTGCCCTATACAGTTCTTCATATGCCAGAAGACACTGAGAAAATTGTTTTAGAGATGGGGCAAGATCACCTTGGCGATATCAAACTCTTATCTGAGTTAGCCAAACCAAGCATTGGCGTTGTGACTTTGATAGGTGAGGCTCACCTAGAGTTCTTTGGCACGCGTGAGAAAATTGCGGAAGGCAAGATGCAGCTGGCAGATGGTATGCCAAGCGGTGCTACCTTATTATTACCAGAAGATACCATTGTAGATGCCTACCTACCTGATGGCTTAACTATTCACCGTTTTGGGGACAAGGCAGAGCTTAAGGTCTTGAATTTGGTAGAAGAAAAAGAAAGTTTAACCTTTGAGACTAATTTTATGAGCTCGGCTATTACCCTTCCAGTACCAGGAAAATATAACGCTACAAATGCGATGGTTGCAGCTTATGTCGGAAAACTTTTAGGCGTTACCGAAGAAAATATCATCTTAGCCCTATCACAGCTTAACTTGACACGCAACCGTACCGAGTGGAAAAAAGCTGCCAATGGCGCAGATATTTTATCCGATGTCTACAACGCTAATCCAACTGCAATGCGTTTGATTTTAGAAACCTTCTCAAGCATTCCTGCAAATCCAAATGGAAAAAAACTAGCTGTACTTGCTGATATGAAAGAATTGGGTGAACAGTCTGTTACTCTCCATAATCAAATGGTGATGAGCCTAAATCCTGAAATCATTGACACTGTCATTTTCTACGGAGAAGATATTGCAGAATTAGCGCAATTAGCTAGTCAAATGTTTCCAATTGGTCATGTTTATTATTTTAAGAAAACAGCAGAAGAAAACCAGTTTGACCTGATGGTTACTAAGATTACTGAACTGTTGCAACCTAATGATCAAATTCTGCTCAAGGGTTCCAATTCGATGCAGTTAAGTCAAGTTGTTCAAGTATTGGAGGGCGTGTAATTTGGATTTTTTCAGTACCGTACCGACCAGCGTTTTGACTTTGCCACTGTTTGGCACCCTACTGAGTCTATTAGGTCTTCCGCTTTGCTTTTATTTGGGGTATCGCTATAGAAATTCTCGTCGATTTATCATTGTTGTGAGAAGTGTACTAGCCCTCATGATGCTTTTGGTGTATTTGTGGTATGTACGAATTGGCTTTCCCTTACATGAAGCACTGCCTCTTTATCATTGTCGCATAGGGATGTTTACCATCTTATTACTTCCAAATAGGAATATCTTTAAGCATTACTTTGCTTTACTTGGCGTCGTTGGTGCCGTTTTGGCAGTTGCTGTCCCTGCCTTTTATCCCTATCCACTTGTCCATGTGACGAATACTTTCTTTTTCGTTGGACATTATTCTCTATTAATTTTGTCGTTGGCCTATCTTTTTGAAAAAGCAGAGCACGAACTTAGTTGGCGACAGATTATCAGTATAACTCTTGGCTTAAATCTTGCCTTGGTCATTGTCAATTATCATACCTTAGCTAATTACGGATTCTTGGCAGATACGCCGTTGATTCATACGACAAATATTCCGTTTAATTACGTTTTAGTGAGTGCAGTCATGATTTTACTGGTTAAATTAGTCAGTGTCATGTTGCAATTCTTTTCTGCTAAAAATAATTATTTTATGAAAACTTTCTAAATTGCCGTAGCAAATTTTTGACAATAAAACTAAGAGTGCTAGAATGACAGTATACCCTGTACCGATTGGTACAGTTTGATTGTTAAAATTGTTGAATATTCAGAAAAATATGCTACAATATACCTATTAAACTAAAAGGAGAGATATTTTGACTAAACAATATAAAAACCTTGTCAACGGAGAATGGAAACTTTCTGAAAACGACATTAAAATCTATGCTCCAGCAAATGGTGAAGAACTTGGTTCAGTACCAGCAATGAGCCAAGAAGAGGTTGACTTTGTCTATGCGTCAGCTAAGGCTGCTCAACCAGCATGGCGTGCGCTTTCATATGCTGAGCGTGCTGCTTACCTTCACAAAGTAGCAGACATCCTTGAACGTGATGCTGAGAAAATTGGTGAAGTACTTTCAAAAGAAGTGGCTAAAGGTATCAAAGCAGCTATTTCAGAAGTGGTTCGTACCGCTGACATCATTCGTTATTCTGCCGAAGAAGGACTTCGTCTTGAGGGTGAAGTGCTTGAAGGTGGTAGCTTTGAAGCAGCCAGCAAGAAAAAAATTGCTGTTGTTCGTCGTGAGCCATTAGGACTTGTTCTTGCTATTTCACCATTTAACTACCCAGTAAACCTTGCAGGTTCTAAAATTGCACCAGCCTTGATTTCAGGTAACGTTGTTGCCCTTAAACCACCAACACAAGGGTCTATTTCTGGTCTTCTTCTTGCGGAAGCATTTGCGGAAGCAGGTCTTCCAGCAGGTGTTTTCAACACTATTACCGGTAAAGGGTCTATCATTGGTGACTACATCGTTGAACACGAAGCAGTTAACTTTATCAACTTTACAGGTTCTACACCAATTGGTGAGCGTATCGGTAAATTGGCTGGTATGCGTCCAATCATGTTGGAACTTGGTGGTAAAGACTCAGCAATCGTCCTTGAAGATGCAGACCTTGAAAAAGCGGCTAAAGACATCGTTGGTGGTGGTTTGAGCTACTCTGGTCAACGTTGTACAGCCGTTAAACGTGTCCTTGTTATGGATAGCGTTGCGGACAAATTAGTTGATCTTGTCCGTGCAGAAGTTGAAAAATTAACAATTGGTATGCCAGAAGATAATGCTGACATCACTCCAGTTATTGATTCAGGATCAGCTGACTACATTGAAGGTCTTGCAAAAGATGCAGAAGAAAAAGGAGCAACAGCTCTTACACCTTACAAACGTGAAGGTAACCTTATTTGGCCAACAGTTTATGACAATGTGACAACAGATATGCGTTTGGCTTGGGAAGAACCATTTGGTCCAATCATGCCAATCATTCGTGTGTCTTCAGTTGAAGAAGCTATTAAGATTTCAAACGAATCTGAATATGGTCTTCAAGCGTCAGTCTTTACAAACGACTTCCCACTTGCCTTCTCAATCGCAGAGCAACTTGAAGTAGGTACTGTTCACATCAACAATAAAACACAACGTGGTACAGACAACTTCCCATTCTTGGGAGCTAAAAAATCTGGTGCCGGTACACAAGGTATCAAATACTCAATCGAAGCAATGACTACTGTGAAATCTGTTGTCTTTGATATTAAATAGTATCTACAATCTCCTAACACTTGTTGGGAGATTTTTTGACGACATATCGTTTGAAGGCAAAGCAGATATCATAGACAAAGGAGTGTTACTACCATATAAATCTCTTGATATCGAGATATGCTGCGCAAGTAACAACTTATCGTTTTTAAATTTTAAACATAGGATTAAATCATAAAATAAACGATTTGTTGATATTAGTCTAGATTTTTCGTTGACGAACAGTCTTGATTTTAGTATCATGGTTGTAATACAGTCGAGGAGGAATGAAGTGAAGAATAAGGGGACTATCCTTAAAATTGTGAATGTTTTACTAGTTTTAGTTATCGTCGTCTTGGGATATCAGGTGTATCAGAAAAAAGTGATTGAATGGGAAAAAGAGCGAATTGAAGCAGTTATTTCTCAGGAAGAAAAAGCTATGACAGCTAATCAAAAGGTTTCTATTCAATCTGGAATGATTGACCAAACCTATGTGTCAGCAGCTTATCCTATTGGTCAAAATAATGAACCACTACCTGCTCTTTCTCGAGAGATAAAAGCTCTCATTGCAGAGCATTATGGTACTTCCTCTGAGAAATCTTCTAAAATCAAGCAATTAGCTTTTGTGGATAGTAAACTTAGTCCTTCGGAGCTTGCAACTGTATCACAGTACAAACTTCAAATGCGTCAATATGCTAATAAGCCTAAAAAAGTAACCTTAGAAAAAACATTGGAAGGGAAGGAGTTTTATATCAAAGAGGATGGTCAACTGCTTTTGATAACAGATCTTGTTCCTGACACAGCATTTTTTACTAACAAATGGGTTAGTTTTATGGAAAAGCAACTTTCTAATGAAGGGAAACTAGATGAGACGGCGAAGGCTCAACTAGAAGAACTAAAAAAGGTTGATTTGAAGACACTTGTCTTTGTTCCGAAATCGGATGCTTTAGATATTCATTTGCCACAAAAAATAGCTGGTATTGACGTTTGCTATCTTCCACTGAAAGAGTTATTTGATAAGATTGATTCCAAATACCTTCAAGGTGATACCTTGACTGCTTATCAAACATATCAAGAAGAAAAGGCGCGTGAAGAACGTGAAAAATCACTGTTGTTTGGAAAACCCCAAGTTGCCTTAGAGGGAAAAGTTGTTGCCTTAACTTTTGACGATGGGCCAAATCCATCTAGTACAACACGTATTTTGGATACCTTAAAGCAGTACAATGCCAAAGCAACCTTTTTTGTGCTTGGAAGTGCTGTGGTTGGTAACGAAGCCATCTTGAAAAGAGAAGTTGCAGAAGGACATGAGATTGGAAACCATACATGGAGTCACCCATCCTTACCATCTTTGTCGGTTAATGACATCAAGTGGCAGATGGATGAAACAACCAAAGTGATTACGGCAGCAACTGGAAAACCAGTCAAATTCATGCGCCCACCCTATGGTGCAACGAATGCAACTGTTCAAGCTACGGTTGGCTATCCGCAAATTTTATGGGATGTTGACACCTTGGATTGGAAAAATCGCAACACACAATCGATTTTAGCTAACGTGCAAAGTCAGGTACGTCCTGGCGCTGTTATCCTCATGCATGACATCCATGGAACGACAGCAGATGCTTTACCAGCTGTTTTAGATTATTTGGTGAGCCAAGGTTATCAATTTGTCACCCTTAGTGAACTTTATGGCGTATAGTAAAAGGCTACGAGAGTAGTCTTTTTATGGTATAACTTTGTAAGCGTGTTCAAAATTGGTATAATCATCTTGAAAGGATATGGTTTTATGTCTAAACGTTGGAAATGTATCGTTTCTCTGATGTTATTAGTTGCGACGGGAGTCGGTAGCTTTTGCTGGATTTCTTTTGAAAAAGAGCAGCGCTTGAAAACGTACTTAGAAGTGGCCATTGTTGACTTTGACAAGGAACTGACCACAGAAGGTTCAGCCAATCTCCTTTACGCAATGCCTAAGGTGACCACTTCAAAACTTGGTAAAGCTATTACTGAAGTTGTCGAAAATGAGAGAAATAGCCAATTGGCTACAATTATTTATCCAGAAAAAATTGTTAATCCTTTGATTGGTGACAATGCCTACTGTGTCGCTATTCAGCGTTATCAATCAGGTATCTTGTCAGATGACTATGTGACAAAAGGAGTCAGTCACTATCTCTACTTAACTGAAAAGGGACAAAAACTCACGCTCGAAGATATCGTAACTGATAAACAAGGCTTTCGAGAGATTATCAGAGAGGTGTGGAAAGTTCTTAAAGGGAAAGAAATCATTTTTGAAGCACTAGAAGCGGATGATTGGAGTGATATTGCCTTTCATATTGAAGGTGATGCACTATATTTTTGGAAAAAGGGAGAGCTCAGTTTGCCTGTTGGATTTTGGCAAATTGTAAAGGTCATTAATACGGACTTATTCCCAGCTGAAAAAGTTACTGAATATCAAGAATTTTATGATTCTTTTCATAATGGAATTGGTGTAACAATTCATTCCAATAATTAAGTCGAATGATGTTATACTCATCCAAAATCAAAATTAGCATTTTAGAACCTCTAATACTTTTGATTGACTACCGAACGAAGTGAGGCTAAAATGTTTCTTTCGCTATAGTGGTATTCATATCGAGAGTTTACCCTCGATATGAACGGATTTTTTGAGACCTAGGCTCAAAAAATAGCAATGAAACTCCGTAGGAGGTTGCTTGCGTCCGCACTTTTAAGAAAGAAACGAAAAGTAATTTTTGATTTTTGTTAAGTGTTAGATAGAATGATTTACGAAAATCTAAAATAATTTTCAAGAAAATCAAATTTTTTACCAAAAATGGTAGCGCTTTCTTATAAAAAGTAGTATACTTACATTAAAGAAAACGATTACAATATTAGGAGGAAACCCTATGGTTACACGTCAGCATTTTGCAGAAGAAGTGATGCGTAAGGACACACCTTACTTTTCAGCTTTGAAAACAACAGTTGAGACTGCTTTTTATGAAAATCATGTGAAGCCGATTAAAACGTTAGTTGAGGCTTACCAACTAGCTTTGAAAGCACCAAATACGATTGTGCTTGATATGCCGGTTGCTCATACTAAGGAACTTGGCCTTCCAGATGATGCGAAAGTGTTATTAGCAAATGGCGGAGCAATTGTTGGTCGTACTGCAAAAGCACGTCGCATCTATGGCAATAACCCACGGGAAGATGCTAAATTGTTACCAATTGTCCGTGATGCTATTTTTGAAAGCCGTCATAGACAGTATTATAAAGCAGATGCTATTGTTGGTCTTGATGAAGCCTTTATGCTTCGTGCCCACCTCATGGTGCCAGAAGATGATATCAACAACCTTTATTCATGGTTGATGAATTTCCAAATCATGAATGCAGACTACTTGGCACGCTTGAAGAATTCTCCACGCTATGAAGAAACAGATATTTATATCTTTTCAGATCCAGAGTGGTCACACCCAGATTATCCAGATGGGCTAGCTTACTTTGACACTAATCACAACTGTGCCGTTATTCTTGGGATGCACTATTTCGGTGAATTGAAAAAATCAACCTTAACACTTGCTTGGGGAACTGCTGCGCGTAACAATTATGTTTCTTGTCACGGCGGTCTTAAAATCTTCAAGAAAGAAGGACAAAGTCCTTACGTTGCGTCATTTTTTGGTCTATCAGGTTCTGGTAAATCAACACTTACTCACGCCAAACATGATGGTAAATACGACATCAACGTTCTCCATGATGATGCCTTTATCATTTCACAAAAAGATGGCTCATCCATTGCTTTGGAACCATCATACTTCGATAAGACCAGTGACTACCCAGCAGGTCATAGAGAACAAGATTACTTCGTAACCGTTCAAAACTGTGGTGTGGCTCTTGATAAGGAAGGCAAGCTCCGCCTTGTGACAGAAGATGTGCGCAATGGTAATGGTCGTACGGTGAAATCTCGTTACTCTACTCCAAACCGTGTGGACCGTATTGATGATCCAATCCAATCAATCTTCTGGATTATGAAGGATGATTCGCTACCACCTTTGGTACGCCTCTCAGATCCTGTTATGGCGGCAACTATGGGTTGTACCTTGACAACCATGCGTTCAAGTGCTGAAAACACTTCTGATAGCCTAAACAGCCTCATCATTGAGCCTTATGCAAACCCATTCCGTGTGTACCCATTGGTTGAAGATTATAAGAAATTCCAATCACTCTTTGAATCTGGTGTGCAATGTTATGTGATTAACACTGGCTCTTATATGGGCAAGAAAATACCAAAAGAAGTGACTCTTGGTATTATCGAGAGTGTTGTTGATGGTACTGGTGAATTCAAAGCGTTCGGCGATGTTCGTGGCTTTGATTACCTAGACGTTGAAGGGTTTGAAGTTCCTAATTTTGATGATTCTTATCGTCAACTTCTCCGTGATCGTATGCAAATTCGCCTTAACTATCTTCTTAACTTTAACCATGATAACCAAGAAAATCCGCTCCCAGCGGAAGCTATTCTCCACATGGAAGCAGTCTTTAATGATTTGAACTAAATATTATTTAGAGAGGGACGCTCCCTCTCTTTTTGCTTAGGCATGAGAAAACCCTTGCAAAATCATGATAAATGCACTATGATTGAGTATGTAGAAAGTGAGGACTTTATGTCATTTAAAGATTACCAATATGTACGTCCAGATTATGAAGCACTGAAAAGTCAATTGACAACCTTAACGCAGCAATTAGCGGATGCTCAAACTGGAGAAGAAGCTGTACGCATTGCAAAAGAAATCACAGCAATTAACTTTTCAACGGATACGCAAGCAACGCTATGGAGTATTCGTCATTCTATTGATATGACAGATGCCTTTTACAATGAAGAAACAGCCTTTTGGAATGAATACGCACCGCTTTTTGAAGAGCTAACAACGAATTACTACCGTGTCTTATTAGCTAGTCCATTCCGTGAAGATTTATCAAGCTTTTTACCAGAAACCTTCTTTATGTTGGCTGAAAACAAGTTGACAACTTTCTCATCTGAAGCTATTCCGCTTTTCCAAAAGGAAAATGAATTGGTGGATCGTTACAACAATTTGATGGCAACAGCGCAAATGGAATTCCGTGGAAAAACTTACAACCTTTCTCAAATGGGACCATTTGGACAAGACCCAGATCGTGCGACACGTAAAGAAGCAACAGATACCATTACAGCCTTTTTTGAAGCAAATGAAGAAGCTTTTGATACTGTTTACGATGAGCTTGTTAAAGTTCGCCATGAAATTGCCAAAACACTTGGCTTTAAAGATTATGTTGAATACGGTTATAAGAGCATGAATCGTTTTGACTATAATCGTGATATGGTCAATACTTATCGTCAGGAAATCTTGAAACACGTTGTCCCAATCGTCGATGAACTCCGTGAGCGTCAAGCTAAGCGTATTGGTGTTGAGCAGTTGAAACACTACGATTTAGGCTTAGAGTATCTTGATGGCAATGCCAAACCTCAAGGGACACCAGAGTTTCTTGTTGAACAAGCACAGAAAATGTACCGTGAATTATCTCCAGAAACAGGTGAATTCTTTGATTTCATGGTTGAAAATGAGTTGTTAGACTTGGTTGCTAAAGAAGGGAAAGATACAGGTGGCTACTGTACTTACTTACCAGACTATAAAGCACCATTTATCTTCTCTAACTTCAATGGCACTCGTGGGGACGTTGATGTCTTGACTCATGAAGCAGGACATGCTTTCCAAGTTTACAATTCACGCTGGGTAGAAACACCAGAGGCAATTTGGCCAACGTATGAAACTTGTGAAATTCACTCAATGTCTATGGAGTTCATGACATGGCCTTGGATGGATTTGTTCTTCAAGGAACAAACAGAGAAGTACAAGTTTAGTCACTTATCAGGTGCTCTTCTCTTCTTGCCTTATGGTGTTCTCGTTGACCATTTCCAACATGAAGTTTATGAAAACCCTGAGATGACACCAGCAGAACGCAAAGCCACTTGGCGTCGTTTGGAAAAAATGTACCTCCCTTCAAAAGACTACTCAGAGTCAGAGGCGCTAGACCGTGGTATTTTCTGGTACCGTCAAGGGCACATTTTCGCCTCACCGTTCTATTATATTGACTATACGTTAGCTCAAGTCTGTGCTCTTCAATTCTGGAAACGCACGCAGATTGACCATGATGAAACAGCCTGGGAAGATTACATGCGTATTTGTAAAATTGGAGGAACGAAATCCTTCCTACAAGTGGTTGAAGCAGCAGGCATTAAATCACCGTTCCAAGAGGGTGCGCTTGAAGAAACTCTTAATGCAACGAAAGCTTGGTTAGACGCTATTGATGATAGCCAATTTTAAGGATGAAACCACTCGGTTGAGTGGTTTTTCCTTGCCTAAAGGTGTCTGAAGCAATAGTTTTTTGTCGCCTTAATGGCAGTTTTGGGGTAAAATAGTAGTATGATAAAACAAAGTAAAATTGGAGTCGGTAAGGCTCACAGTAAAATTATTTTGATGGGGGAACACGCAGTTGTCTACGGCTACCCAGCGATTGCCTTACCCTTGAAAAATATTGAAGTGACCTGTCGGATTAAACCAGCCGACAAACGTCTTTTATTTGATGCCACAGATCCGCTTGTGACAGCTATTTTTGCTGCCCTTCGGTATCTTGAGATTAAGGATGAGCCAATCACTTATGAGATTGAGTCAATGGTGCCAGAGCGTCGTGGCATGGGGTCTTCAGCAGCTGTTGCCATTGCAGCAATTCGTGCGGTTTTTGATTATTTTGATCAGCCTCTGAGCATGAGTGTTTTGGAAATGCTTGCTAATCAAGCTGAGATTATCGCGCATACGAATCCCAGTGGGCTAGATGCCAAGACTTGCTTGAGTGATACCGCGATTAAATTCATCCGTAATGTCGGTTTTTCAGAAGTGGTGATGGATTTGAAAGCTTATTTAGTCATTGCTGATACAGGTATTCATGGGCATACCAGAGAAGCTGTTCAAGCTGTCGAAGCCTTGGAAGAAAAGGCACTGATTTATTTACACCATCTTGGAGATTTGGTTAATGAAGCTGAAAAAGCCATCTTTCTCAAAGACTTAAATGGTTTTGGAGAGGCGATGTTTAAAGCTCATGATAATCTGAAGCAACTAGGTGTTTCTAGCCCTGAAGCAGATCACCTTGTCAGCTCTGCGATGTCCAAGGGAGCCCTAGGGGCAAAAATGTCAGGCGGGGGACTTGGTGGCTGCATCATTGCCCTTACTGAGAGCCAGGAAAGTGCGATTGAAATTGCACAACATCTAAAAAAAGAAGGAGCTGTGAACACATGGATCGAAAGTCTGTAACTGTTGAATCCTATGCTAATATTGCCATCGTAAAATATTGGGGAAAGGCAGATGCCGAAAAAATGATTCCCTCGACCTCAAGCATCTCGCTAACGTTAGAAGATATGGTGACAAAGACAACACTAACGTTTTTGGAAAATGCAACCTCGGACAGTATGTTTATTGATGATATTGAGCAAGGAGAGGCTGAGTTGGTCAAAGCTAGCAAGGTGCTTGACTTGTTCCGAACAGATGACACTCAGTATGTGAAAATTGAAACCTGGAATAACATGCCAACAGCTGCAGGACTATCATCTAGTTCATCTGGTCTTTCAGCCCTCGTCAAAGCAGCAAATGACCTCTTTGGGGCTGGGAAAACACAAGCTGAGTTGGCGCAGATTGCCAAATTTGCCTCAGGCTCTTCATCGCGTTCTTTCTTTGGGCCTCTGGCAGCATGGGATAAAGATTCTGGGGAAGTCTATCGTGTCCAAACAGACCTCAACTTAGCTATGATTATGCTTGTCCTTAATGACCAACGAAAAGCCATTTCCAGCCGCGAGGGCATGAAATTGTGTACAGAGACGTCAACTTCTTTTCCAGAATGGATTAAACAGTCTGAGCAAGATTACAAGGCTATGTTGACCTATCTGGCTGAAAATGATTTTGACAAAGTGGGGCAGTTAACAGAAGCCAATGCTCTTCGCATGCACGAAACAACTCGAACAGCGACCCCGAGCTTTTCTTACTTAACAGAAGCTAGCTACGCAGCCATGGAAAAAGTGAAGGCTCTACGTGATGCTGGCGAGCGGTGCTATTTCACGATGGACGCTGGACCAAATGTCAAAGTGCTCTGCCTGGAAGAAGATTTAGACCGCTTAGCAAGCATTTTTGCTGAGGATTATCACGTTATTGTGTCTAGGACAAAAAAACTATGATGACTGCTAAAAAAATCACTGTTCATACAGGTGGTAAACTCTATCTTGCAGGGGAATATAGTATTTTAACCCCTGGTCAGACAGCGCTCATTCAGCATATTCCTATCTATATGACTGCAGCAGTTGAAAGGTCAGATGAAATCATCCTCTCATCAGACATGTTTGATTATACTGTCGGTCTTGAGCCGGATGCTAACTATTCCCTCATCCAAGAGAGTATAGCAACCTTTCAAGCCTTTTACGGAAAGCAGTTACCACCGTTTAGTTTGACCATTACGGGGAAATTGGAACGTGACGGTCTCAAGTTTGGCATTGGCTCAAGCGGTTCAGTTACCGTTTTGACCCTCAAGGCTCTTGCAGCCTTTGTTGCCCTTCCTTTGACATCCGATGAGTTGTTCAAGCTGGCGAGTTATACCCTATTAAAGCTCGGCGATAATGGCTCTATGGGGGATATCGCCTGCATAGCTTACGAAGATTTGGTTGCTTATACTTCCTTTAACCGTGAGAAAATAGCAGAGCAGATTACTCAAAAGCCGCTATCTGAGTTGATGGCGATGGACTGGGGATATACCATTGAAAGGCTGGCGCCACACATCCAAGCTGATTTTTTAGTCGGTTGGACCAGACAACCAGCCATTTCTAAAGATATGATTAACCAAGTCAAAGCTGCCATTACGTCAGACTACTTAGTAGAAACTCAAGTTGCTGTTTTACAAGCTAAAGAAGCTCTGCTGTCTGGAGATAAGGAACAACTGAAGAGCGCTCTTCAAATCGTCTCAGACCTTCTTGTTTCCTTAAGCTCTGCCATTTACATTGATAACTTAAAAAGACTAAAAGAGGCGGAAGAGGGGCTGGATATCATTGCTAAATCCTCTGGTTCTGGAGGTGGTGATTGTGGGATTGCCATTAGTTTTTCACAATCAGCCAGTACAGAACTCATTAACCGTTGGGCAGACGCAGGAATTGAATTACTTTATCAAGAAAGGTGGGAAAATGACTGAATTAGAGTTGGTTTTACCCGATATAGACTATTTAGAGGAAGTTGTAGCATATAAAGCAGAATTTCTTCAGGCAGGTGAACACTTACATGGTGGAGCTCGATTAGACATCATGTCTGATTTATCCGAATGGTTAACTCATGTCATGACCATCGCAAAAGGGGAAGGATTAGAAGAAGGACGTGTTCCTTCGTCAACCTTTCTTTGTATTCGCCAATCAGATCAAAAAATGGTCGGGATTTGCAATATCAGACACAATCTGAGTCAGCCTTTTTTGGTCAATTTTGCTGGACACATTGGCTATTCTATTCGTCCAAGTGAGCGCAGAAAAGGCTATGCTAAGGAACAGTTGAGACTAGCTTTGAAAGAGGCTGGTAAGCTAGGGATTACGAGAGCTCTTGTGACCTGTGATGTCAACAATGTAGCCTCTGAAAAAACGATTCTTGCTAATGGTGGAAACTATGACAATACTTACGTCAATCCCTCAGATGGCTCAGAGACAAAACGCTACTGGATAGAGGTGACCAATGACTAATCGAAAAGATGACCATATAAAACATGCTTTAAAGTATCAAGCCCCTTACAATAGCTTCGATGACATTGAGCTCATCCATCGGTCTTTGCCAACTTATGATTTGAACGAGATTGATTTGAGCACCCATTTCGCTGGGCGTGATTGGGACTTTCCCTTTTACATCAATGCCATGACAGGTGGTTCGGAAAAAGCTGGGCAGGTTAATCGGAAATTAGCAGAAGTAGCAGCAGTGACAGGGATTCTCATGGTGACAGGTTCATACTCTGCTGCGCTAAAGAATGAGCATCCTGACTCCTTTGATTTTCGTGAGGCATTTCCAAATTTACGCCTTGCAACTAATATAGGAATTGATAAACCTATTGAACTTGGACGAAAAGCCGTTGATCAAATGAAACCACTCTTTCTGCAAGTTCATGTCAATCTCATGCAGGAATTACTTATGCCAGAAGGGGAAAGGGCGTTTCGCTCATGGAAGAAAAACTTAGAAAGCTATGCTTCTGAGCTGGATGTACCTGTTATTCTTAAAGAAGTCGGCTTTGGAATGGATGACCAAACGGTCCGCTTTGCTATGTCCAAAGGCATCAAAACCGTTGATATCTCAGGGCGCGGAGGAACAAGTTTTGCCTACATTGAAAATCAGCGTGGGGGAAATCGTGATTATCTGAACGAATGGGGGCAATCAACGGCTCAAACCTTGCTAAACCTGAAAGACTTGAGGGAAGAGATTGAAATCTTGGCTTCAGGTGGTGTGAGGCACCCACTTGATATCATTAAGTGCCTTGTCCTTGGAGCAAAAGCAGTGGGCTTGTCGCGTACGGTCTTGGAGCTAGTTGAAACGCACACAGTTCCAGAAGTGATTACGATTATCAATGGCTGGAAAGAGGATTTACGCCTCATTATGTGTGCTTTAGATTGTCGAACAATTGCAGAGCTATCCAAAGTGGACTACCTTTTATATGGAAAATTAGCACAAGCAGTAAAAAAAGTTTGACACATATATAACCTTGTGTTAAAATAACTGAGAACGTAAATCGTTACATTATCTTGAGGAGGTGAAATCTATGTCAAAAACAGTCGTTCGTAAAAATGAATCTTTAGACGATGCACTTCGTCGTTTCAAACGTGCGGTTACTAAAGCTGGTACTCTTCAAGAGGCTCGTAAACGTGAGCACTATGAAAAACCATCTGTAAAACGTAAACGTAAATCAGAAGCAGCGCGTAAGCGTAAAAAATTCTAATAGAATTTGAGGAGACTAGCCTAGTGCTAGTCTTTTTGCTATACTAAAACTATGAAAAATATGACTTATGAAGAGACCCTGGACTGGATTCACGGTCAATTAAAATTTGGAATCAAACCCGGCGTGAAACGTATGGAATGGATGCTCAATGAACTTGGCAATCCTCAGAAAAATATTAAAGGTGTTCATGTAGTCGGTACGAATGGCAAAGGTTCGACTGTCAATTATTTGCAGAACATTTTTACTCAGGCAGGCTATGAAGTAGGGACTTTCATATCTCCTTATATCATGGACTTTAGAGAACGTATTTCTGTAAATGGAGAAATGATTTCTAAAGAAGATTTGGTCAAATTGGTTGAGATTGTAAAACCCGTTGTCGATCGGCTTCCTCTTGAGACGGACCTGAAATCGGCAACTGAGTTTGAAATTATCACGACCATGATGTTTGTCTATTTTGGGAAGATGCATCCCGTTGATATCGCGATTATAGAGGCAGGGCTTGGTGGCTTGCATGATTCGACAAATGTTTTTACCCCTATGGCAGTCATTTGCACCTCTATCGGACGTGACCACCAGTCTATTTTGGGAGACAGTTACCAGGAAATTGCCCAGCAAAAAGTGGGTGTTTTAAAAGCGGAAGTCCCTTTTATCTTTGCGGAAAAGCGTGACAGTGTTCGGCAAGTATTCTATAATCGTGCCAATGCACTTAATTGTCCTACCTATGAGTTTGACAAGGAGTTTAGGACTTTTGGAAATAGCAGGGCGTTTCAGTTTTCTAATGGTGTTAACACATTAGATATTTCTTTAAGCATGTCGGGACAGCACCAGGTTGCAAACGCCAGTCTAGCCATCCAGACCAGTCTCATGTTATCGGATTGTTATGCAAAGGTCACTCCGACCGTTATTCAACAAGCCTTATCTCAGGCAAAATGGCAGGGGCGAACAGAGCTCATGCGTCCAAACCTGATGATTGATGGCGCCCATAACGATGAAAGTATTGCCGTTTTGGTTGATGTCCTCAAGGAAAATTATCCTGACTATCACATCCATATTTTGTTCGCGGCTATTGATACTAAGCCTGTCACCACCATGCTGGACCAGTTATCTGTTTTTGATACCCTAACAGTAACCAGTTTTGATTACCCGAACAGCATCAAAGTAGAAGAATATCCTGATAAATACGTCCGAATAGAGCATTTTGAGACATGGATCGACACCGTTGCTAGTCGTCCAATACCTAAAACACTTTATGTGATTACAGGCTCCCTTTATTTCATCAGCCAAGTTAGAAAATCTTTGTTGGAAGATACAAACTAATAGCTTCATTGATAAAAAGTATAGAATCTTAAAAAATAGGTTCTATGCTTTTTTTGTAGAATTAATAAGAGCATTACTTGAAGAAAATAAAATTTTTACATTATTGAGTGCAATAAATGTGACAGATGTCATGATGATAAATGACATCTGTCTATTGTATTCGTTTGTAAAAGGTCATACAATTATATTATCAGAAAGCGTTTTCTTTTATCGCTTGAACCAAAATCCATTTGGAGGTATATTTTATGAAGAATATCAAAGAAACACAATGCAAAAATTGGTATATGCGCAAGAGAGGGAAGATTTGGATATATGGCTGTTCAGCTTTTTTAGTGGGATTAACCTTAGCGACTTCTACGTATCAGGTATCAGCTGATGTGGTTGAAGGAGCAACATCAGAGCAAGTTGTTGCTCCGCTAGTCGCACCAACAAGTGATAGCATTGTTGGAGAAGAGCTTGGTACTTCAGAGATATCAGAAGTGACCGAAGAAACTCTAGGAACTGTTGATGAAACATCAGGATACATAACTCCTGTAGTAGCTCCTGTTTCTGAGGATAGCTCAGCAGCAGCTACAACTCCAGAAGTGTCAGATGAAGAAGCTGCCCCTCAAAATCATTCGGCAAGTGATGTTTCAGAAAGTCCATCTGTAGCAAGCGAATCTACCGTAACATCAGGCTATCACACGAATCTTAACAATCTATCCTATGATGAAAATGTGTGGAAACTTCAAGAAGATGGTCTCTATAGCAATGCTATTGGTAAGGGAGATAATTTCCTCTATACTGAGTCACATGGAAAAAACTTTATTTTTGAGACAGATGTAACCTTCTTAAAGAATGAGGGGGCCGCTTCATTAACATTCCGCTCAAATAATGACCCAGAGAACCTTAAAAACTATACTGTCAATTTAGATGCTAACAGTCACAGAGCGCGTCTATGGCGCTGGGCAGAGGCTAATTTGATTGATGATAAAGAAGTTGCAGCAACACTAGATAACCGCTATCATTTGAAGGTTGTAGCGACTGATGAATGGCTTTCTTACTATGTTAACGATGTATTGATTGCCAATTTGAGTGATTTTACCCTTCAGAGAAATGATAAAGGGCAAACAACACCAATTTCAGAAGGATATTTTGGATTGTTGAACTGGAACGGCGAAATGATTTTCCAAAACACCTTCTACACACCGTTAGCAGATGAGGAATTGCCATTTTTAGAAGATATTATTGTCAGTTCAACAGAAGGAACTGTTGAAACCAAGGGTCAATTTTTCCCAAAAGAAGCTACTCATATTCAGTATGTGAAGCATGATGCAAAAACTATCCGTTTAGAGAGTGTAGCTAAACAACCTGGAACAACAGTTACCATTCAAGATGCGAAGGGGACTGTTTATAACGTCCTTGAAGATATTCCATTAGATGTTGGTGCCAATTATCTAACTGTGACTAGTCAAATTCTAACAGCATCTGGTCAACCTGTTTCATTGACCTATCGCCTCAATGTTCATCGTCGCCAATCTGATGATGTGTACTACAATGAGCTTTATCGAGGACAATTCCACTACTCTGTTAAAGATGGCTGGGCTAATGATCCAAACGGTTTAGTTTACTACAATGGTACTTATCATCTCTTCTATCAGTTCCATGATGATACCAAATGGGGACCAATGCATTGGGCACATGCCACAAGTAAAGACTTGCTTACTTGGGAAGAACAACCGATTGCCTTTTACCCAGATGCTAATGGTACCATGTTCTCAGGTTGTATCGTTGTTGATGATAAAAACACTTCAGGCTTGTTCGAAGATGGTAATGGTGGCCTTGTTGCCTTAATCACTGTCAATGGCGAAGGACAACGAATTAAACTTGCTTACAGTACGGATGAAGGTAAAACTTGGCAAAAATCAGATAAAATTGCAGCAGACTGGGCTAATGATCCTTTGAATAGCCGTGATTTTCGTGATCCAAAAGTCTTTCGTTGGGAAAATAAATGGTTCATGGTGATAGCAGGCGGACCACTACGTATCTACTCATCAGATAATTTGACAGATTGGAAGGTGGAATCGACTTATCCAGAGCTTCATACCGAGTGTCCAGACTTGTATCTCCTACAAGCAGAGGATGGTAATTTGAAGTGGGCACTTTCTCGTGGAGGGCGTTTCTACAAAATTGGAGACTTTAAACCAGTTGATGGTTCATGGCGATTTGTACCTGATGCAGTTTATGAAAATGAAGATCACATCATGAACTTTGGTAAGGATTCTTATGCTGCGATGACCTACTATGTGCAAGATTTTGGTACTAGTGCTCAGCCAACCCTTCCTGAAGTGATTGAATTGAACTGGATGAACACTTGGGATGATTATTGTAATCTGGTTGCTGATGCCGTTGATCAAAAATTTAATGGAACCTTTAATTTGAATTTAGCACTTGGTCTTGTTAAAGAAGGTGATCACTATGTATTAACGCAAACACCTATTAAAGCCTATGAAAATCTTAGAGATACGAGCAAGGCTATCTCTTATAAAGATGTTACCGTCACAGAAAACAATGACTTGTTTAAGGATTTTGCTAGTGACACATATGAAATTATAGCTCATTTCCAACCAGGTGAAGCGACTAATCGTTTAGGTTTTGATTTACGTGTTGGTGATGGTGAAGTTACAAAAGTTATCTATGATCTTGCCACTGAGACCCTTGCCATTGACAGAAGTCAATCAGGTATTATCTTAAGTAATCAATTTGCTAAAGTTAATCAGCAGCATGTGACACGCCATGCGGATGGTAGTATTGATTTACATCTCTTTGTAGACCGTTCAAGTGTTGAAGTCTTTGCTAAGGGTAATACAGTAGCTGGTGCTAATCAAATTTTTCCTGCCCCAACAAGTCTAGGATTAAGAGTCTTTTCAGAAAGTGATACTTCTAAAGCGGATATCACTGTTTATCCATTGACAAGCATTTGGAAAGAAAGAAGAGATGTTTCTACACCTCTTGATGTGGTAGCAGCAAGTCCAAAAACAACACGAGTAACCGTTGGTGAACCAATACCATTGAAAGCTTACGTGATGCCAGCAGTCGCTGCTCAAGATTTAACATGGACAGTTAGTGATAGTAGCGTTGCTTCTTTAACTGTAGAAGGTAATAAAGCTGTGTTGACAGGACTTAAAAAAGGTCAGGTCGTTGTTCGGGCAACATCTAAAGAAGACGCATCCCTCTATGAGGAATTTACAGTGGATCTTTTTGAAGATAACTTCAACACGAATTTGTCTCATCTAAAAGCTGTAGGCGGCAATTGGTACATTGATGGTGAAACTCTTTATGATGCTAATCAATCTGCCAACGATGCTTATATGAATACGCAAGTCCTACCATTTAGTGAGTATAAAATGAGTGTTGATATCAAGTATACGAAAGGTATTATTAATCTTTTCTTAGCATCTGCAAATAGTGATCCTGCCAATGCCTATGCTGTCCAATTTGGGGATAGAAATAATATTCGCCTTTATCGTTTCTATGGTGATACAATCCAAGAGGTTCCTATGGATAATAATATTAATGATGGTACCTATCACCATATTGATGTTATTAAAACAATAGATACTATCAAAGTAGCAGTAGATGGTAAAGAATTCCTTTCTCATAAATTTGATGTTACTGACAAGTATTTTAACCAACCATTTGTTGGTTTAGGGCTTTGGGATGGGCAACTAGAAGTTAAGAATTTTTTGGTGAATAATTTAGAAGAAACATCAGAAGATTCAGAAACTCTAGATTCTACTGAGAAACCAAATGTTTCAGATGAAGGCAATGGAGCAAATCAAGATATTCAAGACATATCAAACGAAGACAAGGTGGAATTATTGTCGAATTCAGAAAATAGGAAGAGACCTACTCCACCAACTCATTTAATGGGTAATCAAAGAGGTAATATTTCAAATGGTGATAAAGAAGAAGTAGACTTAGATGGAAAACTTTTACCAAAAACAGGTGATACTTCTTCCCTCGCTTTTGGAATCGGTATGATTAATATTCTGGGATTCTTCGCTCTTTTATTCAAGAGATTTTCGAAAAATGATTACTAATTGTGAATAAATTATTCTCCCTCATGAAATACTGAGGGAGATATTTATAAAAAGGGTTTCTTATACTTAACAAAAATCAAAAATTCCTTTTTCGTTTCTTTCTTAAAAGTGCGGACGCTCCAAAGGTCTGGGAGACCTTTGGAGGTGGGAAATAAGACGAACAGAGTTCGTCACAGTCGATAAGATTTGGGGAACCTTTTGAGGTAGGAAATGAAGCTGACAAAGTCAGTGTCCCAACCTCCTACGGAGTTTCATTGCTAGATTTGAGCTTATCTCTATCGCAGTAGATGATTGGATGTACTTGTCGACTACTCGACAGCGTCCAACCTAATCATCCTTGCGGGGGAATTACTACGAAATTGACTCTCAATTTCTGCAGTTCTCCCAAAAATCCGTTCATATCAAGCCAATTACCCTCGCTTTTTGATTTCTAAGCTCAGGCTGAAACTATCCACCGGACAGTTTCACTAATAAGAATACCACTATAGCGAAAGAAACATTTTAGTCTCACTTCGTTCGGTAGTGCATCAAAAGTATTAGAGGTTCTAAAATGCTAATTTTGATTTTGGACGAGTATTAATATGGTTATTACTTAATATAGAAAACCTTTTCAGAAAATGGTATACTAACATTGTAAAATATAGTATAAAATGCTAAGTAACAGTCTAGGAAGGTGGCAGTTATGGCAATTATTTTTAGTGATATTGATGGTACATTAATTAATAAAGACTTAGTGGTGACACCAAGAACTCGTAAAGCTCTAGTAAGAGCAATTGAGCAAGGGCATATTTTTGTTCCTGTATCGGCACGAATGCCTGAAGCTATAAAGCCTTTGCTAGCAGATTTTTTACCCCATACTCCGATTATTTCCTATAATGGGGCTCTAATACAAGATGAGAAGGGACGAGTTATAGATTCACAGGCAATGCCAGTTTCTGATGCTTTATCTCTGTGTCACTACTTAGAAGAACAGTCTCCAGAAGTTGCTTGGAATATCTATAGTGGCAGTTACTGGTTTTCACAAGATAGAAAGAATTACTGGATTTCTCGTGAAGAACGTGTGGTAGGATTAAATTCAGAAGAAATTCCTTTAGAAAAAATTTCAGAACTTCCAGAAGTACACAAACTTCTTTTAATGGGAGAACCAGAAGTCATTGAGACGCTTGAAAACGAATTAAAAGTCCGCTATCCGCAGTTATCAATTGCCCGTTCCTTGCCTTATTATATTGAAGTAATGGCCTCAGGTATTGAAAAAGGGAGAGCAGTATCCTTATTTGCTGAGAGCTATGGTGTTGCTTTGAGTGATACAATTGCTTTTGGTGATAATTTTAATGACTTAGATATGCTTAAAGTTGTTGGAAAAGGTTATGTGATGGCAAATGGTCCCAAAGAAGTTCAAAAAGCTATAGGAACTGTAACTAGCGATCATAATCATGATGGGATTGCCGAAGTCTTGGAGATGTGGGTATAAATGGTTGGTAAGATGAAACAAGTAAAAAGACATTGGATTGGCTTCTCATTATCACTTTTATTTGTCGGTTGTATCTCTATTTTATACGCTTGCTATAAATATAGACCTTTGAATGAAGAACGTGTTAAGATTGGTGCAACTTACATGACGATGAATAATGATTTTTATAAGGCGCTTCATTCTGAAATTAATAAGGAAGTGGAAGAGAGTGGGGATATCTTATTACTTCGTGACCCATCTTTAAATAGTGATAAGCAGGTTGAGCAATTAGAATATTTTATAAAAGAAGATTGTGATGTTATCGTTATTAATCCAGTAGATAGTAGTAACTCTGCGATTATAAACAAGTTAAAGGAAGCTAAAAGAAAAGGAATCGCTATCGTTGCTGTTGATAGCCGTTTAACAGATTCTAAAGCAGTTGATACAACGATTTTATCAGATAATTACAAGGCAGGTATTATGTGTGCTGAAAATCTTTTGGCAACTAAAACAAGTGCAGAAATCTTGTTATTAGAACATGAAACAACGGTATCAGGTAGTGATCGTATCAGAGGATTTTTAGACACAATATCTGGTCATGAGGGTTATCATATTGTCGCTTCAAGAGAAGTAAAAGGACAAACAGAGCTTGCCATGCCAGCTGTAGAAGAAGTTATCAATGAAGGAATCGCATTCGATACGATAATGGCTTTAAATGATCAGAGTGTCCTAGGAGCTTTAGCAGCGATTGAAGTCGGTAGGCTTGAAGGGATTACAGTATACGGTGTTGATGGTTCACCCAATGTTAAAACCCTATTAGCGTCCACGGATGACGTCCAAGCAACTGTTGCTCAATCACCGCATACGATAGGTGAAGAAGCAGTGAGAGCCGCTTATCGATTGGCAGATCATTTACCATATAGGAGTAATATTATTGTTCCAGTAACTCTAGTTACTAAGGAAAATGTTCATGATTTTAATATTTCAGGGTGGCAGTGATGAATGGATTACGTTATCAGCGATACGCCAAACTATTGAAGATATTGCTGGTTTTTATTAATGTTTTAGCAGTTCTTTTTACTGTTTCAGTTTACCTATTTGCGACACGTTATATCGTGGAGCGAGGGCTTAGTCACCAACTATTAGAAAAACTTGAAGTCATCCCAAATTCTCCCGCAACTGTTTATTGGTATAGTCTCATTTCTTTTGGTCTCCTTCTTGTCATCATTAATTGGAGGCATAGGTTGCTAGCATCTAAAACAGAGTATAAAGACTGGCTTGCAGTTGCAGAAATTATCCTACTGATTACAAGTATTTCTGCCATGCAGTTTTCCTACAATGGCTTGATTTTGCTCGTGTTTTCTGATATCTTTTACAGTTATACGGACTTTTATACCATGAAGAGTCAACGTTATTGGACCGCATTTATTGTTATTAGCTTTAGTGTATTATTGATATCAAATTTTGATCTACTGTCTATACTTATCCCATTGCCCTCAATCAATACGTACATTAGTTTTATCCCATCACAATATCAGTTTATGTTGTTATTTATAAAAAACGGCTTGACTACTATTAATATGGTTGTGTTCATTTTATCTTTAGTGATGTTTATTATGTATTCTGTATCTGAAAATCATAAAATTGAAGAAGAACTACGTATGGCAGACAGGGCTAATAACCATTTAGAAGATTACATTGCGCTTGCTGAAAAAATGGCAGAGGACCGTGAGAGAAAGAGAATTGCTCGTGAAATCCATGATACATTGGGACATGCTCTGACAGGTATTTCTGCTGGAATAGACGCTGTCCTAGTCTTATTAGATTTAGACAAAGAGCACGCTAAAAAACAATTACTAAGTGTTTCAAATGTTGTTAGAGATGGTATTCAAGATGTTCGTCGTTCATTAGAAAAATTACGTCCAGGAGCTTTAGAACGTGTAGGGTTAGAGGAGGCATTATTAAAAATGATTGCTGATTATGGCAATTTATCTAAAATGCTTATTTCTTTAGATTATCACTGGGAGAATGTTGATTTAGACACGGCAAAAGAGGATTTAGTCTTTAGGTTGATACAAGAATCAGTGACAAATTCATTACGCCATGGGCATGCAGACCATGTGGAAATTGGCATGTATAGTCAAGATAAGGATTACATTATTACAATCAATGACGATGGTATTGGTTGTAAAGAAATTGTCTACGGGTATGGCTTAAAGCAAATGCAAGAGCGGCTGGCAGTCATAGGTGGTCGCGTACAGTTTGATAGTGCAAATGGTTTTCAAACAACCGTATTTATACCAAAACGCAAGGGAGAGGAAATATGATAAAGGTCTTAGTCGTAGATGATCAGGAATTGATTCGCGATTCCATTAGTATTGTCTTATCTGCCTATTCAGATATAGAAGTTGTTGGGACTGCAGCAGATGGCTTAGAAGTGCTAGATTATTTAAAAAATCAAACAGTAGATGTCATTTTAATGGATATTCGTATGCCTAATATGGATGGAGTGGTTTGTACAAAATTTGTTAAACAAAGTTACCCAGACGTCAAAGTTATTATCCTAACGACTTTTGATGATGATGAATTTATTTTTAGTGCGTTACAATATGGAGCATCAGGCTATATTTTAAAAGGTATTTCGACGAAAGATTTACACCAGGCTATTTTGACTGTCAATAGTGGTAATGCTATGCTTAATCCTGATATTGCTAGCAAAGTTTTTAAATTATTTTCGCAGATAAATCATCAACCTTCTAATACTTTGGAAGTTAATCAAGAAGCAGTTAATAGCTTATCAAAGGCTGAATGGCGTATTATTCAACAAATTGGTAACGGTTTGTCCAATAAAGAAATTGCATCAAAATTGTATTTATCTGAAGGAACAGTTCGAAATTATTTGTCTCATTGCTTATCTAAGTTAGAATTAAGAGATAGAACTCAGCTTGCTATTTGGGCTGTACAAACGGGAGTAACAACTAGGAATTACGATGATGATTCAATTTAAAAAACACTTGAAATCTATTCTGTTATTGAGCTTACCTATCTTAATATTGAGTGTTATAGGATATCAAAAGTTAACATCTCAAAAAGTTTTATGGATTGGGGTTTATACTGGAAGTAGTTGGGATGTTCCTAGTGGTCAAGAAAATACGTTGTTGGATGATGTGATTCGTCGTTTTGAAGCAGAGCATCCTTCTGTAACAGTCAAATATGAGAGTGGCATTACCAAGGAAGATTATTCAGGCTGGCTGGCTGATCATATTGTACAGGGGACACAGCCAGATGTTTTTATTGTGCCAGAGAATGATTTTAACCTCTTAGCGTCAACAGGCTCACTCTCTAATCTAGAAAATAAAATTAATAATTCTATTGATACTAATCGATATTATACCGCAAGTTATGAGGCTGGTGAGTATAACAATATCCCCTATGCGCTTCCTTTCGAAAGTAATCCTACTTTAATGTGTATTAATCGTGATTTGTTAGAGTCAGAGGGGATTGCTATACCACAATCAGGCTGGACGGTGGATGAATTTTTCCAACTATGTCAGCAATTGACAAAGGATACTGATGGTGATGGTATTATTGACCAGTATGGTACTGTTGGCTATACTTGGCAAAATGCGATGGCAGCTAATGGTTTATCACTGTTTCTGAATGATGGAGGCCAGGTAAACATTAATACGACTCCGATTAGAGATGTTCTTAATTGGTATCATGAACTTGAAAAGCTATCAGGTAATGTCAGTCTTAGTTCAAGTGATTTTGATAAGGGAAAAGTTGCCTTTATGCCAATGACTCTTGCAGAATATAGGACATACAAACCATATCCCTACCATGTTTCAAAATATTCTTCATTCTCATGGAGTTGTATTGAGATGCCAAGTAAATCCTCTATCAAAACGACTGAAATGAAGACTTCTTTATTTGGCATTTCTTCACAGACGAGTCAAGCTAACTTAGCTTGGGAGTTTTTACAGATGTTAAGTTCAGATGAAAAAACACAACAATCTCTATTTGCACAGTCACAAGGCGCTTCAGTCATTAAATCAGTTATGACAAGTCAAAAAAGCTCTGAGATACTACAAAATGATACTTTCGGGACAACTGCTTTATCATCAAAAACGTTAAATCAAATTTTGGAGTCTGCACAAACCTCCCCAAATTTTCGTTCTTATAATAATGTCATTGAAAAGGCTGACTATCTTATCAGTCAATCACTTGCTAAAGATAGTATTGATAGTGATTTGGGAAATATTCAAGAAGAACTCGAGCTTGAGCTGAGAAAATAATACAGAAACTTACCTTTGGATTTTCAGAGGTAAGTTTTTTAATGACAATTGTCACATTTTTAAATGATAAATGTCATCAAAAGTGATGATAATGAACACTTTGAAAACGATGTCAAAAAGAGTAAACTGTAATCAATAAAAGGAGGGAGATATAATGAAGTATTTAATACTTGTTAGTCATGGTGGCTTTGCAGAAGGCTTAAAAAATTCATTAGCTATGTTTGCTGAAGATAAAATGGATCATGTTATTGCGACCGGACTTCAGAATGGTAAATCAGTTGATGATTTTTCTGTTGAATTTAGAAATGCGATTTCTAGTTTAACTGCCGAAGATCGAGTCATTGTTTTAGCAGATATTGTTGGTGGTAGTCCACTGACAACGGCTTGTGGGGTGCTAGAAGAAAAAGGTCTACTGAGCAGTGCAACTGTCCTTGGTGGTATGAATCTTCCGATGGCGGTAACTTCAGTAGTGATGAAAGATGTTCTGGATGGTACGGACTTTGTTCAAGCAGTTTTACCAGAGGCAACAGCTGCTTTACAAGAATTTAAAGTCCAAGCAGAGGAACTCGAAGATGAAGACGACGATATTTAATAAAAAATGAAAGGAAAGAATGCTAGGCATTCGAGGTAATAAAAATGGTAGTTTCATTTGTACGTATTGACGACCGTATGATTCATGGTCAAACTGTGACACGTTGGGCAAAAGAATATCCTTGTGATGGATTGATTGCGGTTAACGATGCCGCGGCAAGTAATAAAGTTTTGACGCAAGCTTATAAAGGTGCGGCTTCAGATAAAAAGACTTTTGTTTGGACAGTCGATGCTTTTGGTGAGAAATCTCAAAAAGTATTAGATTCTGATACACGTTACTTTGTTATCACTAAAAATCCAATTGACATGAAAAAATTATTGGTAGATCAAGGGTTTGTTCCGGGTGATGTTAAAGAAATTATTGTCGGACCTGCTAACGATCGTCCTGGAGCTATTAAACTAGGTAATAACCAATCAATCACTCCAGAAGAGGCTGAAGCTATTGAAGCTATTGAAAAAGCTGGTTATAGAGTAAAATTCCAACTTTTACCTGATGTATCAATTGGTTACTGGTCTGACTTTAAATCAAAATTCGGTTACTAGCTTTACCACTATAAAGCATAATTAGGTTATAACATACTTTAATTTTTAGAATGGAGAAATTCTTATGACTATTTCTTGGTTTCAAGCTGCGCTCCTAGGATTGTTTGCCTGTTTAGCATCAATGCCTGGTTTGGGTGGCTCAAGTATCGGTAACTACACTTTAGGTCGTCCGCTTGTCGGAGGTCTCGTTTGTGGACTTATTCTTGGTGATGTTAAAACGGGTATCATCTGTGGTGTCGCAATGCAGTTGGTATATATTGCCCTTGTTACCCCTGGTGGTACTGTATCCGCAGACGTGCGTGCTGTATCATATATTGGTATCCCACTTGCAATGGTTGCCATTCATGCTCAAGGTATCAGCGCTTCATCTGAAGAAGCAGCAAACCTTGCTAAATCAATGGGGACTCTTGTAGGTACAATTGGTACTGTATTATTTTACGGAACTGCCACATTGAACTTGGCTTGGCAGCATATTGGTTGGAAAGCTGTTGAAGAAGGAAATTATAAAAAACTTTATAAAGTAGACTGGCTCTATCCTTGGATTTCACATTTAATCTTCTCATTCATCCCAACATTGATTATGTGTAAATTAGGTGCGAGTGCTGTAACTGCATTGCAAGAAGCTCTTCCTATGGATGGCATTGCAATGAAAACTCTCTTTACAGTTGGTGCACTTCTTCCATGTGTGGGGATTGCAATCTTGCTAAAACAATTGGTTGATAAAGTTACTGACTTTGTTCCATTCTTTGTTGGATTTACTTTGGCAGCATCACTTGGTCTTAACCTAGTAGCTACTGCTGTAGTATCACTTATCTTTGCACTTATTTTCTTTGAAATTGATATGGCAAAAATTAAAGCTTCATCAGCAGTAGTAGCAGGTGCTGGATTTGATGACGATGAAGAGGAGGATATCTAAGATGACTGAAAAACGTAAAATTTCCAAAAAAACTTTAACCAAATCTTTCCACCATTGGTACTATGGTCACTTAACTTGTTTCTCTCAAGAACATATGCAAACATTTGGTTATTTGACTTCTATGCTTCCAATCGTAGAAGAATTGTATCCAAATAAAGAAGATCAAAAAGCTCCAATGCAAACTTACACTGCATTCTTTAATACTGAGCCACAATTAGGGACATTGATTGTCGGAATTACAGCTGGTCTTGAAGAGGCGCGTGCAAATGGTGAATCTGTTGATGATGAAACAATCAATGGTATGCGTGCTGGTTTGATGGGACCAGTTGCAGGTATTGGTGACTCACTTGTTGTTGGTACCTTAATTCCTGTATTATTGGGGATTGCTTTGGGACTATCAACTGATGGTTCTCCTGCAGGTGCTATTTTCTACACAGTAGTTTGGAACTTGCTTGCTTACTTTGGTATGAAATTTGCTTATTTCAAAGGTTATGAACTTGGAGATAAGGCAGTTGAATTTCTAGTTGGTGCACAAGGTCAAGCTATTCGTAAGGCAATTGGTATCATTGGTGGTATGGTTATCGGTGGTGTAGCTGCGACTTGGGTATCTGTAAAAACATCTTTCCAATTAGGTAATCCTGAAAAACCATATTTGGTTCTCCAAAATCAGTTAGATTCGGTTTATCCTGGTCTTTTGACAGCTCTCTTCATCGTTCTTTGCTGGTGGTTAATGGCTAAGAAAAACTTATCTCCAATTAAAGTGATGCTCCTTTTAGTTGTTATTGCTTTTGTCGGAGTATTAGTTGGTTTCTTCAACCCAGGACTTTCTTACTAATTATCATAAAATAAAGATAAAGGAGAATTAGCGTGATGACAGAACAAGAATTGATTAAAGGATACGAAACTGAAATAGCCTATCAAAAACACATGATTGAAAATTTAGGTCGTTGGTTTAGCCTCTTATTTCTAATAACTAGCACAGGTTGTACCTTATTCTATTTTTTCCATGAAGATTCTCTTATCTGGGCAATTTTAAGTGGTATTTTAATCATTCTTGGTGTGTTTGGTATGCTACTCTTTGGATATGGTATTTATAAGGGACAAAAAAATGTTAATCGAGTGATTGATGATTTTGAAGAAAAAGTAAGGTTAACTAATAATTAGTTAAAAAGTCAGATGGTTTTATTATACTATCTGACTTTTTGTTATATTTTTGATAAGCAAAGTAAGGAAAATTATTTTTTAAGCTTTCATGTTTACTTTCTTGTTGATTTAATACTGAGTGCATTTCAAAATCTGAAAATACGTACTTTATATCATGTCGTGTGGTTTAAAATCATAAGAGTAAACATATGGGGATGTGTTTTGGAAATGCGACCACAACGGCTGCTTGAAATAGACCGTGCCGCTGTGGTAAAAAGACGATTGGCCTTGTATGGCAATTGTTGAGGGGATTTTTAAGATTTTTGGCTTGAAAATAATCAATGGAACTCCGTTAGGAGACCGCTTGTGTCCCACATAAGACTAACTATCCCAAAAAATTGTAAATATAAGTTATCAGATTTTTATTTTTTATGAGTATAAATAGTTGGATCTAGGCAATGCTTGCTAAATTCCCAAACTAACTTCCACCGTCTGTTAAAGTGGAAGTTAATCTGATAAAACCTCTAACAACCAGTGAAACTCCGTGTCAGGGTAAGTTCCACTGGTTTTTATAAAGGTTGATTTATTGCATTTTTAGGCTAATTTAGTTGACAAAAAGGGTACACAAAATCCCCTCATCTGAAAGCGTTTCAGATTAAGTTCCGCTATGGTGGAAGTTAGTGTGAGACGTTTGAGTGGCTTATATTAGGTTGTTTTTAGAATTTGTGTTGGAGTAATTTTGGAGACTGACAGACGTCTTCTGCTGGAATTAAGGAAATGCCGAGTAGTTTAGCCAGTTCTTCGTCATAGGTAAAGGTAAAGAGCTCATAAGCTGATTTCCCATTCAGAGCAGCGCGTTTCACGCTATTCACATGAGAACAGACTAGGTTGATATCGTTCTGAGTTAAGTTGTCAAAAGAAGTTCCCTTGGGTAAAATATCGCGAATAAGTGTGTGATTTTTCTCAATTCTTCCTTTCTGGTCAGAGCGCTTAGGGTCGCAAAAGAATAGTTTAATCTCACCTCTGATATCCATCTCAATGTCATCAACTTTGGCAAACTCTCCACCATTGTCAGTTAGAATGACAGGGAAAACATCGAAGAAATCTCGGTCAGCCTCATAAAGCGTGTTCTTGATAACATAGAAGTGTTTAGCGACCTCAAGAGCGGTTTTATTGTCCAGAAGTCTAGCGAAGATAAAGTTACAGAAAGAGACATTGAAGGTGAGTAATACTTTTCCACCAACCCGTCCAATAACGGTGTCCATTTCAAGCCAAGAGGTCAGCTGTCTATGTGTCAGGAAGTTTTGGAAGTCCTCATAAGAACGCCCTTTTTTAGCTTCTTTAGGGATAGCAGGTAGTGTAGCCTTTCGTCTAGGTTTGAATTTTACAGCTCTAGCCAGATCAATAGGAGCGATAGAAAGGTATCCTTTACGGATGTGTCGATAGACGGTTGAGGAACTGACATCAAGGTTATGAGTTTTAAGGATGTGATAGATGTGCTGTCCCTTTTTCACACCATCGGAGATGACTTTATCCATGTCCCAGAACGTTTGAGAGTTGAGAGGTGTTCCTTCTCGAGCCTCAACGAGGGTTTGTTCGTATTGTTTTTGAGCCTGTTTAGCGAGGTAGAAGATTTTCTTGTAGCCACAATTTTGTCTTCTCTTAGGACATCCGTTACAGACAAATGGGGATTTATCAAGGAGAGGGCAAGGAAGCCCATCATTGGTAGAGGTTCTGACCTGTCTGTTACGTTTGACCTCTTTGGAAACGGTAGTAGGATCTTTTAGGATAGTTTGTCCAATGACTTTGAAGGTTTCTCCACGTTCTAAGCCAAGTTGGATGTCATTGCGGTCTGAGAGGGTAAGGTGTTTATATTTTGTCATAGTAAGGACTCATTTCTAACGCAAACGTCTCAGACTTAATTCCACCATAAAAATCCGTTTTAGACTAACTTCCGCTTCGAAAGCTAAAGTGGAAATTACTTTGGGAAATTACCCTAGGCAATGCTTGCTAAATTTATTATCTCAATCGGTCGTCAAACAGTTTTCTTTTTGATATAATAGAATCGGCTTTATGCCGATTTTTATCTTGTTTAGGCAGGATCTAGAGATGGAATGTATGATGTTAGATTTTATAAAAACTGAATTAGCAGGTATTGATGTTCGCGTTGATGAACCTTTGAAAAATTATACCTATACGAAAGTGGGGGGACCTGCGGATTTGTTGGCTTTCCCTCGTTCGCGTCATGAATTGCAACGCTTGCTCACCTTTGCCAAAACTCACCAGTTGGAGTGGACCGTTTTGGGAAATGCCAGCAACCTCATCGTGCGTGATGGTGGTATTCGTGGTATGGTGATTATGTTAGAGAAAATGGCAACGATTACGGTGTCTGGTTATGTGATTGAAGCAGAAGCTGGTGCCAATCTGATTGAGACAACTAGGGTTGCTAGCCGTCACAGTTTGACTGGTTTTGAGTTTGCCTGCGGTATTCCAGGATCAATTGGCGGTGCTGTCTTTATGAATGCTGGTGCTTATGGTGGTGAAATTGCCCATGTTTTGACATCGGCGCAGCTATTGACTAAAGACGGTGACATTATTACCTTGGAAGCTAGAGACTTAAAGTTTGGTTATCGCCATTCTGCGATTCAAGAATCTGGTGCGATTGTTCTATCTGCAAAATTTGCTTTAAAACCAGGAGATTACACACAAATCACACAGGAAATGGCACGTTTGACCCACCTACGTGAGTTGAAACAACCCTTAGAATTACCTTCATGTGGTTCTGTGTTTAAGCGTCCTGTTGGCTACTTTGCTGGAGCTCTTATCTCAGAGGCGGGTCTCAAGGGCTATCGTGTTGGTGGTGTTGAAGTCTCAACCAAGCACGCAGGCTTTATGGTTAATGTGGACAATGGCACAGCTACTGATTATGAAAACTTAATCGCTAGCGTGATTGAAAAAGTAAAAGAACATTCAGGTGTGACGCTGGAAACAGAAGTTCGTATCATCGGTGTATCTGAAGAAAATAGAGAGGAATAAGCTCAATTGACAAATCCAATTATTGCCTTTGAAAATGTCACTAAGACATTTGAAGATAGTGACACGCAAGTCTTAAAAAATATTAATTTTGAATTGGAAGAAGGAAAGTTCTACACCCTTTTAGGGGCATCTGGTTCTGGAAAATCAACCATTTTAAATATTATTGCGGGCTTATTAGATGCCACAAGTGGGAATATCTACTTAGATGGTAAGCGTATCAACGATGTTCCAATCAATAAACGTGATGTGCATACTGTCTTTCAGAACTATGCGCTTTTCCCACACATGACGGTTGCTGAAAATGTTGCTTTCCCACTACGCATCAAGAAAGTTGATAAAAAAGAAATTGACCAGCGTGTTGAAGAAGCACTTAAGATGGTTCGTCTAGAAGGTTTTGGTAAACGTTCGATTCAAAAATTATCTGGTGGTCAGCGCCAACGTGTTGCCATTGCTCGTGCGATTATCAATCAGCCTCGTGTGGTCTTGCTTGATGAGCCTCTATCAGCCCTTGATTTGAAATTGCGAACTGAAATGCAGTACGAACTTCGTGAATTGCAACAGCGTCTTGGCATCACCTTTGTTTTTGTTACCCACGATCAGGAAGAAGCGCTTGCCATGTCAGACTGGATTTTTGTCATGAATGATGGTGAGATTGTCCAATCAGGGACACCAGTTGATATTTATGATGAGCCGATTAATCATTTTGTTGCGACCTTTATCGGAGAATCTAATATTCTTCCAGGTGTCATGATTGAAGACTACTTGGTGGAATTTAACGGCAAACGTTTTGAAGCTGTCGATGGTGGGATGCGACCAAATGAACCTGTAGAAGTGGTTATCCGCCCAGAAGATTTGCGGATTACTTTGCCAGAAGAAGGAAAATTAGAGGTTACGGTTGATACGCAATTGTTCCGTGGGGTTCACTATGAAATCATTGCTTACGATAACCTAGGGAACGAATGGATGATTCACTCTACCCGCAAAGCCATTGAGGGAGAGCGTATCGGTCTTGATTTTGAGCCAGAAGATATTCACATCATGCGTCTCAACGAAACGGAAGAAGAATTTGACGCCCGTATCGAAGAATACGTTGAAGTGGAAGAAGTGGAAGACGGCCTCATCAATGCTATCGAGGAGGAACGCCATGAAGAAAACCAATAATGCCCTTTTTTCAGTTCCCTACCTCCTTTGGATTTTGCTATTTGTAGCGGCACCAGTCATGCTCTTGGTCTGGAAGTCACTTTTTGACATTGAAGGAAACTTTACCTTCAATAACTACGCGACCTTCTTTAGCAGCTGGACCTATCTCAGAATGAGTTTCAACTCCATTTTGTACGCTGGTATTATCACTTTGGTAACCTTTTTAATCAGTTATCCGACAGCTCTGATTTTGACCAAACTCAAGCACAAGCAGTTGTGGCTCATGCTGGTTATTTTACCGACTTGGGTTAATCTTTTGTTAAAAGCTTACGCCTTTATGGGGATTTTTGGTCAGCAAGGTGGTATCAATAGCTTTTTAACTTTTATGGGCTTGGCACCGCAGCAAATTCTGTTCACAGATTTTTCATTTATCTTTGTCGCTAGCTATATTGAATTGCCTTTTATGATTTTACCGATTTTCAATGCTCTTGATGATATTGATGGTAATGTCATCAACGCTAGCCGAGATTTGGGAGCGACAGAAATGCAGACCTTTAGAAAAGTTATTTTCCCACTCTCATTAAATGGGGTGCGTTCAGGCATTCAATCGGTCTTTATCCCAAGTTTGAGTCTCTTTATGTTGACGCGTTTGATTGGGGGAAATCGTGTGATTACTCTAGGAACTGCCATTGAGCAACATTTCCTTACCACTCAAAACTGGGGAATGGGAGCTACCATTGGCGTTATCTTAATTCTTGCTATGGTAGTGACAATGTGGGTGACAAAGGAGAGACGTCAATGAAAAAATTAGCTAATCTTTATCTTGCAGTCGTCTTCTTGATTCTATATATCCCAATTATTTACTTGATTTTCTATTCCTTTAACCAAGGTGGGGATATGAATGGCTTTACAGGAATGACTTTTGAGCACTATAGCATCATGTTTGGGGATAGTCGTCTTATGCTTATCTTAGTCGAAACCTTTTTCCTTGCCTTTTTATCAGCCCTATTAGCAACAATAATTGGAACCTTTGGAGCAATTTTTATCCATCAAACACGTCGTCGTTATCAAAACGGTCTCTTGTCAGCGAATAATGTTTTGATGGTTGCACCAGATGTGATGATTGGAGCAAGCTTCCTGATTTTGTTTACAACCATAAAATTTGAACTTGGTGAACTCTCTGTTCTTCTTAGCCATGTGGCTTTTTCGATTCCTATTGTGGTTTTGATGGTCTTGCCACGTCTTAAAGAAATGAACTACGATATGGTCAATGCGGCCTATGACTTGGGAGCGACCCGTTTTCAAATGATGAAAGAGGTCATGCTACCTTATTTGACACCTGGAATTATTGCAGGTTACTTCATGGCCTTTACCTACTCGCTTGATGATTTTGCGGTAACCTTCTTTGTCACAGGAAATGGTTTTTCAACGCTTTCTGTTGAGATTTATTCTCGCGCTCGTCAGGGAATTTCTCTTGAAATCAATGCCCTGTCTACGATCGTCTTTCTCTTTAGTATCCTTTTAGTGATTGGTTACTATTTCATTTCACAGGAGAAGGAGGTTACGGATGCGTAGATTATATTCATTTGTAGGTGGGATTTTAGCTATCGTGGCTCTGCTATTTAGCGTCAGCTTTTTCATGAAACAAAGTAGTGGTAGCGCTTCAAATAAATTGGTCATCTACAACTGGGGGGATTATATCGACCCTGATTTGTTGAAAAAGTTCACCAAGGAAACTGGCATTAAGGTCCAATACGAAACCTTTGATTCTAATGAAGCCATGTACACTAAAATCAAGCAAGGTGGGACAACCTATGATTTGGCAGTTCCATCTGACTATATGATTGATAAGATGATTAAGGAAGACCTCCTGGTTGAATTGGATCATGGTAAGATTAAGGGATTAGATAACATTGGTTCCGAGTTTATGGGACATAGCTTTGACCCCAACAATACTTACTCAATTCCTTATTTCTGGGGGACGGTTGGAATTGTTTACAATGCGACAATGGTCAAAGAAGCCCCTGAACATTGGGAAGACCTTTGGCGAGAAGAATATCGCAATGATATTTTGCTGGTCGATGGTGCCCGTGAGGTTATGGGATTTGGACTCAATAGCTTTGGATATAGCTTAAACAGTAAAGACAAGGTTGAACTGGCTGTTGTTGAAGCAAAGTTGAACGAATTAACGCCTAACGTTAAGGCAATCGTTGGTGACGAGCTGAAGCACTACATGATTCAGGGAGATGCTGCTATTGGCGTGTCTTTCTCTGGAGAAGCTAGTGAAATGCTTGATGGCAATGAGGACCTTGTTTATGTCGTTCCTAGTGAGGGATCGAACTTGTGGTTTGATAACATTGTCATTCCTAAGACGGTGAAGCATCAAGAAGAGGCTTATGCTTTTATCAATTTTATGTTAGAACCAGAAAATGCTGCGCAGAATGCCGAATACATTGGTTATGCGACACCGAATACTAAGGCAAGAGATCTATTGCCAGAAGAAATCACTTCTGACAAAGCTTTCTATCCAGACCAAGAAACCATTGAAAACCTTGAAGTTTACGATAACCTCGGGCAAAAATGGTTAGGTATCTATAACGACCTTTACTTGCAATTCAAAATGTACCGAAAATAAGATATAACGCAGAAGAAGTTGGATCACCAGCTTCTTTTTTATGTTGTGGGTAGAAAAAGTGTTCGAATCTGAACTTATAGATAATTGAATAAAGGTTAAGGCATTGTTAAGCAGTTTTGATGAACACTAAGTTCTATCAGCAGCTCCTTGCCTTGTCTTATTCCTTTGTCAATCCACTATAAAATAGAGGGTGAAGGAAGCCACAATCATAAAAATAAAAAAATTATCATTTTCCACTTGACAGAATTATCAGAAAAATATAGAATATTCATTAAATTAAAACACAAAGGAGAAAAAATCAAATGGCATTCACAATGACAACTGTTTTGCTATTGAGAATATCGGGCTAGTGCAAAAGCATTAGTCCTGTTTGGCTTACCAAGCGGGAGAGAAACACCTCGCTTGGTATATTCCAGCGAGGTGTTTTAAGTTTTAGAAAGTGGTGAGGTTATGCGTAAGATAGAATTTTTAGACACAACACTCAGAGATGGTGAGCAGACACCAGGTATAAATTTTTCAATCAAGGAAAAAGTAGCCATCGCAAAACAACTGGAAAAATGGGGAATTTCAGCAATAGAAGCTGGTTTCCCAGCAGCTAGTCTTGATTCTTTTGAAGCAGTTAGACAAATAGCTAAGGCAATGAAAACAACTGCCGTTTCTGGTCTAGCCCGATCTGTCAAATCAGATATTGATACTTGTTACGAAGCGATTAAGGACGCTAAATTTCCTCAAATCCATGTTTTTATTGCGACGAGTCCTATTCACCGTGAGTTCAAATTAAAAAAATCAAAAGAAGAGATTTTAGCGATTATCACAGAGCATGTAACCTATGCTCGTTCTAAGGTGGAAGTGGTTGAATTTTCTCCTGAAGATGCCACAAGAACTGAACTGGATTTTCTGCTTCAAGTGGTCCAAACAGCCGTTGATGCTGGCGCGACCTACATCAATATTCCTGATACCGTTGGGTTTACAACACCAGAGGAATATGGGGAGATTTTCAATTTTCTCATTGAGAATATCAAATCGGACAGAGAAATCATTTTTAGCCCACATTGTCATAACGACCTTGGAATGGCTGTAGCAAATACCCTATCAGCCATTAAAAATGGAGCGGGTCGTGTTGAGGGAACTTTAAATGGTATCGGTGAGCGGGCTGGAAATGCGGCGCTAGAAGAAGTTGCTGTAGCGCTTAGTATCCGTGAGGATTACTATGAGGCAAGCTCTGCTATTGCCCTAAAAGAAACTATTAATACTGCTGAAATGGTGTCGCGCTTTTCTGGAATTCCGATTCCTCGTAATAAGGCGGTCGTGGGTGGAAATGCCTTCTCTCACGAATCTGGTATCCATCAGGATGGCGTTCTGAAAAATCCATTGACCTATGAAATTATTACACCTGAACTGGTCGGTGTGAAACGCAACTCACTGCCGCTTGGAAAACTATCTGGTCGCCATGCTTTTATTGAGAAATTAAAAGAGCTTGATTTAGAGTTTGAAGAGGATGAAATCACCGTTCTTTTTGCGAAATTTAAGGCCTTGGCTGATAAGAAGCAAGACATCACGGATGCGGATATTACAGCGCTTGTCGCTGGTGCTGAAATTGAAAATCCAGAAGGGTTCCACTTTGGCAATCTGAGATTAGCTTCAAATCCTGATGATACGGTGACAGCAGTTGTCACTATGATCAATATTGAGCAGGAAACGGTTGATGTCACAGCTGATGGCAAGGGTTCCGTGGAAGCGACTTACAATGCCATCGACCAATTCTTCCATCAAGAGGTCAAATTACTCAATTACAGCATGGATGCTGTCACAGATGGGATTGATGCCCAGGCACGCGTTACGGTTTCCATTGAAAATGCTGAAACGGGGACGATTTTCAATGCGTCAGGAATTGATTTTGATGTGATGAAAGCTGGCGCGATTGCTTATATCAATGCCAATGTTCTGGTGCAGAAAGAAAATGCTGGTGAGATAGGTCACCGACTATCAGAAAAAGAAATGTAAGGTGAAATGATGACAAAGAAAATTGTAACCTTGGCAGGTGATGGGATTGGTCCAGAAATTATGGTTGCTGGGCTGGATGTTCTAAAAGCTGTCTCAGAAAAAATTGGCTTTCAATATGAGCTGGATGCTAAACCCTTTGGCGGTGCTGGTATTGATGTCAGTGGTCATCCCTTACCAGAAGAAACCTTAAGAGCAACGCAAACAGCAGATGCTATTTTATTAGCAGCTATCGGCGGTCCCAAATATGACACTGCCCCTGTTCGACCAGAGCAAGGTCTGTTAGCCCTCCGTAAAGCTTTGAACCTCTATGCTAACTTAAGACCAGTTAAAATTTTTGAACCTCTCAAGCATTTGTCTCCACTTAAGCCTGATCGCATTGAGGGCGTGGATTTTGTGCTTGTGCGTGAATTGACTGGTGGGATTTACTTTGGGGAGCATCTTTTAGAAGTCGATAAAGCTCGGGATCACAATGATTACACATCGGACGAAATCCGACGAATCATGATTAAGGCATTTGACATTGCTCGTACGCGTCAGAAAAAAGTAACCAGCATTGATAAGCAAAATGTTTTAGCAACTTCTAAACTATGGCGACAGGTGGCTGATGAAGTGGCTAAAGATTATCCTGATGTGATTTTGGAACATCAGCTGGTTGACAGCGCAGCCATGCTATTGATTACCGATCCTGCTCATTTTGATGTCATTGTCACGGAAAATTTATTCGGCGATATTCTCTCTGATGAGGCGTCAGTCCTGTCTGGTACTCTTGGCGTCATGCCTTCGGCTAGTCATTCGACTGATGGTCCAAGTCTCTACGAGCCAATTCACGGTTCAGCGCCTGATATAGCAGGGCTGGGCATTGCCAATCCCATCTCAATGATCTTGTCCGTTGCTATGATGCTTCGAGAGTCCTTTGGTGAAATCAAGGGGGCAGAAATGATTGAGAAGGCAGTCGAAAAAACTTTCGCAGATGGCATTTTCACAAAAGATTTAGGTGGAGAGGTAACAACCTTGGAGATGACTCAAGCCATCATAGGTAACCTGATATGATACGGGAGATATTGATTTATGGCAGTCTTTGGAATATCTTTGTCTTTGTCCTTTACGGTATTGATAAAGGCAGAGCTGTTCGTGGCAAGTGGCGGATTTCAGAGAAAACATTGTTACTGCTAACCTTGTGTGGTGCAGGTCTTGGAGCCTTCTTAGGTGGCAACTATTTTCACCATAAAACACGAAAATGGTATTTTCAAGTCATCTGGTACTTAGGAATTATTATCCAAATTGCTATCTGTTATGTGATTTGGAAAGTTAGAAAATGATAGGGGGAACTGAATGGGTGGACAATCGATATTTGACAAACTTTGGGAACGCCATGTGATTGCTGGAAAAACTGGTGAACCTCAACTCCTGTACGTTGACCAACATTATATTCACGAGGTGACCAGCCCTCAGGCTTTTGATGGCCTGCGAGAAGCCAATCGGCAGGTTCGCCGTCCTGATTTGACCTATGGGACTTTTGACCACAATGTTCCGACAGTGAATATTCATGACATCCGAGATGTGATTTCAAAGGCACAGATGGATGCTCTGGCGAGAAATGTGAAAGAATTTCAGATTCCTCACGCTCCGCACGGCTCAAAACATCAAGGCATTGTTCACATGATTGGACCGGAGATGGGATTGACCCAACCTGGAAAACTGATTGTCTGTGGAGATAGTCACACCGCAACTCACGGTGCCTTTGGAGCGATTGCTTTTGGAATTGGAACGACAGAAGTCGAGCATGTTTTTGCAACTCAGACCATTTGGCAAGTGAAACCAAAAAAGCTACTGATTAAATTTACAGGAAAACCACCAAAAGGTGTCTACGCTAAAGATTATATCCTAGCTCTGATTGCCAAGCATGGTGTCGCTCTCGGTGTCGGCTACGTGGTGGAATATGTAGGTGAAGCTATTGACGCTTTGACCATGGAAGAACGCATGACCATCTGTAATATGTCCATCGAATTTGGGTCAAAAATGGGAATTATGAACCCTGACCAGACGACATTTGACTATGTGGCGGATAAGAAACACTGTCCAAGACAGTTTGAGGCAGCTGTGGCAGATTGGAAGACATTAGTATCAGATAAGGATGCACATTACGACAAAATCATCGAAATGGATGTGTCAGAGTTAGCTCCTATGGTGACTTGGGGAACAAATCCTTCGATGGGTGTTTCTTTTGACCAAACCTTCCCAGATATTCGTGATATGAATGATGAAAGAGCTTATCACTATATGGGACTAGAACCAGGGCAAAGACCAGATACGATTGAAATCGGCTACGTATTTATCGGCTCTTGTACCAACGCTCGCTTAAGTGACTTACAGGTGGCAGCAAAATATGTCCTTGGTACAAAAGTTGCAGATGGTGTGACAGCCATTGTTGTTCCGGGGTCTAGACCAGTAAAACAGGCGGCAGAGCAACTAGGTTTGGATAAAATTTTTACAGATGCAGGTTTTGAATGGCGAGAACCGGGCTGCTCCATGTGTCTAGGAATGAATCCTGATAAGGTTCCATCTGGTGTGCATTGTGCTTCAACCAGCAACCGCAATTTTGAAGACCGGCAGGGAGTTGGCTCTAAACCGCATCTTTGTAGCCCAGCCATGGCAGCCGCGGCAGCAATTGCAGGACGCTTTGTAGATATTAGACAGCTAGAGGGGGTGTGAGATGGAAGCATTTACTATCTATTCTGGAACAACCGTTCCTTTGATGAATGATAATATCGACACGGACCAGATTTTACCCAAACAATTCCTGAAATTAATTGATAAAAAAGGCTTTGGGAAGTACCTCATGTACGAATGGCGCTATCTGGACGATGATTATACTGAGAATCCTGACTTTATTTTCAATACGTCTCCTTATCGCAAAGCAAGTATTCTGATTACAGGAGATAATTTTGGGGCCGGATCCTCACGTGAACATGCAGCGTGGGCGCTAGCGGATTATGGCTTTAAAGTGATTATTGCAGGTTCTTTTGGAGACATTCACTATAATAATGATTTGAATAATGGGATTTTGCCCATCGTCCAACCTCTAGAGGTTCGGCAGAAGTTGGCCAATTTAAAATCGACAGACCAAGTCACCGTGAATTTATACGAGCAAAAAATTCTATCGCCAGTAGGAGAATTTTCCTTCGATATTGACGCGGACTGGAAACATAAATTATTAAAAGGGCTAGATGACATTGGCATTACACTCGAATACGCAGATGCTATTGCAGCATATGAACGCAATCGCCCAAGCTATTGGCAAGACTAACTAACGCATTAAACATAAAAAGAAAAGTAGGTAATTATTATGACAAAACACGTACATTGGGATGGCACACTTAATCAAGAAGGATTTGATATTCTAAATGGAGATGGTGGTTGTATCGTGACCCCAACTAAGGTTGGTTATATTATTATGACCAGTGACCGTGCTGGACTTGAGCGCAAATTTGAAGCCAAAGAGCGTAACCGTAATAAACCAGGTGTTGTTCTCTGCGGCAGCATGGAGGAGCTCCGTGAACTGGCACAATTAACCCCAGAAATTGATGCCTTTTACCAAAAACATTGGGATGAGGATATTTTGCTCGGCTGTATTTTGCCGTGGAAACCGGAGGCTTATGAGAAATTAAAAGCCTACGGTGATGGACGGGAAGAACTCATGACGGATGTCCGTGGCACCTCATGTTTTGTCATCAAATTTGGTGTAGCTGGTGAACAAATTGCCAAAGAAATGTGGGAAAAAGAAGGGAAGATGGTTTACGCTTCATCTGCAAACCCTTCTGGTAAAGGAAATCGTGGGAAAGTTGAAGGTATCGGTGAACGAATTGAAAAGGCTGTTGATCTTGTCATCGAAGCAGATGACTATGTCGCCTCTATTCAGCCAGATAAAACTGTTGAAACCCGCTACGAACAAGGCGTTATGGTCTCAATGGTCGATAAAGATGGCAAACTCATTCCTGAACAAGGAGCTGGAAGTCGCTCTATTGATAACTGCCCAGTTGTTATCCGTAAGGGGCTTGACATTGATAAAATTATGATGCACCTCTCAGACCACTTCAACTCATGGAATTACCGCCAAGGCGAGTATTATTAAAAAAACAATAAAAGGCGCTGTTAAGCGTCTTTTGGTGTATAATAAATACTAATAGTTTAACTGAGGCTATTACAATGTTAACTAATTGGGGAATTTTACCAATCAGAAGCCTGAAAAGAGTAAACTGATAAACAACAGAAAGTGAGGACAAGATGGCAAGAAGTGAAGAGGTTATTTTAACCAACATGTGCATGATTGAAAACGATAAGGGAGAAGTGGTCATGCAGATCCGAAGTCCCGAACGTTATAGCTGGGATGGCGCAGCGTATCCGGGCGGACACATCGAATTAGGCGAGAGCTTACACGAAGCTGTTGTCCGAGAAGTCTATGAAGAGACAGGATTGACCATTAAAAATCCAAGATTGGTTGGTGTCAAGCATTTTCACACAAGAGGAGAAAGTATCCGTTATCTTGTATTTCTCTACAAGGCAACTGAATTTGAAGGGAATATCAGATCATCTGATGAGGGAGAAATCAAGTGGGTTCCAAAAACTGATTTTAAAACAATTGATTTGGCAGACTCTATGGATGATATTATCCAATTCTATGAAGAGGAAAATACGTCTGAACTGTTCTACCTTCGAGATGTGAATGATATTTTACAGAGACAGTTTTTATAAGTAAAAAGCTCCAAATGGGGCTTTTTCTGATAGTTATATAATTGTTATTATTTTGCTGGTTTTGTGATATATTGCAGTGCGATACGGTTTTCAGGTTTTGCATCACAGAGATAAATGACCGTCAAGAAACACCATTCTAAGGGGTTCATTAGGAAATAGATAATATCTGCTTGCCACGGTGACTTGATCTGTCTAGCAATTGGATAGCCATAGGTGTCATAAATGTGTCTTATCACCTTATGTATTCGTGGTAGTTTTTCTTCAATGATCTGCTCAAAGGCATTGGCAATTAGCAATTGACGATTAACGACGATGTGGTGACCATGACGAACGCCCATACGAATAGGTTTAACCAGACGCTCCGACAGTACAAAGATAATGCTCATCGTAGAAAATATCTGGGGGTGATACCTTGGTTGATAAGGTCCAGTCACTTGTCTCAGTACATGCTTTAATCATATAATCTGGTTCCTGTCCAAATAAGGTTAAGAGACTAATCACTATATTGGAGTATGGCTTTGATTAGAATAGAGTTGTACTTGCCATACATCGGTACTGACACTAAAAGAAATAAGAAAATACGATCCCCCCCCTAAAAACATGCTACCTAAATCAAATAACCGAGTATCTACTAAAGCTTTTTTTCAGTATTTAAAATTGATATAAGCTAATATAGAGGGAAGAGGATATATTAGAGGAGATACGTAGAGGGCAACAAATAAATAGAAGAAGATATCAAATAGATACCCTCTAAACAAAAATAGGAGAAGATATACAACAAGTAGTGAAACGCATAATAAAAAATTTAGAAGTTTTCATAGTGCCATTATATGCTAATTCATAAAAAAGAAAAACAAATGATAGTTGCACCCAAACGATATTGGCAGATGAAATCTTACTAAATCTTTGATATAATAGTAATACTTTTATCTTTCAAAGGGGGAATGGCCTATGGCTCAAATAATTGATGGAAAAGGTTTGGCTGGAAAACTACAGGCAAATTTGGCAAAATCTGTAGCAGACATGAAAGAGACCTATGGTATCACGCCAGGTCTAGTCGTGATTTTAGTTGGTGACAATCCAGCCAGTCAAGTTTATGTTCGTAACAAAGAACGCTCTGCCCTAGCAGCTGGTTTCTTAAGTGAAACTGTGCGTTTACCTGAGTCAACAACTGATGAAACTCTCTTGAAAGAAGTTGAAAAATATAATCAAGACGACCGTTTTCATGGTATCTTGGTTCAATTGCCACTGCCAGAACATATTGATGAGCAAAAGGTGTTACTAGCCATTAGCCCTGAAAAAGATGTCGATGGTTTTCATCCAACAAATATGGGAAATCTCTGGTCTGGAAATCGTGTGATGGTACCATGCACACCAGCAGGTATTATGAAAATGCTTGAGTTTTATCAGGTGCCATTAGAAGGTAAAACAGCAGTTGTTGTTGGACGTAGCAATATTGTTGGAAAACCCATGGCACACTTGCTGATTGAACAAAATGCGACGGTAACACTGACACATTCAAAAACACAGCATTTGCCAGAAGTTTGTCGAACGGCAGACATTTTAGTGGTTGCTATTGGTCGTGGGCATTTTGTGACTAAGGAATTTGTAAAACCTGGTGCTGTTGTCATTGATGTGGGCATGAACCGTGATGAAACTGGAAAGTTGATTGGAGATGTTAAGTTTGATGAGGTAGCTGAGATTGCTAGTCTTATCACTCCCGTACCTGGTGGTGTTGGTCCGATGACCATTACTATGCTTTTAGAACAGACCTATGAAGCAGCCATGCGCAGCCTTTCTCCAAAAGAGGAATAAATAATGGATAAATTAGAAAAATTATTACATGAGCGTTTCGGAATCGTTTTTGCAGATAAAGCGATTCTAGAAACTGCCTTTACACACACAAGCTATGCCAATGAGCATCGTGCCCTAAATATTTCACATAATGAACGCTTGGAATTTTTAGGAGACGCTGCTCTTCAATTAACGATCTCTGGCTACCTTTATCGCAAATATCCCGAGATGCCTGAAGGTGACATGTCAAAACTCCGCTCAATGATTGTTCGTGAAGAGTCACTAGCAGGATTTTCTCGCCAATGTGGCTTTGATCAGCACATTAAATTGGGTCGTGGTGAAGAAAAAACTGGTGGACGCAATCGACCAGCCATTTTAGGTGACTTGTTTGAGGCCTTCCTAGGAGCGTTGTTGCTGGACAAGGGTGTGGCTGCGGTTGAAGCCTTTTTAAATCAAGTCATGATTCCACAAGTTGAAGTTGGTAATTATGACCGAGTGAAAGACTATAAAACCACCTTACAAGAATTACTACAAGTCAATGGTGATATAACCATTAACTATCAGGTTGTCAATGAAGTAGGACCGGCACACGATAAGACTTTTGAAGTCATTGTTTTTGCGGATGGCAAAAAATTAAGTCAAGGTAAAGGAAAGTCTAAAAAATTGGCTGAGCAAGATGCTGCTAAAAATGCGCTTGAGTATTTGCAATAAATTACCGTATAAAATATGGTCTATAGACCATAACATTTGTTATTGAGGACATTATGTTTCTAAAAAAAATTGAAATGCAGGGCTTTAAATCCTTTGCTGATAAAACCAAGGTCGAATTTGACCAAGGTGTGACAGCAGTTGTTGGACCAAACGGCTCTGGCAAATCGAATATCACAGAAAGTCTGCGTTGGGCTCTGGGGGAATCCTCAGCAAAAAGCCTGCGTGGCGGTAAGATGCCAGATGTCATCTTTGCTGGTACACAAAATCGTAAACCTTTAAACTATGCCCAAGTTACTGTTACTTTGGATAATTCGGATAACTTTATTTCGGATAGACCAGAAGAAATTCGTGTCGAGCGGCACATTTACCGCAATGGCGACTGCGAGTACTTGATTGATGGCAAAAAGGTTCGTCTGAGAGATATTCACGATCTCTTTATGGATACTGGTTTGGGACGTGACTCTTTTTCTATTATTTCCCAAGGGCGTGTCGAAGCTATTTTTAACTCGAAACCTGAGGAACGCCGTGCTATCTTTGAAGAAGCGGCAGGTGTCCTCAAGTACAAAACACGCAAAAAAGAGACCGAGACCAAATTAAATCAAACACAGGATAACCTTGACCGCTTAGAGGACATCATTTATGAGTTGGATAATCAACTCAAACCACTTGAAAAACAAGCTGAAACTGCCAAGCGCTTTAGAATTCTAGAGGACGAACGTAAGTCGCTCCAACTCGATATTCTTGTTGACGATATTATTTCGTTTAGGGAAAAATGGCAGAGCAAGGAAGATAGCCTAGCTCAGACTAAGGAAGAACTCTCAGCTTATTACCAGCAACGTGAGCGTCTGGAAACCAAAAATCAAAACCTAAAAGAAAAACGCCATGAGTTGAACAATCAACTTGCCACATATCAAGCTGAGCTCATGGATTTAACACGTTTAAAATCAGATTTAGAACGTCAAATTGACCTTTTAGCGCTAGAATCCAGTCAAAACGAAGAGAAGAAAGCTGATGCTGGTAAGCGTCTCAATCAGATGAAGACCGATAAAGAAACTCTTGAACAGTCAAAAGCTGAAAAAGAGACATTATTAGCTGATATCTCTGACCATTTGGCAGCAACGAAATTAAACATTAGCTCACTCGAGACACAGTTAGAGACATTTTCAACCAATCCCGACCAGATTATCGAGACACTCCGAGAAGAGTTTGTCTCATTGATGGAGAAAGAGGTGGATTTATCAAATGCGCTCACATCAGTCCAAGCTGAAATTGATAGCCGAATTCAGGCTCTTGAAAGCAAATCAAGTGAATTAGCTCAGCTTTTATCTGAAAAAGCAGACCTTGAAAAAGATGAAGAGCTCAAGAAAGCAGAACATCAAGAAGCTATTGACCATGTTCAAGACTTACTAAACGACTATCAAGTATCTGCCAAAGACCTTGAAACCTGCCAGACAGATTACCAAAATCAGCAACAGAAGATGTTTGACTTGTTAGACCAAGTTAAAAATAAGGAAGCACGCCAACAGTCACTGTTAGCCATTCAAAAAAATCATAGTAATTTCTTTGCAGGTGTTAAGGCTGTTTTGCAGAGTGCTGATAATATTGGTGGTATCATTGGTGCGGTTAGTGAACACTTGAATTTTGAGGCGACCTATCAAACAGCTCTTGAAATTGCACTCGGTGGCGCTAGCCAGCACATCATTGTAGAGGATGAAAGTGCTGCGAAACGTTCCATTGATTTTCTAAAGAAAAACCGTTCGGGTCGTGCAACCTTTTTACCTTTGACAACCATTAAATCGCGTGAAGTAGCTGGAAATAATCGCCAAAAATTAGAAGCAGCAGATGGTTTTTTAGGCTTTGCGAATGACTTGGTCACTTTTGAACCTAAATTAACAGCCATTTTTGACAATTTGTTAGGCACAACAGCGATTTTTGAAACCATTGATCAGGCGAACCGTGCAGCACGTTTGGTGAATTTCCAAGTACGCATGGTAACACTTGATGGTTCTGAAATTCGTCCAGGAGGTTCATTTGCTGGTGGTTCAAATCGCCAAAATTCAACGACCTTTATCAAGCCTGAGCTAGATACCTTAACTCAGGAATTAGCGCTTTTGAAAAATAGCTTGCGCCAACAAGAAGAAAGTGTTGAAAAAGCTAGACAAACTCTCCAAGAAACTGAGGCAAAACTGACACAAATCAAGGAATCAGGTGAAAAAGCTCGCTTATCAGAACAAACTGCCCAGTTTGCTTACAAGCAAGTAGCGGAGCGTTTGGAACAAGTTACCAATCTCTGTTCAGTGCTTCAAAGTCAGTCTGACCAAGCAGCTACTCAAGAATTGGAAGAGAAAAAAGCCGCGTTGTCAGCTCAGCTTTTAACTATCGAAAGTCAGAAAAAACAGGTTTCTGAAAACTTGACAGAAATCAAGAGAGATAAGGATAGTATTACCGCTAAGGTTACGGAACTCAATCAGCAATTATCTCACTATCGCCTTGAAGAACGAGAACGCATGAGTGAAGAGCGTTTTGAACGTGCTAACCTTAATCGTATCTTAGCTGAGATTGCTAGTCTGAACAAAGAAATTGTCACTTTGGAAAACTGGTTGACCTCTGCCCCATCAGAAGTTGATGTTGACCAATTACCGATTTTGACTGGCCGTTTAGAAGAGACTGCCAAACGCCATACAGAAACAGAGCAGGCTCTTGTTCGTCTCAAATTTGAGGTGGAAGATTGTGAAGGTAGCCTTGATGATATTGAGGAGCAACTGCAAAAAGCCAGTCATAAAAATGAAGGTCTCATTCGCCAGCAAGCGCAACTTGAGGCAGAGATTTCTAATCTCGGTGAAAAATTGCAGAGCTTTGCTCGTCAGTTGACAGAAGATTATCAGATGAGTTTTGAAGAGGCTAAAGAACAGGCTAGACAACTTGAAAATCTTGCCCTGTCTCGTCAATCCCTTTCAGAGCTCAATCGTCAAATTAAGGCTTTAGGACCAATCAACTTGGATGCTATTGCCCAATATGATGAAGTTTCTGAACGCTTGATTTTCCTAAACACCCAAAGAGATGACTTGGTTCATGCTAAAAACTTGTTGCTTGATACCATTAACGATATGGATGACGAAGTTAAATTACGCTTTAAATCGACCTTCGAAGCCATTCGTGAAAGCTTCAAGCAGACCTTCACCCAGATGTTTGGTGGTGGTTCAGCAGATCTGATCTTAACTGAGGGAGATTTATTGACATCAGGGGTGGAGATTTCAGTCCAACCGCCAGGGAAGAAAATCCAATCATTAAACCTCATGTCTGGTGGAGAAAAGGCACTATCAGCTCTTGCTCTGCTATTTGCCATTATTCGTATTAAAACCATCCCATTCGTCATCCTCGATGAGGTTGAAGCAGCCTTGGATGAAGCAAATGTGAAACGCTTCGGAGATTACCTCAATCGTTTTGATAAGGACAGCCAGTTCATTGTCGTGACTCACCGCAAAGGAACCATGGCAGCTGCCGATAGCATCTACGGTGTTACCATGCAGGAATCTGGTGTCTCTAAGATTGTCTCTGTTAAGCTCAAAGATGCTGAAAAAATGGTTAATTAGACTCTAAAACGAAAATGCATGGTTGTCATGTATTTTCTTCATGAGTACGTCGTGTGAAAATACTTATTTTCTCTTGACTTTCCTCAAAAACTAACCTATAATTTAATAAATTAACCTTTAAGTCAATCCAGAGAGGTTGGCAAGGTGACCTTTCTGCGGATTGGTCGTACGACAAAGAAAAAGAGCTAAAGCTAGTGTCGCTTTAGGTCTATTATGGCGTAAACCTTGTCTCTCTGGGACAGGGTTTTTATTGTAGAAAGGAAACCTACTCCATGCGAGAAAATCGTCCTGTTATTGCCCTTGATTTCCCAACGTTTGAGGAGGTTAAGGCATTTCTAGCCCAATTTCCTAAGGAGGAAAAGCTCTTTGTCAAAGTGGGGATGGAGCTCTACTATGCCTGTGGTCCTGATATTGTGACCTATATCAAATCACTTGGTCACAGCATCTTTCTTGATTTGAAACTGCACGATATTCCCAATACGGTGCGTTCCGCAATGGCTGTGCTGGCAAAATTGGGGGTTGATATGACCAATGTTCATGCGGCTGGCGGCGTTGAGATGATGCAGGCTGCGCGTGAAGGGTTGGGAGAAGGACCAATCTTGATTGCGGTCACACAACTGACCTCAACTTCTGAAGCACAAATGCAGGCTGACCAAAATATTCAGACCAGTCTAACAGATTCTGTCCTCAACTACGCTCGTAAAACAGCAGAAGCAGGTCTAGATGGTGTCGTCTGCTCAGCTCATGAGGTTGAAGCCATCAAATCAACGACATCAAGCAACTTCGTCTGCCTAACACCTGGAATTCGCCCTAGTGGCTCTGCTATTGGCGATCAAAAACGTGTCATGACGCCAAGCGAAGCAAGAACTATCGGCTCAGACTATATCGTCGTTGGACGACCGATTACACAGGCTGAAAATCCTGTCGAGGCTTATCAAGCGATTAAGGAAGAGTGGAATGGTTAGGAAGAGTTATCAAGTGATTATTGATAGACCTATAGGGCTTCAAGATGATTTTGGGAATACCTATCCGATTAACTATGGCTACATTCCTGAATTGTTTGCAGGAGATGGTGAGGAGCAAGATGTTTACATTATCTCTCAGCGTGTTTCACAGCCTTTGACGACTTTTTTTCGGAGAATTGGTTGCCATCATTCATCGCAAAGATGATGTGGAAGACAAATGGATACTAACCTCTCCAGGAGAAAATCTAACGCTTGAAGCTATTCAGGCACAGACTTATTTTATCGAACAATATTTTACATCAAGCATTGAGATGCTAGAGGAGGAAAAATGATGACATTAGCAACGCAAATCGCATCAGAATTATTGGATATTAAGGCGGTATATTTGAAACCTGAGGAGCCGTTTACTTGGGCTTCTGGTATCAAGTCACCCATTTATACAGACAATCGTATGACGTTGTCTTATCCCGAAACACGCACACTTATTGAAAATGGCTTTGTTGACCAAATCAAGGAACATTTTCCAGAGGTTGAAGTGATTGCGGGGACAGCGACAGCAGGGATTCCACACGGCGCTATTATTGCTGATAAGATGAATTTGCCATTTGCCTATATCCGTAGCAAGCCAAAAGATCACGGAGCAGGAAATCAGATTGAAGGGCGCGTGGTTAACGGTCAAAAAATGGTCATCATCGAGGATTTGATTTCAACAGGGGGATCTGTACTAGATGCTGTTGCCGCAGCTAAACGTGAAGGAGCAGATGTGCTTGGTGTCGCAGCTATCTTCACTTATGAATTGCCAAAAGCTACCGAAAACTTTGAAAAAGCTGACATGAAATTGGTGACATTGTCAAACTACAGCGAACTCATCAAGGTCGCAAAAGCCCAAGGCTATATCAACGAGGACGGGCTAAACCTATTGAAAAAATTCAAAGAAAACCAAGAAACGTGGCAAGATTAATAGAATACTAAAAAAGAGCGGGGATGAACGCTCTTTTGTTTTTTAGATTATTTTGAAAGTCCCATCAATTTACGTAATTCAGGAATACGTTGCAGTTGTGGGAGAAGTGCCATCGTTACAATGATACGAATTGGAATTTCAAAAATTTTCAACCAACGACCAGCAATATATTGGGCAACAATTGGTGTACCAAAGTAAATCTGAATAAGCAGTGGTGTAAAGATGAACGTTCCAATAAGCATAATAACAACTGTTGCTAGAGTAACGTGTAGCCAGTCTTTTTTAGATTGCCATTGAAGAGCTTTTCCATAGAAGAAGTATCCGTAGAAAAATCCTTGAACAGCTTCCATAAGTGTCCACCAGATGATGAAATTTCCAGCACCGCTAGAAAGATTATCAACAACATCAAAGACCGCAAAGGTAATAAACGACCAAACAGGACCACCAATCATACCAATGACAGTGTTCACAACAAAAGCAACACTGACTACTAATTGTTTAGGAATGATCGTCACAGAAAATTTTCCGATAATAAAGGCAAGTGCTACCAACATCGCCAACGTGACGAGGCGCTGAGTAGTCAGTTTAGGGGTTTTGAAAAAAGTTTTCATTAAAAAAGGCTCCTTTTCTGTTGGAGCTGTTACATCAAGTGTTCTTGATCAACAGCGGATGCAATGATTCACCGCGCCATAAGGCTTCGTTGTGTGACAACATCCCATTCACACACACTTAACGCGAATCATCTACTCTGTGTAAGTAAACTTACTAGATTATTGTAACATAGGAAGAGGGAGTAAACAATACAAAAAGCTTGAAAATGATAATTTAAAACCACATTTTGTTAATATGTGTTTATTAAAAAAACAGTATTTATATGGTAAAATAGACTAAAATTTCTTGGAGGAATCCTTATGAACCCCATTGGTACTAAGACAATTGAAACCGACCGTCTCATATTGAGACAGTGGCGACTAGAAGATGCGACAGCCATGTTTCAAAACTGGGCCTCTGATGTCGAAAACACGCAATACGTCCCTTGGGAAGCTCACAAATCTGTGGCAATAACAGAGGAATTTTTGGCAGAACGTGTCAAGGATTATCAAGACAATCAAGTCTTTCGGTGGGCGATTACGCTCAAGGGATCTCCTGATGAAGTGATTGGTGATATCAGTGTTGTAGCCATTAGACCAAACGTCGACGAGGCAGAAATTGGTTATATTCTGAGCAAACAGTACTGGAATCAGGGACTGATGACAGAGGTTTTACGTGAGGTGATTGATTTTCTCTTTGGAGAAGTTGGTTTTAATCGTATTGTTGCAGGTTTTCTAGCTGAAAATCTTGCATCTGGTCATGTGATTGAGAAAGCAGGCATGCGCTACGAAGGCACCTTTAGGCAAGCTATGAAAGTAAAAGGTAGGATTTTTGATTATACTTGCTACGGTCTTTTGAAAAGTGACTGGCTCGCTCATAAACAGTAACACTGTAAACAAGTCTGACTCTCTAGTCTGGACTTGTTTTTTAATGCCTTTTTTCCTTGATAACACATGATTTTTCCTCGCTTTTTTGGTAAACTAAAAGCATGATTATTTTAAGTGGAAACAAGTTAGAACGTTCCTTCTCGGGAGACGTTCTCTTTAATAATATTAACATTCAAGTTGACGAGCGTGATCGCATTGCCCTTGTTGGACGAAATGGAGCTGGGAAATCGACACTACTGAAAATCTTAGTCGGTGAAGAAACGCCAACGTCTGGTGACATCAATACCAAACGTGACTTGAGTTTATCTTACCTTGCCCAAGACAGTCGCTTTGTATCAGAAAATACCATCTATGATGAAATGCTACACGTTTTTGACGACCTTAGGCAAGATGAAAAACGTCTTCGTCGTATGGAAGAACAAATGGCAGAGGTTGTCGGTTCAGACCTTGATAAACTGATGATAGATTACGATAAGTTATCTGAGGATTTTCGTCAGCGTGGTGGTTTTACCTATGAAAGTGACATCCGAGCGATTTTAAACGGCTTTAAGTTTGATGAGAGCATGTGGCACATGACCATTTCAGAGCTATCTGGTGGTCAAAACACGCGCCTTGCCCTCGCTAAAATGCTACTTGAAAAGCCAGAATTACTCGTTCTGGACGAACCGACCAACCACTTAGACATCGACACTATTGCATGGTTGGAAAATTATCTGGTCAATTATCAGGGAGCCCTCATCATCGTCAGTCACGACCGTTATTTCTTGGACAAAGTTGCCACGATCACCTATGACCTCAACCCACATAGTTTGGACAGGTACGTTGGTAACTATTCGACTTTTATGGACTTGAAGGCGGAAAAACTGGCGACCGAAGAAAAAAATTACGAAAAACAAGCCAAAGAAATCGCAAAACTTGAGGATTTTGTTCAGCGTAATATCGTCCGTGCCTCAACCACTAAACGTGCCCAAGCCCGACGCAAACAGCTTGAAAAAATGACACGCTTAGACAAGCCGTCTACCAGTCAAAAATCAGCTAACATGACCTTCCATTCGGACAAGGTTTCAGGAAATGTCGTCTTGACTGTGACTGATACAGCCATCGGCTATGACGGAGAGATTTTAGCTGAGCCGATTTCACTTGACGTCAAAAAAATGGATGCTATCGCTGTCGTTGGTCCAAACGGTATCGGAAAAACAACCTTTATCAAGTCAGTTATCGGCAAACTCCCATTTATCAAGGGAGAGGCTGTCTACGGAGCTAATGTTGAGACAGGTTATTATGACCAGACCCAGTCTGCCTTAACGCCAACAAATACCGTTCTTGACGAACTCTGGAATGATTTTCCAACTACACCAGAACTGGATATTAGAAACCGTCTAGGTGCCTTCCTTTTCTCTGGCGATGATGTCAAAAAAGCCGTCAGCATGCTTTCAGGTGGTGAAAAAGCTCGCTTGCTGTTGGCAAAACTCTCCATGCAGAACAATAACTTCCTCATTCTTGATGAGCCGACTAACCACCTCGACATCGACAGCAAGGAAGTTCTGGAAAATGCCCTCATTGACTTTGACGGAACCCTCCTCTTTGTCAGCCACGACCGCTATTTCATCAACCGTATCGCCAGCAAGGTCCTTGAAATTTCAGAAGAAGGTTCAACTCTCTACCTAGGCGATTACGATTATTATTTGGAGAAAAAAGCAGAGCAGGAAGAACTAGCGAGACTGGCGTCAGAAGAAACCATTGTCAAAACAGACACCCCATCAGCTGGCGCTAGCGATTATCAATCCCAAAAAGCCAACCAAAAAGAACTCCGCAAACTCACAAGACGCATCGCTGAAATTGAAGAACGCCTCGAAACCATTGAACAACGAGAATCTGAAATCAATGAAGCCATGCTTGCGACCAATGATATCGGACAACTCGCCGACCTCCAAAAAGAATTAGACGCCATCCAAGAAGAACAATTCACCCTCATGGAAGAATGGGAAAACCTGAGCGAGCAGGTGGAGTAGGGGCAGTATCGTAAAAGGGAGAGTAAGATGAAATATTACGGAGACATTTTCAGAGAATTTCGTCTAGACAGGCACATGAAACTCTCGCAAGTTGCTGGAGACGATTTATCGGTTTCACAATTATCCCGCTTTGAGCGTGGGGAGTCAGATTTATCTGTGACCAGATTTTTCTATGCCTTAGAAAAAATCAACATCGCCGAATTAGTCATTTCCATACTACTCAATCCTTTTGGTGGCGCCATTTCCGACCGCTTTACCAGACGAAAAATTCTTCTCTGGACGGATGGAATAGGAGCGCTTGTCTGTTTGCTTGTGGCTTTTTTCCCTAGTCAGACCATGATGATTTATGGCCTGATTGGCGTAAACATGGCTCTAGCCATTTCATCAGCCTTTTCTAGTCCCTCTTATAAAGCCTATGTTCCTGAGGTTGTTGGCAAAGATGATCTGGTGCGTTATAACTCTGACTTAGAAACCGTCGTTCAGATCATTAAGGTCTCTGCCCCTTTGCTAGCTTACTGGATTTTGCAGCTCGTCGGGATCCGTATGACTCTTGTCATTGATAGCCTAACCTTCTTGCTGTCCTTTCTAGCCCTTTATCTCATTCGTCAGCCTGAGGCTTTGGAGGAAAATAGCAGAGCTACTGACATTGATTTCAAAGGGATTTTGAGCGATATTTGGGAAGGTTTTACCTATATCCGCAACAAGCGTGATATTTTCTTTCTTCTTATTATCGCCTCTCTGGTCAATATTTTTGCTGCTATGTTAGCCTATCTCTTGCCTTTCAGTGGTCGATTATTGCACCAAGATACTGCCTACGCCACCTTACTGACAATGGCAGCTGTAGGAGCATTGATTGGAGCCTTTTTAGCACGTCAGGTAGCTAACCATATGAGTGCCATGCTCCTCTTTCTAATCTTAAGTGGACTAGGGATTGTCATTATCGGGCTTGCAGCGATCATCGGCTTACCTGTTTACGTTTCTTATGCAGGGAATTTGCTATCAGAAGCCAGCATGGCCATCTTTAACATCCATTTTTTCAGTCAAGTGCAAAGCCGTGTCGATAAAAGATACATGGGGCGTGTGATTTCAACCATTTATACTGTAGCCATTTTGCTCATGCCTTTGGGAACCTTGAGCATGACCCTTTGGACGTCTAGTATTTCCCTATGGAGCTTTATTTGGATAGGACTAGGTTTCATTGTCATCGGTCTAGCCACTAGCTATTATGCTTCTAATAAAAATGGCAAACAGTAAGTCAATAACACTCAAATGTACTGGATTAAAAGGTATGAACTTCTTATAAGTTTATGCCTTTTAATCTTTTTTCTTGCTATAATTTTAAAGAAACGCTATAATCTGGTTATAAAAACTAGATAGGATAATCAATGAAACAAATTCCATATTGGAGTGAGCTTCCAGACATTGCGCTCTACTTAGACCAAGTATTATTAATGGTTAACGATTTGGCACAGATAAAAACCAATCCTGACGATAAAGGATTGACTGCTTCTATGGTCAATAACTATGTCAAACACGGATACGTGGACAAACCCACCAAAAAGAAATATGAGAAAAAACAATTTGCGCGTTTGATTGCCATCACCTTTTTAAAGCATGTTTTTTCTATTCAAGAGATTGCGCAAGCATTGAACCTTCTTCAGCAAAGCTATTCATCTCAAGAGTTATATGATGACTTTGCTTCTTATATGAACGGTAGTGAAAAAGAGGTTCCGGAGCTCATTGCAACAGCCTGCGAGGCACTCAAACTCTACTATAACGCTCGGCTATTAACCCTAAAACTGGAGGAAGAAACCTATGGCAAAAACGCTAAAACTCAGTAAACAACTGTCATTTGGAGAAGAAGTGGCTAATAGTGTCACCCACGCTGTTGGTGCCTTGGCCATGCTCTTTCTTCTACCTGTCACCGCAACGCATGCCTATAATGCTTACCATATGAGAGCAGCGGTAGGAATGTCTATTTTTGTGATTAGTTTATTTCTCATGTTCTTATCGTCTGCCATTTACCATTCTATGTCATATGGTTCAACGCACAAATATGTCCTGCGTATCATTGACCACAGCATGATTTACATTGCCATTGCTGGTTCTTATACCCCCATCGCTCTTTCACTATTAAATGGCTGGTTGGGATATCTTATTATTATCCTTCAATGGGGAACAACACTTTTCGGGATTTTGTATAAGATTTTTGCGAAATCAATCAACGAAAAATTCAGTCTGACCTTATATCTCATCATGGGATGGCTTGCTGTCTTTATCCTACCAGCAATCCTCAGACAAACAGGCCCTGTTTTTTGGAGCCTCATGTTATCTGGTGGTTTATCTTATACCGTAGGAGCTTTCTTTTATGCCAAGAAAAAGCCATATTTTCACATGATTTGGCACCTTTTTATCTTACTAGCTTCTGCATTACAATACATTGCCATCGTTTTTTATATGCTATAAATTAAAGCCAAGCATTTTCTTGCTTGGTTTTTTCTTGCCTGAGTATCATGTTTAATTTTCCAAAAAAGAAAATATCGTGTTATAATGTTACAAATAAAGGGAGCGATTTCATTATGCACATGCAAATTTCCCTTGATTAATAGCACTCTGAACAAGTAGTGAGTTGTGGGAGAATTTTATAAAAACATGCTCAATTTAAACGTTAACAACATTGTATAAGGTGGTGATTGAATGAAAGTCTTGGTTACTGGAGCGACAGGTTTTTTAGGAAAATATATCATTGAAGAATTAGTGAGTGCAGGATATCAGCTTGTTGCATTTGGTCGCAACGAGACTATCGGTCGTTCTCTGGTAAGCCCTCAGGTGACCTTTGTGAAAGGGGACTTAGCAAATCTTGAAAATGTCCGAAAAGCAGCGCAAGGTGTTGAGATGATTGTGCATGCGGGTGCCCTATCTGATGTTTGGGGACCATGGCAACAGTTTTATGAGAGCAATGTTCTTGGAACGCAAAACATTCTAACAGTTTGCGATGAGTTTGAGATTAAACGCCTTGTTCACATCTCATCTCCCAGTATCTATGCCAAAGCTAGCCATCAGTTTAACGTGACAGAAGACGGAGCGCCTCTTGAAAACAATCTCAACTACTACATCAAAAGTAAGCTAATGGCCGAACATCTCGTAACCCAATCTACTGTGCCATATGTCATCTTACGCCCTCGTGGGTTATTTGGCGTCGGAGACGTCAGCATTGTACCAAGACTGTTACGGACCAATGATACCATAGGTATCCCACTTCTCAATGGCGGGCAGCAATTAGTTGATATGACCTGTGTTGAGAACGTTGCTTACGCTATCCGACTATGTCTTGAACACGATAAGGCGCTCGGGCAAATTTATAATCTGACCAACGACGAACCCATGCCATTTAAAGACTTGCTAGATTTATTCTTTAAAGCCTCTGGAAATCGTCCTCATTATCGCAAACTTCCAGCAAAACCATTAGAAGTTCTCGTCTCACTTATCGAAAGTATTTTTCTTAAATGCCGTTTTAAAAAAGAGCCGCCGCTAACACGATATACCTTCTATTTACTGACTTATAGTCAGACCTTATCTATCGCTAAAATCAAACGTGAACTGGGATATCACCCAAAATTAACCATTGAAGAAGGAGTGCAAAAATATGTCGACTACCATCGAAAGCATTGAGTACTTTGCCTGTGGTTATTGTATTAATAATAAGAAAAACCTATTTAAGGGAGTTCCAAAGGGAAGCTTACATTTTCCAGCTGGTGTCTTTCTCATTAAACACCGTGAACATGGCTACATCCTATATGACACAGGCTACGCGCCAGAAATCATGGCTAAAACATGGAAATATGCTCTGTATCGTCTCCCAAATCCTATCGTGATGACCCCAGCTGATAGCATTAGTGAACAACTCAAAAAGAGAGGAATTAGTCCTGACGCTATCCGCTACCTCATCTTATCTCATTTACACCCAGACCATATCGGTCAAGTTAAAGCATTTCCAAAAGCTAACATTATTTTAACAAAGACCTGTTTGCAAGAATACCGTGCTAATCGCTTTAGTTCTCTGATTTTTAAGGAGTTTTTGCCACTTGATTTTGAAAAGCGTGTGATAACGATTGAAACTTATCAGGATAACAGGGATTTCCCCCATCTTCCAAGCTATGATTTCTTCGGAGACCAAAGTATCCTAATGACAGAATTATCCGGTCATTCAGATGGGCAATGTTGTCTTTTCTTTCCAGAAAAACGCCTCTTTTTAGCAGCAGATGTTGCCTGGGGCGTTCCTTTAATTCCGCTGACAAAGAGAATGCGACTAATCCCACGATTGCTCCAAAATAACATCAAACAATACCAAAGGAGTATCCAAGTTTTAGAACACCTACAACAAGATGGTATTAAGATTATCGTCAGTCATGACCAAAAAGAGAGAATTGAGAGGGTATTAAGATGAAATGGTTAGCCTATCTATCAGCCTTTATGACGACTAGATACAGGCGCTTTCAGACGAGAGAAGCTCTTTTAGCTTACCAAGAGCGATACATTAAAAAACACCTTACCTATGTTGAACGCTTTTCGCCATTTTTTAAACAGGGGATTGATCTCACTCAAGTCTCAATGGATAAATCCTTTATGATGGCTCATTTTGATGCTTTAAATACTGTTGGGATTAAAAAGGCTGACGCGTTTAATCTGGCAATTGACAGTGAACGAAGTCGTCACTTTTCACCAACTATTAATTCCATTTCTGTCGGACTTTCCTCTGGCACATCTGGTCATCGAGGGATTTTTCTGACTAGTCCAGAAGAACAGGCGACTTGGGCGGGAACAATTTTAGCCAAACTTCTCCCTCGAAAACCTCTTCTAGGTCATCAGCTCGCCTTCTTTTTAAGGGCTAACAATAACCTGTACGAGCAAGTCAATTCTCCCTTTTTAACTCTTCATTATTATGACATGAGCCAAGCAATAACATCACACCTAGATAGCTTAAATCAGTTACAACCCAGTATTTTGGTGGCTCCAGCCTCTGTTTTATGCCAACTAGCGAGCTTTCAAGAAACTGGTGACTTGACCATTGCTCCTCAAAAAATCATTTCAGTTGCTGAAGTATTAGAAGTTAAAGACCGCGATTATATTGCTTCTGTTTTTAAGCAGGATATCATTCATCAGATTTACCAAGCGACAGAAGGATTTTTGGGCTATACTTGTGATCAGGGGAGAATTCACCTGAATGAAGATGGCATCCGTTTTGAGAAAGAATACATTGACGACAAGCGGTTTTATCCCATTATTACGGATTTCAAACGCAAATCTCAGCCTTTTTTACGCTACCGTCTCAATGATATTCTAGTGGATAGTCAGGAAGAATGTCCTTGTGGTTCTGTGTTACAAGTTATTGAAAAAATCGAGGGGCGTTCGGATGATATTTTTTACTTTGAAACCGAGCAAGATGAGACAATCAGCATTTATCCAGACTTTATCAGACGTTGCCTACTATTTATTGATGGCGTCAGAGAATATCAGGTTTCTCAACTGTCAAAACAAGTCCTTGAAATTGCGACTAATGAGCTTACCGAAAAGCAGCAAGCAGAGATTATCTCTGAATTTCAAAACCTTTTCAAAACCTACCACATCAAGCCAGTCACCCTTACCTTTACGCCTTACCAATTGCAAAAGGATCAAAAATTAAAGCGTATTTGTCAAAAAATGCCAATCTCGGAACAACATTTAGGAGATTACTATGAGAAAATTAATGATTAAAGGTTACGGAACAGCTTTACCCCAAAAGACAATTCACTTTGGTGACCAGACCCGTTATCGTATTTCTGGTGCCGAAAATCAATTAAGTTTAGCCGTTGAAGCGATTGAAAAAGCCCTCACAAGGGCTAATCTAACAATCTCTGATATTGACTGTATCGTCTCAGCTAGTGCCGTTGATGTTCAGCTGATTCCTTGCACAGCAGCTTTGATTCATGAGAAAATTGCCAAAGGTACAGCCATTCCAGCTATGGATATCAATACCACCTGTACCAGTTTTATCACCGCTCTAGATACCATGTCTTACCTCATCTCAGCGGGGCGCTATCAAAATGTGCTTATTGTGTCTAGCGAGGTAGGGTCATTGGCACTTAATCCCAAACAAAAAGAAAGTTTTGAATTGTTCAGCGATGGCGCAGCAGCTTTTATTTTTGGTCACCAGACAGAAAAAGAAATCGGCATCATTGACGCCAAGCAATGCACCTGGTCTGAAGGAGCGCACGATACTGAAATTCGTGCGGGACTATCTGCCGTACACCCAAGTACTTATTCGGAGGAAACCAAAGAAGACTTTATGTTCGATATGAAAGGTCGTCGGATTTTAGGTCTTAGCGTTAAGAAGGTTCCTCAAATGGTTCAGGAATTCTTAGCTAGTAATCAACTTTACACCAGCGATGTTCAGTTCTTTATTCCGCACCAAGCTAGTAAAGCTCTGCCTTTAGTCATGGAGAAGTTAGGGGTAAAAAAACATCAATACATCAATATCGTCTCAGACTACGGTAACATGGTTTCAGCCTCTGTTCCCTTTGCCTTTGCCTATGCACTAGATAAAGGATTAGTAGCAACAGGGGATAAAATCATTTTAGTTGGAACGGCTGCTGGTTTGACAACAAATATCTTGCTGATGCAACTATGATTGGGGAATGCCAATGAACAAGAAAGCAGTAGCGGTAATTGTAATCCCCATGGCAGGTCATTTTTTACCCTTAATGGATTTATTGACGCCATTAGAACAGGATTACACCTTTACCATTTACACCACTTCTAGTCGTCGCCAAGAAGTGATTTCCAAGGGATTCCAATTTCAACCGTTATCAATGCACTATGATGATGAAGACATCAACACATTAGCCTATTCCAGCAGCCAATTAACCTTATTATCGGCGTTTAAAACCTTTCAGCAAGTGGCTAAAATGGTGACAAATATTACCTTTGAATTGATTGAGCGAATAGAGGCAGACCTCATTATTGCAGATATGATGCTATTTACAGCTCAGTACCTTTCAGATAAAACGGGTATCCCTCTCATTTCAGCCTTTCCTATCCCATTTGTCAGTCAAGGTTACGATGACACGCCAACCTTTCTCAGAATGCCTTATTTTGAAAATAAAGTCATTAATAAACTGGCAAATCAAGGTCTAAAATGGGGCAAAGACCTCATATTTTTGGGATGCAAACCGTATTTGCCTAAAGATTTTCACCTTTGGCATGTGAATCAAAAACAGCCCCTCTTAGAATATTTTTATTCCAAAGAATCCATTGTAGCCTATGGGATAAAGTCACTAGAATTTCGAACTGATTTACCAAAACATCTCAAATTTATTGGCTACCCCTTAATAATACCTGAGCATACTTACCATTCCATTGGAAATATAGTAACTTTTTCAGATTATAAGAAAGTCATTTTAGTGACCTCAGGGACTCTTGTTAAATGGTCCAAAGACTATTTTCGAAATATGGCAAAGGCTATTGCAACACAGTACCCAAATTTCTTAGTTATTTTTACAGAAGGAACCGTCGGGAAAAAGCCCATCCTTGACGGAAACCTCTATACGTGCTCTTTTATCCCTTACGACACTTATCTGCCCAATATAGACTATGTGGTTCACCATGGGGCAGCAGGTATTTTTTATAAAGCTATTGCTAACGCCATCCCCTCACTCATTATCCCAATGGATTTCGACCAATATGACTTTGCCAAGCGAGCTGATTATTTCCAAGTAGGAATATACGTTAAAAATAGGAAGCTAAAAACAGTCTTAGATGCTTTCCAAAATCTGATTACAGCTAATTGGCCTAATTTACCAGAATATGCTAAAGAGGTTAACAGTACTCCTAGTAGCCTACTCTTGGCAAAGGAAATCGACCGTTTAATCCAATAACAACAAAAATTCTCGCCACAAAAGATACTTTGGCGAGAACATGATGATATAATTCTTATCACTTAGAATCGTTTACCCAATAACATGGTCGAAACACCAATCATGATAAAAATCAAAGAAAAGAATTTACCGATAAAAACCGCTGAAAACACTGGCGCTATAAAGAGTAGCAAGCCGACAGCAAGAATACCCCAAGTGTGCTGTTTCTTAACAGGAGACTGAGGAAAGGCAGGTTGCACAAGCAATCGTGAGATACCAATCACCAAAAGCCAAAAGGCGACAATAGAAAGTACCAAGCTGCTTCGGAAAAAGGCAGAGCTGGTCATCAATAAAAATCCAACAAGTGTAGAAAGGCTAGCTTTTACGAGTAAACGAAGCGAACGATGCATTTCTGGTAAATAAAAATAAAGCCGCAACTGATTAAGCCCAGTTACAAAAATAACAAAGGCAATCACCGAAGCGATTGTGCCAACAGCCGCAAATGGATGGTTAAACAGGTAAAGTCCTAACATAAGACTAATACCACCAAGTAATAAGGGAAGTGTTTTCATACGAACTCCTTGATAAGTTTTCTCCATTATAAGTGAATGCTAAAAACTTGTCAAAAAAATGGCAATCATTTACAATAATGGTATCATAAAAAAGGAGAACAATATGAAATTATTACACACTTGTATCCGTGTTAAAAATCTTGAAGAGTCCCTAAAATTCTATTCGACAGCTTTCCCATTCTTTGAAGCACGTCGCATGGATTTCCCAGAACACAAGTTTACCATCGTTTACATGCAAACAGAAGGTGAAGAATTTGAGCTTGAATTGACTTACAACTATGACCACCCAGGTTATGATCTTGGCAACGGTTATGGTCACTTGGCTGTTGGTGTCGAAGACCTTGAAGCGTCACATGCAGCCCACAAAGCTGCTGGCTACGACGTCACAGAGCTTAAAGGATTACCAGGTAAAGATGTTCAGTATTACTTCATTACCGATCCAGATGGTTACAAAGTCGAAGTAATCCGTCTATAATTTGCATAGGTATGTCAGAAAATCTGACATACTTTTTGATTTTTTCCGCTAAATTTTCAAAAATACTTGACAAAAATATTCTGAAAATTTATACTATTTACTGTAGTTATTTTTTCTCACCTCGTTTATTGCTATAAAACGTGAGGCAATAGGCTTTGAAAAGCGTGAGATTTCGTATTATTTAGATAATGGAGGCAAATTATGACAAGAGGTCAAGAATACGTTGCTAGCGTTTTTGAAAAAGTAAAAGCACAAAATGGACATGAAGCTGAATTCCTACAAGCTGTTGAAGAAGTCTTTGATTCATTGGTGCCAGTTTTTGATAAATACCCTAAATATATCGACGAAAACATCTTGGAACGATTAGTTGAACCAGAGCGCATCGTTTCTTTCCGTGTGCCATGGGTTGATGACAAAGGTCAAGTTCAAGTTAACCGCGGTTTCCGTGTGCAGTTCTCATCAGCAATCGGACCTTACAAAGGCGGACTTCGTTTCCACCCATCTGTAAACCAATCCATCATTAAATTCCTTGGTTTCGAGCAAATTTTTAAGAACTCATTGACTGGTCAACCAATCGGCGGTGGTAAAGGTGGTTCAAACTTTGATCCTAAAGGAAAATCAGACCTTGAAGTGATGCGCTTTACACAAAGCTTCATGACTGAACTTCAAAAATACATTGGTCCAGATGTGGACGTTCCTGCTGGAGATATCGGTGTTGGTGGACGTGAAATTGGTTACATGTTTGGTCAATACAAACGCCTCAACGGTTACGAAAATGGGGTCTTGACTGGTAAAGGGTTAACTTACGGTGGGTCATTGGCTCGTACAGAAGCAACTGGTTACGGAGTGGTTTACTTTGCTGAACAAATGCTTAAAGCGCGTGGCGAAGACTTTGCTGGTAAAACAGCCATCGTCTCAGGTTCTGGTAACGTGGCTATCTACGCAATCCAAAAATTGCATGAGCTCGGCGCTAAAGTAGTAGCTTGTTCTGACTCATCTGGTTACATTTACGATGAAAATGGTATTAACGTTGAAACATTGAAACAACTTAAAGAAGTAGAGCGTGCTCGTATCGTTCAATACATTGAACACCATCCAAACGCTCATTTCACACCATCGTCATCTGATAATAATATTTGGACAGTTAAAGCTGACCTTGCATTCCCATGTGCAACTCAAAACGAACTAAATGACGCTGACGCACGCGCTTTGGTACGCAATGGTGTTATCGCAGTTGCAGAAGGTGCTAACATGCCATCAACCCTTGAAGCGATTGATGTCTTCCACGCGGCAGGCGTATCATTTGGTCCAGCGAAAGCTGCAAACGCTGGTGGTGTTGCCGTATCAGCTCTTGAAATGGCTCAAAACAGTGGACGTACTGCTTGGTCATTCGAAGAAGTGGATGCCAAACTTTATAACATCATGAAAGACATTTATGAAAATGCAGCAGCAGCAGCAGAAGAATTCGACGCTCCAGGCAACTTGGTTGTAGGTGCCAACATCGCAGGATTCCTAAAAGTCGCAGAAGCAATGTCAGCACAAGGTGTTATCTAATTAAGATTAATAATAAAGAAGTCGTAATGGCTTCTTTTTTGTTTATACTTGCAGTTCCTCCTTTTTGTGGTAGAATGACAGTAAGAAACAACCATTGAAGGGGAGAGTTATGATTACCTTTAAGACTTTCGGTGTAGATAAATTAGAAACTGTCAAAGGGCTTTACAAAGAGGCAAACTGGACGAGTTACCTTTCTGATGATGAGAAGTTAGCGCGTGCTTTTGAACATTCTCTATGGATGTTAGGGGCCTTTGATAATGGTCAATTAATCGGATTTGTTCGTTGTGTCGGAGATGGAGAACATATCTTATTGGTACAAGATCTTATTGTTGCTCATGAAGCCCTTAATTGACGGACATATGATTTCCTATTTTAGATAAGAAAAAAGACAGTAAGTCTAATTAGTCACTTACTGTCTTTTTGGTTTAATAATGGATAACATTCTCTTCTTGCTTAATCTTTTCAATAATTGGCTGTGCTTCTTGAGACTTAAAGTAGTCCAAACTGGTTTGCGGCAAGAGTTTTTCTAACAATTCCCAATTCCCATCTTTAATCGCCTGTCGTGTTGTCGAAGCAGAGATTGGCTGGTTCTCTGAAAATTCTTTACGCTTGACCACGACGCAGTCAATTCCTTGCTCTGGGAGTTTTTTAATCATGACTTGATTATAAAGATTAGTGACCAAGCTTGTCGGTTCTTCACCAACATAACGTCTCGTAATGCCTAATTCTTTAGCAATCTTTGTAAAAATTGCTAAATCCAGTCTTGCTTGACTTTCAATCACTGCCGTCTCATCCTTTTGGAAATAAGCAGGAAAGGTCGACTGACTAATGATATAGGCATCACTGTCATGATAAACGATATTATCCAGATGAGCTGTCCCTTTTTTAATCAAATCTTTCCTAATTTTAAAAGGGACTAAACTGGCATCCTCACTTACCATAAATAGATGAACTAAGTCATTTTCTGCGCATGCTTTTTCAACGAGATACTGATGACCTAGGGTAAACGGATTGGCATTCATGACGATAGCAGCAACCTTAGCTGGATTTTTTTGCGAGCGTTCCAACCGCTTGAGATAGTCTTGAAATCCAGTTTTTTTATTTTCCATAAAGCTGATAAGCCTATCAATACGTGCAATTTCATTAAAACCTAAATCAGCAAAAAATCTAGCTGTGCAGGTCTTAGTGTAGAGAAAAAGATGCGTATTTCCTTGCTCAAATTGATAATCAACCAAATGGCTGATAAGGAGATTCATCAAGCCCTCACCCTGATAATCTTTTGAAACCGCAAGGCAACGTAGCGTATTGCCAAAAGTAGAACCCGTAGCAATCACTCGGTCGCCGTCATAAATAGCACACGTATAGTCAAGATGCGCATCGCGACGGATCCCTTCTTCATGAAGTAGAGTGTCAATTTTTAGGTGCGCTTTTTTATCAAATGGGAAAATTTTTGAAACGGTGTACTCAGACATAACTCACCTTTCTCCTTTTTAAACTATTATATCAATTTTCGAGCGTTTCTCATGTCTTTTCGCTGGTTTTTAGGCTAAAAAGCTCCGCTATTTATCTTGAAAGTGTGCTATAATAACATTGACTTTTAACCAAGGAGAGAAACATGCAGGCGCTTCTGATAACTGTTTTAGTAGGAACTTTGGGCGGCTTTGTGGCTAAAAAATTGAAGTTCCCTGCTCCATTTATGATTGGGAGCATGATTGCTGTAGCCATCGTTTCAATCGCCACAGGTAGTATGGAAACGACCAAGGCTATGAAAATTTTTGCTCAGATTGTGAGCGGTGCCTATATTGGTCAAAATATCAAAAAAGAAGATTTGTCTAACCTCCCTAAATTGGGTAAAGTCATTGCTATTTTGATGGGGATTTTCACTATTAACATGGTCATCATGGGGATTATTTTTATGACTTTCTTCGACATGACCCCAGTCACTGCCTTTTTAAGTTGCTTACCTGGTGGTATCATGGATGTATCTCTAATGGCAGTCGATATGGGAGCCCAGTCTGATATTGTTGCAACGATACAAACCGCTCGACTGATGGGAATTTTACTTATTTTACCCCTTTGGATTTCTTTTTGGGTCAAACGCTTCGCAGGCATTCCCAAAACCTCTGAAACACCTAAAAGTAGCCTCAAAAAAGCCAGCCTTAAATTACCTGCTAAGCAGCAATGGATGAACAATCTGTTCATTTTAGCAGTAGCGACCATCGGTGGTTTTATTGGCTTATGGCTAGACATCCCTGTTGGTGCCTTGATTTTTGCACTCATTTTTTCTTCCACTCTGAAAATAAAGTTCAATACCGTTCAGTTAACAAGTGGCATACGTTACACCGCACAAATTTTTGCAGGCTCTATTATCGGAACCAGCTTTACTCAAGACAGTTTGAGACAAATGTTGCACCTGATTGTACCTGTCATCCTTTTGTTAGCCAGCTATTTACTCATCAATGTCGCATTCGGATTCTGGATGGCGCGTACTGGTATCCTCGATTTACAGTCAGCCCTATTTGCCTCATCACCAGCAGGAGCAACAGATTTAACCTTGATGGCAGGAGACCTAGGTGGTGACATGCCTAAGATCGCAGGCATTCAAATTAGTCGCATTCTCTACACAGTCGTTATCATGCCACTTTTAGTAAAAGCTCTGCTGACATTCTTTTAAGATAGCCAAAACTCCAGAGGTTCAATCTGGAGTTTTCAGTCTTTTAAGAATAATTTTTAGATAAAAAGTATTTTAAAGTTTTACTTTAATAAATCATTCATATATTTTTCAATTTGAAGAGACATCAATTTATTACCATAGATTTTAGATAAATCACGCGCTTCTGAGTAATACTCCATTACTTTATCGCTATCTAAAAATTCTTTACTACCATTGCCAACTATAATTAACAGAGGAGCTAATTGGTAACTCGTCTGATACTCTTTACAGACTTCAATGGTTTCCATTGCAATTTGTATAGCTTCTAATGCCTTGTCTTTGGCAAGTAAATGATGAGCGTAATTATACCTTGTTCTGATATAGCCAAAAAGAAATTCTTGAGAGTCAAAGCCTTTCTCGCTATATAGTTCAATGAGTCTTTGATAGTTTCTTTCATAGTCTTCATCTCGACCAACTAGGGAATAAAAGTTAGCTAGAGTATTAAGAATTTTTAGATAAACAGAATGTTTTTCACTCACTAAGGATATTGTTTTTTCCAGTAAAGAGATAGCCTTATCCTTTTCATCATGGGAATAGAATAAAATGATCGCATGAATCCAAGTAAGATAAGACTCTTCATCAAGCGATAAAAATGATTGTTTTTCCTTTTATATTTTACTCTTTCAAACAAAATTGACATTCTCTAAAAACTATAATATAAAAAAATATATAATGAAATACATAAAATTGTTGATGCTTTCATTTTTATATGATATTATTTCCATATAAAAAGAACAGAAAGAAAAGAGGTTATTTTGAGAGAGCAACCAATAACAATTCTGGTCTTGATGTTGGGAAAGCCGATTAATTGATTGGAATTCTATGAATGAAATCGTTTAGTATTCATGAGGAGCAATGATAGTAGCATTTGGTGCACTAGGTGCGACAGTTATGCTCGGATTTGAAAATAGATACTATGCTTTAGTTACAGGTAAGGGATAATATGTTAAAAATAATAAGTATAGCCCAATGTTTTATAATAATCATGTTTTGTGTTTCTATGCTTCTTTTGAGAAAAAACTTTGATTCCTTAGATGCTATTTTGATTGTTATAATGATATCTCAACTTTATTTATTACTATTTATGATAATGAAGAGCTAAAAAATAAAATGATAACCTCAATTCTACTATTTATCATTTTTGATTTATAGTAGAATGAAATAAAATTAGGACGCCAACGAATCAGGAACATGTAATATCATAATATTTTCTGACTTATGTTGTATCAAACAACTATAGTTAAACAAAGTAAAATGAACGATTATTAAAGATCTTAGGAGTCTGAATATTTAATCTTAAAAATCCCTCCAGAATGCTACTCTGGAGGGATTTTTTTATTCAAAGAATGCCTTCTAACATAGCAAAATAAAAAGTTAAAGCTAATAAATCAGCTGTTCCACCGGGACTTAAATTACGCGAAATCAAAATATCATTGTATATACTTAGTTGGTGTACTAATTCAGATTTTGTCAGATAGGCTCCGTACATTTTTTGACACTCTACTTTGACTTGCCGCCAAGCTTCAATCCCCCCACGATGGATGATGTTGCCATCTTCCACAAAGGTCATGAGATAAAGAAGCAGTTGGAGTTGCGCTAATTCCTTATCACTTCGTTCTAGTTTTTTTCGGAAAAATGGCAGAGCTTTTTCAGTTAGCGTTGGAAAGCCCTCACTTGCTTCGCCGCGTGGTCCCTTGATACCGTAATCGAGATACAGTTTTTCACCGTAGGTTAATTCTTTTTTCTCGCTCAAATGGCTTAAATCCGTTTCAATGAGATGGCAACAAAGAGACGAACTGATTTGACAAATCACTTTAGTGTCATCTTCGGAAAAACGTTTTGGATTTTTTAAGAGTTTAAGATGTTTTTTCAAATAAGCACCTGTTGCTCCGAGGAGAACTGCTAGAGAAAAATTGACTCCTTTGTGGGTGTTAATCCCACCTGTTGCTTCAAACATCGCCTGCTCTGCCTTTATCCCTAAATCCCGTAAAGCATTAAAGAGGGCAAGTGGTGGCTCATCAGCCATTTGATAGCCTAAGCTGATATATTTTTCAAAGAACGGCGCCAAAGCCATCGTGCTATCAATAAAGGTTGAAAAGGTCATATCCCTATGAGCCCCATCATCAAATCGGTCAACGAGACCAGGTTTAGGACTTAGAGAAACCTCGTATAAGAGGGCCTTGGTGGCTAAGTTGCTAAAATACTGAAATGGTGTATCAGGCATGAGAAATAGCTTCCATTTCCTTGAGAATAAAATCTAATGAACGATTGAGATGCTCATGGGTAATCAATGTTACTTGCTCAATGTCTTGATTTTTCATGCCACGATAGATAATCCAGTGTTCTTCTAAAGCCTTGGTGCGACGTTCTAGGGAAGAAATCGAAATTTCACGGAAATAAACCAAGTAAGTCTGCAATTCTGTCACGATTTCACGTAGGCGTAGCATTCTGGCTTTTCTCATAAATAAGATTATTGAATTGATTAAAGTTAGCTAAGATTTTGTCAATATTTTTGTCATCGGAAATCATGCCTTCACACTCCGTCAAAACAGCTCTCATTTCTTCAAAGTCAGCTTCAGTCATTTTATACATGGCTTTTGTTGTCGCAAGAGTATCCAGTGCTTTTCGAATGTCAAAAATTTCAACGGCATCTTTGGCGCTGATCCCTTTAGCAACAATCCCTTTTTTAGGAGTGTGTTCGACTAATTTTTCCTCAATTAACAAGCTGATGGCATGACGAATCGGAGTACGACTAATATTGAGTTCTGTTGAAAATTCTTTTTCATTTATACGGCTTCCTGCTGGAATTTGACTTAAAATAATGGTCTTTCTAAGCGCCTCATAGAAGGCCTGTTTAAGGGGAATATTTTTTGAAAGATCAAGGTTAGCCTTAACCGCTTCAATGATTGGATTCATAATTCACATTTTCCTTTCAAGTATCACTAATATTATACCTAATTTTGATAGAAGTTGTTAGCATTTTTTAACGAAACCACAACAAACCTCTCAGCATTTTTTCTGAGAGGTCACTTCATATTTTTTATTATTCAAGTTTATTAGTCTTACTGTGGTATATACAATGGCATGTGTCCAGTTGCAATGATTGTTACAACAAAGATGATAAAGATTACAGCAGCATACTTAGCTGATTCTTTTTGCCATTCACCCATATCAAGTCCTGTCAAGCGAAGGAGAAGGTAAATGAAGGCTACAAGTGGGCTGAGCAAGTGGAACGCTTGTCCCATAAGTGATGCAAGAGCCATAGCTTCAGGTGTGAAACCGTAAGAAGCACCAGCTTCTGCCATAACAGGAAGGATACCATAGTAGAAACCATCATTTGAGATGAAGAAGGTACCTGGTGCAGAAACAAGAGCAATAATAAGTCCCCAGAAACCAGCCAATTGTTTAGGAATGATTGTTGCAAAGCTGTTAGCAAGAGCAGTCGCCATACCTGATCCTTGGAAAAGACCCATAAAGATACCAGCCGCAAATACCAAGATAACAACTTGAACAGCATCACCAGCATTATCACCGATACGTTTAGATTGGTCTTTAAGAACAGGGTAGTTAACCATAAGAGCGATAACTGTACCAACCGCAAAGAGAAGAAGTGGTGCAAGTTCAATGGTTTCGATAAATGAACCAGCAACTAACCAACCGATAAGGACGATGGTCAAAATAGCATTGAAGACGAAATTCTTAGGACGACGAATGGCAAGAGTGTCAGGATCAGTAATATCAGTTAATTCTTTCAATTCTGCTTCTGTAAATTCCACAACACCGAGACGAGCACGTTCTTTACGTCCCATGCTAGGAGCTACCCAAAGGGTTACATAGAGGAGTGATAGGATCATACCAGGAGCAAGGTAACCAAGAATTTCAGCACCTACACCAAGAACTGACATAGCGCGCGCTATTGAGAAGTAAAGGATGGCAAAAAGCAACATGATACCAGTTTTTGCAGTTGTATTTACCCCCTAGAGTACCATGTCACCAATGGCAGTTAAACCATTGACACTTCCTTCTTCACCAACGAAGCTAACAAATTTAGCATCAGAAGCCAAGTCTGCGGAACCTGTAATAATAAGCACAGCTGCAAATACAAGCGGTACTAATACAAGTGACGTAAATGGCGACATTTTCTTCGTCATCACGACATACATGAAGACGATAATCATAGCATAAGCCAAAACAGTCAATAACATATGTTATTCTCCCCTTTAGTTAATTTTGTAAATTCAATATGGTCTATTGAACTTGAATAAAATATGAAGGTGTGCTAGACCTTATGACATAAGTATAATTGAAAGCGTTTGAAATATAAAGATGTTTTTTCATAAAAGACACAAAAAAAACACAGCTATGAGCATTATGTTTGACAAGCAGAAGAAATATTTTCATTTTCTACTATATAACCTCTTGTTCTATTATGTAATAGTCTTATTTGTAGAAACCATTTTCAAAATTAAAAATAGGGACTAAAGGACTTTAATAACCGTGATGAAAGCGTTGCAAAAAAACACAAAAAAATCAACTACTAACAGTCAGCTTATTATATAATAGTCTTAGAAACGTTGAGACGGTAACACAATAAAAAAACGGTTACTTACTTTCTATATTTATACAACAGAGAGGAGGAAATTATGGGATTCTTTCAACGTTTATTTGGAAAATCTCGTGAGCCAGAAGTAAGACAGACTGCTGAACCAGTACCTAATGAGCTTGATGGCTGGGAACCTGTTCCAGGCTTCATACCAGCTGATAAAGAAGATTATGAATTGGTCAGTGTCATTGCAACAGCCATCGCGGCTGGTGACTATCCAGATAGTCAATTTAAGGTAACGAGAATCATGCAACGCAATCCAGAAGCATTAACAGTGTCTCTGATTGCATCAAGTATCGCTGCAGGCGATTATCCTGACAGCCAACTGACTGTCAAATCAATTTATACTAAAACTAATGTCTAAAGGAGACTTAACACATGTTACGTAAATTTAAAATCTCTATTGATGGTAAAGAATACCTCGTTGAAATGGAAGAAATCGGTGGTGTTCCAGCACCTGCCCCAGCACCAACTCCAGTAGTTGAAGAAACACCAGCCCCTGCCCCAGCAGCACCATCTTCAGCAGCAGGAGCAGATGCGCTTTCTGCACCAATGCCTGGTACGATCTTGCGTATTCTCGTTAATGTTGGCGATACTGTTACTGAAAACCAACCATTGATGATTCTTGAAGCCATGAAAATGGAAAATGAGATTGTTGCAGCTTCTGCAGGTACTGTTACTGGTATCCATGTCACACCAGGCCAAGTCGTAAACCCTGGTGACGGCTTGATTACAATTGGCTAAGACCAATACTATTACTATCATATTATAGAAGGAAGTGACTTTGTGGACATTTTAATTCAAGGAATAACATCCATTACCCTCCCTCAAGTCATCATGATGCTTATTGGAGCTCTCTTGATGTATCTAGGGATAAAAAAAGAGTATGAACCAACCCTACTTGTTCCGATGGGACTTGGAACGATCTTAGTAAACTTCCCAAATTCAGGCGTTTTAGACCAGACCGTTAACGGTATTCAGCAAGCTGGGGTATTTGAAGAATTGTTTGAATTTGGTATCGGGACAGAATTGTTCCCATTGCTTATTTTCATTGGTATCGGAGCAATGATTGACTTTGGACCGCTCCTACAAAACCCATTTATGATGCTCTTTGGTGCAGCAGCACAATTCGGTATCTTCTTTGTAGTCGTTGTTGCAGTCCTTGCAGGATTTGATATTAAAGAAGCAGCCTCTATTGGTATCATTGGTGCCGCAGATGGACCAACCTCAATCTTCGTTGCCAACCAATTAGCGCCGAACTTACTTGGTCCTATTACGGTAGCTGCTTACTCATACATGGCCTTAGTTCCAATTATCCAACCTTTTGCGATTAAATTGGTTACAACTAAAAAAGAACGTCGCATCCGCATGACTTACAAGTCTGAAAATGTGTCTCAGTTGACTAAGATTCTCTTCCCAATTGTGATTACATTGGTAGCAGGATTTATCTCACCAATCTCATTGCCACTTGTTGGTTTCTTGATGTTTGGTAACCTTCTTCGTGAGTGTGGGGTACTTGACCGCTTATCTCAAACGGCACAAAATGAATTGGTTAATATCGTTTCCATCTTGCTTGGTTTGACCATTTCTGTGAAAATGCAGGCTGATCAATTCTTGAATGTTCAAACACTATTGATTATCCTCTTTGGTCTTTTAGCTTTCATCATGGACTCAATTGGTGGGGTTATGTTCGCTAAAATTCTTAACCTTTTCCGCAAAGAAGGCAACAAAATCAATCCTATGATTGGTGCTGCTGGTATCTCAGCCTTTCCAATGTCAAGTCGTGTTATCCAAAAAATGGCAACAGATGAAGACCCTCAAAACTTCATCTTGATGTACTCAGTTGGTGCTAACGTATCTGGACAAATCGCCTCTGTTATTGCAGGTGGCTTGCTCCTTGCATTCTTTAGCTAGTTTAGAAGGGAGAACACAATGACAATCAATATGGATCACTTAATGCAAGCCTTTGAACTAATGGTTCTTGGTATGGCTGGTGTCTTTCTCGTTTTGGGAATCTTGTATGCGTCAGCAGAAGCTCTGCTTAAAATTTTCCCAGTTAAAAAATAATGATAATAACAAATCCGCGACCCTGTGAGATTTTTCTCACTCGCGCCGCCTTTATTCTAAACAATAAGAGGTGACTTATGGAATTAAAAACAACTGCTGTTGCAGGATCACTTGAATCAAGTGATATCATGATAACAGTTCATCCAGGAAATCAAGGGATTACGATTGACCTTGACAGTAGCGTTGAAAAACAATTCGGAAAGCAAATCCGTAAAGTAATCACAGCAACTTTAGAAAATCTCGGTGTCAACAATGTTGATGTAACTGCTGTTGATAAAGGAGCCTTGGATTGTACCATTCAAGCTCGTACCATTGCAGCCGTTCACCGTGCTGCTGGGGTTGAACGCATGAACTGGAAGGAGATTGACGCATGGAACGTTTAAGAAGAACTATGATGTTTGTCCCAGGTGCCAATGCTGGCATGCTTCGTGATGCTCCTTTATATGGAGCTGATGCGGTCATGTTTGACCTTGAGGACTCTGTCTCACTAAAAGAAAAAGATACATCACGAGCTCTTGTCCACTTTGCTTTGAAAACCTTTGATTACAGCAATATTGAGACTGTGGTTCGTATCAATGGCTTAGACACTTGTGGTGCCTTAGACATTGAAGCAGTTGTTACTGCTGGGGTTGATGTTGTCCGTCTTCCAAAAACAGAAACTGCTCAAGACATTGTTGATGTCGAAAAAGAAATTGAACGTGTCGAACGCGAATACGGTATCCCAGTTGGACGTACACGCATGATGGCCGCTATCGAATCAGCAGAAGGGGTGCTTAATGCTCGTGAGATTGCCAAAGCCTCTGATCGTCTAATCGGTATCGCTCTTGGGGCAGAGGACTACGTGACTAACATGAAAACTCGTCGTTACCCTGATGGTCAAGAACTTTTCTTTGCTCGTAGCATGATTCTTCACGCCGCTCGTGCAGCTGGTATCGCAGCGATTGATACGGTTTACTCTGACGTTAATAATCCAGAAGGCTTCCAAAATGAAGTTCGTCACATCAAACAACTTGGTTTTGACGGTAAATCTGTTATTAACCCTCGCCAAATTCCATTGGTCAACGAAATCTACACGCCAACTGAAAAAGAAATCGACCACGCCAAACAAGTTATCTGGGCTATTCGTGAAGCTGAAAGCAAGGGTTCTGGTGTTATCTCCTTGAATGGTAAGATGGTTGATAAACCAATCGTGGAACGTGCTGAGCGTGTTATCATGCTTGCCAAAGCAGCAGGAGTATTGACTGAGGAGGATATTTAAGATGGTTACAAATAAATTAGGTCGTGACATTCCTCAAGCATACGCTGATCAATATGGTGTATTTGAGGGTGAACTGGCTCATATCAAAGATTACAACGAATCAACTCGCCGTATTAAGCCAGTAAAACCGCGTGATGAAAAATTACTTGGGTCTATTCGTGAAGCGATTGAAAAAACGGGTCTTAAAGATGGTATGACAATCTCATTCCACCACCATTTCCGTGAAGGTGACTACGTGATGAACATGGTCTTGGATGAAATTGCTAAGGCCGGTATTAAAAATCTTTCTATCGCACCAAGTTCAATCGCTAATGTCCATGAACCATTGATCGAACACATTAAAAATGGGGTAGTAACAAATATCACCTCATCTGGTCTCCGTGATAAAGTCGGTGCAGCCATTTCAGCTGGTATCATGGAAAATCCAGTTGTTATCCGTTCACACGGTGGTCGTGCACGCGCTATTGCAGCAGGAGATATTCACATTGACGTAGCCTTCCTTGGAGCCCCATCATCAGACGCTTACGGAAACGCTAATGGCGTAAAAGGTAAAGCAACCTGTGGCTCACTCGGTTATGCGATGGTTGATGCTAAATACGCTGACCAAGTTGTTATCATTACTGATACTTTGGTACCATACCCTAACTCACCAATCAGTATTCCTCAAACAGATGTTGACTATGTGGTAGAAGTAGAGGCTATTGGTGATCCAAAAGGGATTGCAAAAGGGGCTACACGTTTCACTAAAAATCCAAAAGAACTTTTGATTGCTGAATATGCTGCTAAAGTGATTACAAATTCACCGTACTACAAAGAAGGTTTCTCTTTCCAAACAGGTACTGGTGGAGCGTCTCTTGCAGTGACACGTTTCATGCGTGAAGCCATGATTAAAGATGGTATCAAAGCTAGCTTTGCCTTAGGTGGTATTACCAATGCCATGGTTGAACTATTAGAAGAAGGCTTGGTTGAGAAAATCATTGACGTTCAAGACTTTGACCACCCATCTGCCCTCTCACTTGATCGTAATGTTGGGAAACACCTTGAAATTGATGCCAATATGTACGCTTCACCTCTCAGCAAAGGCTCTGCTATTAACATGTTGGACACTTGTATCTTGTCTGCACTTGAAGTGGATACCAACTTCAATGTTAATGTTATGACAGGTTCTGACGGTGTTATCCGTGGGGCATCAGGTGGTCACTGTGACACGGCTTTCGCCGCTAAAATGAGCATGGTCATCTCACCACTTATCCGTGGTCGCATTCCTACATTTGTTGAAGAGGTAAACACTGTCATCACACCGGGTACCTCTGTTGATGTGGTTGTAACAGAAGTCGGTATTGCTATCAATCCAAATCGTCCTGATTTGATTGAGCACTTTAAAGACCTCAAGGTACCTCAATTTACCATCAAAGAATTGCAAGAAAAAGCTTACGCTATCGTTGGCAATCCTGACCCAATTCAATACGGTGACAAAGTTGTTGCCCTTATTGAATACCGTGACGGTAGCTTGATTGATGTTGTTCGCAATGTCTAATTCGATTTTTAATGGTCCAGCTATCACTTTAACAGACATGATGGCTGCGCGTGAAGGAAGGAGTTTTCGTCAGCGTTCTCTCTTAGAACGTCATCCTGGCGAAAGCCTTCTGTCCGCGACAATGAATATTCCTGGTCCAGTCAAAACATCGACTGTATTAAACAAAGCTTTTGATGATATGATTGCAACGATTGAGCAAGAACTCGCTTCTCATGTCATTTTCGCTAGAAAGTTAGAAGCACCTACCGGTTGGGAATATTACCTTGTTTCAAATCTTTCCCCTTTAGACTTAAAACAACACGTTATGGCTCTTGAAGAAACGAGTCCTGTTGGACGACTTTTTGATTTGGATGTGATTGAACTGAGTAATGGTCACATTCATCCAATGAGTCGCTCTGATATAGGACTCCCTCCAAGAACTTGCTATGTCTGCTCTGCTATTGCCAAAGAATGCAGCAGAAGTCGTAAACATAGTATCGAAGAGATGCAAGAAGCCATTAGCAATCTTCTGACGAATCATCTGTGAGACTGATTGCCATAAAATGAATAAATTTAGGAGAAATCCATGACAAAAATCCGTATTACCGAAACGGTTTTGCGTGACGGGCAACAAAGTCAGATTGCAACCCGCATGACGACGGAAGAAATGCTCCCAGTCCTTAAACAATTGGATGAAGCGGGTTACCACGCTCTGGAAATGTGGGGAGGAGCGACATTTGACTCTTGTCTCCGTTTCCTCAACGAAGACCCTTGGGAACGTCTCCGTACCATCCGCAAAGCTGTTAAAAACACGAAACTACAAATGCTTCTTCGTGGGCAAAACCTTCTTGGCTATCGCAACTACGCTGATGATGTTGTGACGAGTTTCATTCAGAAATCCGTTGAAAACGGGATTGATATCGTCCGCATCTTTGACGCTCTGAACGATCCACGTAATCTCCAAACAGCTGTTAAAGCAACAAAAGAAGCCGGAGGGCACGCACAAGTTGCCATTTCTTACACGACAAGTCCTGTTCATACCGTTGATTACTTTGTCGATTTGACGAAGCGCTATGCTGAAATTGGTGCTGATTCCATCTGTATCAAGGATATGGCTGGGGTTCTCACGCCACAAACGGGTTATGATCTCGTTAAACGTATCAAAGAAGCTGTTGATTTGCCTCTTGAAGTTCATACCCATGCAACCTCTGGTATTTCTGAAATGACTTATCTTAAAGTGGCAGAAGCAGGAGCAGACATTATTGATACTGCTGTATCATCCTTTGCAGGTGGAACTAGCCAGCCAGCGACCGAGTCAATGGTAATTGCACTTGAGGAACTTGGTTTTGACACAGGTGTTGACCTCAAAAAGGTTGAAGAAATCGCAGAGCATTTCAATAAAGTGCGTGACCACTATCGTGCCGAAGGCATTCTCAATCCAAAAGTCAAAGATACTGAGCCAAAAACATTGATTTATCAAGTACCTGGTGGTATGCTATCAAACCTTCTCAGCCAATTAACTGAACAAGGCCTTGCTGATAAATACGAAGAAGTGCTAGCAGAGGTTCCACGTGTCCGTGCCGACCTTGGTTACCCACCGCTAGTAACACCATTGTCACAAATGGTAGGGACACAATCTCTAATGAATGTCATCTCAGGCGAACGTTACAAAGTTGTTCCAAATGAAATCAAGGACTATGTCCGTGGCCTCTATGGACAATCGCCTGCGCCACTTGCAGAAGGCATTAAAGAAAAAATCATTGGAGACGAAGAAGTGATTACTGTTCGTCCTGCTGATTTGATTGAGCCTCAAATGCCAATTTTACGCGAAGAAATTGCAGAGTATGCTCGCAGCGAAGAAGATGTGCTAAGCTACGCTTCCTTCCCTAAACAGGCCCGTGATTTCCTAGGACGTCGTGAAGATCCATTCTATGATGTCCCTGTTCAGACAGTATCTGTATCTATTGATATCGACTAATTGCCAAAAAAACTAAAAGCTTACCGATACTAAAGTGGTAGGCTTTTTATATCGTCGTTTAGTTTAAAAACAGTCAACGCCTTAGGAGGTATTGACACGATTTCATCAGCTTCATTTCCCGTCATAAAAATCCCTCAGAGCTTTGAATGCCCTACATCACATTAGGGTAAGTACTAACCAAAAATACTAAATCATCTCATGAACTATAATAAATGATTTTACTGTCAAACATTCCTAAAATCATCTCATAATATGGTATAATAATTCCAAGAATTTAACCGAGGTGACCTATGAATAAGTCCTACTTTTACCTTGATATGAAAACACATGAACTCGAAGTGCCTTACACCAGGCAAAAACGCCGCGTTCGTGTGCTCTTGCCAAAACATTATGATGAAGACACAGAGAAACAGTATCCTGTGGTTTATTTCCATGATGGGCAAAATGTCCTATACAGTAAAGAATCCTTTTCTGGGCATTCTTGGAAGATTATTCCTACCCTTAAGCGTAATCCTGACATTGCTAAAATGATTGTGGTAGCTATTGATAACGATGGTCTCAACCGGATGCATGAGTATTCTGCTTGGAAATATCAAGAATCTAACATTCCAGGTATTCAATTTGGTGGCAAGGGGACAGAGTATGCTGAATTTGTGATGGAAGTGGTCAAACCCTTCATTGACCAAACTTACCGCACCAAACCTGACAAAGCGCATACGGCCATGATTGGTTCTTCCTTGGGCGGCAATATCACACAATTTATGGGACTGACTTACCAAGAGCAAATTGGTTGTCTAGGTGTTTTCTCGTCAGCAAATTGGCTTCATCAGGATGCCTTTGACCGTTTTATGGAACGCCAAACTTTGGACATGAACCAACGGGTTTATATCTATGTTGGTACTGAAGAGGCCGACGATACTGATAAGACGTTAATGGCTGGAAATATTAAACAAGCCTATATCAATTCATCACTTTCTTACTACCGTCAGCTGATTGCAGGAGGAGTTGCTCTATCTCATTTGAAACTGGAAGTTATCTCAGGTGCCATTCACAACGAGGAAGCCTGGGCTGCCTATCTTCCAGACTGCCTACGCTTTTTAAGTGAACATTGGTAATTAGTAGGAGGAAAAAACATGCATGTTGATTTTTTAAATCATTGGTCTGCTCAGTTAGGGCGTCAGATGTCTTTAAACCGTTACGGACACGCTGGTATTCCTATCGTAGTCTTTCCCTCATCAGGTGGTTCTTACAATGAATACGCCGATTTTGGCATGATTGATGCCTGCAAGGACTTCATTGAAGCAGGGAAAGTCCAATTTTTCACCCTTGATAGCCTTGATAATAAGAGCTGGTTAGCCGATTGGAAACCGATTCACGACCGTGCACTTGCGCATATCGCCTATGAACAATACGTCATCCACGAAGCCATTCCTTTTATCAAACATCAAACAGGTTGGTTTGACCCGATGATGACTACAGGTTGCTCTATGGGAGCCTACCACGCCCTCAATTTCTTTCTCCAGCATCCCGACGTCTTCAACAAGGTCATTGCACTCTCAGGCGTCTATGATGCGCGTTTCTTTAACAATCATCAGGATTATGGCAATAGCAAAGCTGTCTATCAAAATTCTCCAGCAGATTATATTTGGAACCAAAATGATGGATAGTTCATTGACCGCTACCGCCAGGCTGATATCATTGTCTGCACAGGCTTAGGCGCGTGGGAACAAGATGGTTTGCCTAGCTTTGATATTATGGAAAAAGCATTCGCTGAAAAACAAATCCCAACTTGGTTTGATAGATGGGGCACCGAGTAGAAAATCTTGAAGATATTGAGGAAGTGAAACGTGCGGCAGCATTTCTCTTTTACAAACACGGCCCCATTGACCGCGTCGAATCTCATAACGAACATTGGTTAGAAACTGATGCCGCACTTCGTAGCCAATTTAATATTTTTGGTCCAAAATCCGAGGATTTGACCAAAACCAAACTTAAATCAGAAATGAAAACCTACTTTAAAAAAGCAGGTGTACCTGTTGTCCCTGGTCAGATAGTTGCTTCAGAGCATGACGTTGAAAAAGCTATCGTTGCTATTGGTTTTCCAATGATTGCTAAGCCAGATAACGGTGTTGGTGCAGCAGCGACCTACAAGTTAGAAAGTCCAGCAGACATTGAGCAGTTTCTTGCAGAATGGGATCGTCAAACAGCTTATTTCTTTGAACAGTTTGTTAATTCTAGCGAAATCATCACCTATGATGGTTTGATTGATCACCATGGCAATGTGGTTTACGAAGCCAGTTTAGAGTACGTCTATACACCACTACAATTGGTCCTTGAACAAAAAGACAATGCCTATTTCATCTACGATAAAGTCGATGACAAACTCCGCCAATATGGTCAAAATATCATCAAGACCTTTGGCATGAAAGAACGTTTTTTCCATATCGAATTCTTCCGAGATGGAGAAGACTACATCGCTATTGAATACAATAATCGTCCCGCTGGCGCCTTTACCATTGATGCCTATAACTTTGCGCACTCCATCGATCTCTATCGTGATTATGCAGCAGTTGCTTCTGGAGAAACAATAGCAGAGCGACCATACGCGCCTCAGTTCTCCCTAGCTATTAGCCGTCGTGACAAGACGAACTACACCCACACTGAAGAGGAAATCAAACAACGCTACGCAGACCGTATTAAAATGATTAGACGTATGCCAGATGCTTTCTCAGCCCTGCAAGGTAATTTAGTTTATATCCTAACAGCTGATAGTTTAGAAACTGTCCAAGATATGGTCGACTATATTGGGAAAATAAATTGATTTTACATAATTTTTATTATGTAATACATTTTTGACAAGAAACTATATGCTTAAAAAAGTGCTAATTCCTCAATTGAAATAATAGGAAAAAATATGCCCATTATTTAGAATAGCCCATTTGAGAATAATAGGAAAAGTCTATCAACAACGATAGACTTTTTATGATATTAAAATACATTTACTTTCTATACAGACTATAATCCATGGCATAATATATTAGCAAATTTCTTTTATTGTTCTATTATTGGTCAAATGATTAGGCTCTTACATACTTTACATAATTTATTTTACGTTAAACTACAATTGATCCAAAGCATTTTTTTGTTCATCATTGACAATATGGGTATAGAGGTCTGTTACCCGAGTATTGGCATGGCCAAGTTGATGACTCACAAGAACCTGTGATTTTGTCGCATCATACAGACGAGTTGCCAAGGTGTGACGTAGTTTATGGGGTGTGACACGAATTTTGAAGTCTGCTGAGTATTTTCCAACCATTTTTTCGATAGAAGAAGCGTCAATGCGATTTGGCACCCCTCGATATTCTGTCAAAAAGAAAGCAACATCTGTTTTTTCAGCCTTATAACGTGTTTGTCGAATAGCCAAGTAGGCTTCTAAATATGGTTTAGCAAACCCAGCCACATTCACAGAGTCACGCTTACCACCTTTACGCGTAACCTCAATGATCATCATGTTGAGGTTAACATCTTTTAAATCCAGATTCACAGCCTCAGACAACCGTACACCTGAAGCCAATAGCAAAGCTAAAATAGCGAGATCCCGTTCTTTATTTTTCCGGAAAGATGATTTCGCACGATTAGACAGTTTGTTCTCATATTCACAATCTACATACTCTAAGAATGCCATGGTTTCGTCACCCAAGAAGAGTTTTTGTTTAATATTTTCCGCACGAGCTGCTAAAGTTTCTTTTTTCTTCTTAGTTGATACCTTTTTCATCACATTACGGTAAAAATATGGCTCACCATGCTCATTTTCAACCTCCTCAGTCAAGTATTTATAGAGACTGGACAAGGCCGACAACGTACGATTGATGGTCGTCTGAGAGAGACCTTGTTGCGTTGTATTGGCGTTCAGCAAAGGACGTTCCCTCAAATACAGGACAAAAGCCTCCATATCTTTTTTGGTGAGATGTTCCAATGTCGATAACTCAATCAGTGAAATCTGAGATGCCTCAGCAATTCCAGATTCAATTAGCCAATCAAAAAAACGTTTGTATTCCTTTAAATACTCATACAAGGTTGTAAAACTATAAGGAACCGCCAATTTAGATTGATAGTAGTCTAATACATACCAGGGCATCAAAGCTTTGTATTCCTCAATTTTTTCTAATAACAACTCACGTTTCATAATCATTTTTCCTTCAAATATTCTATAGTAGTATTATACCACGCCTATATATTTGTTTCAAGAAAATTATAGTTTTTCAGAAAGATGTTAATGGAGTTTTTACTTCATATTTTAGATAACCAAAAAAATTTTTTTTACAACTTTGACTAAAAATGTACAAAACTAGGACTTATAATGACGGGAAAAATGTACATTTGAATTTTATAGTGATTTTCACTTGTTGCCCCTTACAAAATTCTTGCATACAAAAAGTAAGCTGAATTACTAGCTTACTTTATTTTTTATATTGAGCATAGTGCTCTCTTTTCCGCCTTAATCCTTTACAGATTGAACATGGCACTCTTCCTCTTTTCTCGAACAATTATCCTCTTGTTTATTGGTAATTTATATCTATGTTCGGGATTGTTTTGACAAATCCACCAAACCTTAATTCTCGAAGTCTCCATGAGTTGCGTCGGGTCAGCAAGAAGCATGTTGTTTAAGTAATCCCATTCTTTAATAAGTTCTGGATGAGTCGTATCTATTGTATTAAATCCCGCAAGGCATTTTCTTCCTGAACAGTAAGGGCAGCAGCTGTCACCCTTAAATCTTTCATTTGGTGATGCTTTAAAATATCTTTTACATTTTCTGCAGTCCCAATAGGCCTTTTTATTACTGTTTGGAAATACTTCTGTCACTTTCTTATTATTGTATACGCTCCACTCTTTTACTAAATAAGGTTTCACAAAGTCCAGTGAGTTCACACCTGGTATAGGAAGTTGTTTTGTACAATACGGACAGAGCTCACAGAGGCGCTATGTATACCCTTTTTGTCATATTTCTCGAATAAATTCATCATTGTCGTGCGAAATTCTTGGTCACACTCGGGGCAAAATAGGTAACAATTAACATTTCTAGCTCTACAAGGCATCATCTCGTCTGTTGTTTTTTGATTTTTGTAACTCCAGTACTGATTGAGATCTGGGTAGTTGCATCCTATGCTGTTAAAATCAGGCTTTAACACTTCCATGTTACAGTAAGGACAAGTATTATCTACCTCTCTACGGATTGGAATAGAGCAAAGATATTCCCCATGACATATTGAACAGTCCCACCAATACTTTTTGGTATCAATGTGATGTAGGGCATTTTGAGGCAGCACATTATTCTTTTTACTCCATTCATGTAACAGTATTGGTTTGTCGGCAAATGTTCTATATACTAACACCTTCGTGCTCCAATCACAAAAATTGGGACAAGTCATGGAATCAAAACTAATTTTGCTAATTTTTGCTACTAACTCGGCTGGACTACATGAAAATTGAATTGAACAACATGGGCAATTCCATCTTAGTTGTTCTTTAGAAAATTCCCAGTAATCAGCAAAAGTTTTTGGATTAGAGCTGTTCCAAAACACTTTTAATTGTGGATACTTCACTTCTAAGGTATTAAATCCTTTGTTAGAAATGTAAGTGGACAGGCTTTAGAACTAATGGGTAAAGAAGTGTCAAAGGAAGCGTCGCAATTACTACAGTATCCGCCCGTCCTTGATATTCGATTCAGTATTTTATCAATAGTCAACTTAAAGTTTACACCACACTTGTTACAACACCAATTTTGCACCGTAGAGATATTAGTCGTTAAATTCAGTTTGCTGAAGTCACCGACATATATGGCTTCCAGGTTTGGGTAAATGTCACTATAATTATAGTTATGTGTCGTTTCATTACAGTTTTTATGACATAAGGTACCATCTTCAAGTTGCACTAATCGTAGATTGTCTGCATAATCTCTCCAATTTTTTCTACACGTTGGGCACTTAAAAAGAAATATATTTTTGCTTATGACTAAAGTGTTTTGTAACGTCTCAATTATAGTATATATGTCTTCGTAATTAAAGTTAAGATAATTTACAATTTGAGGGAACTTGGTATAGATACTCTGTTCAGTCTTTATACATTCCATACAGGGGCTATTGTGTTTTTTATAGTGTTCAACAGTTTTCTTTATGGTTCCCATCCACTCAAAATTACAGGTGAGACATTTCCAGAAAAACTTCTTATTTGAACATGCACTATATCTTTCAGGCGTCATTCCTTTTTGATTATTCTTTTCATAATCCCAACACTTCAAAACCTCTGGAAAATCTTTTAGTAACCTCATACGATACCTCCTTAATATTTGGTTTTGCTATCTAGTAAGTTTTTGATGTTAACGACTTTGCTTTGCTTGCTTGAAGTCTGAGATGTATCTTTTTGATGAAAATTTATCTCGGAATCAGCGGTTAGTATTTCATTTTGAAGATAACTTACCTGAATAACATCGGAATCCAATTTCAGCAAACCATCAGCCTTTAGGAGTTCATTAGCTATCTCCTCTGGATACACACTCGACTTAATTAAATTTCTAAGTTTCTGGTTTTCTTTTTCAAGCCTTTTATCAGCTATCAGTTTCTCTTTATTATCACTTAGCTCCTGCTTCATTATTTCAAGCTGATCCTGAAGACTGCTCTTTTCTTTTTTTAGTACTTCTACTTCTTTTTTAAACTCTATCGCTGCTTCTGTGATGCGTTTGTGATGGTCGTTCAATTTAACCAATCCTTGTTTAAGTGCTGGTAAAGAAGAGTGGATTCTAAGGAAATTATCCACGTCAAGTGTCTTATAAGTTAAGACAGCTAGCACGCCTTCGTCCTCATATTTGTGCTTAAGAGTTTCAATATATTCTCTAAATACTGTGTTCCTACGTAGAGTTGTGTCAGCAACCGCTGGATAACCATTATTTCTTAGATAATCACCAAATCTTGGTAACTTAAAAAGTTTATAGTTTGCTTGACACTCTTCAATAAGGTAATCCTCTAGTATAGTAATTAAGACTTCATCTTCGATGAGTTTTTTCCTTGCCATTTAGCCCTCCATCTTAGGTTGAGAAAGTTGCTTTGAAGCCAGGTACTCTTGATAGGAGTGACTTACGGTTTTCAGTTTTAGTAAAGCTTCACCTATATCTTCAATGTTACCTTTTCCTTCCCTCACACGTTTTACTGCCTAATCTACAATCATTGCTTCTTCATCCACGCTTTTTTTATAAGACTGGTCCATCGAAAAATAATCTCTTCCTGCTTTTCTGTAAAATGGGCAGCTTGTACAAGCTCCTAACTCAGCGTGTTTACTAATGACTTTGAGACAGTCGGAATAATCACCTGCTGCAAACCGTGGTGAGTAACACCGGGCATTATTTTCCAACATAGTGTAAGCTTTTCCGATAGTATATTTTGCTTTGCTTTTGCTTATTTCATAAGTGACTTGAGAACTCGTTAACTTACGATACACTTGTGATAGCTTCGGCACTCAATGAAGTTGCTGAGATTTGAATTGATTTCATTATCTTCTAGGCGTGCAGGTGGATTGATGTGATAAACCTGGTAGCCATAATCTTTTCTGATCACCTCGTTGAAGAAATACCTCAGTATCGTGTTGAGGTTGGTGTAAGTTAGGAACCTATTTTTGATGCCTGCCTTTCTTGCCCACCGTTTGTAATGGCTATCCGTTAGGAATAAAGTGTCTAGTTGAGTGGAAGTATGTGTTTTTGTCTTATCTAGGTAATAAGAAATCTCATTTGCCAACGTTGAAGGGATTTCATAGGTAGTCAGGTAATAATCCTCAGAGATTTTATGGGATACATCCTTATCAGAGCCTTTCAAATTATTCCTCCTCAATGTTAAAAAGTACTTCCCATCTTTCTCTGTTAAGCAATTTCTTTGAGTAAGGAGAAATTCCCTTGGTCTAAGTGGCACTACTGCTGTAATCTGCCACCAGAGATAAAGAGGATAGTAGAATAAGCGTTCTTCAATGGTTAGTTGCCTCGACCAATAGTCCGTCAAAATATCGTTAAAAACGAAGTAGGATTGAAACTGGGCAAGTTGCCTCTGTTGCTTAGGCTTGGTTTGATAGCTGACATTAAGCACGTTGTCCAGTTGTTCCAGTACTAGTCCTAATTCACTATCATCCGGTGAAGGTAAACTTGATAAGAAGTTTATGCAAAGTGTTGGTGAAGTTATCCTAATACTCTCAACATCTTCAACCACATCTTGCTTTACTTCCTTAATAACCCGTTTGATGTCACGTAAGAAGTGTTGTAAGGATTGTAAGACATGCTTATCCATTGAGAGAACGATGAAACTCTTTAAATAGTCAATAAACTCAGCGTGAGTTAACCCTAATAAGGGTTCGAAATAGCGTTTGTACTGAAAGCTATTCACATTGAATAGAAACCCAATATTTTGATATTCGTTTGTGGTTTGCCACTTGTATTCATCGAAATTGGTAGTTAAAATTATGCCTTTTGATACATAATCTTCGAACTGTTCCCTAGCTTGCTTGATGAAACCGTCATCGAATATCGTAACATCCGTTATGGAACGAAATAATTTAGCTTGATTACTCAACTTACTAACTCCCTTATGATTTCTTCGTAGTCATTTAGCACTTCTTCTCCATATTGGTCAGAAAGCGCTTGTAGCATATCTTCAAGACAGGGCTTGATTTGATGTTCCAAAATAGCTCTGATTTTTCCTTTCTCTAAGTCACTTTTCACCTTCGTATATTTTCGATTAAGCCTGTTAAACTCTCCTATGAGCAATAACAAGGTTGATTTTGTTTGCAACTCATAGTTACAGCCTACGCAGTGTTGTCGGTCATCATAGGGACATAGCTGTCCGAGTGCAGAGAGCAAACACATACTCTCAGCTTGTTTTGAGAATGCCTCTCCGTTACCAATACGATGACAGACGGTCAGAATCTGATTAGGCTGAAGTCCTTCTTCTACTACTGTCTGTAATGCTTTTTTTGAGCGACTATCTGCTCTTACACTCAATTCTAAAGTTTTCTCAATCTCTGCAGGTGTTAAATCTAGCTCTTTTATCATTTGAGTTTGTTGACTGGGACTCAGTTCTTTGTATTGTCCTCTCGTCACAATTGTCAGCAGCATTGATGGTACCATTGACAATACACCTCGCTCGAAGAGTTCTTTAGCCACCATTTCTGGCCGCAACTGCCCTAGTTGAGCGTCTTTCAGATAGACTGTAGTTGTTTGGGCAAACTCATCGTAGGATCCTTTGTGGCTCCTAGCCAACGACGCCAAGAAGTATCCCTTGATATTTAACTCCGACTTTTCCTCCAGCACATCATTGGCCAACATAGCAATGGTTTGCAGATAGGATTTGTTTGCAGACCTACTGCTAAAATCCCGTTCTAAGAACAGCTCACCAATTTCTTCACCCATATACTTAGAAATGCGCTCATAATCAGCTATTTTTCGGATTAAAGGTGCTTCTGTAGTAGATTTATCTAGCTGATAATGTGACTCAGCGATAGCTAAGAGTGTTCCAATGAGAACTTGACAACTCTCAGGAACGTGAAATTTTAACTGTCCTACATTTGCTGACCTCTTTGTTTTGTTGGGTGTGATATTGAGATAGGTTAACCTGGTTGTAATACTTAAAAGGGTTTTTCTAGCATCTACTGATCTCCATTTACCATTTTTAATAGTCTCTAAAACAACTTCTGGGGTGTCGGGTAGCTTAGGGTGTCCGAGTTGTTCTAAATCCGTTGTTCTAAGGGCACAAATAAAATGCAATGCCAAGTACAACCAGGTATCCGCGTAATCTTTAGAGACTGCTGCCTGATAATACATATCGTTTTTCTCGATGTAGTCGTCATTGAACAGATAGTACATCAGCTCCAAGTACTCATCTAATTTGTAAGCTCCATTCTTATCTTCAAGAGTGTAGCGTTGTGTCATCTCATAGGATTTACGATATTTCGTTATACCTTTCTCTAATAGCCACTTGATGAATTGTGTTAACTTCATACCATGCGTTTTGGTTAACACCTCAGTAGCATTCTCCATCAAATTTTCAACTTCAAAATCACTATAGAGAAAGAGATCTTTTGTTAGATGATAGGCTAAGAAATCCTGAAGGTAAAACTGACTTGCTTCGTCAATCTTACTTTCAATTATGAATTTCTGAAACGTATTGAATGTTTCGGGGAATCTGTAGTAGAAAATTTCCTTTAGTCGCTCTAATCCACTTTCTTCCGTAAGGAAATCAACAATACGCTCTTTTAAGGTGAGAGCGTCAATCTCACTTATGCTAAAATTATCATGGTTAATTTTAATATTAAACCAGTTGTTGTCCAGTAAAAACTGACTCACTTTGTATCTAATGTTTGGATTATTTTGATCTAACTCTAAGAGAATATTCTCCAAAAAGCCTTTTAATAATACCGCCATTATTCTTCCTCCTGACTGTATAAATTATTGGCCCGCCATTTCATGTAATCAAATACGCCATCATTGACCTGACCATATTGCTTAGCAATTTCTCCCTTGTTTTGTAGATAAACCCAAGCGCTCTCTGGAGACTTATCTCCCCTAGCTGACATAAGCTCGCTAATCTCATTCACGCCAGATAGTACAAGCTGCGTTGTATACCAGTGTCTAAAGATATGAGGGGATATATTATGCTCCTGCAACAGATGGCCAAAGAATACTACTTCTGCGTCATCAGACTTTAGGTTAAGAGGTATCATCTCCTCCCTGATTATCTTACGGAACCGTTGATAGTAGACATCATAGGTCAATGCTTTTCCTTGCTTGTTGAGACTAAGCGGCCCGTAGTCCTTTTCATACTTCTTCCCTTCCAAGTATGTCATGTAGTCGTTGTAGGTATCTAGAAATATTTCCAGAAAGATATAAGGAACAGATTGCAACCTCTCCTTTTTGATTTTTCCTGTGGGTTTGAGATCACTTCTAAGTGGTATTTCTTTTCTAAGATCAATCTCAATTTTAAAGACTTCATCATAGGATTGATGAAAGAGGATGCCAGGACCAAGCGGACTATCTTCTCGCCTGACATTACAAGCCTCCGATGGGCGTAGGCCAACAAATGCTCCTAGTGCTACTACCATAAGCAAATCTCGGTGATGATGCGCAATATGAGCAAACAGCATTTCAAATGCGACATTAGGCATGTCCCTGAATATCATCTGGTCAGTCAGGCTATCATCTACAAAGACTTCAAAAGTAGTCTCCTTCTTCTTGATCAGCCTACCTTTCTTGTTAGTGTAGGTCGTTGTTTCATATAGATCACTAGGGTGTAGAATAGCCTTCTTTTTTCTATCTTTTAGGTATTCGGTCAGAAAATCAAGGACAGTATTAAGACAGGTCCAAATAGTTGTCTTCTTGCGCTTTCTAGTGTCCCCGGGTAGTGTCCCTAAACCATAATTCATGAGAAAATCCTTAACCATATCAATCGTAAGACGGTCAAGAGAAGTAATTCTCATTTCCTCAAAGACATAGTTCAGAAACTTAACAACATAGGAAAACCTCTTGTTGCCATCATCAGATACTGACTTTACTTTGTTAGCAGATTTGACGTATCGATGAAAATTGGTAAATTGTAACGTACCGTCATCTTGCTTTAGAACTATGAATTGCTTGGTCACAATATTATTATCGCCAATTATTAACGAATGCTTGTAAACCACGAACTTCATAGCACCTCCTTTTTACTTTGATTGAATGTACTGACGTGGATTTTTACCTCTAAGAAACGAAAAAAACGACCAAATCAGTATCATCTCCCTTAAAAGGGAAAATCGATGAGTACTTTCATTGATCGTTTTATTATTTAAATTGATTCAATAACAAAAGTAACTTCATCTTAGTAATGAGAGCTTTTCACTAGCTCAGCAACATTGACAACCACAGTAGGTTCCCTCTAACGATGTAGAGAATACCTACCGTGGCTATCTATTTACGCTTTTTCTTTTACTTTTGTAAGTTACTTTTGTTATTTTTACTTTTTTTGCATTATATCATATTTTGATTGAATTGTCATCTTAGAACGTTACTAACATTAACTTGATTTGAAATTCTGAGAATTACTATTTTCAATTTCAGCAGAATTATGTTATACTTATTTGTAAAAATATATAGATGCATAGTTGCTATAAAAGGTGAGATTATTGAAATCAACTAAACAAATTGAAAAAGAATACAATGTGACACGTCAGACTTTACATAACTGGATTTCTGAAGGTCTTCTACCAGCTCCTAAAAAAGACTTTAGAAACTGGTATATTTGGACAGAAACTGATGAGCAAGGCATAAAAGAAATCATTGACATGAAGACGAAGTATAACAATCTTAAAAAAATTGACGAAACTCCTTTAAATATTGGCAATCGAAGATACTTAGGGTCAAAACAAAAAATGCTTGATTTTCTCGATAGAGTTGTTACTGAGAACACTGAAGGAGTAAAATCAGTTGCGGACATCTTCGGTGGAACTGGGATTGTTTCAGATATGTTCAGACGTAAAGGAGCGAAGGTTATTATAAATGACATCCTGCACTCCAACACAATTAGCTATAATACCTGGTTTGGAAATGATAAAATAGATTACTCTAAGGTTTGTGATTTGATTGCTGAACTCAACAATATTAACTCTTTTACTGATAACTATTTCTCTAAAAACTTTGGTGACAAATATTTTTCACTTGAAAATGCCAGAAAAATCGGAGCTATTCGTGAAAAAATTGAATCTTACGACATAAACAAAAGGGAAAAATCTTTTCTTTTGACCTCTCTTATTTATGCTATGGATAAAGTAGCAAATACGGTAGGGCACTATGACGCCTATCGTAAAAAGCTTGATTCATTCACACCGATTCATTTAAAAGTACCACAATACAACGAAAATAATAATAACCAGATCTACTGTGAAGACGCGAATGAACTGGTTAAAAAAATAAAAGCTGATTTGGTCTATATTGACACCCCTTATAATTCTCGGCAATATGGGGACGCTTATCATCTATTGGAGAATGTTATTGATTGGAAAAAACCAGAGGTAACTGGTGTAGCCTGTAAGATGGTGGATCGTGCACATATTAAGTCCAACTATTCAACTTCAAAAGCACCTGAAGCCTTTCAAGATTTAATTGAAAACATCAATGCAAAATACATTCTTGTCTCCTACAATAATATGGCTAAAAAAGGCAATGGTCGTTCCAATGCTAAGATTTCCAATGAAGAAATCATTGAAATTTTAAGTAAGAAAGGAAGTGTTAAGGTTTTCGAAACCCCATTCAAGGTGTTTACAACCGGTAAAACAAATATAGAAGACCATAAAGAATTACTCTATTTATGTGAAGTGTTTAATTCAAAACTTCAAAGTAAAAAAAACAAAGCGACTGAAATTAGTCAATCAGCAATAAATTACACAGGTGGAAAATTTAAACTCCTGCCCCAACTACTTCCACTCTTCCCTAAAAACATCAATAGATTTTTCGATGTATTTGCAGGAGGGGCAAATGTCACTATCAATGTTGAGGCTGAGCAGTATTTTTTAAACGATATTAACAAAGAGGTCGTTAAGCTCTATGATTATTTTTCCAAAAATGACTATGCCGAGATTATTAATGTGATAGAAAATCTAATTAAAGAGTATGGTCTATCAAATACCAAAAAATTGGGGTATGAATACTACAACGTCAATTCTTCACAGGGGCTAAAAGATGTTAACAAAGAAAGCTATATAAGGTTAAGAAATGACTTTAACCACGGTATTTTTGATAGCACAATCGAACCTCTTGTTTTCTATCTACTAATTGTTTATGGTTTTAATAATCAAATCCGTTTCAATCGTAAGAATCAATTTAATATGCCTCCTGGTAAACGAGATTTTAACCAAAAGATGGTTTTGAAATTAAAAAACTTCTTAACTCAGATACAGAATAGAGATATTATCTATAGTTCCACTGATTTTCGCTCAGTGCTTCAAAACAATAACTTTGAGAGAGATGATTTTATTTATTTGGATCCACCCTACCTTATTTCAACTGCTGCTTATAATGAGAATGGTGGATGGACAGAGAAAGATGAACTGGATTTACTAGCCTTACTTGATGAACTAGATAACCAAAATATCAAATTTGCACTTTCCAACGTTACTATTCATAAAGGAAAACGAAACGACATTCTGATAGATTGGTCTAGAAAATACAATGTACACACTTTGAATTACAACTATAACAACTCAAATTATCAGTCAAATGCAAAAGCGAAGGAAACGATCGAGATATTGATAACAAATTACTAATTAATAAAAGGCTAAGATAAAAAATATCTTAGCCTTTTATAATATTATCAAAATATAAATCGGTAATTCAAATGTCATGTATCCGTCAACATTACTTTTTGGTATAATATAACTATAGAAACGGAGTTACAAAATGAGCAATTATAATTACCGCAGTTTTATTTGGTCACTTGGTACTACAACTTTTAGACAAAGCACTTTACCACTAAAGTTAGAGATTGGTTGTCGCGCACTACAAAACGTAAGGCAGAAATATCCAACAGAGAAATGGAATACTTTATATTCAGAGTTCTTAAAGGAATTGAATTCTTTTGACATTATCAATTATGCAGGTTCTTTGCCAGATAAAGATGCACGAGCAATCACCTCTTTTTTAGAGCAGCTTGGTCTTTGCAATTCTGAAAGATACCTAACAAATGTGGGTGAAAAAGTTATTGAGTTATCTTCAAAGAAAGAAATTCAAAAAAACGAGTTCCTTCTTTCAGACTATGGGAACTTATATTTTTTACAACTTTTAAAAAAATCATATTCATTTACTAGCACTACCTCAATCAATCCTTTTATAGCTACAGTGGTAACAATAATCGAAAATGAATATCTAACGGATGAAGAATTCCAATTCTTCGTTATGACCACTACTGATAATAATAAGATTTTTGAGGCTTCACAAGCTATCAAAGATTATAGAGAATCCGATAATAAACAAAAATTCCTATTTGACTATATAATCAAATTATTGTTTTCTATGGACAATTACAAAGAGCTGTATAAAGATTTTGTTGTAAACAACTCTGTCAAAGATTGCGAAATTCGTAACTTAGGCATCAATATGAACGGTTCTCAGTACGAAATTTCTCAAGAAAAACTTTATCTCTTACTACGAGATTGTAATGAAGGTAAAGTAAGCCCGTCTCTAGATAATATTACTGATATTTTAAGCAGGATTTCTTCAGGCAAAAAGTCTTTCTGGAAAAAGCTTATGTTAGGTGAGAGCAATCAAAAAAACAAGAAAGCCATATTCCTCGAAGAACTTCTGAAGAAAATATCTTCAATGACAGGTCAAGAGTTTAGGCAATGGTTTTTGTACAATTGGCATTTCATAAAAACTAAAAGTACTTTAGATGATTATCTTGATTTGAATAAGAGGGTCTTATCAATGACGGAAATGTTCTCATATTCAAATAAAATAACGTTAAACTTATTCCATCACGCGTATTTCCAAGATAAAGTTTCCGACTTAGTTGATTGTGCACGACAAACTTCTAAAATGAATAACTTCGAATACGTCTCATTCGATAGACTCTTTAATGGAAAACTTGTTTCTAAACCTGCAGAAATTTACAAAAAATTAAGTCTCCGGTTAGGTGAAACTGTAGATGAAAACAATGTGGAATCTATTTTGATTGAACTTGATAACCAAAAATTTATTGAAGTTATCGATTCTAAATTTCCAAAAAATAAAGTTATTGAGGTTCTTCAATATATTAAAAATCAATATAGCACAAACAACGCTAGGTCTGTTAGAAAATTCGAACAGAATGTACAGCGTGAGGTTTCCAAAGATGCTAGTACACCGACAGCTTTTGAATATATCGCTGCAATAGCTTGGTATTATATCTCTGAGAAAAAAATTCGTCCTTTGGAAGCTTTGAATTTATCTCTTGATGGCGATTTTTTACCAAAAACTCATGCTTCAGGTGGACAATCGGATTTGATTTTTAAATATCGAGATTATGAAGGCGTTCCCGACCATGATTTTATACTAGAAGTAACCCTAAATAAGGATAGTAATCAAAGACGTGCTGAAATGGAGCCTGTAAGTAGACACCTTGGAGAGTATAAAATAAAAAATTTCCCCAATGATGTATATTGTGCGTTCTTAACTCATAAATTAGACAAGAATACTGAAATACATTTTAGACAACAGAAGATAACTCCATATTATTATCAGGGATTATGGGCCGAAGATAATATGATCATTCCATTGATAATAGATAATGTAATTTATGCTCTTAGTAACAATAGAACCTATAAAAATTTATTCACATTGTTCCAAGAAGCTTATCGAAGCGACGCTCCACTTAAGGATTGGTGGGAAACTGAAATTAATGTAAAACTTTCGTAAATTCACTATAGGCTCTACATCAGATTGTCAATAAGTAAATAATCACATAAATATAGCCCAAATTCTCAATGCCGATGAATTGGGCTATTCATTTTCTCCTGAATGTATTTATGAGAAGATAGACTTCTTTTAAAGACTCATTTAATGGTATTACAAACACCCTTAAACTAATATAAATTAATCACTTACTACTGCCTATAGTTACAATCTCTTGTATAAGTTAAAAATAGGGTAATCCAAATAATGCTCTTGTGTCTCTTTATCTAGCTTATTCCAAAATAAGGAAGCTTGAGGTTTTGATTTTAATAACACGGACGCACCAAAACAAATTTCATTTTTACCATAATTATTGATTAATATCTCACTAAGAATTTCCAGCTCAATATTACTCAATTCACGATTTCTTGACTTAATCTGAAAGTCATTTATGATAGATATCTCACTATTTTTAAAATAATTTAAGTTCCAGTCAGAAAGTCTCTGAGCCCAATCTAGTAACAATTCTCTTCTTGAAATGTCTTCTGCCATGTCGGCAGCAGCAACTATTTTGATTATTGTGTTGTCAGCTCCGTCATATTTCAAGTTATTATCAACTAGTCGTTGATAGGAGGCTATTACTGAATCAAAGTTACAATTATCTATCTTTAACCATTCATTCGGTTCAAAAACTTCAAAAATAGAAATATCTGAATAATCTTCATCTTCTCCTCTTCGACACCAAGGAGTTTCATTAAAGATGTCTATCATGGTTCCGTTCTTATCATCTTCAAATTCATATAATGTGATAATGTGGATATTTGCAATCTTAAGATGAAGTAATTTCGACTCATCATACTCTGGGGTAACTTTCTCTTTTAAAAATAGACCTGAATTAAGAATATTTAGGTTTCTTTGAGATTGATTATCAAATAAAGATAGATCAACCTCTTTTTTTATACCCATATTGATCATGAAGTTTGAAATCTGTAATAATTCTTTTATCTGATCGTCTAAATCACGAGAAGTAATATCTAATAAGGACTGTTCATCTAGCTCTATTTCATTATCATTGAGAGTGAAATATCCTGTTTTTCCTAATTCTTGAAGAGCTTGAGTACACTCTATTGCTTTTGATAGCATATTAGATCTTACAAAATTTAATTTGAATAGCTTTTTATTAACATCAACAAACATTTTAAAGGCTCCGCCAAAATGAAGTTGTACACTCCCATCAGGGAAATGATGCCTCTTTACATCTTTAAATATATGACTACCAACTCCAATAATTAAATCTGTTTCTTCGTAAGTTTCAACAACTCTTATTGTATTATCAAGAGGAATTTCAACACCAGTTTTTGGATCTTTAACATATACAAAGAGATCATGTTCCTCTTGATAATTAAAAATATCTCCTTTATCTTGACCATAAAAATAGAACGTTATATCTTTATCATCTGCAATATTTTCGATTGAGATTCCATCAGCGTCTATAAAACTATATTGCTTGCGACTATTGGAAATAAAATCAACTAACATCGGATACAGTTTTTCTTCATTTAATTTATGAATCTGTATCGAAACCGTTTTTGGGGTTGCAGACTTAGTTTTTAATTTACTTTTTTTAATCAGCTTCTTTATAGAAAGAGGAGGCAGTGACTTATAATATATATCTCTTAAATCACCGTTCTCATTCAACCAAACAACGAATAAGACTACTCCACCATTTTTTGAATATAGTTCTAAATCATTCATGGCTAATGAAAAATATTTAAGCATATTTTTCTTTTGTTTTGTAGCTTTAATTTGAACAGGTACTTTACCAAATATTTCGCTCTTCTTCTCGCTAGAAGTTCTAAGCACATGGACTTCTCCGTCCCACGATGGAGTTTTATCATTATTATCAAAATATGTCTGAAGCAACTTATGCTTATTGATAAATGTTGTTAGGTATTCAACACCCAATGTTTCAATCTGTCTATTGTTTGCCAAACACTCACCTCACTACATAACACTATTTACCATTTATTATACCACTAACAATATAAATAATACGGTATGTAGCCAATACTATTGCACTTAATATGCACTATATTATCTTCAAAAAATGTACAATTGGGCCTATTATCTCACCGCTATTTTCTACTTCATTTTGTACAATTGAATTTCCACCATAACTACAAAATCTATACCCAATACTGTACTTTATTAGTGTCTAAAATAATGTACAAAACAAAAATAAAGTACATTTTTTAGAGAATGTACTTTATGATTCTAATTCAGTATTAACAAGGGTTCAGACCTCATTGTCTCAATTGTTCATAAATTTTTAGTTTTGATAAAGACTCATTCAACAACAAAATTGGGACTAATATCTTCATTACTAGACTAACGAACGTCTTGAGGTTATGGCGCTCCTCTAAACACTATCTCTTTTACGGATACCTGCAAAAATAAAACCCTTCTTAGAAATAGCCATGTTTCCAAGAAGGGTTTTTAGTTATCTTACCAGATTTATTTTCTGATACTATTTTTAGTCGATAAAACGACGTTTCAAGGTTTAATTATAGATGTCTGTACGGAATTCATTTGTATCACGTAGATAAGCTGCAAAGATGTGGTTTTTAACTTTTTCGATATCACGTTTGTTGTTTGCCAAATCGCTTGCTAATGTGTCATCAATAAGTTTGCGGATATCCTCTACGCCATTAAGCGTATAAACCTTGTTATTCATTGTGAAGGTAATGGATTTGAGTTTATTTAGCTTGTTTTGACGTTCCGTTAACCACTGCTTCTTGAGCTGTTTGAGATCATCGGTTTGACCATTTGAAATTTCCTTAGCAATCATGCTATCTGTAACATTCGGGCCATCTTTGACCTTAAGTTTATTGGAAGCATAGTTTAGGAAGCCATCGGTATAGCCAGCATTCCCCCAAGTTTCCCAAGCCATACGTCTATACGGAAGATCGCTTGCGATACCTTTAGGGCCAGTACCTGTACCGAAAATCGGAGCACTTAAAGAGACAAACCAATAACCATTTTCACGCAATCCGTAACCATCTGCACTACCACGACCATAACGGTATGAAATAAGCTCATTATCGACAAAGTCACCGAGTGTCTTAATCCTTGATGGATCAGTGATTTCTGCACGAGTCATCTGAGCTAACCAACCTGGGTGAGAACTATCCATTTTATTGAAGAGCACTCCTACCTTGTTGTTTTTAAGTGCGTATTCCGCTTCTAAAATATCCAGTGAGTAGATAACATCAAAGGCACGGCGTAAGTAATCATTAGTATCTTGTTCATTTTGGAAACGGTCTGGAGAGGCATTATGTACCATAGTTTGTGATTTGACAGCGTTGTTTCGGTCGGCTGTCCAATCATAGGTCATATTAAGTCCAATAATACCATGACTTGATGAACCTGCGGTTTCTAAGAGACCGCGGGCATACATCTCAGCACCCGATGGCGTACGACGGCCATATTTACCAAGATAAACCTGACCATCTAAATTGTGAGTTGCTTCATGGGTATAGGTCGTATGGCCTGCTTGGTTTAGCGCTTGATAAGCAACAAAGTAGGTTGCATAACCAGTTGCGTAAGCTGCAGAGCCATTCATTGCCCAGCGAACGCCGATTGGTCCTACAAAGTCATTGACATACTCTGTAATGGTGTCTCCAGTCCATGGAGAATTTCCTTTAGCATCCCAAGTATGCAATGGCTCAATACGGAGAAGGCGGTCCTTAACATCAGCATTAGCTACACGATACCAGAAATCAAAGTAGGCACGGTGCCATTCACCAATTTTCTTAACAGTCTCTTCAAATTTAACAAATTCTTCCTCAGTTAACTCGGCACGTTTTTTGTAGGTATCAATACCACCAAACATAATACCGTGGGTACTTGTAATGGCATAAACACCACGATCAGCTGTTAAAAGCGGTAAAATATGCTTACGCTCATAATCACTAGCAGTAAGTCGTTGCCAGATGCTCACATCAAAATCAGGTCTTAAGAGAGACGGATTTTCACTGACAATAATTTCAGAAGTGTTTTTGAACCATTCTTGATCATCAGCATAATCCGTAAACTTCTCGCGGAAATCCGTGTAAAAGTCTAAAATAGTATTCTCATCACCAGTTTTAATATTATTTCGATACGTTGCCAAGTTGTTAGATAACTTAACGTTCTCATAGTTGCTACCTAGCGCAATCAAGAAATCAATAGCACTAATTGGTGACCCATTAAAATCTTGATGATAGGTCATCAAGTCACGGACATTCATCTTAGCAAAGTCGATATCATACCAACGCTGCATATAAGCTAAACCGAAAATCAGTTTTTCCTTATTGCTTGTGATTTTGTGAACCATCGCATCTTCAACAGCCTTCCCTAGCGTATTAACTGACGCATCTGCTGTTAGAAGGTTACGCAAATAATCGGTCAAGTTTGCCTTGATATGATCAATCGTTGGTTTTAGATACAACTCATCCATGCGCGTACGGTACCAATGGGTACGACCGTCTTCGATGTTAAGCTTCTCACTCTTGGCATGGTCTTGAATTTGTTTTTCAGTGGCTGTTTTTCCAAGCATTTCAGCTGTTGCTTGTGAATGATAGTCAATTTGCTGAATTGCTGGCGACACACGAGCAATGATACTATCATAGTTACCAACTAGCATTTCTGGTGTGTAAAGCGAACCTGCTAGATCATATTCTAGGACGCCAGAATTTTTAAAGGTTTCTTTGAAAGTTACATTTTGCGTAAGAACCGTATCATCTTCAAAGTGGATTAGAATACTGTCAATGTCAGTATTATCATCGACATGGGTTACCACCTTGCCAGTTTTCATTGGCGTTACTGAACGTATTGTTTTAGTCGCTAAATCACCAGTCAATCGGTTACCGTATTTAACGATGGTTTCTTTATTGAAGAAAGGTAACAACTTCTCAACATTCTTATAAGCAATGGCTTTTGTCGCAGAATAGTTTGGAAGGTCTGTATAATCCACCGTGTAACTTGTGTCATAAAGTTTCAAATTACCATCAGGATTAATAGCCACATTAATGCCAAATCCTGCTACTTTTTCCATCGCCTTCTCATCAACCTTGCTCCACAAATCCTTATCGGTTGCAGAAGCATTTGGTGTCACAAGAACAGTCTGGCGATTAACATTGGCCCAGCCATGATTTACATCACTATTAACATGGACACCATTTGTCACCTTAACATCTGTTACAGCGTTGCGCAAGAAACCATTTTGCCAAATCGAAGCGACAATACCTGAAGCACCTTTGGGAACGCCTGCGTTGTGGTTGATAACTGAACCAGTCGCAAAAACATTTTCAATTCCGGTTCCCTTAGTGGTATAAAGCGATCCAGCAACAGCACCAACGCGTTGATTATTATTCCAAGACGATGATTCGATTGTTGCATCGACATAGCCACGATTGATACCGCCATGTTCAATACGACCAACTAAACCACCAACAAAGTTAGCATTATTTTGATCAGTATTTGTTGAGATTACTGTTCCCTTAAAGAGAACATTTTCCATATGTGACTCTGTCGCTTTACCTACAATACCACCTACCATGGTTTTACCAGTGATATTGCCTGTAACGGCAACATTTTCAAGCCGAGCACCTGTGGTAAGTTCCCCTGCAAGGGCACCGACAAAGGACTGGTCTGAATTAATCTTAACGTTTTTAAGGTCAAGGTCAGAAATTTTTCCACTCGCCTTCGCAATCAGTGGCGCTGTCAGGTTATAGATAGCGAAGTTGCCACCCGTTAATATACCAGAGAATTCTTTGACGTAAGCGTCTTTAGCCTCAGGAGCGAACAAGTCACTTCCTAATGTAAAATGGCCGAGCGGATTAGCCTTAATAGCTGTCACCAAATCACCAAAATTGTAGTAAGTATTATTAGCGCTCACCTTAGACTTACGCACATAGAAAGTGTAGTCTTCTTTATAGCCTTGTCGGTCTTGAACCAATTCATCCATTTTGACGGTTACTTTGTAAGCCGCTTCACCATCTACGACTGCTTCTTCAATCGCATGAACTGGAATGTAAGCATCTCGCTTGTCTGTCGTATCAATCTGAATGTAGAACTTAGACATATCTGTTGGTTGACTGGTAAGCGAACTACGTTCAGCTGGTGTGTTGTCAACCATTTCAAACAACTTGGTTGAAACGATATTACGCATTTCAATTTTCTTGATTTCAAGTTCAAACGGAACGCGATCAGGGAGTGTTTTAGTCACCGAACCTGCACCGATATCGTATGTGTATGACGTTTCAATTTCATACGGCGTGTCATAGTCTAAACCATCCGTCACATTGACAGCTTGATCAGTAATCGTCACAGTCTTAACAGCTTGACCGGTTTGCTTATTATAAATGGTAAAAGTTGTTGCAGTTAACGCCTTATCAGGATCGTTAATCGTGTGCGTTACTGAAATGTCTTTATTGAGATCGTCTTCTGACAGTGTTTTAAATGTTACAGTCGGCTCATCTTTTGCCACTTTCTTACCAACACGTTTGACTTGTGTAACAGGCTCTTTTAATCGCTTGCTCTCTGTAGAAATAACAGTATCAGTTTTAACACCTTTAATCGTTTCATAGACAACAGTGGTTTCAAGTTCACCATCCACACCTGGTGTATCAATAACACTTTGACCCACAGGTAGAGCTGAATCCTCAACAATGGTTTCCGTAAATGGAATAGAAGTTACATTGATTTCTGCAATACGACTTTTAATTTCTTTGCTACCTCTAACAATCGTGTGAGGTTTAGCAGGTGTTTCTGATTCAACAGTCGTTGTCACTTCACCTGTTTTTTCATTAGTCGTAATCACTTCTACTCGCTCGCCGTTAACACCTGGCGTTTCTACAACTTCATCAGTGTAAGCCTCTGGATTTATGGTTTCCTCGGTCTCAAAAGGTAAAACCTTAGTTTCTTTTCTAATAACAGTTACAGGTCTAGTTCCGACAATAGTCGTCTCAGGGGTACCAGGCCTTGTGACGTCTGTCGCTTCGCCATCAATTTCAATGTGGAAAGTTACCGATGGCGTCCCAGGTAGCGTGGCATCATCGCCAACAAAAACGGTACTGTCTTCAACGCGTTTGCTTTCAATAGGGTGAGTCGTCTCTGTAATTTTAGCTTCTGGAAGATCGACCGTTGGGTAATCAGATGGGATTTCACTAATTTCAGTGTCTTCGGTAATTTCTTGAAGCTCTGCTTCTGGTAGTTCTACTGTTGGATAGTCAATTGGGACCTCAGTAATTTCTGGAACTTCGGCTTGTGGTAGCTCTACAGTCGGATAATCACTTGGAACTTCCGTAATTTCTGCTTCTGGTAATTCTACTGTCGGATATTCCGTTGGAACTTCAGTGATTTCTGGAAGCTCTGCCTCTGGCAATTCTACCGTTGGGTAATCACTTGGAATTTCGGTAATCTCAGAAACTTCAGCTTTAGGAGTTTCTACTGTCGGTAGGGATGCATCAGGTGCAACACTACCATCTACAAAGGAATCATCAGAAGCATTCGTTTCAAATAAATCATCCTCAATATCATTTTCGATATAACCAACAAAGGTATAATTAGGAATAGAAGTCCTCATGTCTGGAAGTTTGTCTCCAATTTGAACAATATGACGTTCAGATCCTAAAGAATTAGTTGCACTAACGGAGCTAACAAACATAGGTCCCATAGCAGTTAGAATCACAATTGATGCGATACGTTTTTTACGTAAACATTTTCTTCCTTTACAATACCCCTATTTTTCTATACAATAGTTACTGTGAAAAAATCAAGAATAACTTTATTAGAGTACTTTAAACCTTTTGACTACCTTTTTATTAGCTTAGCGATTATCTTATCCTTTCTTCCTCTTGGTGTGACTTGGTATCGCACTGCTCATCAGGAGTCTCAACCCCATTTAATAGCGATTGTTAAGATTCAGGGTGAGATTGTTGATGAATTTCCTTTATCTGAGGGTGGTGAGCATTTTGAAAAGACCTACTATCCTGCTGAGGGGCAATATAATATTGTAGAGGTTGATGGCTCACGTATCCGTGTCAGAGAAGATAATAGTCCTGACCAGATCGCTGTTAACACGGGTTGGATACAGAGAGCCGGGCAATTCTCTATCTGCCTTCCCCACCAGTTGATTATTGAAATTGTTGCTCCTGAAGATTCTGAGTCTGACGAAGAAGAATTAATTTTACCCTTATAGAGCCACTTAAAAAAGCTGAGAACGTCTCAGCTTTTTTATATTATTGTTGCGATAACTAAACTTATCAGATATAGTCCAGAAAAGAGAACAAAACTCTTGATGGCATTGATAAAGGTCAATCGTTTCACTTGTTCTTTTCGAAAAGCTTTCAAAAACGTCACATTGATGATGACTAATACTAGCCCTAACCACGTCCATTTAGGCAAAAGCCCTGCTAGGGGATAAATTACCCATAACATCCATGGCATGAGATTTAACACCGTATATAAGGTGACGCCTCTGGCTTTTCCAATGTAATGAACCAAAGTATAACGACCATTTTTGATATCTTGTTCATAGTCACAGAGGTTATTTGCCAACATGATATTAGCAATCAAGCAAATCAGTGGCAGGCTTAGAACTGCTATTTGGATGATTTCAAGCCAAGCCAGGTTAATCTGATAGGCACTTGCAGTTAGTAGGCTTGATACCAATAAATCCGGCTTTTGAATAAAGATGGCAAGGAAAAAAATGCCAAATCCCATGGTAACACCTGAAAATAACTCGCCAAGTGGTAAACGTGATAAAGGCATAGGACCAAAGGTATAGAAAATACCGATTAAAAAGCACAGGATACCGATTGGCAATAAGATGATGTCTATTCGCCATACTAATATCAGCGATATCAGCACTGAAAATCCTAAGAGAGCAAAAATAATGTGTACCATTTGCTGAAAATTAAGCTTATTGGCGCCAATCACATTTTCCTGCTCTTTATAATCGGTATCAAGAGCTTTTTTATAATCCATCGTATTATTAATGGCCGTTGTACACATATCAAAAGTGATAGCAGCTAAGATAAAGAGAAGGGTATTCACCAGATTAAAGGTCTTATAATGATAGACTGCCCAAAAAATTCCTATGAACATCGGAAAAACACTGGCAACCTTTGTTCGTAATTCAACAAATTCTAAAAAGATTGGTAGTGTTAAAGCATTGTGTTTAGTCGACAATGTGGTAATCCTCGTTTCTTAATTCAAATCTATCTTTGAGGCCTTCACTGAGATGAATGCCACCATCTTTATCAATGAAAACAGCTTCTACTCCTTCAGTCTCATTGACCAATTTAAGCCCTTCATCAATTCCTAGTAAAAAGAGACTCGTTGAAAATTCATCACCTTGAATAGATGTTTTGGTGTAAACAGTAACGCCAGAAATGTTATTTTCAACTGGATAACCTGTCTTTGGATCCAAGATATGGTGATAAATCTCACCATCAGGTCCTTTTAGATAACGCTCATAAATACCAGAGGTCACAACAGAGCTATCAATCACCTTAACGGAACCAACCGTTTCTCCACGAACAGCATCAGGATTCTGAACGCCAACAGTCCAACCATCCTTAGATTTTGGAGACGTTCCCATCACTAGAACATTACCACCTAAATTAATGATAGCCGTTGTAATGCCGTGCTTTTCAAATACTTTTTTTACCCCATCAGCAATATAACCTTTTGAAATGGCACCAAGCTCCAAAGTCATCCCATCTTCAATAAAAACAGTCTGATTTTTGTCATCTAATTTAATACGACGATAATCGATATTGTTAAGAGCGCTTGTAATCTCCTGAGGTTCTGGAATTCTAGCGTCGGTATCGCCAATCTTCCAGAGGTTGCTGACAGCACCAATAGAAACATCAAATTTGCCCTGACTACGTTCTGACATGGTAAGCGCAGCCTCTATGATATCAAACGTTTCTTTTTGAACTTTAACTGCCTCTTTACCTGCTGCGTGGTTAATTTTATAAACATCAGAACCTTCAAGATTGGTAGACAAAAGTGCTTCCATGTCTTTGATATAGTCCAAAGCATCTTCCATTGCTTTTTCTTGATGTTCATGGTAAATGCTGAGCTGAACCACCGTGTGAAGCAAAGACTCCGTTCGTGTTTCAGGCTTATCAGTAATTTTTAGCCCCGCTTTTTCCTTAGAAGAACAAGCCGATAAATAAAAGAGACTGAGAAAAACCACAACAATGAGTTTTAAAACCTTATTTTTCATGTATTTTCCTTTAATGCAAAAAGTACCTCATTGGCAAGAGGTACTTGATAAAATGTATCCGTATCGACTTATTTCAATACGATTGTTTCAGTGTTACCTTCTGCTGCTGCTTCTAAAAGAGCTGCTGCGGTAGCTTTGAAGTTTTCAGTTGTGTGTGTTGCACCTGTTACAACTTCAACGTCTGCTGATTGAGCTTTAAGGAATTCTTCATCTAATTTGTCTGTTGCATCTTTTGAAGAAACACCAGATTTAGCTTCCATGTTTTTGTTGTACTCAGCATCTTCTGATTTCAAAGCACCTTCTTTGTTTTCATAATCAAAAGTAGACTCAGTTACTTTACCACCTGAAACAGTGATTGTGTGTACAGCTTTCCAACCACGATCGTCAAATCCAGTCTCAGCTTTGTAAGTACCGTCTTTAAGCTCTGCTTTTTTCTCAACTTTAGCGGCTTCTGTAGTTGTCTCTTTAGCTGTTTCTTTAGTTGAAGAACTGCCACAAGCAGTTAATGTTAGTACTGATGCAAATAGCAATGATGCTAGAACGATTTTCTTTTTCATTTCTTGAAAAAATTCCTTCCTTAATTTATAGGTTAATTTTAGCACAAAACGTAAACACTGTCTATATAAAACCTGACCTTCCACAAACTATTTTAATTGTTCAAACAATTCCTTTAAAATTGTCGATTCATTAATTGTGCCAGGAAAAGTTTCATCTGATTAGTATCAGATATTTTTAATTTTTCTAAGTTAATAAATGCTTTATTGAGGAATTTATCAATTAACTCCTCTGTCTTTTTAAAAGCTCCAGACTCCTCAATCAGATGATAAATAGCCATTAGCTGATCATCATTCAAATCTTTAATATCAATCGTTTCCAGATAATCTTTAAAGTCATTAGAGAGGGATTTCGCAAAAAGGTAAGGCGCGGTGTAAATGCCATTTTGGATATCTTGCATATGTGGTTTTCCTGATTTTTCTTGAGACAGACGATAATCAATTAAATCATCAGAGATTTGAAAAGCCATCCCAACCTGCTGACCAAGATTAAATGCAATGCGCCCCATTTTTTTACTTGCCTTCGGACGCCAAGCTCCTATTTGACAAGCTATGGCAAACAGAAAGGCTGTCTTACCCTTGATTTGCTTAAGGTAATCTTTCATGGTCATTTCTGGGCGAAATTGATTCATCAGCTGAGCTAACTCACCTGCTAATAGACGTTCAAGAAGATTGAGATTGGTTATTGTGGCATCTTCCTTTGTGATGTCTAACAACTCAATGCCTTTAAGCGCTAAGCGATTGGCATACGCAAGAAGATAATCACCTGCATAAATGGCAATACGATTAGAATAGGTTTTATGAATTGCGGTGATTCCACGGCGATTGTCAGCCTCATCAATCACATCATCATGAATAAGTGTCGCTAAATGCAGCAATTCAATATAAGCCGCAAGATACAATTTTCCTTCTGGGATGTTCCCTTGTTCATCAGCAGAGAAAAGCAAGCAAAGTCCGGCTCTGACATACTTACCTGGCGCATTAATATAATCCAGAATTTTGACTTTCACACTGGGATGAATAACAGTCATTTCAGAAATCATAATTTCTTTGACACGGTAAAGATTTTTTTGAATATGGGGATAAGCATCCCAAATGTGATGTACCACTAGAACTCCTTATCTCAAGAAAATAGAGTTACCTCTACATAGTGAGAAGTAACTCTATACATTATAACACGAATATTTTTAATTGTGTAGTTTCCTAGGATTTTTTACGATAGATATGTCTTGGAGTGCCGTAAATCCATTTATCCAAGAACTGACCTAACCATGGCATAATCCAATAGTCCAAACCAAAGCTACGTCCTGCACCACCCATAAGAGCGATAGCAACTGGGATGAACCAGATGTTTACCCAGTAGAACATTCCAGACAAACTAAACATAACAACAAACGATGCTGTGACCGCGCTAACAAGCCAAACAAAGGCACCTGCAATGAGGGCAAGACCGATTGCAATTTCAACAACTGTCATGAATTTTTGCATAAAGAGCGCAACGTCTTGGTTAGGAATCATAAATTTCATGATGGCCGCAAACCAATCTGGCATCTCTTTCAAAACTTGCATTGGCTCTTCACCATAAGCGTAGCTCAAGCTGAAGATTTGATGAGCAGCTTCTGTAGTTGCTTCTGCAGCGCCTGATGCTGCAGAAACTGTTTCGGTTGCTGCTTCAGAAGCACCTGACGTTGCCTCTGCGACTTCTTGCAACCATGGGAATGGGAAGACAACCTTGTCACCAAACCATGAATTTGTTCCAAAAAGACCAAATGCTTTCTTCACACCTTCAAACAACCAAACTGATCCATAGAAAACACGAAGTGGAACCAACCACATACGATTTCCCTTGCTTGAGGTATGGCTACCAAACATGTTACGACCATCTTTGATGTCAAAGAATTCGTGACGAAGATAAGCAAAAATGTTATAGAATGAACTAATTGTGAAGAAGTAAAGCAAGTTTGTAAAGTGCTTCATAGCACTTGCGATAAATCCAGAAACGTGGTATTTGTCATAAACGTAAGCAACTGTGTATTTAGCACCAATTGAAACCATGAAACCGTCATACTTACCTTTGTAGGCATGTTTTTCACTACTGGTAATAGCTGCCGCAATGTTTTTGGCTGCTGTATGACCGGTTTGTTCAGCTGCTTGAACAATTTGTGGTGTTGGACGACCTTCTGATTCTTCAAAGTAAACCAAGTCACCAGCTACGTAGACATTTTCTTTGCCTTTAGCTTCCATGAATTCGTTAGCAACCAAGCGACCTGCACGCGCTTTTTCAATATCAAAGTTTGCAGCATCCGTAGTAGCTTGTACACCAGCTGTCCAAATTGAAGTATAGGTTGGAATGGTCCGACCTGATGACAAATGCAAAGCATCCTCTGTAACACTTGTCACGCCATCATTAAGGACAAGTTCAACACCATTTTTCTCAAGATATTTAGTTGCTTTAACTTGCTCTTTATCCGTCACCATGTTAAGGATTTTAGGCATTGCTTCAACAACTTTAAGTGAGAATTCTTTTGGATCAAGTTTGAATTGTTTAGCCAAGATTGGAACCCAATCAATAAGTTCTCCGACCATTTCAATACCAGTAAATCCAGCACCAATGACTGTAAAGGTCAAAAGAGCACGGCGTTTGGCTTCATCATGTTCACGCATTGCTCGGTAGCAAGCATCAACAATATGATCATGAAGTTGTTCAGCTGCTTCAATAGACCAAAGAGTAAAGCCATGTTCTTTAACACCTTGAATACCAAAGTCATTTGCCTCACCACCCATAGCGAGCAAGAGGTAATCAAATGGCAAGTTTTGGTGCTCTGCTACAACAACTTTCTTGTCATAATCAATGCTAACAACCTTGTCTGTTACCAAGTCAACCTTAGGATATTTTTTGAAAATACGTTGAAGGTCGTATTTAATAGCCTCAGGCTCTACACGACCAGCTGCCACTTCATGCAGTTCAGTCATGTAAGTATGGAATGAATTTTTATCGATAAGAGTGATGGTCACCTCATCGTTTTTCTTAAATGTTTTCGCCAATGAACGAGCCGCTGTAACACCAGCATAACCAGCTCCGACGATAACGATATTTTTCGTCATTTTGACCTCTCCTTTAAGATAGTTACAAATAGATTTAAATTATTCATAATCGTTAATATTCTAACAAAATAAGCTCTTTTTTTCAATCTCATTTGGAAATTTTTCACTAATTTGTGATAAAATAATGGTATGTTTTCACATCGTAAACTCGTTTTCATTACTATGTTAGCTGCACAAGCTGTCATTATTTCATTTTTTGAACGTTTTTTACCAACTCCTTTTACATTTGCTCCAGGAGCAAAATTAGGACTTGGAAATCTTGTTAGCATCATTGCTATTTTCACCCTCCCACCTAAAGATAGCTTAAAAGTCGTCCTACTTAGATTAGGCATTTCTACCTTTTTAGCAGGTTCTTTTTCTACCTTTCTTTATGGTTTTGCGGGAACATGGCTGAGCTACGGTATTATGTTAGTTTTAAAACAATTAGGACTAAAGCGTGTCAGTGTTATCGGAATCTCTGTCATGGGCGGAGTTATGCATAATGTTGGACAACTCGTTGTTTTTGCCCTCATCGGACAATCATGGCTCGTTTTAAATTACCTCCCTATACTGTCATTCAGTGGCATCTTATCTGGATTTTTAGTGGGGCTAACAGGCAATTATCTGCTAACAAAATTAAAACCCTTGCAAGAATTTCAACGCACCCTGCCTGACGGCTGGACCATTTAAAGCATTACTTTCTAAACAGAACAAACAAAAGGTCTGAGAGGTAATTCTCGGACCTTTTGTGTCTTTAGGAGAGGTAATAAGATAACTGTTATAAAAATTACTCAGTTTCAGTAACTGTCTCTACTGGGATTGTTTCCAAAGTTTCAGTCACTTCAACCTTGTCAGTCATAGGTTCTGCAATTGTTGCCACTTCAAATTTGTCGTTTAACGTCAAACCTAGAAGCTCTGCAACTGCTGTCATTTTAACTTTCATTTCAGCAACTAAGCTAGCAAGTGTGTCGTCACAAACTAACTCACCTAATTTTTCATCAATTTGTGAATCCAATGTCATCATTTCTTGATGAAGAGGTTCAACTGTTTTGAAAAGCTCATTGTCACGCTCCAAGGTTTTAACCGTATTCATCAATGTACGATAATTTGCTTGAATATCGTAAGCAGCTTTTTTATTTTCAACTTGTGCTTTTAACCCTTTGGCAAGCTCTGACAACTTAGTTGCGACAGCATCAATACCCGCTTGACCTAACTCTTCTGCTTCCAAGCCTTTTTTAGCTTCTTCGACATCTTTATCAAATGCTTTAATGGTAGCTTCTGAAAGTTCTGTAGTTGCTGCCTTTTTAGATTCATTCACTTCTTTCAATGCTGAAAGATATTGTTCGCCATTAACTTTCCAACCAAGAATTTGGAATTCAGAGAGGTATGGAGTATCTTCGCCTTTTGTAGATTTAATGATAAGTTTACAGAATCGAGCGACTCCCCCTCCACGAATCTGTTGTTCTTCAATCAGTTTTCCATCTGTTATTTCAGCAATCTGTACCCAGTCTTCTGGTTTCAATTGAGATACATTTGTCACTAGAGGATTTTTTGGAATCCAGATAGTTGCTGAGGTAATCACACTGTTTGGACGTTTTAAGCCACCAACTTCTTCTGCATTTATCAGTCTGAGATAATTAATGTGCGATAAACTACCCAAATCCAACGTAAATTCACTATCTTGACGATAAGAAATATAATGTGTTGACTTATTGTTGTCTATGGCTCTCTTAATAACTTCCTTCATATCCCAATAGGTATTGACTGGTTGCGCATTTAAAGAGAGATTTTCTAAAATCTGTTTTCCTTCTCCAACAGTAACGGTCATCGCATGAACTTCTTTACCATGTTTATCATAAACATGGACAATATAAGACTCATTTTCAGTTGTCTCAAGTACGTGATTGTTAGCTTCTTTCAAAGTAGAAGTAAAGCTTGTTATAGTGTGCTTGCTATAATCCGCCTTAAATTTATCATACGTCCAATTAGGATCAACAAATGTGCGATCATCAACTGTTTTAGTTTTGTAAACTTCAAACTCATCAGAGTTTCCAATAAAGAAATTAGCTCTTGTCACACTACCGAATATTGCGTCCTCAAAAATATTATAAGGCGTACCGTCAGCTGGAACTGTTACTTCTGCTGTTTCATAAATCTCTGGAAGATAACCACTTGGTTTTTGCCCTTCAAAAACGATATCGCTGTTGCTTGCTGATGGGTTGTTCTTTTTAACTACAGCTATCAAGTGTTCTAAACGTTCTTTATCACCTTTAAAATCAAACTTGTTGTTAGACAAGTCAAAGTTCTTCAGACTTGTCATAGATACCACATCAAAATCAGCTAGAGATTGTAATTGAGAATTAGGAAGGTGCAAGTTTTCCAAAGCAGACATACCTGTTAATTTGATGTCACCTGTTTTACGTAAACTTTCTGGCAAATCAGTTTCTTTAAGCTCTTTTAGTTCTGTCAAATTAGCCATCTCTAATGAAGACAATTTAGTAAGCTTATTCAAACCTGTCAAATCTTTAATTGGAAGATTTTCCAATTTCAAGCCTTTTTCATAAAGTGCTAAATCACCACGATAAGGACTTACTTGCTCTTTAACCGCTTGTAAAAGTGCTGGATCTGGGAAGTCAGTGGCATCAATGAGTTTATAATTCTCATTTTTCAACATTTCTTTTTTCAGCTTTTTAGAAACAGTATAGTCTGTTTTGACGATTTCATCAGAAGGGTCTTTTACCCCTTCCGTTTTTGGAGCATGGGCTACCCCATCCCGATCAATCGCATAAGCAAACATACCTCCTTTGAGACCACCCGTTGGTTGCCATTTTGTATATGATTCTGCTCGAGTTCCAGAAATATCTTTACCAATTTCTAGATTAGAGGCGTCATAGTCCTTGATGTCATTCCAGAAGTTACTTTTAGTATCTGCATTTTCCTCATAAAACGTAAATCCAATCATAAATTGGCGAGGAGTCAGATAGTTACTGTATCCTTTCCAATCTTCATTGATTTTACGGTGCATATCTGACGTTGGTCCCTGTGCACCATAATACTGACGAAGTACAAAATCTAAAGATTCAGCATTTTCTTTTAAAATAGTATGGTGTTCCACTCCAAGTGTAGTATCAAGAATTAACATTTTATTGGTATCTTTACCAGTCTTACCAATTAATCTCGCAATCTCCTTAAATACCTTGTTGGCACGAACAATTTCAGCCTTTTGCACATCTGTAGCATCAGTCCTTACATTATAATCATGAAGCTCAACGTCAATATCAAGTCCATCTACACCACGATCATAAACATATTTTTGAACAATTTCAGCTGCAAGAGCTTTATTGCTAATCTCGTCATCATTTGGATATTTATCTTTTGAAAGACCGTATTTACCACTTAACTCCTTCACACCAATTGTCTGAACAACAGCAGTACCTTGTTTATGCATTTTTGGAATATATTCTGTTTTTAATGTTTCCCAAAACGGACTCTTTTCATAAACATAGTTATCAAAAACAAATAAGATATCAACCTCTTCTGGGACTTCTGCAATTGAATTAGGACGATTAAATGACGTGTTTAACTGTTCTTCATGGTACCCTTGTGAATCGGTGGCTGCATCCTTATTCTTTGTCGCAGCGCTATCATGCCATGTACGGAAGTATCCACCATAAAGCGGTCCTCTGATACCTGAACGAATTTCGTTGACGATTCCAACACTATCAGTTGCACGATTGGTGTTTTCTTGTGCCTGAACCACCATTGGTTGGAAACCATGAAGTCTAAAACTTTCATTTGCCTGTAATGTTGCACTTGCTAAGACTGCTGCACAGACTAAACCTACTGCACATTTTGTAAATTGACGTTTATCCATTTTTTCCTCCTTTGGATAATTAAAAAAATTAAAAACCATTTTTGTAAGCGCATTCTTTTTTGATTCATCTATAGTATGCTCCTTAGAGGATAAAAAAGAAACCTACAAACTATAGGTTTCATACAACAAATTTAAGTTTTATGTTGATAATACTTATCATTCCCTAAAAACAAAGAGGTACGTCCAATAATTTTCGTCACCAATCAATCTACTATAATTGACATTATGCTATTTTGGAAAAATGATTCTCAAAAAAAGAGCGGTAGAAATCGTTTTTTAAACTACCGATTTCTAACTCGCTCTCTATAATTCTGTACGATTTTCAATAGCTCGAAGAAGGGTTACTTCGTCCGCATATTCAATATCTGAACCAACTGCCAGACCTCTTGCTAAACGGGTAACCTTGATACCTGCTGGTTTTAAAACTCGTGAAATATACATTGACGTCGCTTCACCATCTGCGGTAGCACTAGTTGCAATAATAACCTCTGTCACATCGCCATTCATCAATCGTGTGATAAGGCTTTTCAGATTAATATCATCAGGACTAACGCCATTCATTGGAGAAATCAAGCCGTGCAGCACATGGTATTTCCCACGATACTCTTGAATTTTTTCCATAGCAGAGACATCTTTGGATTCCTCTACCACAAGAAGAAGTGACGGATCTCGTGTCTCATCTTGGCAAATGCCGCAAGGATCATCGTCTGTTAAATTACCACAGACACTACAATAAGTTAAATCACGCTTGGCGGACAATAAATTTTTGGCAAATTCATTGACATCCTCGTCGCTCATACCGATTGTATAAAAGGCGAGCCTTGTTGCAGTTTTAATGCCGACGCCAGGTAACTTTGAAAAACTATCAATTAACTTTGCGATTGGAGTTGGATAAAGCACTGAAATCCTCCCTTAATTCATTGGATGTAAACTGTTATATAGATTAATGATGTCACGTGTCATTAAGTGACTTGCCTTACTGCTAAAGTTCGTTTCGTGTGGTAAGACAACTGCTACTGCAATTTGTGGTTTTTCACTTGGTGCATAGGCTATAACATTCATATTTGTTGTGTAGATAGACTCACCTGAGTTGTTAGTCACATAAGATTCTGCCGTACCTGTCTTAGCAGAAATCGGAACTGCCGCACCCACACCAATGGCTTTACCTGTGGCATATCCTGATGGGCTATTCACCACATCATAAAACCCTTGTTGGATAATTCCCATCTCCTCAGCAGAGACCTTGACAGTATTCAAAGTATTTGCACCTTTTTCTTCCAACATATTACCAAGATTACCAGATTTATCAGTATCATACACGCCTTGGACCAAGTGCGGAGCAATACGATTGCCACCGTTAGCAACTGTCGCAGCGTATTGTGCTAATTGCATCGTGGTGTAGTTATCAAACTGCCCAAAAGATTCTGTCAATAGCGATGCCGAGTCAAACTTTTCTGGAATATATCCCGTTGATTCTCCTGAAACATCCAAACCTGTAGCGACTCCCAAACCAAAATCAGCATAGGTCGAACGTAATTTAGCCATGGCCGTATCTAATCCATTTGTTGCTAAAAACATTCCTGGGCTATACTCCTGTCCCATTAATTTCATGGCGATTTGTACCATGTAGGTATTGGATGAATATTCCAAGGCTTGAGTAGCTGTAATAGGTAGGCTCCCTAGAGTAAACCAAGATTTAATAGGGCTAGATCCCGCAAACTGAATAGCTTGATCATACAAGACTTGATTGCCACCAATCACACCATTTTCATATCCCGATGCAATTGTTGCCCCCTTCACAACAGATCCAGGTGTAAAGACTAAGGTCATTGTTCCAAGAGCGTTTTTAACAACCTCACCTGTAGTCGTGTCATGGGAAAGACCTGCCATCGCCAGTACAGCTCCAGTATTAGGGTTAAGTGCGACAGCATAGGCACCTTCAGAAAGTTCTACATTACCCTCTGCCTTCTCAGCCATAAAATATTGATTGAGAATGTTTTCAACCCCTTCTTGGAAGTTTAAATCAATAGTTAATTTAATATTTTTGCCTTTACTGCCTTCTTGCGTAATCTGATTAGCAATAACCTTGCCCTTTTTATCAACTGTAATCTGACGAACCTGAGACGTCCCTTTCAAAACATCTTCGTACGACTTCTCTAGGTAACTGGTCCCCACACGATCATTAAGTGAATAACCTTTTGCAAGGTATTCGTTAGCTTCCTCGGCTGGAAGCCCTGCTTTTTCACTCGAGACCTTTCCTATAATCGGTGATAAGGACTTGGCAATATTTTGTCGTTCCCAATCTGACCGAACTGAAATCCCTGGCAAGTCTTTATTTGCCGAAATAAGCGCTATCTGTTCTGCAGTCAAATCTACGGTTTTCAACGACGTTGTTCCAAAGGTTGGCGTCGCATTCATTTGGCTAAAAATATAGGCCACCTTTAATTCCTCGTCTGAAAAATTAATCTGCTCCTCTGTTACTGCTTCAATAGCATTCGCATAAATATCACTCTCTGCCAACTGATTGCCAAACTTATCATATTTCTTACTATCATCAAGAGAGGCAACAACTGCCTGATAATTTGAAGAATCTGCCAAATAATAATCCTTTTTCTCACGAGTTGTGACATTCGTTTCAGTGTAAGACACAAGAGCTGATAAATCCCATGCGATTTTCTTCATTTCCTCAGCTGTCGCAAAATTGCTCCGAGTAAAGGAAACGACTTCTTTAATGTCATTATCAACCAGTAAGGTTCCTTGCGCATCGTAAATTTTTCCCCTAGGACTTGAATTTTTCACCGTGTAACTTGTCGTTGCTGTTAATTTTTTAGTGTAAAACTCTTTATCAAGTAACTGCATTTGTGCCAACCGTAATAACAGTACAACAAAGAGTGCAACAATAATGGCAAAAATCAAATTGATACGGCTAGACATTTGACTTCCTAGCCGTTTTTGCTGCTGTAATTTCTTTCTCTTCCTACTTGCCATTTGACCCTCTCATTGAAAAACTTTGCAATCTATTTTATCACAATTACACTAAAAAAACTTGCTAAAATGATAGCAAGTTTCATCTTTTTTTCTAATCTTTTTTTCCATAGACCAAGAAGTAAAATAGGGAAACAAAAACAGCACCACCTACAATATTTCCAGCATAAACAAAGACAAAATTCTTCAAGAAATCAAACCAAGTAGCGCCACCTTCAAAGATAGCTGCTGGGATAATAAAGGCATTCGCCACGCTATGCTGGAAGCCAATCGCAACAAAGGTCATCACAGGGAACCATGTGCCAAGAATTTTGCCAGCTGCATCCTTAGCACCATAGCAGAGCCACAACGACAGACCAACAAACCAGTTACAACCAATTCCTGAAACAAAAGCCTGTGCCGGAGACGCTGCTAACTTAGCATGTGCCACTTCTAACGTTTCCTCTAAATAATGACCTGAACTTGTCAAACCAACAAAATGCCCAAAGAAATAAGCCACAAAGATAGCTCCAATAACATTGAACAAGGTTACAATAGCCCAATTTTTAAGCAAATCTACAAGAGAAATCTTTTTAGCAAAAAAACTAGCTGCGACTGCCATCATATTGCCCGTAATTAATTCTCCCCCAGCTAATAGAATAACAATCAAGCCAATCGGAAATGCTGCCGCTCCAACAACCGAAGCAAAGTGCCCCAAAGTCTCCATACCACTAGCTACAATACGAACATAAAGCAAATAGCCTAAGCTAATCATTGCCCCACCAATAAAGCCTAAAATAGCCTTCTGCAAGAACGTTTTCTCAATCTTATGTTCTCCGGTATGGATCGTTTTTTCTAAAATTTCTTCTGGCGAATACATCTTTTTTCCTTTCTGCAATCGTTTTCTAACGCTACTATTATAACAAGTTCTCTAAAGATTGCAAGACTTTTCACAAAATAAAAGGTATTTTCATGCTAATTTTATTTGTGAATGAGTATAATATCATCGAAAAGCGTGTGACCCAATTAATGTGATGGCAAAAAAGCAGACTAAAAGCCTGCTTTCGTGTGTTATTATTTGTCTTCCAAGTAGTACTCAGATACAACGTTTAATTTTTCGTCAAATTCGAATACAAGTGGTGGGAAGTTTGGAATTTCAACGTCCATGATTTCATCATCAGACAATTGTTTGATGTGTTTTACAAGGGCACGGATTGAGTTACCGTGTGCACCAACGAAAACATTTTTACCATCTTTAAGAGCTGGCGCAATTTTATCTTCCCAGAATGGAAGCGCACGCTCAAGCGTTACTTTCAAGTTTTCAGCATCTGGAATAACTGAGCTATCAAGGTGTGCGTAACGGCGATCTGTGTGAGCTGAGTGCTCGTGATCTTTAGCCATTTCTGGTGGCAATGTGTCGTATGAACGACGCCAAATGTGAACTTGCTCATCACCAAATTCAGCAGCTGCTTCTGCTTTGTTCAAGCCAGTCAAACCACCGTAGTGACGTTCGTTCAAGCGCCATGATTTTTCAACTGGAACCCAAAGTTGGTCAGCTGCTTCAAGCGCAAGGTTTGTTGTTTTGATAGCACGTTTCAAAACTGATGTGAAAGCAAGGTCAAACTCGATACCAGCTTCTTTAATCAATTTACCAGCGTCAATCGCTTGTTGTGTTCCTTTATCTGACAAATCAACGTCAGCCCAACCAGTGAAAAGGTTAGCTTTGTTCCATTCTGACTCACCGTGGCGAGCGAAAACCAATTTTACCATTAGTAGTCTCCTTTATAATTATGGTTTAAAACCATTTACCTTTACTATTTTACCCAAAAAACACAAAAAAAGCTAGTCTGAGAATACTAATTTGTGAACGATTTACCAATAATTCTCTTCAAAACGGTAAAAAATCAGTATCAGGTCCTTATGATAACCTCAAGGAAATTTCTGAAATCAATCTTAAATAACACATATTTCGAGTGTTTTCTACAACATAACAAGGTTATTTCCGAACATTTCGGTTAAATTTCTCTAAAATCTTGCAAATAACCTATCTCAATGATACAATAGAAAAAATTTATCTAAAAGGAGTTTTCCAAAAATGGTTTCTACTGCGACTAAAATAGGTAACTTTTCATTCACCAATTGCTTGATGAATGCTGCTGGGGTTTATTGCATGACACGTGAGGAATTAGCGGAGATTGAAGCTTCTACTGCTGGTTCATTCGTGACTAAAACGGGTACCCTCGAAGCACGTCCTGGCAATCCAGAACCACGCTATGTGGACGTTCCTCTTGGCTCAATTAACTCAATGGGACTTCCTAACAATGGTTTCCAGTATTACCTTGATTATGTAACAGAATTACAAGAAAATCCAGAAAGTAAGCCTCATTTCCTATCATTAGTCGGTCTATCACCAGAGGAAACCCACCTTATTTTGAAAAAAGTTCAAGAGAGTGACTACAAAGGTCTTGTTGAGCTTAATTTATCTTGTCCAAATGTACCAGGGAAACCTCAAATTGCTTACGATTTCGAGACAACTGAAACCATTTTAACAGAGGTCTTTACTTACTTCACAAAACCACTAGGTATCAAATTGCCTCCTTACTTTGATATTGTCCATTTTGACCAAGCTGCCGCTATTTTCAATCAATTTCCGCTCACTTTTGTCAATTGTGTGAATTCGATTGGTAATGGTTTGCTCATTGACGACGAAACTGTCCTCATAAAACCTAAAAATGGATTTGGTGGTATTGGCGGTGACTATATTAAACCAACAGCTCTTGCTAATGTTCATGCCTTCTATCAGCGTTTAAAACCTGAAATTCAGATTATCGGTACTGGGGGTGTTAAAAATGGGCGAGACGCTTTTGAGCATATCCTCTGCGGCGCTAGCATGGTCCAAATCGGGACAGCCTTACAACAGGAAGGGCCTAGCATCTTTGACCGTGTCACCGAAGAGCTAAAAGAGATTATGACTGAAAAAGGCTATCAAACGATCGAAGACTTCAGAGGAAAACTAAACTATATCCATTAATGTTAAACTGTGATATCTTAAAAAGCATCCGATCGAGTTAAAACTCGACCAGATGCTTTTTCTTTACTCAACTGTGGTAATTTTCCCACTATAGTAATCAACCGTTAAACCATCTTGAACATTTGGAACAAAGACATTAAACTCTAACTCACCATCTGAGGACTTTGCCTCTAGATGACTACCTGAAGCAATGAGGTTATCTCCTTCATAGATTAAGGTCACACGATAACGAACGCGTTTATTATTATCTAAGGCTTTACGAACGAGTGATTCGTAATAATTTTGACCTGTTGAATTTTCTAAATTCGCTTGATTTGACCACGCTGTTTGGACAGCGATGTTTTCAGGATTACTTGTTGACGCATCAAAGCCTGACAAACCACCAACAAGTGCATATCCAATCAAGTGACCTCTATCAATAGCATGATCAAATTCACCTTTCAAATCATGAATTTGATGCCAGCCAGCAGGACGAAAGTCCGTTCTTCCCTGCCCTGTCTGCTCTCGATTTTTATATTGACGCGTACTTTTTGCTAAGAGAGCATTACCATTTACTGGTACTACTTTCCCTTGTACACGTTTTGTCTGATTGGTAGCATAGGGAAGACTTGCTACATCAGCATTGAGTGACGTTTTATTGTCATTTATGATGAAAGCTCCCGCACCGTTCCATTCGATAGTGCCTAGCTGTTTTCTAACTTCGCTAGATAAAACTGACTCAGCTAAAGCTTGAGAAGGTGTCCCTTCTGCTGCTTCAATGTGACTAGCTGCTTGTTGCGTCTGATGACCTGTTAACGAAATGCCTAATCGATCAAACAGTCCCGTAGAACTTCCACCAAAAAGTCCAACAGCAACCGTTACAAGCAAAGCTAAAAGTGATAAACCCGTTTTGTTTTGTTTTTTATTCATATTCCTTTTATAAAGAGAGAGAGTGGGACAGAAGTCATGATTTCGAAGAAATTGACTTCGTCGTCCCACCTCCGCACAGTTGATTAGGATGGCCGCTAACGATTGCGTAGCAAGGGTTTAGGACCTCCAATCAACCACTGCGTCAATCTGTTATTACCATTAAAAATAGAAGGTTGAGATATTTATGTCCCAACCTCTTCACTACTGACCCGTAAATTTACTGATAATGCCCTGCCATTTTTCAGGAGAAAGAATAGAAAATGGTTTGGCGCCATCACCAAAAAATCCATAACCTAACACCAAACCAAGTCCAAAGCAAATAATACAGAGCACTAGGATGACAAAGATAAGCAGGAACTGCTTGCCGATGTATTTCCAACCAATATCCATAGTTTTGTTCTAAAGGGAGATGTTGAAACAAAGCTTAAGAACATAACTCTTAAGTGTGACGTGACATCAAGTTGTCTAACCCCCTTCTCCTTTCCTTAACCATTTACACGACTGATAGTTGCACCCAAGGCAGCTAATTTTTCATGGAATTTGTAGTAGCCACGGTCTAAGTGAGTTAACTTTCCAACGGTTGTTGTTCCCTCTGCTACCATTCCTGTCAAGATAAGGGCTGCGCTGGCACGAAGGTCTGTTGACATCACAGGAGCTCCTTGAAGCTTTTCTCCACCGTGAATCAATGCTGTATCACGTAAAATTTCAGAGTGGAGTCCCATGCGACGCATTTCTTCTAAATGTTGGAAACGATTTTCAAAGACCGTCTCAATCATCGTAGACTCACCTTTAATGACTGCCATAAGTGCGGTCATTTGCGCCTGCATATCTGTTGGAAAACCTGGATGTGGTAAGGTTTTGACAGCAACAGGCTTAAGTTTTGTCACATCTGAACGGACACGGATGCCATTCTCTTCCTCGGTAACCTCTACTCCCATTTCTTTGAGTTTTGAAATAAGGGGACGGTTATGCTCCCAAACAGCATCTTTAATCAGCACATCACCTGATGTCATGGCTGCAGCAACCATAAAGGTCCCTGCTTCAATACGATCTTGAACGACATCGTGTTCTGCACCGTGCATTTTATCAACACCATCAATGGTTAATGTCTCAGTACCTGCACCTTTTACCTTTGCCCCCATTTTATTCAATAAAAGAGCTAAGTCAACAATTTCTGGTTCACGCGCAGCATTTTCAATAACCGTACGACCTTCTGCTAAGGTTGCGGCCATCATCAGATTTTGAGTAGCGCCAACACTTGGGAAATCTAAATAGATATGGGCACCTTTTAATTTTTCAGCAATCGCAGTAATGTCACCACCAGCTTGAGTGATTTGGGCACCCATTGCTTCTAACCCCTTGAGATGAAGGTCAATTGGTCTGCTTCCGATTGTGCAACCACCAGGCATAGAAACCTTAGCATGTCCACAACGTGCCAAGATTGGGCCCAAAACAACGATAGAGGCACGCATTTGGCTAACGTATTCATATGGCGCCGCATCTAAAATCCAGCCAGTAGCATCAACCGTAACACGATTTTGTTCTTCTTCAAAATTAACGTCAATGTCTAGTCCGCGCACAACATTATTCATTGTGAAAACATCTGATAAGATCGGCACATTATTAAGAACAGTCTTACCTTCTTTGGCTAATATCGTCGCTGCTAAAAGGGGTAACACTGCATTTTTAGCACCTTCAATGATGACTTCACCCTGAAGACGTGTCTTCCCACCTTCAATAATAATTTTATCCATAGTTATCATAGTAGGGAAATTCTATCAAAATATCCCAAACTCAATTAGAAATCCTAATCGAATTATCCTTTCTTTTCATAAAAGTGACAATATTTGTCAAAAATAAGTAGGTTTATTATAACATAAAAGAGAAACATAGAAAACAATTGATGACTTTCTTATCCCGTAGTGGAAGAGCGATGAAAATAGACTAGAAAAAGTCCAACCTTAAATATTATGCCTCTCTGTAAATAATAGGCTACACACTTTCGATAAAAAATCAATTCTAGACTTTCTGAACCTTTCTTAGTGAGTCAAAATGAATCTTTGTAATTTCTTGAACATCAGAAGATGTTATTCAATCACTTCTGTCAAAAGGTATTCCTCAAATGACGAGTAAAGTTTTTCTGGTTTAACCGTATCATTTGGAATCGTTTGAAAAATTTCTCCCTTGGTATTCTGCCAGATGACAATACCGTCAAAGCCTAGTTCTTCAATCACATACATAGACTGCGTATCTGGATGGGTATACTGTCTGTTATTAAGTGTCACGATAACTATATTCAAGAAATGTTCAAATTCAACGCCAGTAAACTCATGTAATGATATTTCAAAATTCCCAAAAGCTGAGATTAACTGGCGATACTCATCTGCGAATGGCACTTCCAACTTCTTCTCCGCTTCTGTAACGTCAAAACTGTAATCTTTAATTTTATATCCTTGAGAGGTTAAAAATTCAAAAATTGTCATCATGTTCTCCCATAGTTACTAGGACTACCCATAGATCGCATTTTAAATCATCTGATTGAAGTCCCAAACTTCTGTCCAGCCATCATAGAATTCTGGTTCGTGACATACCATCAAGATTGTCCCTTTATAGGCTTGGAGAGCGCGTTTAAGTTCATCTTTCGCATCAACATCCAAGTGGTTAGTCGGCTCATCCAGAACGAGGACATTGTTTTCACGATTCATCAGCAAGCAAAAACGTACCTTAGCTTGCTCACCACCTGACAACACTTGAATTTGGCTTTCAATATGTTTTGAAGTCAAGCCACAACGTGCCAAGGCCGCGCGTACTTCTGCTTGGTTAAGAGCTGGGAAGGCATCCCACACAGCTTCTAGCGGTGTCTGACGAGAACCAGCTGTCTCCTGCTCAAAATAACCAATTTCAAGGAAGTCACCACGTTCAACGTCACCATCAAGCGCTTTGATTTCTCCTAGTAAGCTCTTCAAAAGCGTTGTCTTACCAATACCATTAGCACCAACGATAGCAACCTTTTGGTTACGTTCAAGTGTCAAATTAAGCGGTGCCTTGGTCAACGGGCGATCGTAACCAATGACTAAATCAGTGGTTTGGAAAATAAAGCGTCCTGGTGTACGTGCTTCTTTAAATTCAAATGATGGTTTTGGCTTCTCAGCTTGAAGCTCGATAATCTCCATCTTGTCCAATTTCTTTTGACGAGACATGGCCATATTACGTGTCGCAACACGCGCTTTGTTGCGGTTAACAAAATCTTGTAAATCTGCAATCTCTTTCTGCTGGCGCTCATAAGCAGCTTCTAGCTGTGCTTTTTTCATGGCATAAACAGACTGGAAGTTATCGTAATCTCCAGCATAACGGACTAAATCAAGGCTTTCCACATGATAGACAATATTGATAACGTCATTAAGGAATGGAATATCGTGAGAGATGAGCACAAAGGCATTTTCATATTCCTGCAAGTAACGTTTAAGCCAAGCAATGTGCTCTGCATCAAGGTGGTTGGTCGGTTCATCGAGAAGGAGAATATCTGGTTTTTCAAGCAAGAGTTTTGCCAATAACACCTTGGTACGTTGACCACCAGAGAGTTCCGTAACGTCAGAATCCATACCAAATTCCATGACACCAAGGGCACGAGCCACCTCATCAATCTTAGCATCTAAGACATAAAAATCACGAGATTCTAGGCGGTCTTGAAGTTCACCAACTTCTTCCATAAGGGCATCAATATCAGCACCTTCTTCTGCCATAGACATGTAAATGTCATTAATGCGAGCCTCTGTCTTAAAAAGTTCATCAAAAGCTGTACGCAAGACATCACGGACAGTCATACCTTTTTCAAGAACAGCATGTTGATCAAGGTAGCCGACAGTCACATATTTTGACCACTCTACCTTGCCTTCATCAGGTTGTAAAGCCCCCGTTACGATAGACATAAAGGTAGATTTTCCTTCACCATTAGCACCAACAAGTCCGATGTGTTCCCCTTTTAAGAGGCGAAAAGAGACATTTTCAAAGATAGCACGATCACCAAAACCGTGACTAAGATTTTTTACTTCTAATATTGACATTTAGGTTTCCTTTTTCTTCGTTAAAAAAGCCGTTAACACGGCTTAATATTAATCTTATTATCACAGAATATATGAGAAAAGTCAATCAGCCAATTTCAGGCAACTCTAATGCAAATCCATAACTCGTCTTTCTAAAACCATAACGTTCATAAAACTGATGTGCCTTTTCTCTCTCATCTGTTATGCCACTATTTAAAGCCAATGCTAAGGCACCTGTTTGACAAGCCTCTTCTCTAATCTTATCAATCATACATCTTGCAATTCCCTGACGACGATAATCTTTTCCAACCACCAAAGCAAGTATACGATAATAAAAACCATCTCGTTCAAAGAAATATAGTTTTGAACACCCAATAAAACCGACGACCTTCTCATCTAGGACTGCAACTTTCAACTGATAATTGGGTTGTGCCAACAGGTGAGTTAACCGCTGTTCTAAATCCATCTTATTGGTTGGATACCCTAAATCGGCATACAGGGGTAATAAATCGTCAATATCTGTTGTTTGATAATTTCTAATTTCCATAGGACTTTATTCCTTCAGCGCTTCAAATTTTGCACGCATGGTAGGATTTTTACGGGTTAATTTTTGGACAGAGACATCATCTAATTTATTGTTTGCTAGGCGTAATTGGTTTTCCGAAGTGGTTAGAGCTGCTTTGATAGCCTCCATTCGCTTGATGCTCTTATCAATTTCTTCAATAGCTTTTTTGAAATTATTGCTTGCGGAGTTATAATTCTTAGCAAAGGCTGTCTTGAACGTTTCCAAGTCTTCCTCAAAATGGGTAATGTCCAGATTTTGCTCCTTAACAAGTTCTAGCTCCTGCTTATATTTAAGGCTATTCAGCGCAGCATTTCTCAAAAGCGTGATAATAGGGATAAAGAATTGAGGGCGAACCACATACATTTTCTCATAAGTATAGGAAACATCGACAATCCCATTGTTGTAAAGCTCATTATCGGCTTCTAAGAGAGACACTAAAATCGCGTACTCACACTTCTTCTCACGACGATCCTTGTCTAATTCCTTGAAAAAATGGTCATTCTTTTTCTTTGTCGCTGTTTCATCACCTTCGTTTTTCATTTCAAACATAATGGAGATGATTTCAACACCGTTTTCATCGTACTCGCGATAGATATAATCCCCTTTAGATCCTGACGTCGCATCGTTATCCTTACCAAATTCAGCTTGTGGAAAGGCTGTCATGCGCAAGCGATTAAACTCGTACTCACAGTGTTGCTCTAGGCTCTCCCCAATCATTTTAGTAGACTGTTTAGCCTTGAAATCCTTATAGTAAGCAATCAAATCATCCTTCTGCGCCAACTCGAGCTGATGCTGACTAATCAAGGCTTGGCGGGATAACTCACCTTGCTGCTCTTGCAAGATTAACTGATTTTGAACCGTGTCACGCTCTTTTTCAACAGCCTGTAACGCCTGTTGCATCTCGTAAGCTTTTTCGAGTTCTAGGCGCTCTAGACGGGCTTTAAGCTCAGCAATTTCCTGATCTTTTGGGGCAATGGCAGAGCGGACTTCAAGTTCTTGTTCTGTTGATTTCGCTGCTAGTTGACCTTGCAGTTTTTCTAATTCCAAGTCTTTTTCAGCTAGCGCTGTTTTCAATTCATGCTGCTTCTCACTCGCTAAACTATCAAAACGAGCTTGCAACTCCGCTAAAGCTTTATCTTTTGAAGCAATAGCAGCACTAACTTCCTGATCCTGTTCCACTGCTTTGGTTTCGAGTTGACCTTTCAGTTGCTCTAACTCTAAATCTTTTTGAGCGAGGGCTGATTGAAGCTGATTTTTTGACTGCTCTGCTAATAAAGCTGTCTCCTTTTCCAGTCGCTCATGCACTTCTTTCTCAAAGGCACCACTGCGTACTTGTGCCAGCAGCTGGGCATACTCACTTTCATTGATGGTAAAAACGGTCTGACAATGTGGGCATTTGATTTCGTTCATTGGGTACCTCTTCTTTTCTAAAGCATCATTCTTTATTTGATTATACCAAAAAACGCCTCTTTAGGCGTTAAGAAAGTAGGCAATGGCTGTTGAGGCGTTCCATTAGACCGTTTTACAATGACAACCCATTTCAAGTCTAAAACCTCTTAATGGGTTCAATGCAGTCAGGCAACTTGTTTCCCATACTGGTTGTAAAAATCAACTTTGAGTTGGATAAAACGCTCAAGGTCATTTAATAGCTGAAAAAGCACTGCTCTGGTTTCAAATTCATCGCGCGTTTTTGGGTGAGGCCGCTTTCGGAATAACTCTCTAAACTCAGCAATATCATCCAGAAGGAGCTTAGCTGGGTTTTCTTGACTAAGTTGCGCTGCTGTTTCATAGAAAAGATGCGCCAAAATCACACTTTCTCGACTCTCTAATTGACAAGAGTTGACATTAACTGCCATCTGACGAAGGAGTTTAGATTGGTCCATCCGCATATCAAAATAATGCACCTGATAATTGGTTTGCTGGAAGAGCTGATTGTTGTGTTCTAGGTAAACCAATCGCTGCGCTTCCGATAACAGCTGGTCTAACTCACCAATGAGAACCGCCTCATTTGTCCCATCTCCTTTCAGTAAAAAACCATTAAAGCGCATAAGAATGGCTTTGAGTTTCTCTTCAACTCTCAGATGATAGTTCTCAATATCGGACTGCTTAGATGGCATATAGAGATTGAGAAGCAAGGCAACTCCTGCTCCAATAAGGAAAATAGCCATTTCATTCCACAACCAACTGATCGCTACGCTTTGTTCCAAATACAAATGCAGGACCAAAACGGTAATCGGTGGAATACCAACGGAAACATCTAACACATAGGCTAAGGGCACATAAAGAGCCATGTATAGGGCGACAACCATGAGATTATAGCCAAATAACGTGAAGAGGACAGTCGCAATCCCTAAGGCTAGAAGCGCTGAGATAAAGCGCTGACCAGCAATTTTGAAAGAGCTCCGTCTTGTATCTAAAACACTTAGAATGGCAATGATCCCAGCTGAGGTGGTATAAGCCAACCCTAAGCTATCAGCAATCCAAATGGCAATAACGGTCGCCAAAACGAGCTTTATCGTTCGATGTGCTACAGACATATCATCCCCCTTTTCTTGTTGTGATGGTTCCATTTTATCAAAAAGAATTGAGACTGACCATTCTCAATTCTTCCAAGAAACCTTTTTTAAAGCTAAATAGCTGCAAAGAACAATAAGAACCATTGTTAACCAAACTGAACCTCCCACGCCCAGTTCACCTCCTAACCAGAGACCGGATGGTTTATTTACTTGAAAAAGACTTGCCCATTGCACTCCTAATGGGGCATAGAGGTGATAGATGGTCACAGACCAAATCGCTTGTAATCCTGTTGCTAGCCATAGATTTTTTCGCCAAAGGACTAGGATTCCTGACAAAAGACTAAATAAAAAGTCATTGACTAACAAAGGGAAAGGTAAAGTGGGGGTGCGCATCCAACTACCTAGAATTGCTACTAAACAACTCCCTGCCAAGGCAAAGGGGCGGTTGAATCTTGCTAAAACAGGTAAAAGGTAACCTTGGTAAATGAGAATATCTCCCATTGCAACTACATGATAAGCTATAAAATAAATAACAAACAATATAACTGGATGGTTACTCATAGGTCCAATCACTGAAACCTTAGACCAAATTGACGGTAAAAAACACACCAAACTAATAAGACCAAGGCCCAGTAACCAGCCTAAAAGTAGCTCTCTTAATGCCTTTTCTTTGAAATAACCCAAGGTTTCCACAGACCTATATTCAACAAGTTGAGTAACTAAAGATACTGCTGGAAAAACACCAATATAGGATAAAAGTTGAGCAATTACAGTAACATCAACAGATGGAACATAGTCAATCGTTCCCCAAATAAAAGCGGAAATGAGTATGATAAAAGACTTTAACCAGGCAGCGATCAATTCAGTTAAGAACATCATGCCAAAAGCCACCAAAGGACCTACCCACCAGCGTTTGGACACATGACCAAACTTAACTTCTTCAAACACATCGCGCATTTCACCTTCTCCTTTTCCTAAAATTGCTGATAAAGTTCCTTTAATTTTTGAGCAATGGCAGAGCTATCAGCAGGAAGTTTCTCATCTGTATATTTTTCTAGAAAGGCATAATCGCCCACTTGCACACTATAAAGTGAGGCTTTAAACATAGCTTTGTCATTCTTATCATTGCCAAATGCTACAAAATCATTTCCTAATAAATCAACAATAGTCGTTGCTTTATTTGTCTCATAAGGATTGATATAAAGACATTTTTCATGCGCAAAATAACTGACATCCATGACATTCAATAACGTTAATTCACTGGCCATATCTTCAACCAAATCCTCGTGCCGACTCATTTCGATGACAATTTTAATAGGATTTTTAAGTTCTACGAGAGGAAGTTGCTTTGCTAAATGGAGAGGATCAACATGTGAAGCAAATGGCATCTTTTCAATTTGCTGACCACTGTAATGAAAATCATCATCCACAAAATAAGGGAGATTATATCGGTGACACCATGATAGGACCGCCTTGTAGCCCTTCTCCTCTAAATGACTATGGAAAATGAGATTTCCTTCATCATAAGCAAGCCCACCATTTAAACCAATCACCAGCTCCTGAGACAGTTCTTCTCCTAAAACTGGAATACAATCCCTGTAAGAGCGCGCTGAAGCAAAGACAATCTGGTGCCCATAGTGACTTGCTTCAGTCAGTACTTCTTTAATCTCAGGCGCAATCGTTTTTCCATCAAAGCAAAGCGTCCCATCAAGGTCAAAAACAAAACGCATCTCAAAACCTCCCTCCCAACAAATGAGTCTACCATCACCGCAACTGGTGATAGTCACTTTCTAAGCTAGTGTATTCGTTATTATAATGAATGGAATAAAAACAAGGACATCGTTAAGTAGCTTTGATGAACTCTAGTATTACAGATTTTTACCCTATCTTATTCCTTGCTCAAAACACTATATCTCAATCATACGCTTTAGAACATCAAAAAGCAAGCCATTTTGGACTTGCTTTTTTCCTTATACTCATCCAAAATCAAAATTAGCATTTTATAATCTCGAATGTCATTGATAAATCATCGAACGAAGTGAGGCTAAAATGTTTCTTTCGCTATAGTGGTATTCTTAGCAGTGAAACTGTCCAGTGGACAGTTTCAGTTTCCCACCTCAAAAGGTTCCCCGAACCTTTTGAGCGTCCGCACTTTTAAGAAAGAAACAAATGATGCTGCTCTTATCAACTAGGAAGATATTCCATCATTTGTTTTCTTATTGATTTTTCAAATGTTAAGATTGTACCTCAATCACATAGCGATTATGCTGACTTCCATCTTCTGAGTCCGTTAAAATTATAATTCTATCCTGATGAATTGGAAGGACTGTAATAGCTGCGTGATGTGGTTCCGATTTAACAACAAGTGTATCAACTTCTGCACCTGACGCTACCAAATGAGAGGCGATATTCTCCTCACTCAATAATCGTTTGCCAAGCTTTAATTCTGTCAGATTAGCTGAAGAATGGCGCTCAAAATGTCCAATCACTGTGTACAATTCAATGTTAGCAATAGTCACAAAAGGTTGCCCTAGAGCTGTCTGTGGCGTATTTTCCAAATGGATGATCAACTCAACAGCAGATACAGGTTGCTCTAAATCATAGGTGATTTTGGTCAAGTCATTAACCTCTTCAACAGAGAAGACGTCACCCATGATTGGGAGTGCTTCTTCCAACTCATTTTTGCGCCATGAAAAGGTGACATGTTGTGGTAAACAGCTAAAAGCTTGATCTTGATAATAGTAAATCACAATTCGTGATAGGTACTGAGCAGTGTCGTAACTAAATCGAAAACTTGTTTGCAGATTTCCTGCTTGAGTGGCTTCACGATTTGACCACGCCTGTTTTTGCCACTGTGAAGAAGGATTAAAGTTCTCTTGAATAATTCCTCGTAGGTTTTCTCTGTTACAATTGTCACTAGTCTCTTCTGTTAATCTCACGACTGTCGGAGCCACATTTTGATTAAGATATAGTGTTTTTCTTGCGATACGAACTGATGCAGTGACTGGCAACTGGTTCCCCATCACATCAGCAATGCCCGACACCACAACGGTACCTTCTTGATGCCATCTAGGAGTTTCAGGAAGTTGCCAACAAACTGGAAAATGAAGGGGCAATAGCTCGCCGCAAGCATTATAAACAGCTACAATCTCTGGCAAGACCACTTCTTCTCCCAGCTCCACCGCAAGGCTAATATTTCGAGCGGCCACACCTTTGGAAATCATTGAGATATGCACTGGAAAGACTTGCTCTACCCCCTCTGCCCGACCAAAGGCAATGCACTCACCTTTGCTCTCTAGCAGTTCCTTAATCAACGATTTATCGAAGGTGAGCGTTTTTTCAACAATGGTGAAATCTGAATAACGCAAATGAATCGTTTTTGGCAATCTTAATGGGCTATTTTTCTCAATATAAATCATCTTAGAGAGATTGTAACTGTCTAGTTGAGACAATGAGCTAGCCTGCTGTGAGGTAACTTCAAAGCTCAGTTGTTCATTTTTCAAGCCGTCTGAACTTGCTGTAATCTTGACCTCTCCGCTTTGTCCAGTCATCTTTATAATAGCTAAGGCTTGACCTGAAAACATCTGCCTATCGGCACAATGATAAGGATGGTGATCAACAGCATTTCCATTATCCATAGCTAATAATCTTGCCGGTCCCTCGACTTGAACAGTTACCCGATTTGTCGCAGACGAAACGAGATTTCCTTTTGCATCTTCAACAGCGATAGCTAAATAATACAAAGATTTATCTGTTACCTTATCTAATGGTTGAAACGGTGTCAATCTTAATCGCTCAGCTTTTCCAACCGTTGACACAACACTTCGCCCAACCGTCTCTGCTATCTCATGACCTTCCTTATCATAAGCGATAGCCTTCAATGAACCATATGAATAAGGAATATGCCAAGTTAAGTAAAGGTTTTGGTGGTCTTGAGATTGCCTATCATCCCCTGTATAAATCTGATAACAATGCCCACCAGTGGTCCATTTTTCTGTAAATGCCTTGGTCCCATAATCTGTTTCTTTGCCATCAGGGCCTGTGTGGACTAATTGCACCTTATTCGCATTTGAATAAACAACAACTTCTACCCTATTTTGCTCATCACGGGCGACAAGAGACTCCTCCCAACTAGGTAACAGATGCAAGGTTGTATCGGTCTGATGCCACTGACTGCGGTAAAAATAATAGGTGTCTTTTGGAAATCCAGCTGTGTCTAAAATACCAAAGTAAGAACTTTTCGGAGACGGCCATGAGGTGACTGGCCCAGGTCCAATACCGTTCCAAGGTGTTGGCTCTCCTAGATAATCAAACCCACACCACACAAATTCCCCCATGACAAAATCACGTGTGATAACATCATACCATGCCTCACTAGCAAGATGGCCCCAACTCACCGTATTTTGGTCATACGAACTGAGCTGTTTATCCTGCCGCTGCTCACCCTTTTTCACGTCATAAATCCCACGACTATTAATCGCAGAAGCCACTTCTGACCCATAAATGATCCAGTCAGGATGCATGGCATGGCTGTCATCATATTGTTGACCACTGGCATAGTTATAGCCAATGACTCCCTGGAAACGGCTACTGTTATGTAGTGCTTGAGCCATATCAATTGATACAGGAAATTGCAGTTTTAATTTATTATCACCAAAGGTTATGGGACGGCTGCCGTCTATAGCATCAATCCAATAAATCATTTCTGACAATAGCTGCGCGTAATTCTCACCACTCCCAGCATGACCTTCCATTAATTCGTTTCCAACAGACCACATAATCATGGCTGGGTCGTTTAAGCCACTTTTGACCATCTGCTTAAGATGAAAGTCATGCCATTCTTGCTCTGCTGATGTCACACCAATCAAATGGTCTGCGGTGCAACTGCCTATTGTTTGGTGAAACCATTTCGCGTAATCGTGACTATTTCCATTTTTGGCATATTCCCACGTATCAAAGGCTTCCTCAATCAGTAGCATGCCAAGCTGATTAGCCACATCTTTCAGGACACGGGCGGATGGATTATGCGTGACACGGATAGCATTAACTCCCATGTTTTTAAGGAGTTTCACTTGGCGTTCAATAGCATCGCGATAGGCGACTGCTCCCAGAGCACCCTGATCATGGTGCAGACAAACACCTTGCCATTTCATGGCTTGACCATTCAACAAAAATCCCTTGTCCTTATCAAATCCAAGGTAACGAAATCCTGTGACCTCATCATGCCTTTGAAGACAGATGCCATTTTTCAAAATCTCCACTCTGACCACATACAGTTGTGGACTAGTCAATTGCCATAATTTAGGATGAGATACCTGTAATTGCTCAGTAAATAACAGCGATTGTCCAGACGCCAGCTTGATTTCTTCTGACACACATGGATTAGCAGCGCTATTTAATTGCCCATCAAAACTTTTTTCAAAGAGTTGACTTCTAATCTGTACCGTCTCCTCTGTGTCACAGGCATTATGCAAGGCAATCTCCACCTGAATTTTTACTGGTTCGCCAGCGCGTAACTGTTTTTCTAGGTCAGGTGTTCTTATTCTGACACCGTACTCTTGCAGGTGTACCTTTGGCGCCACCTTTAAATGGACCGAGCGATAAATCCCACTTCCTGAATACCAACGGGAACTTGGAATGGGATTAACCACCTTAACCGCTATGCTATTTTCCTCGTTAGCGATGAGATAGTTGGTCAAATCAAAACTAAAAGGGGTATAGCCGTAGGGGTGATGCCCGAGATAAATGCCATTGACAAACACCTCTGTCTCAGCATAAGCCCCATCAAACTGCAAACTGACACAACCTTCAAGGGTAGCATCGCTTACCCAAAAGGCTTTCCGATACCAGCCAGTCCCACCTAGCTTATAACCACTTTCTGCTTCGCCATTTTGACTATAATCTTGAGTGATACTAAAATCATGCGGTAAATCAATCTCATCCCAACTGGAATCATCATAATAACGTGCCTCTGCATTTGACAGCTCTCCAAAATGAAATTTCCATACCTTATCAAGGCACAACCGCTCATCTGTCCCATCTACAACTAACAGATGATGCCACATTTCTGGACTAAAATAACTCCCTGAATGGTCACCAGTAGTCACTTCATCGTCTTTCCTAAGTGAGTTTCCTTTTTCTTTTCTAGTCGTGTTTGACTTTTCTTGTTCGTCATCTAACATGGTACAATGTCTCCTTTCTATTGATGTTTCTGATAGTCTAATTTTGATTTTGGATGAGTATTATTTCCACCCAATAATCTTTTGAGTTCAAAAAATAGCAGAGAGAAATCCTCTTTGTGTTTCCTCTCCGCTATGTTGTTGCTAATGGTCAGTCTTTTCGATTTCTGATTTGTTCACGGTAGGATTTAGGGGATTCTCCGCATATCCGTTTAAAGATTTTATAAAAATAACCAATGTTGGTGTAGCCTACTTGAAAACAAATGTCTTCAATATTAGCATTGGTTGATAATAAAAGTCCTTGTGCTATTCTGATACGTTCTTGATTTAGGAGTTCTGAGAAACTGGCACCCGTTTCTTTTTTGATAATTTGTCCCAGATAAACAGCGTTGAGGAACAAGCGCTCACTAACTGATTTTAGGGTAAGCTCTTTGTGATACTCTTGACGGATAATCTCTAAAATCTGCCCGACATGGCTATTGTATTTGTGCTGTGTAATCAATTCTCGGAGACGTTTATCGACTTCTGCCACCAATTCTGACAAGGTCTGAGATTGTTTGGCACCAGTGTAAAGAGGTTCAATATCATCATTGCTCATACGATTAAGTTGCTGATAAACATCGACCATTAACTGAATGAAAAATTGACGAGTCAAATGGACAGGTGGGCAGGCCTTAGCAAAAGCGTCTTCTAGCAGAGGCAACCTGTCTAGCACCCCTTGAATATCCCCTGTCTGAACGAGAGGATAGAAGTCCTTATAAACCGGCATTTCGCCGTCACTGGTCGCCACAGAATGCTCGTAAAATAAACTCGCCTTGATAGTTTCCTTAACCCGATACATGGTCGTAGTGGCTAAAACTTCTTCTTGATAAACATAAGTTTGTGGCACCGTTGAACAGAGTGACACAAATAAGGCATTTTGCTCAATATGACGTACAACACTGACCAAAGCATCTGGCAAGGGGTCACGACTTGCCACAATATAAAGCGAGGATACTTGCAAGTTCTCTTTTAATTCTTGTATAGAGACATCGTCTCCTCTGAGAAAAGCTTGCGCTTGTTGACTTTTCTTCGTCCTCTGGGCAACGATTTGTTCCAGCAGATTGCGGAGGTCATTCTTGTTTATCGGCTTAACCAAATAATCTTTCACCCCTAGCGAAACGGCTTGTCTTGCATAATCAAATTCTTGGAAACCTGACATGATGATAAAATCCATTTCAGAAGACTGTTCTTTCAAGCTCGCAATCAACTCTAGGCCTGTTAATTCTGGCATCGAAATATCGGTCAAAACAATGTCTACCTGATGCTCTGAGGCATAGTTCAAAGCTTCTAAACTGCTATCTGCTGTATGGACAAGCTCAATGCCTAAAGCAGTGTAATCCACTAACCGCTTCATTCCTTCTAAAATCATGTATTCATCATCAACAATCATTAATTTATACATTAATTAGTTTCCCTTTCTTCGAGAGTCATCTTCACTAAAATACTGTAAGTGACACCGCCACCTGGTGTCTCTGATAATCGAATTGTATATGCCTCTCCAAAATGCAACAAGAGGCGTTCATGGACATTTAAAATACCAATCGAGCGCTCACCTGTCACAGGTCTCAATTCTCGCTGAGACAAGAGTTCTTGGTAGTCTGTCATAACCTTCTCAGGCATTCCTTTTCCATTATCACGAATCAGAATCTCTACCCCATCTGTTGTTTTCAAGACCTTCACACTTAGAGCATTATCACGTTTTGTCAGGTCAATGCCGTGCACAAAATAATTTTCCACCAGCGGTTGAATACAAAAGCGTGGCAGAATAATTCCCTCACATCCTGAATCAATATGGTAAGCATAGGCAATGGACTTTGGATACCGCATTTGGCAAATATAACTATGTTTCTCACAAAACGCAAGTTCTTCTGCGATAGTTGTCTCAGGTTTTTGTGAAATACTGCCGCGGAGCAGACTTGAAAACTCATAAATCATATCCGCTAATTCATCCTGATCCCTTGTCACAGCATACATTCTAAAGAACTCCAAGGTGTTATACAGAAAATGCGGGTTAATCTGTGCTTGCAAGGCCCTCATATCAGCGTCTTTTTGTGCTAATTGGAGTTGGTAAATCTCAGTAATATTTTTATCAAGCGAATCCAACATCTGATTAATATGATTAGCCAGCAACAAGTGTTCTTGACGCTTGGTATTGGTGTCAATGCGGACGCTATTATCTTCATTAGCAATCACCTGCATGGTGTTCACCAAATCCTCCACTTGGAATTGGTAATGGTAAAAAATACGCTTCAGCAAAAACAGCAAAATCCCTATTAAACCTAGGCTAGATAAGAAGATAAAGAAGGTTAAGCGAGACACCTCTTTGAAAATATAATCCTTAGAAACACCTACAGAAATAAGAAGATCACCATCCGCAAAATTACTGGTGTTTAACGGGTCTTTTGTCGGATTAAGACTATAAAAAGTATGCCCTAAACCATCCTTAATCATGGCTGAAACTGGAAACTCCGTTTCATTGGCAATCAGAGTCGTCAGATAATCTGTATCAATACTGATAAATACCGTCGCAAATAATTGGGCAGTGTAAGGCTCATACATCGCCATAGACAGGGCATTTTCTGGACTTTTATAAGACTGAGCAGCTATTTTACGACCACTTTTTAAGGCTCGGTTTGAAGTGAACACTTCCTTTTCACCAACCATGGCCAAATCAATTCCCTCAACAAAGTCATTTTCCCTGTAAATGCTGTTGATATTGTCATGAAAAGAGAGCTCAATCACATCCGCTAGAGGATGGCGAAGCAACCAAACTTGATAGTCACTCGGCGATTTGTGGAAGTAATTTTCAATCCCATCTAGCTTGTAACTGTCTCTCGAATAATTGTAAAAATCATTTTTCAAACGGCGATAGTAATAATTCATATCTTCCGTCAGTCGGCTCAGAACTTCTTGTTCCGCTTGCTCAACCGTGCGTAGGTAGCTAATGTAATTTGAATAAGCCACAATACTAGCAAAGAAGATAATAATGCCAATCGTTAGGTAAGAATAGGTTTTTAACAGGGAATGGATTAAAATCTTTTTCATGTTTCCCCTCATTCCATCATTTTCTGTTCTACTTGATGATAGATAGGCTCTAAGGTATCAAATAAAAACAATAACCACAAGATAGGGATAAAGACACCTATAATCAGCGACACCTTCCAACCAATGAACAGACAAATCGCTGTGCCGATGCCTAATTTGACAAAAGGGACAAGCCCTAAAAACACCGCAATGGATGACAGCTTAAGCCCTTCCACAAAAGTAAACGTATAATAAACCTGTAATTTGAGATAGCAAGCATAAACAGCCCATAGGTACAAAATCAGACAACAATTGCTCACCATCAATAACAAAACAATCAACTGTTGCGGTAGCTGTACCAAAAGAAATAGCCCGTAGCCTAAGAGGCCAATCAAGCCAACAATGACAACGAAGAAAGCATTCGCCTGCCAAAACTGGCGACGAAAGAGGCGATAAGCTTCTGTGAACTGATACTGATCAATCTCTAATCTATGCTCATGGTATAGGGTCAAGAGGACTGTCGCTGCTGGTGAAAATCCTAAAATAACACCACCACTAAGCAGTAAAATGACGAAAAGCATTCCTAGCTTCATCACAAAAAACAAACGGCTAAATATATGATCTAATCTGTCCATTTTTCTTTCCTTTCTCGACCTATCATTATACCATAAAAACGATTACAAATTTTATCAATTTGTTAATTTTAATACTGAACCCTGTTAAAATTGGAAACGTTTTCCACCTTCATTCTAATATGATTTTGCCTAATACGGCGGCCATATTCCTTATACAAATCATGATTATTCGTTAGGTATAAAAAGATTCCAATACCTCTTGATACTGGAATCTATGTTAAAAGAATGGAATTGGAATCGTTAGCTTTCAACAGAATTATTTTTTATTTGCTAAGAAGGCATCGTATTGTTTTTGCATTTCTTCTTTAACTTTAGCGTATGAACCTTCTGAGTTCAATTTGTCCATCAATTCTTTGATGCCTTGTTCTGGATCTACTGTACCTGAGTTGATGCCAGGAGCATATTGTTTGATGATGTTTTGAACGCTAGTCACTTCTGTTTTCACTGGGTCAATGTTAAAGTTAAAGCCAAGTGTTGCTGCTTCAACTGCTTCTGCCAAAATTTTTTCAGCTTGAGCAACATCTGCATCTGTTACTTTATCAGTAACGTAAAGGATTTGGCTGTTACCAGTGTTCCAAGCTGACATACGTGTATCAGCTGCGTAACCGTCTAGCAATTTGATACGATTGTCATCTTTAGGATCTTTTTCCCAGTTTTCGCCTTCTGGACCAAAGACAAGTCCGTTGAGCAATTCTTTATTAGTGTTCAAGAGTGTTAACACTTCCATAGCTTTTTCTTTGTTTTTAGAGGTTTGTGAGATGACAAAGTTAGCTACTTGAGTGGTGTCATTTGTCTTATAAGCTGTTGTGATTGGCACTGATTTGATTTCGTAACCAGCTACTGTTGAAAGAAGGCTATCACCGAAGTCAGCTGGACCTTGTGTTTCTTCACGAACAAACCAGTTTTGAGTTGCTAGGTCATAAGATACATCTGATGTTGCGACATCTGCTGCAATGTAGCCTTTTTTGTAGAAATCGTGGAAAGTTTTAAGGTGTTCAACATAGCCTTCAACTTCATACGGATTGACAATTTTTGTTGGGTCGCCATCAAGGTTAACAACTAATGGTAGGTCACTCTTACCTGGAAGGGCAAAGTTCATGTGTGGTAGGCTAAATTTTGTCCAAGCAATCGGTGTTACTTCTGGTTCTTTTTCTTTGATGACTTTAAGAAGTGGTTCTAGATCTTTATAAGTCTTAACGTTTGAAATATCAAGGTTGTGTTTTTTCACCAAGTTCATGTTGAAAGATAGCATTTGTTGACTTGCCACATTTCCTTGAACTGGAACAGCGTAGATTTTACCGTTGATGGTATTACCTTTAATGTAAGCTGGGTCAAGCGCTTCATAGAGAGCCTTACCTTCTTTTTTATACAAATCAGTCAAATCTGCATAAGCACCTTTACCTGCATTCAATACATAGTTATTGGCAAAGGCAATGTCATAATTTTCACCTGAAGAAGTGATGATTGACATTTTTTCTTCGTAGTCACCCCAGTCAATGTACTGGATATTAAGTTTAGCGTCTAATTTTTCACCAATAATTTTATTGGCATTTTCCATCAATTTATCAATATTTTTAGGTGGTTGCCCAATTTGGTACATCAAGATTGATGTTTTACCATCTTCTGTCTTACCAGTGTTATTGGCTTTATTTCCTGTTAAGTTTCCGCAAGCAGTAAGTCCTGCAACTGCTGTCACACCTGCTAAAAATAATGAGCATGATTTCAAAAGTTTCATTGTTTTTCTCCTTTTATTTAATGTGTTTGACGATATGATTTTTGTATGTATGTGAATTTTGAAGGTTATTGTCCATTTGAATGATTACTATCACATCCTTTACTGTTTTTTCTAGTCACTCTTATTCCTTAACACCACCGATTGTCAACCCTTTGACAAAGTAGCGTTGGAAAAATGGGTAGAGGCAAGCAATTGGCAGTGTTGAAACCACCACAATCGCCATTCGAGTTGCCTCACGCGGCACGCTAGCTGCTACACTTGCAATATTCGCACCTGCGCCAGCATTTTGCGCCAAATAGTCGATATTTGACTGAATTTTCATCAGTAAATATTGGAGAGGAACTAGATTATCACTTTGGATGTAAAGAAGGGCATTGTACCAGTCATTCCAGAAGGCTAATGCCGTGAATAAGGAAATGGTTGCAATCCCAGGAAGGGCGAGTGGTAAGCAAATTTTAAAGAAAATTTTCAACTCGCCAGCGCCGTCAATGCGGGCTGATTCAATCAAAGAATCAGGAATAGTTTTCTTAAAGAAGGTTCTCATCACCATGATATTAAATGGACTTAACATCATTGGTAAAATCAAAGCTGCTACTGTATCTTTAAGGTTTAAGAACGAAGTCATAATGATATAAGTTGGAATCGTTCCAGCACCGAACAACATCGTAATCAAAGCCATCATGGTAAAGAAACGACGGTATTTAAAATCATTTCGTGAAATCGCATAAGCATAAAGCGATGTGAAGAAAACATTAACCGTTGTTCCAACCACTGTGATAAAGACAGTGATGAATAAGGCTTGTAAAATCTCATCCTTTAAGGTTAAAAGGTATTCATATCCTGACCAACTCAAACTTTCTGGCCAAAAAGAATAGCCATGTAAATTCAAGGATTTTTCATCTGTTAGTGAAATAACAATGACGAAGATGAAAGGAAGAATACATGAGAAGGAAAGAATACCAACCAATGTACTGAAAATCCAGTCAGTTTTTTTACTAAAGGAATGAATGCCGACATGATCAATTTGTTTCTTTTTTGCCATTTGTTCTCCTTTCTAAAAAAGTGCTGAATCTTTGTCAAAGCGTCTCACAATCATATTAGTTGATACAACCAAGAGACAGCCAACAATTGATTGGTAAAGTCCTGCTGCTGATGCCATCCCGATGTCTCCTGCTCCTGAAATACCATTATAAACGTAGGTATCAAGCACTAAAGTTACATCATATAGGGCACCTGAGTTTTTCGTTGTTTGATAGAATAATCCGAAGTCTGCTCGGAAGATATTGCCGACTGCTAAAATGGTCAAAATGGTAATCAATGGCACCAATTGTGGAATGGTAACATGTTTGATACGTTGCCACTTGCTTGCCCCATCAACAATCGCCGCTTCGTAATATGAAGGGTTAATTCCCATGATGCTTGCGTAGTAAATGATACTGTTATAACCAAGCCCTTTCCAAATACCTAAGAAAATCAAGATAAATGGCCAGTACGTCTTGTCGCTATACCAGTTAATCGGATTTAAGCCAATGGATTGCAGTAATTGGTTGACTAAACCTTTATCTGGGCTCAAGAATGCATAGACGAAAAATGAAATGATAACCCATGATAAGAAGTATGGGAAGAGCATTGTCGTCTGGTACACTTTTACCAATTGTCGAGAGCGTAACTCACTAAAGACAATAGCAATACCGACTGCTAAAATTAGTCCCAAAATAATAAATCCTAAGTTGTAAAGTAAGGTATTTCGGGTGATGATGTAAGCATCCGATGAATTGAAGAGGAATTTAAAATTGTCAAAGCCTATCCACTTGCTCTTCATCAGACTATCCACAAAGCCATTACCCGTATGCCTGTAGTCCTTAAAAGCCACCACATTTCCTAAAACCGGAATATAGAAGAAGAGAATCAACCATATCACACCGGGTAATACCATCAGCAGGAAGATAAGATTGTTTTTTAAGTCCTGCCACCTTTTTTTTCTTTTCATAAGGTCTCCTTTCCTTATTTTTAATCGCTTTCATTTTGTGATATTAGTATAACTTACTTTTTCACAAAATAACATGTTCTGATTAAAGCTAAACCTATACAAATTATAGACAGGAGAGAATATACTAAAAAAGTGTATTATACCTATCAAAACTTACTTTATCTGCTATCTTTCCAAATAACGCTTCTTATAGTAAAAGGAAAGCTAGTCAATAACTGCGCAAAATTATTACAAAATAGGAAGGCTGGACATGTTTTTGCCCAGCCTTCAAAGATGAGGATAAATCATTCCTCTTATAAATGGTATTAATCAGTCTCAATTTGCTAATTAAGTCGTGTAAATGGTTGAGGCTGTCGCCATGAGATGCCACTGATTAGCTGTTGTTGCCTTGCTATCACGGTAAAAATCATTGTGTGGCAATAATTCAACTTCTAATTCATCAAGACGCTCAAGGTGTCCTAAAACATAAGCTGTAAGGCGATCACTAGCTCGCTCAATACGAGCCAAGAGTCCTCCAAGACGGATATCAATCGTATCTAAGCCAAAGACTTTATTCTCGGTCAACCATTGACGGCTATAGGTACGATGAAACTCTTTGACAAGTCCTGCTAGCGTATCTAAGGTATCCAAACTGGCTTGTAGCGCTTTAATATCCTTAGTCTGATAGGCGACACGAATATCATGAGATAACCTTGCTTTGATCGCTAAAATGCGACAAAGTTTTTCTTGAGTTTCAAAGAGATAAGCTAGACGGTGATTACCTCTGGCAATCTCCGCCAGCTCTTCTGCTACCTGTGCATAATACTGACTGTCCTCTTCATGGGCAATATGCAAATCCAGCAAGGGGCAAAGGATATCCTGATACAAAATATACCGTCCAGGATTCATGCCATTCAATTGACCTGGGTTGCTTGGTGGGTGATTGGCGCTGTCAATTGCAAGGAAATCTGTAGCTGGTAGACCAAACAAGGTTTCAAAATGCTTTTCCCAACCACTGACACTATCTTGGTAAACAAGCTGCGCCCATGCTTGTAGGGTAGCTAAGACAGAGAATTGCGAACATTCACCGCCATTGTCTCCCCAACCAGTAATCGTTACTTGCTGTACACCTGCTTTCTTAGCGGCATGATGGGCTTCTGGGGCAATTTGAAGACTAAAACGATTATCAGGAGCGTAGCCAATCCATTTCCACGCACCACCTGCAAAAGCAATATTATCAGTTAATTGCTTATGGCGCTCAAAACTTTTTGTATAACGTTCCTCAGTCAACTGGTAATAATCCCAATAGATTAACTGCACGCGCTCTTTCAAGCGTGTTAAGTAACTATGGACTTCTTGATCAATTTGCAAAGTATCGTCTTTCGCATCCAGTAAATGGAAGAACATATCGCTCCACATCGAGCACGAAAAGCCGTAACTTTCTGCAATATCCAACACGCGCTCTAAATGCTGACACATGATAAGGCTGCGTTTTTGGTAACCATGTTCTGTTAAATAGCGCCCAAGCCCTAACATAAAGGCTTCATCCATACCGATATTGATACGACGTGTTTTGAGGTACGACAAGGTTTTGAACATTTGGTCAATCAGGTCATAGACAGCCTCACTACCCACAAGTAAAATATCATCGACATCACGCAGGTCTTGAACTTCCTTGACCTGCCATCTGACAAAGGCGCTCAAATGTGCCAAGGTTTGGATACATGGAATAAAGTCCATGCCGTAACGATTAGCAGTCGCTTCAATCTCTTGGAGTTCCTCAACCGTATATTTTCCACGGAAATAGCCAAAATAAGGCTGATTTTCTAATTCATAGGTATCCTCTAAGTATAATTGATAATTAGAATATCCCATAAGCGCTAAATCTTCTATTAACTGTTTGGAAGCCTCAACTGAAATCACACAATTACGTCCGCAATCAACCATATAGCCAAAATCAGGATAAGCTGACTTTTCTTGGATCGCAACGACTGTTTCTCCTTGGCGCAATGCAGTGGCTAAAAGCGTCAAACCTCGATAAAGCTGATGTTTTTCTTCAGCACAGATGGTGTAGACACCTGCTTCACCTGATACCGTTAGCCCTTGGCCACTTAGTTGGCAATTGAGAGTGACATCTCCCAATCCTAAACGTTCGAGTAAATGATTTGGAAAATCATCTTGTAGTTGTTTCATTAGTGTTCCCTTTCTTGAAGTGTGTTCATATAAGCGCCAATCAAATTGGCTGTATTCGTATAAGTACATGCTTTAATGGTAGGAATTTGCGGCAAATCTTCTGGAAATAATTGCTGTAATTGCTGCAAACGGTCATTAACCTTCTGAATAAAATACTCATTCTGACTAATGCTGCCGCCGATGCAAAGAAGTTCTGGGTCCAAAATGTAATGGAGATTCAATAGCCCTTGACACAGGACATCAATCATAGATGTTAATGCTTCTTGGCATACCAAGTCTCCTTTTTCTGCCATATCCACAATAGCTTTGCCATTTAGCTGATGGTATTTTTCGAGAGGATGAGCACGAACACGGCGAACGAGACTCCCTGTTGAAGCTAGTTGAGACCAATTTTTCAACGGAAAATACATACCTTTAAGCATCATGTAGCCAAATTCTCCTCCGTAAGACCGAGCTCCTCGGAGCAACTGTCTATTGACAATCAGAGCTCCTCCTATCCCAGTCCCTACAACGATGCAGGCGCAGCTTTTAACCGTCGTATCACTGGCCAATTCACTAAGACCTACGCAGTTAGCATTGTTTTCCAAATAAATCGATAGCTGATACTCCGCCAATAACTCATACCAAGACACGCCGTGAATGTAAGGGATTGCCGACAGGCCTCCAATGGTTCCATCGCTGTAATTAATCGCACCTGGAACACTTAGAGAAATAGCAGTCACACCTTTTTGACGAATAATGGTATCCATATAGGAGAGTAAACCTTCTAAAGTTTGAGGCGTATCAATTTGCTGATAATTGATGAGCTGTAAATCACTAGCAATCAGAGCTGACTTAAGTCCTGTACCTCCAATATCAAAACATGCTACTACCATAACGGTCTCCTTATCTTTATTACATGAAGTGCATTTTGGGAAATACATCCCATATTGCTATTGTTAACGACCTTTAACCACTTGGGCGAATCATTGCTTTATAAAGTTTTTTGACGTTCCAAGCCATCCTCTTTTTACTTACTCTAGCGAGGGAATACCTGGCTAAGGATTTCTGTTCTAATTTCTTGTGGACCAATCTTTTGTGGTAATTCTCCTACAGGTTGTTCCAATAAGTCCACACCTTTTGCTTGATGGGTGATTTCTAAGGCTTCATCAGAGAGATTATAATAGCGTAACAAAGGAAGTCCCGTCTCTTCGGATGGTTTTAAAGCCGTCACATATAATTCAGGCTTTTCAAGAACAGGATGCTTGAATTGTCCAGTTGAAGGGCACCCACCTTCTTGGCGTGTTACTTGTCCAACATATAGAGGAAGCTGTAAGGTTTGAGCCCTATGAATCGCTTCGTAGTGCATAGTCTTAGAATGCACTTCAATCCCATAATGAACTTCTGAGACCCCTAGGCATTGAGCCTCTGGTGTTGGAAAGTCTCCCCAATCTCCGAGTTCTCCAACACTTCGCAAGAGCGTCAAAGCAATCTTACTCTTATCCAGAATCTCATATTCGTGAAGACCAATACTTGATACCGTCATACCGATAGTGTTATTATCCAACGAAATAAATGTGCGGTGACGTTGTGGATGATGAGGATTTTCCCAGTTTACCGATGGCGTATTTGGACGTTCTACCACTTCAAAAATACTATCCGCCAAATGAGTCTCAGCCTGTAAACCTGTCTCAATAATCACCCGCAAACGATGATCGAGCATGTGATTATCAAACCGCGTTGTGAAACTAAGTTGAGGGCTCTTACGGTATAGAGTAATTTCTGTTGTCACTTCCAGAGACGCCATTTGCTGACTTCGTCCAGCTTGGCGCTTGTAGTATTCAATTAATTGTTTTTGTTCTTGATATAAGGTTTCGTCCGCACCAATTGGAATGATTATCTGATGCTTAGCCATTGCCCTTTGATAAGTTGGTGTTTCCTCACTTATTGTAAAATCAATCAATCGACTGTAAATCGGTTGACTTGATTTAGGAGCAAAATGGGCATATTCATTACCAATATCACCCACATCTTCAAAGGTGATGAGATTAGTGATGCGATGGCCAAGTTCTTTATGAGTTAAAACAAGATGATCGCCATCACGCTCAAGCCTTACAAAATCATTTTCCAAATGGTCAGAACCTTCAACTTTTGGTAAAGCTGACGCTGGCTTAATCTGATACGTCTGCCATGAAAAGGCTGGCATGTCTTCAGCCACAAAGCTTACCCGTAATTTTCTGGCAAAAACGGCAGAGCGGAAGGCATCTGTTGGCAAATGGTAATCAAATTGCACACCCAAATCCTCAATTTCTGCCCAAATACGCTCACCATCTACTGTAAAAAGACCAAGAGGTGGTAAGGTAATATCTGCCATCTTTTGGTGGTGCTCAGCAAGCCGTCCATCTCTAAAATCCGTCTCATCAACAATCACTTCTACCGTCACTAACTTCGTTTGAGGAGAAGCACTGGTATTCACCACTGTAAAAAGATAACCATCTAAATCTTTGGTATCAAGGGTCCTAGACCAATTGGTAAACGTTTTCTCTGCTAAGTAATTGCCAACTTGCTCCACCTTTTCAAACCGTGTCATCATCTCACGGTGAACAGCATCGACGCTACAGCCACAAATACTGTCATGCGGTGCATTCTCCAAAAGTAGTTTCCAAGCATAGCGCATCTCATCTTTCGGATAAGGTTCTCCTGTGAGAACCACGAGTGGTTCCACCACTTGTTCTAGTAACTGGCTAGCTTTATCATTGGCCTGCTTCAGATAAATACGTGATGAAGCCGTATTTGCCAAGGTGTACCATCCATCGGTTTCCTGACTGGTTAATTCACCTCTAACCTGACTTAATTGCTCTGGCAAGGAATTTCTCACAGCAGCTATATAATCCTCAAAATTACTATGAACAAAGTCAATGTCAGGATATAATTCCCTTGCCACTCGAATGGCTTCTGAGAGATTTTTTTGTACCGGTTGATGGTCACACCCATTCATCATCAGAAGATGAGGGGTTGCTGCATACTTTCTAGCATCCTCTAACTTTTTATCCCAAAATCGCTTAGCTTCTTCTCGATCCGCTGGAATTTCATTACCATTACTGTACCAATTAGCAAAAAGAATACCTAAAATCTGACTGCCATCTGCCCCAGTCCAAATCATCTCTGAAAATTGAGACTGAAACTGCTCATCTGACAAGACTTGATTATCAAAACCAATTGGCTTTACACCACGTCCAAAAAAAGCAACCTCAATACCAGCTTGTTTCAACAACTGAGGCGTTTGCCCCATATTGCCAAAGGTATCAGGAAAATAGCCGATTTTAGGAGGTCTTCCCCATTGAAGACACTCAAGATGCCCAATTAACGTATTACGCACATTAGCTTCGCTACTGATGAGGTAGTCATCTTGCAAAATATAGAAAGGACCGACAATTAATTTTCCCTCACGGATATATCGTGCTAATTGCTCACGCTTATGTGGTCTAATCGCCAAATAATCATCCAATGCAATCAGCTGTCCATCAAGGTGAAAACTTTTGAATGCCTCATCTGTTTCAAAAAGCTCACACAAATCATCAATCAAGGTCACTAAGCGCATGCGATGTTCTTCAAAAGGAAGATACCACTCCCTATCCCAGTGACTATGGGAAATAATATGTACCGTTTCTCGTGTCATGTCTCACTCCATTCCTAAGCCGTAATAATCCAGCACTAATTCACAAAACATCATATTAGCCCAGGAGAACCATTCTCTCGAATACAGGCTTGGATCATCCACATGGAAACTTTCGTGCATGACACCTGTACCGCCATCACAAGTCACCATTAGATCCAGTAAGCGAGCTTTTTCGTCCTTATCATCTGTCGTCAATCCTTCAATAGCTAGAGCAATTGGCCAGATATAGCGATAAAAAGTGTGGGTACTTCCGCAACCAGAAGCATAAGTACCTTCGTAATAATAAGGATTTTCCTTGCTCAAAATGGTTCGTCTCGTCGCCTGATAAATAGGGTCTTGCTTATCACAATAGCCTAAGTAAGGTGCTGCTAACAAACTTGGCACATTAGGATCATCCATGATAGACTGATTGCCTAAGCCATCAACTTCATAAGCAAAGATAGTTTCTCCGTTAGCATTCTTCGTCAAACCATAAGTTTTGATACCTTGGTCAATAGCGTCACGTAAGTCCCTTGTCTTGTTCAGCAGAGCCTCATAGCCTTCTGGTTTTTGCGTTTCTAAAATGGTTATCACATAGCCCAGCACAACAACTGCAAACATATTTGATGGAATGAGGTAAGGATAAACACAAGCATCATCACTCGGTCTAAAACCAGACCAGGTCATGCCAGTATAGGCACAGGGATTACCTTTACCATTATTGGACAAGGTATCTTCCAATCGGTCGGTATCACGCTCAAAACGGTAGGGAGATTCCGCATGGTTCTGCTCAACCTTCCATGTATCAACAATCAGTTCAACAGTCTGATAAAAAGATGGCTTAAAATGAGCGGTTTCCCCAGTGACTTTCCATAGCAAATACGCCAGTTGCAAGGGATAGCAGAGCGAATCAACCTCGTATTTTCTCTCCCAAATACGACCTGTCATGGTCGTATGATCCGATTGGTGCCCACGTCCATTATCTTCTTGGTTAAAGGCATTAGCATAGGGATCGTGGCGGATAAATTCGCATTGCCGCTCAATCAATCCTAAAATGGTTTGTCGCAGTGCCAAATCTTCTTTTGCTAAAAATAGGTGCGGTTTTATCTGCGCCGTAGAATCTCTGAGCCACATCGCAGGAATATCCCCTGTTAAGACAAAACTCGTTCCATCTTCTAAAATCGCAATGGTTTTATCTAAGGTATCGGTAAAACAGGTTTCAAATACCTTTCCCCAGCTAGGATGATCAGCCGTTTTTTCAGCAATTGTATCAAGCCAAGCACGCATTGTTGGTTTAGTGTAAATCATGTTCTCTCCTTCATTCATCATTTGTTGTAAAAGCTATTAACCGCGACAATATCTTCACTAAGCGATTAATGCTAATCCTTCACTCTTTAGTTTAGAAGAGATAACCAGTAATTCCCATACACAAATTAAACCCTTTTCTACACAAATATATGGTCTTCCCAACTTGCTATTTTTTTCCCTTGTTTCTTCTACTATAATGGCAGTAAGCATTATTGAGGTGGGAAATGTATTCTAACTTACTATTTTGTAGTTCTAACAGTTTGATGTAAAATCTGACGACTAAAACTTAATCTTCACGATTAGAATACATGAGTAGGACAATTTGCCACCTATCTACTCCCATTCCCATCATCACACAAGGAGATTTTATGACCATTACCTCTCACATTGATACCCGCTGGGGGACTTATAATTCACACGCCTATTCTAACGGCAACTGCCTTCCCCTAACTGCTCTACCTTGGGGAATGAATGCCTTTTGCCTTCAAACAACTGATCAGCAGGGCAACTGTTTTTTCAACCCCTATGAGCCTATTTATCAAGGCATTCGACTGACACACCAGCCCAGCCCTTGGTTGGGAGACTTTGCAACTTTTCTTATGACTCCTGTGACAGGTTCACTAAGTCAAGAGACTCTCTTTCATAGGCAATCAAGCTACAAAACAAGCTCTGCGATTTTCCGTCCTGACCTTTTGTCGGTGAAATCGAATCGCTTTCAAATAACTAGTCAGGTAACACCTTCACTCTATGGTGCCAACTATCATTTCTCTTCTGAGACAAAAAATCCGATAAGCCTTGTTTTATTCGCACCAGACCACGCTTGCTATACTATCACAGACGATTACCATCTTACGATATGTCTACATAACGCTAGTGAAACACAGGCTGACCATTTCACCTTTTACATGAATTTAGCTTTCTCAGCTCCTCTAACACAAGCAGGTCAGCTGAATGGGGACCAATTTATTGCTGGTAAAACATTTGACTGCTTAAATGGGCATATTCGTCTTGATTTTGCCGAGACAGAGGTTGAGATTAAGTTGGGAACATCTTATATTAGTCAAGAACAAGCCCAATACCACCTCAGTCAGATAGGGGATTTTCAAACCACCCTCTCTCAAGCCAGTCAGTTTTGGGAAGACAAATTAAACCGTATTACCATTGAAGATAATGAGCATTCAGACCAGAAAAACTTTTTTTACCATTGCCTCTATCGTACTCTGTTATTTCCACAAACCTTTCATGAAGTGACAAAAACTGGAGATATTGTACACTTTGATACTCATTCTGGTGCTCCAAAACCTGGTAGGTATTACACAAATAACGGCTACTGGGATACCTTCCGCACGACCTATCCTCTTTACAGTCTCCTTTATCCAGACCAATACCAACATTTTTTAGAAGGTATTTTGAGCCATTATCAAGATACTGGTTTTCTCCCAAAATGGTTGTCTCCAGATGAAAGAGGAATTATGCCTGGTACTTTGGTAGATGGCGTCATCGCTGACGCTGCTAGTAAAGGACTAGGAAAAACACTTCTTCCTCAACTGCTACAAGCCATGTTAGACACCCGTAACACCGAAGATCCAAGTCAGCGCTACGGCAGACACGGTGCCAAAGATTACCAACAATTGGGGTATCTCCCCAATTGCTATCATGAAAGTGTTAGCCATAGCCTAGATTATGCCTATAGTGATTGGTGCATTGGGCAAGTTGCCAAGATACTAGGTAACGAAAAATTAGCTAGCTCACTCATTCAATCTAGTAAATCTTATCGTCAACTCTTTGATCCAGACACTGGTTATATGCGTTCTAAGGACAAAGAAGGGCATTTCAAGGCAACATTTTCTCCTTATGCTTGGGGACTGGACTATGCTGAATGCTCCGCTATTCAAGCTACTTTAGGGGCACTCCATGACTTTGATGGTCTCATTGAACTGATGGGTGGCAAAAAAGCGTTCACAGAATACCTAGACAAACTATTGACCACCGAACCTCTTTTTGAGTGCCAGAATTATGGCTACGAAATCCACGAAATGAGTGAAATGGCTCAGGCAAACATTGGACAACTGGCTATTTCAAATCAACCAAGTTTTCACATCCCTTATCTCTTTCAGCTGAGCCTTCGTCCCGAACAAACAGCCTCACTCATTCACGACATACGAGAACATTATTTTTCACCAACTTATCAAGCCTATCCTGGCGATGAAGATAACGGTAGTCTATCTGCTTGGTACATTTTTTCTTGTCTGGGTTTTTACCCTATTTGTCCTGGAAATCCTGTGTATCATCTTGGCATTCCAGCATTTGATACTATCCAACTTCATTTACCTACTCATAACTTACAGATTACCTCTAAAACTGGTGACACAGAAGCCACAAACCTCCATGTGCATCTAGATGACCAATCAGTCTCAACACTCAATCACCATGACTTGATAACAGCTACAAGACTTCATTTTCACATAAACCATTCAAAGGAGACACAATGACAAGCTATCATTTTCCACCATCATTTTTCTGGGGAAGCGCAACTAGCGGTCCTCAGAGCGAAGGCCGTTTCCCAAACGACGGAAAAGGCGATAACACATGGGACTACTGGTTCCAACAAGAACCCCATCGTTTCCATAATGGGATTGGACCAGACAAATCCTCTCAACTGTACAAGCACTTCCGAGAAGACATCCAACTTTTGAAAGCCACTGGGCATAACTCCTTTAGAACATCAATCCAATGGAGCAGACTGTTCCCAAAAGGTACTGGTGAGGTCAATCCTGAGGCCGTTGCCTTTTACAATAGCTACATTGATGAACTCCTTACCAATGGTATCGAGCCTTTCATCAACCTTTACCACTTTGATTTACCCATGGCACTGCAAGAAAAAGGAGGCTGGTTAAATCGCGATACCGTCTTGGCCTATGAATACTATGCCAAAACCTGTTTTGAGCTGTTCGGTGACCGCGTGCGCTACTGGTTCACTCAAAATGAACCTATTGTTCCTGTCGAATACGGCTATCTTTACCAAGGGCATTACCCTTGCGAAGTTAATTTGAAACACGCCATTCAAGTCGGATTTCACTCTGCCCTTGCTAGCAGTTTAGCCATAAAGGCCTACCACGAGGGACATCATAATGGGCAAATTGGCATCATTCTCAATCTCACACCGAGCTACCCTAGGGATCAAAATAATGCTGGGGATGTCAAAGCCGCTCAAATAGCGGATGCCTTTTTCAATCGCTCCTTCCTTGATGTTTCTGTAAAAGGACACTTTCCAGAAGACCTTGTTGAGATTATCAGAGACTTGGACATGATTCCTGATCACCAGCCAGAAGATTTAGCGATTCTCCAGCAGCATACCGTCGATCTCTTAGGTGTCAATTACTACCAGCCACGACGCATCAAAGCTAAGGAATCTCCAGTGCCAACTCATCCAAATACTCCAATGCCAGAGGACTATTTTGACTATTATGATATGCCAAACAAAAAAATAAACCCCTATCGGGGTTGGGAAATCTATGAAAAGGGCATTTATGATATTCTCATCAATCTCCGTGACCACTATGACAATATCCCTTGTTTTATTGCCGAAAACGGTATGGGAGTTGAAAATGAAGACCGTTACCGTAACGAATCGGGCTATATCAATGACCAATATCGCATTGATTTTTACAAAGACCACCTGCGCTACGTCCATCAGGCCATCACAGAAGGAGCAAACTGCCTCGGCTACCATGTCTGGGCAGGGCTTGATTGCTGGTCCTGGCTTAATAGCTACAAAAATCGCTACGGTCTCATCGAAGTCGACCTAAGTCAAAATGCCCAGCGCCTTATCAAACAATCCGGTTACTTTTTCAAAAATCTCTCAGATCAAAATGGTTTTGAAGATTAATTCTCCAAAATCATCTCGCAAACTAAAAATGAACAAGTTAGGCTAGGCAAAAAGTCTAAAAAATAGCAAATGGCTTAGAGTAACGTCGTCAAAAACGTTGATTCTAAGCCATTTTATTTTGTTTAATTTTCAACAACAAGGCGGGAATTTGAGTTTTTGTCCAGCTTCACTTGCCTTTTATATTGTCTAATCACTCCATATGCTCATCGCAGAGAGAAAATCATCGGAAACGGAGATATTATCAGGATTAATCCGTTCACGTTCCAAGCGGCGCTCTTCAACTTGACGTAAGGTCTTAATACCTTCTTTACGCCAGTTGCGCAAAATCGCCTGAATGTATTTCCAATTGACCTTATTGTTAAAGACTGCTTCTCGTAACGCCTCACGGATAAGCTCTGGGTCAGTCTGATCTTCATAAACTAATTTCTGGACATCTTCCAAAATCATCGGATTAAGCATGCCCATAGCCTGCTCCAAATCATCCGTCAATTGTTTAATCGCTTCACCCTGCGCCACATATTGCACATTTGGCTGACTTGACTGATTTTTTCCAAGCAACTGATCAAGTTTTGAAAGCGCAGGAGTTGCGTCAAAAATGACCTCTATTTCACCTGCCAACTCAATCGTTTTAACATCCAAAACACCCTCTTTTTCCAAATTAGAAATCAGGCGATTGACCTCAGTCACTGTTTTCCCCAAAGCTTGCGCAATTTGACTTGGAGCGACTTCTTCTAATTTAGTCGTATTTTGCAAGTAAAAAAATTGCCAAACCAAAAATGCATCCGCACTTGAAAATAATTCTTTAAAATGAAAAAGCAGAGCTGAGGGAAGGACAAGATTGCCCAAATGAAAATTCTCTAAATAACTCATGTTCAAGAAATCTAAGGAAGATTAACCAATGATTACTGTCACTAGAATAATCGTATCCCATGTTCAATTACGTAAAAATTGAACAATCCTTTCTATTTTTAGTTTAAAACCCCATCACATCATGCCATCATTTTCGTCATGCTCGCCACATAAGTTCACAAAAGAGCAACTACACGTACTATTCTTTAACTACCTTAGACAGATCCTCCAAACGGTAAGGGGTTTCCTGATAGACAGCATAATTAAGCCAATTACTAAAGAAGGTAGAAGCTGCTAAATTCCAACGCATAGTTGGGGTTTGGTTAGGATCATTATCTGGAAAATAATTCTCAGGAATGCTAATCTCTTTTCCTGATAGCAAATCACGGCTATATTCTTTAGCAAGGGTATCGCGATCGTATTCCAAATGACCAAAACTATAAACATTACGCAAATCTTTACTCGCAAGAAGAGAGAGACCGACACTATCACTTTTTGATAAAATATCCAACTCTTGAATATTATTGATATCTTCTTCCAAAACTTCTGTATAGCGAGAATGGGGTGCTACAAAAGCCTCATCAAAACCTCTCATTAATGGATTCGTTTTGGCAATAACGTTTTGGTTAAAAATACCAGATAATTTTCCAGCCTTACGTAACCATTTTTCAATGCCATATTGAAAATAAAGCCCCGCTTGCGCTCCCCAACAAAGATGTAACGTTGAATAAACATGAGTCTCCTTCCAAACGAAGATTTGGCTCAACTCATCCCAATAATCCACTTCTTCAAAAGGAAGAGTCTCTACAGGAGCTCCTGTTATAATCATACCATCATAATAGCGTTCCTTGATATCATCAAAAGTCTTATAAAAGGTTTCTAAATGTTCAGCCTGAGTATTTTTAGACTCATGGCTTTTCATATGAATAAAATCAACATTCAACTGTAAAGGCGTATTTGACAAATGGCGGAGCAGCTGAGTTTCTGTCGCCTCCTTAGTAGGCATCAGATTTAAAATCAAGACTTCCATTGGACGGATATCTTGATGACTGGCACGTTTGTCATCCATGATAAAAATATTTTCAGAACGTAAAATATCTACCGCAGGTAATTTCTTATCTAACGTGATTGGCATAGTAAAGACACCGAGAGCATGTATTCACCTATCAAATCATTAATTCGATAGACAATATCTTACAAAATAATAAAGCTCTCCCTTTCTAAATCATTCATACTATCATTATAAAAAAAGGTGCTATAGGTTTCAAATATGAATTTATTTGACAACTCCATAGTTTAAAACTATAACAATGATAGAAATAGTCAATAACCTAGACTGCCATTTTAAGAAATAACTTCACCATCTATACTACAAAAGATGATGAAGTTTTTGAGATAAATAAATTGTTTAAATACTAGCTTATCCTGGGAAGTTCATCAAAACTTTGACATCATAATCACCAATCGCTTCACGACCATTTAAGCCATCAAGTTCAATGATAAAAGCACAACCAGCCACTACACCACCAAGCTGTTCAATCAATTCGATAGTCGCTTTGACCGTTCCACCTGTAGCCAAAAGGTCATCAACGATAAGAACACGTTGTCCTGGCTTAATCGCATCTGAATGCATTGTCAAAGTATCCACACCATATTCTTTTTCATAATCAGCAGATACAACTTCACGTGGTAATTTACCTGGTTTACGAACAGGGGCAAAGCCAATTCCAAGCTCTACCGCAACAGGACATCCAATGATAAAACCACGAGCCTCTGGGCCAACAATCATATCAATATCGTGATCACAAGCATATTGTGCAATTTCACGAACAGCATAGCTATAAGCCTTTCCATCGGCCATAAGAGGTGAAATATCACGGAAAGTGATACCTTCTTTAGGATAATCTTTAATTGATGCAATGTATTGTGTTAAATCCATAATTTCTTTAGCAGTCAAAAACCGCTATCCTTTCTGAAAGGGATAATTCCCAAAAATGTTTTACACTCTATTATATCAGAAAAAGAGTGACTGGTCTAATCTCAGTCACTCCCTTCAAATAATATCATCAACAAAAATGATTTCTAGTACTTCACATTGGCATACCAATAAAATCTAAAAGCTCTATACCTATTATCTACAATATTTGATAAATACGTACAGTCATTTCTGTTCTACTAGAACATCCTAGCTTTATTTAGCTACTACTTCAAATCCTTCTGCTACTGCTTCTGCAAAGTTTGCTTCAACGATTTCCGCACAGTGGTCACAGATAGTTGCTTGGTATGAACGTTCTGCGGTTGTCGTATCGACACGACGGCAACGGTCACATACTGCACCTTCTGCATGAGCAACGGTGAAGGCAACACCTTCAAAGCAAATCGCTTCTGCTGGAGCTTCTTCTTCTGTTACTGTCAATTGCGATACAATCAATAGCTGCGCAACATCACTAGACAAGTTTTCAAGAAGGGCTTTCACTTCAGCTGATGCATAGATTGTCAAGTGAGCTTCCAATGATTTACCAATCACTTTTTCATTACGAGCTTCTTCAAGTGCTTTTTGAGCTTGGGTACGAAGCGTCATAAAGGCTTCCCAGTTTTCAAGCAAGGCTTCTTGATTTGCAAAGGTTTCAACCTCTGGCATTTCAGCTAATTGAACGAACTCTTCTGCTTCATGTTCAAGGTATGACCAAATTTCCTCAGCAGTGTGAGGCAAGATTGGTGTCAATAATTTGGTGATTTTCACCAAAATGTCATAGAAGACGGTTTGCATTTGACGGCGAACCAAGCTGTCTGTTGCTTCGATATACACGACATCTTTAGCAAAATCAAGATAGAAGGCAGACAAATCAATGGTAATAAAGTTGACAACGGCTTTGTAGATGGCCATAAAATCATAAGACTCATAAGCTGATTTGATTGTAGCCACCAATTGGTTGAATTTCACAGTCATGTATTGATCAACCGCACGAAGCTCATCATAGGCAACAGCATCAGTTGCCGGGTTAAAGTCAGATGTATTAGCAATCAAGAAACGAAGAGTGTTACGGATTTTACGGTAAGTTTCTGACACTTGGCCAAGGATATCCATAGACACACGCACATCGTTATCCGTATCTACTGATGTTACCCAAAGGCGAAGAATCTCAGCACCATATTGCTTAGCAACGTCGTTAGGTGAGATGATATTGCCTTTTGATTTAGACATTTTCTCACCTTTACCATCAAGAACGAAGCCTTGTGACAAGACTGACTTGTATGGCGCATGCCCATTGACCGCAACAGAGGTAATCAATGATGAGTTGAACCAACCACGGTATTGGTCAGAACCTTCAAGGTATAGGTCTGCCGGGTAAGAGAGGTTCTCACGAGCGTTCATGACACCGTTCCAAGATGATCCTGAATCGAACCACACGTCCATGATGTCCGTTTCTTTTTCAAAGAGACCATTTGGTGAACCAGGGTGAGTAAATCCTTCTGGAAGCAAATCTTTTGCTTCTGATTTCCACCAGATAATTGACCCATGCTCTTCAAAGAGATTTGCCACATGGTCTGTCACTTCTTTAGACAAGATTGGTGTCCCATCTTCCGCATAGAAAATTGGCAATGGCACACCCCAAGCACGTTGACGAGAGATAACCCAGTCGCCACGGTCACGAATCATGTTGTAAAGACGTGTTTTACCCCATGATGGGTGGAAGGTTGTTTTTTCAATTTCATCCAAGATTTCTTGGCGGAATTTAGACACTGAGGCAAACCATTGTGGCACAGCACGCCAAATGATTGGTTTTTTCGTACGCCAGTCAAATGGGTATGAGTGGTTGATGACTTCTGAAGCAAGGAGCAAGTCGCCCAATTTTTCTTTTACTGTTGGGACAACCTTATCATAGAATTGTCCTTCAAAGTCAGGACCAGCATTTTCCATCATCAAGCCACGGCTATCAACAGTCACAGCTACTTCAAGATTGTATTTCACACCGACATTGTAGTCATCCTCACCAAATCCAGGCGCTGTATGGACAATACCTGTACCAGAATCCGTTGTCACGTGGTCACCAAGGATAACCAACTCATCAACTGCTGTATCCCAAGGGTGTTCTGTCACGATGTACTCAAACTCAGCACCTTTACGAACTTCAAGGATGTCAAAGCTTTCCCAGCCAAATTTAGCAGCAAGGCTATCAACAAGCGCCTCTGCTACCACATATTTGCGGTCGCTACCAGCTGGTTTCACAACCACATAGTTAATATCTGCCCCCATGGTCAAACCACGTGAAGCCGTTACCGTAAATGGTGTCGTTGTCCAAACCACAATGTAAGTATCTGTATCAAGGACACCTTTACCATCTTTAACTTTATTGGCATAGTAAAGCGATGTAGAATCAATATCATGGTACTCAATCTCAGCTTCAGCAAGTGCTGACTCTGATGACCATGACCAGTAAACTGGCTTAGCTCCACGGTAGATATAACCTTTATCAGCCATGGCACCAAAGACACGAATTTGATCTGCTTCGTATTCTGGTTTTAGAGTGATGTATGGATTTTCCCAGTCTGCTGAGACTCCTAAACGTTTGAAGTCATCGCGCTGTTTATCCACTTGAGAAAGAGCATAATCACGACACATTTCAAGGTATTCAGCTAGATCCATTTCCTTGCGTTTCACACCTTGTTTAGCTAACACTTGCTCAATTGGAAGACCGTGTGTATCCCAACCTGGCACATAAGGCGCACGGAAACCAGACATTGATTTTGAACGGACAATGATGTCTTTAGAAATCTTGTTAAGCGCGTGACCAACGTGAATATTTCCGTTAGCATACGGTGGTCCATCATGCAAATGGAAGGATGGTTTACCTTCATTTAATTGCTGACGCTTGTTGTAAATATCTGCTTCATCCCAAGCTTTTTGCCATTCTGGTTCTTTATTTGGTAAACCAGCACGCATTGGAAAGGCTGTTTTTCCCAAGTTCAAGGTTTCTTTTAATTTCATGATAACTCCATTCTTATAAATAATCTAAAGCGAACTAACTTTTCAAAAATAATGACTAAAAAAATACCACAAAAAGTCGTGCAAAGGACGACTAATCGTGGTACCACCTTCATTTAGAAAAGTAATGTATCCCGAGTATTTCATATAGCCTATGATACACTGCTTTTCCCTCTTTGGTTGATAAGGAAACCACCCCTTCTAGTCTAATGGCACTAGGACTTTCAACTAGAATTAATGAAGAGGATAGGATCATCTGAGGGACTGCAAGACTCACACCAACTCTTGCTCGCTTAAAGTGTCATGATAACCCTGTGTTCTTCTTAATCTTCAATATTTACAGTAAAGGTTTGAGTATCTGTTTGAGAAAAATCAACAGTTTCTGATGACACAGTTTCTGATGATTCTTCTTCAAAAAGATAGTCTTGCTCAGACTGAGCTTTTTCTAATTCTTTATTAGCTTCTGCTACACGACGATAGATTTCTTCCATTTCTTCAGGAGTGAATTGGCGTGTCGCATCAAATGTCACTGGTTCGTCACTATCTGAGAAGTTTTCTTGTAGGACTTTTTCAACAACTTCTTTGAAGGCAGCATCAGAATTTTGGAGATATACTGCTGTCGGTTGCAATAGCTCTTGCCATTCTGGTGAATTGACAACACTCACTTGACTTTCCATCGCTGACAAAAGACGTTGGTGGAAGTGACGACTTTGACGTTTCAACTCTTCAGTTTCAACCGCAACACGCTTAGCGTTATCTGTCGCATCACGTAAGATTTCATTGGCCTTGACTTTAGCCTCTTCAATTAAATGCTGAGAATCATACGTTGCTTTATTGATAAGGTTAGTTGCTTCAGCCTGAGCAGAAGCTTTGACTTTATCAGCTGTTTCTTGAGCCAATAAAACCGACTGCATCAATGATTCTTTCATATCATTAAAGTAAGCCAATTTTTCTTCCAAGTCACGAATTCGCAATTCCTGTTCACGATTAGTACGTGTCAAAGCTTCATAATCATCTGTGACAATATCTAAAAAGTCATTAACTTCATCTTCGCTATAACCGCGAAATTTTACTTTAAACGTTTTGTCTTTAATATCAAGTGTCGTTAAAGCCATTAGTTTCTCCTCATATTTCTGTTATTTTTTCAATTGTAAGTTTTATTTTCCCTGATTTGCTAAGTCCATTATTGCGAGCAATTTGATATCGTCCATAGCCTCTAATACTGAGCAAATCCCCTGTTTCAAGTTCCTGCGAAGCCTTGTTAAGACTTGTATAATTGAGCTTTACCTTATCTTTTTCCAAAAGCTTTGCTGCGTTGCTTCGAGACAATCTTAAAATTTCTGAAATAATCGCATCCGCTCGCCAACTCGCTACTAAAACATCCTGTGATTGCCTATTAACAATTCTAGGAAGTAGGATCTCAAGAGAGACTTCTTTCAAGCCAACGGAAACTTTACCGATTTTTTTAATCGTTTGGATAAAGTATGATGCCATAGCCTGTTCTACTAAAAGTTGAACTTTGCCATCTGATACTAAAATATCACCAAAAACACTTCGCTTAATTCCAAGCTGATTGATAATCGTCCCCATTATTTGACGATGAGTCAAATGGTTGAATTTAGAATTATACGTTAATTCTAACAGGCTAATCTCAAAATCATCTACGTCTAAGACATAGTATTCTGGAGCAATGATGATTTTAGCATACTCTGTATCATAATGGTCAGAAGAACTATAGTAATGAAGCCCAGCTTGATTAACTAAAGTGATTAAAATAGTAACCTGCCTGGGATTAAGAAATTCTGTGACTTGAAAAGTGTAGGTTGCTTCTACCTGCTGAATCAAGTCAAGGCATTTCTCAATAAACAATTGCTCATCTGGGCGAAAATGCTGATAAACAGCTCTGCTATTTTTTACCATAGTGTAAATATCATCAAATATAGTTGCGACAACAAAAAGCGAACAAACTGTAATGCAGCAAATGCTACTAAAACAGTGAGATCAAATACTCCAAAACGTAAATTCAGTTGTCGAAATGGTTTTAATAGCGGTTCAACAAAATAAGATACCCAATAACCTAGGGCTGTTCGATAAGCTCCAGGAAACCATGATAGTAAGGCATAGACGCCCAATAAGAGCATATAAACTTCAATTACTTTAAACAGGATGCTAAAAATATAATAAATTATTAACATTTTTACCGTCTCTTCATATCGTAATCAAAGCTCGTGCTCTCACCGCGTTGACCGACATCTGCTAAGCCTAAATCTTCAATATCGACTACAACATTGGCTGGTGTCAAAAGATACATTGACGAGCTGACTTTTTGCAAATTCCCGAAAAGAACTGAACTCGCTCCGCTAAGAAAGTCCAAACAACGTCTTGCAGGAGCATCCAACATGTATTGAAAATCAATTAAAACACTCTCGTTTTCAATCAAGAGATTAACAATCTCAGGAGCATCCTCGTACTGACGTGGGTATTTAATTGCAATTTTTGATTTTTCTGAAACTGGAACATTTTGAGCCATTTGTTCACGCTGCTGAGCCAAACTTGGTTCAGTCTCAGTAATAGGTCTCAAATGTACCTGCTCTTTAACTGACGAGCGTGGCACTTCTTGGCGCCTCGGAGCCGGTTGAACAGGTGCTGATGGTTTGACTGCTTCACGATATTCAGGAGTCTCGACTTCTTCCACATCGGAAACTTCATCAGTATCAAAATAAGAAATGAAACTGTTCAATTTATCTTTAAGTCCCATATATCCTCCATTTTAATTAAAGAATGCCGTTCCGATGCGTATGAATGTCGCACCCTCTTGGATAGCAAGTGGAAAATCACCTGACATCCCCATACTAAGTTCAGTCATTGGCATATTCTTTATCTTTTTAGCTTTTACTGTTTCCTGTAACTGTTTTGCCTGTTTAAAGATAGCGACTAGAGTAGCCTCATCGGCTTCAATAGGAGCCATCGTCATCAATCCGACAATTTCAATCTGGTCACATTTTTCTAGCTCAGGCAATACTTTTTCTAATTCTTCTATTGAAAAACCATGCTTGGTCTCTTCGCCAGAGATGTTAACTTGTAGGAAACATTTTATCTTATGCTGAGCCCGCTTTTGAATTTCTTGAGCGAGTTTTACTGAATCAAGTGCATGGAAATAATCAACGTAATTGATGACATCCTTGACTTTTCTTCTTTGTAAACTTCCAATGAGGTGCCATGTGACGTTTTTATCCTTCAATGCCTCATACTTATCAAGAAATTTATCAACGCGGTTTTCACCAATATGGCGAACGCCAGCTTCTACAAGCTGGCTCGCTATATTATGATCAACATATTTTGTTACTGCAATAACGGACAAGGAATCTGCTGAACGTCCCGCCTTTTGGCAAGCATTGGCAACAGATTCAAAAACCTTATCTGCTTGACTTTTCATTTCCATATTTAGCGATTTTTGAAGAATGGTGGTGTCTCCAATTCATCGTCACCCTCAAAGCTATCTTTGAAACTTGTCACAGATAGTTGGTTGTCTAACTCACCTTCTGTTGGGCGAGCAATTGGATCACGACGAAGGTTCCAATCACCAAATGGACTTTGTGTCGCAGGTTGACCTTGCGCACTTCTCTGATCCATTGTCGGAATTTCTGACGTTTCAGACATGTCAAATGGTGCAGAGGCTTGGCGATAGGTTGGTGTAGCTACTGGTTGAGTAGAGCTACGTTGCTGTGTTTGAGTTTGTGTAAAGCCACCAATCACACGTTGCGTTTTTTCTTGTCCAACACCTGTAGCAACCACTGTTACACGAATTTCATCACGCATATCCGGGTCAATTGAAGTTCCCAACCAAATGTTCACATTACTTCCAGCCGCTTGACTTACGATTTCTGAAGCTTCTTCTGCTTCAGTTAGGGTCATGTCAAGACCACCTGTAACGTTAACGATAACATCTTGAGCACCATCAATTGTTGTTTCAAGAAGAGGAGAGTAGATTGCTTTACGTGCAGCTTCAACAATACGCTCTTCTCCAGTACCAATACCAATACCCATAAGGGCATTGCCTTTGTTTGCCATAACTGTTTTCACATCGGCAAAGTCAAGGTTGATAAGACCTGGACTTGTGATCAAGTCTGTAATTCCTTGAACACCCTGACGAAGCACATTATCCGCTTCGCTAAGAGCTTCCATGAGAGGTGTCTTCTTATCTACAATTTCAAGAAGATTATTGTTAGAGATAATCAAAAGCGTGTCAACGTGTTCGCGTAGCTCTTGGATACCTTCAATCGCAAAGTTACCACGTTTATTTCCTTCAAATCCAAATGGACGAGTAACAACGGCAACTGTCAAAGCACCTAGACCTTTTGCAATACGTGCAATGACTGGTGCTGCACCAGTACCAGATCCGCCTCCCATACCAGCGGTAATGAAGACCATGTCAGCACCTGAAAGTGCTTCTGTCAACACTTCTTCACTTTCTTCAGCAGCTTTACGACCAACTTCAGGTTGACCTCCTGCACCTAGTCCGCGTGTTAATTTAGGACCTAACTGAATAACTGTTTCAGCCTTAGAAGAACTTAGAGCTTGAATATCTGTATTAGCAGCGATAAATTCAACTCCTGCTACGCCTTCATCAATCATACGGTTGATGGCATTACCGCCACCACCACCAACACCGATTACTTTAATGATTGCGCCTGTTACAGACGCTGCATCAAATGAAAATACCATTTTATTCCTCACTTTAAATAATTAGTCAAACATAGAGCTAAAGATGTTGCGTACACGATCACCTAGTTTAGGCTTATCGCTCACTTTTTCTTCAGTCTGAGCAACTTCCGCTACTTCTGGTGTTGCCTCAGGAGTAGGATAAGTTGGTGGTGTCACAGGACGAACAGGTGCTTGTGAATAAGTTGGTGAAATATCAATTGGCTTACGGCGAAGAAGTTCTTCATTATGCACTGCATTTTGCGCAATTGATTCAACATCTGTCATATTACCAACGTATTCTACTAAACTGATGACATTAGCAAACATTGGGTTGCGAATGCCGACTTGATTTGGAATGTAAAGTTTAACATTTGTTCCAAAAACTTTCTCAGCTAATTCAACAACACCTGGCAAAATAGCTCCACCACCAGAAAGTACCACACCACCTGGCATATCGAGCACTCGTCCACGATCTAAGTCTTGTTTCACACGCTCCAAGATGTGGCGAACACGCGCAGAAATAATCTCAGATAGGTAACGCTCACTAACATCAATTGGGCTATTTTCACCAACCACATCAACTTGCACCGTTTCTGTCGCACTTGCTGCGTTGACGTCTGCATTACCAAAGTTAAATTTCAATGCCTCTGCAATGTCGCGAGAAGTTTTCAAAACTTTTGAAATATCCTTAGTAACGTAGTCTCCACCTTCAGCATAGATGTTGGTATACTGCAATTCTTGGTTACGCATAGAAGCCACAGTTGTTTGACCGCCCCCCATATCAATGATTGTAGCACCAAATTCGCGCTCACCTTCATTTAATACTGTTTGAGCCATCGCAAGCGGTGAAATCACAATATTTTCAAGAGCAATTCCTGCTTTTTCTACTGCTTTACGTAAGTTATGAAGAATCGTGCTTGGTCCTGTATAGAGAATACCGCGCATTTCTAAGCGGATTCCCATCATGCCACGAGGATCTTTAATCCCTTGGAATCCATCAATGATAAATTCCTCAGGAATAAGAGTAATCACTTCACGTTCAGGTGTCACACTCTTAGTCAATGCTGATTTTACAACGCTATCAACATCTTCATCTCGGATTTCTTTTGTCTCACTTGGAACAGGAATCATTCCTTGAGTTGTTTCAATTTGCAAGTGATTAGCAGGCAAGGCAACATTAACTCTCTCAATACTTACCCCTGCTTTTTCTTCCGCTTGCTCAATTGCTGATTTAATGGCACCAGCTGCAACGTCAATATCAACAATAATGCCGTCTTTTACCCCTGCACTTTTGACCTTGCTAACGCCGATAACATTCATTTCGCCACCGATAAATTCAGCGACTAGTACCTTAATCGTACTTGTTCCAATATCTAGACCTGTAAAAAAGCCACTTCTAGCCATTCACTTGACTCCCATTCTTACTGTTCTTGTAGGTAATATTTGCTATTTTACCACCTTACGCTATTATAACATAAAAAAACCTAAATTGTCTGTAATTTCCTTTTTTTTCGGGAGATTATCCTAAGTTTTTTGCTTCTGTTACATATCGGTTACAAATTTACAATAATTGTAAAAAAGTTAGAAGGGTTTGAGCTGATTTAGCACCAGCTTCGATGATAAATTCATCAAAACTAATATTGGCATCATGGTTTGCAGTGTCACTCATGGCTCTAACCACAACAAATGGTTTTCCGATATTATGAGCAGCTTGAGCAATGGCAGCTCCCTCCATTTCCACTGCCAGAACTTCTGGAAATTGGGCTTTAATCGTATCAATTTTTTCTTGACTGGCAATAAAGCTGTCCCCTGTGGCAATCAGTCCAATTTTATTGGATAAGCTCTGCTTTTTCAGAGCTTGCTCAAAAACAGAGACTAGGTGCTGATCACTGTCAAAATACAAGGGTTGCCCTGCCATTTGCCCCAAAGCATAGCCAAAGGCTGTCACATCGACATCGTGATAAGCCAGTTTATTAGCTACAACGACATCTCCAACGGCTAAACCTTCGGCTATAGCACCTGCTGAGCCTGTATTAATAATAGCATTCACGTCAAAATGATCTACCAAAATTGCAACGCTCATGGCTGACATGACTTTGCCAATACCTGACTGCACTAGCACGACTTCATGTTTGGCAATTTTACCAGCATAATAAACATTTCCGAGAACTTCGGTTTCTTTGACCTCTTGAAGTTGGGGAATGAGCGTACGTAGCTCCTCCTCCATAGCAGCAATAATTCCAATTTTCATAATATTTAAACGTCTTTGAGCATAAAAAATGAGAAGAAAATGACCAGCCTTGGGTAGCCGTGTTGTGACATTTTCTTCAGAGTTAGCTCAGGTTTGATTAGAATTGACACCCAATCAAACACTCCTTTCTTTATAAGTTACCAGTTAAATACTGCATAAATTAGTAATGATAGTAATAATAAAATGATGGTTAAAATGAAATTGAGTTTTCGACGAAATTGATTTTTTTTGGCATTTTCAATTCGTCTGCTTTTGATGATGCGGTCAATTTCAATCTCATCCATTTGTATCGTTTGACCCGTTCTCAGCTCATGTTCGTAAAGGATGTCCTCTAGACTTTCTCCACGATTGTAGCGGTCAATCATATCGTCTGTCAAAAGCGGTTTGCTCATGACTATTTTCCTCCAAATGTTAAGGCATAGTATTGTAATGCCATGATGGTCTTGGCATCACAAATATCACCTGTTTCTATTAATTTTAGGCAGTCATCTAAGGTTAATTCAAAGATTTCAAGAACTTCATCGTCATCTTGTGGTCTAGGATTTGGCACTTTTACTAAATCAGTTGCCAAGTAGAGCTTAATCTTTTCATTGCAGAAACCAATAGCTGTATAGAATTCGTAGATTTGCTCAAGCTTGCCACTGTAGCCTGTCTCTTCTTCTAATTCACGAGAGGCTGCTTCTTGTTCAGAACCATTTTCTCCAATTTCAAGTTTGCCAGCAGGAATTTCATACGAAATTTTTTCGATTGCTTTGCGGTATTGTTTCACAATGATAATCTTATTCTCTGGTGTGACAGCTAGAACAGCAACCGCTCCCTTGTGAAAAATTAATTCACGTTTGGCTTGTCCGAGATTATTTGGTAATTCGACATCATCTACTGCCACTGTAAAAATGTGACCTTCAAATACGATATCGCGTTTCAGTGTTTTTTCTTCAAAATCCATAAAAATACCCCTTAATGACATTCTACGTTCCAATTTTACTATATTTTAGTTTGGATTGCTATTGTTAACTAAAAACCAAGTTGGTTAGACTTGGTTTAGTGTGTTATTTATTGTTAGGGTGATGCGGTAAACGTTTGGCGTAACCGTCTTTATTTTCTTGACGTGCACGACCAATAGCCACGCTATCTGCTGGGACTTTTTTAGTGATGGTTGAACCAGCTGCTGTCAGTGCTCTATCACCAACTTCAAGCGGTGCGATGAGGGTCGAATTTGAACCTATAAAGACATTGTCTCCGATGACTGTCTTGTATTTCCCTTTGCCATCATAATTCACCGTAATGGTTCCAGCTCCAAAATTAACGTCTTTACCGACTTCCGCATTGCCGATGTAAGTCAAGTGTCCCGCTTTGCTATTTTCCCCAATAGATGAACCTTTGACTTCAACGAAATTACCAATGTGAACATCTTTGGCTAAGGACGAACCTGGACGAATATGGGCGTAAGGTCCAACGGTTACGCCATCTGCAACTGTTGAGTTTTCAATCATCGAGTTCGTAATAACAGTCCCTTGACCAATGATTGAATCTACAATGTAGGTCCCATTAGTCAAAACACTTTCAGCACCAATCCTCGTTTGACCTTTTAGAGTGACATTAGCCTCAATTTGTACGTCCGGTGCAATGTCAACATCAACTTCGATGTAAGTAGCTTCAGGGTTTTGGAAAGAAACGCCATTCACCATATGGGCTTTGTTAATACGGCGACGCATGACATTTTCTGCTGTCGCAAGGGCTACGCGGTCATTAACACCAAGACTTTCATTGAAATCGTGAAGGACATACGCTCCTACTTTTTCACCGTTTTCACGGAAAATAGAAATCACATCAGTTAGGTAATATTCCCCTTGAGCATTGTTGGTATTGATATTTTTTAGCGCTTCAAAAAGGCGTTTATTATCAAAGACGTAGGTTCCAGTATTGATTTCTTTGACTTGTTGCTCAAACTCAGTCGCATCTTTTTGTTCAACAATCTTAGTCACTTCGCCATGTTGGTTACGGATAATACGACCATAGCCAAACGGGTCATCTGCTGTAGCGGTTAAAATTGTCGCAACATTTTTATGATTGACATGGAAATCAATCAGATTTTTCAAGCTTTCACCTGTTATAAGAGGCGTATCACCTGCAATGACCAAGGTTTGACCTTCTAGATTTGCCAATTCTTCTTCAGCCATCATAACAGCATGACCTGTGCCTAGTTGTTCTGTTTGAAGCGCAAAAGATGATTTCTCAGCAAGAACTTCTCTCACTAGCTCTGCTTTGTGACCAATAACTGTTACCGTTTTCTCTGGATTAAGAGCTGACACCGCACGAAAAACATGTTCAAGCATGGTGATACCAGACACCTTGTGTAAGACTTTTGGCAGGTCAGATTTCATACGTGTCCCTTTACCTGCCGCTAAAATAATAGCATAATTTGACATTCTATTTCCTTCTTTTCTTATCATTTACTGTTTTATTATAGCATAACACGTCAAACTATTTCATTCTTTGTCATGCTGTCAACTGCTTTTTCTAGGACTGTCATCACAAGACGACTGTGCTCCAAAGCCTTATCACGCGCCGCAAGGTCGTTTTCTCTAATAATACGTTCAAAGACGACAAACTCTGCGTGCATACGGTGATGTGGGGTGTTGGTATTTTGGCGTTTTGCTATTTCACCATTGAGTGTCAGGCTAATTTCAGGCATGGTGTTTGTTGGCCCTAAAATAGCAATTGATCCTTTATCACCTTGCAAGGTAGATTTTATCTCAGCCGAGCAATCTTTTGCCCCGATAGCAACTGCCTTGAAGGTCCCATAATCCATAATCAGTATTCCTGAAGTATCCACTCCACGTTCCATATTCGGCAAGTAAGTAACGGTTTTAGGCTCTCCAAATAAGCCAACAACCAAGTGAATGTTATAGATGTTGAGGTCACGAAGAGCTCCCCCTCCCATCTCTGGGTTAAAAGCTGGCGCGATTTCACCACGTTTAAAGGCATCATAGCGTGAACTGTATTGAGAATAGTTGCATTCCACAATTTTGAGATTGCCTAACTGTTTGAGATTTTCTCTGATGTAATGAAAATTCCCTAAATATTGGTTCGTAATAGCCTCTAGGAGCATTAGCTGACGTTGCTCTGCTATTGTCACCAAATCCTCAAACTCAGCAAGAGTGAGCGTAAATGGTTTCTCACAAATGACATGCTTACCTGCTAAAAGTGCTTCCTTGGCGTAAGCATAGTGGGTATGGTTTGGTGTCCCAATATAAATCGTGTCAACGTCTGGGCTATTTAAAATATCAGCATAATCGCTCGTGGCAAGCGCTAAATGGTATTGAGCAGCTAATTCCTTCGCCGTCTCAATACTGCGAGGGGTTGAGAGAATACCTGACAACGTAATCCCATCAATCTCAGTTAAAATGGGTAGCACTTCCTTAACAATCATACCCGTGCCTAATAAGGCTAATTTCATCGCTTATTCCTCTTTTTCTTGTTTTCCTAAAATAAACTTTTTGACAACATTTGATTTCGGATTTAGGTAGGCAGTTTCTAGATAATCTTGAAAAACTCCTGGTGTCAACATCCCATGGCTAGCCATAATGTCTGATGCCACATCTCCCATAATAGTATCAGCCAGTAAGACACAGTTTGTTGTCATCACAAAATAAGTCTTAAATTTAGAACGTCTAAATTTGAACAAATCAACGGCATAGCGCTGACTTATTTGCCCCAAGTAACTAGCCTTTTGTTTATCAGTTGCCAGATGAAAGGGTCTAGTATTCTCAAATAGTGTTGAGAGATTGTGGTCAATACTCGCTTTCTGCTCTTCAGTCAATGAGATGCCGTAGCCAAATACCGCTCGCCAATCGTCATTTGCCAAACTCTCTAGATAATCATCACTTGATAAGCTAAAGAGAACACCGTCACCAATCATACCACCTAAAAAAGAGCGTTCTGGATCATACTGACCATAGGCATAGGTCTTGCCTTTATAAGAAATGTCAACATGCCCCATTGCCTCAAAGCCTTTACGAGCTGTGTGAACCCAAATTTCTAGATCAACAGGTTTTTCACTCTTTTCAGCTGGTGTGAAGACCAATTGATCACTTTTTTTGAGCGATAACCATTTATTAACTTGTTTTAAAGCTGAAACTGGAATAAAGGCTGATAATATGACAGGTAAGCCCATTCGAAAACGACGAGAATACTCAGATTGAGGCAAAAAATAAGCGTCTAATATCCGTGATAGTCCCAAAAACATAAAATAAATGCCTAAAACCCAATAAATGAGATCCGTCACCTGTTTTAAATCAAATAAGGCAAAACTACCTAACAAAAAATGTAACAGCCCTTCCGTCAATGGACGAAAGAATAATTTATTTTCCGTACGATAGACCAAGAAACAATCAATAAGAACGATAACACCAATTGCAAATAGATCTAAAGCCACAATTAATGCGACTAATCGAACAGGGATAATCACACGATTAAGCAATAATAGGCTCAGCAAGGCATCTAATAAAATGTTCTTCCACGTCAATTGACTAGCGCCTTTTAATTTGTTCCGTACTGATTGAATGGTCTTCCCTAAAAAAATCAAGCCAAACAACCAAAACAGCACCGCTGGGAAGCGTGACTGATATTGCAGCAAGAAAAATCCTGTTGCAAGCAAAGCGATGCCGAAGCTATACAACACACCTTTTCTCTTTCCTAAAGCTTCAGCAAATGTTTCTACCATCATTTCTCTCCTTTATGCCTCGAAAGGCTGATCATTTTCCATTATAAATGGCTGTGTACTCCCCGAGGTATCTGTATCATATTTCATCATAAGATAGTTATAAACGGCCTTTTTATCAGCAAATTTCAAGACTTGATAAGGTTCTTCAAACGATATCTTTTCGACAAAAAGATAGTCTTGTTGCTCCGGCACAAGCACGCCCACATGCCCAATAAAAAGTTTGGTCGCAGCTTGGTCTAGCTGATCATGAAACCAGACCGAAATCATTTTGACTTTTGGATTGGAAAACACAACACCCTGTTGTCTCCAATAATCCTGTACCTTTGCTATATGCACCGTTGTATCTGTTGTATTTTCAGTAGCGACCGCCCCAAAAATAATTTTAAAGCGTCCCTGTTCTTCTGGGCTTAATTGGTAAATAGCTGGCGCATCTACCATGGCTTCCTGTTCAATGAACAAGAGACTGTCATCAGCTTTAACCATTGGTGTCAGTTCAATATCTGATTTTAACAATTGAAAAGTGGTCAAGCGGCAATTGTAACCTGGAAATAAGGGGAATTGTTCCACCCATTGATCACTAATCGCACCAATATCATAGGTCGGAATTAGCTTTTTCGAAATGCCATAACCAGACTGAACCAAACTTTCTGTTGGAATTTGCTGGTTATAAAAGGTTACTTGTTTGATAAACTGCGTTATATTATTCTGTGGCAATGTCTCAGCCAGTACCTTTTCAACGGATTCTTGTGTCTTGGTATCCAATAAATTGGAATAGACAATCTCAGTTTTAGTCTCCGACAGTTCTGAAAACTGATCGTTCTGTCCTTGGCAAGCCGCCAAAAACACTGTTGTCAAAGCACATATTCCTATCGTTAGAAATTTCTTCATGCCATCTTCTCCTTAATCTAAGGGATAAACAACCTCAAACTCTTCTAAAACAATCTGACTATCCTCGTTAAAGGCTAGTCCACATTCTTCAAAATAAGATTCAAAAAAGTCACGATGAGCTTGGCGCCAGTAGGATAAACTTCTATCTCCCTCACCTTCTTTGAAGGCATGCTCTACTGACACCTGATGAAATGGGACGATACTGACCTTAGTAATCTTAATAATACAAACCGCTCTGCCATTGCCATCTAAAATCACATCATAAGTGCCAACCTCAGGTATCGGCTCATCGTCTATCTGATAGAGGTCATAGGCAGAGGCAGTCGCTGTTTTAATACCATCAACCACTAATTGGGCAAGTTCGTCTGGGGCAACACCAAAGGCCCAAGCATCTATCTCATCTCCAATTGCAGGGTTAATTTTCTTATAGTTATTCCATAATTCAGCTGCGTTCATGACCTAATCCTCTTTCGTCCTAATAGTCTATTACTTATTATAGCATAAAAAGCCCCACTATTGCGGAGCTTCAGTTTGAATAAAAAGTCTTTTTAATACTTTCCTTAAGTGATGTCGGACGTCAGCGACTTCCTGCAGAATTCCATGACTAATATTTGAGCCCGAGGTCTCAAATATTCCAAGTGTCAGAAATATTGAATTTTAGCCATTTCTGACACTTTCATCACGGCGGAAGTATCCTTCGTTGGCTCGCTATCGCTCGCGAGAAATAGGAAAATCATTTTAACTTGCAAAGCTTCTATTATTTATTCTGCTTGATAAAATTGATTTTGTCTACAGTCTGCCCCCGCTATTGCAGAGCTTAGCCTCATTTATAGTATTCTTTACTGTTATGATTATAAATACTAAACCAAAGCAGGGCTAAAAGAATCGTAATGAGGCCACCTTGAGTGAGTTGTAGGGCTGTCTCAAGAAGCCAGATAAAGGATTCACCACCACCCATGTCCCAAAAAACGCTAAAGCCCCAAACCATGACGAGAATACCTCCGAGAAGTAAGCCACGTCCATTAGCAGTTACTTTATTAAACAAAAGAGCAATATGTGTACCCAAGAGACCAAAAATCAAGTGAGCCAAGAAAATGGAAAGGTATCCCCTAACTAATTCTACATTTGACAAATTACCATCTGTATCAAAAAGCGTCAGAATGACATTGCTCGGATACATCTTATCAATGACTGGTACTAACGTCACTAGCAATACAAAATAACTAAATGCAAAAGTCACTTGTCGCGCCACTAAACTAAGATAAAAGTCTTTACGACTAACACCTAACTGAGTAAATAGACGAAAATTTACAGCTACCCCAGCCATTCCCGACAATAAACTAATAAGATACATCAGTGGATGGACATGGTATTGCACCTGTCCTAGATTGACATTAATTATACCTCTATGGAGAGATAGACTCCCCAACATTATCGGAAGAAAGTAAATGAGTGGTTTTAATTGATAAAGGTAACATTTCTTAAACATCTTAAACCTCCTGTGTCAGATAAATCAAGTAATCCTGTAAATTGAGAGAAGTCATCTCAACCTCAGAAGGCAGTTGAGAAGGTCTATCTCCTAAAATCACTACCTGCTTGGTTTTTCCAAGAGTGCTCGTTTCAAGAATGGTCTTTCCAAGTGACAATTCAGTGACCAAGTGCTTAGGTCCTGTTAAGGTGTAGCCCTTTGTGAGCAGATGCTCAACAGTATCCTGAACCTTAATCTGTCCACGGTCAATGATAATGACTTCTTCCAAAAGCGGTGCGACTTCCTCGATTAGGTGACTTGAAATGACAAGCGTTCGAGGACGGTTGTCATAGGCCATAAGTAAAGCTTGATTGACTTTTTTGCGTTGGGCAGCATCAAGTCCTAGCACAGGTTCATCTAGAAAGACATAATCTGCTGAAACAGAAAGCGCTACGATTAATTTTGCTACCGACTGATAACCCGTTGACAATTTAATCAATTTTTTAGAACCATCTAAACCAAATAACTGACAAAGTTCCATGGCAAACTCATCATCAAAATCTGGATTGAGGTCTTTCAAGAGCTTTACAATCCCAATAAAAGAGTTATTAGCAGGCAACCAATGTTCTGTCGACATCAGATAAATGCGCTTTTGTTGCTGACTATCTTTTCTAGGGTCAACACCATCAAGGAAAATCTGCCCAGCGGTTTCTGTTAACTGATTAGCAATCATTTTTAACGTTGTGGTTTTCCCAGCTCCATTTCTCCCAAGGAAACCATAAATCGTTTCTTCTTTGAGTTCAAAAGATACACCAGACACCACTTCCTTACCCATAAAGCGTTTTGAAAGATTTGAAATCTTCAATGTCATTTGTCATACACCTCCTCAATCAGTTTTAGTAGCTCAGCTTTTTCCAAACCAAGCCCCTTAGCCATGTGAACTAGCTCATGAACTTGTCGCTCACTGAAGTACGTCCTTCTTTTTTTCTGTAAAATGGCTAGCGCACCGCTTGTCACAAAAGTCCCTGTGCCTCGACGTTTTTCAAGAACGCCTTCCGCAACCAAGAGATTCATTCCTTTAAGAACCGTCGCTGGATTAATTTGATAGGCGGCTGAAATTTCTGTCGTGGACGGAACCTGATCACCTTCGGCATAAATTCCCTGAAAAATAGACTCCTCTAACTGCTGAGCTACTTGCTGAAATAGGGATATATCGCTATCATAGTTAAATTTCACCTTTTCTCCTCTCTATTGTTTTTTAGTTAATTAGTTAGTTACTTATATAAGTAACTATACAACATTGTAATCTGTTTGTCAACGGAAAACCATCCTCAAAACTTACTTTTCAATTTTAAGTCTTTCACCATTCGTGATATAATGGTAAAAAATCAAAAAGGAGACCTGTTATGGCTATTACTTATAAAAAACAAGACGACTTAGAAAAAGTCCTCGAATCATTCGCAAAACTCCCTGACCTTGAAAAGGTAACTTTCCCGAAACCTCAAGACAATGAGAAAGCACATGACAAAAAATAAACGTGATACATTTTTTTATGTCCTTGTAGGTCTTATTGCTGCTCTTGTGGCTAGTTTTTTCCAACAAGGTTGGCAGCGATTTGTCGTTGTCGTTTTGATTATAGGATTATCTGGCTATGCCTATGAAAAATGGAAAGGAAAATCAAGTGGCAAAAAACAATAATAAAAACACTGATAATCAACTGGCAATAGGTATTTCATTGGGACTTAGTTTAGGTACTAGTATCGGACTAATTTTTGGAGAAATGTTTGGAAAACCTTTACTGGGATTGAGTTATGGCCCTGGTATCGGTATGTTACTAGGACTTATTGTTGCCCTGCTCTCTAAGGAAAAAGGTGACTAATGCTAGATTTTTTACCCAACCATGTCCTCCAATGGATGGCAGTCTTTCTTTCCATTATCATAGAAGCCCTGCCTTTCGTTCTGATTGGTGCCATCCTCTCAGGTTTTATTGAGGTCTTTGTTACTCACACGGTTGTGGAACGTTTTCTGCCAAAAAACAAGTTCCTCCGTATTCTTTTCGGAAGTTTGATTGGTTTTGTTTTTCCTTCCTGTGAGTGCGGCATTGTTCCCATTATCAACCGCTTTTTAGAGAAAAAAGTGCCGAGCTACACTGCCGTTCCCTTTTTGGCAACAGCTCCTATCATTAATCCTGTTGTTCTTTTTGCCACTTATTCTGCTTTTGGAAATAGCTGGCGCTTTGTCACCTTAAGACTTGTAGGAGCCATTCTCATTGCCTTCATTTTGGGCACTCTCTTAGCCTTTGTGGTTGATGATGACATTTTAAAACCAACTGCGCAGCCTAACCATTTTCATGACTATTCAGATAAAACTTTCTGGCAAAAGATTTTCTATGCCTTGGCTCATGCTATTGATGACTTTTTTGATGTCGGACGCTACTTGATTTTGGGAACCTTGGTGGCTTCTGCCATGCAGATTTACCTCCCAACACGAATTTTGACTTCCATCAGTACGACACCGCTCCTTGGCATTCTAATCCTCATGCTCATGGCCTTTATCCTATCACTTTGTAGCGAAGCAGATGCCTTTATCGGTGCTTCTCTGCTTTCAAGTTTTGGCATCGCACCTGTCATGGCCTTTTTATTGATTGGTCCCATGGTGGATATCAAAAACTTGCTCATGATGGCCAAGTCCTTTAAACCGTCATTCATTTTCTTTTTTGTCGGTACATCTAGTCTGATGGTTGTGATTTACTGCTTAATATTGGGGGTGATGTGATGATTCGTTTTTTGATTTTAGCTGGCTATTTTGAGATGTCCATGTATCTCTACCTGTCTGGAAAGCTGGACCAATATATCAATACTCACTATACTTATCTAGCCTACATTTCTATGGCACTCTCGCTGATTCTTGCTATCGTTCAACTGGTGATTTGGGTGAAAAACCTTAAGATGCACAGCCATTTGTCTGGGAAAATAGCGGTGCTAACCAGCCCGATCATTTTGATGTTTCCCATTTTCGTTGCCCTGCTTGTTCCTACCGTAACCCTCGACGCAACTACTGTATCTGCCAAGGGCTATAACTTTCCTTTGGCGGCTGGCTCAAACCTCGAGGTTGCTGAACAAGAAGGTTCAGAGGTGCAATACCTCAAACCTGACACCAGCCTTTATTTCACAGCGACAGGCTACCAAAAAGAAATGCAGAAGGCGCTAGCCAAATATTCAGAGAGTAATCAAGTCGAGATTACGACCGACAACTACATGGAGGTCATGGAGCTGATTTACCTCTACCCTGATGCCTTTTTAGGGAAAAGCATCCGCTTCACAGGCTTTGTCTACAATGAACCTGAGCACGAGGGACATCAATTTCTTTTCCGTTTTGGGATCATCCACTGCATTGCCGATTCTGGAGTTTATGGTCTGCTGACCACTGGTGGCACACAAACTTACCAAGACAACTCTTGGGTGACTGTCACAGGTCATCTGAAATTAGAATATAACCAACAACTAGAACAAACCTTGCCAGTTCTCCATATTGAAAACGAAAACCAGGTCAATCAACCTGATAATCCCTATGTTTACCGTGTGTTTTAAGGAGAGAGTCATGAACCTTTTTCTAGCTCTTATTATCCCACTCTCGTTTTGGGCTAGTAGCTTTGTCCTAAATGGTGGAACAACAAAGCCAAGATTACGACAACTGCTAACCTGGTCACTTATTATCATTTATGCCATTTATATTATTGTCACTTTGGTCTCTATTTATCTATTTCTGAAAGTTTTTATGTATTCCAAAGAGCCATTTCTACTACTTCTCAGCTTGGTAGGAGTGGTTTCCAGTTTAATCTTCATCTGGTTATTACGACAGCTCATAACATTACTCTAAAAGATAAGGAGTGTTTAAATTGCTGAAAAAGAAAAGAAATTTCATCCCCTTAATGCTAGGAATACTAGCCCTTTTCCTTGAAAAACAAACAGGACATCTCCTTGAAGGCTTTTTCTGTAGCTTTATTGGACTAATCCTTGCTATTAGGGAACATCGAAAATCTCAGTCTAATTATCTTTTTGAAATCTGTTTAAATATTATTGGACTCCTTTTGCCAACAATCGTGATAATCATCTTCTTCTATATCGCCTCACAGATGAAATATTGATTGACACTCAATTAGTTAAACAAGACAAAAACAGCTTCGCAAGTTGCGAGGCTGTTTTGAATTATTTTACCCAATCACGCTTCCATTTGGTACACTTGGGGCTACTGTTAAGACTGTTAGTTTGCCGTCATGTTCTGCTGAGAGAATCATGCCTTGGCTGATGTATTTTTTCATCATTTTACGTGGTTTGAGGTTGGCAACGATTTGGAGTTTTTTGCCGACCAATTCTTGTTCATTTGGATAGAATTTGGCAATACCCGACAAGATTTGGCGGTCTTCTCCATCGCCTGCGTCTAAGCGGAAGCAGAGAAGTTTATCAGAACCTTCTACCTTAGAGACTTCCTTGACTTCTGCGACACGGATTTCTACTGCATCGAAGGTTTCAAATTTAATCTCATCCTTAGAAGATTTCAATTCAACCTCTTCTGGGTTCCATTCTTTTTCAGTAGCTGGTTTGCCTGCTGTCATTTGTTCCTTGATGTAGGCAATTTCCTCTTCCATGTCAAGACGTGGGAAGATTGGGGTACCTTTTTCAACCACCTTGATACCTGTTGGAAGTCCTGACAATTCAAGATTTTTAAGGTCAAAGGCAGAGCCAAGTCCCAATTGTGCCATTATGGCATTTGATGTTTCCATCATGAATGGTTGAATCAGGTGAGCCACCACGCGCAGACTAGCTGCTAAATGTGCCATAACTGCTGCCAATTTCTCACGGTCAGCTTCATCTTTAGCAAGAACCCAAGGAGCTGTCTCGTCAATGTACTTGTTGGTACGAGAAATGATATTCCAAACGGCTTCTAGAGCGCGTGGGTAATCAACCGCATCCATGTTTTTATGGTAGGCTCCCAAGTTTTCAGCAACCACTGCTGCCAAATCAGCATCAAAATCAGTTGCTTGTGCAAAGGCAGGGATATCACCACCAAAGTATTTGTTAATCATAGCTACTGTACGGTTGAGCAAGTTTCCAAGGTCATTCGCCAATTCATAGTTGATACGACCTACATAATCTTCTGGGGTGAATGTTCCATCTGAACCAACTGGGAGGCTACGCATGAGGTAATAGCGAAGTGGATCAAGTCCGAAACGCTCTACCAACATTTCAGGGTAAACGACATTCCCTTTAGACTTAGACATTTTACCATCTTGCATGACAAACCAACCGTGGGCAATCAAGCGATTTGGCAATGGCAAATCAAGCGCCATCAAGATAATCGGCCAGTAAATGCTGTGGAAACGCAAGATGTCTTTCGCAATCATATGATTAACTTCTGATGCCACCTGAAATTCCCAAGTTTTATCAGTTTCATCTGTCCAAGATTTTGTGACAGTATTACCTAGCCAGAACTTGTCAAAATTCGCCGTATCAGTTTGTCCATAACCAAGAGCTGTCGCATAGTTCAAGAGGGCATCAATCCAAACGTAAACCACGTGTTTTGGATTTGATGGGACTTGTACCCCCCAAGTAAAGGTTGTCCGAGAAACCGCCAAATCTTCCAAACCAGGCTCAATGAAGTTTTTCAACATTTCATTCATGCGAGAATTTGGACTAATAAAATCTGGGTGAGCCTTAAAGAAGGCTTCCAAATGTTTTTGGTACTTGCTAAGTTTAAAGAAATACGATTCCTCTGTAACTAACTCAACTTCATGTCCAGATGGTGCAATACCGCCAATCACATTGCCAGCCTCATCACGGAAAACTTCTGCTAATTGACTTTCGGTGAAAAACTCTTCATCTGATACAGAATACCAACCTGAGTACTCACCAAGGTAAATGTCACCTTGCGCCAGCAATTTTTCAAAAACAGCAGCAACTACAGTCTCATGATAATCGTCAGTTGTGCGGATAAATTGGTTATAGCTAATACCCAAAAGTTCCCACAGCGCTTTAACCCCAACAGCCATACCGTCCACATATTCCTGGGGCGATAATCCTGCTTCTTCAGCTTTTGTTTGAATCTTTTGACCATGCTCATCAAGACCAGTCAAATAAAAAACATCTTTGTTCATCATGCGCTTGTAACGTGCTAAAACATCACAGGCGATAGTTGTCGTAGCGTTACCGATGTGCAATTTCCCAGATGGGTAATAAATCGGCGTGGTAATGTAAAATGAGTTATTTTCTGTCATTTTCTAAATCCTTTCAAGGCTAATGAAACCTTTTTGATGTAACAGTTTATTATACCATAAAATTTCTAATCCAGAAATGGACAACAAAAAAAGAGAACAAGTAATCTCATTCTCTTTTGATATCTCATAAAGTAAGGAGGATGTGGGATTCGAACCCACGCACGCTTTTACACGCCTGACGGTTTTCAAGACCGTTCCCTTCAGCCGGACTTGGGTAATCCTCCAACTACATGATTTATACTATCATTTTTTCCATTCACTGTCAATAACTTATAGCGAATAAACTTGCACTGATGTTACAAAATATTATCTCTATTTTCAATAATCATACACTTCTGTTGATTTAATAACCAACTTCTACCAATTCAATACTCTTTAGCTGATTTCCTTGGTAGTTCACTTTGCAAATGAGATAAAATTCTGGAAATTCTTGAGCAACCGTATCGTAAAGAAACAAATCAACTTCAAACTGATGATCTGTAATCTCTAAAACAGAAAGTTCTGTTTCCTCAAAAGAAACGAGATGGAATGCCGTCAGTTTTTGCTCACTCAAGAAATTCTGAATCTCTTGATGAAATTCTTCACGGGTCTTCTGAGAAGCGCCAAAACGGTCAAAAGCGATCGCATATTTTTCTGTGTGAAAATCTTGATGAATAACCCTAAACCATTTTTTGACCTGCTTCATAAGCTCAGGAGAGAGTTCCAATTGTTGCTCTTGTTTTAGTTTAAGCTCCGCTTTTTTTGAAAACAGTGGTGAAAAGAGTTGTCCTAGACCAATAAATAGCAGCCCTTCAATCATACCAAATGCCATCGAAGAAAAGGCAATTATCAAAATTTTAGCCACGGAAATCCAACTATCAAAATAGCCCAAAGCTAGCAAGGCAACAACCGTAACAATATGCACCCAGTTCTTTTCACGTTTAACTTTCTGAAGGGCTATTGTTGATTTTTTCTTAGCGAGTTCTTTATTATAGGCATTTTCAAAACTTGTTATCACCCATGATTTGAAAAACCAATTATAAGACATGTAACCAAACATAGGTCCCATACCAAAAAGAGTGGCAGAGGAAACAATTCCCTCAGGCCATCCTTCTCCCCTAGTGATAAAAGCTAGAATGATGGAAACGACACCGATTAGAAGAGAAAATAAAATGGCAGGCATTTGTATGGCTTCCCAAAAGGCCCAAAATCTTAGTTTTCTAGTATACTTATTCTGCACTTCTTTATTAATCCGAACACCCATAGCCAGATAATAATCTTCATAGGACGGATAATGACTCTTGTCAGCATATGTCCTAATAGCATGAACATTTCCCTCTTTATCAAAATAAGATAGAGTGCCTCGGTTACCCTCTAAGTAATCATCAATAATTTTCTTAACAAAAGACATCTCTACCTCCTTATAGTGAAGTCATATCTTGGCTTACTTCTCACAAGCTAAACGATACACTGCTTCTGCGTAGATGTCCATGGCCTTGTAGATATCTGATAAAGCTAGGTACTCATTTTCTTGGTGTTCGGTCTTGTCAGAGTCTGGGAAACACGCGCCATAGGCAACACAATTTGGCATGGTTCTGGCAAACGTTGCTCCTCCTGATGATTTGGCAGGCGTCATGTCACCAGTTTTATCTTGGTAAACGGACATAAGAGTCGTAACTAAGTCGCTATCCTTGGGAACATAAAGCGGTGGCAAATAATCGTGTTCAACATAGGTTAAGCCGTACTGTTGAGCAGCATCGTTTAAATCTGACATCACTTTTTTCACATCTGCCAGAACTGGAATTCTTAAGTCTAAGCGGATTTCAGAGCTGTCTTCGGTGATGGTCACTCCTGCAATGTTGAAAGACAGGTTGCCTGATTCTTGATCCCAAATTTTTCCTAACAACTTTTCACCAGTTGCGTCTTCCCCAACTCCTTTAAAGATAAAGGCTAAAGCGGGATGCTCAACTAATACATGCAAGCCTTTGGCCAATCTGACAATGGCATTGATACCAGATGGTGCCTCCTTAGTGTGCTTAGCTAATCCTAATACTGTGATAGCGTCAGCTTTTTCTTCAAAGGCAAAATCTAGAGAACGTAATTGCTGGGCTAGGGCTTTTGACAAAGGACCTTGATAAGTAGCTTTGGCTGGGACAACATTGTAGGCATCACCAGCTTCGAGAGCAAGGAGCTCACTACCTGGACCAAGGAGCCTGGCTTGTAAAAGCCCCTTCTCAGCATAAGTCACAGGAAAGGTTGAATCTGGTGCAAATCCCATCGTTGCAACCTCTTCCTTTTCGGTATAATAACGGAGGCAACGCCATAGGGTCTCCTCATCTGTCCCAAAGATAAAACGAATCCGTTTCGTCAATTTTTCACCACAGTCCATCAGAGCTTTGACCGCAAAGAGTGCCGCCATTGACGGGCCTTTATCATCTTGAACACCGCGACCATAGAGATTACCATCTCTGATAACAGCTTCAAAAGGATGACTGTCCCATTTCGATAAATCACCAGCAGGAACCACATCTAAGTGGCAAAGAATAGCTAGTAAGTCGCTACCTTCTCCAACCTCAGCGTAGCCGTAATAACCGTCTGGGTCTCGATAAGTTTTAAACCCTAATTCGCTACAAAGGGTTAAAGTATCTGTCAGTACATCAGATATCGACTGACCAAACGGCGTTCCATTCTCACCTTCATTGCATACGGACGGAAAAGCAACTAGTCTCTGGATGGCTGAAATAACTTGCTCTTTATGAGATTCTTGAATAAATACTCTCATATAAGATAATACTTTCGCATTATTATATCACAAAACACCATATATTGTATAATTTTTCAAAAAAAGGTAGAACTTTCATTTCTATAAGCATAAAATAAACCCGAGTGTCTATTTGAAACACTCAGGTTTATGAGATTATTCTGCTGGTGTTAGCGTGAAATTTGTCAGGTAATTATCTTTAGCTAAATCTCCTGCAAACTGGTCTCCCACCTTAATAAACGGCAAATCATCTGGGGTGCTTGTGCTCGCTTTAACCTTATAAATGGTTTCGCCAAATTGTAAGTAGTAAATGGTGGTTCCGTTAATGGTTTGAACCGCCAAGGCTTCTACCGTTCCTGAAATGCTATTTTTCTTAGTGGTGCTACCGTCTGTTCCAACACCTGATAGAGCTCCTGTATCGGCATCAGTAAATTGAGCGATAAGGCTAGCAATATCATTATTAACGGTTACTTGTTGATAATCTTCGGCATCCACAAGGGCATAGGATTTCACAAGTCCAGCATCATCTTTTAGTGATACTAGATAAAAAGCTTTGCCATTTAGCTTAACTAAAGAAGGAGCTGTTGCACTGTAATTTTTTTCTTGAACTTCACCTTCTGCTGACTCTTGAGCCGCTGATTCAGTTGCTGAAGCAAGTTTGTAGTTAACCACTTCTCGTGTGCGCATGTTAACTAAGATGAAGCCTAGATTTGAAGAATCGGCTGTCGCTGAAGTAATCCCTGTGTAAAGATAGATGTCACTACCGATACTGATGTAGTTATAAATATCCGTCGTTTCTTTAACACCTGTCTGACTAAAGACTGTATTCCAAAAACCTTTTTGATAAGTATAGTAATCATCTACACGGGTAATCACATTATTAGCTGAAAAGACACGGTCAACCCATTTAGGAATATCTGCCAGTCCATATTCCTTGGTTTCACCTGTCACGGCATTTAGTAGCACAACACCTTTTGGATCGTTAGCACTAAGCATGAATTTAGGCTCATAAATAGTGGCTACATAATAAGGATTTCCTTCATCATCAACTTCAAAAGATGGATCTCCAAAAATCGTAAATGGATAGCGCAAGCGCAAGTGGCGCATCGTGTCATTAAGGAAATATTCAGAGTCAGAATACTTCATTCCATGATCAAGTTTTGCCAATTCCGCCTTACCTATTGTTTGATTAACTTTGACATAATAACCGATACCTTCATTGTGATTGCTCAGCCATTTCCAAAAGCTTTTATATTCAAGCGGAGACACACGATAGGGTTGCTCACCGATTGTGATTTGACGGTAATCATCTGAGATACCGAATTGAGACACTTTATCAATGGTCCCTAGGTAAGTATCCCCAATTTTTTCAGCAGATGGGCGGTCAAGCAAGGCTAATTTGGTAATATCCGTTTCTGGAAAATCTTCGATAAAATCTTTTTCAGTCACCGTAATGATATTAGCGTAGCTTTTTGCCCTAAAAATACGTGAGTTAAAGAAACTTAGGACTGTCATCAAAAGAAAAATGACCGTCGCTAATGTTAACGAAAATCCCAAAGGCTTTAGATAACGTTTAAAATCAATAGTAACATCACGCGCCACACCATGACGACCAACGCGATTAGCCTGCATCACCTTTTTCCCAGCTGAAACCGTATCAACAATACTCAGCAAGAAAAACGCTCCCGCCAACAACACTAACGCCCAAATCATAAAGTACCAAAACTCTGAACTCATCGGATTAATGGGCGGAAGATAAATCCAGTAACTTCCCAGTAAAATCACGCCCCATAAAATCCAAACCGTCGATTGAAATACCCTTTTCATGGTAACACCTCCTATAACTTTGATTTCATTATATCATATCTCTAGTACAAGTAAAGCGTTTACCTTGATTTTGACGATACAACACCCCTCCCCAAAATCTCAAATCCCTAAAGTCGCACATATGGCTCATTTTTGATAAAATGTAAAAAAGAAAACTAGAAAGAGAACCTTTAAATGAAACTGATTTCTTGGAATATTGATTCCCTCAACGCAGCCTTGACTGGCACTTCACCACGTAGCGAGTTATCACGCGCGGTACTTAATACCCTTGTCTCTGAAAATGCTGACATTATTGCCATTCAAGAGACGAAACTCTCTGCTGCTGGACCGACTAAGAAACACTTAGAAATCTTGGCCCAATATTTTCCTGATTATGATAACGCTTGGCGTTCATCCGTTGAGCCTGCGCGCAAAGGCTACGCTGGTACCATGTTTCTTTATAAAAAAACTCTTGAGCCTACAATCACTTTCCCAGAAATTGGTGCCCCTACCACAATGGATTGCGAAGGCCGCATCATTACACTAGAATTTGACAACTTTTTTGTCACGCAAGTCTACACCCCAAATGCTGGCGACGGCTTAAAACGCTTAGAAGACCGTCAAATCTGGGACGAAAAATACGCAGAATACTTGGCAGAATTAGACAAACAAAAACCTGTCTTAGCCACTGGTGACTACAATGTCGCTCATAAGGAAATTGACTTGGCAAACCCAGCAAGCAATCGTCAGTCACCTGGCTTTACTGATGAAGAACGCCACGGATTTACCAATCTATTGGCAAAAGGCTTTACAGACACCTTCCGTCATCTTAACGGAGATGTCCCAAGCGCCTATACTTGGTGGGCACAACGCAGCAAAACCTCAAAAATCAACAACACAGGCTGGAGAATTGATTACTGGCTCACTTCAAATCGTATCGCAGACAAGGTGACAAAATCAGATATGATTGATTCAGGTGCACGTCAAGACCATACCCCTATTGTGATGGAGATTGAACTGTAATTCAAAGGCTTTCTTCAAATTGAAGCATCTTAATGGTTTCTACGATTTTCATCTCACAACAAAGAAGCTCTTTACATCCAACCTTTAAAATAGTAAACTATTTAGGTGCATAAAAACAAGGATTTTTCCTTGGACTGGTTCGAAAACTTCCCAGAATAAAAAACTAAGTGACCTAAATTGTTAAGAACAGACCGCTGTTCTTTTTAATCATTGATTACTTTTTCTGGAGCAAAAGAACCAAACAAGATATCTTGTTGGCCTTTTGTTCTTTTTATTTTGACAGAAAGGAGATAAACTTATGAAAAAGCAAAAAATTATCATCGACTGTGATCCTGGTATTGATGATGCCTTGGCACTCATGTATGCGATTCAGCATCCTTCACTTGATGTCATTGCCATTACCATCACACCTGGCAACGTTCCAACTTCACTTGGTGTTCATAATGCCCTGCTAATCTTGGAAAAACTCAATCGCCTTGATATTCCTGTCTATGCTGGTTTGGAGAATCCTCTAAAACGAGACTTTGTGTCTGCACAAGATACGCACGGTATAGATGGTCTTGGTGAGACACATTTTACTCGCCAAACAGATACCGCAGCTCAACCTACTTCAGCTGTTGATTTCTTAGCCGACTTTTTCCAAAAACCAACCGATGTTAGTATCATAGCTCTTGGACCCTTGACTAATATTGCAAAGGCGCTACAAAACAATCCAAGTCTCGGTAAACATTGTCAGCGATTTGTCAGCATGGGCGGTAACTTTAAGTCAAACGGTAACTGCTCACCTGTTGCTGAGTACAATTATTGGTGTGACCCACATGCTGCTCAAGAGGTATTTGAAAAACTTGGTAAATCCATTGAAATGGTTGGTCTAGATGTCACACGAGAAATCGTTCTAACACCAAATCTTTTAGAGTACACTCGACACCTCAATCAAGAAACAGCTGACTTTATCCAACAAATCACACGTTTTTACTTTGATTTTCATTGGGAATACGAGACGATTATTGGCTGTGTGATCAATGATCCACTAGCTGTTGCCTATTTTATCAATCCTGATATCTGTGCTGGATTTTCGGCATATACCGATATCTCAACAGAAGGGATTGCATTAGGACAAACTGTCATTGATAGCCATAACTTTTATGGTAAACCAAGTAATGCCCACATTTTAACAACTGTTAACACTTATTCATTCTGGAAAGATTTCCTAACCACACTATTTCATGCACAAATTGATGAAGAACTCGTCAAAAAATTCATTTAATAGTTAGGAAAAACGATGTCTAAATTATCTAAAACTCACCTGCTCACCTTTATGGCAATGGCGATTGCCTTGAATATTGTTGGTGCTAATATTGCCCTCTTTTTAAAACTTCCAATCTACTTAGATACTATCGGAACACTTTTAATGGCTGTTGCCTTTGGACCATGGCTTGGTGTTGGAACAGCTACCATCAGTGCCTTAATTAACTGGATGACCACTGATATTTTTTCTCTTTATTTTGCTCCAGTAGCTATTATTGTTGCTCTAATGGCTGGATTTCTCATCAAAAATCAAGACAAGATGCATCACCTGATTTGGAAAAGTTTCCTCGTCTCATTGCCAGGAACAGTCACTGCTTCTATTATTACGGTTATCCTTTTTAAAGGAATTACATCAAGCGGATCTTCGTTGGTTGTTCAATTTTTAGCAGGCCTAGGTCTTGATATGACAACAAGCGTTATTTTAGTACAGGCTGGGACAGACTATCTTGATCGCTTGATTAGTCTTGTACTGGTTATTGCTATCCTCAAAGTCTTAAGTAAAAACATGCCATTTATCAAAGCCTAAAAACAACCTTTAGTCAGAGTGCAGTACCACTTCTGACTTTTTTAGTTATTGGTGGGTGACTTATAGCTAAACGTAAAAGGAGACGCAATTGATACACTCCCCTTATAGTGGACAGTGAAAAAACAAAAATGTTGTACTCAAAGCAAATAGTACCTCGATAATTTTCTATTTTGCTAAAATTAACTTTTTATCTTATAATATAGAAAACGATTTCATACTATTGTTATCGACATTGTAATGATTAAGGAGTTTTTATGTCATCATATATTCTTGCTATTGATGAGGGGACAACAAGTACCCGTGCTATTATTTTCGACCATAATGGTCAAAAGATTGGCGAAGGTCAGAGCGAATTTCCGCAGTATTTCCCAGAACCTGGTTGGGTAGAACACGATGCCAATGAAATTTGGGATGCTGTACTGTCCACAATAGCTGATGCTCTCATTGCCTCAAAAATCTCTCCATCAGAGATAGCTGGTATCGGAATTACCAATCAACGTGAGACCACTGTCATCTGGGATAAAAAAACAGGTGAACCTATTCATAAAGCAATTGTCTGGCAGTCTCGCCAAACCAGTGAACTTGCCGATCAGCTCATTGCCGATGGTTATTCTGACATGTTTCATCAAAAAACAGGTCTCATCATTGATGCTTACTTCTCTGCCACAAAAGTTCGTTGGCTACTTGACCATGTCCCCCATGCTCAAGAGCGTGCGGAAGCTGGGGAATTATTATTTGGTACCATTGATACTTGGCTTTTATGGAAATTGACCAATGGGAAAGTTCATGTGACTGACTATGCCAATGCCAGTCGTACCATGCTTTTTAATATTCACGACCTCACTTGGGACAAGGACATTTTAGAACTCTTAAACATTCCAAAAAAACTGTTACCAGAGGTTAAGAGCAATTCAGAAATCTATGGCTACGCAGAGCATTTTATTTTCTCAGACCACCACATTCCTATTTCTGGAATGGCAGGCGACCAACAAGCTGCACTCTTTGGCCAACTAGCTCTTGAAGAAGGTATGGTCAAAAACACCTACGGCACAGGTTCATTCATTGTGATGAATACTGGTAATCAACCTGTTCTTTCTCAACATAATCTGCTCACAACTATCGGCTATGCTATCAATGGACAAGTAACTTATGCCTTAGAAGGCTCTGTCTTTGTATCGGGCTCTGCCCTCCAATGGCTGCGCGACCAAATTAAGATTTTGCCATCCGCTCCAGAATCCGAGACAGCCGCTTACCGCTCTACCAGTCTCAATGAGGTGTACGTTGTTCCTGCCTTTACAGGACTTGGCGCTCCATATTGGGACAGCAAGGCTAGAGGTGCTATCTTTGGATTAACCAGAGGGACCAATTCTGATGACCTCATCAAAGCTACCATACAATCTCTTGCCTATCAAACAAGAGACGTTGTAGACACTATGACACTTGATACAGGTATCTCCATTCCAACGCTCCGAGTTGATGGCGGTGCAGCGAGAAATAATTACCTCTTACAATTCCAAGCAGATATCCTACAAACTCATATTGAGCGTGCGCAAAACCTAGAAACAACAGCTCTAGGCGCAGCTTTCTTAGCAGGCTTAGCGGTTGGGTTCTGGAAAGACACCAACGAATTACAAACCCTTTTCTCGCATGGACAAGTCTTCAAACCTCAAATCTCCCAAGACGACAGTCAAAACTCTATAAGGGCTGGATACGTGCCGTTAAAGCGACTAGACTCTTTGGAGAAGAGTAAGAAACGCTACACGCTACACACACCTAAAAATGAAAAGTGAGAAAGTTTCGGCTCTCTCACTTTTAACTATTTTGGAAAGTTATAGAGTTGTGGATACTGATCACACTCTGGATTTTTGGGATGACAAATGGCACGTCCAAAGTAAATCATTGCTTGATGCCCAGCCAACCATTTTTCTGGTGGTAAGACAGAACAAACATAGTCCTCGACTTCACGAGGCGTCGCTGATTTTTTGACAAGATCGTGATGTTTGCAGATGCGTTCTACATGCGTATCAACAGCAAAGGCAGGAATGCCAAATCCCACTGACATCACAACATTAGCTGTTTTACGACCAACACCAGCCAAGCTCTCTAATTCTTTACGTGTTTGTGGGACCACACCACCAAAATCATCAACAAGTTGCTGAGCACATTTTTTCATAAACTTTGCCTTATTGCGATAGAGTCCTAAGCGTGAAATGTACTTAGCCAGCTCACTTTCAGAAGCTACTGCCATTGCCTCTGGCGTCGGAAAAGCTTCAAACAGAGCAGGTGTTACTTGATTAACAGCCTTATCTGTCGTCTGAGCTGATAAGAGTACAGCAATGACTAACTCAAAATGATTTTTAAAATCAAGGCTTGGTTTGGCGTCGGGGAAAAGAGCGATAATTTCTTCAAGAACATGTCTTGCACGTTTTTTTGATAATACCATATTCTCATTATACCAAACCTTTCTCAAAATCTTAGAATTGGTATCCTAAAATTTTTAGTGTAAAATAAACCTATGACAAATCGATTTTTAAACCTTAAACAAACTTTTGAACAATCAGCTAATCCTGAAAAAGCGCAAAAAATGTCAGCCTATATGCGTCATCAGTTTACTTTTTATGGTATTCCAACACCTGAACGGCGTAAAATTTATCATGAGCTCATTGCCACTGATAAAAAGGCAAAGCAAATTGACTGGAATCTTCTTGATTTAGCTTGGGCTGAGTCCCATCGTGAACTTCATTACTTTGTTTGTGATTATCTCAAGGGCTTACAAAAAGTCTTAACTTATGAAGATGTATCAAAACTCATCGCCTATGCCTCAAGCAAAGAATGGTGGGACACGATTGATCATTTTGACCGCATTTTTGGAAATATTGCTGACGCTAGAATTCCTAAACTCATGATAGACTTTTCCCTAGCTGATAACTTTTGGCTACGCCGCATTGCCATTGACCACCAATTAGGAAAAAAAGATAAGACAGACACCACTCTCCTCAAGCAAATTATAGTCAATAACCTTGGTAGCAATGAATTTTTTATCAATAAAGCTATCGGATGGGCACTTAGAGACTACTCAAAGACTAACCCCAACTGGGTTCGACAATTTATTAAAGACTACCAAAATCAACTAGCGCCACTATCTATTAGGGAGGGGAGTAAGCATATTTAATATAAAATCATTTTGACCATAATGATTAGCAAACTATGCGATTAAAAAAATAATCACTTAACACAAAAAGGCATAAAATCAGTTTTATCACTGGTCTTATGCCTTTTTTCTTCCACTTCCTACTTCTATTTTTTTACAAGTCAAAATCTTCTTGTATTTTTTCGACAAGTTCACGCAATAAGTCTTTATTCGCATCATAGCGAACCGCTTTATCGTCACGGTTAGCTTTCAAGAGGTTCGCATTGAGTAACTTCTGTGTATGAAAGGATACCCCTGGCCCTGTAATCCCTAACTTCTTGGCAATATCTTTTGTTTTCGCCAAAGGTTTTGTTAATTCAACCAAGACTTTGTAGCGACTCAAATCACTCAGAACTTTTAGAATCGTACTCAACTGATCATCATCCATGGCCTCACGCACTTGTAAAATCTGGTCTATTTGGCAAGAAAGAGTAATAATACTAGAATAATTTTTCAGGTGAGGAAGCGTCAGTTGATAAAGACGAATCAACCAGGCATTTAACAAAAATACCTCTACCTTGTCGCTCTGCTCTTCCATCTCTTTTTCTAGGAATGTTTCCAGTGACATCTGATTCAAAAACTGCTCTTTTTGAGATTGTCCCTTGTCCATAAAAGGCTGGTAAAGAGGAATTAAGCGGCGAGAGAGTTCAATCAATTTCTTCAAATTGCCAAGTAAATCTTGTGAAAAAGCGAGAAAATTCCATTTCAAATCTGAGCTAGCAGAACTATCTAGCAAAAGGTTTATCAGTGTTTGATTCGCATACTGTTCCACACTCTCTCCCAGTACAAGAGTTCGCAGACAATGCTCTACCTCATCAGCACTCAACTGTAATATCAACTCATGTGCTTCTTCTACTGTTTGCGGGTCATACCCCTTGTCTAATAAATAGAGGTAACAAGAACCTAACAAACTTATCCCATCACCCATAAGATAGTAGGTTAACATTTCCTCTTTAAAGGGAAGAAACAGCTGATACAAATCTTCTAATACTTGAAAGGTTTCACCTAGAATCTGTTTTTCTTTTTGACTAAATTCCCATTGCGACTCGGAACGTTCATGAAGAAAAGTTGGTAGTAAAAAATACTCAAAAATCTCACTGCGATAAGGTTGATAATCCATCTCCATAAGCATACCTCATATTTTCTTTGCTTCTTTAAAAGTATACCCCAAAAGTAGCGTGGAAAGCAAGACAAAAAGAACGGAGATGAAACGTGCTGGTAGGACCAATATCATACCAGAAAGTAATATAGGAGTGAACACCATCCCCAACGTCACCATCGTATCAATCCCTGCCCCAACAGTTGCTAGCTGGTGTTCTGGAAAAGAGTTGAATACCATTGTCTGAAGCTTTGGCATCATCACCCCATTCATGATACGACTAATCAATTGAAAGACTAACACCAGAACAATCTGCTCACCAAACAAGCCCAAGAAACATAATGTTGTTACTCCTGCACTTGCTATCAGTAGGAAATGTAGTGATGTCTCTTTAAAAAGTGTCCTTGTCAACACGCTCCCTGTCACCACTCCTATAATAGCAACTGATGACAAAAGAGCCAACGTCATTGCTGAACTTCCCAACACAAAGTCTTTGTTCTGACTCATGATAAAAAGGATAAGAGGCGTTTGTGCTGCACTAATGGCATTCAAGCCTGTCAAGCAGATAAGAGACAATCTCAGTAAACTTGAACTTTCTTTCAAGGTCTGCACAGCATTCTTTAAAGCATTCAGCAACTTTCTGATTTGACCTATATTATCTTCATGTGCCTCTTCTGGCATTTGAATCGGATTTTTTTCTAAGAGGTTCTGTAAAAATGGCCGCAGTCCACACATGATGACAAAACTTAGGAAAAATGTACCAGCATTTAAGAAGGCTAATTGCTGATAACCTAAAAGTGTCACTAGGAGAGCTCCAAGAGACTGAAAAACAAGTTGTAAAGCATACCTTGATCCCTGACGAAAGGCAATCAGTGTTTCCCTATCTTCACGAGGAATCACACGTAAACTGATTGGCGTGTACAGAGCATTTTCATATTGACCAGATAAGTCAGACAAGATATTGATGAGGATAGCCACCCCAACAATCCATAAAGCGGGAGAAAAGCCCATCACCAATCCCATGACAACATAAAGACTAACACGGAAAAACTGTGTCCCTAAAATACGATTGACTTTGTCCTTCGTCTGGTCAGCCCAAACTGCCATGATAAGCATGGTCAGATAGGGTAATGTCTCTGATACTGTCACCAAAGAAATCGCAAGAGGGGCATTCGGCAATTGCAAGACATAATCCATCAAAGCCAAATAATACACAACATCACCAAAATTCGAGAGAGTATCAGCTAAATAAGTCCACATGAATAGCTTATTTTTAAGAATCTTCATCATAAATAAATCCTCATTATCTAAAAAATAAATAAACGTTTATTAAATAACAGTATATTCTTTTAGATCAAATAAGTCAATACTTATACAATAGAAAACAATTATTTATCAAGAGGCTCACTACAGTAGTCAATAAACCAAAAATCATGACCACCCGTCAAACGGGTGGTTTGAACAGGGGCTATAAGCCCACATCACCAGCCAGCGCCTAAAGACGCTGGCTTTCACTTTGTTCAAGCCTAATCGCTTTTGACTCGTCACTTGCCTCTTAAAGAGGCGCTGGTATTACTTGCCATCATCCCTAAAGGGATCTTCGTATTCTTTTACGCTCAATTTATCCAGAGCAATATCATGTTTTTCTTGTTCTTGGATATATTTTTTAATAGTCGCTTCATTCAGTCCAACTGTGCTCACATAATAACCCTCTGCCCAAAAATGGCGATTCCCAAACTTGTATTTGAGATTAGCGTGTTTGTCAAACATCATCAGAGCACTTTTACCTTTTAAGTAGCCCATGAAACTTGAAACGCTGATTCTTGGGGGAATACTAACTAGCATATGAACTTGATCTGGCATTAAATGTCCTTCTATTATTTCGACTCCTTTATAACTACATAAACGTCGAAATATTTCGCCTAGACTGCTTCGATATTGATTATAGATTACTTTTCGTCTATACTTAGGTGTAAACACAATGTGGTATTTACACATCCACTTTGTGTGTGATAAACTATGTGCCTTTTGTGCCATATATTGCTCCTTTCGCTTTACTTCAGGCTTGAACACCTTTATTGTATCGCGTTTGGAGTTTTTTTGGTATAACCAACGATGCGCACCCGCATAGCGGGTGGTTTATTTGTTTCGCACCTACGGAGCGAAACGGACTTAAAGTCACATAAACAAAAAACACGACCGAAGTCGTGTTTAAATACTTAAATTAACCAATATTAGTCAAAATTAACATACTCTTTAGCCAATTCAAGAACTTCTTCTGCTGTTGAACATTCTGTAAGGGCACGGTTTGCGTACTCTTCCATCTTAGCAGTGTCAAGTTTCTTCATCAAGCTACGTGTACGAAGAACTGATGTGGCTGACATAGAGAACTCATCAAGTCCCATTCCGACAAGAAGCGGAACAGCTTGTTGGTCACCTGCCATCTCACCACACATACCAGCCCATTTACCTTCTGCGTGTGCTGCTTTGATAACGTTGTTAATCAAACGAAGGATTGATGGGTTATATGGTTGGTAGAGGTATGATACTTGTTCGTTCATACGGTCTGCAGCCATTGTGTATTGGATAAGGTCGTTTGTACCAATTGAGAAGAAGTCTACTTCTTTCGCAAATTGGTCAGCGAGCATTGCTGCTGCTGGGATTTCAATCATGATACCAACTTGGATATCATCCGCAACAGCTACACCTTCCGCCAACAAGTTCGCTTTTTCTTCATCGAAGACTTTCTTAGCTGCACGGAATTCTGTAAGAAGTGCAACCATTGGGAACATGATGCGAAGTTGACCATGAACTGAAGCACGGAGAAGGGCGCGAATTTGTGTACGGAACATCGCATCACCAGTCTCAGAGATAGAGATACGAAGCGCACGGAAACCAAGGAATGGGTTCATTTCGTGTGGCATGTCAAAGTATGGAAGTTCTTTATCACCACCGATGTCCATTGTACGGACAACGACAGGTTTACCATTCATACCTTCAAGAACAGCTTTATAAGCTTCATATTGCTCATCTTCTGTTGGGAAGTCTTGTGAATCCATGTAAAGGAATTCTGTACGGTAAAGACCTACTGCCTCAGCACCGTTATCATTAACACCCTCAACATCTTTTGGAGTACCAATGTTAGCTGCCAATTCAAAGTGTTTACCATCAGCAGTCACTGTTTGTGCATCTTTAAGAAGTGCCCACTCAGCTTTTTGCTTAGCATAAGCTTCACCAGCTTCTTTGAATTCTGCAATAACTTCTTCTGATGGGTTGATAACAACTTCACCAGTAATACCATTAACGGCTAGAAGGTCTCCATCTTTAACAATTTCTGTAATGTTATTTGTACCAAGTACAGCAGCAATTTCAAGCGTACGTGCCATGATAGCTGAGTGACTTGTACGTCCACCAATGTTTGTGACAAAGGCTTTTACAAATTTTTTGTCCAATTGAGCAGTATCAGATGGTGTCAAATCGTGAGCAATCACGATAGACTCTTCACTGATAGTTGCTGGGTTTGGAAGTTTTACACCAAGAAGGTGGGCAAGAACACGTTTTGCTACATCACGGATATCAGCTGCACGCTCTTGCATGTATGGGTTATCTTCCATGCCTTCAAAGATAGTGATGAACATATCAGTCACTTCTTTCAAACCAGTTTCAGCGTTGGTTTGTTTAGCACGAATTGTTTCTTTAATTTGGCTAATCATTTCTGGGTCAGCCAATACCATGAGGTGGGCATCAAAAACTGCTGCCGCCTCTTCTCCGAGCGTACCTACTGCTTTCTCACGGATAACAGAAAGCTCGTCTTGCGACGCCGCTAGAGCAGCATCTAGACGAGCTTCTTCCGCAGTTGTGTCTTCAACTGTGATTGTCTCGAATGACAAGTCTGGTTGAACCAGTAGATATGCTTTAGCAACGGCAACACCGTCAGATGCTGCGATTCCTTTAAGCATTTCTGTCATAATCTTAAGCCAATCCCTCTTTTGTCATTGTTTCTTCGATTGCTGCAAGTGCTTCTGCTTCATCAGCACCTTCTGCAGAGATAGTTACGTCAGCACCTTGACCAACACCAAGTGACATAACACCCATGATTGATTTAAGGTTTACTGATTTACCTTTGTAATCCAAAGTGATATCTGATGCAAATTTGCTAGCTGTTTGAACAAGTAAAGTCGCTGGACGTGCGTGGATACCTGTTTCTGCAACAATGTGGAATTCTTTAGAAGCCATGTGGTTTCTCCTTTGTTTTTTTGAATTTCTGAGTTATCGATTGATAACCCTTACAATCGTAAATTATAGCATAAATGTAAGCTCTTTTCAAGTTTTGAAGTGCTTATTTTCCATTTTTCTTGTAAATTTCGAAAGTGATGACGTCATTTTTCAAATCAATTTTTTTAGCTTTGACATAAATGTCTTGAGAATTTTTGATTTTTGTCACATCAATTGTGATGAGAGAATTTTCAGTATCAACCGTTACCAATTCAGGGAATTTATAGGCTTTCTTGAGGTATTTTAGGACCTCCCCTTCTGGCAATGATAGGGTTCCAGCAGAGAAAGAAGTCAATTTCAACTGCACTGCTCCATTTTCTGAAACATAAGGTTCAAAATAAATATAGAGTGGCACTTCATATCCCAAGAAAGTATAAGCTCCCTCAAAAAGCATGGTGGTTGAGCTAGCATAAAATTCAAAGGTCAAATTTTTAGCCTTTAAATCAGATAGATATGAAGCCAGTGTGGCATTTAGCTGCTCTTTAGTAGTCGTGATTGTTCCGATGCTAATACTCTTATCTTTTGACTTAGTCGAAACTGACTCTGTTACTGGCTCACGAATTTCGATTAAACGACTAGCAATCACCGAAAATAGGGCAAACTGTGCTGATAGAAGCAAAATAAACGCCCACTTCCAACCATTAATGCGTCTCTTATTTCCATTTTTTCTTTGTTTCACGAATTTCCTCCGTCACGGCATCTGCCATTAGCTGGTAACCTGTATTATTGGGATGAAAAAGATCATCAGCAAAAAGGGCATCGTTGATAACAGTTGTCTGTTTTCCAGATGTTTGAACAATACCTTCTTCACCATTAATTCCTTTATAAAGGAGATCATTAATAGGAACAAAATAAACATTTTGGTATTCTTTTGTCACCTTTTGAGTAGCCTTATTCCAATTTTCCACGACAGTTTGCATTTCTGTCACTTCAGGAAAATTCAGATAAAAGGGATTATAAATACCTAAAATATAGATTGGGAGATTCTTATTATCCTCTCTAGCTAATTCAATAATCTTTCTCAGACGTTTTTGGTAATCCTTAGCTGGTTTTTTAAAGGTGTCTACATCTAAATCAGCTAAATTCTTTCGAATGACAGCCATGACGTCGTTACCACCAACTGTCAAGGTCATTAAATCAGCTTTTTCCAAACTTTCTTTGATGTCTTCATCGTCTTTCATGCGTTTTAAAATCTGGTTACTTGTATTTCCAGCAACGCCGTAATTTTGGCTATTAATTTCATAACCATATGTTGCATTTAGATTATTTCCTAGTAAAGGAATAAAGCCACCCTGACCTGTTGTATCTCCTACTCCTTCAGTAAGTGAGTCACCAATAGCGACATAAGAAAAAGTTTCAACTTTTTGGGATAGAAAATCTTTTTTGGTTAACTTACTGTCTGATTTTGGGACGATTACATTAAAGAGAGCCAAGAAAAAGAGGTAAGATAATAGAAAACCTATAACTCCCAACAACAATCGTCTTTTATTCATAGCGCACCATGACGGCAAATGCCCCTTCCCCTGTATGCGTTTGGATGATTGAACCTGTTTCTAGAACCGAAATTTTTGAGGCATCAACGACCTCTAAAAGTTCTTCTTTTAGGGATTGTGCCAAATCAATCGTCCCCGAGTACGAGATCCCAATTTCAGCGATTTTTCGAGAAGCAATCTGTGATTTCCAGTTTTCTAGCCATTTGGTAAAAGTCTTTGTCCCACGCCCTTTAACGATTGGAGTGAGCTCATGATTTTTAAGTTCCATAATGACCTTAATATTGAGTAATGAACTCAGCATCCCTGTCACACGTCCTATACGACCACCTTTAACCAAATTTTCTAAGGTTGAAACTCCAATAAAGAGCTCAGACTTCGTTCGTACTTCTTCAATACGAGCTAATACCGTCTCTAGGTCCGCCCCTGCCTTGGCTAACTTAGCTGCTTCAACAACTTGGAATTTCATAGCTTGGTCAGTGAAGGTTGAATCCACGATCGTCACTGGAGCTTCTGCGATGTTTGCTCCTTGGCGTGAAGCTTCTAAGGTCCCCGATAGGGAATGAGTGAGGTGAATGGCAATAATATGGTCTGCCCCGCCTTTAACCAATGACTCGTAAGTCTCAGAAAATAGACCAACTGGCGGCTGGCTGGTTTTAGGAAGTTCTTTGCTACCTCTCATTAGAGAGCGAAATTTACTGACCTCTTTGAGTTCAGCATCAGAATAAAGTGTTCCATCCACCATGACAGATAAGGGAACAACAGTAATATCTAATTCCTTGATTAACTCTGGCTCAATAGTAACCGACGAATCTGTCAAAATTTTAATCATAATATATCATACCAAAAACGTGTGATTTTAAATGTTCTTATATGCTATCACAATCAGAAACTAACTAGGTCACGAAATCTTACATTCATTGAGCTGACAGTAACCTTAGTTCTTGAGTTTTAGAACACTTGTACACGTTATCCTTTTTAATCTTAATGGTAATATTATAGCAAAATTGCTCAGAAAATTGATAAAAGAGGTCTAAACAATTCAACCTCTTTTAGTTTTCTAAAGTTTTAATAATTCTCTTGCTTGAATGCGAGCAGTTTCTGTCACATCATCTCCTGCTAACATTTTAGCGATTTCTTCAACACGTTCTTCTGGCGTCAGTAGACGCACTGTTGAAACAGTCTTGGTATCATCGCTCTGCTTTTCAATAAAGAACTGATAATCAGCGATAGCAATCACCTGTGGGAGATGGGAAATCGCCAAAACTTGACCGTGGCGACCAATTTTATGAATTTTTTGGGCAATAGCCTGCGCAACACGACCTGACACCCCTGTGTCTACTTCATCAAATACAATACTTGTCTTATCTTCTCTTCTTGAAAAGGCTGATTTTATGGCTAGCATGAGACGAGATAATTCTCCACCAGACGCAACCTTAACCAAAGGCTTGAACCCTTCACCAGGATTTGTTGAAATGTAAAATTCGACAGTTTCATTTCCTTCGCGATTAAATTTACTTTTGATAAATTGGACCTGAAACTCCGCTTTTTCCATATAAAGGTCTTTAAGTTCTGACTTGATTTCATCTTGGAGAGCAACTGCTAGAGTATGTCTTTCTTGGCTCAATTGTGCCGCTGTTGAGACCAACTCTTTTTCTAGCACCTTAAGTTCACGTTCCATGTCATCTGAAGATTGCCCTTGACCAGTTAAAAGACTATACTCTGAACTAATATTAGCCAAATAATCTAAGACATCATCAACTGAGCCACCGTATTTTCTAGTGATGCTGTATATCACATCTAAACGTTGTTCAATTGCCTGTAAGCGACCGGCATCAAAATCCAAATCATCAATAATGGTTCCAAGACGCTTAGTCACTTCTTCCATAACGTAATAGGCTTCCGAAAGACTGCTAGAAAGCTCCTTGTATTCCAAGTCAAATTCTTCCAAACTCATCAAATCATTCATTGCTGAACGGACGTTAGACAGGCTGGAAAAGTCATCATTATCTAACATGACAAAGGCATTGGTCAATGTGTCTGCAATGTTTTTATGATTGAGCAGTTTATCGCGTTCTTGATTGAGCGCTTGATCCTCGCCAGAGACAAGATTGGCAGCTTCAAGTTCAGCCAATTGAAACTCTAACATCTCAATGCGCGCCTTGTGCTCCTGCTCATTTTTTTGTTTAGTCACAACTGCCTTACGCAAAGTTTTATAGCGATCAAAAATCTCTTGGTAGGATTTTTTGAGCGCCACAAACTCATCATCGCCAAAAGCATCTAGCAAGTGACCATGTAAGGCTGGTTTCATCAATTCTTCTTGGTCATGTTGACCATGAATGTCCACCAAATGTTGCCCAACAGCCTTAAGTGTCGTCAAATTAACTAAGGAACCATTGATACGGCTAATGCTACGGCCATTTTGCAAAATCTCACGGCGGATAATGAGTTCATCGGTCACTTCAATCCCATTATCTTCTAAGAGTTGTGTTAGTGCAGTATTTTGGTCCACTGAAAAGAGACCTTCTATCTCTGCTTTTGGCGCTCCATAACGGATGACTTCTGTGCTAGCACGAGAACCTAACATCAGATTCATGGCATCAATAATGATGGATTTCCCTGCCCCTGTCTCACCAGTCAGCACGGTCATTCCCTTCTCAAAATTGAGCGAAATTTCTTCAATGATGGCAAAGTTTCTGATGGCAATTTCTAATAACATAGCCACTCCTTATTTGATTAAGTCCAGCTGCTAATACGTTTTTGAAGAGCTTCTGCCGTAGCATCCGTTGGAGCAACGAGAAGAAGGCTATCATCATCAGCAACCAAGCTAAAAATTTGATCTGAAAATTCATTTAAAATATGGCGTTTCAATAAACGGCTATTACCTGGAACAACCTCAATATTGAGCATGTTTTTCAAACGTGAAATTTCTAAAATAATAGCAGATAAGTTTAACGGTTGAGGAACAATGACTGCTGCCTTGCTCGTTGATAATCCATAAACGTAACGTCCTGATTTTGATGGTACTTTGACGATACCAATTTCATTCATATCACGTGAAATGGTAGCTTGAGTCGGTGTCAAACCTTCTTTTTCTAAAAAAGATAACAATTCATGCTGTGTTTCAATTTCATTCGATAAAATAATTTTTTTAATTAATTCTAAACGTTCATTTTTTTTCATAAGTATCATTTGCAGAGCTTTATAGCCAGAGAAAAAGATGAGTTTTATAAATCTATCACCATTTTCAATGCACTTAGCTCTGATTTAGTCAGTGTTTTTGACTAAATATTCCTTTCTTCATTTATAGGGATGCTTTAAAAGCATCATGTGCTTGTATAACCACTTGAGAAATGGCTGAGCTAACAAGATTGTTTGCGTCAGCAGCTTTTTCCAAATGGGCTAAAAATTCAATATTGCCATGACCACCTTGGATCGGTGAAAAATCAAGGCCTTTAACAGTAAATCCGTAATTAACGGCAAAATGTGTCACTGTTCCTAAAACTTTTTCGTGAACCGTCTGATCCTTGATAATCCCATTTTTACCAATTTGTTCACGTCCTGCTTCAAATTGAGGTTTAATAAGAGCAACCACTTGACCACCTTCTGCTAATACTTTATGAAGAGCCGGTAAAATCAAATTCAATGATATGAAACTGACATCTATTGACGCAAAAGTCGGTTGCCCTTCTGTGAAATCAGACAATTCAGCATAACGGAAATTGTATTGCTCCATAGAACGCACGCGCTCATCATTACGCAATTTCCAGACCAATTGATTGGTACCAACATCTACTGCGTAAACCAATTTCGCACCGCTTTGAAGCATGACATCCGTAAAACCACCTGTCGACGCACCAATATCAATGGTTGTTGCACCTTCAACTGAAATACCAAAAACGTCAAGCGCCTTCTCAAGTTTCAAACCGCCCCGACTGACATACTTGAGCTTTTCACCTTTGAGTTTTAACTCAGTGCTATCATCAATTTTTTCACCGGGTTTATCATAGCGCTCACCATTGATGACATTGACCACAAGACCTGCCATAACACCACGCTTGGCCTGTTCTCGCGTCTCAAAAAGTCCTTGTTTGTGCGCTAGGACATCTACTCTTTCCTTAGGCATGAAGTCGCAACCTTTCTATTATTTCTTGGATATTTTGTGGATTAAATCCTTGATTTTCTTGGAGTTTTTGGAAAATGGCTTGCGCTTTCTCCAGACTCTCATTTAAAATCGCATAAGATTTTTCTAAACCTAGAAGGGCTGGGTAGGTAGATTTTTCAGCCAACAAGTCTTTTTGCGGTGTCTTACCGATTTCCTCAAACGTCGCCGTCACGTCTAAAATGTCATCACGGACTTGAAAAGCAAGACCAATTAACTCACCCGCTGTCTGTAAATCAGTCACAACAACGCTTGACTGCTCTGCTATTATCCCAGCTGCTACAAAAGGAAAAGCCAATAATTTTCCCGTTTTATTAGCATGAATCGTTTGTAGGTCTTCTAAAGAAAGCTGCGCCTCCTCACCTAACATATCTAGCATTTGCCCACCAACCATACCAAAGGTTCCTGAACTATAGGACAACTCCGAAACCAATTGAATCTTAATCTCAGCAGATAAATTTGTCTCCGCAATCAAACCAAAGGGATCCAAAAAAAGAGAATCGCCTGCCAAGATAGCTGTCGCTTCATTAAACTTTTTATGATTGGTTAGTCTACCTCGACGGTAATCGTCATTATCCATAGCTGGTAGGTCATCATGGATGAGGGAACCCGTGTGAATCATCTCAACAGCTGCCGCCACATCAAAATGACTGTCATTTAACTTAACTCCAAAACCTTCTAGGATTTCTAGCATGATTAAGGGACGAATTCTCTTCCCGCCAGAATCAATCGAGTAAAGAATACTGGCAATCAACTCTTCTGAAATAACCTTTCGACTACGGTAATAGCGATAAATCGCCTGATCTATGCCTTGCAACTTATCCATTAGGCATCAAATTCCTTTTCTGAACCATCAGCCTGCATGACCTTGACCAAGGTTTTTTCAGCCTGAGCAAGCGTCTGTTGTAAATCCTTTGACAAGACCATTCCTTTTTGAAACTCGGCGATAGCCTCTTCCAAGGCGACATCACCATTTTCTAGCTTGGCCACAATAGCTTCTAATTCTTGTAAATTTTCTTCAAATGTTTTTTTCTTGCTTGGCATTATTTACAATTTCGGATATCGTCAATAAAATGAAATCCATAACACATCGCATTAAGCACATATGGTATTTCATCATTGAAAAACCTACCCACAGTCAGTTTAGAATACTAAACTGACATTTCCTTTCTAATAATTCTATCGAAATCCTTAATCATTATCCTTTTCCATAATGATTAAGTTTCCAAATCGACCTGGAAAATCTTCCCGCAATCGTTTAAATCCTAACTGCTCATACATCGCTTGAGCTGGGATATTAGCTACATTGACGGCTAATATAAGACTGTCACACACCCTACCTAAAACATCTTCAATAAAATCGAAAATCAGTAACATGGCCTGACTGCTGTAACCCTTACGACGGTATCTATCATCAATGGACAACGCTCTTAAAAGCACTCGCTTAGTGCTGTCATATCCGTAAGTTTCCGGACCACCCTCAAAATGCAAGGTAAAATAACCCACGATCTGATTTTCATTAAGCACGATAACAGGTTGACGTGACGACTCCATTAAACAGTCTTCAATTGCCTCTCTTGGATGAGCTGTAAAGGTCGTATCACAAAGCTGATAATCCGATAGGTCTCCATGGCTATTGATGTCATATCTTTCTAAATGAATCTTAGACAATATCAACAACCTCAACTTCCAGCTGCCCATCTTTCATGAGAACATTAAGGGTATCACCTTTACTAACTTCCTTACTACTCGCAACTATCTGATGATTTTTTTGAACCATTGCATAGCCACGCGCAATAATTCTATTGGTATCCAGTGACAAAAGCGCATCTTGTGCCTTTTCAAATCGAGATAACTTGCTATCGTACTGGTTGGTCATGTGAGACTTGAGAAGTCGTTCCTGAACGGCCAAGCGCTCATAATAACTGGTGAGTCTACCTTTCAAGTCCACCGCCAATAAACGCTGGTTTATCAAAGCTGATTTCTGCTGAGCTTGGTTCAATTGATTTTCAGTTTTTGTGACTAATCTCGTCGTTAATTTATCCAATTTCTGCACATAGCCGTCATAAAGACGTTCTGGCTGTCTGAAAATAACAGAGTTTGACAGTTTTAACACACGCTCCTGATTAAATTGAATACGCCGTAGTGTCGCTTGATAAGCCCTATTTTGTCGCTCTGCAAGCCATGACACAATATCCGATTTTGTTACAGGGGTTGCTAGCTCGGCTGCTGCTGTTGGAGTAGCTGCTCTGCGATCGGCGACAAAGTCTGCCAAAGTCGTATCAGTCTCGTGGCCCACAGAAGATATCACTGGCAATCTGGACTCAAAAATCGCTTGAACGACGATCTCTTCATTGAAAGACCAGAGATCTTCAATAGAGCCACCACCACGACCAACAATCAGCAAGTCAAGGTCACTTCGTTCATTTGCCTTAGCAATATTTGTTGCCACTTCATGAGCACTTCCCTCCCCTTGAACCTTGGTTGGAAAAAGTAAAATCTCAACACCTGGAAACCGTCTGCTTACTGTCGTAATGATATCTCGGATCACAGCACCACTTGGACTGGTAATGACACCAATTTTTTTGACAAATTGTGGCAGAGCTTGTTTATGGCGATCATCAAAATAGCCAGCTTCAGATAATTTTTTCTTGAGTTGCTCAAATTGAACAGCTAAAGCACCAACACCATCCGGCTCTGCCTTTTCAATAATAATGGAGTAAGAGCCGCTTGGCGGATAAAGTTCAATGCGACCAATAACATTGACTTTCATGCCTTCTTCAAGGTCAAAGCCAAGTTTTTTGTAAATACCGCCCCACATGGTCGCTTGAATAACTGCACCCTCATCCTTGAGGGAAAAATACTGGTGATTTGGTCGTCTACGAAAGTTAGAGACCTGACCTGTCAAGTAGACTCGCTCCAAATAAGGGTCACGGTCAATCTTCATTTTAAGATATTTGGTCAAATTAGTGACCGATAAATAATCTGTCAACGCTCTTCCTTTCTTTCAAATCTATAGTGACACTATCGTCAGTTGTTATCCCTATCAAGTTTTACTTTTATCATACTATCTTCTTAAAAACAAATAATGATACGTTTGGAAGTTAATCACTCAATAATCACATTTGTATACTTTAACAATTATACCAAAAATAGTTTAAATATAGTTATCCAGAGGTCATTTTGTTTTTACGCTTTTCTAAGTAAAAGAGGATGGAATCTAAAATATCCAATCCTCAATTAGTTATATCGTGCAAAAAATCTAAATCTGAGTCAACGGAGTTGCAGTATCTGGAGAAGTATCTAAAATTTTAACCGTACGTTCAACATCAATATCTGCCTGTGCAAGATTATTTTTAACAGTCAGGTGAGCTAATTCTTTGATGTTATTTTCTTTAGATAAATGCCCCAGATAAATTTTTTGCGTTCTGTTACCCAGACTATCAATCATGGCCTGTGCTCCAGCTTCATTTGATAAATGCCCATAATCTGATAAGATGCGCTGCTTTGTTGACCAAGGATATGAGCCTGCTCTCAATATTTCAATATCATGGTTGGCTTCAATGAGATAGGCGTCAGCATTTTCAATAATCCCTGACATCCGATCGGAAACATAACCCGTATCTGTCAACATGACAAAACTCTTGTCATCTTTCATGAAACGGTAAAATTGCGGAGCTACAGCATCGTGACTAACAGCAAAACTCTCGATATCTATATCGTCAAATGTAAGCACCTTTCCTGTCTCAAAAATATGCTTTTGACTCACATCCAGTTTACCTAGCATCTTGTCCATGGCCTGCCAAGTCTTACTATTAGCATAAACGTCTAAATTATATTTACGGGCTAAAACACCGACACCGTGGATATGATCTTTATGCTCATGTGTTACTAAAATAGCGTCTAAATCCTCTGGTTTTCGGTCAATTTCATCAAGTAAACTCACAATTTTCTTACCAGAGAGACCAGCATCGACTAAAATACGTTTCTTTGGGGTTTCTAAGTAAAAGGAATTCCCGCTAGAACCTGAAGCAAGGATACTATACTTAAACCCCTTTTCCATCACCATTGTCTTCGTAATCCTCCCATTCATCCAATTCTAGAACTTCTTTGTCATAAGGCAAAACAATTGTAAAGGTTGACCCCTTACCTTCCTCACTTTTAGCCCAAATGAAACCTTGGTGTTGTTTCACAATTTCTTTAGCAATTGATAGACCTAAACCTGTTCCACCTTGAGCACGACTTCTGGCTTTATCAACGCGATAAAAGCGGTCAAAAATCAACGGCAAATCCTTTTTAGGAATGCCTAATCCTTGGTCTGTAATAGAAACAATTAACTGACTATCCGTGGTTTTCATACTCACCTTAATCTGCCCACCATCAGGTGAATACTTGATTGCATTATTTAAAATATTTTCAATAACCTGTGTCATTTTGTCATTATCAATCTCCATCCAAACAGATGTCAAGGGATAGTCACGAACAATCTCAAAATTCTTATCAGATGTTGTATGCTGACTTTTAACTTTATCAAAGCGATTCAAAATTGACGTCATAAAAGCTGTAAAATTTGTCATTTCTACTTCTAACTGCACCGCACCATTATCAATTCTAGAAAGGTTAAGAAGGTCAGTAATCATACGCATCATACGGTTAGTCTCGTCTAAGGATACTTTGATAAATTGCGGAGCAACATCATCTTTTAGAGCCCCTTCATCAAGAGCCTCTAAATACGATTTTACCGAAGTTAATGGCGTGCGCAACTCGTGACTAACATTTGATACAAAAAGACGACGTTCACGCTCTTCTTTTTCTTGTTCTGTAACATCGTGCAACACCACAACTAATCCCGAAATAAAACCAGACTCTCGACGGTTTAAGGCAAAACGAAAACGTAACGTCATGAATTCCCCAAATTCATTTCGGCGATTAATCAAAATATTCGGTGTTTTAACAACCAAATCATGGTAAGAATAAGGATTATCACTCCCAAGAATATCTAGGATGGTCATCTTCAAGGCTTGCTCAGCAGTTAAATTAAGCTGTTTTTGAGCAGTTTCATTAATCGTGACAATTTTACCACCACGGTCAGTCGCTAAAACCCCATCAGTCATATAAGCTAAAAGGCTAGAAAGACGGTCTCTTTCCTGTGATAAATTACCGTGAGTCAAGCGAACCACCTCAGACAAATCACTGAGACTATTGGCAAGATCTTCTAAATCCGAATCAGCTGCAACGTCCAAAATATCTGAATACTCCCCATCAATCAGGGCGTAAACATTTTCAGTCAACTGACGAATAATCTTTGCCTGCCTATAATCACGATAGGCACCGTACAAGAGATATGTCGCCGTTATTCCCAAAAGGAGTAAAAGAAAACTCTCAAAAATTCCTAAATTATCTGTTAAATTAGTCATATGCTTTCATATAATAGCCAACACCACGGCGGGTTAAGATGTACTCTGGACGACTAGGAATATCCTCAATTTTTTCACGCAGACGTCGCACGGTTACGTCAACAGTACGCACATCTCCAAAGTAATCGTAGCCCCAAACTGTCTCTAGGAGATGTTCACGCGTCATCACTTGCCCAATATGAGTCGCCAAGTGGAATAATAATTCGAACTCCCGGTGAGTCAACTCCAGTTCTTGACCACGCTTATGTGCCACATAAGCATCTGGTAAAATTTCTAGCTCACCAATTTTCAAAAGACTCGATTTTTCCGAAGCATTTTCATCAGCAAGAGCAAGTTCAATGTTTTCTGTACGACGCAAGTGAGCTTTCACACGTGCTAACAATTCACGATTTGAAAAGGGCTTGGTCACATAATCATCTGCACCAATTTCCAATCCAATGACCTTGTCAAACTCGCTATCTTTTGCAGAAAGCATGATAATAGGAATATGACTTGTTTTACGCACTTCTTTGGCAACTTCAAGTCCATCTAGCTCTGGCAACATCAAATCCAAAATAATTAAGTCAGGATCCTCCGCTGCAAATTGCGCAAGGGCTTCTCGTCCATCGAAAGCCGTAACGACTTCATAGCCTTCCTTCGATAAATTAAATTTAATGATGTCTGAAATTGGTTTTTCATCATCAACAATAAGAATTTTTTTCATTGGTTACATTGACCTTTCTTTTAGGTTTGTTCTCATATCTGCGACTATTATAGCAAATTTGTCCATAAATAGAAACTTTCCGCTTTTAATTCTAAATATAGTGACACGTTATTATAGCATTATCGCCACTTGATAGCTTTTACTTAGAGCACAGTTCTATCTTATCAAAATTAGTATTTAACTTTTCAATAACTTCTCCTTGCATCGTCATGGTTTTAAGTAATGTTTTTTGCTCATTTGATAATAAGAGCATGTTGTTACCTTTTTTTAAATCTCATCTAATACCTTAGCCTCAGCTTTTAGTCCTCCTGCTAACTGTAAAACTGCAACTATCCGGCTCTAAATCAATCCGCATTTCACCCAAAGGTGTGCCATGAGTTTTTTATTTCTAAATTTTGATCACAAAATAAAAACACCTCAAATAGGTGCTTGTATTCATAAATCAAATTAAATGGTATTAGGCTTTATGTTATAATCTGTAAAAACTCCGACCCCGATAAGTACAAAGTAAGTGATAGGCGAGAAAAATGCTCCTATCCCAGTAGCGATAATAACAAAATCAAAAAGAATGTCCCCGTTAAATAAATAGTAAATAACCGCAACTAAATAGATGATTTGTAAAATAGTTTGAAATAAAGATACCCTATTTTGAGATAACATTCTCACTCACCTCTTTCTACTTGCATTATACTCTTTTCATATAGGATTAGGTTTATTGACATAGCACTTCAGTTTAGAATATTACTCGTTAAAAATCAAAATTATAATTTTATAACAATCAAAAAAACAGACCCCATTGGTGGAATCTGCTTCTATAATAAATGGATTAAACTGATACTCTTTGCTGGATTTTATGCATTTCAGCATAACGGCCACCTAGTGCCAAGAGCTCGGCATGGGTTCCACGTTCAATAATCTGACCTGCATCCAAGACAAGAATTTGGTCTGCATTTTGAATGGTTGAAAGCCGGTGGGCGATAATAAAGGTTGTCCGTCCTTCTTTAACGATATGCATTGCACGTTGAATGACTTCTTCTGTCTCGGTATCAATGTGCGAGGTTGCTTCGTCTAAAATTAAAATTTTAGGGTCCGTAATCAAGGTTCTAGCAAAAGCAATCAACTGACGCTCTCCTGATGAGAAGGCAGAGCCTTTTTCAACTACTGGCTCGTGGATACCTTTATCTAATCGCTCCACCATGTCTTTTGCTCCAACCTTTTCAAGACTGGCTAAAATCGCTTCATCAGATAACCCTTTATTTTCCATGGACACATTACTAGCAATGGTTCCTGTGAAAAGATACGGATCCTGCAACACAATTCCCATATAGCTCCTGAGACTTTCACGTGAAAAATGACGAATATCCTGTCCGTCAATCAGAACCTTTCCTTCTTGTGGGTCATAAAAACGATAGAGGAGATTCATGATAGACGATTTTCCTGAACCTGTATGCCCAACCAAGGCAACTGTCTCACCCGCCTTAGCATGAATGGCAATATCACGAAGCACCGCTTTTCCTTCCTCATAAGCAAAGGTTACATGGTCAAAGACGACGTCCCCCTCTTGGACAAATAGCTGAGCGTCACCATCTGCTTCTTCTTGTTCTTCCAATAAATCAAGGACACGGCGTCCTGTCTCCAGTGAACGATGGATGTTGGGTAGCTGTCTCACCAACATTCCCAACAAATCAAATAATGTCGTAATATAGTTGATATAGACAAAGAGACGACCAGGGGTGACTCCTAGATTTCCACCTAAAAATTGATAGCCAACCACTGTTAGAACACCTGAAATCACCATGTACTTGGCAAATTCTGTCAGTGTCCAGGACGCTGTTGAATTGACCAGATGCATGCGATTATCTGCCGCCAACATTTTCCCAGAAGTCTTGTTAAAATCTTCCAAAACCTTTTCTTCCTGGTGGTAAAGTTGAATGAGACTCGCTCCGTTCATCGTTTCGTTGACCTGAGTATTGACCTCACTTCGGGCATCATAGAAATCCTTCATCGGTTTATTAGTCGCTCGCCCATACAACACCTGTAACCCATAAAAAAGAGGAATTAAAATAAGCATGTAAAGACCAATCGTCACATCCAATCGAATTAAAATCACGTAGATGGCAATAATCCGAATGATATTGAGAAAAATCATGGTCAACAGATTGCTATAGAATTGATTGCGTAGCGTTTCGGTATCATTGACAATCCGTGTCGCGATTTTCCCAGCAGGCTTATCATCGAAATAAGAAATCGGTAGCCGCTGCATTTTATCAAAAGCTTGATTACGCAAGTGAGCCGTCACTAAAAAGGCACAGCGACTAAAAATGTATCGGTTAAAATAGTAAAGAAATAACGACAATACTGTAAGACCAGCATAGAGGGCCATATACTTCATAAAAAGCGCTTGGTTGATAACCTTACCTTGGTCAAGAACTGTTAAACTACTATCAATGACTTGTTGCAAAACTAGGGGTGATAATTGACTGACCGCTGTTGCTAGCAAAAGCATAACAACACCAAGTGCAAAAAGACCTTTCACAACGGTTAATTGCTTCATTAAGTTTAATATCGTCTTCATTTTACACCTCCTCTTCTATCCCTTGTGCTTGCTGACGTTGGTATTGTTCAAAATACCAGCCACCTAATTGAATAAGGTCATCTGGGGTCCCCTCTTCGACAATACGACCATCTTCCAGAACCAACACCCAGTCAGCATGTTGTACCGCAGATAATCGGTGGGTAACGATAATATTAGTCTTACCAGCACGCTCTTTCTGGATATTTTGAATGATTTTTTTCTCCGTTCTCGCATCAACAGCTGATAATGAATCATCTAAAATCAAGAGTTCTGGGTCCTTGATAAAGGCACGCGCTAGGGAAATCCGTTGCTTCTGACCACCTGATATAGACACCCCACGTTCACCAATGGTTGTGGCTAGGCCATTTGACATACGCTCCAAATCCTCTGTAAAGGCTGCTGTTTCAATAGCCTGATGAATGGCATTCTCATCAGCATTCGGTTTCCCCATAGCAATGTTTTCACCAACAGACCGTGAAAAGAGGATGTGTTCCTGTGGCACATAGCCAATCAGCCCCTCTACACTTTTCCGAGCGTACTCAGTGATTGCTCTGCCATTTAACCCAAAACCACCAGAACCAACAGGGTATTGACGGAGAAACTGGCGCACCAGAGTCGTCTTACCTGACCCAGTCTTGCCGACAATACCAAGCGTCTGTCCTTTTTTAAGGGAAAAGCTGACGCTGTTAAGGCTAGCATGTGTTGCCTGAGGATAGGTAAAACTGTAATCTTTAAAGTGAGCCACTTCAAAGGCTTGCGCTTCTAACTCACCATCAGCTTCCATATCATCACTGGTCTCAATCAAGCCCTGTAATTTCTCGAAAGAGGTCCGTCCTGTCTGGTAAACCAAAACAAGCTCTGAAAGCATGGAAATCGGTTCTGTCAATGAGACCGTATAAAGCTGCATGGCTAACACTTGACCAACCGTCATACTGCCATCTGCAACAAATGTTGTTCCTAAAAGCAGGGTAACCAAAGTCGTTGCTCCAAACATGAGGGTATAGATAGGGTTGTAAAGTGCCGTGACGCGCACCAAGCGATTTTCTCGGTCAACCAAATCCTGTGTTTTCTGACGAAAACGGGTCGCCTGCAAATCCTTACGACTGTAAGCACGCATGACACGAACACCCTCGATGGCCTCCACCACCTCATTACTCAGATTTGCCACCGCCTCACGATTATCATCAAAAAGGCTATCTGTTTTCCTACTGATAAAATAAATGGCTGATGATAAGATAATGACTGGTAAGAGGGCAGCAAAAGTAATCTGCCAAGACATGGCAAACATGACTGGAATGATAAAGAGTAGCATCCCACCGGCATACAAGACCGTCATTAAACCATAGCCCACCAAATCTTGTAACATCTCCACATCAGAAGAGAAACGAGTCATCATATCGCCTGATCGGAATTTTTCGTAAAATGGCGTCCGCATGGAAACTAATTTTTTAAAGGCATTTTGCTGCAAATCAAACTTAAATCGACTGGCCTGCTGAAAGATTTTCAAACTCCAAAAGAAGGCTGTCACATAACTTACCACTGTGGCTCCAACCAGAATCCCGATATTCAACCAAAGATTACTTTTTGTCAGACTTCCTGTCGTCATCAAATCAATCAATCGTTGAATAATCTGAGTTGGAACCACCAGACTGGCATCGTAAATAATCAAGACAAGACCTACTAAGACATAAAGCCACTTGTGGTCTTTAATATATTTTCCAACTAACTTAAACATATTTTCTCCCAAAATATTTTTCTTTATATAAACTAACTATTTTTTCTAACCTAAAAAGTCTATCTACTACATTTTCTCCACCTACATCATTTTTCTTTCTTGGTATTGATTTCAAGACACACAAAAAGACCTATGGACAAACTCCTCCCATAGGCCTTTAGTTTTTTTTTACAACAAAAAATAAACTAACGAGACTGACTAGAAAGGAGAGCTTTATTAACTTTTTGTGTGAATACGTTGTTCATTGTTATATTCTCCTTTCATAAATATGTTATCAGTCTAGCATAATTTCATTTTTTTGTAAAGATTTTTTTTCGTTTTTTGACAAAATTAGACTAGGCAACTAGGCTAAATCGAAAAGTAGCTTATACTTATCCAGTATATCTTTCAACTCCTGTTTAGATATTGCTTCCTCGACTTTGGTGACACCTCTAGCCTTCAAATCTAAAGCAATAGAGTGATTATCATAATTTCTTGACAGAAGTATCTACAAAGGATATCCTATGAAATAGGAGGAGCACATTATGCCATCAGTAGTACAAGAATATACCACATTAGCACAGTGAGGAAACTCGAAAGCAACAAGAGTTCCATCAAGTATTTTAAAATTATTAAATGGTGATGATAATCAAAAATTTGCTGTATCTGTAAAAGATAAATCAATCATTCTAACTCCTGAAATTCAAAAGCCAAGGACAATACAGGAGCTATTTGCAGGTTGGGAAGATGATGGTGTTCGTCACAATGAAGTTAATTGGGGTCGGGCAGAAGGGAATGAGATGCAATGGTAATTTCTCAAGGTGATATTTTTTATGTGGATTTCAATCCCAATATTGGGCATGAACAGAAGAATAGACGACCAGCGATTGCATTAAGTCATGATCTGGTGACTCGTTTTGGAGGACTAACTATTGTTGCTCTGATATCAACGACTGAAAGAAATTATCCAACTTATCATACATTGACTACGGCTAAAACGGTACATGGAAAGATTATGTTAGATCACTACTAATAGGTACAATAAAAATCATCATAAAAGGTCACATTTCTCTTTTTATACTTAACAAAAGTGAGCTAACTGAATTTCTAATCTAAAAAAGAGAGTGACTTCACACTCTCTTTTAGGATTTATGTTATGTTTTATTGCGCTTGACCAATGTGAATCGCCCAAGCATGATCGATATCAAGGGTTTCTTGAGTGGTGTACTGACGACGATAGTTATTCCAAACTAAGTCACCAGCAACCATACTACTTTCACCATTTGAGGTTTGCATGGTATCATATTGTGTCAGATTGTGCAGTTCAATAATAGCATTCAGCTTGTTTACATAACTTGTATCGGTCGCATAAGTTCCTGTTAGGGCTTGCGTTGCATCTGCATAGCTCAATGTATTTGAACGCCACGCTCCACTAAAGTAATCTTGTCTGACAACACCAACATAATCCTGCAAGGATTCATGATAACTTGGATAGCTACGGAAATAAGACAAAATCGTATAAGCATTTCCAGCACCATCATCTTCCCAAGTCTCCATTTGGACAGCTTGACCTTGGTAACTTCCTTTTATTCCAAAAAGATTGTGATATGGGAAAGCTCCTAATCCTGATAACCCATAGTTACTTTCATGAATAGCTTGCGCAATCATAACAGATGGGTATAAATCATTAGCATTTGCTAATTCTTGAGCTGAACCTGCAATAGAATTGATAAATTGCTGCCTGTAGTCAACAACACTATATTCATTTGCCTCTGCAATTTTTGTAAGACTTTTACCAAAAGCGAAAAGACACACCGCTAAAACACTTAATGTCAACGCCATGATTACTGATACAGGGTCTTTCTTACTCACTTTACGAGCTTTATTGTTAAAATGCATCTTTTTCTCCTTATTGTCTATATTGGTATTATAAAACACCTTTCTCAAACAAACAAGACACTTAATGTTACAAATTAGAGACAAATGTTGACTGAATTAACATAACCCTAACTCAAGGTCACAAACTATTGATTTTCCGACACCAGAAAAATAGTCCTAACATTAGGCTTTCATACAGCGCAAAAAAGAGGATAAAGCAATGCAAAAAGAAGGTTTCTGGTAGAACCCAGATGATAGGGTCAGTCGCTGGATTGAAAAGCCAAGAGCTATCCCCTGGGAACAGAACCTGATGAAACAGTGTAAAGAAATTCTCAAACCCAATCATCACTCCCATCAGACCGACAACTACTGGCACAAAAGCCGCCCCTAGAAAGACTTTTTGATGGAAAATGTTGTCTTTACTTTTGAAAAATAGCAGAGCAGGTAGGGTCGTTAAAATTGCAATCACTTGTGTCAGATGAAAAAGCAGTTTCACATCTGCAAAGTGTTTGAGCCCACTCGCTGATGATGGAAAATCTGGCATGTCTAGCACCTGTGAAAAGGGACTGGTCAGATAAACCATAAGAACATTAAAATTATGCAACAGCTCTGCTTTAGTGATGATGACTTGATTCGTCAGTTTCAGCCAATCAACTTCCAAGGGATAGAGGAGCCAGGCTCCGTAAATGGTGCCCAGCACTGCCATTGCCAAAAGCCAAAGGACGGTCAGATAAGCGTAGAGTCTAGTTTTCATCAAATGACCATTCCGCTAGGCTTTCTAAGACATGTGTCGGTGCGATCGGTAAGGTAGGCACGTCTTCTTTGGCCGTAAACCCTGTCAAGACTAGGAGGGTATCAATGCCGTTTTGGATGCCAGCCATGATGTCTGTTAGATAATTATCACCGACCATAATGGCTTCTGCTTTGTCAACACCAAGACGAGCTAATGCCTTGTCCATAATGATGGCTTCTGGTTTTCCAATAATAGCTGGTTTGACACGGGTCGCTGCTTCAAGTAGAGCGATTAGCGAACCTGCTCCCGGTAAAAGCCCACGCTCAGTTGGGATATTGAGGTCAGGATTGGTACCGATAAAATGCGCCCCTTTTTGTATAGCAAGGGTTGCCGTCACAAATTTTTCATAATCAACTGACCAGTCCAGACCAACCACAACAAAGGCTGGATTTTCAGTATCTTCTACAAAACCAGCTTCATAAATGGCTGATTTTAGTCCTTCTTCGCCAATGATATAGACAGTATTACCCAGATTGGCATCTTTCATGTAATCAACCGTCGCCAGCGTCGCCGTATAAACCGTTTCCAGCGGCGTCTCAATCTCAAACTTATCACGGAGCATGGCTTGTACCTGCTCTGGCGTGCGCGTGGTATTATTGGTCACCAGCATGTAGCGAATCTCACGCGCCTGCAAGTCACGGATAAATTGCTCCCCAGCAGGAATGCGGTCACTCCCTTTATAAATTGTTCCGTCTAAATCAATTAAATAACCCTTGTATGTCATCTTAGCTCCTTTATAAATTTTTCCATTTCCAGTTGTTATTTTCTAAATAATAATAATTCTCAGAAAATGCGTCATTTTCAAAGATGGATAACATCACATCGAAACCATCTGCCAACTGATACTGTTCTAATTCTGACCGTTTTATCCAGAAAACATCGCCTTCCTCAGAGGACTTAAGTTGTCCAGTAAAAGTATCCGTTTTGTACAAGAAAACAATATAACGATAACCTTCTGGCATGGTAAACTGCTGATGTCCACACAGTTTAAGTTCAGAAACGACTAAACCCGTCTCTTCATACACTTCACGGACTGTTGAAGTAACAAAAGACTCATTTGGTTCAATATGGCCTCCTGGAAAACAAATCCCTGGCCAGCTATCAGATTTCTTATCTATAACCAATATCTTATCACCATCTCTGATCATGCACATATTAGTCAGAATCACTCGTTCCTCTCTGGACATTCTTGCTCCTTCTTACCAATTACATAGATTTCTGTAGAAGCATCCGCCCAACCAATAATGGTTGCTCTGGCTATTTTTTGCTTGTTCTTTTTAATGCGTTTCGTCATCTTAGTCAAATACCGTTTCCCAGTGCTCAGCCTTACTTGCTTCAAAACAGAGGGCGATTTGGGCTGCTGTGGCTTTTGTTTCAACCAACTTTGGTAGGTCAGCTAAGGCAAAATATTTGGCATCTAGTGTCTCATTATTTGGCACGAAGTCACCGCAGATATAGCGACAAAGGACAAAGTGCTTAATCACGCGAACGGCAGTTGTTGCAGGATTATTTTTAGCCTTGTCCAATACTGCTACCAGACGAATCGGCTTCACTAATGCGCCAGCTTCCTCAAAAGCTTCCTTCATCGTATTTTCCATCACCGACTGATCAACGTCACACCAACCACCTGGTAAACTCCATCGCCCGTCATTTTCTTGAACTAAGAGAATTTTATCATTTTGAAAAATAGCTGCGCGGGTGTCAATTTTAGGGGTCTGGTATCCCGAATCAGAGGCAAAAAGGTCTTTGACGACTTCCTTTGGTAAACCTGACGGTTCCACCAGCATGCTTGCCGCAATGTCTCTGATTTCCTCAAAGCGTTCTCGGTCAAACACGTTATCACTATATGCAAGTCCTGCTTGGGCTAGGGATTGTAATCGAACTGCCCAGTCTAAATAATTGTTGTTTTCAGTCATCCTATTGCCCTATTTCTCTTCCAAGGGAAGCCACTCAATGACAGCCTGAGCATTGATTTGGCCTTCTGAGGTAATATCGTGGTAAGTCGTCAAGCCATCCTTAACCACGTTTGATGAAATGTCACCACCAGGAGACACTTCTCGGCTGTATTTGAGTTGCAATTTTGCAGGCCGATGCTGACTCAAAAACTCATAGCCCAACACATCATACATCCAGTCAAGATAGATGCTATTATTGACATGACCATTCATATCAATATCAAAATAACGGACATGATAGGTCGTCTGCTCTGCATTTTCCAAAGGTAACATCTTAGGCGCTCTTTGGATTTTTTTGACAAAGGCAGAGCCGTAAACGTCAACAATCTCAGGCAAGACAGGGGAAACCTTTCGCGTGTTGGCATCCATCAAAGCAAAGTAAGTCAAAATATCAAGCAACAGCTCACCAGCAGCATCATAAACTCTGAAAACGCGGTAACAGAAAAATTTATTGTAGCTGATGGCTTCTGTCTCAATCGTAATTGTCTCGGTAAATTGTGGGAGACGGTGAATGGTAACTTCGTAATCTGTGATAATCCATACCAAACCAAACTGTTCAAGCACATACTCATCGCTTCGCCCTAGTAAATGAGACTGTTTCCCTGATACAAACAGGCAGTAAGACAAGAGTTTTGGCAACTTGATATTGTGATTGACATCGACCATGTCAAATGGAATTAAAAAATCTTCTTTATAAATGTGTCCCATTGTATCTCCTTTTTCTAACTTGTAAATAGTGCAACATTACCTTTTGTCACTTTGCCAACTAATGCTTTAGTCTAAAATAAATTTCTCAGCCACCGTATCGCCTAAGAAGAGACCTTTTTTGGTCATTCTGAGGCGACCATCCGTTATTTGGACAAGACCATCTGCTAATAATTCTTTAACAGCTTCGCCGTATAATCCTTCAAAACTCTCTTGGAATTTTTCTTCGAAACGTGGGATGGAAACGCCAGATTTTTTTCGAAGACCCAAGAAAAACTCTTCTTCCATCATCTCACGTTTGGTCAAAACTTCCTCAGATAATCTGGCATGCCCCTCTTCTGCGATAGCTTTAAGGTAGTGCTGAATTGGCCCTCGATTACGATAGCGCACGCCATCAACGTAGCCAGAAGCACCTGCACCAAAACCATAATACTCATCATTATCCCAATACATGAGGTTGTGGCGACTTTCCATAGTTGGTTTGGTGAAGTTAGAAATCTCATAATGCTCAAAGCCATTTTTTTCCAGCTCTGCGATGATGTAATCAAACATTTCAGCTTCTAAATCTTCTGTTGGCAGATTGAGTTTACCGCGCCGCATTTTATTCATAAAGACCGTATGATGCTCTAAGATGAGACTGTAAAGGCTGAGGTGAGGAATGTCTAAGGCGAGTGCTTTCGCAACATTTTCACGAACGTCTTCCATGGTCTGACCAGGTAGGGCATAAATCAGATCAATGGAAATATTGTCGAATCCAGCTTGTTTTAAAGCAGCAATATTGTCATAAATCTGTGCTTCATTGTGGCTACGTCCAATGCGTTTCAAGTGTTTATCGTTGAAAGTCTGAACCCCTAGTGACACACGATTGACTCGTGATTTTTGAAGCACTGCTATTTTTTCAGGAGACAAATCTCCAGGGTTAGCTTCAATGGTGTACTCTTCTACTTGCGACAAGTCCAAAACCTTTTCCAAATGCGTCAGCAAATAGTCTAGCTGTTCAGCGGTGATTGCTGTTGGGGTTCCCCCACCGATGTAAAGGGTCCGCAGTTTGCCCGTATCAGCTAACTCAATTTCACGAATAAGAGCCTGTAGATAGGCATCCACAGGCTGATTTTTGATAAATACTTTTGAAAAATCACAATAGTAACAAATCTGTGTGCAAAAGGGAATGTGCACATAAGCGGATGTTGGTTTTTTTAACATGACACTATTATAACAGATTGTAACCCATTTTTCTAAAAGATAATACGGATAGTTTGCTTATTATGGGACAATAAAATTCTGCACACTCATTACTTTAGTAAATTATGGAGTACCCTTTCACGGTCTTCAAGAAAAAGTTTGGTGATTTGATAGGCTGGACACTCTTCATAGGCCACTTCCTGAACTTGTCCATCATCAAAGGAGAGAATACTTGCCTCTGGAAACCCAAGTAAAATGGGCGAATGGGTCGCAATAATGAACTGGGCACCTTTTTTCACTTGCTCATGAAAATGGTACAAAAGTGTTAGCTGGCGTTGCGGTGATAGGGCTGCTTCTGACTCATCCAAAAGGTAAAAGCCATTATCTGACGATTGATTTTCCAAGAGACTAAGAAAACTTTCACCGTGCGACTGCTTGTGATAATGTTGGGATTGAGAGCCGAAATACGTTTCTTCCATGGTTGCCACATTATAAAAACTCTCTGCCCGCAAAAAATAGCCCCAAGATGATTTTTTGACGCCACGTTTCAACCGTACAGCCTCATGGAGTTCTGAGTGACTATCATAGGTTGAAAAACGGTAATTGCGACTGCCACCTTCCGCATTGAACCCATCTGCTACTGCAATCGCTTCAAGTAACGTTGATTTTCCAGAGCCATTTTCACCGACGAAAAAGGTTACCGGGCTTGAGAACGATAGTTCAGAAACACTAGCTAAGGCAGGGATTTTAGATAAATAAGATTCTCCTGCTACCTGGTCCCAATTTATCACTAAACCATGTAGGTAATTAGAGTTCATGTTTTGTCACTCCTTTACTAAGGGTTTTGTCATCAAATGATAGCCATCTTGATTACTAACGTTTTGAAACCCTAGTGATTCTAAAAAACTTATATTATCAGCTTCTTCTGGTGATAGATTTAGACTGATTTGTTTATCTGTAAAGGACGTCTTAATGTAGTCTTCAATAGCTTGATAACAAGCTCTGCCATGTCCATTGCCTCTATACTGTGGCGCTATAGCAAATGCCAAAACTAGCGTGCCATTTTGCTCTTCAACGCAACAATAGGCGAAAAAGAGACCATTTTTAATCACTTGAAAAGAAGATTGATTGGGTTTGGGGTTGAGCAGACTTGCTTGCATCTCTGAAGATAATTGCCAGTTTGTAGCAATTTGTAAGGCATCCTCTGATGATAACGGTTGGAGGTAGTGATACGGTTTTGTCGCATAGCTACGAAAGTTTTTCGTCAGTTGTTTAATCCGCCGATTTTGTGTAGCTTCCTGATCCGTTTGAAAGACATAGTCAGCATACCCTTTCTGATAGGCTGGAATCATTTGTTGGTAATGTTCTGACACATCTTTTGGGAAACGCGCACTCAGCTGTTGGACACGCTCATCTGCCATTATTCTTATCCTTCTTCCCATAAATACGGTACAAGAGCATTCCAAGATTGATTAAAAATAAGACTGCCCAGAGGCTTGCCATTAGTAAATTACTGCTCTTAACATTTACCACAACTCCACCACCGTATAACACTAGGAAAAAGAAAGTAATCCAGTTATCTGATTTTAATACGTTTTTCATGTTCCCCTCACATCGTTGATTTACCATTATTATATCAAAAAACACGACCGGATGTCGTGCTTTTAATGATTGCTTAGAATTAGTTTTCTGATTTTAGCCAGTCGTAAATTTCCTGCGGAGTTCCAAGTGCCATGAGTTCTTGGTATTTCACCGTTGCTTTTAATTCTTGGTAAATCTGACTGTCAGCAATCTCACGTTTTTGCGCATCTTTATTGACCGTCATCACACCATCTGTAATTGTGACAAAGCCTAACTCATCAAAGATTTGAATCATTTTGACCAGTAAAATGCTTTCGATTTTTAGGAAATGGCTGAGCTCCTTGAGCTTGTAACGCACATCAAATTCAGGAAACTGGTAAATCGTTTTGTAGAGCTTAGCGTATTGCTCTCGCGTTCCAAATCCTGTCAGGTAATAAGGTTCTTTAATGGTATTTTTAAAATAAATGGCTTCAAAGTCTTTATGCTCAAAAACACGTTTTAGCTCTTCTGCGTTTGGGAGGTCAGTCACTACAACTGCTCTGCTATTTTCAACAGAAAAAATATCAGGAACACCAGCTGGCAACTGAGCCGACTTAGCACGAATGTCAAAGAGCTGAATCCCATTAACACGCGCATCGACTAACATCAGTTGTAAGGTCGTTGCACCGTTCCAAACGTTGACAGATAGAGTCACCGCAAGTTCTAAATCCTGCGCTTGCTGAAATTCTTGAACAAGGGCTCCTTGGTGAAAGGCGACCACATCATAATCAGCGCCATTTTGACTGACTTTTAACTTGAGATGGGCATTATTTTGTCCCATGGTACGAGCCTGAGTGACCTTGAAATCTTTGAGCCAAAAAACAGGCTTTTTATTGTCCATTCCAAATGGGGCTAGTTTGTCCAATGATTTAAGGGTTTCTAGACTTAAATCAGACAAATCAAGTTCTTCATCAACCGTTAAATTATTTTTGACAGAAGTGTCTATCTGATTGTCAACCACATAGTTACAAAGAATTTCGGACAGTCTCTCAAGATTTTCCTCAGGAAGAGTCATTCCAGCAGCTCCGCTATGGCCACCAAAAGCTGTAAAGATATCACGATGGTCATCAAGCGCTACAAAAATATCCAGACTTTCAAGGCTGCGGGCTGAACCTTTGGCTGAACCATTTTCAATATTGAGAACTACAACAGTCTGACTGATTTGTTCCAAAATCCGACCTGCAACAATTCCCAGTACACCTGGGTGCCAACCTTCCTTAGCCAGCACTTGAACAGGCTTTTCAGGATCAATCATGGTAACTGCCTCATCAAAAATCCGTTGAACTAACGCTTTACGTTCCTCATTTTTGTCTTTAATCATGAGGGCAATGGCTTGCGCTTCTTCATCATCAAATCCTGTCAACAAGTCAATCGCTGGATTTGGATCATCTAGACGCCCCAGAGCGTTTAACTGCGGTGCAATGGTAAAACCAACTGTATCTTCATTTATCGTCTCAAGGTCAACATCAGAGACTTTCAATAATTCTAAAAGACCAATACGTTCCGTTTGTTTCATCATAGCAAGTCCCACCTTAACCATGATACGATTTTCATCGGTCAGACTGACCATATCAGCAATCGTCCCAATGGCAACTAAATCTAATAACTCTGTGGGAATACTCTCAAGAAGCGCCGTAGCTAATTTGAAAGCCACACCACAACCTGCTAAATGTTTAAAAGGATAATCTGCTTCTGGATGTTCAGGATGAACAATAGCAAAGGCTTCTGGAAGCTCTGCTGGCATGCTGTGGTGATCGGTAACGATAACGTCAACTCCCTGACCTTGTGCATAAGCAATCGCCTCGTGTCCCGCTACGCCATTATCTACCGTCACAATTAGAGAAATCCCTTGTTGCTCGATAAAATACTTGTAAACACTAAGATTTGGACCGTAACCATCGGTAAAGCGGTTCGGCAGATAGACTTGAACTTCTGCTCCCATCATCTCTAGAGTTTCTTTGACAATGCTTGCGCTGGTCATGCCGTCAGCATCATAGTCACCATAGATGAGAATTTGTTCACCAGTTTCAATCGCAGACCGAATCCGCTCCACCGCCTTCTCCATGTCATTAAGCAGGTAAGGGTCATGCAAATGTGACAGGTCAGCTCCTAAAAAATCAGATAACTTCTCCTCATTATCAATACCTCGCTCAAAAGCAATACCAGCAGCTGTTTTCGTCAGACCAGCTTTCTTAGCAACTTTTAAAAAGCCCTCATCAGGCACTTGTTCATTTATTTTCCAATCGTATTTTGATGTAATCATAGTTTAAGTTATAAAAGACTTTGGCGTATTACCAAAATCACTCATTCAAATAAGTTTCTGCTTATCGAACAACCCTTTCCTACTTTTTATATAGTTCCACATATCTTTTCACGATATAAATCAAATTCCATGCCATGTATTGTTGTATAACCAGAAAAAGTATAATAATCCGCTTTCTCAATTAAATTACCATTGATATCATATAAGTCCCAACCTCTTTCACCTCTCAAGTGCTTTTTCGCATCAAATACGACATAACCAATCTTGAGGTCCTTTTCTTTGTTTGTTAGAGGTTTTCGACTAATGGTAAAAAATGTACCATTCCGCCAAAATGTTTCGTTTACAATCCATGGAGGTAATAAAATACTTGATTCATTCAGTTCAAATGTTACTTCATCTAGTGTGTTTGTCACAATATTACTCATCATGACAGAAAAAAATCCTTCCTGAATCCGAGGTAATTTGGCGGCTGGAGCAATAACTTTACCATAGCAAAATTTCTTATCTGGCAGTTATACTGCAAAAATATCGCCTACTTGCACATTTGGTTGGCGTCTTCGTTTAATTGGAATGAAGTATTTTTCTTCTTTGGGTAAATCACCATAAAACTCCAATAGACACCTCTGTTTATCTGTAAGCTTTTCATACTTTTTTTGTAGATTTATTTTAACAGGATTATCCATAACATTACGCATCACCTGCTGGTTTTCCTGTGACAAACATGGTAAAACTTGCTTTAGTGATAACGTCTCCCTTTTCATTGGTAATCACAGTGTCAACTATTTTTGTGGTACGACCATTGTGCACACAACGTCCTTCTACTGTTAAAGTATCTCCAAGATGACCTGCTCGCAAGTAATTAATATTTGACTGTAGTGTCACCGCATTGACACCAAGTGAGCGAGAAACCAAACCAGAAATTTGGTCACAGAGCGTAAATAGATAACCACCATGAGCATTACCATAATAGTTTAGAGAACCATCTACTACCTTAGTATCAATAACAATATGACCTTCTTCTGCCAATTTTACATCATAATTTTCAAAAACTCTAATTTCGTGTAATAAAATATCCATAGTAATCCTATTTTTCATCAGATTCTTTTCTTGCTTCCAAAACTGTTTCTTCTTGCCCTTTGTGATTTAGCTTCAGATTTTTAATTTCTTGGCGTAAGCTCATGTTTTTGAAAAAGCCGAGCAGAAATTGAATGAACATTCCTAAACCAACTGAAAGCAAAATCAGTAAAATCAAAGGCAACTTAAACGTTCCAAATAAATAATTGACTGTCACAGATTGGATATTGGCAATAGACAACAAGGCTGTTAAGCCAACGGACGCTACTAAGAGTCCCACCGTTACATTTTTACGCATCTTACTTTCCTTTCAAATTAAACACGGTCCCTGCTAAAAAATCAGCAATAGTTGGAAACAGCGTGTAGGCTTTATGAGCGGCATTTAAGGCAAGCGGCATGTTCAACTGACGCTTTTTCTTTCCTAGAATGTTAACAATCTTAGTCGCAACCACCTCAGGCTGCAAGGTAAAAGCTTTGACACTATCAAGATAAGCACCGCTTGGGTCTGCTTGGTCAAAGAATTTTGTCGCAACAGGACCTGGATTAACAGTCGTGACAAATACACCATAAGGAGCCAATTCTAAACGAAGGGTATCTGAATAGCCAATCATGGCAAATTTGCTCGCTGAATAGATAGACGATTGCCCCGTAGCCATATAACCTGACATAGAGACAATGTTGATAATGTGACCTGATTTAGCTTCCTTCATCTTACCACCAACGAGACGGCAAAAATTCATACTAGCAAAGGTATTGACATCAAACATGTCACGGATTTCAGTCATCGAAAACTGTTCAAAATCCTTGTAAGTCGCATAACCAGCATTATTGATGAGAATATCAATCCGACCAAATTCTTGATAAATCTTAGAAATCAAGCGCTCAACAGCACTATCATCCGTAATATCAAGACCGATACAACGTTTGTTTTGGCGGTTCTTGTAAAGCTCTGCTAGGCGCTCCTCACTCCGACCGATGAGAAGAATCATATCCTCTTGCGGTACTTGCTTGATTAACTGCTCTGCTATTCCCCCAGAAGCCCCCGTAATCACAATAATTCTCAAATCTCAATCTCCTCAAAATCTTTCACCACATGGACATTTTTGAAAATGGCTGACGCATCGCGCTCCATCTGCCTACAATCACGGCCAAGAAAACGTGCCGAAACATGGTTGAGTAAAAGACGTTTGGCTGACGCTGCTTTTGCCACCTCTGCTGCTTGCATGTTGGTTGAATGCCCATGGCTTCGAGCAATTTTCTCATCCCCTTTTCCATAAGTGGATTCATGCACCAAAACATCTGCTCCAAGTGCGAGACGGACACTGGCATCCGTTTGTCTTGTATCTCCTAAAATAGTGATGATTTTCCCTTTTTTAGGCTCTGAAATATAATCCTTTGCAATGATTTTTGTTCCGTCTTCTAAGGTAATATCTTCACCATTTTTAACTTTACCAAAAAGGGGACCAAAAGGAACACCTGCTGCTTTTAGAGCTTCCGCATCAAGAGTTCCTTCCAAATCTTTCTGCATGACACGATAACCCATACAAAAAATGCTATGATCTAACTGATCAGCATAAACAATAAACTTGTCTGTTTCCAGTATTTTACCCAAATTCTGTCGATCAAATTCGTAAAAATTAATACGGTAAGGCAGACGTGACCCTGTTACTTTGAGACTGGTCAAGACAAATTGACGAATACCTAGCGGACCATAAATATCCAAATCCGTCTGCTCTTCACTAGCTTGAAAAGCACGGCTGGCAAGGAATCCTGGCAACCCCAAAACATGGTCTCCATGCAAATGCGTGATAAAAATTTTCTTAACCTTACGAGGCTTAATCGTTGTTTCCAAAATCTGGCGCTGAGTCCCTTCACCACAGTCAAACATCCAAATTTCGTTAATCTCATCCAATAATTTCAACACTAAACTTGACACATTACGCTGTTTTGCAGGCTGACCTGCCCCTGTTCCTAAGAACTGTAATTCCATCTTATCATACTAATCGTAGGGCAAACCTACGACATCCTTTCTTTTCATTCTTTTATTGTCGTTATTCTGTTTTCACTCTTGAGGTTGGGACATAAATATTTCAACCTTCTATTTTTAATGGTAATAACAGATTGACGCAGTGGTTGATTGGAGGTCCTAAACCCTTGCTACGCAATCGTTAGCGGCCATCCTAATCAACTGTGCGGAGGTGGGACGACGAAGTCAATTTCTTCGAAATCATGACTTCTGTCCCACTCTCACTTCCTTAAGTGATGTCGGACACAAGCAGACTTCCTACGGGTATTTGACACAGGCTGTAGCCTACTTTATTTCCAACCTCAAATAGCCCACTGGACTATTTGAGCATGACTAATATTTGAGCCTAATTTAAGATACAAAGCTGTTAAGCAATGCAAAGAATTTTATGGAGCTTGACGAAGATGCCGTAAGCATTAGGAAAGTGAGTCTAAATTCATAGCATTGTAGGCGTGTTCAATTAGGTCTCAAATATTCCGAGTGCCAGAAATATTACTTCGAGTCATTTCTGACACTTTCATCACGGCGGAAGTATCGTTGATTTACTCGCTATCGCTCGTTAAAATTAGAAAATCTCTCTTACTTTCAAAAACTTCTATAGACATTTTAAACGGAATAACGAGTTATAGAGCTAAGCATTGGGACATCATGTCATGTAACGATTTGAAGTTTGCTCACACTCTTTTCTCATACATTCTATTCTTTTTCAGTTCATCTAAGTATCTGTCACGTCAGGTTCTCATATTTTATCCCTAGGATGGCTTGCTAATTTACTTTTCAGCAATGTAGATGACAAATTCTCTTTGTTGGTAGTGGTAGTATTTTTCTCCCTCAAAAGCTGACGCAAGCTCTGCACATTCTTCTTGGTTGAAAGATTGGACTTTGATGACGTCTCCTGAAAGTCTTGTGACTTGGCTTAGCAGTGCCGTTTCAGGGGTTAAATCTTCTAATTCCTCATTTGAAAATGCCATTTTAGCCATCTTAATCAGGCTATCTTGTAGGTAAATCTTATAATGTGGAAAAATCTGTGCTAATTCAAACAAAATAGCAGAGCTCACTGGCTCATCTTGTTCTGAAAAAACAAGAGCGATTTCCTCATCACTTTCATAGGCAAACCCATAAGATTTGCCTGATAAATTTAATCTGACAAAGGGTTTTTCTTCTAAAAAAGAGGGATTTGCCTGGTACAGTTTAAGTTCCTGGCTCATCTTGAAAAAATAATTTGTGGCTGCTTCTGGACTTTCTTTTTGATAAAGCTCTGCAAAATAAGCGTTGATAACACTAGGTGGTGGCGTAATAAAAGTTAATTTATCATCTTCTGATAGTTGCGCCAGCTTATTTTCCAAATAAACCTTATCCAACACGGTAAAGCCCCCATAAGTGAGGGCAAGTGATATATAATCAATCATAAAATTCTTCTAACTTCCAACGATTATGGCTCGCAATATGACCTGTGATTTCCTCAATCGGTTCATCAAAATCATAGCGGTCTAACAAAGCAAGGCGATTAAGCTCATAAAGTTTATAAAGCTTATCTTGGCTAACTTTGATGTTAAAGGGTTCAAAAACATCACGAATCTCGTCAATAATGAGACGGCGTAAACTTTCTCTTGCCCCTTCTTCACGTGCAGAAATACGAACATTTGGGAAGGCTGTTGCTGTTAAATTTTCAGCCTTGTCCATTTTATTGTAAATGGCTAAACGCGGAATATCTAGCATGTCCAAATCCTTGAGGAGATCCAAAACAACCTTTTCATGTTCTTCGTGATCTGGATCTGACGCATCAATCACATGAAGGAGTAAATCCACATGGCGACTTTCTTCCAAAGTTGACTTAAAAGCTGCTACCAATTCCGTCGGCAAGTCTTGAATAAACCCAACAGTATCCGTCAAGGTTGCCTGAAATTGATTTTGAAGATAAATCTGCTTGGTTGTCGCATCCAAAGTCGCAAACAATTCATCGGCTTCGTACTGACGATTATCTGTTAAGACATTCATAATCGTTGATTTCCCTGCATTGGTATAGCCGATAAGACCAATTTTAAAGACCTCAGACTGGCTTCGTTTGTCGCGTATGGTCTGGCGATTTTTCTCAACAATTTTTAATTGACGTTCAATATCCGAAATCTGATTTCTAATGGAACGACGGTTCAATTCTAGTTGACTCTCACCTGGCCCTCGTGACCCAATACCACCCGCCTGACGACTGAGCATAATCCCTTGTCCTACCAAACGTGGCAGCATATATTTTAACTGGGCAAGATGAACTTGTAACTTGCCCTCGTGACTTCTTGCACGCATGGCAAAAATATCTAAAATCAACTGCATACGGTCAATGACTTTGACACCGAGTTCTGTCTCCAAATTGGCGTTTTGCCGAGGCGTTAAACGATTGTTGACAATCACAGTGTCAATTTCATCGGCTTCGACAATGTCTTTAATTTCAGCCAATTTTCCTGAACCAACAAAGGACTTACTGTCATAACGTTCTCTTTTTTGGGTGTAACTGGACACCACTTCGGCACCAGCCGTCTTAGCAAGACTAGCTAGCTCTGCCATTGACATGTCAAAATGTGGCGTGTCCTGCAATTCAACACCTACTAAAATGACACGCTCCTGCTCTTTTTTTGTCTCAATCATGGCAGACCTCCTAAATTAATACCTGATACACTTCTCCTTTTCAAGAAAAATGATCACTCAGCTTCTAATCTTATTCAGACTTTTTGTCATTTTATACTTAACAAAAATCAAAAATTACTTTTTGTTTCTTTCTTAAAAGTGCGGACGCTCCAAAGGTCTGGGAGACCTTTGGAGGTGGGAAATATAACTGACGAAGTCAGTGTCAAAACCTCCTACGGAGTTTCATTGCTAGATTTGAACCTACTTTTCGTAGTAGATGATTGGATGTACTTGTCGACTACTCGACAGTGTCCACCCTAATCATCCTTGCGGGGGAACTACTACGAAATTGATTCTCAATTTCTGTAGTTCTCCCAAAAAGCCGTTCATATCGAGCCAATTCCCCTCGCTTTTTAATTTCTAAGCTCAGGCTGAAACCATCCACTGGACAATTTCACTGCTAAGAATACCACTATAGCGAAAGAAACATTTTAGCCTCACTTCGTTCGGTAGTCCATCAAAAGTATTAGAGGCTCTAAAATGCTAATTTTGATTTTGGATGAGTATTAACTTCAAAATGACCATTGCTACTATTTTACCATAAAAAAGATAAAAAGGCGGTCAAAGTAACCACCCTTTCCTAATGAAAATGACGTTTTCATTTCAAGCCATTAATGAAATTTTCGATGAGTTTTGTGTAGGCTTCTTTTCCTAAAATTTCTCGTGAACTAGCATGCTCTGCCTTTGGAACAATGACCAGTTGATCCTTGGAAGCATTCGCTTCGAAAAGTTTTTGACTATTTTCCGGTTTGATAAAATTATCTTTTTCACCATGGATAAATAAGATGGGCACCTGATTCGTTTTTATCGCCTCAATCGGACTGGTCTCTTTCATGTTAATCCCAAATCCCCATTTTGTGACAGCATTCACACCATAAACGAGAAAACCAAGGTGATTATCCCCATAAGCTCCTTCTATCAGGTCATATAAATTCGTAAACCCACAGTCCGCTACTACAAAATCTAACTTAGGGTGTTTATCAAGAACAGATAAGGAAATCGCACTCCCCATAGATTCACCATGCAACCCCAGACTAATCGTCTCACCAAAGGTTTGATAGGTGTAGTGTATCAAAGCAAGCAAATCTTCTGATTCTAATCTACCAAGACTAACTGGCGTTGGTTGGTTTTCACCATGACCACGCACATCATAAATAATCACATGGTAGCCTAACTTGTGGTAACTATCCACATACTTGATAGCTCCATTTCGATTGGAACGAAAGCCGTGTGTGATAATCACATATTTGCTAGAAGTTAGATTATCTGATTTGATGAGTTGAGCGTGAAGCTTGTAACAGTAAACTCTTCCTTATTGTAAGCATCAAAATCACCGACTAAATCGTATTCCTCAATCCATTGACGTTCCTCAGACAAAGTCAATACCTTGGGTGTAACAATCGAGCTTGCTAGATAATATGAAAAGCCAGCATATCCCAAAATGCTCAGTACAAACAACATCAGCAAAACTTTTTTCATCAACCTCATTTTTCCCCTTTTAAAAATTCAGAAATCTGCTGCTTAACCTTCGCCTCAAAATCACTAGATCCAACTTCACAAAAGGTCATCTCCATACGGTTTCTGAACCAGGTCAACTGACGTTTCGCAAAGCGACGTGTGTTTTGCTTGAGCTTGTCAACCGCTTCGTCCAGTGATTGCTCATCTGCAAAATAGGGAAAAAGCTCCTTATACCCAATACCACGCGCAGCTTGAGCATTCGGATAATTATCATAGAGCCACCTAGCCTCATCCAAAAGCCCTTGCTCTACCATCTTATCCACACGCCCATTGATACGGTCATAGAGGACTTGTCTGTCATCTGTTAGGCATAAAAGCAGGGCATCATAGTCTGTTTCTTGGTTTTCGAGGTGATCTGTAAATCGTGCTAATTCAAGCGCACGAATAGCACGCCTGCGGTTTAACTGAGGAATCTCAAGCCCCAGCTCTGCTATTTTCCCAAATAAAACCTCATCAGAAAAAGCATCAAGCTCCGTACGATAAGCCAGAACGGCCTCTTGGTCAACCTCTCCGCCCAAATGATAGCCCTCAAGAAGGCTTTGAAGATAAAGACCTGTACCGCCAACAATGATAGGGAGTTTGCCACGGCTAGAAATATCCTCAATCGCAGCCCTAGCCTCCGCCACAAAATCAAAGGCCGAGTAAGTCTCTGTCACATCACGAACATCAATCAAATGGTGAACAGCAGCAGCTTGCTCCTCCAAACTAGCCTTAGCCGTACCAATATTAAGGTCACGATAAACCTGCTGGCTATCGCCTGAAATAATCTCTCCATTAAAGTTTTGCGCCAGTTTAATCCCAAGAGCCGTCTTTCCAACTGCTGTCGGCCCAGCAATTACAATTAGTTTAGTCATAGGAGTATTATATCACAGAGAGACGAGGACACAACAATCCAAATAGAAAAAACAAGCCGAAAAAGCTTGTTATTACGATAAGATTATGGCCAAGAAAGTAAGAGTTCAACAAAAAATGATATGACCTCTTTAAAAACTTTACTACGTTTAGACAGACCCACTAAGCTGTAAATAATAGCAAAAAATGATATTGTCAATAAGATAGGACCTGACCAAACACTTTCTGAAAAAAGATAAATAACTGATGCAAAAGAAAATACCGCAATAAAAAGAGCACAAATAAAGCGTTTCATAGGCAAACTCCATTTTAATTATTGTATTCAGTATAAAATAATGTAAAGGTAAAAGCAATTATTTACTGGATAAAAACAACTTAAAATAAGAAACATTAAGCTGTTTGAGGTTTTATTTTCTTGGAATAACGATAGTGACTTTACCGTGCAGTAACTAGCACTGGTTCTAATCTTAACACCCCTGAAACTTCATTATATTCTATCACTCTTGCCTTAATGTGCAAATTTTGACCAACTGACAAGCCATCAAGACTATCAAACGCCTCAGCGACCGTTGCCACATCAAAAAATTGTAAATTTACACCATGATAGCTGGTCGAATCAGTACCACTGTAATCTCCACCAAAAATCAAAATATCGTACCTTGTTTTATAGTTGTCATGAGGCATGATATTCATAATATGACCATCAAATTCTACCATTAATCCCATATATTTTTCAGAAAATTGTTTTGCTAATTCCCCATTATCCGAATTTAAAATAGCTGCAAATTCTGCATTATTTTCTAAAGTCAGTACCTGGTCTTTCTTAGTTTGCTCTACGATTTCAGTCGTTCTTGGTGTTTGAGTTACCATCTCCGAGCTCGTTACAGTTGTTGTTTCTTTTTCGGCAAACGTATGGTAACTTACAATAATTTTAATATCTTTATCAAAACGTTCACCTTTAGCAAAGTCATCATCACTACCAATCAATACCGTCTCTACTTCTCCATCTTTGGTAAGCAACCCAACAATCAAATCATCTAACTTTTGAGTTTTTACGTTTGAAAATCCTGCAGCTTCTAATTTACTTACAACTGTTTTATAGTTTTCGCCCACTAAATCTTTAGAACTTGCTGGCGTTTTAATATCAGTTTCTGTTGACTCATCATTTTGTGGAGCAAAAAATATTCCTAGAATAGTTATTAGAGCTAAGCCTGAACAACCAGCAATATACAATAATTTCTCTCTTTTTTTCTTCTTAGCCCGTCTCATAATTTCATCATCGCTTAAAACGATTACTTCAATTTCAGCCTCTTTCTCAAAAACACCAAATATTCCTTTACTAGGTTCCTGAAGTACATTGATATCAACATTCTGTTTATCAACTTGTAATTCTTTTAACGCTTGTTCAGTAGCTTCATTTACTGTTTTACCTTTAAATATTGCCATTTTGGTCGTCTCCATTCTTAATTATTAACATTACTATATCACATTGTGGATATATACACAATATGATAAACAAATTTTTAAACTTATAATTGTATTCAAAGGAGTTGATAGCCATTATAAGTTTTGAACCACTCTGGAAGACAATGGAGAAGAAAGGGATTTCCCAATACAAACTTCTCAAATCAGGCATTGATAATAAAACACTAGATAGCCTTAAAAAGAACAAAAATATTACTCTATTGACTTTGGAAAAACTCTGTACCATTTTGGCATGCACTCCAAATGAAGTCATTTGTTTTGTTAACGATAAAGACAGTTAAATCCTACTTCAATTTCATCTAAGTGAAGCAGGATTTTTAATTTTGTGATAAAATAATAGCAAGAAAAAACACAAGGAGAATATTATGCCATTTGTAAAAATTGATTTATTTGAAGGTCGTACAGAAGAGCAAAAAATTGAATTGGCCCGCGAAGTGACTGAGGTCGTTTCTCGTATCGCTAAAGCTCCTAAGGAAGCTATTCATGTCTTTATTAACGACATGCCTGAGGGCACTTACTACCCGCACGGAGAGATGAAAAAGAAAAACTAAGCACATTTGCTTAGTTTTTTCAAGTTTTACTATGCAAAATACTCGTCAACTCAAACTCATGGGCACAACCATCGACCTTCTTGTTGTCGCCCCAAATAGTAGCCATCTCCTCGACGAAGCTGAGAACTTGCTTCACCTCTACAACAACCGTTTTTCCGCCAACGATGTCACTTCCGAGCTTTCTCTGGTCAATAGCAAAGCTGGCATTGAGCCTGTCTCAGTTCACCCAGAACTGTTTGAACTGATTGCTATCGGTAAAAAACATAGCTGCGCAGACCAAAGTAATCTGAACATCGCTATCGGACCACTCGTGCAAACTTGGCGAATTGGTTTTTCTGATGCTAAATTGCCTTCAGCGTCAGATATTTCTGACAAATTAGCTTTAACAGACCCTAAACAAATCATTCTCAATCCCGAAAAACAGACCGTCTTTCTTGCCAAAAAGGGCATGAAAATCGACCTTGGTGCCCTAGCTAAAGGTTATATCGCAGATAAAGTTATGGATTATCTGGTAAAAGCAGGTGCCAGCTCTGCTATGGTCAACCTAGGAGGCAACCTACTTGTCCACGGACCAAATCCGAACCGTGACAATCACTTATGGTATGTCGGCATCCAGCACCCTGATAAGCCAAGAGGAAATCAGGCCACTATCCTTCCGATTCAAAACGCTTCGGTCGTGACATCTGGTGTCTATGAGCGTGTTCTGACAATTGGAGACAAGCATTACCATCACATTTTTGATCGAAAAACAGGTTACCCTATCGAAACTGACATGGCAAGCCTTACCATCGTTGCCAAATCATCCTTAGATTGTGAAATTTGGACAACTAGACTTTTTGGACTTCCAACTGCCACCACTCTCCAAATCATCAATCACACCCCTGGTATCGAAGGTCTTATTATCACAAAAGATCTCGAAATCCTGACCAGTAATAATATTCGCTAGCGAAGGAAGCAAGGTTTGAATGCCTTCCCTATCACTCTATTAAACATTATGACACAATAAAAAGCTTAAAATCAACAGGCTTACAAAGCTGTGATTTTAAGCTTTTTTTATTTGAAGATTGCATTAACGTTGAAAAACATTAATACTTTAATCTATTCTTTCTCTTTCTTAGCCAATAAAACAAATCCTAACATTAGGTTTAAGCTTGCAAAGAGAAGGTAGAGGTTTGAATCATTTTCACCAGTAGCAGGGAGTGATTTCTCTGCTACTGCTACGACAATTGGTTTTTGAGAGGTATCCTTTCGTGTCACAGTTGCTGAAACGACTTCTGGTACAGCAGATTTTTCACTTCCTATTACCAGAGGGGTCGGTGGTGCTAATGGTTTAACATCTGAAATACCTGTCGTTATTGTACCTGAAGCTACAATAGTCGTTGGTGCTGATTCTACACCATCAAGGGCTACTTCAGAAGCTATTAAGGCTTCAAGAGCTGCATCAACTTCTGCTTGTGTCGCACTCTCATCTGCCATTATAAGCTCTGCTGTTGCTAAGGCTGTGTCATAATCTGCTTTGACCTTATCATTTGCATTTTGATATTTCGCTGATGTTTTTTGTAAGACAGTAGCTTTTGAAATACGATTTCTAAGCGCAACTTTATCAGTCTCTTTACCATCCAATTCGTTTTTCGCTGATACTAGAGCTGCAAGTGCTTCGTCTACTTCTTTTTGGCTAGCTTTTGGATTTGCCAAGACTAATTGTGCTGCACGAACAGCTGCAGCGTAGGCTGATTGAGTTTCTTCACTACCATTACTGTAGGCGACTGTTGCTTCTACTGTCGTTTGTTGCTCTACTTCTGATTGAAGTGTTGCAAAATCAGTCTCTTTACCATCAAGGGCTGCTCGAGCTTTCACAAGCTCCTCTTGAATTGCATCAATATCTGATTGAGGAAGTTTTCCTTCTAAAGCTTCTTGTGCCTTAGCCAATGCTGCCTCATAAGATTGAATCGTTTCTAAACTTGCATTGTAGTAAACCGGCAATTTTGAAACATCTCCTTGTGAGTCTACCGCTTCTTTTAATGGATTTTTATTGATTAGAGTTAATGTTTTAACAGTTCTCACACCATCTACGACTGTTACTTTCAATTCCTCCAAGAACTCATAGCCCTCAGGAAGAGCAATCTCAATATCGTATTCACCTGTCGTCACAAGACGTCCGTAATCAGTAGGTGAATACTTAGCATTTGGCAATTCTGTTCGTCCACCTGCTCCATTGATTAAGGTTACAGTTGTTCCATCTGGCAATGCTTTATCAATATCAATCAAAACTTGAGATTTTGATAGGCTATTGACATAGAAATTCACATCAGCCAAGCTTTTCTCTTCTGAGATATTAACAGTAACTGTTGTTTCACCTGCCAATGTAGACCAATCTTTATCATAAAGGAACAAATCAAATGTGTAAGTACCGAATGGTAAAATCAGTTTATTAGCATTATCACCATAACGAGCAATATCAGCAACTGTTTTTCCGTTAGCATCTTTGACTGAGTATGAAAAGTTTACATAGGCTTCAGAGTTAGTATCCTTGTCAAGAATGTTCACAGTGACAATACCACTATCATTCCCCACTTTGATTAAATCTTGAACTTTAGCCCAGCTCACATTTCCTGCATAATCTTCAACGGTATAATAGAAATCTGCAATATCGGCTTGATCAAGTGGTAATGTAAAGGAACCATCTGCATTTTTAGCGACATAAACCTTATTATCACCAATGGTAACTTTCCCAGTTTCTGAGACATCAATCCAGTTTTTCAAACCATGTTCATCTGTTTTAAGGTAGAATACCCTATCACGGAAAACACCTGATTCTCCAGCATCTACTGCTGCACGTGGCGTAAACGTCTTATTGGCTTCATCATATTTTGCTGTTGTAACAACAGGTTTTTGACGGTCAACAATCACATCAAAACTCATGGTTTGCGGTTCAGCACCTACGACTGCTGACGTATAAGTTAAAACATAAACATAACGTCCATCAGCTAAGTCTGCCCCTGAATTGTCTGTACCATCCCATTCAGAAGAGTAAACAATGCTTGATTTAGGGTGTTTAGGATTACCGCTAAAGAAGTTTTTATTACCAGAGACAGCCTCACTTGTCCATAATGGAGTCAAACGTTCTGTATCATCAGCAGCATACACATTTGCTACTAAATCATTGTAGTTTCGTAGAAATACACCTTTAAAGGCAAGAGATTCTTGATTGCCATCTTTATTTGGCGAAATAGCCAAGTGAGGTTTGCCATTAGTATCTAGCGTAAGGACAAACTTACCATTATCATCCTTGAAAGTTCCTAAGGCCTTGATTACCATATCACTGGTTTCAGATGTCGCATAAATATGTTCTGTTTCCCCAGTAACAAGCGAAGTATAATTTTCATCTGTCGGAACAACTTTGTCGCTATCCGCAACGAAGTAAAAGCCACCTTTTCCATCAACAACTAAATCATAAATCGGTGTTTCGACGACATCAAGATTTTGGAATTCTCCTCTAAAACCAACATAGGGAATGCTGACCACTTCTCCACTATCAGCAACATCAAGGAAACGAACAAATCCTTCCAAATAATAACCATTTGGCATTTCTTTTAAAAGTTCCTCACGATAAGCAGTCGCATCAATTGCAACGTTTACCGTCGTTGAAGAATTTGCTTTAACCGTTACCGTCTCACCTACAAGGGTTTCTAGTTCTCTAGGAAGTAAGGTAATATGTCCCTCTTTCACAGTATCTGTATTGACGTTAGTAACATAGCGGAGCGTCTTATCCTCATTAGTAATATTATGAAGTGTTACCTTGAAGTCTACAACATCTCCAACATTTCCTAGTGAAATACTTCCATAGTTATCACTTCCAGTCAAGTACAAGCCTGTTGAAATAGCAGCAGCAGTGTCCAAAATCCCTGCTCCTTGTTGGCGTGGTGAGGTGTAGGCATTTGTTTCTTCATTCAAATGTGCTTTAGCCGTACTCATCATAAGATGTTTAACAAGGGCTTCAATTTCAGACGGTGATTTATCTGGATAAGTTTTAAGCAAATACTGTTTAACAAGAGTTACTGCTCCTGCCACATGAGGGGTAGCCATGCTGGTACCGCTCATCATATCATAATCGCCATCATTAACAGAAGAATAGATAGAGCCACCTGGTGCTGATAAATCTGGTTTTAATTCACCATCAGCTGACAAGCCCCAACTTGTAAAGTCTGACATCAATTCAGCTTGTGGATTATCCGATTTATCTTTAGCATTGTTAAATTGAATTTTATATTGATTAGAACGAAGCGCTTCACCAAACTCAAATGGAATGAAAATAGATGGTATGCCTTTTCCTTCTGCCTCCAAAGACATGTTTAAATTATTCTCACCAGCTGTATGGTTAAACACAACCACACCAATCGCTCCACGGGCCTGAGCATTAGCAATTTTTTCTGTAAACGTAATAGAACCGCGTTTGATCAGAGCCAATTTTCCATTCAAATCTACATTGGCAAATTCACCTGATAACTCTTCTTTTGTTCCTAAACCAATATAAGCGTAGTCGTAAGCTTTCCCTTGTTCAAAATCAATAGGACCAAGATCTGGTTTTGTATAAGTAGACAGCCCATGGTTAAGTTTCTCATCATTTTCAAGACCAATGATACTAACCACTTTATTCATAAGGGTTGTGTTATTATAAGAAGCTACTGATATCGCATGTTTGGCCGTTGATGGGTTATCAACTAAACCATAATCTGGATTGGTAGCCAGCGGATTGGCATGTCCTGAACCAAATGCCCCATCATTTCCAGCTGCTATAACAACTGAGATACCTGCTTGGCGAGCACGTTCAATAGCTGCGATAAGACTTTCTTCAGTATCCGCCATAGATCCATTTGGCGCTCCAAGACTAAGGTTAATACTGTCTGCCCCTAAAGCAACCGCATCATTGATTGCTTTAACATAAAGAGCTGGTCCTGTCTGTGAATGTAAGTCAGAAAAGACGCGCATAAACATGACCTGTGCCTCAGGTGCGACTCCATAGATAAATTCACCATTATCTTGTTTGCTTGGGTTACCCGCTGCAATACCTGTCACATGCATCCCATGCGAATCCTTTGTTTTTTCTTTCAAAACCGTATTGACATCAACGTAGTTATAACCAAAAATAACCTTATCATTATACCATTGACCATAATCAATACCTGCTGCTTTTTTAGCTGCTTCTAATTGTTCTTTAGATTGGTATTTAGCCTTAGTTGGGTCAGTAATCCGAAGGACATCATGATCGACATCAAGCCCTGAGTCAATGATTGCAACAACCATTCCCTCACCTTTATAACCTGTATCCCAGACTTTTGGCACTGTAATAATGGTATTACTGTCATTATTTTGTGGTGTCTCCTCACCAATTTTCCTCACACTTTCTGAAACCGCCTTGGCATCCAACTCTGATGAGTCTATCTCTTTTGGTGTTTCTGGCTGGTTTGAAACTGTTTTAGATACACTTTCTACTTCTTGGTCTGCCACTGAAGGTTTTACTGGAGCGCTTGGAGCTGTGTCCGCAACAACTATATCTGTCTCTTCATTGGTGGAAACTACTGGAGCTTCAATTGCTACATCCTGAGTAGCCTCATCTCTAACTGGAGTATTTGAAACTTCCGTAATACTAACAAGAGAATCCTCAGATGACTCAGTAACTACTGCTGGTACACTGGTTGTTTCAGCAGAGGCTCCTTGCGTATCTGCTGCCGCACTTACACCAGAAAACAAAAAAACTGCACCTAAAAGAACAGATACCGCACCAATTTTATATTTCCGTAGTGAAAAACGTTGTCTTTTTTCCATAAATCTACTACTCCTAAATGATTTTTTATTGACAAACCTGTCATACACATTATTAAAACAAATATTTTTTGAAAAATCAACACTTTTCTGTAAATTCACAAAAGTTTATTTATTGTATATTTTTTTGTATTTTAAGAATAAAACATCTTTTAAAACTTATATTTGTTATTTTTATAACCATAACTATGGGAAGGTAAACGAAAAAGAAATTTCAAAAAGTCTTGTCATTATTCCATTTTTAAATAATCACAGCAATCTTCTAGCACTTTTCATAATGGAAAACTGATTGTTCAAAAAGTACCTAAATGAACAAAAAATATTCATCTAAAATCATTTTAAGAGTTTTTAATATTACCATTATTGTTCTTATTTTGTATTGGCACTCTCTATTTATTTCTATCTTATTTAGAAATTACCCTGTTAGCTTTAATAAAAATATTAGGTAACAAAAAAACGAGCTGACTTATCAACTCGAGTTTTCTTATCCTATAATGCAGCCAAATAACTTTCCAAATCTGCTAAAGCACGCTCAGCAATCGCTTCGTAACGTTCTTTCTTATCACGAATACGTGGTCCTTCAAGTTCTTTGATGATACCAAAGTTAACGTTCATCGGTTGGAAATGTTTGCTCTCTGTGTGCGTCACATAATATGGCAAACTTCCGATAGCAGTTGTGCGTGGGAAAACGACTTCTTCTTCACCTTTGAACAAACGCGCAGCATTGATTCCAGCGACTAAGCCAGAAGCTGCTGACTCCACATAGCCCTCTACACCTGTCATTTGCCCCGCAAAGAAGAGATTCGGGTTGGTGCGTGATTGGAAGGTTTGTGTCAAAAGATTTGGCGAATCCATATAAGAGTTGCGGTGCATGACACCATAACGAACAAATTCTGCATTTTCAAGACCTGGAATCATTTGGAAAACACGTTTTTGTTCTCCCCACTTAAGATGAGTTTGGAAACCAACGATATTATAAAGGCTACCGGCTGCATTGTCCTGACGGAGTTGAACGACTGCGTACGGCGTTTTAAAGTCACCGTCACGAGGGCCTTCATAATCTTCTGGGTATTCCAAACCAACTGGTTTCATAGGCCCATAAAGCATGGTTTTAATCCCACGTTTAGCCATCACTTCGATTGGCATACAACCTTCAAAGTATTTTTCTTTTTCAAAGGAATTAAGCGGAGCTTCTTCTGCATTAACCAAAGCCTCATGAAAGGCCATAAATTCTTCCTTGGTCATCGGACAGTTAAGGTAAGCTGCTTCGCCTTTATCATAACGTGACTTAAGGTAAACCTTTGTCATGTCAATCGTTGCTTTATCAATAATTGGTGCTGCGGCATCGTAAAAATAGAAACCATCACCACCATTTAATTCATGGATTTTTTCAGCTAGGGCATCTGAAGTCAACGGACCTGTCGCAATGACTGTGATGGCATCATTAGGAATTTCTGTAATCTCTCCACGAATGACTTCAATCAGAGGGTTATTTTCAATTTCCGCTGTAACAGCTTCAGCATAGCCCTCACGATCCACCGCCATCGCACCACCAGCTGGAACACGGTGCTCTTCACCATTACGCATGATGATTGAATCTAAGCGACGCATTTCTTCTTTCAAGAGCCCAACCGCATTGGTTAAACTATCCCCACGGAAAGAGTTTGAGCAGACCAATTCTGCAAAGTTTGTTGTTTTATGTTGTGGCGTTGGTTTGACCCCACGCATTTCATAGAGCTTGACAGGAATACCACGCTTGGCAATTTGATAAGCAGCTTCTGAGCCAGCAAGACCTGCTCCAATAACGTTAATATATGTTGCTTGAGACAATCACTAATACCTCAATCTTTCTAATTTGATACTGACTTATTATAACAAAAAAATCCCATTCTTACGATTCGGACACTTCATTAGATAGGGTTCTCATCAAATTTTTGATGATTTTTCACAATAGAATAAGTCCCATGCCTCAACATAGTAATACGCTACAAATTCGTTATCTCAAATACTTCTGTATGAATCCATTTATTATTAATTTGCAAATCATTTTCTATAATTTTACTAAATATAAACCCATTCTTCTCAAGCACTCTCTTAGAGGCAATATTATCTATTGCTGTTCCAGCAATAATTTTATTTAAACCATAACTATTGAATGCTCTATCTAAAACAATTTTAACTGCTTCACTTGCATAACCTAAATTAGTATAATGTTCTCCAATTCTATATCTAAGTTCAGCTGTTTTTTTATCATTACCATCAACAATTAAATTGATTCTTCCAACAATAACACCTTGAAAATCTCTTATAAGGTGCATATAAACTTCGTGATTATCTTGTTCCACCAACAATTCATTTGTCATTTCTTTAAAACTCAATAAATCAAAATAATTAATCGGTCTAGGAAGCAAATTCTGCTCAAAATACTTTTGATTCTCTTTTTCAAAAAAATAGATATCAATACTATTTTCTTTGGACATCAATTCTAAACTTATCATCTTAAATCATCTCTCATATTTAGCTAAATTCTAATTTATTTCACTCAATATTAGTATTATTGTATCATTTTTTCTATATCGACTTTCTGGTGGTATAGTGTTTTAGCTTTAAAATAGTAAACTCGTTTAAGATAAAATGTCTCAGTCACAATGAATTCCTCTTCAATATATGGTTGTTTTATAATATTTTATTGCTAGTATTTTCTGCAATCATTACGAGCGACGAAGTCGCCACAACTAGCACTTTCCGCAGTGGTGATCACACTAAAACTAATAAGTTTTAGTGTGTGGGGGTGAAATTGTCCAGTGGACAGTTTCAGCCTGAGCTTAGAAACCTGGGAGCGAATGAGACCTAGGCTTGCCAAGAAGGAATGGAACTCCGTTGGAGGGGAGGTTCTGACACTGACTTCGTCAGCTTCATTTCCCACCTCAAAAGGTCTCCCAGACCTTTTGAGCGCCCCACACCACATTAGGAGAAGTGCTAACAAAAATACTAAATAAAAACTAATTGACTTTACTTGACAATTGCCTATAAAATTAAAAAACACATCAACTTATTATCCTGTGTCTTTAACTCTTCTTCCCCTGTTTCTTCATGGAAACTAGTTTTTCTATATACTCATTTACCCCATGTTCCTCCATTACAAGCTGTTAAATCACAACACCTTCTAAATGGTCTAATTCGTGCTGTACAATTTGGGCTGGTAAGTCTCTCAACGTCAGCGTTTTCGCCATCCATTTTTCATCGCGGTAGCTAATGGTGATCTCTTTGTAACGCGTTGTCTGGCGGCTGCCAGTTAAGGATAAGCAGGACTCCTCTGTCTTATAAGCGCCAGCTTTTTCCAAAAGCACAGGATTAAACATCACCAAGTCCACAAAGCCCATACTGATAATAATGGCACGCTTTTTAACGCCAATCATGTTTGCTGCCATGCCCACACAAGCCTCACGGTGAAAAGCAAGGGTATCGCGCAAATCTTGTCCTAACGGCAAATCATCCTTTGTTGCTTCTAAAGATGGCTGCGCAAGAAAAAAAGTATCTGTAATAATCGGTTTTATCATGATAAACTCCCTTCTCTTCATTATATCATTATGTTCGGAAAACAGTTCATTTAAGGGTTTAGAATGTATTTATGATAAAATAATAGTGATACACGTGAAAGGAAGCTCTACTTTTGAAATTAACCGTACTTATTACCTTTCTAAATGAAGAAAAAATGTATGATACCACATCAAATCACAGACTATGAACTTCTCTACATTGATGATGGTTCGACAGATACGACGCTTTTATTGATGGAAAAAATGGCGGAGCAGGATACACATGTTCGCTATGTTAGCTTTAGCCGTAATTTTGGGCGCGAAGGCGGTATTTTAGCTGGTTTTCGCTATGCAACAGGTGATGCAGTACTTGTCATGGATGGTGACCTCCAGCACCCACCTAGTCTCATCCCAGAGTTTGTCAAAGCTTATGACGAAGGCTATGATATTGTCAGTGGCCAACGTGACCGTTCTGGAGAGGCCTTTGCCTCAACTTTATTTGCACGCGCCTTTTATAGCCTCTCCAACCATCTCATGGATGTCAAACTACAGGATGGAAAATCAGAGTTTCGCTTACTCAGCCGTAAAGCAGTTGACATCTTTACCTCACTCCCTGAATATAATCGCTTTAATAAGGGACTTTACGAATGGATTGGCTTCAAAGAAAAAGTCATCCCTTACCCAAATCATGTTCGAGAAGCTGGTAAAAGTAAATTTGGCTTTAGAAAATCGCTCAATTATGCCATGCAGGGTATTATCTCCTTTAATGATAAACCCTTGCGCTTCTGTGTCCAACTCGGTGCTGCTTCCACCAGCCTTGCCCTTATCTACCTTTTTTGGGAATTAGCTAAACAACTGTTGCACCCTGAATCTAGTGTGAGTGGTTATTTTACCACCATTGCAGCCATTATTCTTTTTGGCGGTGTCCAGCTCATTTCCATCGGAATTTTAGGGGAATACATTGGTAAAATTTATTATGAAGTCAAGCGCCGTCCTCATTATATCGTTAACAAATCAAATATTGACAGAGCAAATCAGGAGGGACAAGGATAAATGAATGAATTCCTAAACAAACATCAAAAAGGACTGACCTACCTAGCAAGTTTCAGTCTGCCCATCCTTATCATGCTCCTTGTTTGGGCAGCCAACGGCGCCTTTCCCTTTGGCAATAAAAGCCTGATGGCTGTTGATTTTGGTCAGCAATATATCGGATTTTATGCTTATCTTAAAGAAACGGTTCTCACAGGTGACTGGTCTGCCTTTCTCTATTCTTTTGAAAAATCCATTGGTGGTGAAATGATTGGGGTTTTAGGTTATTACCTAATGAGTCCCTTTAACATCTTTTACATTTTACTACCACTCAGTCAATTCAAATGGGCAGTCGTTATTACCATTGCCTTACGCTACGGCTTCATGGGACTAACCTTTAGTCACTTGCTTATCAAACGCTATCAAGCACTTCAGGGGCAGACCTGGTTGGTGCCTCTCATGGCAGCTTCTTATGCTCTCTCTGGTATGCTAGTCTCCTATCAGATGAATCCCATCTTTTATGATGCTATGATTATGCTTCCACTGGTTATTCTATATTTGGAAGAAACGTTAGATGGTGGCAAACCCTTTAAATATGCAATAACCCTTGCTCTTACAATGCTTTTGCAATTTTATATGGGCTACATGATTTGCCTTTTTGTCGCACTTTATGCTATTGCTTATATGTTACCAAAATGGGCAGAGCAGGGTACTATCAAAGAAAAAGCAAAGCAGTTTTTCTTTCCTCTCTTCAAAGTTGTTGGTTACTCTGTCCTTGCAGCGACATCAACCTTTGTCACCCTTTATCCGATTATCCTAAATCTCTTACGCAGTAAAGGAGCTTACAATGCTCCCATGCTCTTTGAATGGAAGCTACAAATCAACCCACTTGATATTCTAGCCAAACTAACCATCGGCGCCTTTGACAATGAGTCTTGGCCAGCTGGACCTAATTTGCCAAATATTTATGTTGGGGCTCTAGCACTCCTCGGATTCATCTATTTCTTCCGTTATGCTCAGGTGCATTGGACACGGAAAATTGGTTTTAGCTTTATCACAACCATCTTCTTCCTGTCATTTGTTCATGAATTTACCAGTAAAATCTGGCACATGGGGCAAAATCCTGCGGGATTCTTCTATCGTTTTTCTTGGATTTTCTCATTTTTCATGGTCTTGCTGGCTTATCAGGTTCTTAAAAATAGTCACAGAGTAAAATGGTATGATACCTTGATTGGTGCGGGACTAGCCAGCGCTAGCCTCTATTATGTTGCTACACACGATTTCTCCTTTCTTGAGGATAAGCAACTACCTGCTCTGACCGACTGGGTTGGAAAAAATACACTTACAGTGCTAGCACTCTTTAGCTTACTCTTTCTCCTTATTTCTTGTGCTTATTGGTTCAATAGCAAAGCACACTTCTGGCAAAAATCTCTTCACATCTTATTTGGTGCTGGATTTACAGTAGGGAGTTTCTTCCTTATCAGACAAGGTTATTTACTGACACAAGTCACCTTAACTGGTTTAACCTGGTTGTCAGCTCTGCTATTTTACACCTATAAACCCAAAAGTATCGGCCGCCTCGTCTTAGCTAGTATCACTATTTTTGAGCTTGGACTAAACGCCTATATTTCTCAATCAAGAATTGGCTATACCGACGCCTATAAGTTTAGCGATTTAGCTGTTAAATTGGATACTTTGGGAAATACCGTTGAAGAATTGTCAGATCAACCCTTTTATCGCATTGGAACAGACTTTTTCTACTCAAAAAACGATCCAGTTCTTGGTTCCTACAACAGTCTCAGCAATTTTTCTTCCAGCCTTGAACGCTCTACCATCAATTTGATGGCTTCTATGGGCGATATGGGAGGAAATGCTTCAACTTTCTATACCAATGGGACAATTCTGACTGACACCATCTTCGGTGTTCGCTACCATGTCGCCAGAAAACCTTACACCAATGAAGATGTTCAACAACATCCTAAATCACATTTCTTTAGTAAAACATCTGCCCGTAAAGACATTGCAAGCTATTACAACCTTATCAAGGAAGACGATACCTTCCTGTACTATGAAAATCCGAATGTGATTAGCCTAGCTTACGGAACAAATGACGTGACACATAATATCAAATTTGGGACTAACAATCCTGTCTCAAATCAAAATATTATCCTCAAATCAATGTCAGGGCAAGATTATGATTTCTTTGTTCATGCCGCTTTCAATGACATTAAGCTAGACAACCTTGAACTTGACAGCAGTAATGGGCAAAAGATTTATCGCCGCTTGGATAAAAATAAACCTGGAAAAATCTCATTTGCCTTTGTGCCACAGACAAATTGGACCTATTACTTCCAAGCGCCTTACTCTCTTCGTAAATCAATGGGCAAAATGAACATCATGCTCAATGGACAATGGTACAACTACACTCAAATGTTTGACCAAGTTCAACTCTGGCAAATTGCCCACCAAGAAGCCGGTAAACAAATCACTTTTGAGATTTCAACGTCATCTGAAGATGAAATTAACCTAACCAATTATTCCTTGGTTAGAGCAGATACCGAGGCTATCCAACAAGTGATGACAAATCGTCTAGCACAGAGTATGACTGTTGATAAAATGACCAATACTCAAATTGATGGTTCAGTCACCATTACAGACGATAGTACATTGATGATGACCAGCATTCCGTACAATCCGGGCTGGACAGTCACTGTTGATGGTAAAGAAGTCAAGACAACCGAAGCTTGGGGAAGTCTCCTTTCCTTCCCAATCACACAAGGAGAGCACAAAATTAAACTTATCTTTAAAGCACAGGGGCTGACAACTGGCACATTCATTTCCATCATATCTGTCCTCTCCCTCTTCTCCCTATTCTTAATAGATAAGAAGAAAACAAAAAATTAATACCAAAAAACCTCGCGATTTGCGAGGTTTTTATAATAGGGCGTAAAATCGTTACTCACCAATGTATTGTCAATTGTATCAACTGTAATACATCGTCACTTTCAGCTTGCCATACTTTTTGAGAGAAAGTCTGCTTTCCCCATTTCTAGATTCTCAAAAGTTCACTTGGACCTTTTGAGCTGTCTGCAACTCAGCCCTTTGTCTTAATGGCTTATAGTTAGTAATTTCTTAGTTTTGCTCTAAGAAATCTAGCTTGAAGCCATATAGTCATCACATAAATAATCTTACAATACCTTGCTCAAAAAATCTTTAGTACGAGCCTCTTGAGGATTTCCAAAAATGTCTTCAGGACTTCCTTGTTCTACAATAACACCACCATCCATGAAAATGACACGATCTGCAACTTCACGGGCAAAGCCCATTTCATGAGTGACGATAACCATTGTCATCCCTGATTTTGCCAAGTCCTGCATAACTGTCAGCACTTCACCAACCATTTCAGGATCAAGCGCAGAGGTCGGTTCATCAAATAATAAAACATCTGGATCCATTGCCAAACCACGTGCAATAGCAATACGTTGCTGTTGACCACCAGAAAGACTAGCTGGCATCGCGTCAGCCTTATCACGGAGCCCAACTTTATCAAGAAGGTCGTAGGCCTTTTGCTCAGCCACATCTTTACTGATTTTTTTTGTCTTAACTGGGGACAAAATGATGTTCTCAAGAACGGTCATATTTGGAAAGAGGTTAAATTGTTGGAAAACCATTCCCATTTTTTCACGCATTTTGAAAATATCATTTTTCTTATCTGTAATGTCAACACCTTCAAAGGTTACCGCCCCTTTGGTCGGTACTTCAAGTAAATTCATGGTGCGCAAAAAGGTTGATTTCCCTGAACCAGAAGGTCCAATAATCACAACAACTTCTCCTTGCTCAATATCAAGGTCAATGCCTTTTAAGACCTCATTTTTGCCAAAGTATTTATGCAAGTCTCTAATCGAAATAATACTTTCTGTCACGTTACTTTCCTCCATTCAAAGAGTTTTCATATTTTTTAAGAATTGCTGACAAGATTGTTGTCAAAATCAAATAATAAAAGGCAGCAAATAATTTTGGTTCAAATGGTAAATAGGTCGCTGTTTCAACAGACTGTGCACCGTTCCAAAGCTCCATGACACCAATCGTTTGCAAGAGTGAACTATCCTTGATGATCGTAATAAATTCATTTCCGAGCGCTGGTAAGATATTTTTAAGAGCCTGTGGCATAATGACATAACGATAGGCATTTAAAGGTTTGATGCCCAGCGAGTAAGCTGCCTCAAGCTGACCTTTTGAAACAGACTCAATCCCTGCCCTGATGGACTCAGAGATATAAGCTCCGCTATTGAGTGAAATGACCAAGATACCTGGAACCAAGCGGGACAAATCCATGTCTAAAACGCCGAAGGGGATGATTGGCAGGTTGCCAAAATGCATCACGGCAAAAGCAAGGGAAATCTGAACCACCATCGGCGTCCCACGGAAAATCCAGACATAGAAAGACACAATCCAATCCAAGACCTTGATGTTGCTACGCTTCGCAAGAGCAATCAACACACCGATGATCGACCCAAAGAAAACCACACAGGCTGAAATAATAATTGTGACAACAGCCCCATAATTAAAATAAGACCAATATTTAGCCAAAAATGAAAAATCCATACACATACCACGTTTTCCCAGAAAACAGTGACAAGGTTTAATCACTAAACATCTGCACTATCTTCTACGAAAACGTTATTTCCTTTCTTTAAACCTAAATTACTTTCTAAATCATTCTAGAAAATGAACATTTTATAGTTTATCAAAAATTGAATATTAATTCAATAAATTTTACCTTAATTTTACATTTAATTTCGCTTAAATTAATAAATATTTCTATATTATGCAAAAATTAAGAATACTATCAAATCATTTGGGGCTAGTCATAGCTCTTGTTTTTCAACACTTAACCTGAGAGGATATGAGGTGCTCAAAAAATCCTAGAAGAGTTTTTGAGGTTAGAAAAAGAGCTGTTAAAGGCACCGTTAACATTCTCTACAGGACTTCTTTTCTGTTTGCCGCGCCTAGCTATAGTTTCTAAGATAGGGCTGAGAGTGGACAGAAGCCAATTTTTCATAATCTTGACTTTCTTCGCTCTCCCATTTCTAAGTTCAAGATAATACTAATCCTTCCCATCACAAAAATACTTTTGAGATATCAATACCAAAAAACTCCCCATTCAGGAGAGTTTCGTCGTTAATTAGTACAGTAAATCGTAGATTTCCATCGCAATCAAGTCAATGCTATCAAACGTATAAGACTCACGCGCCGCAACATCACGTAATGTGAAAACTGGACCATTTTCAGGATCGTTAGCAAATGATACTTCTGCTACAACGACACCGTCACGCTCAAAATTACGCTTCAAAGTGCCTCCATCAGCCGCCATCATTTCAAGGCGATTAATAATTCTTACCAAATGTGATTCCATAATATATAATAACTCCTATTTCTATTTATCGTCTCTCTTATTTTATCATAAACACGGACAAATAAACAAGAAAAGATAATGAATTTCATAGAAAATGTAATAATTTGTTGATCTTTCTAAAGGAATCAGAGTAGCTTCAAACGGAAAAATAATAGTTTTAGCACTCTCTATCAAAGACTGCTAATTTTTCGTACTTTTTACTTGCATTGTTTGTTTAGAGTGCTATAATGAAATCATAAACATTGACCAAATTTGACCTTTAATCAAAGTTTGGTTCCTTATTTCCAAACGAAAGGAAAGTGAATAGTTGATTCTAAAACTATTCAACTTGGTACTTCATTATGCTATGTCAAAATTGTAACCTTAATGAATCTAGCATTCATCTCTATACTAATGTTAATGGCCAACAAAAAAAGGTTGACCTCTGCCAACATTGTTATCAAATCATGAAATCTGGTTCTGGGGAACCTGATATGTTCCTACACGGAGGTTCACTAAATCCCTTCTTAGAAGATTTCTTTGGTGACCTCAATAACTTCCGCGCCTTCAATCCTGATTTGCCAAATGCGCCAAAAACTCAATCTGGACGTTTTGGTGGCAATGGCGGAGCAGGTAATGGCGGTGGGAATCCTAATCGCCCTCAAGGTGCACGCCAACAAGCGCCTCAGCAGCCAAAAGGCCTTCTTGAGGAATTCGGTGTGAATGTGACTGACATTGCACGAAACGGAGACATTGATCCTGTTATTGGACGTGACGAAGAAATTGTCCGTGTGATCGAAATTCTAAACCGTCGTACCAAAAACAACCCTGTCCTTATCGGTGAGCCAGGGGTCGGTAAAACAGCCGTTGTCGAAGGCCTTGCTCAGAAAATCGTGGACGGTAACGTGCCACAAAAACTTCAAGGTAAACAAGTGATTCGCCTTGATGTCGTTAGCCTCGTTCAAGGGACTGGTATCCGTGGGCAATTTGAAGAACGCATGCAAAAATTGATGGAGGAAATCCGCAGTCGTAAGGATGTCATTCTCTTCATCGATGAAATTCATGAAATCGTTGGTGCTGGTTCTGCTGGTGATGGCAATATGGACGCTGGCAACATCTTGAAACCAGCCCTTGCTCGCGGGGAATTGCAAATGGTTGGTGCTACTACACTCAACGAGTACCGTATCATCGAAAAAGATGCTGCACTTGAACGCCGTATGCAACCTGTCAAAGTTGACGAACCTTCTGTTGAAGAAACCATCACCATCTTGCGTGGTATCCAACCAAAATATCAGGACTACCATCACGTCAAATATACCGATGATGCTATCGTTGCTGCAGCTGAATTATCAAACCGCTACATTCAAGACCGCTTCTTGCCTGATAAGGCAATTGACCTCTTGGACGAAGCTGGTTCAAAAATGAATTTAACCCTCAACTTTGTTGATCCTAAAGATATTGACAAACGTCTTGTGGAAGCTGAAAACCTCAAAGCTCAAGCAACACGCGATGAAGACTTTGAAAAAGCAGCCTACTTCCGTGATCAAATTGCTAAATACAAAGAAATGCAGCAGCAAACCATTACCGACCAAGATATGCCAGTCATCACTGAAAAACACATTGAGGCTATTATTGAGCAAAAAACCAATATCCCTGTCGGTGATTTGAAGGAGAAAGAACAAAGCCAGCTCATCAATCTTGCTAGTGATTTGAAATCACACGTTATCGGTCAAGACGATGCCGTTGATAAGATTGCCAAAGCCATTCGCCGTAACCGTGTTGGTCTCGGTTCACCAAACCGTCCAATCGGTAGCTTCCTCTTTGTCGGACCAACTGGGGTTGGTAAAACAGAACTTTCTAAGCAATTAGCAATTGAGCTCTTTGGCTCTGCAGACAGCATGATTCGCTTTGATATGTCTGAATACATGGAAAAACATGCCGTTGCGAAACTCGTAGGAGCCCCTCCAGGATATGTCGGTTATGAAGAAGCTGGACAACTCACTGAAAAAGTGCGCCGTAACCCTTATTCACTTATCCTTCTTGACGAAGTTGAAAAAGCTCACCCAGATGTCATGCACATGTTCTTACAAGTCCTTGATGATGGTCGCCTCACAGATGGTCAAGGACGTACGGTGAGCTTCAAGGATACCATTATCATCATGACCTCAAATGCTGGTACTGGTAAAGTCGAAGCTTCTGTTGGCTTTGGTGCTGCTCGAGAAGGCCGTACCAATTCCGTTCTTGGACAACTTGGAGACTTCTTCAGCCCAGAATTCATGAATCGCTTTGACGGTATCATCGAATTCTCTGCCCTCAGCAAAGAAAACCTCCTTTCTATCGTTGACCTCATGCTTGATAGTGTCAATGAACGCCTCAGCCACAACGGTCTCAGCCTTTCTGTAACAGATAAGGTCAAAGAAAAACTGGTTGACCTTGGCTACGATCCTAAGATGGGGGCACGTCCGCTGCGTCGCACCATTCAAGATCACATCGAAGATGCCATCACAGACTTCTATCTCGAAAACCCAACTGAAAAAGAATTCAAAGCTGTAATGAGTTCAAATGGTAATATTATCATTAAATCTGGTAAAAAAGTTGAAGTCGCTGAAACAGTGATTGAAGACTAAATATGGCTAAAAACGAACCCCTAATAATCTCAATTGAGACTACTAGGGGTTCGTTTTATTTAAAACAACTATCTGTTAAGTTGATGATTATACTCTTGAGCAATGATAGTCGCTACAAAATCAAGCTGACTGGGATGTTCAAAATGAGTTTGCTTTGAAGAAAACCTAATGCACTTATGCACAAAAGTTGGAGCACAAACATTTCCACCAGTTATCATCCAAATTTTAGGATGCCTTGCCTTCTTTAAAAATGGTTTAAGCGATGTGTAATCAAAAAATGAACCAGTAAATGAGAATAATATCACTAATTTATTTTCATCTGCTTCTAGTAAATAATCAATCTGCTCTTTAAATGATATATTAGTAAATATCTTTTTTCCATACATAAGTAAGTCACTTTGCAAAATCACCGCAGCAGTTTCTGCTTTCATTAAACCAAATGCAGCAACCTCCTTATAGTCATAGATATCTCGAACTAATTCATTGATGAGATTTTCAGAAAGAGAATCTGAAACCTGCTGAATACCATCAATTGTTTGTCCAGTATAAGCACGTTTTCTCTCAGCAAAATCTCCATTACTCGCTTCCGGACCTTTTTTTAAATTTGCTTGGGTCAAGAGCATTTTTAATTCTGAAAAACTATCTAGTCCTATATCTCTACAAAAACGAGAAATAGATGAGCTAGACACATTACATTCTTCAGCAAATTGTTGAATGCCAATATTCTTCATATCATCTAAGTTGTCCAGTATGTAAGAAGCAATAATACTATTTGTGGAACCACTCTTCTCGCTAGCTAGTAATCCTAAAAATACAACAGGTATTTTTCCGTAAATCATTTTATTCCTTTTCTAACGACCACCAGCAAAATGATATAGCATACGTTCTCTCATAGTTGAAGTATCTTTACCAAGTACTTCCACTATTTTATAAGCGAATGGATATGGAGTAGCTGGTCCTTGACTAGTGATAATATTTTGGTCGAATACAACAACATCGTGTTTAAAATTCCCACCAATTAATTTTTCTTCATATCCAGTATAGCCTGTTACATTTTTACCGTCAATAACCTTAGCTTCTGAAAGGACAACTGTTCCCGAACACATGGCGGCAATATACTTACCTTCTGTTTCATTGAACTTCTGAACCAATTTGATAACATCAGAATTTGCCAATAAATTTGCACCACCTGGTCTTCCACCAGGTAATACAACAACATCATAATCATAGACCTCTTCACTGAAAACTTTATCAGCTTTAATGTACATGTTGTGCATTCCTTTTACAAATTCTTCCCCAAAAGAGAAAGTAGCTGTTTCAATTTCTGCTCGACGCAAAATATCAACAATGGTAAGAGTTTCCCCTTCTTCATAACCTTCTGCCATCAATACTGCTACTTTAGCCATAAATTTTATCCTCCTCTACGTCAAATGAATTTGTATAAACCATGCGTTTTTTAACTGCAATCGAATCACCACCAAGTACATCAACAAGTGCATAGGCAAACGCATAGGCAGTCGCTGGACCTCGACTCGTTACAAGGTTTCGATCAACAACAACAATATCTTCTTTAAAGTTACCAGTTTTGATAACTTCTCCATAACCGATGTATCCTGTAAAGTCGCGACCTTCTAAAATACCGGCTTTTTCAAGAGCAATCGGTGCCGCACACATTGCAGCCACCCATTTACCATTTTCATCCATTTCTCGAACTGCTTTAATAACCAACTCATTATCTCTAAGGTTATCAGCCCCTGGTCTTCCTCCCGGTAACACAACCATATCATACTCTGATGAAAGCGTATCATCAATCACTTTGTCACACTTCAAAGTAATATCATGTGCACCAGTTACGTTTTCTTCTGTTCCAACTAGATCACATTCAATATTTGCACGACGAACAATATCTGCAATCGTTAATGTCTCTCCTTCTTCAAATCCAGGAGCAACTAATACTGCTACTTTTACCATACTTTACCTACTTTCATTTTTTCTTTAGTGTATCATTTTACATTTGACTTTAGAAGCTTTTTCCAAATTCTGGAAAAAGTTATTTTTGACTGATTAAATTCTTATACCATTCAAAAGAAGCTTTCTTGTATCGTTTAAAAGAACCTTCTCCCTTATTATTTGCATCTACATAAATCAGACCGTAACGTTTGTCCATCTCACCAGTCGATGCAGCAACTAAATCAATGACTCCCCATACGAGATAGCCTATTATTTCAACACCGTCTTTGATAGCTTCTTCAACCATGTCGATATGTTGGGATAAATAATCAATCCTATAATCATCTTGCACAAAACCATCAACTAATGCATCTTTAGCACCTAATCCATTTTCAACAATGAATAGTGGCTTTTGATAACGATCATAGAGCGTATTCAGGGTAATCCGTAAACCAAGAGGATCAATTTGCCATCCCCAATCACTACTTTTGATATATGGGTTTCTCACTGATGTCATTAAATTAGAAGCTGTTTCATCTTGTTTATTATGTGAAATACAACGAGAGGTATAGTAGCTTAATGCTACGAAGTCCGCAGTATTATCTGACAAAATTTTAGCATCATTTTCGTGGATGTCGAGTTTAACTCCTAATTCTTCAAATTTTCGTTTGGCATAATTAGGATATTTACCGCGGCATTGGATATCAATAAAGAAATAGCTTTCTCTATTTTTATCAAGTGCCATCATCACATCTTGTGGATGACATGAATAGGGATAATAATCACCAGCAGCTAGCATACAGCCAACTTTATTATTAGGATTTATCTCATGAGCTATTCTTATAGCTTCACTACTTGCTAGTAATTGGTTGTGTGCAGCTTGATAGCGAATTTGAGAAATATTTTCCTTCCCCATCAATTCTAGCCCACCTCCAGAGAAGGAATTATGGAGAATGACGTTGACTTCATTAAAGGTTATCCAATACTGAACTAAGTCTTTATAAGTTTCAAATAGTACCCTGGCATATTTTGTATAATGAGCAATCATTTCTCGATTTCTCCAACCACCAAGGTTATCGACCAAATAAAGTGGGATATCAAAATGACTAATAGTTACTAATGGCTCTATGTGATACGATTGACATAACTCGAATACTTTCCTATAAAAGTCTAAACCTTCTTGATTTGGAGAAGCTTCAATGCCAGTTGGAAATAGTCGAGTCCATGAAATACTCATTCTAAAGCATTTAATACCTAACTCAGCCAATAACTTAATATCATCTTCGTACTTCTCATAAAATTTGATTCCAGTTCTACTTGGGTAGTACGCTGATTCAGTATCAACTGTTCGATAATCTATAAATCCTTGCTTGATTGCACGTCTTTGATTTCCGAGAGGCACTACATCCATAACAGATAGAGAGCGTTTATTTTCTAAATAAGCGCCCTCTGCCTGATTTGCCGCTACTGCACCTCCCCAAAGAAAATTTTTAGGAAATGTCATAACTGCTCCTTTTATACCAAATCAATTGTAACCATTTCATTACTAATATTTGGTGTAACTTTAGAGAACTCAGCACCATTTGTTACAATAAATGGAATAATCGTATCGTAACCAAGTTCTTTCAGTTTTTCAAGATCAAATTCAACTAATAATTGTCCTTTTTCAATAGTATCACCTTCTTGAATATAAACGTTGAAGTGCTTACCTTTCAAATTAACTGTATCTAATCCAATATGAATCAGCACTTCGACACCATTATCAGAACGAATCCCGATAGCATGTTTGGTTTCAAATACCATTGATACCTTGCCATTAAATGGGGCAACTACTTTACCTTCTGAGGGTTCAATAGCAAATCCATTCCCCATGACACCAGTTGAGAAAACAGCATCATTCACTTTTTCCAATGGAAGGACTGAACCTTTTGCAAATGGAAGAACGTCAAGTTTATCTGTATGGATTTCAATAACATCTTCTTTAGTCGCTTCTTTTTCACCAATTCCTAAAACAAGTGTACCAATGAATGCTGTCGCAATACTGATTGAGATACCAATAATAATATGAATGTAGTTATCAGCAATATAAGTAGGCAGAGCTAGGAGACCAGGTAAAATAACTGCAGTCGCTCCACCGCCCCAAAAGTTAATGTAGGCGGCACCAATACCACCAGCAACCATTGCACAGATCATTGGTTTTTTATATTTCAAGTTAAATCCAAACATAGCTGGCTCAGTAACACCAAAGAGTGCTGTTGCACCAGCTGTCAACGCTTCCGTTTTTTCTGTCTTTTTCTTAAGTAGTAAGAATGTTGCCAATGTCGCACCAGCTTGAGCTAGGTTACCTGTCAAATTAGCTGGAGAAATAACAGAGTATCCATATTCAGCAATCAATTGGGCGTTGATTGGAGTAATGGCATAATGCATACCAAAAATAATTAGTAATGGACGGAAAGTACCAAATAGGAATGCTCCAATGACACCATTAGTAGTGTAGAGGTAGCTAACTACTTTAGCAACTCCTTGACCAATATAGCTACCAAAAGGACCAATTGCTATCAACTCCAGTGGTACCATGATAAATAGTACAATCATTGGAACAAATAAAACTTTAAAAGTATCTGGAATAATTTTATTGACCCACTTGTGCACATAAGACATCATCCAAACACTTAAAATAATAGGAATGATAGTTGACTTATAGTTTACAAAGAGCACTGGTAAACCAAGAAATGATAGACTTGTAATGCCACTCTCTGCAGCATTTAACGCACCATTTTGAATTGTGGGGTACATCAATGCACCCGCTAGAGCAATTGCTAAAAATTCATGAGTTTTAAATTTCTTAGCCGCACTCACTGCCAAAAAGAATGGGAAGAAATAGAATAATAAATCCCCGATTAGGGCAATAACTTGGTAAGTTCCACTGGTCGGTTCTACTAATTTAAATGTCGTTAAAATAGCTGCCACAGATTTTACCATACCACAGCCAATGAGAACTGGTATAACTGGTCCAAAACATCCTGAAATAACTTCAATAAGTTGAGAAATGATATTTTTCTTGACCTCAGTACTTTCAATTTGATCATCTGAAAGTTTCACTAGTTTTGAAGCTTCTTCGAAAACTTGAGCTACTTTTGCTCCAATAATAACTTGAAGTTGTCCATTCTTTACTTGTGCTTTAATGACTCCTTCAACTTGATCAAGAGCATTTAAGTCAACTGTACTTTCATTGGTAACATTTAATCTCAGACGAGTTGCACAATGTGTCATAAATGTAATATTTTCTTCACCAATGATTTGAATAATCTGCTTTGCAGTTTCTCTATTGTTACTCAAAATGAGTACCTCCTAATGTTTTTACCTAGGTTTGTTTCAATCATAACTAAAACGTTTTCTTTTTACAATGGATTTTCATTTTTTGGAAAAAAACACCTAAAGAAGAAAATACTCTCAAAATTACTTATTATAAAAACACTAAAAACTGGCACAAGATGTTCAGTAAGATTCAGCTGATAACTTAACAATGTTCGATTGTTGCTTTTTTCTACAAAGGAATTGAATTCTGTATATTCTGTTTCATTTCCTAAGACACATCGTATTAGAATAAGTGCTAGTCGAAGATAATACTAATAAAAACACTAAATGTTTATAAAATGAAAAACCATATACTAAGAAATCATTATTTTATCGTTACCAACGTTTCATCGCCATCACATATTTAAAATCTCAACAACACTCCCTACTATCGCTAATTACTGTATCAACTGTCACTTTAATACAAATTCCTCTATTTTCTCATACACAAAAACCCGACCAAAGTTCAGCTCTTCTAAACCAGAGCTGACCTTAGTCGGGTTTTTATCGTATCTAAACAGTCACAGCCAATTCTTCTCCGTTGCGATGAGGACGGCTTCTGTGCGGTTATTGGCACCGAGTTTTGTCATTAGTGATGTGACATAGTTTCTCACCGTACCGTCAGAGAGATAAAGCTGGCTAGCGATTTCTTTGTTTGACAAGCCTTTGGCCAGCAGTTTGAGGACGTCACGTTCACGCGCACTAAGCAGCTGTTCTTCTTGAACGATCGTCTCCATAAGTTCAGGCGAATATTCCTTCCCACCCGCAAGCACCTTATGAATGGTTGCCATCAACTCTGAAATGGAGCGCTCCTTTAGAACATAAGCATCCACACCCGCTTTCACTGCTCGTTGGAAATAGCCCGCCCGTTTAAAGGTCGTCACGATAATGACCTTGGTAGCGCTATTAGCTTTAATCCACTCAAGGACATCAAGCCCAGACTTCACAGGCATCTCCACATCAAGGATAGCCACATCGACAGTTTCTTTTTGTAACATGGCTAGCGCTTCTGCTCCATCTTTAGCTGGTAAAACAGCCTCAACATCTTCTTCCATAAGTAACAGTTGGCACAGCGCATCTCGGAGCATGGATTGGTCTTCAGCTAATAGTATTCTCATGCGTTAACTCCTTCTTCTAAACGAATGTGAATCAAGGTAGGCGCTTTGGGTGAGACAATCTCCATCTCCCCAGAGACTAAGGTTAAACGTTCCCTGACAGAGTGTAATTCTGTTCCCGTTAGACTTGAAAAACCTTTGCCATTGTCAGAAACCAGCACTACAATTCCGTTGTCACGCTTTAAACAAATCTGGCACTGGCTAGCCTCAGCATGTTTGATAATATTGGTCACCAATTCTCTTAAAATCATGACTAAACTGGATGACACCATAGGGAGAAGAACTTCCCCTTCTAATTGATTATCCAGGCTAACCTCAATATGAGACATGGTTAGTAATTCTTGTAAAGCGAGCAATTCTTCTTCCAAACTACGGTATTTGAGATGATTGATAAGGGTTCTCACCTCCTGCATACTTGTGCGGCTAATTTGATTGATCTCTTCCAATTCTTTTCGCACAGCTTCTATATTGTCCTTATCCAATTGTTTGAGCGCCAGCTCCGTTTTCAGGCTCATCATGGCAAAGGTGTGACCCAAGGTGTCATGCAAATCACGGCCAATGCGATTGCGTTCATTTTCCGCAACCAGAACTTGGTTTTCTTGGCTCTGACGATAAAGAAGGTCTTTTAACGCTTCTTCCTCTCTGGTCTGCATTTGAAACGTTGTCATTCCTAAAATAAAGAGGGTGACTAAAACAATTGCCACCTTATCCGTCATGGTTGGAGAATAGGTGATGAAAACTCCAATCATTATCAAAATAGCAACTAATAAGGAATACCCACGATAGGAGCGCCAGCCTTTTTCAAACCGCCAAACCAAAAGATTAGAAGGAAAGAAAAAGAACCACATCATGTTGCCGTTAACAACAGAGGACATCAGGACAATATAAAACAAAAGGTAATGCCAGAAGACTTCTTCTAAGAAGCGATGTCTCGGCTTTAGATGAACGAGTCCCATATACGCCACAACAAATAAAAACGTCAACGGTGACGTCCACATGGGATAGCCAAAATATTTCAAGCCCAAGAGAGGAAAGCTAACAAAAACTAATCCGACATAGTACGGAAGAAAATTTTTCTGAAAAGGGTAAAACATCTAATACACATCCTGTCTCTTCTTAATCAAGGCGATTATTCCTAACAGTATTATCCCATAACCAGTAAGAATTGCAAGTGAGCGCCAAGAAAAGTCTTTATCGTAATAAGACACTAAGAGATTAAGAAAATGGTGGGTTGGGGTCAGTTTCGTCACTTTTTGTAACCAAGCTGGAAATGATTCCATCGGATACCATAAACCACCTAAAATAGCCAACCCCATGTAGCAAAGATTTGAAAAGAGGGACAAGGTTTCACTGGACTTGATTTGCCCTAGTAGAATACCTAGCGGCAACATTAAAAATGTCCCCAGTAAGATAAGCACAATAGACATCACCCATTCAACCAGCGACATCTGAATATCCTTCACCACATAACCTACAGTAAATACCACACTAATTGAAATCCCAAAGAAAAAAAGCAGTCGCAAGGTTTTCACCAGATAATATTCCCAATAGGTCACAGGCGTGTGCAAAATAGCTTTCAGCCGATTTCTCATCCGATCTTCTTGGAGTAAATAGGGGAGATTGTAAAACACAAGGCTTAAAACAGATGAAATGGTCATCATCATTAAGACCTGTTTAAAAATCTGATTTTGAACAGCCACCGGCAAGTCTGAAACATCATTGGTTGCCGAAAAAAGAAGGAAGAAGCCAACAGGCATTCCCAGGGTCAATATCAGAGACTTCCAAGAGCGGATGGCTAAAAGCCACTCCCGTTTAAGCAAAGCTGTCAATCGTGTCATCGTCATTACCTGCTTTCATAAATAAGGTTGTTAGTAAACTTCTATTCGTCATTTCAATGGCAGAAACAGGGCAGTTGCCCTTCAATAAGGCTTGTAAAACCTGCTCCGGTGCCTTGGTCATCACGGTTGCACGCCCTGCTTTGATAGCAACATCGTAAAAAGGACAATCCGTCAGGCTAGCTAAATAGCTCTCAGGAAAACTAAAGCATTTTTCCTGATCCTCCCGCTGCAAGTCATAAGGAGTCGTGTCACGAATCAATTTTCCTTGATTCAACAATAAAATCCGCTCAGCGGTATGCTCCACTTCTTCAATATAATGGGACGAATAGAGGATAGTCTTGCCAGCCTTTTTCAACTCTCCAACAATTTCCCAGAAACGTTTACGAGTGCTAGTATCCATACCAGCTGTCGGCTCATCCAAAATAATGATGTCTGGTTGCCCAATTAAGATTTTGACAAAAGACAGCAGGCGTCTTTGCCCGCCAGACAATTTATCCGCAAACTGTTCTTTTTGAGCAGGACTAAAACCAAGTAAATCATCAATAGCTTCCTCAGATAAGGGATTTGGATAAATCGCCCGTTGAAAGGCAAGGATTTCTTTAACTTTCAAATCACTTTCGATAACATTGTCCTGAAAGAGAACAGCAATCTTTTCTTTCAATATGTTATCCGTTGGAGCTAAACCTAATACCGTCACCTGACCAGCCTTTGTCCGATAATCCCCCAACAAACAAGACATGAGCGTTGTTTTCCCAGCACCATTTGGGCCAATCAGAGCCACACAGTCTCCCTGATAAAGCGTAAAACGAAGATCTGTCAAAACAGACTTGCCTTTAATCGTCTTACTAAGATTGCTCACTTCAATAACCTTGGTCATACCTGATCACTTCCTTTCTTTTCGTGACTAACAATCATAGACCCTAAACCATAGCGTAAAAATAGTAAAAACCAAATCGTTCCCATTCCCCAGATCAGAGGTTGCGAAGGACGTACTCCAGATGCCTTAACCATCAGACTGATGAGAGCGCCAGCGATTGTAAGGATGATGAGTCCTAAAATCAGATTGCACTTCATCACTTGACAGAGTTGTCTGACTGTTATCCTCTTAATCATGATGTTTTCTCCCACTATCTCTATCTAGGATACCTAAGCCCCCAAATAATCCCCACGTTATTCCAATCATACCGTAAAACACACTCGCATAATCCGTAAAAAAGTGAGTATAATATTCAACCAATGTTCCTAAAATCATCATCACAAGAGCAAAACACATTTTTCTTTTCATTGTAATAGTCCTTTCTTTTGATACTGTTATTCTACTGAAAAATAGCAGAGCTTTTTAGCCCATTTTGTCATGACATGATATGACATTTGTCAGGCATTGGACAAAAAGAAAAAGCTGAGCAAACTCAACTTTTCAATGATAGTTAGAATAACCCTAACCACTTAAGGATTGGTAAGAGGAGGATGGGTAAAAAGACCGCAGGAATATAGTTCATCACTTTGAACTTGGTGATGTCTAGCATATTAAATCCTAGCGCAATGAGGAGAACAGAACCTGTAGATGACATAGCAGAGATAACGTCCTCACTCAAGTAAGTTCCTAAAACGCCTGCTAATAAGGTCATAGTAACCTCGTATAGCAGCACCGCTATTGCTGAAAAGAGGACACCTACACCGTTGGTAGAAGCGAGTAGAACAGCAATAATCCCGTCGATGATCCCCTTGCTGTAGAGCATGCTGTGATCACCAAGTAAGCCACTTTGGAGGCTTCCCACGATCGCCATAGCTCCCACGCAGAAAATCATAATCGCAGACAGAAATCCTTGCGCAAACTGAGACTCTTTCGGATTTTTTACCAGCGTTTTCTCCAATTTATAAGAGAGGTCTTCCATGGCTTTTTCAATGTTGAGCGCCTCACCAAGTAGGGCACCGAACAACAATGCTAAAATAAGCAACATGGTATTACTTGCCTCAATAGCTCCTTGAATTCCGATAACGACAACACAAAGGCTCATTCCCTTCATCAAAATATCATGAAAACGTTGGGATAATCCCTTTTGAATCACTAAACCTAAACCTGCCCCTACAACGATACAGATGGCATTGACAATTGCGCCCATAAACCGACTCCTCCTAAAAAATATCATTCATTATAGCATATTTCACATACAGAATCTATATGACAATTTTTTAGACTTTTCCTTATGACAACCTAAAATCTTTTTAGTATAATAATTGAAAAACTAGGAGATTTACCATGACAAATCCAACATTTGGCAACAAGATTGACGGTGTTACCTATCAAAACCGCTACGGAGTTTATGCTGTTATCCCAGATAATACCCATGACAATATTATCCTTGTTCAGGCACCAAATGGCGCTTGGTTCCTTCCAGGTGGAGAAATTGAAGAAGGAGAAAATCATTTGACTGCCCTTGAACGTGAATTGATTGAAGAACTTGGATTTACAGCTGAAGTGGGAGAATACTACGGACAAGCAGATGAGTATTTTTACTCACGCCACCGCGACACCCACTACTACAATCCAGCTTATATCTACGAAGTGACCCATTTTGAAGTCGCTGGAAAACCCTTGGAAGACTTTAATCACCTTTCTTGGTTCCCAATTGACGAAGCCATCGAAAAACTCAAACGCGGTAGCCACAAATGGGGCGTTCAAGAATGGCAAAAAAGACACAAAAAAACACTATTTTAAGAAAAATAGTGCTATAATAGAGCCATCAGGAGGTTGCTTATGAGATTGATTAACACAACAAATAGCCATGCAGAACTGGTTGTTAACCAACTTCGTAATACCGATGCGACCTTAGTAGAGGTCTATTCGGCAGGAAATACCGATGTGATTTTTACTCAGGCACCTCGCCACTACGAACTTCTTATCACCAATAAGCATCGTGCTATACAAGATAAAGAAATTGAACAAATCAGAGACTTTTTCATGCGTCGAAAAATCGACCAGGACATTTGCCGTATGGATCAAATCAATACCATCCATACACCACGTCTCATCGAAATTTCAATTCCAACTAAGAAATAAAAGATTGGTAACATCATTTTCAAAATACCAATTTGACATTGCCATCCTAAAAAGAAAACGAGCAAATCCACCATTGGACTGCTCGTTTTTGATTTTGGTTGAGTATAAAGTCTATCGCTACGATTTTTTGATACTGCTCTGCTATTATTTCAGAACTTATCTTCTGAAAGCAGCCAAAATGGTTTTAAACTCTTCATTTGTTAGCGTAATGCCTTTCCCCATCTTCGTGTGGTCAGGGCTCCAAGAACGGAGATCCCACTTAGCTTCAGCACCATTAAAGCTAACGCGATTAAGCTCTTTTGTCCAACCATTTTCAGCTGTTGAAAGCACCAAAAGTTTTTCTTCGATTTCAAACGTAAAATCTGCCATTTTTAATACCATGGGACAACATTTTCATAAAAAACATCATCCTAGTTTGGTTCAACGAGAACCAAACCTTCCTTTCAATTGTTATTTGGGAAATAAGATAACTCATCTCTTCCTACATTACTATTCGTAATGCCAAAAAATAATTAACCTTTTTTAAAAATTTTTTTACTATTTTCTGATATAATAATTGTATCAAGATTTCGAGGAAAATGCTATGGAAAATATTGTCAAAAAAATCTTGTTTCAAGTCAAAGAATTTATCGAACCAAGTCCCAAACCTTCCAATATCAATCTTAGAAAAAATCAGCTGGCACATATCATTGTTAAAGCCCAAAAAGAAAAGCTAGCGCTTCATGCCATTTACCAAGATAAAAGCTTTACAGGTCATGTTAGCAAATATGATCCTATCAATGACAAACTCATTTTGAAAAATGGAGCTAACAAGGTTTCTACCATCATTGCAATGGAAGACCTTCAAAAGCTAACCCTAGTTCCCAAAAACATTACCAAAGCACAGCATAAAACTGACTGATTCCTCAGCCAGTTTTTTTATATCTTAAAACGCATTTTTAAGCACGTACTGTCTTTGAAGTCCCATCTTCTTGGTAAAGGTTAATAAGACCTTCTTTGCAGGCTCGAATCATATCACCTGGTTTAACAGCTTGCGGAACTGTAATCGTCAACAATTCCATTGGATTTGGCGCACGGTCAATCTTGTTTCCTTTATCATCATGCAAATCTTCGATAAAGCATTCAAAATGACGGAAACCTGGTCCATAAAACTCAACACGGTCACCTTCCATGATAACGTTACGTTGACGAATCGTTGCTGTCATATTGCTTTCGTTAAAGGCAACAACTTCTCCAACAAATTTATATTGTGGAATTTTACGGCGAGCACCAAACAATTGCTCATTTTCGCTAGGAGTACCGTAGTAGAAACCTGTCGCCAACTCACGTTGGGCAACCTTCCACATTTCGTCAACAAGGTCTTGTTTGATTGCTTCAAATTTCTCTGGGCTTTCCATATAAGCATCCACAGCAGCTTTATAACAGTTAGCAACCGTTGACACATAGTGAATAGATTTCATACGCCCTTCAATTTTCAGACTGTCAACACCGTTTTCAATCATATCTGGAATGTGGTCAATCATTGACATATCAACCGCTGACATTGAAAAGGCTTCTGGTACTTCTCCTTGGATACTCTTGCGCTCTCTACCAAATGGCATATCGTAAAGGTCGTATTTCCAGCGGCAAGATTGTGAACAGCCACCACGGTTGGCATCACGGTCAGACATGTGGTTTGAAAGCGTACAACGACCTGAGTATGAAATACACATGGCACCATGCACAAAGGCTTCAATTTCAAGGTCAGTACGACGACGAATTTCTGCCAATTCTTCCATAGAAACTTCACGCGCCAACACCACACGTGTCAAGCCGTATTCTTTCCAAAAATGGAAGGTCTCCACATTGGTTGCAGAGGCTTGAGTTGACAAGTGGATTTCAAGACCAGGTGATTCAGTTGCACAGATTTCAATAAGAGCTGGGTCTGAAACGATAACAGCGTCAAGTCCCATGTCGCGAAGCTCACGGAACCAAGCTCCCGCTCCTTCTTCATTTCCCTCATGCGTTACCATGTTAGCAGCAACATAGACCTTGGCACCGCGTGCATGGGCGTAGTCAATTCCTTCACGCATTTCTTCCATTGAGAAATTTCCTGCACGACTACGTAGTCCGTAGGCTTGTCCCCCAACAAAAACAGCATCTGCACCGTAATCAACAGCGACTTTCAATTTTTCCAATGTCCCAGCAGGTGCTAGAACCTCTGGACGACGTTTTACATTTGACATAGTTTACATTTCCTTCTATTTACAAGATAAAAGTGATGAGTAGTAAGAGACCATTCCGAGCCCTGAAATAGAAAAACTCACTCTCGGAATATGGTATTGTATCTTATTTGACACGATCCGGTTCGTAGTCATAGAAACCTGTGCTAAGACCACGGTTCGCAGGGTGTAATTTACGAATGGCTTCATCAAAAACATAGGCTTGATCCTGAGAAAACTCTCCCGCAGCAATCAAATCACGCGCTTTGACAAAGTACTCAGCGATGTTAACAAAATTGTCACCTGGACAATAAACACCATCTAACTTCCAATGATTAAAACCATGTTCGTGAAGTTCTAAGAGCTTCGTCATCATATCAAGGTCATTATTGGCAAAGATATGCGTTCCATGATTATCTTCATAGACTGAGTAGTGGGAATCCGCATCCCCAGGCTCTGCTAAAAATAAATCACGCTCCTTAGTCACACGTTCCTCAGTCTTGATGAAATTATAGTAATTATGCAAAAGCGGTCGCTTCGAATGGTGGATAATGCTAGCACCGTAAACGAGAACTTCTCCTGGAATTTCTAATTTTTCTCCCATCACAAAAAGCTCTGCTGCTGGAATTTCACGTGCCAGAACCGCCTCAGAAGCGCCAGCTGTTTTGCCCCAGAAATTGATTTGACGGCTTGACGTCACCATGGTTGAAGCGTCATAAATCGTTTTAAACGGACGATTATCACGTTTACAAATGTAAAAGACGCCCGCATCACCAACAGTAATATAGTCGACTCCAATTTCCTCAAGAAAATCTAGGTACTCAGGAAGAGCATCCATCATCGCTTGGTGCATTAAAGCATTCACCGCGACAGTTAGCTCTTTTCCTTTCTCATGGACAAGCTGCGCAATCTTTCGCATTTCAGCCAAAGAGAGATTTTTTGGCAAACGAAGGCCATAAGCCATCTCTCCGATATAAATCCGGTCAACACCTAGCTCCAAAAGAGCTTGGGCCTGCTCTAAACTCTCTGCCGTAGCAGTAATAATAATTTTTTCCATACCATAATATTCTAGCAAAAAACAAGTCATTTGCCTAGGAATTTTTATACAAAACACTAAAACGGTTTTTAGCCCTTGTCACCCAGCTAAAAAGGACATATTATCTCAACAAAACCGCTACAAATGAACACTTGTCACACTTGTAACCTTTTTGTAACAAAGTATGATACTATTTTATGGTATGATAATATTACTGTCATTTGCACAAAAGAGTATCACAATAGAAAGGAGTCACAATGGCTGCACCATTAAAGCATCAGGACCAATCTGATAAGGTCGTCTCAATCAGTAAAAAAACTGAGCCAAAATTCAAAACATACGATGCTATTAATCCAAATGCAACGAAGTTCAAGGACTTAGTCTTCTTCGGACGAATCGTTTCTTTTACCATCTGTACTGTATTCTCTTGCTTGACGTTGCTGACAGCCAGCGTTACTCCTCTTCTCGCATTTCCTATCGCTATGGTGATGGGAAGCATCCTTACAGCGATTTTCTATTTTCTAATTGATTTACTCAAACGCTAGTTTCACAAGAAGCTAGTTTTTTATTTGTCTATAAATTAAAACGCTTAGGAATCAGACCTTTGTCCCTAAGCATTTTGCCATATTATTTTCGAAACAGTTCTAACCTAGTTTTTCTGCTGCTGCTTCGTCAATAATGAGAACAACATTGTCATGATTTTGGAGAACACTAGCTGGTACGTCCTCCGTAACAGTCCCGTGAACCATTTTGTAAATAGCGTCAGCTTTTTCAGAACCATAGGCCATCAACACAATTTTTTTGGCAGACATAATAGAGGCAATCCCCATTGAAATCGCTTGGCGAGGCACTTGGCTTTCATCTTCAAAAAAGCGAGCATTAGCTTCAATGGTGGAAGCATCAAGATCTACGACATGAGTCTTGATGGTAAAAGCAGTGCCTGGTTCATTGAAACCGATGTGACCATTACGCCCAATTCCTAAAATTTGAAAATCAATAGGATGCTCTTCAATCAAACGATCGTAATCTTTAGTCGCCTCCTCCAAGTCTGTTGCCATCCCGTTAGGAACATGGTGTGCCTTGAAGGGTTTATGATTAAAGAGTTCCTCCACCATAAAATAATGATAGGACTGCTTACTTTGAGCATCAAGCCCAACATATTCATCCAAATTGATTGAGGTCATCTCTGAAAAATCAAGGTCAGATTCTCTGATTTGCTTATAAAATGCCAAAGGAGTTGAGCCCGTCGCAAGTCCTAAGGTCTTTGCGCCTTCATCAACTGCTTTCTTTAATAAGTCAAAAGCAAGTGCTCCGCCTTCTTCTTGAGTTTTAACGATAAAAATATCCATTGTTCCCCCTTTTTTGGTATATACCAATTACTCTTGTTTTTATTTTAATATATTAACCTATAACTGTCAACCCAAAGAAGTTCTTTTCATTATTTTTAGCAACGTGGTATAATAGAAAGGCATCTTTTGAATTGATATTGGAGAATTTATGAACACTAATGATTTTGATTTTTACTTACCAGAGGAATTGATTGCTCAGACACCTCTTGAAAAACGTGATAGTTCTCGTCTTTTGGTTTTAGACCGAGAACAAAAAACAATGGTCGATAGTCATTTTGACCACATCATTGACCAACTTAACCCTGGTGATGCTCTCGTGATGAACAACACACGTGTCCTCCCAGCTCGCCTATACGGTGAAAAGCCAGATACTCATGGTCACGTGGAACTTTTACTACTTAAAAACACCCAAGGTGACCAGTGGGAAGTTTTAGCTAAACCTGCTAAACGCCTTAAAACGGGTGCAAAAATTAGTTTTGGTGATGGCCGTTTGACCGCTACTATCGTTGAAGAACTTGAGCACGGTGGGCGTATTGTTGAATTCCATTATGAAGGGATTTTTCTTGAAATCCTTGAAAGTCTAGGTGAAATGCCACTGCCACCCTATATCCATGAAAAATTAGATGACCGTGACCGTTACCAGACGGTTTACGCTAAGGAAAATGGCTCCGCTGCTGCACCGACTGCTGGTCTCCACTTTACAACCGAGCTTTTAGAAAAAATACAAGCCAAAGGCGTTAAATTAGTCTACCTTACACTTCATGTTGGGCTAGGAACCTTCCGACCAGTTTCGGTCGACAATGTCGATGAACATGACATGCACTCTGAATTTTATAGCCTCAGTCAAGAAGCAGCCGACACTATCAATCAAGTGAAAGCTGCTGGCGGTCGTATCGTTGCTGTTGGAACCACTTCCATTCGAACACTTGAAACCATCGGACAAAAATTCGATGGGAAAGTCCAAGCGGATTCAGGATGGACAAAAATCTTTATTAAACCAGGTTATGACTTTAAAGTTGTTGATGCCTTCTCAACAAACTTCCACCTTCCAAAATCAACACTTGTCATGCTAGTTTCTGCCTTCGCAGGACGAGAATTTGTCCTAGAAGCCTATAAACATGCTGTTGATGAAAAGTACCGCTTCTTCTCATTCGGTGATGCCATGTTTATCAAATAATACTCTATAAAAATCAAAATTAGATGGATACAAAAATATTTTCTTTTCTCTAAAGTCTTCTCATGCGGCTGGCACTCCAACAAAACTGTGGATTTATAGCTTTAGCTACTAGGAGAGTTGAGAATTATCGCTTTCTACTTATACGGCTACAGTGTCCAAGATGACAAAGTAGATATTATGGGAACTGTCCACTGTGGTGAAAGAAACGGTTTACCCCCTTACTTTCACTAACCCATCAAAATAAAGGCTATAAAAATCTAATTTTGATTTTGAATGAGTATAAGTTTTTAGATTACGCCAAGTCGTGCTATTTCTGCACGGCTTTTTTTAATATCATCTTGAGATTTTAAAAAGCGCCCATCCTTTCGGAAGAGCGCCTTTTTATGGCTCTATAATTGTCGTAAGAACTCCTACTAAGTTACAAAAGCCTTTATTTTTCTGAAAGATTATTAATATCCTTTAAGGTTCGATGGGCTAGCACTAGCATGCCAATTCCTATGAAAAGTTCTGGTGGGGATTGTAGAATTTTCATAAAGGTCATGCTTGCTAAAACTAGCAACAGAGCGATTAAACCAACGACTAAGATAATACTCAGCGTATTTTTAATGGTTTTAGGTGCTCGGAAAAAGTAATAAAGTACAATTAATATCGCAATAATCAGATAAAACATAACAAAGGTTAAACGAGTTATCTCTGCCTAGCAATAATCACCATCATTCCCCTTTAATAGCGCTACAACTGACGCTCTTGAAAACTCGTTGTCATTCCTTTCTAGCTGGTACCTATAACTCTGAGAGCTACTATTCAGCTTGTTTTTTCTTTTTATTGGCTTTTTCGCGTTCGTTTTTATTAAGAATTTGTTTACGAAGACGAATTGACTCAGGGGTTACTTCCATGTACTCATCGTAGTCAAGGAACTCGATAGATTCTTCAAGTGTCAAGATACGTGGTGTTTTAATCACTGCTGTTTGGTCTTTTGTTGCTGAACGAACGTTAGTCATTTGTTTTGCAGTTGTGATGTTAACAGTCAAGTCATTTTCACGGGCATTCTCACCGATGATCATTCCCTCATATACTTCTGTACCTGGGTTGACAAAGATTGTACCACGTTCTTCGATACGCATGATTGAGTAAGTCGTTGCTTTACCTTGGTCAATTGAAACCAAAGCTCCGCGGTGACGTCCACCGATTTCAGCATCAATGTATGGAAGGTACTGGTCAAAGGTGTGGTTCATGATACCATAACCACGTGTCATTGACAAGAACTCTGTCGAGAATCCAATCAAACCACGCGCTGGGATCAAGAAGATAAGACGAGTTTGTCCATTACCAACCATTTGCATATCAAGCATATCACCTTTACGCTCTGAAAGGGCCTGGATGATTGAACCTTGGTATTCTTCTGGTGTATCGATTTGAACACGCTCAAATGGTTCACATTTCACGCCATCAATCTCTTTGATGATAACTTCTGGTTTTGATACTTGAAGCTCGTAGCCTTCACGACGCATTGTTTCGATAAGAATTGACAAGTGAAGCTCACCACGACCTGATACGATCCATTTATCTGGTGACTCTGTGTTTTCAACACGGAGAGAAACGTCTGTTTGAAGCTCAGCCATGAGACGCTCTTCAACTTTACGTGATGTCACGTGCTTACCTTCACGACCTGCAAATGGTGAGTTATTTGCCAAGAAAGTCATTTGAAGCGTTGGTTCATCAATACGAAGAACTGGAAGTGGCTCGATTGCATCTGTTGGTGTTACAGTTTCTCCAACGAAGATATCTTCCATACCAGAAACAGCAATCAAATCACCAGCTTTAGCTTCTTGAATTTCTTTACGCTCAAGACCAAAGAAACCGAAAAGTTTTGTCACACGGAAGTTTTTAGTTGTCCCGTCAAGTTTTGAAAGGGTAACTTGGTCACCAACTTTGACCGTTCCACGGAAGACACGTCCAATACCGATACGTCCTACGAACTCATTGTAGTCAAGAAGGGAAACTTGGAATTGAAGTGGCTCATCTGAATTGTCAACTGGCGCTGGAATGTGCTCAATAATAGTATCAAAGATTGGTGCCATTGTTTTTTCTTGATCAGCTGGGTTATCTGAAAGTGATGATGTTCCATTAATCGCTGACGCATACACTACTGGGAATTCAAGCTGATCATCATCCGCACCAAGCTCGATGAAAAGTTCCAACACTTCATCAACAACTTCTGCTGGACGAGCTGATGGTTTATCAATTTTGTTAACAACAACGATTGGTGTCAAGTTTTGCTCAAGGGCTTTTTTCAACACAAAACGAGTCTGTGGCATTGTTCCTTCGTAAGCGTCAACAACAAGGACAACACCATCAACCATTTTCATGATACGTTCAACTTCACCACCGAAGTCCGCGTGTCCTGGGGTATCCATGATATTGATACGAGTATCGTTATAAGCAACGGCTGTGTTTTTGGCAAGGATTGTAATACCGCGCTCTTTCTCAATATCGTTTGAGTCCATCGCACGCTCTTCAAGCTCTTTACGCTCATCAAGTGTTTGTGATTGCTTCAAAAGCTCATCTACGAGGGTTGTTTTTCCGTGGTCAACGTGGGCAATAATGGCTACGTTACGGATATCATTTCTTAAGTTTGTCATAAAATCCTCTTACTCTTATTTTTAACCTAACTATTGTATCACAATTTTTAAAAAATGACTGTTCTAATCTTTATGTAAATGTTTTCAGTTGTTACAAAGCTCTTGTTTCCTATAAAATTCATTGTTTTAGCCAAAAAAGACTGCCGAAGCAATCTTTTTCTAGTTCTTATAGAATTTCTGCTAGAAGTCCTGTCATAAAGTCTTCTGAGTTGAATTGTCCGATGTCATCAATTTTCTCACCAAAGCCGATGAGTTTCACTGGAATGTCTAATTCTTCACGGATGGCAAGAACAACACCACCTTTTGCAGTTCCGTCAATTTTAGTTAAGACAAGTCCTGTCAATGGTGTGATTTTTGAAAATTCCTTGGCCTGGCTAAGGGCGTTTTGACCAGTTGAAGCATCTAGAGCCAATAGGGTTTCATGTGGCGCTTCTGGGATAACACGTTTAATGATACGACCAATTTTTTCAAGCTCTGCCATGAGGTTATCTTTGTTTTGTAGGCGACCAGCAGTGTCAATCAAGAGGACATCTACTCCTTCTGCGACAGCTTTTTCCATACCGTCAAAAACAACTGAGGCAGGATCAGCTTTTTCTGGACCAACGACAACTGGGACATCCACACGGCGACCCCACTCAACAAGCTGGGCAACGGCACCTGCACGGAAGGTATCGGCTGCTACAAGCATCACCTTTTTTCCTTCGGACTTATATTTATGGGCAAGTTTACCAATAGAAGTTGTCTTGCCGACGCCATTAACCCCAACAAAGAGCATGACTGTCAAACCATCTTGGAAATTGATTTTCTCGTTAAAGTTACCGTCTTTTTCGTAAATATCCACCAATTTTTCGATGATGACACGACGGAGTTCTTCTGGTTTCTTAGCTTTTTCTAACTTCGCTTCATAGCGGAGCTCCTCAGTTAGGTTTGTTGCAACGCTAACCCCAACATCGGATAAAATCAATAATTCTTCTAATTCTTCAAAAAAGTCTTCATCCACACGACGGAAATTTGCCAAAAAGGCATTGAGACGAGCACCAAAACCAGTACGTGTTTTCTCTAAACTGCGATTATATTTTTCCTCTGTTGTTTCAACAGCTGGAACTTCTATAACTGGCTCTGGTTCACGCTCTACTTGTCTCGTTTCTATAGCTTCAAAATGAATTTCTTCACCCTTTTCAGCTGCGGCTTTGGCAGCGGCTTTTTTGGCGTAATAATCTGCCATGACTGATGAAAAGGCATTATCAACGGCTTGCGTTTGCTCAGCTGATACTTCAATGTTTTCTTCAGAGACTTCTTCTGATGTTTCCTCAATTACTAATTCATCTTGCTGGTCATTATCAGCATTGACAACTTCTTCACTCGCTACCTCTGCCACTTCCTCGACAGCTTTTTCTTCTTTGTTTCCAAATAACTTATCAAATAAGCCCATGTCATTCTCCATTCACGATATATTTTTCGACCGCTTCAGCGACTCCTGATTGGTCATTCGTTTTCGTTGTGACCGCCTTAGCACTTTCTTTAGCAATAGCAGAGCCATTCGCCATAGCAACGCCTAAACCAGCCCATTTTAGCATGGTGACATCGTTTTCTTCATCCCCCACTGCCATCACCTGCTCCGCCTTTAACCCTAAATGCTTTGTCAAAATCTCAAGCCCAACTGCTTTATGAATACCTTTAGGCATAATTTCAAGAATAATCTCACGTGATTTAAAAATCTCAAAAGCCTTATGCAACTCTGAAGGAATTTTAGGAATCTGAGTATCTAAAAAGTCAGCCTCTGTCACAACGACTACTTTATTATAACTAATATCTCTTGGTAAGTCATTAAGCGTGTCCAACTCCACAAAGGTAAGCATCGGATTTGCCTGATAATATTGGGAATGCACTCCATGACTAGGAATGCTATATACTGTCCCATCACTAATGACATCCATCGGTAAACTGAGGGGTTCCAAAGTTGAATAGATGATGTCTAACTCATCAAAAGATAGAGCACTGGCATCCAAAATCTCTCCATTATTACGCTGAACGAGTCCACCATTAAAGGTGATGCTATAATTTTCTGCATTGTTAAGATTCAGCTCATCTAAAACATAAGAAATCGCTTTTAAAGGACGACCTGTGGTAATCACAACCTGGACCCCCATTTCTTGTGCCTTTTTCAAAGCTTGTTTATTTTCCTCAGTAATGGTTTTTTCAGTTGTAAAAAGGGTGCCATCCATATCTAAGGCTAGTAATTTAATCTCAGTCATTTTTTAACATTCCTTCTAAATAAGTCAATACGGCTCCATCTTCACAAGAACCAATTACTTGATCAGCCATTTCTTTAATCCCTTCACGCGCATTGGCGGTAGCAATAGCTGTGCCTGCAAACGACAACATCTCTGCGTCGTTAAAATTATCTCCAAATGCAATCACATCAGAAGGGGTATATTCTAAACGCTCACATAAGGCTGACAGTCCAGTAGCTTTTGTAATGCCTTCTAAGATAATATCCATCCCACCAAATCCTGTGACAACAGCCGCCAAACCAGGATTAGCCTCCGTTAAAGCTCTGCTATGTTCCGCAATAAACTCATCCGAAAATTGAGCCGTTAGCTTATAAATATCGTCTGTCACCTCAGCTAAGTGTACTTTCTGAGTGTTTTCATAATAATTGGAAACATGATTAAAATAAACATCATCAATTGTTAGTGGCGCATATGCCCCTACACGCCCTGATAATAAGTAGCCCTTACAGTCATCAAGGACTTCTAGCTGACCAGCCATAGACAGGTACTGTTCGGAAGTCATCAGGTGCTCTGAAATCACTTTACCCTTGTAGGAAACAACACCACCGTTCTCAGCAATAATCGCAATCCTATCCAAAACATCTGCAAATAACCTTTGCACACTCAGCATCGGACGACCGCTAGCCACCGTAAATAATATTCCCTGCTCTTCACACTTATCTAAAACCCTTGCAAATAAAGCCTTATCATAAGTATGCTGCTTCGTCAAAAAAGTACCGTCTAAATCTGTTGCTATCAATTTAATCATACAATATCACCAATTTCTATTCTAGGAATGCCAATTTCGCATCCGCTTTCTAACTTCCATTATAACATATAAAAAGTTAAAAAAGCGCACCTCAGGCAAGCTCTCGAAAAAGAAACATTTGCGGATAAAAATCACTTTTTATTCCTACTATTCATCCCAAAGGTTAACATTTCTAAATCATTATGTAAGGTAGATAAATACTCTCGGTATCTACACCTTTTAGCTCTAAAAACTCTTTAAAGCCACATTTAGTTTTTTCTTCTAAATATTCAAACCAGAGTGGATAATACCGTTTACAATTATGGCATAATATTTCAAAGTTTTTAGCTTGAAAATTGAGTTTCTTAGCCGTTTCTTCCATCTCTGTTACTGAGTTTAATTCTTCTTCTCTATTTCCTTCTGCTAATACTCCCCAAGTAAGTTCGTGTAAGCAAAAATCGTGGTAACGGACTAACAATTTTAATTTAAGTTTTAAGGCTTTGACATGATTTTGATGACGTTTTAAGACTTGATTTGCCAAATGCATAGATGAAAGGTCAAATTTCCATATCAATTCCTCTAAATCCATTTCCAATAAAAATTCAGAAAACTGATAGCCATGGTTAAAATCTTCTCTCCACACAGATTGAAATTTTTGAAAAAACTGTGGCGTAATGTGAATGTTGTTTTTATACTGAGTCACAAAATCCATCAGCTCGTCTAAACTTGGATACTCGTCTACTGCTTCCTTTTCCCAACTAGTCATCATCTTGTGACGAACTTTCCTTTGCTCTTTGGAAAAATAAGCATTTAAAGGAAATTTTTCATAGATTTCTAAATATTTCTTTAAATGTGTGTTCATCAGTCACCTCGTACAAAGCAAATAATCATCTATTATCCTGTTAAGTACTTCCTGTTTCGTTATCCCTCATTGTAACATATAAAAAGCAAAAATAGCGTACTCCGCAAAGTATACAATGAAGAATTCTTCTAAAAATTTACGCACTAAATTTCTCATGCCTCCTCACGACGTCACCCTCTTCCTTGCCCTCCTTTTCGTTTCACGCTATAATAAGGAAAAGTAATCTCGAAAGGTTTATCATGTCTATTACCATTAAACGTCGTACGAAGTATATTCGCGCCTTTGCTCCTATTTACCTGAAACTGAATGGGAAAACTGTTGCTCGTATTATGGAAAATGAGGAGGTTGACTTGAGTCTTCCTACTTCTGAAAGTTTGCTCACCGTTCGTGGCAGTAAAAAATCTAGAATTTCTGTCTCAAATAGTGATATCGTTATTATTAAAGATAATACTATGCACGCTCTAACGTTTTGGGGTGGTGTTTTGGCTATCCTCTTTGGGCAATTTATTTTTTCTCCTGGAACGTGGATCATGGCTATTATCACTTGGTTTGGTTTGGCTAGTATCATAGCAAGTCTTTTTATTCCTCATTTTCTATTGGAAAAAGCAGGTGCAGACCAATAAAAGTCCAAAGCCACAACTCAAATGTTGACAGATCTAAACAATTAATCTCTCACAAACATAAAAAAGAGACCTTATTCTTGATTTAGAATTTGGTCTCTTTAGTTATGCTACCATCAGATACACAAATAGTGTTTCTTAGAAACTGCTTAGTATTCTTTACGTTTATGGCTTGCAATTGCAAGACTGCTCAACAAGATAAGTCCTCCACCCATGACTGTTATCAATTGAGTGTCAGAATCTGATGTCGCTGGTAGGCTTTCTGCTTTTGAATCGTTAAAGATATCTTGTTTCGCTCCACTTGCTGTTTGTTGCCCTTCTTTCGTAACTGGTGATGGTTTCACCTCTGTTTGCGTACGAGGAGTATTAGCTTTCTCGTTTTTAGGTGTCAAAGATAATGGCAATGTCAATTCAGGTTTCTTATCCACTGTTGGAAAATCTTTTGGCACTTCATTGACTTTTCTGATGTCAATTTGTAGCAATAATGGGTCATGATCCGAAGCTCTGCCATGTTCTTCCATAAAGGCAGCATTCACATGAACCATATCAAACTCATAATTATCAGCTAGGTGGCCTGAAATCATAGCTTGGTCCAAAGTTTGATTATTTCCTTGATGGAAGTAAGAATATCTATCTGATTCTTCATGATTTTTGACGAGATTTCTTAGTCCTGCTGATTCAATGATAGACAGAGTCTTAGTGAACTCATAATCGTTATAATCACCTAGGATAACGATATTCGCTCGTTCATTTTGAGAAAACCCAGTTTCGACAAATGCTTTAATGTCTTCTGCCATCTGATGACGTTTGGCTTCTGACTTGAACTGTGGTGGTTGAATCTTGCCAAAGACGCCCATATCACCACGTTTAGAATTTAAGTGAAGCCCTAGCAGAACAACTTTTTCACCATTAAATTCAAATTCAGCTACTGGAACTTTTCGTGTGCCTTCCCATACAGGACTTGTTGGGTTGAGTCTTGCGACACTGTATTTCAGCTCCCCATTTTCCCAAGTTGCTGATTCATTTGGCTGGGCTACTGGTTTATCAGATAATTTAACTCTTTCAGAATTGTACAAGAACCCTGTTCTAATGTTACCACCAGGTGCCCCACCATCGGCATTATTTTCAGGTGCAAAGTCAATGTACTTGTAAGCTGGGCCGCCTAAAGCCGCAATGGCATCAATCAAACGTTGTGCAGATTTCGTCGCATCTGTCGTACCGTCATTGGTTTCTCCGTTATTATCTTGAACTTCAATTAAAGTAATAATGTCTGGTGAATGCAAGTCAGAGACAAACGATTTTGCAATCCTTGCTACTTTTTCATCTTTGGTGCCTTTTTTATTGGCAGAGAAGTTTTCAATATTGTAAGAAGCAATCATTAATTTTTCAGGGTCTTTAACAATGCGACTAACTTCAGGTTTCAATCCGCCATCTTGATGAGAATCCAAGGCCTTATTATCAACTAATAATTTATAGTTAGTGTTTGCAAGGTGATACCACCAGAATTATTTTTCTTAGTGGTGTCATTTCCTGGTACGACATAGATTTCACCATATCTTTGTGGGCCTAAGACTCTTGCTCCTTTGACTGTAACCAACTGTCCTTCTAGCGATTCCCAGAAATCAAGGGCATCATTTTCTGGATCAAAGTCTTTGAAGGCATCGTCATCAATGACCTTTGTCGGAGCCACACGATCTACTCCCAAAACAACTGATTTTGGCACTTCTGCTGTCCCTACAACTGTTGCTTTTTTAGCTTTGATTTGAGTAACGGTAAGGTCTGTTTCGGATTTATCTGAATAGCCGTCTCCTAAATATTCTTCAACTTCACCAGTAATTTCCAATTTATCACCAACTTTGACCTTGTGTTTTGGCAAAAAGACAGCGATAGCATCAGAAGTTTTCACGTTATCATCAGAGACTAAATCCTGCACATAGAATTTATTATCTTTTTCAACATAGGTAACAACGACATCTTTAACAGTGACTGCTTTGCCTACCAGTGGAGAGACATGGCCTTCCCCCTGAATATCAGAAACTCTTGCTTCAACAGCTGGAATTGCTTCTGCTTTTTTCACAATTTCAAAATGTCCAAGAGAGAAAGGTTTTACTTGATTAGCTTCTTTAAAACTAGATAAAATGCCTGTGACATTAATCTCATCATTGGTAGTGATTTTTTCTTTTAGAGTAGTTGCTGTAATGCCAGAACGACTGTCAAGACGGATAGACACAACATTACCATCTTTATCAGTGACATCAAAAGTCGCATTATCAAAGGAATCACTTGAAATCGTTCCAACTTTGACATTCTCTAATTTGACTAGCGTAGACTGTTTGTCAGCACTCAATGTGGGAATGGTTAAGGTAGTCAGTGGCGTGTTAATGTCGTCTGCAATTTTTTTACTTGCTGTGATGTCAACAACTTGTAACTCGCTGCCGTATTGCGATAATTTTCCGCTTAGTTCAACAACATCACCTTGTTTTAAGGATAAGTCTTTTTTCGGATAAACATAAATGCCTGCGCCAGACTTATCTTGAACGTAAAAGCCTTGACCGCCCCAAGCATTGATAGGACTGATAACTTTTCCTGCAAAGCTATATTCTTTCCCCTGTTCAGATGTTCTCAAATGAGCAATTGGGGTAAGGTCTGGACTCGCTGGTTCTAGTGGTGCTGGGGTTTCAACAGGTTTTGTTTCCTCAGAAATACTATCATCTTCAATAATTTCAATCTTGCTCGTAGATTTTATACCAATTTTATTAAAATAGTTTTCTGAAATTCCTGTTACTCTTGCCTTCTTACCGATGTACTGAGGGTTATCCTTGACATTATAGGCTTTTCTAACATCTGACTTACCGACTAATTGAACAGGAATCGTATCTTTAGCTGCTGCGTCTTTGGTTGCACCAAGAGCTAGGTTGGAGTACTCACTGCCATAGGCATTTCCTAATTTTAAAGACCCTGTAATATAGCCCTCGACAGTAACCTCTTGCTTGTTAGCTGTCATTTTTTGATAGTCTTCTACGCTAACAACTGATGATTGACTAACTTCTGCTTCTGCAACAGGGGCTGGGGTAGTGAGCGTTTCTGGAGCTACCTCTGTAGAAATACTATCTGATACCGCATTAGAATCTGGCACCACAGAAACAGGTTGAGCTTCTTCCAAACCTTGTAGAGAGGTGTTATCACTAGGCTGTACAAGCTGGCTTCCTAAATTGGCTGACTCCTCTGCTTGAACAACTGTTCCGCCTAGGAAAGCTAATCCTAAAAGGACAGAGACAACACCAATGCTGTACTTTTTAATCGAAAAGCGTTGGGCATTATCTCGAATCGCTCTTTTTCCGAACATTTTATTTCCTCCAAATAGTTAATACGGTTACATTATACAAAAAGCGAACAAACAAATCAATAGCATAATTATTTTTACCAGACAAACGCACAAAAGAATTTGAGGTAGGACTGATTATTTTATACATTTTGACTGTCATTTTTCCAATATCATGTTAGTTATTGACCCTGCTATAGTTATTTATATTAATACTCATTTAAATAAAAAAAAAACGAGTAGTCCTTATTGGATTTACTCGTTTTTTAAATGATGATATTTTCTAAAGATTAGTCATTTTTTGACTTAAGTTTAATAACTACCATAGCTGAGATGATAACCATTGTTCCACATAAGATTGTCAAGAATGAGTCGGTTTGACCTGTTTTTGGTAACGCTTCTTTAGTCAATGATTTAGAAAATTGATTTAAAGATTTCTCACTCATTGGGGTATGTGACACTGTTTCGACATCAGCAGGCGCCTCATCTTTTGTATTTGACACTGATAATGGCTGATATTCTAGGTGACCTTTTTTCTCAGTTTCAAAACTAATGATTGGTTTCTCAGAAGCCGTAACCCCTGTTCCTGTCTCCCAAATAAATGGCACTGAAGTCGTATCAAATGGATCGCTTTGACCTTTTAATTCTTCCTCGGTTGTGAAACCATCTTGGTCGGTGTCTGATGCAAGGTCAATTTCGGGTTTGGCGTCAGCTGTGACTCCGGCACCTGTTTCACTCACTTCTGGTACCGAAGTCCCATCAAATGGATCGCTTTGACCTTTCAATTCTTCCTCAGTTGTGAAGCCATCTTGGTCAGGGTCTGCTGTAAGATCGATTTCTGGCTTAGTTTCTAATTCTAGAGCTTTACCATCCTGCTCAATATCCCCTTTAGCCCAAAGCGACAAGACTTTCACCACATGATTTTCTACCATATCTGCGGTCATATCTTCTCCAGCGACAAAGTAGCCTTTAGGCGTTTCGACAACAATGGTGTATTTTTCATTGTACACCAGACGTTTTTCAAAAACATCCGTGATGTAGCGTCCTTTGGTTAGCACCGTACGGTTGCCATTTGAATCAATAGCATAAACCTGCACACCAGCTGGTAATTCTGTATCAAAGTCAACAGTTAAAGTACTGTACAACACTAATTTAGTGGCAAAATCAACAGCAAGTTCGGTATGGTTTTCATCAACCACAATCGTTTTGACCGTTTCATTATCCAATAATTTAGCATATTCTTCATCAAATAAAATGAGTTCAACTGTATAGGTTCCAAATGGTAAAATGTGTAGATTTCTTCCGACAGATGTGCTATCTGTCACAACATTTCCAGCTTCATCTTTAATGCTGTAACGGTAGCCTAGCATGTCTAGGGACATATTCAGTTTATTATCCATCAGTCTAACGTTAACCACGCCAGAAGTATTACCAATCATTTTAAATTCTGCAAGGTTTGTACGCATGGTATTTCCAGCAAAATCTTCTACCATAAACCAAATGTTTTCATCAGAAATTGGTCTATCATATAAATCTTTTTCTGGTATCGTGTAAGTTCCGTCAGCATTTTTCTTGATGTATTCTTTACGAGTTGGATCTGTGATGAAGAATGAATCATCAAAGGCTTCATCTCCAATATAAAATTTATCTAACACATAATACATTTGTTCACGATAAACACCCACTCCCTCTTCCTTAGTTGCACGAGGTTTAAAGCGACGTGTTGCTTCATCATAAACACCAGTCACAACAACTGGTGTTGAGGTATCCAAGACCACATCAAATACTAGGCGTTGTTTTTGTGCCCCCGGTACAACAGAATAGTGTTCAACCACATATTTGTATTTACCATCAGGTAACAATTTCCCTTCTGAATCTCTACCGGCCCACTCACTGGTATCAATAAGTGTTGACTTAGGATTAGATGGGTTGCTACTATAGTAGTTTTTATCGCCTGACGCCTTATCACTAATCCACAATGGCGTTTCAAATGCTGTATCTTCGGCTTTGTAAATGGCAATGCGGAGCTCTTTATAATTTCTTAAAAAGGTTCCACGGAAAGCAAGAGCATCTCGGTTACCGTCACCATTTGGTGAAATGGCAATAATAGGATTTCCATCAGCATCACGACGAATGACATAGTTCCCGTTCTCATCTTTAAAGGCACCAGCTGTTAAACCTAAGGTGTCTGTGTAAGAATTGGTCAAATGGTTAAATTCTTTTTCACCGATTAAGACTGCTGTGTAATGAGAATCCTCTTCCTGTGTATAAGATGTAACCTTAGTCAAATCAGTGTAGAATGGGTTTTCACCTGGTTTATAATCATAAACAGGCTTTTCAATAATGGCTAAATCTTGGAATTTTCCTTTAAAGCCGACATAAGGAAGACTGACCAATTCGCCATCATCTTCCGTATTCAAAAAGCGGACAAATCCTTCAAGATAGTAACCATTGGTCATTAACTCAGTCAATTCTTTGGTAAACTGAGCTGTGTTCACTGAAATAGGAACTGTCACACTCCCTTTAGCCGAAACAGTGATGGTTTCACCTGCAAATTCAGCCAATTTTCGAGGTTTAAGGGTTACCTTACCGTTCTCCACTTGATCAGTATTAACATCGGTAACATATTTGACAACCTTTTCTTGGTCAGACAAATTATGGATGGTAACATTGAAAGTAAAGGTTTCACCAACATTTCCCAAAGAAATGCTGCTCAAGCCTTCATCGCCTGTAAGGTAAAAATCTGAATGCGCTGCTTTTGAAACATTGGCAATCCCTGCACCTTGTTGGCGTGGAGAAGTGTGCGCTTTCGTCTCATCATTGATATGAGGAACAGCTGTACTCATTAATAGGTGCTTAATGAGAGTAGACAACTCTTTTCCTTTGATGTTAGGGAAACGCTCTGCCAATACTTGCTTCACTAAAACAGACAAGCCTGCAACATGAGGGGCTGCCATACTTGTTCCGCCCATCGTGCCATATTTATTATCATTAATGGAAGAAAAAATATCGCCACCTGGAGCTGTGATATCCGGTTTTAATTCACCATCCGCTGTTAGTCCCCAACTTGAGAAATCTGACATGCGATTAGCTTTGGGATTGCTTTCTAGACGATATTTCCCATCTACTGTAATGGTATACTTGCCATCAGCTGCATTGGAAACCAATAATTGTCCTGATTTACGATCAATAAATAGGGATGGAATTTTGGTCGCTTCCTCAGTCAGTGTCATGCGGACGGAATGAGCGTCACCATCTGTATTATTGAAAATAATGACACCTGCTGCTTGATGGCGTTGAGCATTTTCAACTTTAGCACCAAATGTAATATCACCACGCTCAATGACAACAATTTTTCCAGTTACATCACCTGAAGTTGCAAAATCGTTCTCTGTGCCTTTTCCAACAAAGACATAGTTGTAATGTTTCGTGGCATCAAATGCTGGCGTTTCGAGGTTAGGGCGTGAAAATACTACCTCTGTCGTCTCTGCCCCATTAATCGTTAGCACTTCATTGGTGACATGAGTGTTATTATATGAAGCCACTGAGAGACTATCTCTAGCAGCAGAAGGGTCACCAACTAGACCATAGTCAGGTTTATCAGCGTCTGGATTGGCATGTCCCTCACCAAATGCCGTGTCATTTCCTCCTGCGATAACAACGGTAATCCCAGCTTCGTTTGCTTTTTTGATAGCAGCTTCAATCGTTTAAGATACCATTAGCAGAACCTAGGCTCAGGTTAATGGTATCGGCACCAAGTTTGATGGCATCTTCAATAGCACGCGCATATAAGAAGGGACTAGTACCACCACCTGTTTTATCAGAAAACACGCGCATGAACATTAGCTGTGCTTCTGGTGCAACACCGTAAATGTAATCCCCACTACTATGAGATTTGGTAGGATTTCCAACTGCAATACCAGCCACGTGCATGCCGTGAGACTCGACATCTTTTTGTTTTAAGATATCATTTGAATCTGCATAGTTGTAACCAAAGACAACTTTATCACTGTACCATTTCCCGTAACCAATACCTGCTTCCTGTTTGGCACGTTCAATATCTTCTGGTTTCTGATACTTCGCCTTGGTCATATCACTGATGTGTAAGACATCATGGTCCACATCTAAGCCAGTGTCAATGACCGCAACAACCATTCCCTGACCCTTAATATTAGAATCCCAAAGAGGTTGCGTATTGACAATAGCATTGCTCTTCTTTGACAAGGGTTGTTCTACCGACAATGACACCACCGTGTCTGTAACCGTTTCTGTGGTATCCATGTCAGTCTTGTCTTCAGCTACTGGTTCACTAGCTGCTACTTTTTCCTCGGTAGCCACTGAGATACTTGCTTCTGTAGAAAGCGTCTCCCCTGAAATAGCTGGGCTATCTTCACTTGCTCTGCTTGTCTCCTCTAGAATAGGTTGACCAATCTCAACTGTTGTTACTTCTGCTACTCCAACACTTGTGTGTTCAACCTGAGGCTGAACAAACTCGGAAGCATAAACAGATTGACTGGACAAGGTCCAAGCCAATAGCACAGCTGACGATAGCAGGAGTAAGCCTTCTCTTTTTCGTTTTCTCTTTTCCATCGTTTCTCCTTAATAATTGATGTCGTCCTTTTTTAAGAGTGGAACGAACTCTCCTAGTAACACTGCCTTCAATTTTGACAATGATATCAAAAACAAAGCCTAATGTACTTCTCCCTATCACTTATAATTTTTCTATCATCCAACACTCCTTTTCTCATTAATATCTAACATATTAATTAATTTTCAGAATATTGTCAATCCTATTATTATTTAAACAATTCTAACAAAATCACTGGAGTTGTATCGCGTAATACTTAACAAAAATGACGTTTTGTTCTAGATTGAAGAAAAAGTTTTTTTGATACTTTCCTTTGTATCTTTTCTCGCTTTCTAATTTCTAAGATCAAACTTAAAACTGTCCACTGGACAGTTTTAACAGACACAAGCAGACTTCCTACGGGTATTTGACACAGGCTGTAGCCTATTTTATTTCCAACCTCAAATAGTCCACTGGACTATTTGAACATGACTAATATTTGATCCTAATTTAAGATACAAAGCTGTTAAGCAATGCAAAAAATTTTAGGGAGCTTGACGAAGATGCCGTAAGTATCTAGGAAAGTGAGTCTAAATTCATAGCATTGTAGGCGTGTTCAATTAGTCTCAAATATTCCGAGTGTCAGAAATATTGAATTTTAGCGATTTCTGACACTTTTATCACGCGGAAGTATCTTTTTTTGCTCGCTATCGCTCGTAAAAATAGGAACTTAATAAAAAAATCTGCAGAGCCTCGAGGATTATTCCTATTGAACGAAATAGTCTTGTCTACATTCTGTAACAAAATTACTTGAGTTTCTTTCTCAGTAGTTCTCCCAAAAATCTATTCTTATCAAGCGAATTACTTCTCCTTTTGATTTCTAAATGCAGGCTGAAACGATCTACTGGATAATTTCACTAAACAGAAAAAAGCACAACATCGGGTCTGATGTCATGCTTTTGGGGGGCATTTTCTCACCTCACTGTCTCGACTTGCCACTTCTGCCAACCGTGGAAACGGATGGCACCTTGTTGGTCTGTGCGATAGACTGTCATATTTTCTTTTTTAAATCGTTCTAAGGTTTCTTGATGAGGGTGTTTGTACCGGTTATTTTTACCAGCAGAGACAAGCGCTACTTCCGCTCCAATGTGGTTTAAAAATTCAGGATAGGATGATCCTTTTGAGCCATGGTGCCCTGCTTTTAAAATATCAACAGGTAAGTTTGGGTACCTTTTAATCAAGTCTAGCTCCCCCTCTTCAAGGTCTCCTGTAAATAAAAATCGTTTGTCCAAGAGTTTTCCATACAAGACCAAGGAATCATTATTTTCACCATTTCCAACGGTAGCTGGGTAAAGCACTTGTAGCTGACTTCCCATGATGGAAATTTTATCACCAGCAGCCATCGCCTTAACAGGAACATGTAAGGCTTTCAGTCTCTCCACAAAACTAGGAACAGTCAAACTCCCCTGACTGACAATAATTTCTCCAATAGAAAAAGCTTTAGCAACTACTTCCATATCTCCAATATGGTCTGTGTCGGTATGGGTCAATAAAAGCTGATCAATCTGATGAACCCCACGGCTTTTCAAATATGGAATTAGGGTCCGCTCCGCATTGGCATCACTTTTTCCCTTTCTCCAAGCCTCCTTAGGCGCAAAATCAGCCTTGCCACCAACATCAATCAGCAAAGTCTTCCCAGTCATATCGCGTAGAAAAATACTGTCCCCCTGACCAATATCAACAACCGTCACTTCATTTTCAATAGGGTGTTTGGTGATGATAAATAGCAGAGCTACCATGAGACTCAGTCCTATAGCCCATTTCTTACAACGGAGAACATCGTACAGCAAGCCTAGACAGACTAAGACGAGCACTAAGACAATTAAACTAGGACTGCCAAAAATAACTGGTCTGTTAAAAAACTGTCCAATCAGCGTCAGCCCTTTTTCCAAAAATACAAAGAGAAAATTAACAAAGTCAATCCTAACCAAGGGCGAGCAGATGAATATTAGGCTCAGCAAGGGTAAAATCAAGCTATCAAAAGCAATCGAAACTACCGCTGTCAGCAAGATGGCGAGAGGTTGAAAACTGGCAAAATACCACATCAATAGCGGTAAAATGCCAAGATTAATGGTCAGCATCTCAGCTAAGCGCGGGTGCTTCATTTCCTTAAAATCTGTCATGGCTAGAATAAAAGAATAGGCGAAACTTAGAACACCACCTGTGGTCAATAAAAAATTTGGCATGATGAGAAACATCACCATAACGGTAGCCGCAAAATTGTCAAGCCCTCTAAATCCTAAGCTAGATAGATTAAGCTGAATTAGGCTACGAATAACAGAAACTGAAAAACCTGTCATGCCTGCATAGACTAGCGAAAAAGGAACCGTCAGCCAATCAACCCAGTCCTTTCGTAGTCCCAGCCATAAAAAGAGATAACGAAAAGCGCCCGCAAAAAAGCCGACTTGCATACCAGATAAGGCAAAAAGATGAATAATCCCAAGACTGCTATAGAGATCACTCATTTCCTCAAATTCCTTACTAAGATGTCCAAAAAGAAGACCAGTCATGTAATGTTTCATTGGGGACGGAAAATGGTCATAGATATGCACCAGAGCCTTTCGTCGCCATCCCCTGATGATTTCAAACAAACTTAACCGCTTCGCCTTATGAACTGTTTTAATCGTATCAATCTGTACTAAGCGATAAATTCCCTGACTTTTTAAATAAGTCGAGTAGTCAAATCCTTTGAAATTTCGTTGTCCCTCTGGTTCTGTCAATTCAGCCTCTATATCCAAAACGACACTCTGAGTTAATGTTTTGAAAAAGCGCTGCTCCTTTTCAGAAGTCAGTTTGTAAAAGGCTTGGTAGGTCTGATTATCCCAATGACCTCTAAAAGACAGCTTATCGCCATTTACAGAAATGGTATCTGGAAGTACCTGTATCCTCTGAATCGTCTGCGGAGCGCTATCGGCTTTTATAGTCTGTAGCCATTCTTGATAACTGATATATGAAGCAAAGAGAGTTAGGATAAGGAGCAACTGCCCCACTTTTTTCAAAGGATAAAACCGAAAGCAACATACCAATAAGCATACCAAACCCAACAGCGCCAGCTTTTCACCAGAGACGATAGCAAAATAAAGCCACACCAGTAGAAAGGCGAGATAGATAGCTGGAAGAGGGAGGCGCCTAATCAATGGTCAGCTCCGATTTCAGCTTTTCAAGAGTCTTAGCACCAATACCAGAAACATTGGTCAAGTCATCAAGACTAGAAAATTTCCCGTGCTCTTCACGATAAGCGATAATATCTTGAGCCCTCTTTTCACCAATACCAGAGACAGTTGTTAATTCTGCCGCGGTCGCTTTATTGATATTGACTTTGCCAGACGCTGCCTGTGGGTCCCCAGCAACTGCAGGTGCTGAGTGTTCAACTTCGCCAATCTTGGCCACATAAACAACAGCTTCATCAGTTAGTTTCTGCGCAAAATTGACCGACTGCTTATCAGCTTGAGGAGACAGACCACCTGCCAGTTCAATCGCATCACGCACACGGTCTCCCAGCGACAATTCATAGACTCCTTCAGATACGACAGCACCTTTGACATCGACAAGGATTTTTTCACTTTCCTGAGAAAAGGCAGAGCTACTCTCCTCTTCCTTTTCTGTGACCACTTGTGTGACTTCTTCTACGACTGGAAAGGCTGGCGCTTCCTCCTTTGGTTTCAACATCAGAAACCCAATGATACACACCAAAATGAGCAAGCCTCCACCCACACCAGAGAGAATAGCGTGTTCTCTTACCTTTTCAATGATTGTTTCCATAATCCCTCCTAAGTTAATACCACATTTGGAGTCAGAGAAGGTAGCAACACCATCGTCCCCAACTGCGCGATTATTAGATAAGATAGAATGACCAGCAGCAACAAACCAACAATGACACTGACACTTTTGTCTCGCATAACAGCCTCCTTACCTTATTATTCGAAAATAAATAAAAAAATCTCCTAAAACTAGAAGATTTTCCTTTATATTTTGAAAGAGATACTCACTGAGTGTAGCTTAGTTCTTTTTCTCCCAAGGTTTGTAAACAAAGCTAGCGAGATAGCTAAAGATAACGGTTAGAAGAACCAGCACAAAAGCAATGACGCCTGCTGGGATACGGATGAGGTAAGTTAATGGGTTCACGCGCTTACCATTAGAATAGCTAGCATTTTCAGCGTCTAAGCGGTCAAATTCAGACTGAATACGATTCGCAACTTCTGCAATCCCTTCATCATTCATCTTTTTGATATCTGAAATATCAATGGCATTACCAAAGTTCATATCCACGCGCTCACCTTTTAGAAAGTCACCAAATTTCAGAGGTCCTTGATAAGCAGCTGGCATGATTTTGACCTTAGCCATTTTAGCAATCACAGCGACACCGCCTTTAACATCTGAAGAATGACGACTTCCACTTGGAAACATGACCAGACTTCTATCACCTTTTTTCAAGGTGTTGATTGGATAGCGCAAAGCTTCTTGCCCAGGATTATCACGGTCAATCGGAAAAGCACCGCACATACGAATCCACCAGCCAAACATCCGATTACTGAACAGTTCTTTTTTAGCCATAAAAATAAATTTCTTAGGTCTCGCCGCAAAAGCCATATAAACAGGGTCCCAAAAAGTGCGATGGGGTGCCACTAAGATATAATTCTCATCTTCACTTAGGATTTTTTCGGTATTATGAAAGTGTGCATTGCCATTTGCTACCCAAAGCAAAAACATGACTAGCCCACGAAGGTAAGCGTAAAACATGTATGATTGTCCTTTCCTTTACGTCATCTAATGGTATATTTTACCAAATTTTTGCTATAATGTTAAGTATGACTACTAAGATTTTAAAAGACGGAGAGCGCATTGACCAGCTCTTCTCAACTGATGTCAAAATTATTCAAAACAAGGCTGTCTTTAGTTACTCTATCGACAGCGTTCTGCTTTCTCGCTTCCCAAAAATCCCTAAAAAAGGACTGATTGTTGACCTCTGCTCTGGCAATGGTGCCGTGGGACTCTTTGCCAGCACAAAAACCAAGGCACCGATTAAACTTGTTGAATTACAGCCTCGTTTGGCTGACATGGCAGAGCGTTCGATTCAGCTGAACCAGCTAGAAGATCAGGTGACGATGATTAACGATGATTTGAAACATCTTCTAGACCATGTACCGCGTAGCCAAGTTGACCTTATCCTCTGCAATCCACCTTACTTCAAGGCAACTGAAACCTCCAAAAAGAATATTTCTGAGCATTATCTCCTTGCTCGCCACGAAATCACAACTAATCTAGAAGAGATTTGCGAGGTAGCTCGTCACGCCCTTAAATCCAATGGTCGCCTTGCCATGGTACACCGTCCCGACCGCTTCTTGGATATCATTGATACCCTGCGTCGCTATAACCTTGCCCCCAAGCGAGTACAGTTTGTCTATCCTAAGGAAGGAAAAGACGCAAATATGCTCCTCATTGAAGCCATTAAAGATGGTTCAACAGACGGACTAAAAATCCTACCTCCACTCTTTGTTCACAAAGAAAATGGCGACTATACCGATGAGATTTTTGAGATTTATTTTGGAAAAAAGGCAGAGCCAAAAGCTGACAAGGAAGCCTATATGTATGTCCTAGAATGCGCCGATGGAACGCTCTATACAGGATATACCACAGATGTCGAAAAGCGATTAAAAGCTCATAATGCCGGTAAAGGAGCCAAGTACACCAAGCCTCGCTTGCCAGTCAAACTCATTTACCAAGAAACCTTTCCGAGTAAACAAGAAGCAATGTCTGCGGAAGCCTTGTTCAAAAAACGTAAAAGCAGACAAGAAAAATTAGATTACATCAAAAATAAGAGTAAGTAAAAAGATTTGGAGAAGCTTCTCCAAATCTTTTTAGTTTGTTAAATCAATACGCTCTGCTATTTTTTTAATCACTACTGCTCCAACTAAGAGAGAAGCTAATTCTCCCACTGCTGTGGTAAACCAAGTCCAGAAAAATGGTAATTCAGCAATGATTGCTAACTCTGCGGCTACAGTAAACATACTAGCCGCAAAAAAGAAGGCAAAGTAAAAGTGAGCCTTATCAAATAGACCACCAAACACGTCTTGACCTTTAAATCGCTCTAGTAGAATAACACCCAAAGTGACAAAAACTAGGGTAGATAGCCCACCTACCACAACATCAATCATACCAAAGCTAAAGAAATTTGCAATCATACAACCAATTGTCAACGACCAAATATACTTACGATTATAAAAAGCAAGGAAGTTCAACATTTCAGAAATGCGGAACTGATAAGCACCGTAAGAAATGGCATTGAGCGGTGGGGTGATGGTTAAGACCACATAAATGGCAGCAACCAAAGCAATTTGCACGTAATCACGAACAGTATATTTTGACATAAATTTCTCCTCTTTAGCGGCTAAACCGCGTGTAATATGCTTGGCGAAAGAAGAACTAAGCACCAAGGGTTGCTAAGCAACTTGAATATTCTATCATAAAAACAAATTAAAAAGCAACCTTTACCGTTGCTTTTTACACTTTACTGCGTTATTTTTTCAAATCCAATGATGTTAAAACCTGCAATCAACTGACTTGGTGGCATCTTTTCAATTTTTGCCAAGTAAGCAAAGTTATCGCCTTTTGTTGCAAGGTCTTCAAAGTTAACAACATTAGGGTCTAAACTGACTGACAATTTCCAAATGAAGTTTTCATCAACTGTCGATGTCACGTCAACACCTTCTAAATCTTTGATGGCATTAACCCCCGGAATCAAGGCATCAAGGTGCTCATTGAAATTCGCTTCGACAGCTTCACGCCCTTGAGTTTGAAAATTCACTAAAGCATCGCCTTCGTAAATGGTTTCATAGCGTAATACAAGAGATTGATAGGTATCACCTGTATAGGTAACGTCAATATAAATCTCCTGCTTACCACCATTGATTTCTTGTGTCTTTTTATAAGTCTCCGTTACTTCTGTAGCCATTGTATTATCACTAACTGTTGTTGTTTCTTTTGATGATACAGCCTGGCTTGTTTTGTCATTTGAGCATGCTCCTAAAAAAAGCAGAGCTGCTGCAGTAAATACTAAGGTAAGAATTTTTTTCATTTCATTTAACTCCTTTATCTATACGCCTTAATACTAAGTCATTATAGCATATTTTGAATTTCTTTGACAATTATCAGCTTTTTGTACCTTCTCTTTTATTTTCAAGCATTTTTTGGACTTCCCTATCGTCTTTTATGTCATTTTTTGGTATGCTTATATCATGAACTATTTAAAATCCCTTCTCAAAAATGATGCCTTTAAATATTTAGTTGCAGGTGTTATCACAACCATCTTTTATTTTATAACACGAAAAATCCTTTTTGGACTTAGCCATCATGTGATTTTTTCGACAACTCTAGCAAATGGTCTTGCTATCTTAGTGGCATTTGTTCTTAATGATATTTGGGTCTTTACTCAAGAAAGAAAAGGCTGGCTTGCACGCCTAATCAAATTTTTTATTGCCAGACTATCTTCTATGGGAATTGATGTCTTACTTTCTTTCTTTTTAGTTGACAAATATCCTGAAATCATCGGCCAATTTGTTAATCACAAGATTGGTACTGTTGACTCCATCGTCTCCTTAATCGGCCAAGTCTTGATTATGCTCACTAATTATCTCATCAGCAAATTTTTAATTTTTAAGAAATAAGTAGAATGACAAAAGTCCTCACTAGATAAATCTAGTGAGGTTTTTAATGCTAAAAATACGTTTATCTCGCATTGACACTTTTCATGACACGCTTAATGTCACGTTCTTGGTCACGACGCTTGATAGACTCGCGTTTGTCATAGTCGTGCTTCCCTTTAGCTAATCCGATAAGGATTTTAGCAAAGCCATTTTTTAAATAAACCTTGAGAGGAACGAGGGTCATACCTGTTCCTTTTAATTCATTTTCCAATCTGGCAATTTCCTTCTTCTTAAGAAGAAGTTTGCGGGTGCGGGTTGGGTCTTGGTTCCAGATATTTCCCTGTTCAAAAGGAGAAATGTGAACATTAACAAGCCAAGCCTCACCATTTTTAACTTGAGCATAACCATCTTTAAGCTGGATACGAGCTGCACGAACAGATTTGATTTCTGTCCCCGTCAACACAACTCCTGCTTCAAAAGTATCTACAATACTATAATCATGCCTTGCTTTTTTATTTTGCGCAAGAACGTTATCAGAAAGTCCTTTTGGCATCATTTTTTCCTTTTCTTACTTGATTTTTTGACCGCTTCCTTATAAAAAGGCTTTTTCTTTTTAGATTTTGTTTTGGAAGAATGGCTACGCTTATCAGATGATTTCCGCTTGCCAGAACCACCTCGAGAGTGGTTGCTCTTTTCTTCGGTACTACACTTCTCATCACGATTAGCTCTGCTATTTCCCTTAGAACGACCGCCACGACGATCACGTCTATCAGATTTAGCAGTCTTTTCAACGACATCGTAATCACTAGGCAGATACTCAAAATCAATATCACCAGTTTCCTTATCCGCCTTGACCAATTTGACACGAATCGGCTGACCGACTTTGAAGACAACGCCTGACTTCTCGCCTTGAAGTGTGAGGTTTCGTTCGTTGTAATGATAAAATTCAGGGAGACTTGTCACATGAATCAGGCCTTCAATGGTGTTTGGCAATTCCACAAACAAGCCGAATTTAACAACACTAGAAACAATACCTTCAAATTCCTCGCCAACATGCTCCTCCATGTATTCAGCTTTTTTCATGGCTTCAACGACACGTTCCGCATCAATGGCACGGCGTTCAAGATTTGAAGATGACGTCGCCAATTCTGGAACAACTTGTGCAAAGTGGTCTTGAACTTCTTGAGAGGAATTTTTAGTATACTCACGAATCATGCGGTGTACTAAAAGGTCTGGGTAACGGCGAATCGGGCTCGTAAAATGCGTATAGTATTCAGCCGCAAGCCCGTAGTGACCATGATTGTGCTCAGAATAACGTGCCTGTTGCATAGATCGCAATAACATCATATTGAGGACTTCTGTCCCTGGCTTACCATCAAAACTTGCCATGAATTGTTGCAAGGCAGACTGGGTCATCTTATTCGCTGTCCCATGTACCTGAGCCCCCATCACGCTCGCAAAATCAATGAACTTCTGCAATTTCTCTGCCTTAGGCTCTTCGTGAATACGGTAGATAAATGGCAGTTGGTGTTTTGAAAAATGCTCAGCAACGCACTCATTGGCGGCTAACATAAAGGATTCAATCATCCGCTCGGCAATGCCACGCTGACGCACCACAATATCAACCGGCATTCCCTTATCATTAACGATAATTTTAGCCTCAGAAGTATCAAAATTCAAAGCGCCACGGCGGATACGCATGTCTTCCAAAATGTTATGTAGCTCCGCCATGTAACGAACACTCGGAACGATAGCGTCATACTCTGCAAGAGCTTCTTCATCTCCCGCAAGCATATCGTTAACACGGCTGTAGGTCATACGGCAAGTGGTCTTAATGACAGACTGACAAATTTGATAGTTAATCACCTTACCTTGGCGGTTAATTTCCATCAAGGCAGATTGCGTCAAGCGGTCAACATTCGGATTAAGGGAGCAAATCCCATTTGACAGACGTTCTGGTAACATTGGTACCACACGGTCAGTCACATAGACCGATGTACCACGCACAATCGCTTCACGGTCCAAGGCAGAGCCTTCCGTCACATAATAGGAAACATCCGCAATGTGAACTCCAAGTTCAAAATTCCCATTGTCCAGCAACTTAATATGCACCGCATCATCTAGGTCCTTGGCATCGGCACCGTCAATGGTAAAGGTAATTTCTCCTCTTAAATCCACACGACCAATCAAATCTTTTTCAGTCGGTGCCTCAGGGATACTATTAGCTTGCGCCAAAACATCCTCTGGAAATTCAGACACGATATCCATGGACTCTAACACTTCAAGGACATCAATGCCGACATCACCTTGATGACCCACGATATCACGGACATTTCCTACAAAGTAATCGTGACCACGTGTTGGGTATTTGTCAATATCTACCTTGATGATTTCAGTTCCGTCCAACACCACAGGTTCTTTTTTGATGTAAATTTTTTGCTGGATTTTTTGATTTTTAGACTTGATGTAACCGGCATATTTAGGCTTTTCATCATCCAAAATGAATTTCCCAACAACTGTTTTGAGACTGCGTTCGACAATGCCGACGACACGCGCTTCTGCCGCTGTGCCTTTAAGACGATCTGCTGGCTTTTTAATGACCACTTCAACCAAATCACCGTCAATGGCATAGCCAACATCATTGCGACCGATAAACATATCGTCTTCATTCTCATCCACAAAAAGAAAACCAAAACCGGCCTTATTAGCACGAAAAGTACCTTGGATGGTAATTTGCTCTTTCTTATCTGACTTCGGACGGAGACTGATGGTCCCATCGTCTGAAAAGCGGAGCTCTTTTTGGCTCTCCATCTTAGAAATTTCTTTAATCAAGACAGGAAATTTTTGACTTCCTGCCATATCAAGAGCCTCGGCAAGGTCATTCACATTTGACCTGCCCTGCTCCTTTAAATAAGTTATAATGTGTTCTTTCATTTATGTATATCAAGGGTTCCTTTCCAAAAACAATCATTAGAAATGTTTTATCAGCATGTAGCCCTTGTTCAGCTCGAAGATAACGAACTGAATAATCCTTTCATTAGTAAATCAAGGGACAAAATCGTAAAAAATGGACTGTTTTGTCAGCCCATTTTTATCTATCTTCATCATTAACGACTTGACAAGATTGCCAAGATTAAAGCATCTGCTAGCCACAAGAAGACCAATACAGCTGTTAAACGTTGCATGAAAGCCTCAAAACCACGAGGTTTTGAACGTTCAAAAAGCGCTTCTGAACCGCTGCTGTCAAAAACATTTGAGCTTGGATTCTTTTGTGGTTGCATAAAAATAGCAAAAATCAATACGACTGATAAAATCAATAAAATGGTCAATAGTGTATTATACATGAGTTTCCCCCTAGAATAGTCTCTAATAGTTTACCATAAGTTCCCTTAGTTTTCAACATGTAAGGTCACTTTTCTCTCTTTTGGACAATATTTTAAAACTTGAATCTTATCAGGGTGGTTCGTTTTATTTTTACTGGTCAAGTAATTTTTACTACCACATTCCTGACATTTAAGAGTTATTTTTACACGCACTAGATTTCTCGACTTCCAAGATAATTTCTAAAATTGATAAGGCTCCAGATAAGGTTAAAAAAGACGATGGCTGCGGTCACGTAAAAGACCCATCTAAACCCTAAAATGGTAGCCTCTGTAGCCCCAACAAATGGACCGATGACTTGACCAAAATTGGTCATCATTTGATTATAACTAAAAATAGTTGAGATATGTTCTTTTGGAGTAATTTTTGTCAGCAGGGCATTTACAGACGGCATGAGTGCACCTGTTCCAAATCCAAAGAGAAAACGTAATATCCCTAACTGCACGGCATTTTCCGCCTGAGCTAAAAAGAGGTAGAGGACACCACAGTAGCAAAGGCCTGCTAAAATCAGCCTATGATTGCCAATTTTATCCCCCACACGTCCGAGACGACCGCTGGATATCATACTGGAAAGCCCCATAGCTGATACGATTGCGCCAGAAACAAACATGAGATTTTCCGTCGTTCCAAGATAGCGAATGTAGAGGGATAGAATCGGAGAAACTGACTGAGCTGAAATTTGGATAATCATGCTTGTGATGAAAAGTCCAACTAACATTTGCCTGTCTCTGACAGATTGGAAAACCTGTTTTGTTGATAACTGCTGGTCACGAGTGACAGGGGTAAACTCCTCTTCCACGAAAAAAACAGTCAAGAGGGTCACAACAAAAAGTAAAGCTCCCACAAACAGAAAGACATTTCTAATACCCATGACCTCAGCAAGGAGACCACCGAAAATAGGACCAATTAGACTGCCGCCAATCACTCCTGTCGCCAGACTACCAAGGGCATAACCTGATTGATCTTTTGGCGCTTGAGAAGCAACCAACGCATTGGCATTTGGCACATAGCCAGAAAACATCCCATTTAACAGCCGTAAGACCAAAAGCCAAAAAACATTAGGCACAAAGGCGAGCCCTCCCATGGTAAAGGTCATGACAAAAGCCGCTCTGACCATCATGATTTTACGCCCATAACGATCTGCCAAACGCCCCCAAATAGGGGCACAGACACCCGAAGCTAGAGCTGCTAGAGCTACTGCCAATCCAGCGTAAAATTCAACCGTTCCTTGTGGCGCTCCAAGTTCTTCCACATAAAGCGCCATAAAGGGCATAACTAGTGAATAGCTTGCCCCTGTTAGAAAATTGCCTAACCAGGCAATTCGCATATTGTTTTTCCAATTGATACTGGCGATAATAGTCACACTTTCTCTTATCTGCGTTTTTTAAGACTTCCAAAAAGTCCCCGAACAAGCTCACGACCAATGGTACGAACGGCTGTTGTTAAAAAAGCATCCGCTGCTTTTTCAACCGTTGATTTTCGTTGACGTCCAGCCCCACTTGCCGTTTTAGCTTTCGCTTTTTCCAAAGCTGCTTTTTCTTTTTCCAATTGCTTGCGCTCTTCAGCTTGTTTAGCTGCTTCTGCTTCTTGCAAAACTTTTTTGGCCAACAGTTCGTGAGCCGATTCTCGATCAACAATCTCACGGTATTTCTCATCAAATGGTGAATTGCCAACGATAGCCTGTACTTCTAGGGCGCTAAGAACATCAAAGCTACTCTTAGGTGGCATGACAAAGGCACGTTCGACTGCTGTTGGCTGAGCCTCTTCATTCAGAAGGGAAATCAAGGCTTCACCAACCTGTAATTCGGTAATAGCCGTCACAACATCAAGCTCTGGATTTTGTCGGAAGGTCTCCGCAGCTGTTTTAACGGCTTTGATTTCTTTTGGCGTATAGGCACGAAGAGCGTGCTGGACACGATTTCCTAATTGAGCTAAGACCGTTTCTGGCAAATCCATCGGATTTTGGGTGATAAAGAAAATTCCCACACCTTTGGAGCGAATGAGGCGAACCATCTGCTCGATTTTTTCCACAAAGACTTTTGGAGCATCCTTAAAGAGCAAGTGAGCTTCATCAAAGAAGAAGACAAATTTTGGCTTGTCAAGGTCACCAACTTCTGGTAGGTTTTCATAGAGCTCTGACAAGAGCCATAAGAGGAAGGTCGCATAGAGTGTTGGGGCTTGGAAGAGTTTGGTCGCATTAAGAATGTTAATGACTCCCTGACCGTGTTCGTCAAGGCTCATAAAGTCCTTCAAGTCCAAGGCAGGTTCTCCAAAGAAAAGCTCACCACCCTCTTGCTCTAATACTAATAAGCTTCGCTGAATAGCTGCTACAGACTGTTTAGCAATGTTCCCATATACTGCGGAATACTCACTGGCATGCTCTGCTATTTCCCGTAAAAGAGACTGTAAATCCTTCAGATCAATCAGAAGCCAGCCTTTTTCATCCGCAATCTTAAAAGCGATGTTTAAAATGCCAGTTTGCGTATCGTTAAGCCCAAGTAGGCGAGACAACAAGAGCGGTCCCATCTCAGAAATGGTGGCACGCACAGGATGCCCCTGCTCACCAAAGACATCCCAAAGACGCACAGGAAAGGCCTGTGGCTCGTAGTCACTAATCCCAAGTTTGTCAAGACGCGCGGCTAACTTCTCTGTCACCTCGCCTTCTTTCGCAAGGTTGGTCAAGTCCCCTTTGATGTCGGCTAAAAAGACAGGAACCCCTGCTAAACTAAGCTGTTCCGCAATGACTTTTAGCGTGACCGTTTTACCTGTTCCTGTGGCACCTGCAATGAGGCCGTGACGATTGAGCATTGCCAGCTGGATGGCAACATCTGTGGTTTCATTTTTAGCAATCCTTACTGTAGACATCCGTTTACTTCCTTGATGTTATAAATTTTTATGAAAAGGTCAGTAATCATCACCTCATGATGAGACAAACACCTTATCTTCTGCTTATCAACTCTTATATTATAACACATATTTAAGATAGCGTTAAAAAATAGAGATGGGAAAACAGGTATTCGCCCCATTTTCCCATCTCTGATATTTGACTAGCCAAACTTTCACATTATAAATTTCCTTAAGACCTTAATTTAAAGGTTTTGGGAGCAAAGCGGAGCACCGCAAAGAAACCAGCTATAAGAAAAATGGCAATTCCTAACAAAATCCCCATCAAAATTGGGAATGTCATATGATTCGCCAGTCGGATGATCTGATAACCTGCGTAATAAATGATTCCCGTTAAAATATTATATACCTTACTTTTTAATTTCATGCCATCGTTAAATGGTTGAAGGAGGAAATAAAAATAAAGGAAATACAGACTAAAAAAGGTAACCGATAAGATTTGACCGACAATAATCATCAGAAGCCCTGATATTTTCCAATCAAAAAATGCCATGTAAATCAGACAATAAATGACCGACAGCAATAAAAAGATAGGAAAATTATGGCGTAGATAGCTTTTAAACCGTTCTAGGAAAGTTGCTAGAATCACATCTTTTCTACGGTAATAATGGTATTTTAGAAGCGGTCTGTCTAGATGATAGAAACAAAACTTGACATAGGATTCCCCCACATAAAGAAGGTAGCCAATCACCACTGTCACAAATAAACTCTGCCAGAAAAATGTATCATCTGTGATGACTTGTTTATTGGATTCAAAAAACGTCTTAACGATTAAAATCAGAGCACCTATCCCACCAATAATAATCAAGCGCCATTTAATTTCTCTTTTGAGGTGTTTTCCAAGACGTTGCATGAAAATGGTATTGAGATAAGCAACTCCTGTTAAATCATCTCTGATTACCTTCTGATGATCAATCTCAAAATCCTTATCCTTGACCTCCATTGCAGCAGTTTCGATATTTTCAACAGCTGTTGCACTTTCTTTTAGAGCTGCATGGGTCAAAAGGCTGCGCGTTAGCTGATTAATCTGAGGATGATTTTTAAGATAGTGATAAGAAAATGACCACATCACTAACCCAATTAGCCCAGCAGGTAACCCCATAAATATCTGAGGTGAAAACTGTTCTCCTAGAAAAACTAAGGCTCCCCCAAGACCAAGTACAACGAAGACTCCAATAATTTGTCCCCTCGTTATCAGCTTGTCAGCTTTTTCGTGATTCCAAACATAAAAAGGAATGCCCATCACTTTTACACCAATACGAAATCCAGAGAGCAACAGGGCAAACGTCAAACCGTACCAAAAAGGCATTCCAAGTGTCACAAAATAAACACCAAACACAACACTTCTTGCTATCAGTCCCCGCCCAAATGCCATTACTTCTCGAGCCAGTAAATAGTTTCTAGGAAGAATCTTAAAAATACGGATGGCTTGACTGGATTCCACATCTGATTTTTCAACCCATTTCATCTCAAAAATGGTGGCAAATAGGACTGAAAAAATAATCATTAAGGTTAAAGAATAGTGATCTGCGGAAGCTTTTTCCAAATCCAAAAATTTAGGGAGCAATTCCTTCAAGACGAAACCAGAGCCTAGGCAAAAAAAGATATAGATAATCGACTTGCCAAAGAGGTCAACTGGTATCAGTAAGCCCTTAAGAATCATCATCACGACCTTAACGTCATTGGCTCTATACCAGCGATTAGGAATCTTTTTACCTAACCATGGCATCTTTTGTAAAAAATGAATCAATGAATTGTACTGCTTGGCATTGTTAACCTGAAACAAAACTCTCATCATCTGACTAAGTTTCATAAATACCTCCTTGCAAGGCTTCCAAAACTTTCTCTTCAAATTGCTCCTTGTGCCCTTCCAAGTCAAGAGGCGACATTTCCCCTTTATCCAAAAGAGCAATCGTATCACACAAATCTTCTGCCAGTGCCATAATATGCGTCGATAAAATCAAAATATGGTCATCTTTTAAGGTTAACAATAACCTCTTGATGGCAATACTTGACACCACATCTACGGCCGTCAAAGGCTCATCCAGTAAAATAACTTTAGGGCGTGAAATCAATAGGCAGAGCAGGGATAATTTACTCTTCATACCGTCAGAATACCCCTTGATAATCCGATGACGGTCCTCCTCAGAAATCTCCATAAAGTCAAGGTAGTCATCAACAGTTTGCCCTCGCTTATGCGGATTTGTCACATGCAAGTCCATGTAAAAGGTGATAAATTCATACCCTGTTAAAAATTCTGGCAGGTAATTTTCCGAAAATACCATGCCTACATCTTCAACTTGTAGCGGACGTTCAACCCCATTTTCTTCAAGAAAGAGCTCACCGCCATCAGCCATAAGATCCCCGTAAAGCACATTGAAGAAAGTTGTCTTTCCAGCACCATTTCTCCCTAAAAGCCCCGTAATCTCTCCTGATGAAAAGGTATAAGTGACTCCCTTGAGCACGTCTTTTTCTTGAAATGATTTTTGCAATTCCCGAACAATCAATTTCATCTCATCATCTCCTTTTCTTTTAACGTTATTATAGCAAAGTCATACAAAACAAACAAGACAAAAGAGGGAGCTGACTCCCTCTTCTATCGCAATAAAGCATCTACCTGTGCAAAGGTTTCTGCCAGCTTCCCATTATTGTCAATCCAGTGGCTGGCTTTTTCTTTCTTATCAGCTAAAGGCATTTGCGCTGCGATCCGTTGCTTCGCTTCTGCTTCGGTATAACCGTTTCGTACCATCAAGCGGGTTAGCTGAGTTTGTTCGTCAACCCAGACCAACCAAACCTCATCACACCAACTCTCATACCCTTGTTCAAATAAGAGCGGAATATCAAGAATAACCACCGCTTCCGTCGCTAGAAGTGCTTCTTTTTGCTCCCACAAGGCTTGTCTAATGATCGGATTTTGACGCTCTGCAGACGCTGCCAACATTTCCTTAGAAGCAAACAGTCGCTTCCCTATTTCCGAACGATTCAGCTCACCATCTGCTTGTAAAATCCCTTCTCCAAGCCACTCCAGTAAAACCTGATAAAGAGCGCCGCCTTTTTGCTGCAAGTCTCGAACCACCTGATCAGCATCAACCACTGCATAGCCTTTCTCTCTTAAATAAGCGGACACCGTTGATTTTCCAGAAGCGATCCCTCCTGTCAGACCAATCACTTTTTTCATAACTTCTGACACCTTGGACAGAAATGACTGCCCCGCCCTCTCACTTGAATTTTCACAATCTCACGGCCACAACGGGCACAAGGCTCGCCTGTCTTACCATACACCTGATGATACTCCTGCATGGTTCCATTAAGCCCCAAGGCATTCTGATAGGTCCGAATGGTTGAGCCACCTTTTTCAATCCCCAGCTGCAAGATACGAATCGTCTCATCATGCAGCCGCTTGATTTCCGTCTTTTTGAGACTACTCGCCACCCGCTCAGGATGCACCTTAGCCGCCCACAAGACCTCATCCACATAGATATTGCCAAGCCCTGCGACCAGACTTTGCTCCAAGAGATAGGGTTTGATGAGTTTTTGGGACAATAGCAGAGCTTCTTCAAAAGGTTTCAGCTTAAAGGCTTCTTTGGTCGGCTCAGGACCAATTTTCTTTTTGATAAAATAATCAGCTTCCTCAGCCTTTGCCAAGAGCTCCATCGTTCCAAACTTACGGACGTCTTGATAAACTAGCACAGCGCCATTGTCCAAAGTGAAAAAGGCATGAAAATGCTTGTTGTCAGGTACCTGATCCTTATCTGAAAAGACCAAGTACTTCCCTTCCATCCGTAAATGAGAAATCAGCACCGCTTGTCCCAAATCAAAAATCAAATACTTGCCACGGCGGCGCATCGCCTCAATCTGTAACCCCAACAAATATAAGCTAAACTCTTCGGCACCTGTCTTGACCATGGGAGAATATAAAATCTTAACAGCTGTAATCGTCCGACCCACAATCAACCGCTCCAAACCACGGCGAACCGTCTCTACTTCTGGTAACTCTGGCATAAATTAAGATACAGAGCCGTTAAGCAAGGCACAGAAAAATAGGAAGATGACGCAGGTGCTTACACCTAGGATATCTTATCTTTTTTCCAAGCCTTGTAGGCGAGTTCAGTTGAGCTCGCTAGCTCGCTCCTTTCTCTCTTCTTTCTATACACCATTCTACCAAAAAAGCTGAGCAAAGCCCAACTTTTCAGTTTTGATAATCTTGTCTAACTCTTCATTTTTTCAGACTGAAATACTCATTACCAGAGAAACATTAATTATTAAGTCACTCTGCTAATGGCCTATTATCTCATTTTTTACTGCCATTTTAGATAAAAAGAGTTCAATTCGTGTAAAACAATCCTTTTCTGAAGCAATAACCATGTGATAGGCTTCTCCAAATTGTAAACGTAAGCGCTGGTCAACATTTTTTAAGCCAACACCACCTTGCTTCATTTTAGGCTCATCACTATCTGACTTAGTCAGGCTATCAAAACCTTTCCCATTATCTTCGATACTGACGATGAGATGGTCTTCGGTATCAGAAACTGCTATCTTAATCATCCCCTGACGGTCAACCTCTTTAATACCGTGATAAATCGCATTTTCCACAATTGGTTGCAGTATCAATTTAGGAATTTGGTAATTATCCCAAGCTGGTAACTCTTGGAAGTCATATTGTAACTGTTCTCCGTACCGTTGCTTTTGAATAAAGAGATACTGTTTCACGTGTTCTAACTCATCCTTTAAGGCGATTTGCTCATTTCCATTATTTAAAGCCAGTCGGAAATAGTTAGCCAAAGCCTTGGTCAGAGCAACCACACGCTCACGATCATTAAATTCGGTCATCCAAATAATCGTATCTAGCGTATTGTAGAGGAAATGCGGATTGATTTGGCTCGCAAGGGCAATAAGCTCATACTCACGAATATTCTGCTCCTGTTCCTTTATAGAGAACATCAATTGGTCGATTTGGTCTAACATTTGATTAAAATAGCGAGAGAGGTCTAACACTTCAACCGTCCCCACTTCCTTGGCTCTGAACTTAGAGTTACCATTTCCAACTGCTACAATGACCTCCTGCAAATCTCGTATGGGTTTCAACCAAATCCGAATGACCAAAGCACTTCCAATAGCTGAGATAAGCAACGCAACAAGACCTGCTACCACAAAGGTTAAAAGCATTTGCTGCTGCACCATGTGCAATTCATCTAACGACGCGACACCAACCAAGGTCCAATGACTGTTGGGAATAGACAGCTGGTAAACCAATACCCGCTCCCCTTCGGTTTTGCCATCTTCTGAGCAAAGATAGGCTTTCATCTCAGACATTTCCTCAGGTGACGAATAGACCGACTGTTTGGGGTGATAGACAAATTCCTGCTTCTCATCAATGATAAAGGTAAACCCTGACTTACCCAATTTGAGACGATCCAGATAGTCCTCCAAGCTCTTGTAGGCAATATCCAAACGCAATACTCCTTGATTTTGCCCAGAAGAATCTACAATTTCTTGCGTCACTGAGATAACCCACTGCTCCCCCTCTTTTGATAAGGCTTCTTTACGAACAGGTGTCAAAACAGGCATGGCTTTTTGATGAATTGCCGCCTGATACCATGCCTCAGACATCATATCCTGGGAGGTTTTCATCACAATCTTATCATCTGTTGACACAACCTCTCCTTGCTTAGTCACCAAGACCGCTGATACCAAATCAGTATCGCTAGCCACCACGCTTGACATCAGAAACAAGAGGCTTTCCTTATTAACCTCATTAGGTGTTGTGATATAGCGATGTAACAGATGATTCTGAGTGAGGCTAGTGGTTGTTTGCTTTAATTTGTCTAAGTAGGAACTGATGAATTGATTCGACTGCTGCAAGCTATCCTGCGTTTTCTGATCAATCAAGCGACTAATCTCAGACGAGCTGGTCTGATAATAAAAAGTTCCAACACCCCCTAACAAAAGCAACATCACCAGAAAACTATAAACAAAAAACTGAGTGGCTAAGGATAACCGTTTCATTTCCCCTCCCCCTTACGGAATTGTCTAGGTGTCACTCCAACGACTTGCTTAAAGCGCTGCGAAAAATAATTCATGTCCCAAAAACCAACACTCTCTGCCACTTCATAAATTTTTAATTCTGTCGTCAGCAATAATAATTTTGCCTGACGCATACGCTCTTGAATGAGGTAATCTTGAAAAGTCATTCCTAATTCTTTTTTGATACGCACGCTCAGATGATTCGGGCTAAAGCCCAGCTCTTCCGCTAACTGTTTCAAAGAGAAATCACTTTCTCCCAAGTGTTTTTCAATACGTTTTTTCAAATCACTAGCTTCATCATGAACAATATAGGTCTCTACTTGATGTCTTTTCTGCTCTGCTTGTAATTTTTCAAGAACACTTACCAACATCTTCTCAACATCTTCTTTACTAAAGGGTTTTAAGAGGTAATCTTCCACTCCAAGTTTAACAGCCGATAAGGCATAATCAAACTCATTATAACCAGTCAAAAAAATAACATGACAAGAAGGGTGTTTTTCTTTAATCGCTTGAGCCAACTGAATCCCATTCATCTTAGGCATGTTGATATCTGTCAGGACAATGTCAAAAGGCTCCGCTTGAAATAATTCCCAAGCCTTACGTCCATTTTCAGCTTCAGCTACACGATCAATCTGAAAAGACTTGAAATCAATGAGTGAACAAATCCCCCGACGGACTAAATACTCATCTTCTACAATTAAAATTGAATACATCTTCACCTCACATAAAGTATCTTAGCCATAACTCTTAAACCAATTTATTTTATCATAGTTTTATTAAGATAATATAAAGAAAAGGAGCTGTTTAATGTTCAACCCCTTTCTAATAGATAGCACATTGGTTACCTAGTCTCTTAACTTATTCAACGTAGTCTAGTAAGTAACCGTAGCCATTTTTTTCCATTTCTGCTTTAGGAATAAATCGAATAGACAAGCTGTTGATACAGTAGCGAAGACCTCCCTTGTCCTCTGGACCATCTGTAAAGACATGCCCCAAGTGAGAGTCACCCACACGGCTACGTACTTCTGTACGTGTCATGTTAAAACTCGTATCTTCCTTATAAACCATCACATCAGGACTGATCGGGCGAGAAAAACTTGGCCACCCACAACCTGATTCGAACTTATCTCTTGATGAAAAGAGGGGTTCACCTGTTACCACATCAACATAGATACCTGGTTCAAATTGGTCCCAGTAACGATTTGAAAAGGCGCGTTCTGTCCCATTTTTCTGGGTTACATTATATTCTTCAGCACTTAATAAGGTTTTCAATTCTTCGTCACTAGGCTTATGGTATAAGGTGTCATCAATCACTGGATAAGCTGCCGCATTCACGTTGATATGACAATAGCCATTCGGATTTTTTGCTAAATAATCTTGATGGTAATCCTCAGCTAAAATATAGTGTTTCAAAGGTTCTTTCTCAATCGCAATGGGTTTATCATACTTCTTAGCCAATTCAGCTAAAGCTTTTTCGATAATTGGTAAATCCTGATCATCGGTGTAATAAATACCGGTTCGATATTGGGCACCTACATCGTTGCCCTGCTTATTGACACTCGTAGGATTGATGATACGAAAATAATGAAGTAATAAATCACGTAAAGAAATGCAACTCTTATCGTACTGAACATGAACCGTTTCGGCATGACCTGTTTGGCCAATAAGCTTATAGTTGGTCGTCTCACTCTTTCCATTCGCATAACCAACAGTGACATCAACCACACCATCCACACGCGCAAAATATTCTTCAACGCCCCAGAAACACCCTCCTGCTAGATAAATATCTTTCAGGTTTTCTGGTGCAACAGGTTTTACTTTTTGAGCCATTTTCTCCACTTTTGGAAGAGTCATCTCTGATTTTGACATTGTTTTCGTATTTCCTTTCGTCTGAAGCGTTAGATAACCTAGGATAAGGATAATGACCAGTGCTAAACTGGCAAGTAACTGTTTAAGTACCATATGGGATAACTCCTTCACTGATTATAGATAGCATTACAAATTTGCTAATTGTTCCAAAATGTCATCAGATTCTAAATGACCTGGTTGGGTCTTGACAAATTCTCCCTTTTCATTGATAAAACTGGATGTCGGGTAAACCCTTACACCTTGTTCAGAAATAAGCGTGCCATCAGGATCAAGAAGAACTGGTAAATGCTTATAACCAAGTTCCTTGTACCATTTTTTGAAGTCTTCTGTGGATTGTTCTCCCTTATGATCAGGAGATACCACTGATAGAATGACTGTATCTTCTGGTGCCTCTTTAGCAAGCTGATCTAATTCTTCAAGACCTGCTAAACAGATTGGACACCAAGAGGCCCAGTATTTAAGATAAACTTTTTTTCCTTTATAATCTGACAAGTGGTAAGTCTTTCCATCAATACCGGTCAATTGAAAATCCATACCTTCTGCAACAATTTTCTGAGACTTATCTGACTGTGTAGGCATTGTTTTAGACATTTTAGCACCATTTTCGTCGCCCTTACCTGACTGTGCCGAGCAGGCAGTCATGACACCTGCACACGCAACTACGGTTGCTAGTAACTGTAATTTCTTCATTTCTTCCTCCTCCTTTGAGTCAAGATTTTCTAACTTGTCATGTCGTTCTTTTATGATGAGGCTTATTTCTTGCCATCCATCATTTTATCTTCTGACATCTTCTCGTCGTCCATCATTTTGTCTCCTGACATTTTCTTGTCGTCCATCATTTTATCTGATTTTTCCATCATTGTGGTCTCAGCTTTTTTATCTTCCATCTTTTGTGTTGTCGAACAAGCTGTTAATAGACCTGTTGAGATAAGTAATAGTGCCATTGTTGTGAGTGTTTTTGTTGATTTCATGTGTGTTCTCCTTTTATTCATTTAAAATAATGTTTCAAAAAATGCTGTTATAGTATCAACTTTTCCAAGCATGAGTAAAAGTCCCATAATGATAATAAGCGCTCCGCCCATTTTTTTCATCCGTAACATATGAGGCTTGAGTTTTGTAAAATAGCGCATCATTACTGTTGTAGAAAGGCTGAGCAGTAAAAATGGAAAAGATAACCCCAAGGTATAAATCAGTAATAACATCCCTCCTTGTAGCGAACTGCCACCACCAGAAGCTGCAAGTCCTAAAACTGACCCTAAAATGGGACCAACACAAGGAGTCCAACCAAAACTAAAGGTTAACCCTAATAGAAAGGCAGACCATGCTCCTTTTTTATCTTGAATGGAAAGTTGCAATTTCTTTTGTTTTTGCAAAAGAGCAATTGTCAGTAAATCCATCTGGTGCAATCCTAAGAGCAACATAATAGCTCCCATGACGATACGAAAAATTGGACTATTTAAAACTTGACCTAGGCTGGCTGCACCAAACCCTAAAATCAGAAAAACAGACGATAAGCCAAGCATAAAGCTAAGTGTCTTGATAAGGCTATACCAATTAATGGTCAGACCTAAGAAACGCACCTGTCTCTCCTCACTAGAGTCTAATAAAATGCCCATATACACTGGAAGCAAGGGGAAAATACAGGGAGAGAAAAATGAAAGTAACCCAGCAATAAAAACAGATAAGGAAAATAGAATCATTCCTTCCATGTCAACACCTCTTTCTTAATTTGTACACTAAGTATAAAAAAAATCCATGTCAAAAAACATGGATATTGCTATGCAAAAACTTGACTTTGATACGAATCATTCCCGTAGTTACTAATTTCAATGAGTGATTTCAGGATAGAAAAGTCAATTATTTGAAAAAACAACCAAATAACCCATATTATGCGCGATCCAACTGTCCTTACACCAACAATTTCAATTACCTTTATATCTGAAAACGCCAAAACTTTGTGGCGATAATTTTGAAAAATGGATATTCTTCTATAAGTTGATAAGCTAAAACGTTAATATCATGTGACGATTTTTATTTTTATAGTCTTCCAATCGTTTGATAGGACTGGGAGGAAGAACAGTGGGAATAGTTCGATACTTGTTCACACGAATAACTAAAAAGCTGAGCTAACTTTTCATCTTTCTTAACATCCCAAAGCAAATTCACCTGTAAAATACTCCTCCAACTGAGGCGGTGTTTGCCAGATACCGATTCGAGTTGAGGTTTTCTATCATACTTGCTATCTGTCATTTTTACAAGAAAAGTTTTTTTCAAACAACACTTTCGTCACAATATTGTAATAGCAAATGATTTAATACTCGTTTGACTTGGTTCTACAACTGTAACCCCCTGTTTCTCTTCCAATATATCTGATTCCTCTAATGATGTTGATAATCCACTCCATGGCTCTAAGGCTATAAATGGACTTTGATTAGTGGTAGACCAAATAATTAAATGTGGAAAATCTTTAAAATCCACCTTAATTCCCTTATTACTTTTTTTAGACTTCAAACTGACACTACGTGACTTTAGTTGATCTAGGGTAATAGCATTGTGTGAAAACAAAGAATAATTCAAATCTAGTTTATTTTGATTTTCAAGAAAAGGGGTTCTATCTTGTAAATCAAGTAATCCAGTATCTGGGAAACTCTTTGGAATGCTACATGTTTCATGTTCAGAAAATTCTAAATAATAATCTTCGTATTTCTCGTTATTTTCTAAAGGGCAATTAAATCCTGGGTGACCTCCAATAAAGTAAGGAATTGAACGTTCAATTTCACTGCTTGTCACCTGATATTCCGTTGTTATTGTTGAACCATGTAATTTATATATAATATTCAACACAAAATGATAAGGATATTCTTTAAGTGTTTTTTCATTAGCCTTAAAACTAAAGGACACTGTGCTGTCATCTATCTTACAATAATCAAAATTTTCCTTTCTAACCAATCCATGTCTCGGGATATTTCTCACTTTTTCATCTATAAACACTTTATCATCCCTTACACTACCACAAATCGGAAATAAAACTGGCGCTTGTCCACTCCAATATTCTGGATTACCTTGCCAAAGGTATTCAACTCCATCTTTATCTTTAATAGAAGATAAAGCACCACCAAACTCCGAAAACTGTACTGTTAACTGTTCATTTTTTAATTCAATAACCATATCTTTCCCTCCGTTATACAAAACAAGAGCGTCAGTATTAAACCCACACTCTTATCTTGCGTTAGAAATTTTTAAGAAGAATACTATCTATTCAATAACCTGAGTTTCTGCTACTTGTTTATACCAGTAGGCTGATTTTTTCGGATAACGTTCCTGTGTCTCAAAATCTACATAGAAGAGACCATAGCGTTTTTCATAACCATTTGACCATGAGAAAACATCCATCAAGGACCAAATAAAGTATCCTTTAACATTGGCTCCATCTTCGATCGCATCTGAAATGACTTCTAAGTGTTTCTTCACATAGTCAATACGTCCATCGTCATACACCGTGTTATCAACAAATTCATCTTTATATCCCAAACCATTTTCAGTGATATAAATTTTCTTGTAATTTGGATAGTCTCGTTTTACTCGCATAATTTGATCATACAGACCTTGCGGATATATAATCCAGTCCCAATCCGTCTTAGGTACATCAACTGGTGCTTCACGGCGTCCGACACCTTTAATTTGGTACTTAGAGCTTCCTTTTTCACCTTTACCGTTATGGATAATTTCCGTTGGTCCATCAAAAGCCTGCATCCAGTCACTCATGTAATAATTAATACCAAGGAAATCATTCAAATCTTTTGCAGCTTCAAGTGCTTCAAAATCTTCATCACGAAGATCTAGTGTACCTCCATTAAGTGCAAGAATATGATTAACACCTTCCAATGTTTTCTCTGAGTAACCACCTAAATAAGTTGCATCAAGAATGAATTTATTATGGATAATATCTTCAAGTTCCGCCGCTCTAACATCATCTGGGTTGTTTTTATCAAACGGATATTTTGTAGGTAGAGCATGTACTACTCCAATTTCACCCTTATATCCACCATCTTTAAACAGTTTCACAGCACGAGCATGAGAAACCATCATGTTATGGTGTGATTGGAAGACTTTAGCAAGATCGTATTTGATACCTGGTGGGAATTTACCAACAAGATATTGTCCATCACCAATTGGTCCAATCTCGTTGAAAGTAGTCCAATAGTTAACTTCTGTAAATTCTTTAAAACAGAATTCTGCATAGTTAACAAAATGGTCAATATTTTCACGGTTTAAGAAATCGCCATTTGAATGTAAAGCTTCAGGAGTATCAAAGTGGTGAAGAGTTACAAATGGCTCAACGCCACGCTTATGACACTCAGCAAAAAGATTATGATAGAATTCAACACCTTTTTCATTGACTAGTCCAAATCCTGTTGGGAAAATACGAGACCAAGCGATTGAAATACGGATTCCATTAACACCAAATTCTTCAGATAACTTCAAGTCAACAGGATAGCGATTATAGAAATCACTTGCTGGCTCAGCCGTATACCAGTAATTATCTTCTAGGTATTTGTCCCAAGCAACTGGACCTTTACCGTCTGTTTTAGTAGCACCTTCGGCTTGATATGCTGCTGTTGCACCACCGAAAATAAAATCTTTAGGTAATGTTTTTGACATTTATTTTTCCTCTTTGTTTGTTTTAGAAAAGGAAGCTCCCTCGCTTCCTCATTTCAAGGCTCGGGCTAAAACTGTCTAACAGACAGTTTTACTCCCCAAACCTTCCCTAAATCATATTTTAATTTTCCATTTGTTGTTTAACAAAGTCCAATGCGCCTTGTCCATCACGAGTCAATTTGATGTATTGTGCACCTTCAGTTTTAGCTAATTTGATACCAAGTTTATCTGTTTCTACTTTCAAATCTTCATAGTTTGACGCTACTTGAGGAGCAAGGATAACGAGTTGATATTGCGGCAAGATTTCACGGTGACCACCATAGCTTCCTGCTGCTGCAGTAACTGGAACACCATATTCTTTAGCTGCTTTTGTCAAAGCATTTGCAAGAAGTCCACTTGTTCCTCCACCAGCACAGAGAACCAAAACATTTGTTTGTTCAGTAATTTCTTTTGATTCCACAGTTTCAGTTGCTCCTGCTTTTTCAAGAATAGCATCAGCTTTTGCTGTATTGAAGTTTGCAGCTACTTTTTCTTTCAACTCATCTAAAGATTTACCAGTTCGTTCTTCTTCAAGAATTTGTTGGTCATAAACCTTCAAGAATGGGTAGTAAATGGCAACATCAACAACTATCAAAACAGCAGCTAAGATGAATGATAGAACCTGGAAGTTAGTACCTAGTACAAGTCCTAGGGGAGCTGGTGTTGTCCAAGGTAAGTTTGCAGTAAAACTGTTCATTCCTAGACTATCAATAAAGAATTTGAAAATCCAAACGTTAACAATTGGAGTTAAGATAAATGGAATGAAGAAAATTGGGTTCAATACCAGTGGAGCTCCGAACAAAATTGGTTCGTTAACTCCAAAGAAAGTAGGAACAACAGACGCACGTCCAATCGCTTTATTACGTTTCGATTTCGTCAACCACATAAACATGAACGGAACAACCAATGTTGCACCAGTACCCCCCATCGTAACGATGAACATTTGAGTACCTGATGTCAAAATCTTATCAGCATGTTCCCCTGCTTGAAGCAATTGTAAGTTAGCTTCAGCATTGGCATAGGTAATAGCTGCGATAGCTGGCTCAACAATTGAAGGTCCGTGGATACCAACAAACCAGAAGAATGCAAAGGCACCAAAGATAATGGTAATACCAACATAACCATCTGCTGCTTGGAACAACGGAGCTAATAATTTACCAATTGATTCCGCAACATTTACACCTAGTGCATTATGTACAAGAAGTTCAATAGCGTAAAGCAATACGACTGAGACAGTAAATGGGATTAAATCTTTAAATACTTGTGAAATATTCGGTGGAACTTCATCAGGCATACGAATGGTAACATTATTTTTCACACAAACCTTGTAAACATTCACTGTAATAAAGGCTGCAATGAAGGCTGTAAGCAAACCTTTAGTACCCATAAATCCAGTTAAGAAACCACCATCTTTTGCTGGATTAGCAGCCATCAACAGGAATCCAACAATTGCTGCAAGCATTGTAGAAATGAAGTTAATTTGATTTGTACTAGGCAATGAGCGGTTCATTGAATCGGTTAATGCTTTTGCAGTTGTACCAGCAACAAACAATCCAAGAATTCCCATTGAGTAATTGTATGGAGTCATCAAAAGTGTTTCAATATCAGCGCTCCATTTGAATCCCCAAGCATTAGGAACATAAGCAATTAAGATGAAAATACTTGAGAAAAGAATGACTGGCATACCAGCGATAAAGCCATCACGAATAGCACGGAGGTAAATATTCCGAGAAATCTTCTCAAAGAAAGGTTTCCCTTTCTCAATTTGAGCAATCAACCCTTTCATTATTTGGCTCCTCTCTTATACAACTCAATCATATGTTTCATTAGGTCTTGAAGTAAGATTGTAGTCATCAAGTGATCTTGACCATGCATTAAGGTAACACTAAAGGCAAGATCCTCACCAGCTGCTTCTTTTTGTAGAAGACTTGTCTGAGCATTGTGTGCATCATTTAAGCACTCACCACCAGCTGCAATCAATTCTTCAGCTTTAGCATAGTCGCCTGCTTGAGCTGCTTTGAGAGCCTCTAAAAACTTAGAGCGCGCATCTCCAGCATAAGCAACAATTTCAAATCCTAAAAGAGTGATTTCTTCTCTATTCATGATATTTTCCTCCGAAAATTTTTATGATTATACTTTTGCAGTCCAAGGACTAGCAGTTTTTTCCAAAACTTTGTTCAATTCATCAATATTTTGGAATCCAATTGTACGTAACCATTCACGAGCTGCTTCTTCCCCTTGTTCAATGAAAACTTGAACTGATCCAGCCCATGTTGCACGTCCACAAAGAACACCATTGAATTTTGCACCTGATTCTGCCGCAAATACTAAGGTATCTTGGAATAATTTAGCAGAAACACCCGCACTTAAATAGATATAAGGTAGGTGTGTTGAAGCTTCCTGGTCACGGAAGTGTTGTGCTGCTTCTTCCTTAGTGTAAACAACTTCACCATCACCAAAACCTTCAACGAAATTCATATTGACTGGAACTTCAACCTTAAGAACATCAATACCGAAACGCTCATCTGAGAAGACTTTCATCGCTTCATTCACTTTACGAGGTTTTACTTTGGCGAACTCAACACCTGTGTTGTCTGCAATACCTTCGTCATAAGACAGAATTTCAAGGAAGAACGGAATATCTTCTGCCTTACATTCAGAACCAATACGTTCAATGTATGCTTGTTTTTGACGGTTTACTTGCTCATCACCATCTACATCATAGTATAGCAAAAATTTCAGTGTATCGGCACCCTGTTCTTTAAGGCGTTTGACTGACCAATCATCCAAACAATCTGGTAAACGACTCGTTGTGCTTGCATCGTATCCTGTTTTTTCATAAGCAAGTAATAGTCCTGCTTCGTCTGCACGAGCTTTAGATGCTGGTAAACCGTACTCTGGATCAAGAAGAATAGAGGACGCATACTTTGTCAATTCTTCTGAAACAATTGTTTTCAATGTTTCGATCTGTTCAACCGTTGGTTCTTCAGTTTGATGTTTTGCCATCATTTTTTTAAGAGCTCCACGTTGGTCAAAAGCCAATGCTGAAATAACACCATTTTTATCGCTGACTTTTTCCATCAATGAACGTTTTTGTGCTGTTAATACCATTTTTATACCTCTGTTACTTCTATTTGATTAAATAAATTATCGTAATTGTTAAGATTGACATGACCTGTTAGCGCTTCTTGAGCATTCAACATACCAAGTACATTTGCTTTTTTCAATAAATTCTCATCACTATCGTTATGAACTAAAGCAGATGTAATACCAGCTACCGTTGAGTCTCCTGAGCCAACAGGATTGACCACTTCAATTTTAGGGATAGATACCTTATAGAAAACATCATGATGTTTTGCAAAGGCTCCTTTTGAACCAAGTGAAACAATCACCCATTCAATCCCATCGAAAAGAGAATTGTGAAGAACTGATTTCAAACTATCAATATCATCAGTCACTTCCGTTCCTACTAGTTGAGAAAGTTCCTCAGTATTTGGTTTAATAACTGTTGGTTTTTCTTGTCCATCAAGTACATTTAGAAGGGCCTCTCCTGAACAATCTAATACAACTGGGATATTATATTTATTACAAATTCCCACCATACGAGAATAAAAGTTTGTATCAAGACCTTTTGGGAGACTACCTGAGATAGCTACAATTCCTAAATCTGGAACCAGTTTTTCAAAATAGTTTAAGAACCCTGTTGCTTCTTCTTCACTAATCGTAGGACCTTGTTCAAGAATTTCTGTTTGATTGCCATCATGTAAAATAGCAATACAGTTTCTTGTTTCCCCGGCTATCTTATAAAACGAATGTTTTACACTTGACTTATCTAGTTCACTCTCTATGAATTCTCCAATTTTACCGCCTAACAAGCCACTTGCAATCACATCATCTCCCAGTTGGGAAAGAACTCGAGTAACATTTAAGCCCTTTCCACCAGGTGTTTTGTGCGTTTTAGCAACACGATTCACGGTATCTAATTTGAATTGTTCAAGCGGATAAGAAATGTCAACTGACGGATTCATTGTTATTGTCAGAATCATAACCTTACCTCTTAGTCGTGATATTCACCACGATTCCATTTTTCTAGGAATTCATCAAAGAAGTGTGGATCAGCTTGTCCTTGATTGAGAGTTTCAACATGTTGAATTTTTTCAATCAGTTTTTTGTTTTCTTCTGTTGGTTTATATTCTGCATGAATAAACGCTTCAATAATATCTGTCATCAATAAACCACCAGTGATTTTACCACCAAAACCAATGACGTTAGCGTTCAATTCTTCTTTAGCATAGATAGCTGATGTCATATCACGAACAAGAGCTGAGCGAATACCAGGAACTTTATTGACAGCATTGTTAATTCCAACACCAGTCCCACAGATACATACACCAAGATCGGCCTCACCACTCGCTACTGCCTCACCAACTTTTTTACCAAAGATTGGGTAGTGTGTGCGAATGTTATCGTAAGTACCACAGTCAATCACTTCATAACCTTGAGTTTTCAAATAGTCTACTACCGCAATTTTATCGTTTGTAACAATATGGTCACAGCCTACTGCAATTTTCATTTGTTTTCTCCTCTAATTTTAACTTTTGATTCTTTAGCACATTTTATTCAACATATCAACACGAATTTGGTGGCGACCTCCATCGTACTCACCTTCAACAAATCCTTTAGCGATATTTTTGGCAACACCAGGTCCTACAATTTCAGAACCAATGGTAATGATACGTGAGTTATTGTGACCACGTGTCATATAAGCAGAGCGTTCATCTGAAACTTCCGCAGCAATCATCCCTTTGATTTTAGTTGCTGTCATGAAAGGTCCCACACCATACGCATCAACTACGATTCCTAAGTTTGAATCGTTAGAAGTCACTTCTTTAGCAACTGCTAAAGTTACATCTACGAAGTCTTGACCAACTTTACTCACATCAACAACTTCTTTACCAAGTTCAATCAAGTATGATTTAACTGTCTCTTTAAGTTCTGTACCTGCTTTATCAGCACCAATAATTACTGCCATTTTCTTTCTCCTGTTACATTAGAAAATAATTGAATGTAGCTACATCGACGATAAATTTTTGCAAAACTGTTTGAAATAACGCTTTCATTATTTCTATGGCATTATAATATCACCAACAAAAACAAAAGTCAACACTTTTTTGTTTATTTTTTATCTTTTTTAATATTTTATGTTTGTTTTGTTAGTTTTATGTGTTTTTTAGTTAGAATTTCATTTAACATTGATATTCATTATTAATTGAAAGCTAGAAATAATTCGATTTTTACTTATAGTTAACTACAACGTATCATTAATTTTCTTTTGTGTTTGTTTTGTTTCGTTTTATTGTTTATTTGTTTGTTTTATGGTAAAATAGTAACAATAAATCTTTTAATACAATTGAAAGGGAATAAATTATGATAAAAAAAGAAAGGCATGAACGTATCTTAGATATGTTAAAAGTTGACGGTATTATCACTGTTAAAGAAATGATAAAAGAATTAAACATTTCTGATATGACTGCCCGTAGAGATTTGGACGCTTTAGCCGAAGAAGGTCTTTTGACCCGTACACATGGAGGAGCTCAACGTATCTATAATCCTGAAGAACCTCATGAAAAAACACATATTGAAAAAAAAGTACTTCAAACCAAAGAGAAAAAACGCATTGCTCAAAAAGCTAACTCACTAATCACAGATGGCGAAACCATTTTTATTGGACCAGGTACTACCCTTGAACATTTAGCTATTGAGTTAAAATCTCGCAATATCCGCGTGATCACCAACAGTCTTCCAGTTTTCCTTATCCTCAACCATAGTCAAACCATAGACCTTTTATTAATTGGTGGAGAGTATAGAGAAGTCACCGGTGCTTTTATTGGCTCAATGGCAACAGCTAACTTAAAAACCTTGCGATTCTCTAAAGCCTTTGTAAGTGCCAATGCTGTTTCAGATAACGCCATTGCTACTTATAGTGATGTTGAAGGAGAAATTCAACAATTAGCACTTGATAATGCTGTTGAAAAAATCTTGTTGGTTGATAGTACAAAATTTAACCGCTATGACTTCTTTAACTTTTATACATTAGACCAGCTAGATGCTATCATTACCGATAATCAAATCACCCAAGAACAGCTGGATGAATTCGGACAAAGCACCACCATTATTCAAGCGGATTGAACACGCGCAACAAAAAAACAGTCATTTTTATAATCGACTGTTTTTTATTTGAAGGAGAAAATTCCTATTCTAGAAATTGAGAAAGAAAAAAGAGAACTGGATAGCTCTCAATATTTCTTAGGTAATTTTTATCTGTAAAATATCAATGTCTATTTTTCTCAATCAATTCATTAAGTTGAATTTTACCCACCTTCATCATCTCTTCCTCCACCCTACTCCATTTTCCAAAGAGGCATTCTTGTAGCACTTCTGCCGCTGGACCATCATCCATTTCAGAATCATAGACACATGTTCTATCTCTCTGATAGATTTGAATCTGGTCAAAGAGTTTATCGTTTTCTAACTCTCTTAGATTATCGACTAAATGCTCTACAATACCATCGTGATGTTCTTTAGGAGTTGCTCTAGCTTGGCTTGGATTTACGGCATAGACTTCCTCGTAACGGATTAAGGTGCTGAGATAGGACAATTCAGGTTTGGTTGCTATCAAAGCTAACGAGACTTGATAGCCTCTTGATTTCAATAACTGAGCTGTTTTTCGTGGGACTTCTGCCGTTCTCAAGGTTCCTTCAATTAACAAATGATAACCTTGCTTGCTGAGTTCATCAACAAGGTGTTCCACCATTTTTCCTGCAAAACCTTTGGTATAATCCACGCTATCTTTACCGTATTCTTCCTGCAAGGCTAGATAATTCGGGTGTAAAGAGCGATAGCTATCACCGTCAATAATGATGATATTCCCTTGGAACTCTTTCTGCTTGATACGGTGTATCGTTGTCTTACCTGCTCCGCTTTGCCCACCAAGTAAGATAGCTTTTGGGTTAACTGATGTCTCTTTGCCACGAGTTAAGGAACGAATGGTTCGTTTTAAGGCAAAGTCAAAATCATCTTGATGATAGTCTGCCAGTGCCATTAAGCCACCACCTGATGACGAGCAAGCTCCAACATTCGCTCAATACCATCTAAATAACCATTGTAACGCTCCACTTCATCAAACGTATTAACAAGGTAAATCTTGGTATTGATAAGGTCTGACAAGTCATCACTCATTAAAATCCAAGGATTGGTCTCATCGTCAAAAGCGATTCCTTGACTATCTTGATAGCGATATAGTTGAGATAAAATAGCTGCGCCACGCTCTTTGATGACTTCTATTTTTAGCGTCAATTGATAATCTTCTACTGGTGTTAGCATTTTTTCTTCTCCTACAATATCGACATAAGAAACATTGAATTTCTGACAAATACAATCTATTAGCTCTATCGAGACAGAACTCGTTCCATTTTCATAACGGCTAAGGCTATTACGTGAAATCCCCACTATTTTAGCGAACTCTGGTTGTGTCAAATCATGTGTTTTTCGTAAGGATTTGATATTTTCTCCAATCATAAGTCCCTCCTCTATTCAAGGTTTATTATATCATAAAAAACAAAAACGCACCAAAATTGGTGCGTTGATTCGTTTAATGCCCCAAGGCAAACCCGCCTGTGACATACTCCTCCAACATGAGGCGATGTTTAGTAGATACAGACTCTAGCTGGTCGATTTCTTCAATGCTATCGCCCTTTTAGTCGCTTAATTAATTGCTTAGCAAATAATAATGCAATTTCATCAGAACTATACGAGTTAGAAGAGATTACTTGAATCTCTCCAACTTCGGGATATTTATCATGTAAATCATCATGAGAAATATTATGAATTATAGGCAAAATTAATTTTTGTCCCTCGCTAGTTTGTCTAGTTAAAAACTCATTTAACTCTTTTTCAGTCCACTCTCTATCAAAAAAATTTTCAGAAATAACAATAATTGCAAAAGTTGCTTTCTTTACACCATCTAATATGCGTTGCTTCCAATTATCTCCCCACTCTAAAGAATTCTTATCATAAAAAATATTGACACCGAACTTCTCCAGAGAGCGATTTAATTCATCAACAAAATCTAGTTTATCTTTGTTCGCATGTGATAGAAAAACATCATAGGCAGAGGTAGTTTTGTAAGACATATTTACTTCTTTCATTTCTTTAGTTCTCTCATAAGAGTAACCATCTTTTAAAACTTGGAGATAATAAGGTATGTTATCAGCCCAAGTTACTGAAATCAATCCAGCTTCTTTTAATTCTTTAAAACATCCTCGAAGGATGGTATCGTCTTTTCTATTCAACTTTTCAAATCGATTACGCCAGTAATTACCCGTATCCTCATTATCAATGATATCTTTTAAAACTTGCTCTGCTTCTAGTGATACTGTCATCTTTCATCTCTTTCTAAATAAAGATATAGAGTTAATCTTTAATACTCTTTCTCATTATAGCCAAAGTCAGCGAGGTCGAGTTTTTTGTCTCGCCAGTTTTTCTTAACTTTGACCCAAGTTTCTAGGTAAACTTTGTCACCAAGCATGATTTCGATATCGCGACGTGCCATTTTGCCAATCTTTTTGAGCATGGCGCCTTGTTTGCCGATGATAATGCCTTTTTGGCTATCACGTTCAACCATGATTGTTGCACGGATGTGAACCTTATCTGTCTCCTCGTCACGCTTCATTGATTCAATCACTACGGCTACTGAGTGTGGAACTTCCTGTTGAGTTAGGTGCAAGACTTTCTCACGGATCATTTCTGACACAAGGAAGCGCTCTGGGTGGTCTGTGATTTGGTCTTCTGGGAAATATTGGAAACCTTCTTCCAGATTATCTGTCAAGATACGGAGCAAGGTGTCCACATTATTACCTTGAAGAGCTGAGATTGGGATAATTTCTTTGAAGTCCATTTGACTACGGAAATCATCAATCTGCGCTAGCAATTGGTCTGGATGAACCTTGTCAATCTTGTTAATCACAAGGATAACAGGGATTTTAGCAGCCTTTAGGCGCTCAATAATCATGTCATCCCCTTTACCACGCGCCTCATCAGCAGGCACCATGAAAAGCACGGTTTCAACTTCTCTAAGGGTTGAGTAGGCAGATTCCACCATGAAATCGCCAAGCGCCGTTTTTGGCTTGTGAATACCTGGGGTGTCAATGAAGACGATTTGCTCAGTTTCTGTCGTGTAAATCCCCATGATTTTATTGCGCGTTGTTTGCGCCTTGTCACTCATGATGGCAATTTTCTGCCCCATGACGTGGTTTAGAAAGGTCGATTTCCCAACGTTTGGACGACCAAGAATGGCTACGAATCCTGATTTGAATGTCATTTCAATTTCTCTTTTCTTTGTTAGATTTCTTCTATTATATCATAGATTTGGAAAAAGGCAGAGCTAACATCTGAAACAATCCTAAAACGAAAATATCCTATACACCATAGTAAAAAGGCTGGGCAATACCAACCTTTCAATTCCTATTAATCAATTCCAATTTCTACACGGACAACATCTGCAATGGTGTCAACGTAGTAATCTACTTGCTCATGTGTTGGTGCTTCTGCCATGACACGGAGCAAAGGCTCAGTTCCACTTGGACGTACCAAGATGCGACCATTGCCATTCATTTCGTTTTCCATTTTTTCAATGATAGCTGCAATAGCTGGGACTTCCATCGCCTTATCTTTCATGCTATTTTCAACACGGATATTAACCAATTTTTGCGGGTAAATCGTCACTTCAGAAGCCAACTCAGAAAGAGATTTCCCAGTTTCTTGCATCACTTTTGTCAACTGAATTGCTGTTAATTGCCCATCACCAGTCGTGTTATAATCCATGATAATCACATGACCAGACTGCTCACCACCGAGATTATAGCCATTTTTACGCATTTCTTCGACCACATATCGGTCACCAACAGCCGTTACAGCCTTAGCAATTCCCTCGCGATCAAGCGCCTTATGGAAACCAAGGTTGGACATGACTGTCGTGACAATGGTATTTTGTGCCAACTGACCTTTTTCAGACATGTACTTACCGATAATGTACATGATTTTATCACCGTCAACAATCTCCCCATTTTCATCAACAGCGATCAGACGATCACTATCACCATCAAAGGCAAGGCCAATAGCAGAGCCAGATTCTTTCACCACTTCTTGCAATTGTTCAGGGTGAGTTGAACCGACACCAGCATTGATATTAAGCCCGTCAGGTTTATCACCTATCACCGTAATTTCTGCACCTAAATCCAAGAAAATATTGCGTGCCGAAGCTGCCGCAGCACCATTTGCCGTATCAAGGGCAACCTTCATGCCATCTAAAGAAAGTCCCGTTGAAACCATGAATTTTTCATATTTACGAAGCCCTTCCGGATAGTCAACAAGAGTTCCTAGCCCTTCTGCTGATGGACGTGGGAGAGTGTCTTCTGCAGCATCAAGAAGTTCTTCAATCTCTGCTTCTTGATCATCAGCTAACTTAAACCCATCACCACCAAAGAATTTGATTCCATTATCCAATGCTGGGTTGTGACTAGCTGAAATCATGACTCCTGCGCTAGCATTTTCCGTACGCACCAAATAAGAAACACCTGGTGTCGCTAAAACACCTAGCTTATAAACTTCAATACCAACTGAAAGCAAACCTGCAATCAAAGCAGACTCAAGCATCTCACCTGAAATACGTGTGTCACGCGCCACAAAAACTTTCGGACGCCCTGTCTCATGCTGACTAAGAACGTAACCACCAAAACGCCCAAGCTTAAAAGCCAATTCTGGCGTCAATTCAACATTAGCTTCACCACGGACACCATCCGTCCCAAAATATTTACCCATCTTTATGATACAGAGGTCGTTAAGAAAGCGAGAAGAAAATAGGAAACTCAACGAAGTGTCCTAGAGACACTAGGAGAGTTTATCATTTTCTCGACGCTTTTAGACTGAGTTCAAATGTCTAGCCTAACAACCTCATTACCTTTCTTTTATATTAATTTTTTGCCAGTTATTGGCTAAATCACTTCGGAAATAAGACACTTTTTTTAGCGTCCCGTGTTCAATTCCAACCACAATTAGCTGGTATCAAACATTTCCTTTCTCTAATTTTCTATTATATTACTAATTAAATTCTCTTGCGAAAAGTTTGAGGCGTAGACTGAGTTCAAATGTCTAGCCTAACAACCTCATTACCCTTCAAGTTTCCATAAGAATGTCGACATAATTTTCACACAATCAGGAGCCTAAACTCCCTTTTATGAAAATCCACTCTTATAAATACCATCTTAGTCTAAACTTTCTGTGTGTCAAAAAGATAACTAAACTATTTCTTCTTCACAACATTAAGTGTCACATCTACTACTTCTGGTGTTACACTGACACCGTCTGCTTCAAGAGGCATGGTGTGAATCGCTGATTCTTTTAAATCAGTGATATCAACAAAGATAACCAGTTCATCTATAGACTCTATTGCTTTTTGAGTTCCTTGAATCACTGCCTTATCAAAGGATAAGCCATATTTTATATCTGATACTTCACTGCTCATATTACCGATATACTCAACCCTGATAGGAACAGTTTTCGTCACTGGTTTGACTTTGATTTTCAGATTTGCACTAGCAGGTTCAACGACTGCTGGTAAAATCATACCATTTTGAGAAACTGCCTGTAGGGTTACACCATCGTTATAATCCTCATCAAGTCGCGTTCCATCTGGAAGAGCAGCCACCACATGGTCAATTTGACCAATATTTGTCTCATCACTTGTGACTTTGACCTTTGTTAAGCTTAATTCATAAGACTCCAATGCATAACCATCTTCAAACTGGTCCTCAGTCAATTCAACTCTCACAGGAAATGTTTCTGTTTTTTTCTTACCAATGGTAACCGACATACTGACTGGAGAAACTGTTGCAGAGACATCATCTGGTAAATCTTTCACTTGAAGCGTTACCTTACTTGTCCCTTCGCTCAAATTGGTCAAATCGGCAACAACTTTAAAAGTTCGTGTTGACTTATTAATCTCTGAATCAAGCTTCAAACGATTGGTTGAAGTGAGGTACACTTCCGTTTCATAAGAATAACCTGAAATAAAGTATTTATCACTATCATATTTAATATCAATCGGAATATTTTCTAAGGTATGACTGTAAGTCTCTGTGGTTCGATCAAACTGCCCTTGAGTGCTGTTATAGTTACTAGATGTTGCTGCAAAAAAAAGCAACAGGGCAAATAATAACGAAACGAGCCCGATACCAGAGTTTTTTGTAAAAAGTCGTTTTCTCATACCTTCTTACCTCCAAACCACCGTTTCCAGAAACTCTCTTGAACTTCCTCAGTAACCAAAAGACTTCTGAGCAAGGCTTCGAATTTTTCAACACTTAAATCATGGATAAAGTTATCCTTGTAAGCAACCGAAATGGCCCCCATTTCTTCTGAGACGATGACGGTTAAAGCATCTGAATGTTCTGATAAACCGATTGCTGCTCTATGTCTTGTCCCAAATTCTTTAGAAATGGCTTGAGATTCTGAGAGTGGGAGATAGGAACATGCAGTAGCTACTTTATTTCCTTCAATAATGACAGCACCATCATGCAATGGGGTGTTGGGGATAAAGATATTGATAAGAAGCTGGCTTGAGATATCAGCATTGAGGGGAATCCCACTCATTTTATACTCTCTTAAGGTCTGTGTGCCCTCAATGGACATCAGAGCCCCAATTTTCCGAGGACTCATATAAGCGACTGACTTGACCAAAGCCTCAATCACTTTTTCCTCATCTTTAACAACCTGTGTCCCAATAAAAACATTCGTAGCTCGTCCAAAGCGTTCCAATCCTGCCCTAATCTCAGGAGCAAAAATCACGACACCTGCGATAATTCCATAGGTAATGACTTGATTCATCAAATAAGAAATCGTCGCAAAGCCTAGCCATTCTGCCACAAATTTGGTCAGAACAAAAAATACCGTTCCTTGAATAAGTGTCATCACCTTGGTTCCCGCCAAGGCTTTTATCGAACGGTAAATCAAATAGGCAACAATGACAATATCTAAGATATTAATCGCCAAAACCCAAGGACTTGAAACCAGTGATGCCCAATAATTAGCATCAATATGTGATAATAATTTCATCTGTCGTCACTTGTTCTTTCAAAAATTCTTTCTTAATTATAGCACAAATCAGACCATTTTTCCTTAACTCTCTACATCTTTTATGGTAAAATATGCTCATGACTATAAAAACAACTCTAGGAATTTTAGCTGGTAAATCAGCTCATTTTATCCTTTCAAAATTGGGACGCGGTTCAACGCTTCCTGGAAAAATTGCCCTTAAATTTGATAAAGATATTTTAAATAGCTTAGCTCAAGATTATGAAATCGTTGTTGTCACAGGCACTAATGGTAAAACTCTCACAACTGCTCTCACTGTCGGTATTCTCAAAGAAGCCTTCGGAGAGATTGTGACTAACCCAAGCGGTGCTAATATGATTACAGGGATTACGTCAACTTTTTTAACTGCTAAAAAAGGAAAATCTGGTAAAAAAATTGCGGTGCTCGAAATTGACGAAGCTAGCCTTCCAAAGATTACCGAATACATCACACCAAGCCTTTTCGTCTTTACCAATATTTTCCGTGACCAGATGGATCGCTATGGAGAGATTTATACCACTTACCAAATGATTTTAGATGGTGCAGCAAAAGCACCTCAAGCGACGATTTTGGCTAATGGCGACAGCCCACTTTTCAATTCTAAAAAAGTGGTAAATCCCGTTCAATTTTACAGTTTTGATACTGAAAAAGCTGCGCCAGCTTTGGCCCACTACAACACAGAAGGAATTGTCTGTCCAAACTGTGAAGGCATCCTGCAGTACACTCTTAATACCTATGCGAATCTAGGTGACTATATCTGTCCCAACTGTAACTTCAAACGACCTGAACTCAATTACAAATTAACAGAACTAAAAACAATCACCAATACTGCTTCTGAATTTGTCATTGATGGGCAGGATTACAAAATCAATGTCGGGGGACTTTATAATATCTACAATGCCCTTGCCGCTGTCTCTGTCGCTGAATATTTCGGGGTATCTCCAGAGAAAATCAAGGCTGGTTTTGACAAATCTCGTGCCGTTTTTGGACGTCAAGAAACCTTTAAGATTGGTAACAAATCATGTACACTGGTTCTCATTAAAAATCCGGTCGGAGCAAGCCAAGCTCTCGAGATGATTAAACTAGCTGATTATCCTTTTAGCTTGTCAGTCCTTCTCAATGCAAACTATGCTGATGGCATTGATACCAGTTGGATTTGGGATGCTAATTTTGAACTCATCAATGAGATGGATATTACAGAAATCAACGCTGGTGGTGTTCGTCATTCTGAAATTGCTCGTCGCTTGCGCGTGACTGGTTACAATGAAACTAAAATTACCCAAGCTGAGAAACTGGAAGACATTATGACCTTGATTGAAAATCAAGAGAGTGATTATGCTTATATTCTTGCTACTTACACTGCTATGCTAGAATTCCGAGAGCTCTTAGCTCAGCGCCATGCTGTTGGAAAGGAGATGAACTAATGACTTATACCTCACTACAATCTCCTGCCGACAAGGATTACCAATACGAGCTCAATGTCGCCCATCTCTACGGAAATCTCCTCAATACTTATGGTGATAATGGAAATGTTCTCATGATGAAGTACGTCGGGGAAAAATTAGGGGCAAAAATGACCTTTGATATTGTGTCTGTCGGTGATGAATTTGATGACAATTACTACGATATGGTTTTCTTCGGTGGTGGGCAAGACTATGAACAATCAATCGTTGCCAAAGACTTACCAAGCAAACGTGAACCAATTGACCGTTTCATTCAAAATGACAAGGTTATCCTAGCCATCTGTGGTGGCTTCCAGTTACTCGGACAATATTATATTCAGGCAAATGGTGTTCGCATTGATGGCATTGGAGTGATGGGGCATTATACCCTCAATCAGGAAAATAATCGTTTTATCGGTGATGTCAAAATTCACAATGAAGAATTTAACGAAACCTACTACGGGTTTGAAAACCATCAAGGCCGCACCTTCCTCTCAGATGATGAAAAGCCACTTGGTAAAGTGATTTATGGTAAAGGAAATAATAACGAAGATGGTACTGAAGGTGTCCACTACAAAAACGTATATGGTTCCTATTTCCACGGTCCTATTCTGTCACGCAATGCTAACTTAGCCTATCGCTTAGTCACAACAGCACTTCGTAATAAATACGGTCAGGATATCACCTTGCCTAGCTATCAAGATATTCTCAGCCTAGAAGTCGCTGAAGAATACGGAGACGTTAAAAGCAAGGCAGAATTTGAAAAGTAAAAAAGCACGTTTTCGTGCTTTTTATGCTTCTAGCGTAGCTTTTGCCCCGTCAAAAATCCAATATAACCCATCAAAACGTAACTAACCATAAATGTGGCTACAATTATTTCAAATAAGACTAACATCTGCCAGATACTTGGCACAGGTAAAACCAGTATCTTGACACTACTTTTTAGAGCTGTCGCAGAAATGACCAATGGAAAGGTAAAAGCTGAGAAAGCTGGTGTGAACCGTCGTTTAAGCAGTTTGGGTAATTGGAGCAAGATATAAAAATAGAAAAGCTGTGCTGCTACCAATAAAATTCCTAAAACTAGCTTATTAGGAGTTTCAACATTGCTAACGTAAGCTGCTGTGACAAGAGAAAATGGGGCACAAATTGTTGCCGTGTTTGGTTTCATCGCTGTTTCCAGCGGATGCTTTTTCAACCGATAGAAAATGAGCGGTAAAACTAAAATAGTTGCCACAATGCCATAAATTACAATAAGTTTTCCTATGAAAAATTGTTGACTGAGTGGTGCTGTTAAAGCTGCCACACCAATACCAACATAAAGGACTGTCCATGAGGGAAAAACGTTTTGGAGTGATAAGTTAAGGAGATACTTCTTAGAAAAGAGTACCATATGACCGATTAATGCTACTAGCCATATAAACCACAGCGGTTTCAAGAGCTCAGCAATTGGTTCATAACCCCCAAAGAAATGCTTCAAATAAGTCAAACTGAGCAAACCTGACATGAAAAAAGTCGTAAAAACTGATTGCACAAGAGAACTTCGCCACTGGTTTTGAACACTTTTACGATCGGACAACATCGAATAAAACAAGTATAACCATAACAGCACCGCCACAATAGCACATACGGCAGTTGCCAAAACAGAAAATTCTTTTAACAAATTTCCCAACCCTAACAATCCTAAAATCAGTCCAGAAGTTGCCAAAGGTGCCTTTTCTAATCTCATGTCTCCATCTCCTTTGATTACGTTAAAACTTATTATAGCATTTTTGACATTCTGCATTAAAAATTATTGAGATAAAAACAAAAAAGAGACAAACACTCATGATTGCTCAGCTCTCATGAATGTCCATCTCAGTTTTAATTTTTTACTTTATGCCATAACCACTCCTGGCAATGTTTCACCAATCGCTTCTAAACGTGTTGCCCACTCTTGGCGTGTTAAGCCATTTTCAGCCACGTAGCGGTTACGTTCATGCGCACGGCATTCTGCTGAACAACCACGAACGTATTTGCTTTCTGTTTCTTCTGACATGAAGATTTGTTTGTTACAGTATGGGTTTGCACAGTTGACATAACGCTCACACTCTTCACCAGTAATGTGGTCACGACCGATAACAGTTGGATTCACACGATTTACAGGGACTGAGATACGCTCGTCAAAGACGTACATTGCCCCATCCCAAAGTTCACCCATCACTTCTGGGTCTTTACCATAAGTGACAATACCACCGTGGAGCTGACCAACATCTTTGAATCCTTCACGAACCATCCAACCAGAGAATTTCTCACAGCGGACACCACCTGTACAGTAAACGACAACGCGTTTTTCCATGAATTTTTCTTTGTTATCACGGACCCATTGTGGTAACTCACGGAAGTTACGGATATCTGGACGAATTGCGCCACGGAAGTGACCAAGATCATATTCGTAGTCATTACGTGTGTCAAGAACCACTGTGTTTTCATCAAGCAGAGCTTCCTTGAATTGTTGCGGGTTAAGGTATTCACCAGTTGTTTCAAGCGGATTGATGTCACTATCAAAATCGTTGTCCTCTAAACCAAGGTGAACGATTTCTTTTTTATAACGTACAAACATTTTCTTGAAGGCGTCTTGTGGCTCTTCGTCAATTTTAAACCAGAGATCCGCAAAACGCTCATCAGAGTGCACCCAGTCCATGTACTTCTGAGTGGTTTCGTAGTCACCAGATACGGTACCATTGATTCCCTCATCTGCAATTAAGATACGACCTTTAAGTCCGATAGATTTACAGAAAGCAAGGTGCTCAGCAGCATATTCCTTAGCATTTTCAATTGGAACATATTTATAGTAAAGTAATACACGAATGTCGTTTGACATGTTAGTCTCCTTTTCTCATACGAGTTCATAATAGGTTTCTATTATACCGTGCTTTCACTCTCTTCCAAAGGGTTTTGCTTGTGGTTTTTTTCACAAAAATAAAGCGCATTCTTTTCAAAGAGGATAGTCACCTACCAGATGTCATATTCTTTCAATGCTTCTTTTGGTTTTGGAAAAAGCAGAGCAGATAGTTTCACATTCCCCACCGCCTGTGGTATAGTGGAAGTAAGAAATTCCAAGGAGATATTCCCATGACTTATGAACTATGCCTAGAATACGGTACCTACCCATTAACCCCAAAGGATGCCTATGCTGACGAACGCAAGGCAATCCCTGATTTTATCCAAAACGACCAGGAACTCCTTGATCAGTTAGAAAGAATGAACGACCTCTTCCATCAGCTCTTCTTGACTATCGAGTGTCAATTCCACTATATCGGTTCAGACCAACCAGAAAAAATTGCGGAAGTCAAAGCCCTCTACGAAGAAATTGCTGACCACCTCCACAACAACTATCCTGACCACGATATCCATATCGAACACTTTGTCTTACATTAAAAAATCGAGCTATACAGCTCGATTTTTTGATTAGTCTACCTTCACGACTTCAAAAGTCTCACCACCCAATAACACTAGGTATTTGTCAACCTTAGCAATCCCATAAGATTGGCTGAGAGCTTGGGCATAAAGGGCCATTTGATTTTGATAGCGTTGGACAATGACTTGGCTGTCTGTGAATTTATCTGTCTTATAATCAAAGAGGACAATATGATCCTCATAGAGAAGATAACCATCAACAATCCCACGGACAACGAATGCTTCACCGCTACTCTTATCCTTAGTCAGCATAGCAAAAGGCGCTTCACGATACAGGTTCTCAGTATTCCTCAAGATTTCCTGCCCTAAATCCGTTTCAAAGAAGGCTAAAATCTTATCAACCTTAACCTTCGCTTTCACCTCTTTATCCGCTTGCACTTCTTGAAGAGCTTGCTTGATAGCTTTTTCGGTGATTGGTTGAGTCACATCTAGGCGTTGCATGAGTTCATGGGTAGCTGAACCAACTGCAGCAGCACTGTGTGAAGCCTTATTTCCAAAGTCAGGTAGAGCAAAAGTTAACCTTTCTTGTTTACGTTCAGCACTGGCTTCTTCCATCACTTCCACACCATCCGTATCCATCACAGGCTCGTAGAATTGCTTGATTTGACTAGGCGTTCTTAGAGTTGGTAGGCCAATAGCAGAGCGGTATTGTTGATTAAGCTCATCTACTGATTCAAGTACCGTTAAGGCTTGTTTGATGTCTTCTGACTGACGATTTTGAGACAGGTCATCAGGATTAATTTCCTCGGTCATCTCTAATCGTCCAATCTTATCACCAGTAAGCTCTGCTTGATCACTATAAACCACATCAAAAGCCAAATCTTGTTTTCCAAAGGCTGCTTCTACCGCTAAAAACCAATCTTGGAAGGTCAACATTTCTTCTCGGAGTGAAGCTGGAATAAAGCCATTTTGGGATTCGCCATCATATTTGTTAGTCAATTTTTCTTGACTGCCTTTACCGACAAGATAAAGACGTTTCTCAGCACGTGTCATACCAACATAGAGGAGCCTCATCAGTTCAGACAGGGCGGCAATTTTTGCCTCTTTCTTGTTCGCTTGGAAAGGAATCGTCTCTAGCTTGACTTGGACTTTTGGTAATACAGCATCTGGAAATTCAGATTTTACATCTGCCTGATATTTGATGCCAATCCCCTTCTCACGACTGAGGATAATGTCCTGATATTGGTCACTGGTTTGGGCATTGAAAAACGGTTTATCTGCTCCCAAGATAAAGACATACTTGAATTCCAGCCCTTTCGATTTGTGAATGGTCATGAGCTGGACAGCATTTTTAGGTGGGGCAACTTCTACATTTGCCAAGTCATGGTCATTTTCCAAGATACGGTCAATCATGGTAATAAAGCGAGACAAACCTTTGAAACCTGATTTTTCATAGGCATGGGCACGAAGGGCTAGGGCATACAAGTTTGCCTGTCTCTGCTCTGCACGTGGTAGGGCTCCAACATAATCATAGTAAAAACGGTCATTATAGATGGTCCAAATCAGGTCATAAAGCGCCAGCCTTTTTGCCAAAGACCGCCAAGAAAGGAAGGTCTCCATAAAGATATCCAGCTTTTTCTTGAGGTCATCTGTCACCAAGTCTGCATGGGCACCGCGTCTCTCCTGAGCAAGCTCTAGTTTGTCATAAAAGTCACCGTGCTTAGCTTGAATGGCTATCCTAGCGAGGTCGTCCTCATCAAATTGGAACATGGGCGAGCGTAAAAGTGATACTAGAGCGTAGTCATCTAAAGGGTTATTTATCGCCCGCAAGGTATCCAACATAATCATGACTTCAAGCGACTGGAGATAGTTACTTTGACCACCGTCAGCAACCAGAGGAATACCGTGTTCTTCAAAAGTCGCCAACAACAAATCGTTTCGTGTACGGGACCTTACCAGAAGCGTCATATCCTTAAAAGGGACCTTTTGTTCATTGTGAAGACGGATAATTTCTTTGATAACAATGGCGACTTCATCCTGAGAAATCGTTGACTCATCGGAATTTTCTTCCTCAGAGGTCTCACAACTATCGGTGTTATAAATGAGCAGTTGCGTCTTGTTGTTAGGATGCTTTTCTTTTTGCTGTTCAGAACCTGCGACTAATAAATGCAAGTCATCGTAACGAATGTCTCCCACTTCTTCATCCATGATGTGGCTAAAAAGATCATTTGTGGCATCTAAAACTTCTGAACTGGAACGGAAATTTTCCTTGAGCAAAATCAATTTTCCTGCGTCTGCATTTTCCTGAAATAACTTAAATTTTTGATTGAAAATCTGAGGGTCTGCCTGACGAAAACGGTAAATGGACTGCTTAATGTCTCCCACCATAAAGCGATTGTGACCATTAGATAGAAGTTCCAGCATACGTTCCTGGATGTGACTGTTATCCTGATACTCATCCACCATGACCTCGTGGAAATGGTCTTGATAAGACCTAGCCACCTCTGGAAACTCTTCTAAAATCTCAATCGCAAAATGGGCAATATCATGAAATTCAAAGGCATTTTCCTGAATTTTTGCCTGCAAATATTGATCAGAAAAATCAACCACAAAGTTTCTTAAGAGTTCCAATAACGGCATCGTTTCTGGCTGGTATTTGGTTAGAAATGTCGCTTCCATCAAGGCCTGCTTAGCATTTAAAAACGGAGCAAGATACGCTGGACGATTTTGATTGTATTCTTTGGCAAAGAGCTTGAGTTCCTCATCCTTGACATTCCCCACCCGCATGGTTAACTGGCTGGATAGGGCAGTGATTTTCTCTAGCTGGTCTGATAAATACTCCTGTGGACCCAAAATATCAAGCCCATTTAACAGGTCCAGTAATTCCTCCACAGCCGTTAGGTACTTATAGGATTTTTGAAATTCCTTGGTCACCGTTTCGTAGTGGTTTTGGAAAAAAGCTAGCGCTTCAGAGATAACCTTATCTAAAACCGTTGGTGATATATAATCAGCCAAATAAGTTTCAACCTGCTCTGCTATTGGCACACGATTAGAGGCTAAAAACTGATCAGCTAACCAATGTTTAGGACTTGCTGTCGCCTGACTAAAATAATAAATCTGATAGACCAAATCACGAAATTTGTTACTACTCTTGCTGGTCCCAGAAAAATTTTTCACCAACTGCTTAAAGGTATTAGCATCTTTGCCAGTCATGTAATCTGAGAAAAGGTCTGCATAGACATCGTTACGAAGCAGAGCCTGCTCAGACGCGTCAGCCATAATGCGAAAGACAGGAGATAGCCCTAGGAGATAGCCATACTGGCTGACTAATTTTTGCGTGAAGGCATCCATTGTCCCAATGTCAGCAGTCGGTAAAAGGGCTAACTGCTCTGACAAATACACCTTGGTCTCTTCGTCAGTCGTTTCTTGTAAAAGCTCCATCAAGCCTGTCTGCAAGCGCTCCTTGAGCTCGCCTGCTGCCTTAACAGTAAAGGTCGAGATAAAGAGCCTATCAACAGACACACCACGGTTAATCATATCCAAAATGCGTCGCACCATGACAAAGGTCTTTCCTGAACCCGCTGAGGCAGAAACCAAAATATTAGTCCCATTGCTATAAATGGCCTCAATTTGTTCTGGTGTTAATTTACGTGGATTATCTGAACTTATCTCCTCTGCTACACGCGCAGCAATTTCCTCAGATGTTAAAAAGGGTTTAATTCTCATCATCCTCTCCCGCATCAGGTGCTTGCCCATCATGTGCCTGCCATTGACAATCTAACAAGGCAAAGTCAGAGAAAACCGCCTCAAAGGATGATTCCTCTGGTGAGCAGGCATAAATCCCAAATTGAATCGTTCCCTGTGCCTTTGCCATGTGACAGATTCTCATCTGATGAAAGGTCACACCATCCAATGAATTTTCAATGCAAAAATCATCACCACGACGGCTAAAACGGTACCACATCACTCGTTGAGAGGTATCAATTTCTGTGGTTGCCCAGTCTGAATAGCCTCCATTGGTCACAACACTACCGAGATGCTGAAACTCATCATTTTCATACTCAACAGAAGCCTTTAACCAGTTATCACTGTCCAAATACATAACAACACCACACTGGTCAAAGCGATGGTGAGCACCTGAAAAATCTGTCTTAACGACAAAGCTAAAAAACTGCTCATCCGTCTCCATCTGAAAAACTGGAGCGTTATCATTACGAAAATGATAATAAGTCCGTTGCCACAAATCGGTATGAGGCTGGGTAGTTACAGTAATGTCATTGTCTGAAATACGATACGTTTTGGGCTCTCTTGTCCAAATCCATTCTTTAAAGTTCATCTGTGTCCTCCTCCATTGTCATTAGTGATAAAGCTTGAGCCTTGTCAATCGTTCTTCCTTTGCGAGGTAATTTTTCTAATCGTCTCGCATGAGTTAACATATGGCGATCTGCTTCAAAATGCGTTATGTTTTTCAACTGTTCTCCCTGTACTGATTTCAAATCTGTCGTATAAGGATTAATAGCAAAGCTACCCGAACGAATCCCTTTCACCGCTTCTTGGAACAATTTTTGATTATAGGTTAATAAGGTATCAAGCTCTGCCTTGTCATAGAGCTGATTTGTTGTTTTATAAGGTCCGCCTACCAAATGCTCTTTTTCTCCCTCTGCAAACAAACCTTGATAAATGAGACTAGTCATATTTTGAGAGAGAATATCATCCGCTGATTTCATATCTGATAACTTGGCAGAAGGCGTCTTCATGTGCAAGTACATGGCACCAAAAAGTTGTTCCGTGTCAATACCGTAACGCTCTTTCAAAGCCTGTAAATAAGTCACCAGCTGACTATTCAGCCCATTATAAAACCGTTCAAGGTCAAACTTGGTCTCGCTAGACTTATAATCCACAACCCCAAGACTACCGTCAGAAAGTCTATCCACTCGGTCAATAATCCCATTGACGGTAATCTCATGTCCAATGTCAAAATTAAAGCGGTCTTCTTGAGACAAGATTTCCAGCTGACGCTCATTCTTGAAAAGGCTGGCTGTACTTCTAGCGACATCTTCTAAGATGCTTCTAGCTAGTTGACTTTCTTGGTCCTCTGGACTATAGACAAAGGCAAAGCTGGTCTCACGATTGGTATCTGCGATAGCTTTTTCCAAAGCCCCATCAAAATCCTCAGAAGCTGACGCTTCGCTGAGTAGGCGCTCCAAGACCCTATGCAAATACTGACCGTGAATACTAGCATCCGGATGAATGGACAGTTTTTCCTCTAGCCCCAAAATATAGCGGATAAAGTAAAGATACTGGTTGTTGTAGTAGGTAGACAATCCTGAAATGGATAATCGAATCGGGTCTTCTAAAGGAAAACGGACTTCCATCACCTCAGGTGATACCCGTTTGGTCTTGACCTCATCTAAAATACTAGGAACCAATACTGCCTTTTCGGTCAGTTTTTGACGTAAATAACGAACGGCAACTGACCAAAAGGTTTGCTCTTCCTTGGTTAATTCACGGTCTAACTCGCCACGATTAATCGCTAATGCAGTCGCAAGCACATCCTTGTAATGCCCAATTTCCTCACCTTTTGCTTCGAAATGCAGACCACGCTCCTCACTTGGAACACCAAGTTCTTTCAACTCCTTTAAGTAAGACGACAACTCATTAGTGCTGTCTCCTGACAGCTGAGGACTGGATAAAACCAATTCTTTTGTTGCTGAATTGTAAAGCGACAAGGCTGTAAAATGATTTTTCTTGAGGTTTTCACGTGAAGCAATGTCAAATTTAGCGGCGTCTCCCGTCACCTCATTCAAATGGCTGCGCTCCTCATCCGATAACAGGGATTTATTAACCGCAATTTTAGGAAAATTAGCCTGAGACAGTCCTAAGGCAAACACATAAGGAGCTGAGTGCGGTTCAATCAAATCATAGGATTTTACCATCACCACATCCACAGTCGCTGGAACTGTTCGGTACTGGGCAGATAACATTCCTGTAGTGATTAAAGAAAGACATTCCTCAACCGACAAGGTTTCGTCACCGAAAATCTGATAAAATTGCTCCAGTAGTCTCGAAAATGTTGCCCAGACCTGCTCATGTTGATCCCGTTCTTTAACACCTGCCTCTTCTGTCATTGCAGATAAATTTGCCATCAAATGACTGTCTTCAAAAAAGGTGCTGAGCTTAGTCAAAAGATTCTTCCCTTTTTGCTTCTTAGCTGACAAGAGACTCGTCAAGGAGGCCATAATTTGCCGGCGCATCTGATTGATAGCAGTCAAATCGTAGCGGTAAACCTCTGTTTGAGTGCCATCTTCATTTAATTGCGTTCGCAGCACAATATTAGCGGTAAACTCTCGGTTAAATCGGCTATAGCCTTTAACATCTGCATAGCGCACGTACTGTTCAAAACGGTCAATCCTTTTTTGTGAAAAATTTCCAATAAGACCTGATTTTAAAAGATTAAGCAAATCTTCTGAGCGATAATGATAACGTTTCAGACGACACAGGGCATCCATCACATTGACAAGAGGGTGGGTAGACATGCTCTCAGCCTTACCAATGTAAAAAGGAATATCAAACTTTTCAAAAATCTTACCAACTTGTAACTGATAGGATTCCACATCGCCAAGTAAAACCCAAATGTCCTTATAGCGACCCCCTTGCGCCAAAAGGTAGCGAATCCGTTTAGCCACCTGAGTGATTTCTTCACGCTGATTAACGACTTCCCAGATGGTAATAGCCGCCTTGTCCTCTTCCAAAAAGACCTCGTCCGTCTCGGTAAAATCATGCTGGTGCTCCACCAGACGACTCAGACGAGAAAAAGGAGTCTCTTCCAAATCTTCACTAGGGAGATAGATTGGCTTTGTCGTGTAAGCTTTTGCTAAGGAACGGATAAAATCAATAGAAGCTTGGTAGCTATTTCCAACGGTGAGATTAGATGAATAGGCTTCCTTGCTCATGTAAGCCCCAATGATAACCTCCACACCCTTTTCATGCAAAAGGTTTACCACCATCTCTTCTTCAGCTGAAAAACGTGAGAAACCGTCAATCACCACAACCGTCTCCGCCAAAGCTTTATCAAGACCACCACTTCTGATTTCTTGGGCAAAATGGCTGAGCTTGCTTTGATTATCAAAGTCATGCTGACGCAAAAGGTCCTCAACAGCCGCAAAAATCGTTAGTAAATCCGACCGCTTCGCTTCATTATCCAGACCTTCCAAATCAAGTAAGGACATGTTGGCTGATTTCAATTCTTGGTAAAGGTCAACTAACTGTTCAATAAAAGACGTGTCCTGCTTTAATTTGCCATAAACCCGTAACTCTGACTCTGAAAGTCCAGACAAGGCACGGTAAAAAATCATTGCCAAGCCATTCTCATCAATGCTCTCTTTGGCTCCAGCATGATTCAGTAAAAAATAACGGGCCATCTGCCCAAAACGCGTCACCGTAATCCGAAAAGAAGCCCCTTGTGGTAAATTGACTAAAACCTTTTTCTCCTTCTCAAAAGACAGTGAGTTTGGCGCAATATAAAACACACGCTTACCACGCTTGGCGTATTGCTCTGCTTCTTTAGCTAAAACAACCGTCAAATCCTGTTTAATATCTGTATATAAGAGTTTCATCTGATCCCCCATTCTATCTTTCTATTATAACAAAAACTAACTGGCTTTTCTGTTGTCAAACGTTGCACTTTACTAGGCGAAATCCTAAAATTCAAGTATAATAAAGAGGATTAATATGAAGAAAGGAATGTTTTCGTTTCCCGTAAACAAAACATGCCCTATAAGAAAGGCAGTAGCTATCAAACAATCGAAAACAAGTTGCCATTACCCCTTATAGGCTCACACACGACACTATGAAAATTGATGATTTAAGAAAAAGTAAAAATATCGAAGACTATCGTGGTCAACCATCCTCTGGCGGGGGCTTAAATATGGGAGGTGCTGGTAGCGGTCTACTTCTCCAACTCCTTTTCTCACGCACAGGATGGAAAACCAAAATTGTCCTTATCCTTCTCCTCCTCTTTCTCGGTGGCGGATCAGGTCTTGGAAATATCTTAGGCGGCGGAACATCGAGCAACTATCAGTCAACTCAAGTCTCAAAAACTGGTTCTGCCGAAGTTTCTGATGAAGATGGCGAATTTATTTCAAAAGTTCTTGCATTTACCGAAGATTATTGGAAACAAGAATTTGAACGTAATGGACTTACCTATGAATCTCCAAAATTAGCTCTATACACAGATTATATTCAAACAGGTTGTGGCGCGGGTTCTGCTCCATCTGGACCATTTTATTGTTCTGCTGACAACAAGGTTTACCTTGACCTAAGTTTTTACGAAGAATTAAAAACCAAATACGGTGCACCCGGAGATTTTGCCATGGCCTATGTGATTGCCCACGAAGTCGGACACCACGTTCAAAATCAATTAGGAACAATGAGCCAATATGCTAAAGCCCGTCGTGGCTTGTCCGAAACCGAAGCTAATAAGCTCAACGTCCGCTTAGAGCTTCAAGCCGATTACTATGCTGGAGCCTGGGCTCACTATGTTGACGGTCAAGGGCTATTAGATATCGGAGATATTGATGAAGCCATGACTGCTGCGCATGCTGTTGGTGACGACCACTTACAAAAAAAGCATAGCGGACGCGTAGTACCTGATAGTTTTACCCACGGAACCTCTGAGCAACGTAAACGCTGGTTTGACCGAGGTTATCACTACGGCGATATCCAACACGGAGACACCTTCTCAGTCAATGAAAACAGTTTGTAACCTTTATCATACTCATTCAAAATCAAAATTAGAATTTTAGAACCTCTACAATTATTGAGATAGTGACGAGCGTAGCGAGAAAAAATGTTTCTTTCGCTATAGTGGTATTTCCCCTGCAAGGTTGATTAGGTTGGGCGCTGTCGAGTAGTCGACAAGTACAGCCAATCATCTACTGCGATAGAGAGGTTCAAAAAGTAGCAACGAAACTCCGTAGGAGGTTTTGATGTTGACTTTGTCAACTCTATTTCCCACCTCTAAAGGTCTCCCAGACCTTTGGAGCGTCCGCACTTTTTAGAAAAAAGCACAAAAGTAATTTTTGATTTTTGTTAAGTATCACTTATAAACTTCCTTAAAAATTAACGTACGAAAAAAGCCATCAGCAAGATATCTGATGGCTTTTTTCATTACTTTATTGGTGGGTTCCGACATTGATTCGGTTAAGGGCACGCTGTAGTGCGACCTTGGCACGACGCACTTGGTCGATGTCTTTGGTAGACTGTGCCTCTTCCAATTCACGTTCGGCACGGATTTTTGCCCGCTCAGCACGACTGACGTCAATGTCTCGCTCACGTTCGGCAGAGTTGGCGACAATCGTCACAAAATCATTTTTGACCTCTATGATACCGCCATTTATGGCAACCCAGTCCACGTGATTATCATCGTCAATCCGACGAATTTTCATCTCGTGAACATCCAAAGAAGCGATAATATTAAGGTGACCAGGTAAAATCCCCATCTCCCCATCTGTAGTTCTCACAGAAATATAGTTGGCATGGTGGTCGTATTTGATACCATCAGGTGTAACGACCTGAACTGTCATACACGTCATCTACAGTTCTCCTTAATAACCCATTTTCTTAGCCTTTTCAATCACATCACCAATTGGCCCAACATTACGGAAAGCATCTTCTGGTAACATGTCATGTTTTCCTTCAAGAATTTCTTTAAAGCCACGAACCGTTTCAACAACAGGCACATAAGAACCTGGTTGACCAGTAAATTGCTCCGCCACATTAAAGTTTTGTGACAGGAAGAATTGAATGCGACGAGCACGGCTGACAAGCACCTTTTCATCATCCGACAATTCATCCATACCAAGGATTGCAATGATGTCTTGTAATTCACGGTAACGTTGTAAAATACGTTGAACCTCTGTCGCCACTTGATAGTGTTCCTCACCAACGATTCCTGGTGAAAGGGCACGTGATGAAGATGCCAACGGGTCAACCGCTGGATAAATCCCCATTTGTGTTAACTTACGCTCAAGGTTTGTCGTTGAATCCAAGTGCGCAAAGGCTGTAGCTGGTGCTGGGTCAGTGTAGTCATCGGCAGGAACATAAATTGCCTGAATTGAGGTAACGGAACCTTTTTTCGTTGAAGTGATCCGCTCTTGTAATTGTCCCATCTCTGTTGCCAATGTTGGTTGGTAACCAACGGCAGACGGCATACGACCAAGAAGCGCTGACACTTCTGAACCCGCCTGAGTGAAACGGAAGATATTATCAATAAAGAGCAACACGTCTTGGCCTTCCACATCACGGAAATACTCCGCAATCGTTAAACCAGTCAGAGCGACACGCATACGTGCCCCAGGTGGCTCATTCATCTGACCAAAGACCATGGCTGTCTTTTCAATAACACCAGATTCCTTCATTTCCCAGTAAAGGTCATTTCCTTCACGAGTACGTTCACCGACACCAGTAAATACTGAAATCCCACCATGCTCTTGAGCAATGTTGTGAATCAATTCTTGAATCAGAACGGTTTTACCAACACCTGCTCCCCCAAAGAGACCAACCTTACCACCTTTTAAATAGGGCGCAAGAAGGTCAATGACTTTAATACCAGTCTCTAAAATCTCAGATGAGGTTGACAGTTCGTCAAAAGCTGGCGCTTTTTTATGAATGGGTTCACGCTCCGCATCTTCGCTAAAAGGCTCTTCAAGGTCAATGGTATCTCCAAGAACGTTGAAAACACGACCTAGCGTTTCTTTACCAACTGGCACAGAAATGGGACGACCTGTATCCAAAACTTCAAGTCCTCTGGTCAAACCATCCGTAGATTCCATCGCAATGGTACGAACCAGACCATCTCCCAATTCAAGGGCCACTTCAAGAACAATCTTCTGCTTTTTATCCCCATTTTTGTAAACAACAAGGGCATTATTTATCTCTGGTAACTTGTCACCAGCTGCAAACTTCACGTCTACAACAGGTCCAACAACCTGAGCAATTTTTCCTGAACTCATAATTAAGATACAAATCCCATCAAAATAGTATTCAGAGATAAAGTTACTGGCACATGTTTTAAGCCATACACCTGTTTTCCTGAAATACTATTTGAGGGTTGTTCAGTCTATTGTACCATCACTTGGCACTCTAGCTGAACTATCCTTTCTGTTAATTTTGTAAAAACTTTGCCACTGGGACAACTGTTTTTATTATCTTTCACACGATTAGAAAATCATTCCAGGGCATTCGCACCCGCAACAATCTCCGTAATTTCTTGTGTAATAGCTGTTTGGCGAGCTCTATTATATTGAATCGTCAAGTCACTAATCACTTTCTCAGCGTTGTCTGTTGCCGTTTGCATAGCAGTCATCCCCGCAGCATGCTCTGCTGTTTTCGCATCAACAATCGCACCATAAATCAAACTCTCTGTATATTGAGGCAATAATTGCTCTAAAATCGCTTCACGGCTAGGCTCCAAATCAAAACCTGTCACACCTTCATCTGTCGCTTCTTCAGCGACAAGGTCTGAAAGAGGCAACATTTTCTGTACACGAACCTGACTAGTCAAACTGTTGACATGGTGATTGTAACAAACATAGAGCTCATCGAAAAATTCCTCTTTATACATTTCAACGGATTGAGAAATGATACGACTCACCTGATCAAATGACGGTTGGTCTTCAAGACCACGCATTTCAAAACAAACAGGTAGTCCTCTTGTTTTGAAAAAGTCAGAACCGATGGACCCAATTGAAATGATGGAATAGTCATCAGCATTAGGCTCGTGATAGTCTGCAATCAATTCTAAAACAGCCTTGAGCAGCTTAGCATTGTAGCCACCAACAAGTCCCTTATCAGAAGTTATCACAATATATCCCGTCTTTTTAATAGGACGTGAAGCAAGCATTGGATTGTCTGAGCCTGAGGTCAATTCTGTCTTTAGAAAATCAGTGGTGATTTGACGAATTTTCGCAGCATAAACTTGATAATCTTTAGCAGCTTGCTCTGCCTTTACCAACTTAGCTGATGACACCATCCGCATAGCACTAGTTATCTTACTTGTTTTTTCTGTTGAAAGAATTTTTGCCTTAATTTCACTAAGAGATCCTGCCATCTGTCAGTCCTCCTTAAGCGTTAAAAAACGACTGATCTTTGAAATCTTGAATAGCCGTATCAAGAACACCATCTTCAGGCAAATCTTTTGTCGTACGAATCGTATCAAAGATATAGCTATAGTGCATATCAAAATAGTGATATAATTCTTCTTCAAATTTTAAAATATCATTGACTGGGATGTCATCAAGGAAACCGTGCGTCAAGGCATATAAAATGACAACCTGCTTTTCAACTGGCAACGGCTTGTGGATTGGTTGTTTCAACACTTCTACCGTACGGCGACCACGATTCAGTTTTGCCTGAGTTGCTGCATCAAGATCTGAACCGAATTGCGTAAAGGCTTCAAGCTCACGATAAGAAGCCAAGTCTAAACGCAGTGTACCAGCAACCTTTTTCATTGCCTTAATCTGCGCTGAACCACCAACACGAGATACTGATGAACCCGCATCAATCGCTGGACGAATACCTGAGTTAAACAAATTCTCCTGTAAGAAGATTTGTCCATCAGTAATCGAAATCACATTGGTCGCAATATAGGCTGAGATATCTCCTGCTTGTGTTTCGATAAATGGCAGAGCTGTGATTGAACCACCGCCCAACTCATCTGAAACCTTAGCAGAACGCTCAAGAAGACGTGAATGAAGGTAGAACACATCTCCTGGATAAGCTTCACGACCTGGAGGACGGCGAAGAAGAAGAGAAAGTTCACGATAAGCGACAGCCTGTTTTGACAAGTCATCATAAACAATCAAAACGTGCTTACCGTTATACATAAATTCTTCAGCCATTGCCACACCAGCATACGGAGCGATATAAAGTAATGGTGATGGTTGAGAAGCAGACGCCGTCACAACGATTGTATAATCAAGCGCCCCGTACTTGCGCAAGGTTTCCACCTGCGTACGAACAGTTGATTCTTTTTGACCAATCGCAACGTAGATACAGATAACATCATTTCCCTTTTGATTAAGGATCGCATCAATAGCGATTGAGGTTTTACCAGTCTGACGGTCACCGATAATCAACTCACGTTGACCACGACCAATTGGCACTAAGGCATCAATCGCTTTAAGGCCTGTTTGCATCGGCTCAGAAACAGACTTACGTTGCATAACACCTGGAGCAGGTGTCTCGACAGGTCTAAAACCAGTCGTTGCAATTTCTCCAAGGCCATCTACTGGTTGCCCCAAGGGATTAACCACGCGTCCGATTAAAGCTTCTCCGACTGGGACTTCCATAATTTTTCCAGTACGTTTAACAATATCACCTTCACGAATATCAGAAAAATCTCCAAGGATGATAATTCCGACATCAGAAGTTTCTAAATTTTGTGCCATACCGTAAGAACCATTAGAAAACTCTAAAAGTTCTCCACTCATCGCAGCATTGAGACCACTAGCACGAGCAATCCCGTCACCAACATAGGTCACAATACCAGTTTCGGTAATTTCAAAATTTGGCTGAAAGTTATCAATTTGTGCCTTAATAAGGGCACTGATTTCTTGCGCATTTATAGCCAAGCTTACACCACTTTCTATCTAAAAATCGTTTTATTCTATGGTTTAGAGAATCATTGAAATGCTATTTCTACGAATTAAAACTCTCCTGAGGAGAGCTTTAGGATGTATGTTGAGATAACAGTTACCTACACAATCATGATAGTCATAACATCTCGCTGGAAACTAAGATAGACTCTTTGTCTAACATCCTCTTTTTACAATTTTTGTTTAATATCTTGAATTTGTGTTCGCACACTGGCATCAATAATTTGATTATTGACCTTAATGATAAAACCACCAATTAAACTGTCATCTACGGTTTCAATCAGATGATGGGTCTTAATCAAAAATTTTGTTTCCACAATTTTACGGATGCGCTCTTTTTGGGCTTGGGTCAATGGCTGAGCAACAACCACTTCCATATCAAAAATCTGAGTTTCCTCACCAATCTTAACAAGGACTTCTTGTAAAACTGGTAAAATCATCCCAAATTCTTTTTCTGCAATAGCAGTGTCCAAAAATGTATTCAGAAGAGGGGACTCTGGACGATTCAAACGACGAAGAAGCCCCGCTTTTTCAGAAGAATCAAACTTATCTGAACCTAGAACAGCATCCAGCTTTGTCTCAACAAAGATATCAATAAGGCCAGAAGTATTCTCATAAAGAACAGTCAATTGGTCACGGAATTTCGCATCCTGAACCAACTCCTGGGCATATTTATGAACCAGAGCATCTTTTTTTAAGTCCATTAGTCTTCTCCTAAACGGTCCAAATAGCGATCAACCAAAGTCGTTTTCTCTGAAGCATCTAATTTATTAACAAGAATGCGCTCTGCCAAATCAATGGCCAAAGCTGCAATTTCTTCTTTAGCAGATTCAACAGCTTCTACTTTGATTGCTTCCGCATCTTCACGCGCCTTATCCTTGATCGCTTGCGCTTCTTCCTTAGCCTGTACTAAAATCGCTTCCTTATCATGTGCTGCACGTGCATTTGCCTGACCAATAATCTGACTAGCCTCTAAACGACTATCTTTTAGCACCTGCTCTTGTTCAGAAACAAAATCCTCAGCCTTTAGTCGCGCGTCTTCTGCCTTTGCAAGATCATCAGAAATCTGCTTCGCACGCTCCTCAAAAATACCTGTAATTTTCGACCAAGCAAAAATGCGAATCAAAACCAGCAAGGTCAAAAACGAACCTGTCACAATGATAAAATTACCTAAAAGTGTTCCGAATGAAACACCATGCATTATTAACATGAAAAACTCCTTATGCTTTTATTAGTGTCCGTGTCCATTGACCTTATTGCCAAGATAAAGCGACGTCAGCATTGTAAACACATACGCCTGCAAACAAGAGACAAATACTGAAAAGGCAATCCACAACACTGTGAGCAGAAATGAAATTGGCTGCCATAGAACATGTGCCTGACTTAACTGAACCAAAAGTCCAATCAACACTTCCCCTGCAAAGATATTACCATAAAGACGAAGGGCCAAAGATAAGAAATTGGCAAACTCTTCAATGATATTCATTGGGGTCATATATGCCGGAGTCACAAATCCCTTAAGATAGGCTTTAAAACCACGCTGGCGAACTCCTTCTACATGGCAAACCACTGTAACAATTAAAGACAAACCAAAGTCGAACATCATGTTGGCTGTCGGAGACATCCAGAGATTTTCTCCCGAACCAGATTCCAACTTGGTTACTAGACCAATATTATTTCCTATGAGGAGAAACATAAAAAGGCTAAATAAAAAAAGCAAGTATTTTCTAGCGTAAGTTTCTCCTAGGTTTCCCTTAGCCACACCATAAACAAATTCATAGGCATATTCCAAAACATTCTGCTTACCAACAGGTTTTAGGGTCATCTTGCGACTCGCCCAGAAAATAAAGCCAAAGGCTAAAAGTACCGTTAAAAGAGACATACTTAAAATGGTGAGGTCAATGACAATTGGGCCTAGGTGGACACTTGGAGTTGAATGATCCATTGTCAGTTCTCCTTATCTATTATAAACCATCTTTTGCTCTACCGCATAGCAAATGCCATAGCGAGTGTGATAAAGAACATCCCTTCAATAAAGGCAATTCCGAGGAACATTGTTGTTTGGAATTTTCCGAACATCTCAGGTTGGCGAGCAGAAGATTGTAACACACTACTTACCAAGAGACCAATACCGACTGATCCCCCAAGAGCAGCTAAACCGAGCGCCAAAATACCAAGATTCATTAGAATTTCTCCTTAAAAATTTTTTTACCTAGCCATTTTAGTCCTATTTCCTTCAAATGTCAACGAAATATAAGAATTGTTGGCGCTTTCGGTTCGATTTAGTCTAGGTTCTTTGACCAACATTGACTAATATCAAACTAAGAGAGGCTGGAAACTTGTTCCGCCCCTCAATCCGCTAATAATTATTTTTTCAAATTCCAAATATCTTCAGCATACTCAGTAATGGTGTCATCTGAAGTAAACTTATGCGATTTTGCAATGTTCATCAGACTAACTTTTGCCCAAGATTTTTGATCACGATAAAGGGCATCAATACGTTCTTGAGCTGCGACATAGGACGTGAAATCTTCAAGCAAGAAGTATTCGTCATTGTGAGTAATGAGAGCTTCATAAATCTCTGCGCCTTCGCTCTGAGCATTTGAGATAGTCCCATTAACAAAACTGTCAACGACACGGCGAATAACAGGATTACTCTCATAGAGACCACGTGAATAATAATCATGAGCTGCATAGTGAGCATATACCGCATCCTTATCCATACCAAAGATAACGATATTTTCATCACCAACTTCGTCCTTGATTTCGATATTAGCCCCATCAAGGGTTGCAAGGGTAACTGCTCCTGTCATCATAAATTTCATATTAGATGTTCCTGATGCTTCTTTAGACGCAAGTGAAATTTGCTCTGAGACATCCGCTGCTGGGACAATAAGCTCAGCAAGGCTCACATTATAGTTTTCAAGGAAGACCACTTTAAGTTTTCCTTGAAGTGAGGCATCGTGATTAATAAGATTAGCAATCTCATTGATTAGCTTAATAACAGATTTTGCAAAATGATAGCCTGGCGCAGCTTTTGCCCCAAAAATAAAGACGCGAGGAACCATATTTTTCTCTGGATTGTCCTTCAAGTCATGGTAAAGTTTGAGGATATGAAGAACATTAAGAAGTTGGCGCTTATAAGCATGGAGTCGTTTAACTTGGACATCAAAGATAGCATCAGTAGAGACTTCGACACCCGTTGTCTCTTTAATGTAGGCTGCAAGACGCGCCTTAGCTTCTTTCTTCACTTGGTAGAATGTGTTAAGTACTTGTTCGTCATCTGCATAAGCAGTCAATTTCTCAAGTTCATGGATATCCTTGCGCCATCCTTTGCCAATTGTTTGGTCAATAGCCTGTGATAATTCTGGAGCTGCAATTTGGGTCCAACGGCGCTGCACAATACCATTGGTCTTGTTATTGAATTTCTCTGGATAGAGCACATAGAAATCGTGAAGCGTATCCTCTTTTAGAAGTTCCGTGTGCAATTTAGCAACACCGTTGACTGAGTGCCCACCAATAATGGCAAGATTTGCCATATGGATTTGACCATTTTTCACAATACGAGTGCGTTCAATCAAACCTGCATCAACATGATTTTGAGCCAAGTTTGACACAAAACGATGATCAATTTCAAGAATAATTTGGTAAACGCGTGGCAAGACATGTTTAAATAGCCCTGCGTCCCATTTTTCTAAAGCCTCTGACAAAATGGTATGGTTGGTATAACTCATGGTTTGAACAGTCGCATTCCATGCAGCATCCCATTCTAATCCATATTCATCAAGCAAGAGGCGCATAGATTCTGCTGGTGCGACTGCTGGGTGCGTATCGTTGATGTGGACAGAAACTTTTTCGTGAATCTTTTCCAGTGGCAATCCCATTTTAAGATAAGACTTGATAATTGTCTGAAGACCGGCACTTGTCATGAAGTATTCTTGAATCAAGCGAAGCTCTTTACCTTCATAGCTAGTGTCATCAGGGTACAAGATTGCTGTGATATCTTGCACACGACGTCTAGCGTCTAAGGTTGGGTAATACAATTCATACTCTTCTGGAATTTCAACATCCCAGAGTCGCAAATTGTTAATGACATTATTTTCAAAACCAATTTGTGGAACGTCGTAGGGAACAGCGCGAAGTACCTGAGCATTATTGTGAACTGGTACGATACGTCCCTCTTCATTGGCCTGAAGGTAGACATCCCCAAAAAGTTTCACATCTACCACATCATGATCTTTACGGACTTCCCAAACATTTCCAATTGACCCAAACCATGAATCTGGTAATTCAACTTGGTAGCCATTAACAATGCGTTGTTTGAAAAGACCATACTGGCAGCGTAACCCATTACCAAAACCTGGATAACCTGTTGTCGCCAAAGAATCCATAAAGGCTGCCGCTAAACGACCAAGACCACCATTACCAAGTGCCATGTCATGCTCTGCTTGGACCACTTCTTCAAAATCAACCTCAAGATCAGCAAAACCTTCTTTAACAAGGTCCAGAATGCCTAGGTTCAGAAGATTGGTCTCAAGCATGCGACCTGGTAAGAATTCAATTGAAAAATAGTAGGCTATTTTTTCCTGATTCCCAGATAATTTATGATTACGGGCAATCCAAGTGTCTGTATAATATTTGCGAATCAATTTAGCTAAAGTTGTGAAAAGCTCAGAAGGTGTTGCGCGTGGGACCTTAATCAACTGCTCTTCATGTAATGTATCTTTAAAATCACGAATAAATTGTTCTTTTGTTAAATGTTTGAGTTCCATAAAACCCTTTCTAATCAATTATCTTTTGATAGTGAAGCTGAAGACATTGGTTTAAAACCATTCTTCATCACTTCTTTATATTTAATCTCTGTTTGAAAAAATCCATTGCGTCAAGCTGTCACTACATCTCTTTTTAACTCTTATTTCTCAATTGAAAGCCTTAGGTAGACGATCAAATATCCTGTCCGTAAAATTAGCTACTAGTTCAGAAATTTTCCTTTGGGCTAGCAAAACAAGTCTGACATTGGCAATAAAGATTACTTTCCTAGCTATTATATCTAAAAAAGCACCTGCTGTCTTTTTAAGAGAGGTGCTTTTATGTCAATGTTCGTTATTTAAGCGTTTTATAAAGGTCTAGGTAGGCTTCACATGCGGTATCCCATGAAAAATCCTTAGTCATCGCATTGATTTGCAACTGTTTCCAATCTTCTGGATGATGATAGTAAACATCCAAGGCAAGTTCGATCGTTTTGCTCATCCAATAGCTAGAAAACTCTCCAAAGCTAAAGCCTGTTCCTGTCTTATCATAGGCATTATAAGGTTGAACGGTGTCACGTAAACCACCCACCTCTGAAACGATTGGCAATGTTCCGTAGCGCATGGACATCATTTGTGATAAACCACATGGCTCAAAAGCCGAAGGCATGAGGAAAATATCCGAGCTAGCATAAATTTGCTGCGCCAATCCTAGGTCAAAAGTGATGTTGGCAGAAACCTTATCTGGATAGGTTTGTCCAAACCACGAAAAAGCATTTTCATACTCCGCATAGCCTGTTCCTAGCAAAATGATTTGCACATCATGTTGTAGGAGGTTATGCAATTCATTGACCACTAAATCAAACCCTTTTTGATCTGTGAGGCGAGAAACCATACCGATTACAGGAACAGTTTCACGGACAGGCAGACCTAAGCGTTCTTGCAAGGCTACTTTATTCTTGATTTTACCAGATAAGTCGTTGATTGAAAAATGATGTGGGATAAGTTTGTCCGTTTCTGGATCAAAGAGTTCCGTATCAATACCATTCACAATACCTGTTAACTTTCCTGATTCCATCCGCATGACTTGGTCTAAGCCTTTCCCAAAGGCTGGAGTTTTAATTTCTTCAGCATAACTTGGTGAAACAGTTGTCACGCGATCACTGTAAAGCACAGCTGCTTTCATCCAGTTAAGACAGTCATTCCAACGTAGAGTACCATCAGTATAGCGCTCATCGCCTACACCAAAGAGATCCCCAAGCATTCCTGCATCAAACTGGCCTTGAAATTCAATGTTGTGGATTGTGAAGACTGTTTTAATGTCTTTGTAGGCATTAATCCAACGATATTTTTCCTTCAATAGATAAGGAATCATCGCCGTATGATAATCGTGAACATGAAGGACATCAGGAATAAACGCAACTTTTTCCATCAGTTCTAAGGCTGCTAATTGGAAGAAGGCAAAGCGTTCACCATCATCCCATTCCCCGTAAACTTTTCCACGGTGGAAATACTGTTCATTGTCGATAAAATAGAAGGTAACCCCATCTCGGATAATACGTTTAACGCCAACGTATTGACGGCGCCATCCTAAAGAGATGTAAAAATAGAGAACATCCTCTACCTGATTCCAAAATTTATTAGCGACAAGATCGTAATAGGGTAAAACCACCGCCACTTCATGCCCTTTTTTAACAAGGGATTTTGGGAGAGCTCCAATAACATCTCCCAAACCACCTGTTTTGGCAAAAGGCGCTCCTTCTGCCGCTACAAACATGATTTTCATTGAATAATATCTCCTGTGATTTCACGACCTTTTGCGATTACCAGTGGTTTTTCAGCTGAACCACGAAGCGTTACACCTGCTGGTACGGTAACATTTTTATCAATGATAGCATACTCAATTGTCGCGCCAGCTCCAATTTTTACTTTAGGGAAAACTACTGAGTGAGCAACGGTTGCCCCTTCTTCAACACGGCAAGAACGCGAAATAATCGAGCGGTTCACATTTCCTTTAATAATTGAGCCAGAAGCAAATTGTGAATTAGATACTGTTGACTGTTCATCAAAGTAAGTTGATTCTTCATTCTTCACTTTGGTGTAAACTTTTTGATTGCCATAGAAAAGGGTATAGAATTTCTGTGGGTCAAGCATATCCATATTGGCATCATAGTATGATTTTACAGAAGTGATGTTAGCTAGATATCCTGTGTGTTCGAAGGCTAAAGCGCCAGCTTCTACAATTAAATCGCGGAGCACGAAACGAATTTTACGAGGGGTTTCTTTTTGGGCTTCCTCTTCCAATTTTTCAATCAAGTAAGGCGTGTTCACCACATAAATATCTGCTGACATTGGAACTGGCTCGTCACTTTTCTCAACAGAAATTTTCCCAACAACCGTATCTGTTTCATCGATGGCAAGCAACTCATTGTCAGATGAGAGGTTTGATTTCGCAACTTTTTTATAAATAACAGTCATTTCACGCTTATTGGCTGAATGCACATGAAGAACCTGTTTTAAATTGATATTAGCTAAAATATCACAAGACATGTAAACCGTTTGGTCTGAGCCAGAGCGTTTCAAGTAATTCAGAATTTGATCATAGTAATCAGCGTCAGCGGTTTTACTTTCATCACTCGTATTATAAAATCCTAAGAAATAATGGCTAAGCAGGGTATTGAGACCCCACTCACGACCTGAACGAATGTGGTCGAAAATAGAGCGGATATTTTGCCCACGGAAAATACCATAGACACTTCTAATCCCCGCATTAGCAATGCTTGATAATTGGAAGTCAATCAAGCGATACTTTCCATCAAATGGCAGGTTTGCCAATGGACGATTTGCTGTCAAGCTTTCCATATCTGGATAGCCGATAGTATTTCCTAAAATAGCTGTGTATTTATCAATCTTCATTTGGCACCCCCACTACTTCATTGTAGCCTACTACTTGAACGTCTTCTGTTCCATCAATTTCAACATTTTCACTAATCACTGCGCCTTCACCAATAATGGCACGTGTAATCTTAGCACCAGCTTTTATCGTTACACCACTCATGATAAAACTATCTTTAACCACTGCACCTTCTTCAACTTTAACATTTGTTGACAAGATTGAATGGTCAACATCACCCGCCACAAAGCAACCGTCTACAACGAGACTGTCTTTGACATTAGCGGTATCTGCAAGGAAGTTTGGTGGTGCAATATGGTTTTTAGAATAGATTTTCCAAGAACGGTCACGGCTATTGAGCTCGTTATCTTCACCGATATACTCCATATTCGCTTCCCAAAGTGATTCGATGGTACCCACATCTTTCCAATAACCAGCAAAGTTGTAAGTATAAACAGCCTCACCTTGATCAAGATAAGCTGGGATAACATTTTGACCGAAGTCTGACATATCCACGTCATTCTTTTCAGCGTCTACTAACATTTTACGGAGTTTATCCCAGGTGAAAATGTAAATACCCATAGAAGCTTTGGTTGATTTTGGATTAGCAGGTTTTTCTTCAAATTCAACGATACGATCGTTAGTATCGGTATTCATGATACCAAAACGGCTTGCTTCTTTGAGCGGCACATCGATAACCGCAACCGTTAGGCTTGCTTGGTTATCTTTATGCGTTTGGAGCATGTCATCGTAGTCCATTTTATAAATATGGTCACCAGATAAAATCAGAACGTATTCTGGATTAATGCTATCAATATAGTCAATATTTTGATAAATGGCATGGCTGGTACCTAGAAACCAACGGTTACCTTCTGTAGCTGAGTACGGTTGCAAGATGGTTGCTCCACTATCAATACCATCTAACCCTCATGAAGAACCATTTCCGATATGGCTATTAAGTGCAAGGGGTTGGTATTGCGTGATAACACCGACATTATTAATCCCTGAATTGGCACAATTTGACAAAGCAAAATCAATAATGCGGTAGCGACCACCAAATTGCACAGCAGGCTTAGCAATACTTTGAGTCAACTTACCAAGACGAGTACCTTGCCCACCGGCAAGAATTAAAGCTAACATTTCATTTTTCATATTGTTTCCTTCCTTAAATGAAAGTAATATTCAAGAGATTTTGCTGATATTTTTTAATATCACATCACTAATCTCTACAAGTTGACCTTTAGCTATAACGACAACTGTCGTCATAATCTAAATGGAGCGACGAAAGTGATATTTCTTCACAGAATTCCTTCTAACAAAAGTTAAAGTCAATTAGCTTTTATTTAGTATTTTTGTCAGCACTTCTCCTAATGTGGTGTGGGGCGCTCAAAAGGTCTAAGAGACCTTTTGAGGTGGGGAATAAGGCGAACGAAGTTCGTCTCAATCGTTAAGGTCTAGGAGACCTTTTGAGGTGGGAAATGAAGCTGACGAAGTCAGTGTCAGAACCTCCCCTCCTACAGAGTTCCATTCCTTCTTGGCAAGCCTAGGTCTCCTTCGCTCTCTGGTTTCTAAGCTCAAGCTGAAACTTATTAGTTTTAGAGTAATCACCACTGCGGAAAGTGCTAGTTGTGGCGACTTCGTCGCTCGTAATGATTGCAGAAAATACCAGCAATAAAATATTATAAAACAACCATATATTGAAGAGGAATTCATTGTGACTGAGACATTTTATCTTAAACGAGTTTACTATTTTAAAGCTAAAACACAATATCACCCAAAACTATTATTTTTTCAACTTACGCTTAATCTTCCAGATACTAGCCCCTAAAGCTGGTAGGGTGAAACTAAGTGTATTTTGATAATTTTTCCACTGATGAGCTTGTGTTCTCATTTGCGGATTATGCTCCTTCCAAACACCTCCAAAGGTTTCCATTTCGGTGTTGAGAACTTCTTCATAAATACCTGCATAGGGCACTCCTATCGTAAAGTTTTGACGTTCGACTGGAGTCATATTAAAGACGCAGACAAGGATATCACCCTTATCATCTTTGCGAATAAAGCTCAGTACCGTCTCTGCGGTATTATCGGCATCGATGATTTCCAAGCCATCATAGGTTTCATCATTTTGCCAAAGTGCTTTGTGATTTTTATAGAACTGATTCAGGTGGCTGGTGAAATCTTGCATTTTCTGGTTCAGTTGATCTTCTTCGGAGAGATTTTGCCATTCTAATTGGTGATCACATTTCCATTCCAAAAATTGTCCAAACTCTGATCCCATGAAGAGCAGTTTCTTACCAGGATGACAAATTTGATAGGCGAGAAGGTTTCGCAAACCTGCAAATTGATTATAACGATCTCCCCACATTTTATGCATTAAAGATTTTTTCCCATGAACCACTTCGTCATGTGAAAATGGTAGGACAAACCGTTCGTTAAAACAGTACATGAAGCTAAAGGTGACAAGATTAAAATCGTATTGGCGATAGATGGGATCACTTTCATAGAAACGAAGAATATCATTCATCCATCCCATATTCCATTTATAATCAAATCCGAGGCCATCTTCTTCTAAATCCTTGGTGATTGGCGTTGCTGCTGTTGATTCTTCAGCAATCATCATCACATCTGGATGTCTGTCTTTCATGATACCATTAAGACGACGAAGGAAATCATACCCCTCTAAATTACGATTGCCACCATAAACATTTGGTGTCCAAGGTCCTTCATCATAATCTCTGTAAAGCATGTTGGAAACAGCATCTACACGAATACCATCAATGTGGTAATGCTCGACCCAAAAGAGGGCTGAGGAGATTAAGAAGGACTGAACTTGATTTTTTCCGAGGTCAAAATTCAAGGCTCCCCATCGTACATTTTTCGCACGATCAGAATCCTGATACTCAAAAGTCGGTGTCCCATCAAAATAAGCTAAAGCATCATCATTTTGAGTGAAATGCCCTGGAACCCAGTCGACGATAACGCCGATATTATGTTGATGACAGGTATCGACAAACTCTTGGAATTCCTCTGGTGTCCCGTAGGTATGCTCAAAAGCAAAATACCCCATTAATTGATAGCCCCACGATGCTCCTAGAGGGTGAGCCATCAGTGGCATAAACTCAACATGCGTATAATTCATCTTAGCCAAATAAGGAATTAACTCACGAGTGAGGTCTTTGAAGGTCATCCCTTTCTTCCAAGATGAAGCATGCACCTCATAAATAGTGACCGGGCGTTTCTTAAAGCCAAAGCGTTTCCGTCTTCCCATCCAAAGACCATCTTTCCACTTGTGTTCTGAAAATGGTCTTAAAATCGCCGCTGTACTCGGACGATCTTCAAGGTAATACGCAAATGGATCCAATTTTTCAACCTGTTGACCGTTGTGCCGTGTCACCAGATATTTATAGAGTTGACCAGTCTTTGCTTCTGGGATAACGCCTTCCCAGACACCTGCTTCATTTTTTTCTAAAGAAAAAGGCTGAGCAGTCCAGTTTGTAAAATCACCGATAACGGCAATATCTCTGGCATTGGGTGCCCATACTCTAAATTGGTACCCCTCTCCCTTAGGATGGGCACCGAAATAATGCTGAGCATGAAAATTTTCTCCCATACCAAACTGATAAAGCCTATCTTTATCGTCCATAAATACCCCCAATCCTGAAAATTGATACATTTATAGTCATATACATTAACTTTAATACATCGTCACTTTCGACTTGCCATACTCAAGTACTGTCTGCATTTCAGTTCTTTGTCTTAAAACTAATTCATTCGACTATATTATAAATTGTTGAATAGATCAAAAAATGGGGATAATCTTAACGTATTAAGATTATCCCCATTTCAATGTACACATTTTCTATCAAGAAAACGCTTTAAAATAAGTTTACCATATTTTATTTTATTTGTCATGAAATTTCCAAAACTTTTTCAATATTGTTAAGTTTTAGAGAGGTATGCTTCTCATCTCCGTAGCGAACAACCAGGTGACCACTACCAGGTACCGCACGCTCTACAAAAACTAATTCACGAACTTTCGGAAATTCATCAATTGAAAAAATCATATTTTCACGTTTTTCGGAAATAAAAAGACGAATTTTAGCGACTAAATCCGCATGCTCAGTCACAAGGTTCCAATCCACTTGATTCACTTCATCAGGGGCATTATAAGAATTCATCGCTCGCTCTCTATCTTCTTGAGTGAGTTCACCATTTTCCCCTGTTGGATAAAGTTTCGTTCTCATGAATTCTTGACCCAATTGCATAAAGCAAATACCTTGCAAGGTGAGGTTCATTTCACTAGCAAGCGCTATTCTTTTTTTATGCGTTTCTAAATCATCATAGGGATGAAGATGCCACATCAAATCGTTAAGATTATAATTATCGTGTGCTTCGACATAATTCACCACTTGACTAGGGCTTAGGTAATGATTTAATTCATCACTGCCTAAAAATGCCTTAGCAAGCACATCCTCTGTGGCCTCGCCAGAAACAAATCCTCTTTCAAAATAGCCATAAACTTCTGCACCTTTAATGGCATCTCGGGCATCATCATTGAAAAAGCCAATTCTTGGCATCTGCCAAGCATTTTCCTTTTTCGCCTTATCCTCTGGCATCAGCCCAACGCCCATATCCCAACCTTCTCCATAAAGAAGAATGTTAGGATCAATTTTGTCCATTGCTGAGCGAATGGCATTCATAGTTTCCACATCATGAAGCCCCATCAAATCAAAACGAAAGCCATCAACACCATACTCTGTAACCCAATAAGTCAAGGAATCAATTATGTACTTACGGAACATTTCCTTCTCAGAAGCCGTTTCATTGCCACAACCAGAGCCATTTTGAAAAGAGCCATCTGCATTCATCCGATAATAATAATCAGGAACAACTAATTGAAAAACGGAATCTTGCGTGGCATAGGTATGGTTGTAAACCACATCTAAAATCACACCTATCCCTGCTTCATGATAAGCCTGAATCAGCTCTTTTAATTCTAAAATACGTGTTGCAGGTTCTTCGGGATTAGAGGTAAAACTTGCCTCTGGAACATTATAATTTTCAGGATCATAACCCCAGTTATAAGCATAGCTTCCATCTTCCAAAATGGTCTGATGGTGGTCAAATACAGGTTGAAGTTGGATGTAATTATAGCCCATGTGCTTGATATAATCAAAACCTGTGGCGTCTCCAAAAGCATTTTTTGTCCCTGTCTGAATGGCACCAAGGAATTTCCCACGTTTATCCTCGTCAACACCTGAGGTTTCAGATTTTGTAAAATCGCGGATATGCATCTCACAAATGACGGCTTGGTTTGGATTTGATAGTCGCCACGGCGCCTTTTCACCGTGTGTCACTCTGAAACCTTGCGGTCTCAAGTCTTCATTGGAAATAACAATTGAGCGCTTACCATCTGCTGTTGTGGCAATGCTATAAGGGTCACGGCTGTCTCTAAATGTCCGTCTGCGGTAATGAACACGGTAACTATAAGCTGTGTAATTGTAATCCCCTGAGAGGTTTAGGTACCAGACACCATGAGTATTTTCAGTATGTTTTTCTGGATTGTATTGCTCTCCACGGCGCATAGGATAGACTTGTGCAACACTGGCATCTTGATTGGTCGATGAATAGAGAACCAATTCCACTAATTCTGCCGTTGGTGCCCAAAGTCTAAACTCTGTTGCCTCTTGCTGGTAGTTAAAGCCAAGCCAACCATCGAAGCCCCATTTTTTATCAAAAGCTCTGCTATTGGTTCCCATATCAAAAGCATGCGCTTGACGCCTTCCATAGTGAGGACTAGCTACTGCTGCCTGACGTGAATAATAGACGGTATCATCGCCGTCTACCAGCCAAACTTCGGTCTTATCAACTCCGTAATGACGCTGAACGTGGTAGTCCTTGGTCTTTGCAGACCAGTCTTTTTTCATGACCAGAACACCAACTTCTCCAAGAAAATGCGGCGCAGGATAAATCAATGTCGCCTTGACACCAAAGCTATCAAAAAGGTTAAAATAAGCCTCATGCCCAAGACCACCTATCTGCCATTGCCACACTCTAAGGTCAAAGTAATTTTCCTCCTGACTATGAAAGTGGACAATTGTCGCATTGTCTAACATCATCTACTGGTTACTCTCCTTTTCAAAGTCATCAATTTCATGTGTAAATCGTTGGGCAAATGCTTCACGCTCTCTGTCATCTTCAGAGACAAGAGCATCATCTGCAATATCATCTGTATTGGCAAAGAAGGTGATATGATTTTTGAGGTTTTCTAAGGTAATTGGAGCATCCCCACCATACTCACCATCTAGGTTAATCATCATTCGCTTAGTGCTCTGTGGCTCAATCTTGATGTAGCTCGTTTTGATATACTCCACACGTTTATCGGTGATATGTTTACCACCATCTAAAACCAAGCGGGTTAAGTGTAAAATTTCCATCAGATTGGCTGTTTTGACTAAAATCAATGTAAAATTACCATCATCTAATTTGGCGTCAGGCGCAATTTGCTCAAAGCCACCGACCGAATTGGTAATGGCAGCAAAAATCATTGACACTTCACCCTCAAACACGCCACCATCATGTGTGATTTTGACAGGAACATTGCGTATCTGCGGTAATAATTCAACACCTTTAGCCAAATAAGCTAAGTAACCAAACATGGTTTTTAATTGACTTGGGACACTGTAAGTTAATTCACTAAGACTTCCCGCTGCTGCAATATTGATAAAATACCGTTCTCCGTAGGCACGACCAACATCCATTGCAATGGTTTGATTTTTACCAATCATTTTAGCTGCTTCAATTGGATTGCCGCGTGGAATTTTTAAGGCTCGAGCAAAATCATTTGTCGTTCCAGTTGGAATAATGGCCATGGCAGGGCGGTTTTCAAGAGGTGCAATACCATTGACCACTTCATTGATCGTGCCGTCACCACCTGCTGCGATGACCAAATCAAAGCCCATGAGACCAGCACGAGTCGCTTCATCCATGGCTGAATTTTTTTCAGCAGTTGTCTGAAAAGCTGATGTTTCATAGCCGAAACCTTCTAAGATATTGAGAACTTCAGCCACATTTTTCTTCATAATTTCTTGCCCAGATGTTGGATTGTAAATCAAACGGGCACGTTTACGCTGTTTTACCATATCATCACATTTTCTATTTCTATAAGTCTAGCAACCAAGCCTCATCTTCTATCCTGATGCCTAAGTCTTGAGCCTTTGTTAGTTTGCTTCCTGCGTCGCTACCAGCCACAACTAAATCTGTTTTCTTGGATACCGAACCTGTTACTTTAGCGCCCAGATTTTCCAATTTTTCCTTGGCTTCTTTGCGTCCCATCTGTTCTAATTTTCCAGTCAAGACGACGGTCATTCCTGAAAGGGCTGCATCTTGTGCCACTTTTTTACCGAGATAAGAGAGGTTGACACCGTAACTGGCTAGTTCTTCGATAAGCGTCTTGCTCTCCTTTTTATCAAAATAGCTGCGCAGGCTTTTAGCAATAACGCCCCCCAGACCTTCAATCTTGGCAATTGCTTCTTCATCTGCTTCTGCTAAGGCTGTCACGTGTCCAAACACTTCCAAAAGGAGTTTTGAGGCTTTGGCACCGACATGACGAATGCCCAATCCAAAGAGCAATTTCTCAGCTGAATTGGTCTTAGAAGCTTGAATGGCTGTAAACAGTTTCTCAGCTGATTTTTCTTTAAATCCTTCCAAAGTCAGCAAATCCTCCACCGTCAAGCGGTAAATATCTGCCACATCATGAATGAGATTAGCCTTAAACAATTTTTCAACGATAGAACTTCCTAGGCCAGCAATATTCATGGCATCACGACTCGCAAAATGTTCTAAACGTCGTTGCACTTGACTCGGGCACAACGGATTGATACAACGAAGTGCAACCTCATCTTCATAATGCACTAATTCTGATTGACAAGATGGGCAGGCGCTTGGGATAACCATAGGTTCTTGATTGGTACGCTTGCCTTCTACTACTCTTAACACTGCTGGAATAATATCCCCTGCCTTATAAACAATGACAGTGTCTCCAATTCGGATATCTTTTTCCGCAATGTAATCAACATTATGCAGAGTCGCACGAGAAACCGTTGTCCCCGCTAATTGAACTGGCCTGAGATTGGCTGTCGGCGTAATCACTCCTGTACGACCAACCTGCCAATCCACAGAAAGAAGCTCTGCCTCTTTTTCCTCAGCCGGAAACTTATAGGCAACTGCCCAACGAGGTGCTTTTACAGTAAACCCTAATTCTTCCTGCATAGCAAGGCTGTTCACCTTAATCACAATGCCATCAATATCATAGGCAAGATGATCGCGCTCTGCTTGGATTTCTTGGATAAAGTCCCAAATCTCATCCATTGACGACGTGACAAGACGACGTGGGTTGACCACAAAACCTAAGGCTTCAAAGCCCTCAAGTACGGCCTCTTGCGTTTCGAAAGTCGTTTCACCCGCTTCTTGATAGATAAAGGTCGCAAGATTACGTTTCGCCACGACCGCTGTGTCCAACTGACGCAAGGTTCCAGCGGCTGCATTTCGAGGATTGGCAAATTCAGATTCACCATTTTCTTGACGTTCTTGGTTAATTTTGGCAAAGGCGGCGCGCGGCAAATAAGCCTCACCTCGAACAGTCAGTGTCTCACCATTAGGCAAGGTCAAAGGAACATCCTTAATTCGCTTAACATTTTCAGTGATATTTTCACCAACACTACCATCACCACGTGTCGCAGCCACCTGCAAAACACCACCAACATAGGTCAAAGAAAGAGACAGACCATCAATTTTTAGCTCTGCTAAATAAGAAGCTTGTGGAAATTCCGCCTTAATTCGTCTATCAAATTCATCTAATTCTTCACGCAAAAAAGCATCTTGAAGAGAGAAAAGCGGATACTCATGCTCAAACTTTTCAAACCCTTCCAAGACACGTCCTCCGACACGATGCGTCGGACTATCTGGCAAAATCAACTCAGGATGCTCTTCTTCAAGTTGAACAAGCTCACGATAGAGTTTGTCATACTCGCTATCTGAGATACTCGGAGCATCATTGGTATAGTATTCTTTGGCATAGCGGTTGAGATCTTCAACCAACTGTTTCATTCGATTTATCATACTATTATTTTACCATAATTTAACACAAGAAAACAAAAACTCACTCCAATTTTAAAGAGTGAGTTACAATCCTTATTAGTCTTCTTAGTCTTCAAAAACGTTTGAAAGCGAAGCATCTTTGCTGTTTTCAGTTTGAAAAGCATCTTCTTTTGGTGAGGAATTTCCAAAATCCGCCTTACTAGGTTGAACTAAAAGAACCAAACGGGCAATCTGACATCCTAATGAAATCAACCATCCAAAAAATGGTACAACAAAAGCGAAAGCACCTAAGTTAAGAAAGATAAAAGCCCAACTCAGTCCAGCATCACGATAGCGACGAACTTCTAGCGCCAAGTTAGGAATCAAAATAGCCAGACCCCAAATCACAAAAACAACCACGATTGGCAAGGTTGAACCGAACATCTCTAACACAAAAGCCGCAGCCTCTTCATCAGACATGTATTCGTAGGTTACAGGATCTGAAGCAATAACACTAAGCATATTAAAAAAGAATAAAAAGAAACCAATTAAATAAAACGGTAAGCTAATCAAGGTGTTGCACAAAACAACCCACCAAAAATCTGCACGGCTTGATTTTCCTTCAAAATTCGCATAATTTAACCAATACTTTTTATAAGCTTGAAACATCGTATTCTCCTTTTACAAGTAATAATCATTATTGTAACATATTTATAAAAATTATGCTCCTACTATTGAATAAAATGACATACCAACATATAAAAACATTATTCTCCTAATCATGTTTAAAATAGCTAATATTTAAAATCTTCACTGGTAAAATCGTAAAAAGTTTTTAAAAAGCCCCCATCAATATGAGAGCTTGTTAGAAGTCTATTTTCTCCAAATGTGTGTGTCAATCAAGCCACAATAAGCATCAACTGGCGATACTCCTATAAAGTCTGATTCCCCTGATAATTTCTTAACCAAGGCTTCCATTGTACTTGGCATGCCATCGTAAGCATTGATGTAAGTGCCAACTTGTGGCATATCTGCAAGGGCAAATGGATGTTGCACTGAAACAACAATGGTTGGGACTTCGTGAACATAGAATGGCTGATCTGGCGTTCCTTTAGCAGCTGGCCAAATGATACGTTGTGTTGTTCCACCAGAATTGACATCCACAAGGTTGATAATCAAATCATAGTTGTCAGTGATTTGTGAAATAGGGCGTTTAGATGCATAAACATTTTGAATGGCTGCTGGACGTTCTTCTTCTGGCAATTTTTTGATGCGTTCTTCAGTATTTTCCCAGATAGAAACCTCATGTTCACGCGCTTCAAGAAGCTCTTTAAGCGTATCTGATGCCCGTTTTTTACCTGAGTTAATTAGGGCTCCAAAGCCACCTTTATAGCCGTCCACTTCCACTAACAAGATACGTTTGTAGCGTTCTGGGGTCACTGGGAAAATGCCTTCTTGTTTTGCTTTAACAAGCGTAATCGCTTTATCAGAAACCTCTGCAGCAATCGTCTTAGCTTCATCAGTACCAATCAATGCCAACGCTTCTTCCTTTGGAAGCATGATATCTTCACGATGACCTTCAAAGGTATGAAGCCCCAATTTTGCCTTGAGACCTAGTGTACGACGAAGAGCATCATGAAGGCGTTCATCTGTCAACAAACCATTTTCATAGCCTTCTTTCATCCACTGCAAATCTTCATCAGGATCATTGAAGAATAAGAAGAGGTCACAGCCTGCTTCAATGGCTGTAGGTAATAGTTCACGACGTGGTAAAGAAGCTGTCATTCCAACCATGTGCGAGGCATCTGTGACGATTGCTCCATTGTAACCAAGTTCACCACGCAAAAGTTCATCAAGAAGCGTTTTATTGAGTGAGGCAGGAAGCGTGTCATCCAAGTCACGTTCTGGGTGCATTTCCTTTTCAACATTAGGCAAGTGAATATGCCCAGCCATGATTCCTGGAAGTCCCGCTTCTGCCATTTCACCATAAATACGTCCAAAGGTTTCCATCCACTCTGCTTTGGTCATCGGATTTGCCGCATAAGAAAGGTGATGATCACGCTCATCAATACCGTCACCTGGGAAATGTTTGGCAAACGGCATAATACCATGTTCCATGATACCACGCATGTATTCTTTAGAAAGTGTCAACACTTGCTCAACATCTGCCCCCCAAGTACGGTTAGCAATAATAGGATTACGCCAGTTTCTACTCAAGTCCATAATTGGTGCAAACGACGCATTGCAACCAACCGCTGAGGCTTCAAGTCCTGCAATACGACCAAGTTCGTAAGCGTACTTCGAATCATTAGCGGCAGCAATTTTCACTTCATCACCAATTTTTGTCCCATCTGTTACCGCACCATTACCACCAGACTCCGTGTTCGCTGCGATAAGCAATGGAATTTTTGACTTGGTCTGTAAAATGTAGTTTTGGTCCCAAATATCTGCTGCAGGTCCAGGTGCATAACGTACTGCCCCAATCTTACAGTCATTAAGCACACCCGTCAAATATTCTTCGGTACGTAATCCCCCCATATTGACAAAGAGCTGACCAATTTTTTCATCCAAGGTCATATTCGCAATGGTTTCTTCCACCCATGCAATAGCTTTTTCATCTAAGTTATAAGGTTTTTTTGTTAAATCTACTAAATGTGTCATGATATTCTCCTATGCTAAATTACTCCAAAAATTAGAATGATACATTTCTTGGTCTACAGATGTCAATTTACCTTCAGCAAAAGCATCTGCTACTTCATCAGCTAAAAGTTTCCAAGACTCAGCTTCTTTTCCAACAAGAATCGGATAAAACGCAACGCCATTTTGTTCAGCGGCCGCCAAATCTCCCGGAGAATCCCCAATCATCATCATGCGACTTGGATCATATCCTTGGTTGATGAGTTCAGCAATCACATCCTCTTTCTTGCCACGATCCTGACAATACAAATCATCAATATGAGGCATTAAGCCCTGTTCAACCCACTCTTCTTCAACTGCTTCCTTATTAGCTGAGCTAACCACAAAAACACGACCTAATGCGTGTAATTTTTGTAAGCCTGCAAGAGTACCTTCAAATGCCAAAACTTCACCCTCATAGGATTTGATTTGACGATTGACTTCATTAGACCATTCTAAAGCTTTTTTCAAATCATCTGATGGATTTTGAGAAAGTACTGCTTCTAAGCTAGCATTTGAAAGCGAACTCGTCGTCTCTACCCATTGTTTCAAGTGTTCAATATTTCCAACACCTGCAAATTCAAGTCCCATAACAAGTCCAACAAAACGGTTGACACCTCTCGTTTTAGAAAAAAGGTTAACACGATCCCACTCTGTTAAAAAGGCATCTCTGTCTTTCACCTCAAAAACATCCGCTGCAATCGGACCAAAAAAAAGCTGGTGCTTATAAGTCATGGTATCCATTGCACAACCATCAGAATCTACACAAAAAACAACAGTCTTTAATTTACTTGACATCAAATCCCTCCTGAACTATAAATCATCCGATGATTTAATTATATCAAAACAAGAAAACGCTGTCAATATAAAACATTAGATAAAAAAGGTTAAAAGTCATATGACCTTTAACCCGATATTTAAAGTATGATAAATGCACAAGAGGTTTTGGGGATAACAATTTCTCCAGCTTCCACTTTATTAGCTACAATTTCTGGTAATTGATTTTCTGATGTTAATTCTAAAACCTTACCATTTAAAGTCATTCGCCTTGCACGTTTGTCCTTGTTCTCACCTTCTAGTAAATAAAGCTCCGCTTCTTTGTCCAGCTTAATAACCGTATCATTGACTTCTGAATTATTGATAATAAGGTAAGCTTTACCTTGTCTACCATCTTTTCTCGAATGTGCAAAAATATGTGCCCCTTCTTGAATCTCAAAACCACTATCAAAAACTTCTGTCCCCATCAATCGGTTCCAAAGAAGAACAGCAAAATAGTTTGGACGAGGATCAAACACCTCACGTGCAAGGTAGCCATAATCAGATGATGCCAAAGTGTTATGGAAAATAACACCATTTGTAAGAGTAGAAAAAGTCCCTAATTCATTAAGAGTACGGAAAACATCTAAGAAAGTCGAAGCCCAAGTATTGCCACCACCACCAGCATCTCCAGATTCAGTGACCCACATTTCTGCATTAGGGACATATCTATCTCTTAAAGGAAGGTAGGTCCTACAAAAATCAGAAGCAACTTCAAGATAATCTTCAGTGAGTGCCTCCTCAGGTGACCAATGCCCACTAGGTATAACTGAAGCCAAACGTTCAGAAACACCATTGTAATAATGGTATGAAAAGATATCGAGTGGTACTTGAGTGCCTTCCATCAAATCAGAGCAATTAACTATTTGGCGTGCAACTTGCTCAATACCACCTGCCCCTTGCTCATCTTTTTTACCAAAAACAACATTGTCTCCACCAGTAGTGCTTGGACCGACCTTTAAACAATCTGGGTAATTAACCTCCAACCAACTAAAGAAAATATCTTGGTCACGACGATAATGCTGTGCAGTGTAGCCTTCTGGAAAACCTGTATCTTCTAACATGTTAGGCTCATTAGCAAATTCAACAGCCTCAATAGGTACACCATAAGATTGACTGAGTGAAAAGATTTTCTCAGCCTCTGCAGGATGCCAAGGTTCTTCGGCTGCATGTAATCCTGGACAATTTGCCATTGAAATCATAAGTTTGCCGTTGATGGATTTCACAAAATCAAGAACGCCAATCCACTGATCCTTAGTTAGAACATTGAGATAGCCTTTCGGAACTTCTCCCTGATACTGCCCTTCAAAATCATAATAGGTTTTAGTAGACCAAGTACCAGAAACACGAACCCAAGCCTGTCCTAGCTCTTTAGAGAGATAACGAAGTTTTTCATCGTATAAATTGATAGGCTGATAAACTTGCATTAAATCCTTGTACATGGCTGCAATGCCATCTTCTGATGGCTCTACGTAAAATTCTTCTTCGCCAGTAATCTGTTTGTCAGAATAAGCTTTCCAAAAGGTTCCACCTGTTACCTCTGCAAACTCAACATTATAAGAGACTAAGCGTGGGTTGATATCTCGGAGTTTTTTTAGACTGTTTGACTTAAGCGTAATTGTTCCCATGATGGAACCCCTTTCATTTTGTATTGTAAAAAAAGAGCGAGAAAAACAACTGAATATGTTCATTGTTATTTCCCACTCTAACAGCGGATAAGTTATCCTAAAATATTACACTCCTGAATAAGCGGAGAAGCCTCCATCAATTGGTAGAACAACCCCATTCACAAAACTAGCAAGATTTTCATCAGCCAAGAAGAAGATTCCTCCAACCAATTCTTCTGCTTCTCCGAAACGTCCCATTGGTGTATTGCGCAAAATTTTCTCCGCACGGGCTGATGGTGTGCCATCTTCATTAAATAGCAGAGCGCGATTTTGATTACTTACTAAGAAACCTGGTGCAATGGCATTGCAACGAATACCAACTTGCGAGAAGTGAACCGCTAACCATTGGGTAAAGTTAGAAATTGCAGCTTTTGCTCCTGAGTAAGCTGGAATTTTTGTCAATGGTGTGTAAGCATTCATACTTGAAATATTGATGATGTTTGCGCCAGGGCGTCCAACCATATCTTGTGCAAATACTTGTGTTGGTAAAAGCGTTCCAAGGTAATTGAGATTGAAAACAAATTCAATTCCAGACTTATCTAAATCAAAAAATGTTTTTGTTCCTTCTGGCAAGTCTGTAGCATGAAATTCATTATCCGTTGTTGCTTTTGGATTGTTTCCGCCGGCACCGTTAATCAGAATATCTGTTGGACCAAGGTCTGCAAGCACAGCTTTACGCACTTCTTCCAAGTTGTCTTTCTCAAGGACGTTAGCTTTATAAGCTTTAGCTATACCTCCTTCAGCAGTAATCTCATCTGCAAATTTTTGGGCCGCTTCTTGGTTAAGGTCAAGCAGAGCAACTTTAGCGCCAGCTTTGGCAAATTCTTTAGCAAAGAAGCCACAAAGCACACCACCAGCTCCTGTTACAACAACGACCTTATCTTTAAATTCAATCACTTTAGACATAACATTCCCTTTCTTATTACTTATCACCAACAGTTTTGACACGGGTACCAAAATCTGGTGTCTTTCCAGCCGCACGCATATTTGCTTCATAAAGACCATTGAAATAGGTCGCTCCTAAGGCACGGTCAAATAAACCATAACCTGGTGTCTTCGTTTGGTCTCCCCAGATACGACGACCATGGTCAGGTCTCAAACTACCTTGCCAATCATAATCCACAAGTAACTTCACAATGGCATTCATGTCAATGTCACCTGCTTCAGATAAATGCGCTGTTTCTTGGAAGCCCCAGTCTCCTGCAGTCACATTTCGTGTGTGCATAAAGTTAATACGATTACGCTTCAATGCGTATTCTGTCATTGCAATCACATCATTTTTAGGATCAGAAGCATAAGAACCAACACACATGGTAATTCCGTTATTTTCAGAATCATAGATATCAAGGAAGCGTTCAACCGCCTCTTGACCAGTGATAATGCGTGGCAATCCAAAGATACCGTACGGCGGATCATCTGGGTGAATCGCCATTTTAACACCTGCTGCTTCTGCAGTTGGCATAATCGCTTTGATGAAATATTCCAAATTTGACCAAAGATCTTCCTCAGAAATATTTTCACGGTAGTTTTCAATGATAGCTTTCATTTCTTCTTTTGAATAAGAAGAATCCCAACCTGGTAAATTTAAATCATCTGCAACAGGATCAACACCTTCTAAATCAGATTTTAAGAAAGCAAGTGACGTCGATCCATCTGGTAGGGGATGATTTAGGTCAGAACGTGTCCAGTCAAAGACTGGCATAAAGTTATAACAAACTACTGGAATCCCAGCTGCTCCAACATTTTTAATGGAGGTCTTGTAGTTTTCGATTAATTCGTCACGGTTAGGTTTACCTTGTTTTATATCCTCATGAACAGGGATAGATTCGATGACTGTAATTTCAAGACCGGCATCTTCTACCATCTTTTTAAGTTCGAGAATATTTTCCAATGGCCAAGCTTGACCAACTGGCACATCATAAACAGCTGTTACAATTCCTTGCATGCCAGGAATGGCTTTGATTTCCTCTAAGGTAACGGGGTCTTTTTTTCCGTACCAACGAAATGACATTTTCATTTTTTAATCTCCAATTCTTTTTTCTCATTGATGTTCTATCATGAACACTATGCAAAATAAGCTACTGCATTGTGGTATGAAATATCTTTAGCTACTTGACCAAGCGCCTCATAGTCTTCTGGTACCTCCCCATCAACAATCCATTCACCTAGATAATTAGATAAAATGCGTCTGAAATAATCATGACGTTGATAAGATAAGAAGCTACGCGAATCCGTCAACATACCTACAAAATTAGCAAGCATACCTTGCTCAGCTAATGCATTCATCTGACTAATCATGCCAAGTTTGGTATCAGCAAACCACCAACCAGCACCAAACTGTAGGTAGCCAGGTACACCATCCTCATTAGCTTGAAAATTTTGAAGGGTGTTGGCAACCGCAATATTATAGGCTGGATTCAGGTTATACCAAATCATTCTTGGTAACGAATCCTTTTGTACCAAGTCATCCAAAAGACGGTTCATGCTGATAGCAAGTGCTGTCTGATCACCAAGCGAATCAACACCGACGTCTGCTCCAAGCTTATTGAAAATACCTGAGTGGTTATTGCGTAGCGCCCCAAAATGAACCTGAGTCACAAAGCCATATTGCTTATAAAGACGGCATAATTCTGCAAACACAGCTGTCTGCCATTGTTTGATTTCCAAAAGATTAGGCGTATCACCCGCTTTAACTTTTCCAAAAAGTTGATCCAATTCAGCTTTCGTCGCTGGCTCAAAAACAATTTCTGTAAAACTAATATCACTCGCCTTACAACCATGTTCTGCAAAATAAGCAATCCGTTTTTCAAGTGCTTTGACAAAGGAGCTAAAATCCGTGATTTCAAGAGCTGTCTTATCACTGAGACGATTAACAAAATTGACGAAATTGCGGTGTTCAATAAATGCTTCATCAGGTCGGAAAGTAGGAGCAACCACAGTATCAAAACTGCTATCTGCTGCCAGTTTTTGGTGCCACTCCAAATCATCTAAGGGATGATCTGTCGTACCGATAAATGTAACTTTGCTATCAGCGATAAGCTTACGTGGGCTAATGTGATGTTCCACCAAGTAATCATTCAACTGATGATAAAGTCTTTCAGCATTGCTTTCTGTCAAAGTCTCCTCAACGCCAAAAACATTTTTCAACTCCATTGCTGACCAGTGATAAACAGGATTCCCATAGGCTTTTTCAAGTGTACGAGCAAAGGCTTTGAATTTATCCAGCTTTGATGCAGAACCAGTAATTTCCTCTTCAGAAACACCATTAGCACGCATCAAGCGCCATTTATAATGATCTCCCCCCAACCAAAGGTCAACGATGTTATCATAAACCTTGTCCTCAAAAATCTCTTTTGGATCAAGGTGACAGTGGTAGTCAAAAATTGGTTGATCCTTAATTTGTTCATAAATTTTTTGTGCTGGCTCATTTTTGAGCATAAAATTCTTATCATTAAAAGTCATACGATTATTCTCCTGCTGCTTCAATAAATGCTTTTGCTATTTCAGTGACACTTTCATAACCATCAGTAGCGACTTTGCTTGCAAGAGCAGATCCGATACCAACGGCACAAGCGCCAGCTTTTTTCCAAGCAGCAATATTGTCAATAGATACACCGCCAGAAGGCATCAAATCCACTTGTGGAATTGGACCATGAACATCCTTGATAAAACCAGGACCAAGTACCCCACCAGGGAATAGTTTGATAATCTGACATCCAGCTTCCATCGCTGAAACAATTTCAGTTACTGTCGCACAACCAGGGAAATAAAGGTTATCAGCTTTCTTTGCAACTTCTTGAATCGCTGGTGAAAAATGAGGACTGACTAAAAATTTCGCCCCTGCTGCTATCGCTTCTTGCGCCAACTCTGTCGTCATAACAGTACCAGCCCCCACAACAACATCATCCCTATCTGAAAATTCATCTGATAATTCACGAATGACTTTGGCAGCATTTGGTGTTGAGAAGGTAATCTCAATATTTCGAATACCACCTTTTATAGCATAGCGAGAAATTTCTTTAGCATCTTCTTCTGTCTTTCCGCGAACCACTGCAAAAAAGTAATTTTGTTTCAACGTTTCTAACATAATAACCTCCATTTGTAATCGTTATCATGGTTATATTATATAATTCGTCAGATGATTTGTCAACGATAAAGCAAAAAATCAGGGAATTTTTCTCCCTGATTTCTATTTATTATCGACGCATGCCATGCAATGGAATATCCTTATTAAACCACTCAGCTAAAACTGTTTGTCTCACTTCTAGGATATGTCCCAGCATACTATCATAGGCAGCGATAGGATGTCTCGTTTTAATAGCGTGAAGAATATTACGATGTGCTTTTAAACTAGAGTCCTTCATCTGACGACTTGTGTAATCTTCATTGATTAAATGAATGGACTCATTGATGACAGGTGATAAACTCGTCATCGCAATATTACCACTCATTTCAGCTAACATGGTGTGGAATTTAACATCCAATTCCAAATGAACAGGGTCACCTTTTTCAACAGCTTCTTCAATAGCGATAACCACTTTTTCGAGGTTTTCAATATCTTCATCAGTGGCAAATTGTGCTGCTCGCTCTGCAATTCTAGGCTCTAATAAATAGCGTAATTCAAATAAATCTGTCGTTAATTTGACACGGTCTTTGACTAATGAAAATCCTAGCGGATCTTCAGCAATCCCTTTTTTGCTACTAATATATGTCCCAGAACCTTGGCGGACTTCTAAGATATTGCGCCCCGCAAGCGCCCTAACTGCTTCACGAACGGTTGAACGCCCCACCTCTAAAACTGTTGCTAGCTCGTATTCATTTGGAAGCTTTGTCCCAACTTCCAATTCATTGTCAACAATATATTTCCAAAGTCGTTCTGCTGCTTGTTCCACACGTGGTTTCGCCATGGCCTTTACTCCTCTATTAATTTCTTAATATTAGTATATCATTTTTTCTTTTTATCATGGTAATGTGGAATGCTAGTCCAGCGTTTCTTAATGTCATGGACAATCATCTTAGGTTCACGATTGCGTGAAAAGAGCCCCTTGTGATTTCCTTTAACACGAATCAACATCACATTAGTCTCAAAATCTGCAAAATTCCATACTTGCTCACCAATAAGATTAGGAATTGTATCAAAGACCTTATGATTCATTTCGTAGTAGTCTCGTTGATATTCCTCTGTGTAAGGAATATCCCACATACTGTGCAATCCAGGTAAGGTATCAGCACCGTATTCTGTGATGAGAATCGGTTTGTCTGGATAAAGATTTTGCCACGTTTCTAATTCTTTTTGAAGTCCTAGCTCTGCTTTTTTCAAATCGCCATGAGCCACATACCAACCATAATAACGGTTTAAGCATACCACATCAACCAAATCTAGCACTTGGTCTTTATCAGGTGTAGCATTCATGATATTAACCAAGGTAACAGGGCGTTTTTGAGGGTCATTGTCACGATAGCGTTCAATTAATGGTTTGAAATAGTCACGCGCACCATCTTCATGGCTTGCAGGTTCATTTGCCACAACCCACATGACAACACAAGCATGGTTTTTATCACGTGCCACCAATTCATCAATCACTCGTTCGTGAGCTGCTTTCGTCTGCATCACTTCCCAAGTATTTTTTGGTTTTTCGCCATCTCCTAAAATATCCAAAGCAGCGCTGAAGTTTTGGAACAGTCCAACTGCGGGCACTTCATCAATCACTAAGACACCCATTCGGTCTGCCAAACGCATCATTTCTTCAGAGTATGGATAATGAGAGGTACGGAATGAATTCGCTCCCATTTCTTTGAGAAGGTTCAAGTCCATAAGGTTAGCTGCTTCGTTCAACCCACGTCCATTGATAAAGGTATCTTCATGTTTACCAAAGCCTTTGAAATAAACTGGTTTTTCGTTGACCAAAAATTGTCCCTCAGCGACACGGATACTTCTAACCCCAAACGGCTCTGAATAAGTATCAACAAGCTCGCCACCTTTATAAACTTCTACCTGCGCCGTATAAAGATAAGCATCTAGAACTTCCCAAAGGCGGGCATTTGGAATCACCGCTCTGCCATTTTCAGCAGTCGCAACAATCTTTCTCTCTTCATCCAAAATCGTCACACGAACCTCATCAACTGCTTCGGATGTTGCCACAGTTACAGCTACATCAGCTGTGCGCAAATCATCTGACAAGGTTGGCACGATCACGATGTCTGAGATATGTGTCTTAGGACGTACCACTAATTTCACTGGTCGATGAATCCCAGCATAATTGAAGAAGTCAAAATTCTCTTTCACAACTTTTTTGACTGAACCATCTTCTTGCACTTCTTCAAAATAATTTCCAACAGGCAAAGTGGTATAATTGAGCTCATTATTGGCACATACTGAGATTTTTAGCGTTTGCTCTTGATAATAACTTTCTGGAACAATGATTTCAAACGGGGTAAAACCACCTTCATGCTCTCCAAGAAATTCTCCATTGACATACACTTTGGCACGGTGAGTTACAGAACCAAAGCGTATCACTAATTCTTCGTCACGACTAACTTTTGGAATCTCAACTTCACGCTCATACCAAAAGTCTCCGATATAGTTACGAATGTCCTTATCAACTGAAACATCATTAAACGAAGTCGGAACAACCATAACAGTTTCAGAACTGAGCTTTTCTTGAGGATTATGGTCACCTAATTTAAAATTCCAAACGCCGTTCAAATCATAAAGGCTGCGTGTTTTTGTTAATTGTGGGTATAGCATATATTTCTCCTAACGTTTAATATCCTGAGCCCCTTTTTTCATCAGTTGCTCAATATCCTTCTTGGTTACAATATTAATATCACCTTCAATGGTGTGTTTAAACTTAAAGCTTGCCATCGCAATATCCAAAACATCCTGCATTGGTACCTTTTCAATCAAGCCGTAGATAATGCCTGCGGTATAAGCGTCTCCCGTCCCAACACGATCCAGAACTTGAATGGATTCACGATCTGTTTCATACAACGTTTCCATCTCGCCATCGTAAAGATAGGCTTTTAACACATACTCATTCGTTGCACCAATTTCACGCTCAGTAAAGGCGATTGTTTTCAACTCATAGCGCTTCGCCATTTCTTTTAGGACTAATAGCAGAGCTTCTCGATCACGATAAGGCCTTGTGAACCCTATCTCATCCTTTAAGTCTGTCCCTTTGTCAGTCAATAGTGAAATCGGCTCAAGTCCAATACAGACATCTGCTAAGGAAACCAGCTTAGACAACTCAACCCTAGCCTGTTCAAAAGATTCCCAAAGGCTTTCGCGATAGTTTAAATCAAAAGAAATTGGAATCCCCTTTGCCTTTGCACGCTCCATTAAAGCTAATGAAATCTTATAGATTTCAGGATTAAGAGCAACCGTTATCCCACTGACATGGAGCCACTCCATATCATCACAGATAGCATCTAGATCATAATCTGATAATGTTGATTCATAAAATGAAGAGTATTTTCTATCGTAAAGAACACGACTAGAACGCAGTGAGAAACCTTTCTGATAGTAATATATCCCCAATCTCTCGCCAGATTTGACCAGATGTTCTTGTCCAATCTGATGAGCGAAAAGAAAAGATTCTGCCATATGACCAATGTCATTATCCGGAATCGCTGATATCATTGATACTTGGTGCCCTAACTGCCCAAGTGTTGACAATACATTTAATTCCGACCCACCAAATTGACAATCAAAAGTCGTTGCCTGCGTCATCGTCTGATGTTGCGGAGGGGATAAACGAAGCATGATTTCCCCAAAAGCTTTAATTTTCATACGCCAACTCCCTTTTTTTGAAAACGTTTTACAAATATTATTCTACAATTCATCTGATGATTTGTCAAGCGGTTACTCATATATCCTACTAAAAACACCTTCAAACGTTTAGCGTCGAAAGGTGTAGTTATTCTGTTAGAATGAAACTAAGTTATTTTTTTTATCTTTTTCAGACCTTCATTAATTTTCTGAACATCTTCTTCTGAATAAGCTTCTCTCATATAAAAGATGACACGGTGCAAAGGCATATTTCCACCTCGTTCAATCATACTAGCAATATGTTTAGGCATTAATTTTTCTAATACTGACAGCGTTTCTGCATTGGATAATAAGACTGCTGTAGAGTCCATAATGGAATAAACATCTTCTGGGAAAAGCTTCTCCTTCTCCTCATCTGTTTCAAACCAATTTTGAACGTTAACACCTGGATGAGCATCTTTATACGTGTATTCTTCAGGTAATTCTGTCACTTTTGTAAATACTGACCAGTCAGATACTGTACCAGCCGTTACCCTCACTGTAAGTTCTTGTTCAGTAAATGGAACTTCAATTGTAAAGACTCCAGTCTTGGAAGCGACAGAATAATGTTGTCCCATGACTTCAAAAATAATTTGCTTCTGATTTGAGTATGCTTTTAGTACCAGAACATCTCCTGTACGTTTTGAAAAATCTTTTCCTGCTAGATGTACAAATGGCTGCTTAGCCCATTTGGCCTTGTAGTAATAAAATGCATCTTTCTTTTTCTGACGATCATAAGTCACTAGACCTTTCAAATTACGGTACTTAATACCACCTTCATCTCTATGACTACTTGAGAAATCAAACATATTCCAGATGAAACTTCCCCAAAGATAGTCACGCGCTTCAATTTGTGGGTAAACCGTCTCGTGATAAAGCGCCTGAAATTCTTCTGTGTAGTCTCGCACCTTTGGATCTAAGCTATGAAAGGCTTTATTTGCATCCACACCATATTCTGAAACTCCTAAAGCAACTGCTGGCAACTTCTCGTGACAATCGTCCAAAAAAGTGCCGTAATCTTGCATTTTGCCATAATACCAGCCAAAATAAATGTTATAACCAACCATTTTTGTAGTTTGATTTAAGGGACTTTCTGGTTTAACACTAAAAAGATTAGCCACAGTAAAGACACGCGTTTGGTCCAAGCTCTCAGCATAGGCTTTTACCTCTTCGACAAAAGGAGTCGCTACGTCATCCTCAGTATAGATGGCAACTTCATTTTGCACACCCCAAAAACAAATACTTGGATGATTAGCATTTTGTAGCAATAACTCAGCCATCTGCTGCTTGGCGTTAGCTTTGGCTACATCAGTCAAATGTACTTTCAATAAAGGAATCTCAGCCCAAACAAGATAGCCCTCTTCATCTGACTTTTGATACACTTCTGTAGGATGTTGGTAGTGCGATAAGCGGATTGCATTTGCGCCAATTTCTTTAATCATTTCAAAGTCACGAGTAATCTCATCATCTGTTATTGCTGAATACACAACCGCACTATCGTTATGACGAGCAACCCCATTTAATCTCACTTTTTGACCATTCAGATAAAAGCCAGATGACGAAGATAGCTGAATCTGTCTAAAACCGACTGACTTTGTGACACTATCCAAAATTGCTTCTGGGGTTTCATAAGTTACAGTAACGGTATACAGATACGGATTTTCAAGACCATTCCATAATATAGGATGATTGATTATCACATCAAGTTCTTCATTAAAAACCCAACTATCAACTATATTACCGTCTACATCTTGTAACACAGCTTTAAAATAACTCCCCTCTGGGGCATTTTTTATCACTTTAGGAGTTATCACAAGATGACCTTGTTCCAAAGAATCCTCTAGAGAGGTTTTGACAATAACACCATCGGTTCCAAAATAAGTCACATCAAAATAATCGTCTGTATCAAATTGTAGCCATTCGACACGGCGATGAATACCACCAAATACGGTAAAATCTCCCGCTGCTGGTGAAATCTCATCACTCACAATATTAGACACAAAAACCTCAAGAACATTTTCCTCTTGCAAGTTATCTGTCGGTAAAGCCACTGTAAAAGCAGAATACCCACCTTCATGATAACCTATTTTTTGACCATTAAATAAGACAGTCGCGATAAGACTAACTGCTTGGAAGCGGATGAAATGATACCCAGATGCCAAATCATCTTTCTGTAATACCGTTCTGTAATAACCATATCCCGTATTGTCACCAACCCCCTCTTCATACCACGTGTGAGGGATGGTAACACTTTGAGTAGTCACAGGCTGACTTTGATTGTCGTATTCTTTTTTTGATAGTCTATCAAACTGCCAGTTATCATTTAATAATGTTATCTTTCTCATGTCCCACCTAATTAAGAACCTGCAATTCATTACAGGTTCTTTAATTTACCTTTCTAACGTAGTATAAGCTATCGTATAATCATCAATGATTAGTATTTTCTCATCATCACTGCCCCACTTAGGAAGCTCTGGAGAATTAGGATTACCCGTTGTCACAAATTGGATAATATATTTTTGTAACACATTTGAAATGTGATAATCCCACTCTGTAAATGGGCGCCAGCATTTTTCCAAATTGCCAATAGTATACCACAAATCACTCGAATGCCAAGTCCCTGCCTCATCACCTGGTAGGTTTCTAGCGAGATAAAATTGATATGCTGAGTTAGAAACCATCTGATTACGACGTTTTCTCCAGGAAGAAGCCAGTTCAAGTAACGTATCCGATAACATATCATCCTTTGTTGTCCCAAGAAGGTAAGGAATATCAGTCTCAGCAAAGGTTGTCATCAATTCGTCTGAGCTATATGGAACCAGTTCCCTATCAATGCAAGGTGATAAAAAATCAATAGCGGTTTTATCTTTCGGCAACAATTCATTTACCATATCAAACAGTTCCTGACAAGGTACTATGCACCAATCTTTTCCCTCTTGTGAAAAAGCGTCACGCACAGATTCCCAAAAAGGAACTACCTTTTCGATTGGTTGAGCTTTGGCAAACTCTCTTCCTAGCCCTCCTCCACTTGTCATGATTGCTTTAGAAATATAGGGCTTAGCTAGAGGCGAGCAAACCAACTGCTGAATACTCATAGCACCTGCAGATTGCCCCATCAACGTAATGTTTTTAGGATTACCGCCAAACACTTCAATATTATGAGACAACCATTTGAGCGCCGTCAATTGATCATACAAACCAAAGTTAGCTCTTTTGCCATCTTCATCATCAATACTTGCAAAACCTAATGGTCCTAAACGATAATTGCAGGTGGCAAATATAATCCCTTTTTGAGCAAAATGTGTACCATCAAACGGTAACTCATTACCAGCACCAGATTGAAAAGCGCCGCCATGGATATACAATATTACTGGGCAATTATCAGCATTTTGAGGCGTCCAAATATTGAGAAACTGACAATCTTCACTATAGTTAAATGATAATCCTTTTCGAAATTCATTATAGTAGAAAGAATCCTCTGCCTCCGGTACAAACGTTCGTCGTTGAACACAGGCTGTACCAAAATCTGTAGCGTTATATTCACCTTCCCAATGAATCATTTCTTCTGGTAATTCAAAACGTTTTGCTTTAGCATAAGGAATTCCTAGAAAGCAGCGAACACCATCTTCAGAAATACCTAGTAAGTCACCACAATTTGTTTTTATTTCCATTAAACTACCTCTTTACTCGCTTTACGAGATGCTAACTCGTCATGAATAACCTCTGTTTTCTCACGAGTCAAATTGTAGATTAGTCCCATACCAATAAACTGAATCACACAAGCAAGAACCGGTGCCAATGTTACCAATGTACGAATACCATCACCAACGCCTGGAGCTTGTTCAGGTATACCAGATACAAAACCAATAACACCTAGCAAGAAAGTCATCAATGTACTTGATAATGAACTACCAATTTTACGACTAAACGTATAGATCGAATAAAGTGTTCCGTCTGCACGACGACCTGTTTTAAACTCTTGGTAGTCAATAACATCTGTTACAAATGCCCATGTTAAAATCATAAAAACAAGAGAACCTGCAGAAGCAATATTTGACAAAATCAGATAGGTCATAGCATCTTTAATTGGGAAAAGGTACAGACAAAGTGAGAAAATCATATTGTAACCCAAACCAACAAGAACAATATTCTTTTTACCAAATTTCTTAGCTAATTTTGGAACCGCAAAAAAACAAAGCATTGTAATTGGCAAACTCACCAATGAACTGACAGACATGATACGTGGGTTGTGATAATATTCTCTGTAAAGATACATTGAAAGGGTACCAGCTGCTGAAGAACCAATCAAACCACCAATTGTTGTTAACATAATACCAAATAAAGGACGATTACGAAGCGCATCACGCATTACTTCTTTAAAACTATAATCTTTAGCGAGTTTTGCTTTTTGTGAACTTGGTGTTTTAATACGTTCTGTACTAGTTGCTAGCATAATACTGTAGAAAATAAGGGAACCAACAGCCGCACCAGCTGCAACTAGGAAATAGTTTTTAACATTTGGGGTATGGTCTGCATTCCAAACCATCATGTTGATGATTGGCATGAAAAGGACGCCGACTGCGATACCGCCCAAACTACGTGCACGTGACAACTTCATACGTTCCTCTGGTTTATCAGTGATAACTGAAGCCATCGCACCATAAGGCATTGAAGTGCCTGTATAAGACAAATCATAGAAAAGATAAGCAAAGGCTACCCAAATTTGCTTGCTGGTCATTGGCCAACCAGACACATCCGCAAAGCAAATCAATACTGAGAGTGCTAATGGTACCATAGCTAGTTTAATATACGGTTTAAAGCGATCACCTGACTTCCCAATCATAAATTTATCTGGAATAGAACCGATCAATGGATCGTTGACAGCATCCCAAACCTTTGCAAAAAGAAACAGGCCAGCCATATACTGTGGACTGATCCCCAATACATAGGTACAAAATGTTAGAAAGAACATACTAACATAAGTTGTTACCATACTACCAGCTAAATCCCCAAAGATATAGCCAATTTGATCTTTAATACCAAATTTTTTCATCTGAGTATTCTCCTTAAAATTTTTATGTATCCGTTTACATTTATAGTATATTCTCTTTTAACAACAGACACCACACACCGTATACATCATAATTTGCCTTTTCTTAACATCCTATCATTATTGTTACTTTTTTTCGGAGAAATCGGAATATATTATGGTAAAATACCTCTATCGAGGTAATTCTATGGAAAAAAATATTGTATTATTCAAAAAAACACTTGATTTATTAAATCTTCCTTATCATCACTTTTCACACCATTTTTCAACTATCGAAGAGATAGATTTTGGATTTAGGAAAACATTCTATGATTCTAAAGGATATGACCGATTTATTGTTGTGTTACAGCGTTTTATAACTCCTACTCAACTTGCCCGTATTACAGATTATTTCGGCTTAACCTACTATCTTTTCTACTTTCTTTCAGATGATTCCTATATCACCATTGGACCTATAAGAACGAAAAAAATACCAGCTACAAATCAAAAGAAAGGAGAGTTTTTTAAGCAACTCACTATTTTCCCTGACTTAGAGCATCTTGATTATGTCCTATTAACTCTTTTTAGTACACTCAGTGATCGCAAAATTAAACTCTCCATCTTACCTAAACAATATTTAGATAAATCTCAGTCTCAAAAAGATTTGAATCACTATAGCGATACAATTGAAGGCTATTACGCTCTTGAAAATGATATCCTTGCAGCAGTTGCTCATGCCGATGCGGATCAAGCTATTTATCTCAAAACACTCCAAAATAGTCTGTCATTCAAATCACGTTCCGAGAATCTATTAGAAGTCACAAAATTACGCTTTAGTACCTTTAATACCTTATGTCGAAAGGCCGTAGAAAGTCAACAGATTCCACCTTTTTACATTGATAAATTATCTTCTCAGATTGCAAAAACCATTTGGAAAGCTTCATCAAATGATGACCTCATTAACTTTGATCACACCATTATCTTTTTCTACTGTGATTTGGTTAAAAGCTATCGCAATACTTCTAACTATTCACCAATCATTCAAAATGCCTTACTCTATATTGACCAACATTATCAAAACAATATAAAGCTTAATCAATTAGCAGAGCATTGCCACATTTCGAAAAATTATCTCAGCAGCCTCTTTCACAAAGAAGTCAACATGTCATTGTCTGATTATCTCCAGAAATACCGCATCAAAAAAGCTTGTGAATTACTCTCCAATAAAAACTTGTCAATATTAGAAATTTCTGAACGCTGTGGCTTCCAATCCAGCGATTATTTCTCAAAAGTCTTTAAAGAACTTAAGCAAATGACACCAAGTCAATATCGTAAAATCAATCATCATCTTCCCTAACAGACACAAAAAACATGGACAATTCGCCATGTTTTTTTGTCTATCTTATTTTTCGTCGTATTGATCAACTTTATATTGTGTCACATCAACGTAGTCCATATCTGTTAGCGGAACATTTTTCGCAATTGCTTGAACACGTTCATCATCTTTTGCTGCTTTCATGACATGGATTTTCTCTTGAATACGCGCCATTTCTTCACGATCAAGTTTGTAGAATTTCATCAAGAATAATGAAAGACATAAAACTCCTGCTGGAATTAACGTCATAAGTGTAATCAATGCCATTTTCAAATCATTAGAAAATGCCGTTTCAACCGTTGGAAATTCTTTTCCAAAGCCAATACCTGCAAGGACAAAACCAACTACCATAGGAGCAAATGAAGAAGCAATTGAGTCAGTCAATGAGAAGATTGTTCCAATCATACCAGAAAGATAGCGACCTGATACAGATGTTTCATAGTCTGTAATATCAGCACCCATTGTTAAAACTAAACCAGAAGGGGCAGTTGAGGCGTAGCGAGCGATAATGTAAACGACAAAGAAAGCAATCGTGTACAAATTCCATCCTGCTAAATCAAGCATTCCTGGTTTAGCTGAGAAAAGAAGAACCGCCAAAGCTACCAAGCCAACAATACCGAGCTGAAGAGCTGTAACATATGCAAAACGTAAGCCTTTACGACGAGCCAACTGAGCAGCTCCTACTGTCACAAGAATACCAGGTAGGATTAGTAGCATTGACATTTTTCCAGAAAGTGCATAATCTCCAAAAACAATACCATAGAGCATGACACCAACAACTGAGTCACCAAATAATTGTGCTACAAATTTTACAAAAGCTGCTGAAATAGACAGAACTTGAAGTGGTTTGTTTCCTTTAATAACTTTCCAATAATCACGTAATTTCGTTTCCTGTGTTTTTTCACCAAGACCAAAATACTGTTTATTGTCTTTTTCCCAAATACCAATAATAGCTAAAACACCAAGCACAGCAGAAATTACAACAACACCAATGAAAAGTTCTTGGAAAAATCCTGGTGTGAAACCGCCATGTTTAGGAACCAGTGTTCCTGATACGACCACTTGACTTCCTGTCATAAGAACAGTTGTTGCAATACCATCAACGATATTAAAAATTGGACGTTGTTTTGGATCATTAGTAAGTGCTACCTGACCAGCTTTTGTAATTGTTTGTTGGAGTGAATAACCAATTTTATGGATAATCATCACGAGAACAAAAAGCGGTAAACGTACACTCTCACTAACACCACCTAATCCCAACATCATAAAAAGCGAGCTGGCTGTGATAATATTACCTAAAACAAGAATTGGGCGATATTTCCCAAAAGCTGTTTCTGTTTTATCAATGATAACACCAATTGTTGGATCAATAAAACCATCAAAAATACGAATATAGCCCATTAATTGACTAACAAATATCGCAGCCAGACCAAGGACACCTGTTGACAAATAAGTCACAAATGTAAAAGCAACTAAATAAATGTTAGTTGAGGAATTATTCATAGCAAATAAAATAATTTGCCATAATTTTGCACGATTATACGTTACGTCTTCTGTACGTTTTTCCAATGATTTTTCCATTTTGGAAACCTCCATAAAAATTAGTATCTGAACACTTCTTGTGTAAGCGTTTTATTTACATTCTCATTCTACAATACATCAGATGACTTGTCAACGTTTTTTTCCATTTTAAGCTATTTTTTCTAAAATTAGTCTGATGAACATCAAATTAATCAGACAACTCCCTTCATTTAACACTACAAATCAAAAAAGCAGCCTTGCGACTGCCTCTTGAAACTACTTCTTAAACACTTTCACCGTTGTCCCTACGTCAATCTGGCTGGAGACCTCTATATCCAGGTTCAACTGTTCTAGTACTTGCTTGGTCATGTAGAGTCCCAATCCTGAAGCTTTTTGGTGTTCATGCCCGTTATAGCCTGTGAAACCTTCGTCAAAAAGGCGGGGCAAATCTTCTGGTAAGATACCGATTCCCTGGTCTGCTATTGTGACACTATTTTCTGTTAAAGTAATCGTTATTTTTCCACCTGCGGTACTATATTTAATAGCATTGTCTAAGATTTGTGACAGGGCAAACGTCAGCCACTTTTTATCTGTTTTTAAAAACCACTCACCTGTCAGATCAACGGATAACTGTTTATGCAAAAAGAGAATGCGATATTTTTTGATTAACTCTTTGACCAACGCACTAACGGAAACGTGTTCAAAGCGAAAATCATCTTGCTTATCACTAAATTTAAGATAGGTCAAAAGTGTTTCTAAATAGCGTTCTAGGCGCAAAACTTGCTGATTAACATCATCTGGATTCAATTGTTTTGTCTGAGCCATCAGAGAAATAGCTGACAAGGGAACCTTCATCTGATGGGCCCACATTTTGATTAAATCTTGTTGACGCAAAGATTGACTATTAACCTTGAAAACCTCTTGCCTCGCTTTCTCATCACGCGCATATAAGGCCTTCTGATAGGCATCGTCAAGCGGACTTGAAAGCTCTGCTATTTCTTCCAAATCCCTAAAATCTCTTAAAAGCCTCATCTGGTGATGAAAGCGAAAAAAATGCCACAAACTAAGAGGAAGAAAAACCGCTAAGTTAAAGAGAATAGCCATTCCAAAGTAGGCGATGGGAAAGTGATACAAGATAAAAGAACCTAAAAAACCAGCTAATAGCAGTAAAATCAAGACATACCAAAGCCCATACTGCCTAAAATAATGTTTCATCATTTGAGTAAATACCCAACCCCTCTTACCGTATGAATATGGTCAAACCCAAGCCCAGCCACTTTCTTCCGCAGGCGTGTCATATTGACATTTAGCGTATTCTGGTCAATAAACTCATCACTCTCCCACAGCTTCTCCAAAATCGTCTCCTTACTCACCACTTCTTCTTTATAGGAAAATAGCAAAGCTAGGATTTTGTTTTCCGTGGGCGACAGCTGGATTTGTTCAGTCGAACTAGAGAGGACACCGTCACGGCTGAGCGTAAAACCATTGAACGTCAATTCTTCACTGGTAAATTGATGCGAACGCCGTAAAAAAGCCCCAATTTTAGCATCCAAAAGACTAATCGAGAAGGGCTTAGCGATATAATCATCACCCCCCATGTCTAGAGCCATAACCATATTCATCTCATCATTACTCGATGATATAAAAATAATAGGGACAGTTGATGTCTTTCTAATCTCCGTTGTCCAGTAAAAGCCATTAAAATAAGGAAGTGTAATATCCACCAAAATCAGGTCTGGCTTAACCTCTTCAATCTCCTGCTTAACCGCACGAAAATTTGACACACTAAACACCTCATACTGTTGTCCCAAATGCCCTTTCAGTAACGACACAATAGTCTCATCATCTTCAACAATAAAAATTTTATCTTTTTTCATTTTTCAAGCCCTTTTAAGAACACTAACATAACTATCTGAAAATATTGTAGTCGTTTTTAGATGATAAATCAAGAAAGCACCTGCTAATTTTAGAACAGGTGCTTCTTATGATTATCTTTCAACTAATTTATAATAAGTTCTGCTAGTGATTTTGTAAATACCATAATAGAGGATACCAATGATGAGCATGGTAACCCCAGCCACTAGGTAAACTAAATTACTGCTAGCAACCCCAAAGAAAAGAAGCATTTGTTTTAACATCGGAATAGCCACTACATAATGCAGCGCCGCAATTCCCAATGGCATAAAGAAAACTAAAATAGTTTGAGAAGAAATGGTTTTCTTAACATCCTCTTTTGACATTCCAACTTCTTGGAGAATCTTATAAGATTTCTTATCTTCCTGACCTTCTGAATATTGTTTATAGTAAATAATCAAAGCTGCACCAAGTAGGAATGATAGACCTAGAACCACACCTGTAAAGAGCATACCACCAAACAAGGTGTAACCTTCATCAAGAGCATCCTGTCTAAATTGAATATCACCAATACCATTTCCAGCATCATCAACAATACCAACACCACTAGCCAAGTTTAGTTTCTCAGCCTCTTCTTTCGTTAAATCGAGATGAGCCGTGTAGGTATTTGGTGGAAAAGTCACCGCAGAATCCATAATCTCCTTAAAGGAGGTTTTTAACCTTGAAGCTACTTCTTCATTGGCAACGACCATCACTGCTCCATTATAGATATAATAAACTTCTGGGATAAGAGCTGTTTTATAATTTTTAACGACATCAAATTGATTACCTAACAAGTTCATGGTCTTGTAATGACTGTTTCCTTGTTGTTTAAAGAAGGCAACTTGATTAGCAGACAAGTTAGGAACATCATTACCTAATTTTTTAAAATCATCTTGGGTAACGACAAAAACAAATCCTGTTTCAGCGCCTTTTTGCATCATTTCTTCTATGTTTGCATAGGAGATACGGTCACGATTTTCTAGTGGAAAACTAATGAGGGAGGATGTGTAACCAACCACTTTTTTCTTAGAATCCAATTTACTCAAAACATATTTATCCAGTAATGCCTGACCTTCATCTGAAAAGCCATCTACAGTCAATGAAATCTTGGCTGAATTAGGAAATATTTTGTTGGTTTGTGTTTGCGTATTGGCATAAAGCGCAGCTGTTGTCCCAATTGAAACAAAGGCCATAACTGACAAGAGGGTGATACTTGCAAGTCCTGCAGCGTTAGCCTTCATGCGGAAAATCATCTGACTAGTCGTGATAAAGTGCTTCGGTTGATAGAAATAGCCTTTATTGCTCCGCTTTTTCTTCAAATACCAAGCCATAAAGCTAATATAGAAAAGATAAGTCCCTAAAATGACTAGCACCACCGCTACAAAGAAGTAGAGAATAACCAAGAGAGCTGACAAATCCTTAGAATAAATCGAAATCCCGTAGCCTGCACCAATAAAGAGAACGCTGAGAAAAGCTAGAAGCATATTACCACGCGGTTCTTTTTCACCCTGCTCACTACTTTTGAACAAGCTGAGCGGAGAGGTTTTACCAATACGACGCAAACCAACTAGCATAAGAATAAAGAAGATTCCCGCAAAAAGCAACGCATTTAGGACAAACGCCAATGGCGACAAGGTCAAAATCAACTTATCATAATTGATGATATTAACAAAAATCAGATAAAGAAAATTGGCAAAAATCCCAGAGAAAATTGACCCTAAAATCACTAGAATGAGGAAAATAATCCCTAATTCGAGAGTTGATACCCAGCCCACCTGACGCTTATTCATCCCTAAAATATTATAAAGTCCAAATTCTTTACTTCGCTGTTTAAGGAGAATATTATAGCTGTAAATCTCCATCGCAATAGACAAAATGGTTAGCACCACCACACCTAGAGGTAAGATAATAGCAGCCGTATCCATTCTTTCTCTCATCGGACTAGTCATGATAAGCAAAATGGAACACGTCAGACTATAAAGGACAAAACTTGCCAAGAGAAACGGAGCATAGGCCTTTTTCGATGACTTGATGTTATTCCAAGCCAGTTTTAAATAAAACATATTATTCACCTCCTAAAAGAGCTGACATGGCAAGCGAAATCTCACGGTTAAAATCTGTTGAGGTCTTATCACCACGATAAAGCTGGTGGAAAATACGACCGTCTTTGATAAAGAGAACACGTTTGGCATGACTAGCCGCATTGGCAGAGTGAGTTACCATCAAAATGGTTTGACCTGTTTCGTTGATTCCTTCAAAAAGCTTCAATAAATCTTCTGAGTTTTTATAATCCAAAGCAGCGGTTGGTTCATCTGCCAATAAAAGCTGAGGTTGCGTAATAAGCGCACGCGCAATGGCCACGCGTTGCTTTTGACCACCAGAAAGTTCAAAGGGACGTTTATTCAAAAGCGTGTCAATTCTTAAACTGCTGGCCAATCCCTGCAGGCGCATCTCCATCTCCTTATAAGATTTTTTATCCAGTACAAGTGGCAAGAAAATGTTGTCTTTAATAGATAAAGTATCTAAAAGGTTAAAATCTTGGAAGACAAACCCTAGATTTTTCAGACGATAACTAGCAAGTTTACTTTCCTTGATTTTGGTAATGTCCTCACCATTTAAAATAACCTGCCCCTTACTAGGTTTATCAAGAGTCGCTAGGATGTTGAGCAAGGTTGTCTTACCAGAACCAGACTCACCCATAATGGCAATAAATTCACCTTTTTCAACCTTAAAATCCACATCTTGAAGAGCGCGTGTTTCTTCCTTTGAAAAACGTGTACGATAAACTTTTTCTAAATGATTGATTTGTAAAAACATAATACGATTCCTTCCTTACTATCCATACTTGATAACTTCGAGTCATACTTTCACTATTACTATATCAGAAAGTTCTCACTTCCTGCATTTTTCAGCCCTGCATTTTTTCCTAAAACAAGCGGTGCAGACTGACACGACGACCAAACCTAAAATCATAATACTATAACCTAATTTATTCATTTCACTCACTTCCATTTCTTGATGACCACAATTCCTAACAGAATCACTCCTGCCAAAATAGCTAAGCCTAAAAGACTTCCACCGTAAAATTCAAAAGTTCCTTTAATCGCTTCTAGTGACATCGCTCTCTTCCTTTCTTTTGATATTTTTATTTTATCGGAAAATAGCAGAGCTAATCTTACAATAACGTGCTTAAACCTTACAAAATTGTAAGACTTTGATATAATGGAGAAAATCTTAGAAATGAACAAGAGGAAACAACATGGCCAAAAAAATCGGAAAATTACTCGGTGCTGTCGGAAATCTTTTAGCCATTCCAGACGCTATTGATGCTGTCAAGCACGTCACAGACAAAGCAACACCAATCATTGAAAAAGAATTAGACCGCAGACACGAACATAAAAAATCACTCATCCAACTAGATGATGTTCAACATGTTCCACTCGATTATGCACAGAAACTCTTAGAGAATCGTGGTTTTACCGTTTTACCCATCTTAGCCAAAGCCCATCCGAAATACGCCAACGAACGACCTCTAGAAGTCGTTGCCATGCACCCACGTGCTGGAAATTATAAGCCTGAAACCTTAGTCAAATTGTATTTTGTTAACGAAGACATTATTAACCAGAGTAACGAACTCAAAAAGACAACCACAGATAACCTTGCAAATCTTCAAAAAAACTTAGCAAAACCACTTGATACCCTCAAAAAAGTCAAACTCCCACTTGGTAAGAAAAAATAAAAAAACACCTAGACCCGTATCATCATAATTGAGGTCTAGGTGTTTTTATCATTTATAGACTGTGGTAACTAACTTTATCATCACTACATATAGCACCATCCAAATGTATCATCAAGTACTAATCTACCTGAATATATCGACGCGCTCCTGAATAAGACAGATAGGAAATCCACTGTTTTCCTTCTGCAATCAAAACTTTATCATAATTCACCTTTTCTCCCTTATCGTAAGTGGCAAGAGTTGGACTAGCTGATTTTGCCTCAGCTTTAATCGGTGAGGAGTTTTGGAAAATGTAGACACCACTAGCAGGAAGAGTAATCTTCACAGTAGGCGAGGTTGGTTGAGGAGTTTGAGTCACTTTATTTACTGGCGACTTTTGATGTTTCAAAGCTTCAATAGCAATATAACGTCGATTTCCTTTATATGACAAGTAAGATAGCCATCTAAAACCATCAGCCTCTACAAGCTTATCATAATGGACAGAGTCACCAGCATCATAGTGAGCTAATTCAGGACTTGAGAGTTTCGCTTCAGCTCGAATAATAGATGTCTTGGTGAATTGATACGTACCACTCTTAGCCAAACTTGAATGACTTACTGGTGTCACATGGGATACGGATGGCGTTTTAACTACAGTTGATGCTGACAAGTCTTTGAAATGAATAAAACCATCTACTTTACTAATAGGAATTGTTCGTTTGTGATATCGATGAGTATAATCATAATTATATTCTTCAATGGTCACGTAATCACCTGATACTTCCGCTACCCAAGCAACATGACAACTGCGCCACCATGCCACTGAACCTACTGCTGGCTTATTGTCAACAACATATCCCTCACGTCGTGCACGCGTTCCCCACTGATCCGCATTTCCATAAGCACCAGGAATTATAAAACCATTGACCGAAGATAAGCGATGAGCTACAAATGATACGCACTCTCTATTCCAAAGTCTCCAAGGATCAATGAGACTATCCGGAGCTGCATTTTTAAGATAGACAGGATAATCATCTCCCAAATGTGCAAAACTCAAAGTTGGTAAGTCATTGGACTTTTTCATTTTCGGAACTTCTACCACTGATTCAACGACCTTTTGAGGCACTGCTTCTTTCTTAGGCGCCACAACTTGCGGAGTTTCCTTCTTAGCTTCAGGTACAGTCACTTTAGGTTCTGTAACAACTGCTTTTTCTACTTTTTGTTCAGAAGTCTCCGAACTAGCCGCATCAACGATTTCCTTTCTCGGCTGATCCACCTTGGTGTTTTTTAAACTTTCAGCTATTGCTTTTGCGATCGCCCTTTCTAAAGAAGCCATATCCCAAGATGATTCCTGTGTTTCAAGTTGCGTTGTCACCTCAGGTACAGTTGAGACTTCCTCTGCCAAAGCAGAGCCAGTCACCAAAAACATCCCTAAAAGAACTGACGCAGCTCCCATACCACACTTACGAATTGAAAAATGTTGAACAGTTTGCATACCTTTTTGCATTCATTAACTCCTTGTAAACTTAATCTTTCAGGCCTGTACCTAATTATTCGCAAGGAGGAAAAAAAGTTGAAAGAAATCAAAAATAATATTTTAAAAAAATAAACTACAAAGCTATAGTAACTTTGAAGCCTATTTTGTTTATTTACAATTTTACACTATAAAATTAATTATCAGTATTAAACACAGTGTAAATGTAGTGACATAGTATAAATTTGAAACAGTAAATCTCTAAACTATCAAAATCTTATCACATTTTTCTTAGTGAGATTAGTTGTAGCATTTAATTTGACAATTGGTAATTAATAAATACCATAATTCATCTACAATAAGTTACCTCAATAACTTTTCTACTCCAGACGATAAATTTTATTATTATCTGCATCACGATAAATAAGAATAAACTTATTACCATATTCATTATCCAAATCTCTAGTTGTCAGCACATATTTAACATTCAATTCATCAAGTTGATTAACATTTAGTTGAATGCTCAACACATCTGGAAATGGATTTGCCATAGTAGTAGCTTCATCAGTTAAAACATATTTCATATGACTATATCTATTCCATTGATTTTCCATACTACCTTTGCTATCAATCATTTTCATCAATTGCAAATCTGGATAGAAACGAATACCATCTAAACTTTTAGCGCCAAACATTTCGAGATAATTATACAACATTGTTGAATCCGATATCCAAAGAGCAGATGGATCTTCTTGAACTAACTCAGCGACTTCAACAGATAATTTTTTATCTTCAATGGCTTCTAGCCCATGAACAACTGGATTAACTGTCATACCACTAATTAAAGTAAGTCCTAAAATACTAGCCACGAGCCACTTTTTCCATCTAAAAGCCATAGCAAAATAGCTGAATAAGATGATTCCTAAAAGAATAAGTAAGATAAACCTTCCAGAATAGTTACGATAAAATTCCTCAGTCAAGATACGATAAACCATGAATCCTGTAAACGGAACAGCTGCTACAATAACTTTCCAATAATCCTGCGGTTTCTTATCCCAAATATACGCAATAGCCCAAATTGATGCATACACAGAAATGACTGCCAATGCCTGCCAAGCACGTGAACTTGTTACAAATGATAGTAAAGTAACTTTTGCAAGTAACACAGGTACATGACCGATGATAGCATAGGTTGCTAATAATATTGATAAAATAACTAACCCAAGTCCTAAACTATTTGACTTGAAGTCTTTTTTCTTTATCACAAATGGTAATAAGAAACTCACAAAACCTAGCAAATGATATGAACTGGATAATTCAACTTGATTACTTGCAAACGGTGTTCTATACGGCAGGATAGCATTTAATAAAAAGTCACTTATTACAGTTAATGATAATTCACCACCAGTAGACACACGACTTCCTGGATATACTGTATTTAAAGTCGTTTTAATCGCATCCCAACTATCTATAATCGTAATTCCAACAACTGTAAAAGAAAGACCTAATGTACAACTTATCATTAAAATATCAAATTTATTGATAAGTCTCTGTCGGATAGCGTTGATAAACTCAATCAGAGTAAATAATAAAATGAGATAAGCAAAAGGTACTTGAAATGCTGGATAGATAACTAAAATATAGCCAATAATTCCAGAAGCTAGGAGTGCCGCTAAACCAATTTTTGCCCATTTTGATTTTACTTTGAAATAGTGATGCATACTAACCATGATTAATAAACTAAAGAATACAACATCACCTAAGTGTTGCATAAACCACCATTGAACAACTGGTGTAAAAGTAATCCAAAAACTACCAACTAGCGATAAGTATTTTTTCCCTTTAGTTAATATCATAGCAAACTCAAATGCTAATAAGAGCATACCAATGACTTTAACACACCAATACCAAGATAAGCCTCTTGAAGCACCTAAAAATAAGAAGCCCCAATTAAACGGTTTTCCAATAAGAGAAATATGATTCACTGGAGCATTATAGGCAACAACCATATTTTGTCCCGAAGTGGCATATGATGGATTAACTAATTGAAATCCTGTACTAGATTGAGAAAGATAAAATGGTGTTTGAACCAACCATTCATCCGATCTAATCCCTCTAGGAACACCAATAATTGTCCCATCTTCTTTTTCTCTAGGAATCCAGTAACTACCTATCTCTAAAATATTTGTCGCACTATCAAGACTTGTTGCTTGTTCTCGTTTTCCAGAAATAGTCTCAGTGAGCCCAAAATTATTCCAAAATCCAATTGAACTTCCATTTAAATCTAGACTAATACCTAGCAAGCAAATCATTACCGCTATAATATATCTAAATTTAATAATATTATTGATTAATCGTTTCATTCATTGTCTCCAAAAATAAAACAGAAAAAATCAATTAGGATTTCTTCTGTTTGATGATCAAACTGTTACTTCTTATCTAGTAAGTTTTCATAATACTCATAAATCTTCAACTCATATTGCATACGATTTTGTCTTACAATCGTATCTAAAATAAATCCAGCAACAAAAGATAAGGCAGCTAAAATCATGAGACCAGTCGCTAAAATAGCTGATGGCATCTTAGCAATAAAACCAGTTTGCGTAAATTCACTAATAACTGGAACACCAGCAAACAAGCCTAAAATAAAGAAGATAGCTGAGCAAATACTAAAGAACAGTAATGGCTTATAATCTTTAAATAAGTTAAAAATCATTCGCAATACTTTAAAACCATCAGAGAAAGTATTGAGTTTTGATTCACTCCCCTCAGGACGGTCCTGATAGGTGATTGGCACTTCAACCAATTTAAAGCGTTTATCTAAGGAATGGATAGACAATTCAGTTTCAATTTCAAATCCTGGTGATAACACTGGGAAATTTTTAACGAAGAGACGATTAAACCCTCGATAACCTGTCATGATATCTTCATATTGGCCTTTATAAAGTTTATTTACAAGAAATTTCACAAGGTTATTTCCGAAACCATGGAAACCTCGTTTGTTTTCTTCTGCGTAAGTCCCATTCGATAAACGATCTCCGATAGTCATATCCGCCATACCAGAACGAAGAGGCTCCAAGAGTTTTTCTACCTCATCAGCTGGATAAGTATCGTCTGCATCAACCATAATATAATAATCCGCTTCAATTTCACGAAACATCGAACGCACAACATTCCCTTTACCTTGGCGAGGCTCAAAACGCACAATTGCTCCTGCTGCTCTTGCTAACTCATTCGTTCTGTCTTTTGAATTATTGTCATACACATAAATATCAGCTTCTGGAAGAACGCGCTGAAAATCTTTAATAACTTTTTGAATAGTTACTTCCTCATTGTAGGCAGGAAGTAAGACTGCGATTTTTTCGGACATGTTATTTTACCTTCCCTCTGGCACTTGCTGATTAGCAGCAAAATATTTTTCAATTTGTTTTACAATTTCTTCTTTTTCATCATCTTTTAAAAATTCAATTCGATTATCTTTTGTTATCAAATAGTCATTCTCTGAATTGAACACATATTCAAAGTCACTAGCTGCCGCTTCAGAAAAAAGACTACTTCCTAAAAAATAATTTGGCGAACTAATATCAATAAAATCTAAAATGGTAGGAGCTAAGTTTAGTGAGTTTCTACCATTGACATCAACTACTGCAGGTTTAACTTTTTTACTGTAGATAAAGAAAGGAACTTGATCCAAACTTCCATGAGATCTACTTTCAAAAACATCTTGATAACTGTCATCTACGTACGTGCCATGGTCTGTTGTAAATACTAAAATAGTATTATCAGAGACCGAACTATTTACAAATTTATTAAAAAATTCTCCAAATTGATAGTCTAAATCATAATATTTATTTAATGTTGCATTTTTTCCATCACCAAACTTTTTATCTACCGAATCCATAGATATATGCGTTCCAAAGGTATACATCGAAATGAAAAATGGCTTTTTTTTCTCAAATTTATCTTGAGCTTCATCTAATAATAATTGATACATTTGTTTATCTGAAACTGTATCAGAAAGTCCTTTTCTACCATCTTCTAGTGTTGATATATTATCAAAACCAAGTGAGTTCAAATACTTTGTAAATGTCTTATTACTTGGCTCTGAATTAATAAAAGTCGTTGAATAGCCCTCATTTTTAAGAATACTTTCGATTGAAATAAGATTATTCGAATCATAGTTATCAAATTGATATCCCGAGTATAATTGTCCAATTAATCCACGATATGTTGCAAAGGTATGGTTATAATAATTAGTAAAATTGATAGACTCCTGCTGTACCTTTTTTATTTTAGGCATAATATTCTGTTTATGGTCAATAATTCCTTGTGACAAACCTTCTGTAAATATAAGAATAATATTAGGTTTATCATTAATAGTTGTTGATTTCTCGATAACATCAGCCACCTCTGGCTTAAAAAATTCTTTTGTCACATCAGGTAAACTTGCAATTTGTTTTGCAATACGATAATTTTCTAACTTTTCCTGATAAAGATTATAGAAGTTAAAATAAGGTGACGTTCTATTTTCAATAGGCATGCCAGAAATTAATGAAATTTCATTAATAAATAGTAATAGTAAAGCTATAGAAGTGTATCTTTTGGGAATTTCAAGCTTTTTAATTGGTAATAGCGATATAGCGATAATCCCAATTGCCCCAATAGAGTATACCCAAATTTTTCCAGATAGAGCTGCAAGAGAATCAATATTGGAAAGCATAACAGATGATAAATAGGTACCACCAAAAACATAAATCCCTTGCTCAATATTGAATAAAAATATTAGAATAGCATTTAAAAAATTTCCAAAGACATTATATTTTACAATAACTACGTTGGAAATTAAAAAAATAATCACCAGTTCTAAGATATTAACCCAAAATAACATCATATTCTCAGAACTCATTAGTACAAGTACAGATAAAATAATTGATATGGTATATTTGAGAACAATACTTATATCAAGATATCTCTCAGCTATCGTTTCTTTTAATGGTATTCTTTTTACTCGACGACTAGCCATTTTTGATTTTTAAAATTCCTTTCTTGATAATGTATTTAATAGCACTTCCAGGACCTCTGTAAATATATTTCAAAGCTCCTTTTATACCACCTATTTGGTCAAAATTGATATAGGTATTTGGAACATTATCCGCACGGATATTTAGCACTTTATTGTCAACAAAAGGAGAGATATAGCGTTCGTGCTTTGAAATCACATAGTCATAGTGATTTGCCCATGCAAGATAAACCAGAATGCGTTCAATCGAATGTAAAATAGTATGTTGAGGTAAAGGCTCCGCAGGAATTTCCTCATCTGTGAGTCCTAAATCAAATAAAGGTTTTAGAGCATCGTATTTGAACCAAATAAAGGTTCCATAAGACATGATGAAGGTATCAAACGTTTCAAAATCAATACTTCTTGCCAAGCCCATTCGTTTCCACAAGTCATTCATATCCGCTGCAAAACGATATTCATTCCAAGGTTCCACAATCTTAGTATAACGGAAAAAACTTGGGATATCTGCAATAGCAAGACCTAGCTTCTCTCTACGATCAAATGCAGCTAATAAATGGTTTGCTGACTGAATCAACATTTGATTTAATTCTGCTCGCCAAGAATCACCTACCCAATAAGGGTATTCTGGAGATTTCTTCGTATGGAAATGTCCAATATAATCGTACTGGGATAGGGCATCTTTTAATTTCAACATTGGAATAATATCGCGTCCCTTAGCACCAGTCACTATGATAGTAGCAGTTTTGCCACGCTTTTCTAGAATTTCTTTAATTTGTTCTTCTTTTTCAGCCGTATTCGTTGTCAAATACAAATCATAATCAAAGGCAAATGCTTCAAAATTTGTCAAAAACTCATCCAATAAATCAACATAGAAAGTATGTAAATGAACCGCAACCTTCTTCGTAGTTACCGCTATTTCTCCTGTTGCTTTTCCATCAATCACTTTGCGATCAATCAAATAAGCTGGAGTTGGTAGACTAATATCCGACATATGTTCTTCAATCAGTTGAACTGGATAATTCGTTTTCTCCTCAATTGTACGAAGAGTGTACGGAGATAAATGTTGTGTTAAATCAAAGGTTTTCACCTTGATAAACGGTACCTGTTGATCCAAAAGCACATGGGGATAATGAATCGTAAAATTCGAATGAAAATACTGGTCAGCTATGGGGACTGTGTTTAGCACAGAGTTATAACGAAAACCAGCTTCTACAAAGAGTTTTGTATACTTGGTTTCGTACTCATCAATAACCTTTTGAACATCTGTATGAGCTACGACAGTTTGCCAGAAGTTCTCGAAAACATCAGACTGAACAATTGATTGTTTAAAGGACATGAAGTAAGACTGTAGATGTTCATCAATATAGATGTGCCCTGCATCAATCGCTCGATGATTTGTCATACCCCAAAAATCGGTAGCCACATCTGATTCATAGCGATCATAAAGTGGCGTCAAGTCCCACAATGGTCCAAAACAAGTATCGTTCATGGCTGTAACAGAATCGTAGTCTTTCAAGTTCTCAAATCCGACCAATTTCATTCCATCTTGCCAAGCAGCAAAATCATATCCAATATTTTCACGTTGGATAAATTCATCAATCAGCCCCTCTTGACGAAGCTTCTTCACTTCCACTTCACTCAATAGGCTGTTTGAAATGAATACAACCTTCGCAAACAAGGAACGAATATGCTCTAGTTGGTAATGGACATGTCCACTAATCACCTCATTTTTATTAAAATGAACATATAGAAGTAGTCGTTTCATTTATTTCTCCTAAAGAAGTTAATAATCTTAGTCGGAATGGTCCAACGTCGTGACGTAATCACACGCTCATATTCCGTTGTTATATGGCTAATCTGATGTTCTTTTTCTGCAATTGTCACCTCAAGTCCTACGTTACTTTCCTTGAGCTGTTCGATATATGCATTCTGATTAGCCGAAATCGTCTGTAGTTGATCAACAAGTATATTCAAACGACTGATTTCCTGATCGCGCTTAAATTGCTCTAAATCCGATTGTTTGTCTTTTTCAATAAGCATGTTGACGAGACGCGAAACATCATAGTCTGGATATTTTTTCAGATAGTTTAGTTGTGTCTGACAAATTCCAGCTACTCGTTTTTCAAATTTTTCATAGGTAATCGGTTTAGAATCTGAACCGATATTCATTCGATAGACCGTTGTACTATCTTCCAACGTTGATAATTTGGTTCTTTTAAATAATTCCAGTTGTAAATCAAAAGTATCATCCGCTGCATTTTCAGCAAGAGCATCTGTCACTTCTAACATTAACTGACGTTCAACCAACCAGGTAGATGCCATTGTCATCAATTTGTAGACCAATAGATGTTCATAAGAATCCGCTAATGGTAAAATCCCATTTTTGAAAACATCCTTCTGTAGCAAGGTTCCATCTTCAGCAATCATATCAAACTCAGAATTAGCCCAGAGAGAATCTTCTCTACTCTCTAATAGCTCTACCTGCTTTTGCAATTTCAAAGAATCCGTCCAAAAATCATCTCCATCACAACGAGCAATATACTCCCCTCTTGCTTCCTTGACAATTTTTTTCCAAGTCTTTGCGATTCCAAAGTTAGACTCGTTATAAAATACACGGATAAGCTCTGGATACTTCTTTTCATACTGTTCTAAAATTTCTCGAGAACAATCCGTTGAGGCATCATCTATCAAGATAATTTCATAAGGAAAAGTTGTTTCTTGCTGAATAAAACTATCAATAGCTTGTCCAATCCACTGATCTTTATTGTAATTCGTGCAAATAATAGAAACTTTCATAGTCTACCTACTCAGATTTTAAAATATTCCAACTTCCATTCCGCTTTAAGATTCCTGTTGCAGAGTCTTTAGCAGACTCATCACTAGTATCCAAATCATCACGATTGAGAACAATAATCGGTGTCTCATAGACTGGTAAGAAAGCTAGAACTTGGTTTCGTTCATCACGGATGGTCATTTCTAATTTCAACTTAACATCGTTCAGTGGCGTTAATAAGCAACTATAATCTATAGCGTAGTGCCCCTTACCATCTGTCATACGATCCATCGTGTTGTCGTTATACATCCAAATGTTCCGATCAATGTCTGTCAATGAAATCGCAACATAAGTTTTAATATCTTCAAAAACATCGTATGTTACCTTGAACTGAACAGGTATATCTGGAGTGGTACGATTTGGCGACAGGAGCTCCATTTTAAGATTGTCTACTAAAATTCGGTTACTGATGTCTTCTGTATGAGTTTCACTAACAACTTGATTCGTATTATCAAAACTATATTGATTCGCTACATCTCGTGGGTTCCCTGAAGCCTTAATGAGACCATCCTCAATCAAAATAGCCTTATTACAATATTTCTTCACCGCTCCCATGTCATGAGTTACAAGAATGGTAGTCTTACCACTCTTCTTACGTTCCATGAAATAGTCATTACACTTCCGTTGAAATGCTTCATCTCCGACAGCCAACACCTCATCCAGGATTAATACATCTCCTTGCGCTTTAATGGCTACCGAAAAGGCTAGACGAACTTGCATCCCACTAGAATAATTCTTAAGTTTTTGATTCATGAATTCTTCTAGCTCTGCAAACTCAACAATATCGTCATACATGGCATCAACTTCTTCTGTTGTAAAACCTAGCATGGCACCGTTCATATAGACATTTTCTCGTCCTGTCAATTCTGGATTGAAACCAACGCCCAATTCAATAAAGGAAACCATTTTCCCATTAACGGTTACTTTTCCTTTTTCAGGAACGTAAATTTGAGAAATAATTTTTAGAAGCGTTGATTTTCCTGACCCATTTCGACCAAGAATACCAAAGAAGTCCCCTTCTTCCACTTCAAAATTAATATCCTTTAAAACATGCTGTTCTTTGTATCCCTTGATACCTTTAAAATAATTAACCATACTAGTGCGCAGGCTCTGTGTACTTTCTGTCGGTAATTTAAAATATTTTGAAACGTGTTCAACTTTTACTGCAATATTTTTTGTCATTAAAGAATCTCCGCAAATTTCTTAGCACTTTTTTGGAAAATAGCATAACCTATTCCAAAAATTAAAATTGGTAAGATATAGGGCACTATAGCAATTGCTTTATTTTCAATCAAATCCCAGCCTCGTAAACTTCCTGAAAATACAATGAAGTGACGTAAATCTTGAATAATCTGCGCTAAAGGATTCAGCATCATTACTTTCGCAATGGCAACTTGACCTTTTTGTAAAATAAACGTCAGAGAGTAAATGATAGGTGTGCCGTACATTCCAGCCTGCATAACAACTTCCCAAATCGGACCGACATCCCGATATTTCACAAAAAGTGTTGCTAAAATAAACGCAATGCCCGTTGTCATTAAGAAGAGTTCAACAAATAGTGGGAAAATCACCAACCAACCTAAAGACACATTTACTCCATTTATGACGGCAAAGATAAAAACAACTAGAAGATTAATAGCATAGTTAATGGTTGCACCTACGACTGATGAGATGACAATAATTTCTTTAGAAAAATTTAACTTGCGAAGCAAATCTCCCCTTGAAACAATTGACATCATCCCCATATTAGTTGCCTCAGAAAAAAAGTTCCAAGTTACCATACCTATTAATAAACCAATTGCATAATGAGGTGTTCCATCATCAAAACGTAAAAATCGAACAAATACTAAATACATGATAGTAAAAAGCATCATTGGCTTTAAAATAGACCATAAATGTCCTATAAAACTTCCTTGATAACGAAGCTTAAAATCCGTTTTTATCATTTCTCGGAGAAGAATTCGATTCTCCTTAGCAAATATATTCATATCTATAATCAAATAGGGATACAGCCGTCACAGTTGACTCAGTGTTCCCTTCATTCAGTTAGGTTACTAACTGAACTTTCCTTTCATTATTTTTTTGTCTGATATTCCTTTTTATAGGCAAATTTTGTCATCAGCAAGGTCCTAAATACAATCGTATGGAATGTCCGATTTTTTCTAAAACCATAATTTTTCAAAATAGCCATTCGTTCAAAAAATCCGTACTCTTGTAAGGAGATGAATTTCTCAATCAGGTCTTTCTGCTCTGCTGATATATCCATATTAAGCAAATGCTTCGCCTGTCGTTGACTATCTATGATAAGCTGCCAATACTTACTAAATAGCAAATGTGGACGCATCCATTTATAAAGACGCTTTGACCAAGTCCTTGCTCCAAGCACGTTATTGTCATGCTGACGGTAAAGCTCTGTTGGCTGATCGATATAAATGAGCTTTCCGAAAGCTGTTGCTAAAAGAGCTAAGTACCAATCATGCATGAGTAAATTATCTGTAGCAGTCCAACGTTCTGCTAGGGCATGATTAATCATAGCAGTCCCACCAGTCACCGTATTTTCAGTCAATTCTTGAAGCAACTCTGTATTAGCATGGTGTGATTGGCTACGAATCATACTGTCATTTATGACTTCCAACTGTTGGTTGACCACTTTTAAGTCAGTATAGACCATCAGAGGATCCGTTTGGGCGTGATTTCGCGCCTCTGCGAGTGTCAACGCCATCTTTTCAGGCAACCAAATATCATCCTGATCACTAAAAAAATAATAGTCTGCTTTCTCATGTTTGAGCAAGGTGAAAAAGGACTTAATGACGCCGAGATTTGTTGTTTCATCAGGATTTATGAAGCTAATACGGTCATCTTGCTCCACAAATTGCTGAATAATCTCTCGTGTTCTATCAGATGAGCCATCATCACGTATCAAGAGTTTCCAATCGGTAAACGTCTGTTGTTGAATACTTTCAATCTGTTCAGCTAAAAACCGCTCACCATTGTAGGTAGCCATCAGAATATTAACTTTCATTCAAAAACAACTCCTCGTACTCTCCTACAATTTTTTCCCAACTGTAATGGTCAGCCATCCGTTTTTTAGCCGCATTTCCTAAGTCTGAAAAATCACTTGCCTGATCAACCTGATTAATCAGCTCTGATAGATTTCCTGCATATTTTTTCCAGTACAAAGCGGTGCTCTCAGCCACAGAACGGTTAAAATCAACATCTAATACTAAATTAAGTTCTGTATGTGCTAGCGCTTCGAGAAGACCAGGATTTGTCCCACCAACTTCGTGGCCGTGAATATAGGCCTGGGCATGAGCACGAATATAATTCAAAAGCTCCCTGTCATATACCGTCCCCACGAATTTAACACGTGGGTCTTTATCAAAGCCAGTCACGTCACGTAATCTTTCAAAATAGGGATTTCCTTCTTGATTACAAATAATGATTAAATCACGTTTGGTTTTGGACACCATGAACTCACGAATGGCTGTTTCGTAATTATTTTCAGGGACAAAACGCCCAACTATTAGGTAATACCCTTTTTCTCTGCTCTGCCATTTTCCAAAAAACTCACGAACCAACTGACTATTTTCCGTCAAGCTAGACAGCGCCAAGTCAGTCCCATAGGCAATAAAGCGTGTGTTAGACCAAGGATAGGAGCGTTTAATATAATTTTCAATCCCTTCATTATCAGAAATCACAAGGTCAGCATGCTTAGTCATCATCTTTTCAGATAATTTCAAGTACATTTGAACTGGACGAGACCACTTACTTCTCTTCCATTCTAAACCATCAGGATTAATAAAAAGCTTTCCCTTTAAGCGTCGAATCTTTCTTACCAGTGGAGCTATGAAAGCCCCTATTGTGTTGCCCAGTACATAAAAAATGGGCTCTTGAATCCTATCTTTCTCAATCAATTGCAGAGCGTAATTGATCGCTTGAATATCGTAAGCGATAACCCTAGCTGGACCAAGTTTTGGTGGGTTAATCGTAAAACAATCTGCTCCATACATGTCAAAATGCATTCCTTGTTCTTGATTACTCAGACAAGCAACGTGATATTTTATACCGATAGTCCTTTGATTTTTCACCAGTTCTTCAACGAATGTTTCAAATCCGCCGTATTGAGCTGGTAGACCACGACTTCCTATAATAAAAACGTGTTTCATAAAAGACCTTTCGCTTTAATGTTAATCTTATTCATTATAGCACAATCTCAGAAAATCTGCTCTGTTCAACTTAACATTAAAAATACTAGCACACAAAAAGGGGCTTTGCCCCTACAATTATCTTTGCTCTTGTTTGTAAAACTCTTTTAGAGCTTCTTGCCAAGTTGGAATAACAAACCCTGTTGCCTTAGCTTTATCAAGGTTCATGGTTGAGTTAAGCGGACGTTTTGCCTTAGCTGGGAAGGCTGATGAATCCACTGGAGCCACTTCGACATCGGTATCTTTTAGGATTTCCACAGCAAAATCATACCAAGTCGTATCTTCTTTCGCATCATTTGATAAATGATAATAGCCGAATTCTTTTTGATTTTCAGCCAAATGGCACATAAATTCTGCAAGTGTACGTGTCCAGGTCGGACGACCGTGTTGGTCATTAACAACTGTTAAACGTGAGTGTTGCTTTGCTAAATTTTCCATGGTAAAGACAAAGTTTTTGCCATAGTTACCAAATACCCAAGCTGTACGAATGATATAAAACTTGTCTGCGTACTTTTCAACTGCTTCTTCACCCAAACGTTTGGTACGTCCATATTCTGTCTTAGGATCTGGTTTATCTGTCTCTAACCATTCTTGACCGACAGGTTTCTCGCCATCAAAAACATAGTCTGTTGAGATATACACTAGCGTAGCACCATATTTGGCACAAGCTTTTGCGACATTCTCCGTCCCTGTGACATTGATAGCGTAGTTCAATTCCTTACCTTCGTCTTCTGCTGCATCAACAGCTGTATAGGCAGCACAGTGATAGACCAAGGTTGGTTTCACTTGAGCAAATACCTCGTCAACTTTCTCAGCATTGGTAATATCCATTTCTGCGACATCCACTGCAACGTATTCTTCATTTCTTTCGTCGAGCAAATAGCGGAGCTCTGTTCCAAGTTGTCCATTGGCACCTGTTACTAAAATCATGTGATTCTCCTTAAATATTTTCTTTTATTTGGTCAAAAATAGACGATTGAGATACTCAGTCTCTGTCCTACTAATTTTTTATCGAATGCCTAGGGCAATACGTGCATAGCGACTGAGACGATCCACAGTCCAAGCTGGGTACCAAACGAGTTTGACGTCTACTTTTGTGACTTCTGGAATTGATTTCATCGCATCGTGAATTTGATCTGTAATTAAATCAGCCAAAGGGCACCCCATCGTCGTCAACGTCATATCAATTTCTGTTGCCCCATTTTGTTCAAAACGAATTTCGTAAATCAAGCCAAGATTAACAATATCAATACCAAGCTCTGGATCAATCACTTCTTCTAATCCTTGAAGTATCTTGTCTTTAATGGCTAAAATTTCATCATCGGTATATTTTTTATCTGACATATCATTCTTTCTAGTTGATAAATTGCTATCAACAATTACTAATCAGCTACAGAAATGATTAGCTTCAACACATCATTTGGTCTGAATAACTAAATTTTACTCATCCATAAAATCTTTAAGTTGTTTACTACGGCTTGGGTGGCGTAATTTGCGAAGAGCTTTAGCTTCAATCTGACGAATACGCTCACGAGTAACGTTAAACACTTTACCAACATCTTCAAGTGTGCGCATTTTTCCATCATCAAGTCCAAAACGGAGACGAAGAACGTTTTCTTCACGGTCTGTCAGAGTGTCTAACACTTCATCCAATTGCTCACGCAAAACAACACGAGTTGTGTAATCCACAGGATTTTCAATCACTTCATCTTCGATAAAGTCACCCAAGTGGCTATCATCTTCTTCACCAATCGGTGTTTCAAGTGAGACAGGTTCTTGAGCGATTTTCAAAATTTCACGAACTTTATCAGGTGTCATGTCCATACGCTCTGCAATTTGTTCAGGGGTTGGATCTTGCCCTAATTCTTGTAAAAGGTTACGCTGCTCACGGACCAATTTATTGATGGTTTCCACCATGTGAACAGGGATACGAATGGTTCTCGCTTGGTCTGCAATAGCACGTGTAATGGCCTGACGAATCCACCAAGTTGCGTAAGTAGAGAATTTGAAGCCTTTCTCATAATCAAATTTATCAACGGCTTTCATAAGTCCCATATTACCTTCTTGGATAAGGTCAAGAAATTGCATACCACGTCCAACATAACGTTTAGCAATAGACACCACCAGACGTAAGTTAGCTTCGGCTAGACGCTGTTTAGCCTGTAAATCGCCTGCAGCCACCGCAACGGCTAAGTCTTTTTCTTCATCATTGGTCAAAAGTGGTACTGTACCGATTTCCTTAAGGTACATACGAACAGGGTCATTAACTTTAGCAGAGTTCGAACCAAGAAGTTCTTCATCCGTTAACTCTTCTGGTTGAATTTCTTCAACAACATATTTAGTTGATGGATTACCATCTTTGTCTGTGATAGCAATACCACCGTCTGTCAAACGTTCCAAAAGGTCATCAATTTGATCCGCATCAAGTACAAACGGAATAACGAGTTTTTCAGTTACCTCTTCATCTGTGGCAGTTCCTGCTTTTTTATGATTACGGATAAAATCTGCGACTTGAACGTTAAAAGTAGTATTTGTTTTTTTAGTTGCCATGTATCTTATTCCAACTTTCTTTTTTGGGAAATGAGGGCTTGTAATTCCTCAACAGCGCGGTCAATATCTCCATGGTTACTGGATTCACGGATGGATTTGGCAGTGTGACGAAGTTCTTGTTCCCCTAGGAGACGATAAATCCGTTCTTCTATCTGAACAATCTCTCCCTCAGCAATTTCAGGAGGTAGCACTTCTTCAAGAACACGATAATACGCTCTATTTTCTTCTTCTGACAAAGAAGCCAAGTCCAATGAGCTAATCTCACCAGCTTTCTCTAAGACAAGATAAAGAGTTTGTAACTCTGGTGTATGAAAGAAAAAGTCTGAGCGATTGCGAAATTCATTTAATAAATAAGGGTGATTTAACAACCTATGAAACAATTGATTTTCAGCCTTATTAAGAGCAGATAAAGCTTTACTTAACGGAAGTGTTTTAAGAACTTGTTGCCCTTGATAAGTTTGCTCTTGACGTTGCTTACGGTCAGCCAATCGATGGTTATTGACCGCCTGCTCAACCTGCATATAATCAAAATCTGGCAATAAATCCGCTACTAAATGAATATAGGTATTCTGAGCAGTAATTGATGAAACCTGAGCAATCATCTCAGAAATTTTCTCAACATAAGCGATTTGAGCTTGAAGATTATCAGTGTTTTCTGGTTTCAAATAATAAATCCAAAACTCAGTGGCCGATAAGCGAGACTGTGTCAATAGCTTTGCCAATTCTTCTTCCGAATTTGCTTTCAGGAACTCATCGGGGTCCATTTGATTTGGCATACGAACAATTTCAACAGTCATATCTCGCAAAATTTCTAAAGATTTTGCAATGGCGTTTTGCCCTGCTTTATCACCATCATAAGTCAAAATCACTTTTTTTGTGAATTGTTTCAAATGACGGACATGCTCCGATGTCAGAGCTGTACCCATTGAAGCGACTGCATTGCTTATACCTGCTCGATAGGCCGCAATCACATCCATGAAACCTTCCATCAGATAGAGCTCATGCGTCTTTTTAGCGACAGCTTTTGCCCTATCCATATGATATAATTCGTAAGATTTATTAAAAATAAGCGTCGAACGGGTATTTTTATATTTTGCCTGTCCCTGCTGCTGATCATTTTCTGTCCAAATTCGACCTGAAAATCCTAGAACACGACCACTATCATCTGTCAAAGGAAACATAATCCGATTTTGAAAGGCATCAAAAACACGACCATTTTCAGAAAGGTTAAATAACCCAACCTGCATGAGAGTATCTTCATCATACTTTTTAGACATCGCTTGATAGAGGTAATCAGGCTCAGACGGCGAAAGACCAATATTAAAATACACAATCAACTCATCAGTAAGCCCACGGTCATAGAGATATTGTTTAGCCTCTTGACCTTGTGTTGTGGTCATCAAAACAGCATGATAGAACTTACTAGCATCCTGATTGAGAGAAAATAATTTCTGATGAGGATGTGACTGTGTTTGTTCAACCCGAGGTTGGCTAACAGAGACATTAATACCAACCCTATCCGCTAAAATCTGAACACTTTCCATAAAGGTAATTTGTCGATAGTCTTCTAGAAATTTGAAAACATCTCCAGATTTACCACAACCAAAGCAATGATAGAATTGCTTATCCTCAATAACATTAAATGAGGGGGTCTTTTCTTTGTGGAAGGGGCACAGCCCTAAAAAATGCCTACCAGCCTTTGTCAAAGCCACAACTTCGCCAATAACATCAACGATATTGACACTGTTTTTGATGTCGAGAATCTGTTCTTTGCTTACTGCCAAATCAACACCTCCACACAAAAATCCCATTTTAGTTTTATATTTCATTATATCACTAAAGCTAACAGGTGTAAAATGAAAAAATCAAGTCATTTTCCTTGCCTTTCAAATTTCTTTTATATATACTATATGAGTATTAAAAATTCTGAAAGGAAACTCTTTATCTCATGATTAAAGATTTGAAAAACTTCTTGTTCCGCGGGAACATTATTGACCTTGCTGTTGCTGTTATTATCGGTGGTGCTTTCGGTGCAATCATCACTTCACTTGTTAGTGACATCATCACTCCTCTTATCCTTAACCCAGCTTTAAAAGCTGCAAACGTTCAAAACATCACTGAACTTGCTTGGAACGGTGTGAAATATGGTAACTTCCTTGGTGCTGTTATCAACTTCCTTATCATTGGAACATCTCTTTTCTTCGTAGTTAAAGCTGCTGAAAAAGCAACTGCTCTTACTAAGAAAGCTGAAGAAGAAGCTGCTGAAGTTGCTGGTCCAACTCAAGAAGAACTTCTTGCAGAAATCCGTGACCTTCTTAAAAAATAATCTCTATAAAGCACTTTTTCGGAAGTGCTTTTTTTGTTGCTCCGACCTGCATCTTTTTCATGTTACTTCTACCTTTTAATGTAATATATATTCCTTTTGTCACCAGGCATAAGTCAACATTCTTATTCCAATTGATATTCTTGGTTTTTTCGTTATTTGTTGTATAAATACAAATTTCAAGCAAACTTTATCTCCATTGTTTTTTAATTGTGAAAATCAATATCTATGATTCGGCAATATCATAAACAATTTTAAATAATTATTTATTATAGTCCTTGACAGGTTAAAAACTTTATTTTAAAATTAGGTCAACCTAATTTTAAAATAAATAAAACCTAGGAGGATTTATGAATTCTAAAAAAACATTCCCCATAAGCTTATTGGCACTCTGCTGTCCATTGATTTTAATGTCTCATTCTAGCGAGGTTCTCGCTGAAGAAACTAATCTTTCCGATCTGTCACTCCCCCTCGTTTCTGAGACTACAGACGCGTCAAGCTCTGCTATTTCAAAAGAAAACGAAAAAGGAAATCAAGTCACAGATGATTCTGCTGAAGAAGAATCATCAATAAAAGATAGCTCTGCAGAAAAACAGGATGATTCTGCTCAACAAGTCGATACTGCAAACGTTACAACCCCTACAGACACTGTCTCTCCTTCTGATGTAGCATCTACCTCGGAAAATGGAGCACCTATCACAAATAAAAGTGAGACCTCTGTCCTTAATAGAGAAAGAAAAATCAAGCACAAACAAAAAGATAGAGTCTTTGACATCTGAACAAAAATTAGATGACCCAGAGTTAGATGACGAAGAATTTGACGATACAGAGCTAGATAAGGAGAAACCTACAGAAACCTTTGGACCGAAACGCTATATCTTGCAATTTGAAGATGGCAAAAAAGACACCATTTTAAAGGATTTAGAAGCCATTAAGGGATTGACCGTAAAATACACTTATGATCAGTTATTCCAAGGGGCTGCTGTCGAACTTCCTGAATCTGAACTTGAGAAGTTAAAAAAGACTTCTGGAATTAAAACCATTCAAGAAAGTACAAGTTATAAAACGAGCAAACCTAGACAATCAGAAGCTCCTTTAGCAAGTTTAATGACTAGCCCTCAATTTAAGCAGTTACATAAAGACCTTGATGGTCGTGGTCTTGTGATAGCTACTATTGACTCTGGTATTGATTTAACCCATCCTGACTTGAGACTTGATATTACTGACCCGGATGTTTTGAATCAAATGAAAATTAAAGACATCACACCAAATGGTCAGTTTAACCATAAAGTGCCACATGGTTTCAATTACATGCGTGGCGATACGGATATGATTGACCAGGCAAAATCTCCACATGGTATGCATATTGCAGGTATTTTAGCAGGTAATTCTTTGGAGCCAAAAGGGTTTAAAGGTATCGCTCCTAATGCACAACTGCTGACTTACAAAGTTTTCTCTGAAAATTATGGCAATACTGATGAATACGAATACGTTGGTGACGATGCTGTTTTTCATGCTATGGAAGACGCTGTTAAACGCGGAGCTGATGTCATTAGCCTCAGTGTTGGCGAACGTGGGACGGGACATCCTGATGATATTTTCTATAAAGCCGTCAAAAAGGCAACCGAAGCTGGTGTTATCGTTGTTGCGGCTATGGGAAATTATGGAGCTGCGCCATCAACTAACACCTACGATAAATACACTGATAACTCTTTAAACACTAAAGACCTTTCAACAACTGTTTCTGTTGCTGCTAACCCATTAGCGATTGGGGTTGGTTCAGCTCAAAGCCCAATTGTTTATCTTCCAACACTAACCATTGGTGGGAAAAACTATGCATACTCTGACCTCAGCAAGCATAATGAGAAAACACTTTCTAATGCATCTGCTTCCTTAGTATATATTGACCAAACAAGAGAAGATAAAAACCACGCGCCACTCTATAATAAAATTGCTCTAGTCCACAGAGGTGGTGAGTCTGTTTTTGATAAGGTTAAAAAGTGGATAGGAAAAGGTGCTAAAGGTGTTATTGTCATCAATAATCCTACCGAGTATAGCCGTGGTAATTTTGAAACACACCCTATTATCGGCTATCATAATTTAGATATTCCTAACAAATGGGCAATCAGTGTTTCTCATAAAGACGGTCAAGAACTTATCGCTTTAGCTGCTCAGCAATTGGAACAAAAATTAACCTTTAATAAAGAAGCCGTCCCTCATCAACTGCTCAATGCTCCTAGAGTTTCTGGGTTCACCAGTTGGGGAGCTAATCTCAACTTAGAAATCAAGCCCGATTTGGTGGCACCTGGTGAGGATGTTTATTCCTTAGGAAACCACGGAAAATACGTCATGCTGTCTGGGACATCCATGGCATCTCCTTACGTAGCAGGAGTCAGTGCTCTGCTCAGTCAACACGCCAAATCCCTTCTTGCAAAGTCTTCTGAGAAAGACTTATCACTGGTTGAGTTAACAAAATTGCTCTTGATGAATACAGCAAAACCTCTTCAAGAACAAGAAGAGGCCAACGGCGGTCGTACTTCTCTCTATCATTCACCTAGACAACAAGGGGCTGGATTGACACAATTCGAAGAAGCATTAAAATCAACTGTTATTGTCACCCATGATAATAAAGGCGCAGCTTCTTTAAAAGAAATCGGTGACACAAAATCCTTCAAACTGACATTTAGAAATCTTGGGAATACTAAGCAAAGCTTCACCTTGAAACACGGTACCGTCCAGGGAGTAACCAACTCAGAACGCATACGTCTTGATGAATCAGGTGAAATTGCTATTCAAGCCATTTTCCCTAAAGCCATTGAAGGGGCATCACTAGAACATCCAGAAACAGTAACCATTGACCCAAATTCATCAGTTACTATTGATGTTGTTCTTAAAACAGGTCAAGCTAAGGATGAATTTGTTGAAGGTTATCTTGAGTTTATTTCAGCAGACAAAAACCATCCTAATCTCAGCATGCCTTATATGGGGTTCAAAGGAGAATGGCACAAAGAAGCTATTGCAGATGCGCCAGCTTGGGAAAAAGAATCTAAAACAAAACTCTCACTACTTCTCCATCCAAAATATAAAACACATGATGAATTTGAGTATATTACCATTGGTAAAGAAGATGGAAAAGAGACGCCTAACCCGGAACTTTATGCCTTAACAACAAAACCAAGAGATGTCAATGCTGTTAGCAAGGTTGCCCCACGCTATATTTTCCTCAGAGAGGCTCAAGATTACGAAGTCGCTATCGTAGACCGAAATGACGATCAAGCTAAGGTACTACAAGTCTTACAAACAGGACATTTTGCCAATAAATACGGTAGCAGTATTTATAAAGAATATGAGCATTATCGAAAACACTACGATACCCCTGCCAATGAAAATATCTGGGAAGGTAAGTTGTATAATCGCAAAACAGGTGAAGATGAAGCCGCTCCCGAAGGGCAATACTACTACCGTCTCCGCGCGAGGTTAACATCAGATTCACCATACCAAACCATGTATATCCCTATCAAAGTGGATAGCACGCGCCCAACCTATGATGTGACTTATGATACAAATACCAATAAATTAACTATTATTCCTAGCGATAATCATGCTATCAAAACAGTTAAGGCCAAATTATCCTATCGTGAAACTCCTGTAACAAAATTAGAAAATCACCGATATGAGATTGATTTGGCAGATAAAGATGAGGATCGTGATCTCAGCATTGAAGTCTTTGACCAAGCAGGAAACAGCACCGAACACCGTTTAACAGTTGCTAATTGGAAAAAACTCACTGGAATCCTCCATATTGTAGACAATGACTCAGAGGATACCGAAGAAGATGAGGAAGTGATTACCTCACCTAGATTTAGAAATAAATTTAACTTATCTACATCACGTAGCTCACGTTTAACGAAACAAAGCAGAGACGAGGAAGCGGATGAAGATGACTTAGAAGATTTAGATGACATGTCAGAAGAAGATATCGAAAATGATGATACATCTGAAATCGAGGAAGATAGACAAGTTGATAAAGACATTGACGACGAAGACGATGATGAAGAATCTTATGACGAAGAATTTAACGATGATGATTCTGGCGAGGAAAACTCTGGCGACGATGAATATGAAGATGAAGAATCTGACGATGAGGAAACCAACGATGTTGACGAAGATAGCAAAACACCTTCTGACGATGATGATACTTTCACCGTTTCAAATATCCCGATGCATAACGTCTTAAAATACACCTATTTTGATATCATTGAAGATAAGCACAATAATTTTGCTTCAGTTGATAAAGGGAATATTCTCTACAAGGTTCCTATTTTCCTTCGTCAATCCCTTCGTGCTGTCATCACCAATACAAATGTTCACTACAACCGTAATCAACAAATTGCTGATGCCTACAAACCTTTTTCTACTGTAGAATATCGTTCTGATTCTGACTCAGACGGTTGGACACTTGAAAACCTGAATCTACCGATCACAGATGGAAGCAACCAAATCAATATCAAAGTGTATCAAACCATTGATGGCAAAGAGGAACTCATTTTTAACAAAGGCTACTTCTTATATCTTGATACAGAAAAACCAGCTCTTGCGCTCGACACTAGCCATATCACCTTCTTCAAAGAAAAAGATGATAAAGAGGTCAATGGTACCATTACCGCTCAAAATAGCAAAGTTATCATCACAGGTAACATACAAGATAATCTTGATGGTTGGAAATTGTACATCAATAATAATATGATTGATAGCCGCATCTTAACTGGTGAATACGGCGATAATGGCCAAGTCTTCCACTATGAACTTGATATCGAAGATAACGATATTATCAAAGTCCATGCACTAGACTACTTAGGTAACGAAATAGAGTACAAATTCTATGCTAAAGTTGTGACTGAAGAAGTACCAAATGATAATAAGGTTCCTGAAGAAATCAAAGAATATTCCGAGCAACCTAAAAACTCCTTAGATGATAATCAAAAAAATCACTCTGAAAACGATAAAAGTCATACCAAGGCAGAACACCAACACCCTCATATTAATAATCTTAAATTGGAAATTCCTTTAGAGCAAGAAGATATGAGTGAACCAAATCCTACCAACCAAATTTTACAAAATCCAATCAAGGTAGATAACTACAAAACTCAAATCAGCCAACAAACTCCTTCTGCTCCTGTATCACCGGCAGAGACAAACCTCCCACAAACAGGCGAGAAGAACTTAGGACTTTTACAACTTCCTATCCTCGGAGTGATATTGAGCAGTTTGGCAACCTACTTAGGTATTAAACGTAAACAGGACTAAGTCTTTGTAAACATTACTTTTTAAATATATCAGTTTACGAGATGAACAATCAGACTTTTTTTAACACGAATAGTCAAAAAATAGTATAGTGGATTGAGAAAGAAATAGGACAAGGGACTACTGATAGAACTAAAGTCCACCAAAGCTACTTAACGCTGTTCTAACCTTTATTCAAGATAATAATAAAAAAGCATAAAATCACGAGGAACAGCTCATATCTGTTTCAGATGATTTTATGCTTTTTTATTATTATCTTGAAATAAGATGGCTATGATTTTCTAGCTAAGACGCTCTTCTTTCACATAGTCAATCGGTAACATTTCAAGAAAAATTTCTATTTGTTTTTCCCAATAATACCACTCATGTGTTCCATGAGATTTGCGGTAATCAATTGTAATCCCCATTTTTTTAAGGTCAGCGACAGCTTTTTCATTAGCTTCAAAAAGAAAATCTTCTTGTCCACACCAAGCGTAGAGATTTGTTTGTCCATCAAAAACCTTTGCATGATAAGTCAAAGAATGCCTAGAAAGATTTTTAGCTGTTAGGGGACCAAAAATCCCAGTCCAATAAGGCGTCTCATTCTCAGTAGTATGCTCTAATATGGTTTCATCAGTAAATAAGGCACCTGAAAATGAACCAGCCCAACTAAATTGATTGGTCGTTAAAGCAATTTTTAAAGCGCCATAACCACCCATCGAAAGACCAGCAATAAAGGTTTTATCACGCTTAGTGGTCATATTAGGGAAAAAGCGGCGCAGCACCTGAGGGAGTTCAATCGCAATCGCATCATAATAAGCCATTCCACTAGCTGTATTGGTATACCAGCCATTATCACAATTAGGCATCACAACAATCAGATTCGTCTTTTTCACCAAACGCTGGACATTTGAGTGATTATTCCAAGAATTTTCATTGCCATTCATTCCATGAAGAAGATAAAGAACAGGAATATCCTCACCAACTCCACATTCAGGATAAATCACGGTAACCTGACGATCCTGTTTTAATACTTCTGAGCTATATTCAATCTTCATAAATGCCATGTTTTGTTCCCCTTATTAATTTTTAAAGTCAATTAGTTTTTATTTAGTATTTTTGTTAGCACTTCTCCTAATGTGGTATGGGGCGGAAGCGACCTCCTACAGAGTTCCATTCCTTCTTGGCAAGCCTAGGTCTCCTTCGCTCCCAGGTTTCTAAGCTCAGGCTGAAACTGTCCACTGGACAATTTCACCCCCACACACTAAAACTTATTAGTTTTAGTGTTATCACCACTGCGGAAAGTGCTAGTTGTGGCGACTTCGTCGCTCGTAATGATTGCAGAAACTACCAGCAATAAAATATTATAAAACAACCATATATTGAAGAGGAATTCATTGTGACTGAGACATTTTATCTTAAACGAGTTTACCATTTTAAAGCTAAAACACTATATCATTATAGCACAAAATGGCAAAAACACTCCAAAATTTACAATGGGGTTATCAAAAAATTCTACCTCTAAGTGCGGTAGAATTTTTACTATTGATTAACGAACTTCCATAATTACAGGTAAAACTGCTGGACGACATTTTGTTTGGTCAAAGAGGAATTTACTCAAATCATCACGGACAGCTGATTTTAATTCTGACCAATCAAAATTGTCTTTTGAAAAATAATTTTCAACCGTTGTGTTCACCAAATCGGCAGATTCGCGCATGATATCACGACTCTTCTTAACGTAAACAAAGCCACGTGTGTGAACTTTTGCTTTTGAAATGATTTTCTTTTGGCGTTTATTGACGGTCAAAGCAACGATGAAAATACCATCTTCTGACAAAATTTTACGGTCACGAAGAACGATATTACCAACATCACCCATGGCATTTCCATCAATCATCACATCACTAGCTGGGATACCACCTTCATGAAGGAAACCTTGGTCAGACAGGTGCATAATGTCCCCACGCTTCACGATATAAATATTTTCTGGCAACATACCAATTTCTTCAGCAAGATCTGCATGGGCTGCTAAATCACGGTATTCTCCTTGAATTGGGAAAAGGTATTTAGGCTTCATAAGATTCAACATCAACTGTAAATCACGCCCATTAGCATGTCCAGACACGCGCAGATTTTGTGTAATCATCTTAACAGAGCCACCAGCCTTGTAAATCATATTGTTAACACGGGCTACGACTGCCTCCTTAGCAATACTTGGCGTAGTAACTATATAAACTAAATCACCATCTTTAATTTGGACATAACGATGACGTCCAATTGCCATTTTTTGCAAACCATTAATCGGCTCACCCATTCGACCAGCTTCAAGAATGATTAATTCGTGATCTTCATATTTGTCCATATCTTTTGCTTTAATAATCAAGCGATCGTTAAAGACAGATAATTTATTAAGTTTAATAGCTGTGCGGACAATATTTTCAACGTCAAATCCAGTCAGAACCACACGGCGACCAAAGCGTGCTGCTGCATCAAATACCTGTTGAATACGAACAAGGTTTGAGGCTACAGCTGCAACAATCACACGTCCTTGCGCTTCTTCAATCACATTGTTCATTTCAACGCCAACTTCTGCCTCACTGGCAATTTGAACAGTGCTCGTCGCATTAGCTGAATCTGACAAGAGTGCAAGGACACCTTCACGACCAATTTCAGCCAAACGACCTAAATCAGTCTGGTAAAATTTACTTGCTGCCTGGTCAAATTTAAAGTCACCTGTGTAAACAATATTCCCTTGATCAGTCCCAATCACAACTCCCAAACTCTCTGGAATTGAGTGAGTCGTTTTAAAGAACGATACTGTAGCATCCTTAAAATCAATCTCAGTAACGCTATCAACCACATGAAAATTGTTAAACTTCTTGATGTTATTGTTGTTTTTAACCATCAATTTCGCCAGTTCAATGGTCAATTCAGAACCAAAGACAGGGACTTTAACTTCTTGTAGAAGATAAGGCAAAGCTCCGATGGCATCAGCGTGTCCATGGGTTAAAAAGACACCTTGAACACGATCTTTATTTTCAACCAAATAATCTAAGTTGGGAATAACGACATCTACCCCCAGTTGTTCATTTTCAGGGTATTTTAATCCCGCATCTAAAACGAAAATCGCGTCATTAACTTCTACTAAGTAAAAGTTCTTGCCATTTTCACGCACCCCACCCAGGGCAATGATTTTAATATCACTCATTCTTGAAAATCCTTAGGATTAAGATTTTTACTTCCCTTAACCCCAGCCTAGATAAACTGACTAGGCACTCCTTTCTTATGTCTTTTATCTTGAGAAAATCGTAAAAATTTTCTCTAATTATTTAATAAATCAATTACAAACGTTCCTTACGTCCTTCACACAAGTAATTGCGAAGGTTAGTAAGTCGAATTACAGTCCCTTGTATTATACCATATTTGAAAATATTTTTCTGAAAAGACAATTAAAAAGTCTGCACGAGGCAGATCTTTTCATTCAAAAATTTGATAATAATCACTGATGGTCATCTGAGCTTTTTCTGTTGCAGATACGTCTTTTACGATTTTACCATTTTTCATGACTAAAACACGATTGCCATAAGTCAAGGCGTCTTCCATACGATGTGTAATCATCAAGGCTGTCAGACGGTCTTCTTTAACAAAATGATCCGTCAAAGTCATCAGTGACGTTGAGGTTTTAGGATCAAGTGCTGCGGTGTGTTCATCCAACAGTAAAAGCTCTGGACGTTTTAGCGTTGCCATTAAAAGGCTTAGCGCCTGCCTTTGCCCCCCAGATAAGAGACCAGCTGGTGTCATTAAATGGCGTTCTAAACCATTTCCAGTTTTTGCTAAAAGTGCCAAAAACTCATCCGAAAATTCCTGAAGTTTTCTTGGTAAAAGGCTGCGCTTCTCTCCACGATACTTAGCAATAAGCAAATTCTCAGCAACTGTCATACGAGGAGCAGTCCCCATCTTCGGATCTTGAAAGACACGAGACAGATACTTAGCCCGCTTTTCAGCTGGTAAATGGGTCACGTCTTCTCCCATGATGAAAATGCTGCCGCTGGTCAACATGAGCGTCCCTGCGATGACATTAAATAAGGTTGATTTTCCTGCACCGTTTCCACCCAAAATGGTTAAAAAATCATGTTCGTAAATGGTCAAATTAACATCATCTAAAATAACCTTGACTTCATCAAAACCATTATTAACACGAACTGTGGCATGTTTTAATTCTACAATTTTTGTCATCGCGATAAGGTCACTCCTTTCAAAACTTTTTCTTTTACTGTTGGGAAAATAAGGCAGAGCGCAAGCACTATTGCACTGTAAATTTTCAAATAGTTACTATTGAATCCTAAAGCTAGTATCATCGAAATCAATGCCCAGTAGAGAATACTGCCGACAACAATAGCAATCAAACGCTCTAACAGTGTTAAATTGCTATAAAGTACCTCACCAATAATAATACTAGCCAGACCAACAACAATAATCCCAATACCTTTTTGCACATCTGCATAACCATCTTGTTGGGCAATAAGGGCACCTGCAAGAGCAATAATCCCATTGGAAACAACCAAACCCATCACTTCCATGCGATCAGTATTGATCCCAAAACTCTTGGCCATATCCCTATTATCACCAGTCGCAATATAAGCCTGTCCTAATTGTGTATGTAAGAAGAAAATTAAAGAAGCTATCACTACGGTAACTGAAATCACCCCTAACAATAAAACATTAACATCCTTACTAAAAGGCAAGAAATCCATTAATGTTTTTCTGCCAAGAAGACCTAAATTAGCTCTCCCCATAATCATTAACATGACTGAGTTAGCTGAGGTCATCACTAAAATTCCTGCTAAAATAGTTGGAATTTTCCCTTTTGTATAGAGAAGGCCTGTCACTAATCCCGCCAAACAACCTGCTAACATTCCTAAAAGAGTTGCAAAAAGAGGATTGATATGATGATTGATTAAAGTGACTGCTACTGCCGCTCCCAAAGGGAAAGATCCTTCTGTCGTCATATCTGGAAAATTTAAAATCCTAAAAGTGAGGTAGATTCCTAATCCTAAAATACCATACAGGAGCCCCTGTGATACTGCTGAAATAATCATGTTTTTATCCTTAATATTGTTTTATCTATTCTTGCAATTTTACGATATCTGCTTCTTCCATGATATCTTTCGGAAGCATAAGCCCAAGTAGCTCTGCTGCTTTAGGGTTAACAAGCGGTTTACCAGTATCAATAATAGCGACAGGAACCTTGTTAACCTCTTTCCCCGCTAAAAGTTTTACAGCAATTTTAGCTGTCTCTCTCCCTAGTTCATACTGACTTTGAGAAATTGCTGCCAGACTTCCTTGAGCAACCATAGTGTCAACACTTGAATACACTGGGATTTTAGCTTCATTAGCTGCTCCAATTACTGTTGGAAAAGCTGACGCAATGGTATTATCTTGGGGGATAAAAAGAGCATCTACCTTATCAACGATAATCCCCATTGTTGCGGTAATCTCATTACTTGAAGGAACAGCATACTCGATCACTTCAAACCCTTGTTCTTGTGCTGATTGGCGGAACTCTTTGACTTGTGAAATCGAGTTATCTTCACTACTTGCATAGAGAACACCAATTTTCTTGACATTAGGGGTGAGTTTTCCAATCAAATCAACAGTCTGCTTGACAGGAACAATGTTTGATGTCCCTGTGACATTTCCTTCAGGTTTTTGTAAATCAGTAACTAATTTGGCACCAACAGGATCTGATATAGCTCCCATAACAACTGGAACATCTGCTGTTGCATTTGCTAAACCTTGCGCTGCCGGGGTGGCAATCCCAATGACCAAATCATTAGATTTCACTAACTGATCTGACATGGTTTTGATTTTACTCTGATCAGCTTCCGCATTCAGTTGTGTTAATTGAACAGTTGTTCCATCGTAACCTGCATCAGCTAAGCCATCGACGATGCCTTTATTAATAGCATCAAGGGCTTCATGGGTAACGAACTGTAAGATTCCGATTCTAACAACCTGATTCTCAGAGGATTTTGGTGCTCTGCCATTTTCCTTAGAAAAAATAGCAAATGCAGTCAAGAGTGTGATGGCAATAAGTGTGGCAATAAGTCCTTTGTGTTTCATAAGTTTTCCTTCTTTTCAATAAAGTCTAGGCTAAACGGTCAATGATAAAGGAAGTATGCAAAAAAGCGCCTAGTTTCCTATGACGCTTTTCTTTTGAAGTCTAAGACAAGCGGCACAGATACTTTTTTGAAGTACTCCAAAAAGTCGTATCTATGCCAAAACATAAACACAACGTTACAGACGCCAGCTTTGCCAGTTTGTAGATGTGAATGCTCTCATGTCAAAGACTCCTCTCGTTTAATTTTCTTAATTATAACTTAAATTTGTAAAATTGCAAGCCCTTTTATAAAATTTTCTAAATTTTTTGGCATTTTATCCTTTTGGCATTTTATCCTTTTATCAAGGATCATATCGGTTTTCCCACAGACAAGATAGACCTGCCCTAAATCATTGAGCCTGACGGTCATAAGTAAGTACCTTTTCTAGAATAAAATCTAGTTGATCTTGACTAAGGGGATAAAAGCAACTGATTTCTAGTTTACCTAATCTTAGTTTGAGGAGAAGATTAGTTTTACATTTCTTTTCAATCTGACGAGATTGATGGGGCGAACCCAAAGGAACGATAGGTATTGACATCATGAAAATCCTCCGTTTCTGTTTTCTAATGACAGTATAACGGAGAGGGAGAGATTTTTACAGGTACTTCGTTATTGGACGCTTACGTCACTACCAATATCCCAATGGTACAAAAAAGAGAGAGGACCTTTCATTTGGTCTTCTCTCTTTTTAAGGAAACATTCTAATCAAGCGAGAATGAGTTTTCTCTGCCTCTAGAAGTTTAAGCTATCGCTTATGCCTTCTCTTTAGTCACGTTTCTTTCTCATAACCCATGTACCTAAACCTAAACTCATAACTCCTAGAACTACCGCAAGGTAGGTAGTGCTATCACCAGTTGCTGGCAAGTTTGGTTTATGGTTTGCTGGAGGTGTTGGTGGGGTATTGCCTGGAGGTGTATTACCTGGTGGTGGTGTTTCACCTGGTGGTGGGGTATTACCTGAAGGCGGATTATTTGGAGTAGGTGGGTTGATTGGAACCGGTGGTTTTGGTGGATTTGGACTCGGTGGAACAACTGTTACTTTGTTCGTTTTCTTCGTCAAATCAACGCTTGGATCGTGGTTAAATTGAACCGTTGCTGTGTTATCAATACCTTCACTGAAGTGAACGTTCTTAAGAGCTTTCACATCTTTTATTTCAGTATAGATAATCATCGTAACTGTTCGACCTTTCAACGCTTCCATTGTCGCTTCATCACTGAAGTCCACTGTAACGTTTTGGCCTTCAACTTTGATTGTACCACCTAGTTTTTCAATCGCCTCTGCCGTTAACTCACCTTGTTTCGTAACTTGACTCAACAACGCTACTTTTTCATTGACTAGTTTTTGCTTAGCTTCTGCTTCAGATAGTTTTTCTTGCGCTTTATCAACAACTGCTTGTTGGTTTGAAATATCAACTTTTAGCTCTTCCGCATTTTTCGCATTTGCGATTTCTGCTTTAACCGTTTCTAAGGCAAGGGTAGCTGCTTCTAACTGTGCTTCAAATTCTGCAACCACTTTTTCTTGAGTTTGAATTGGTGTTGCACTATTGTCACCAGCTTCTGTAGTTCCTGTTACTTTAAGCTGGTCTAATACCGCTTGGGCTTCCGAAAGCTGTTGTTGAAGCTCAGTAACTTTTGCTTCAGCTGCTGCAACTTTTTCTTGTGATTCCGCAGAGGTATCTTTTTGAAGGGCTTCAAGTTTTTGACGCGCTTCTTCTAGCTCTTGTTTCGCAACTTCAACGTCTTCATCAATAAAGTTGAAGTCTGTTGCTGGAGTCGTGATACTTGGAGTATCAGTCACTTTCACACCTACTCGTGATACTTTAAGATTGTCATCCAAAGTATCCATCAAAGTGAGGCTTGTCAAGATTGTGCGGTTATCTATTGAGTTATCAATTGGTACAACTGATTTAACATCAAATCTAAACGCATCTGTTGCTTGGGCAAGTTTCAACAACAAGGCTTGTTCAGCACCTTCAACATTGCTAACTGTTTTCACAGGCTCACCTGGTTTTGGTGGTTCTGGGGTTGGCGGGGTTGGTGGCGTTGGTGGCGTTACGGTTACTGGTTTAGTTTCTTTACGTTTCTTGATGCCACTTGCATTAGTGAACTCAAGACTTGCTGTATTTGGTACTTTGGTATCAACATAAGTTGTCAAATCTGCATCTTCCTTAATGTAAGCTGGAATATAGATTTGAACTTGTTTGTAACCTGCAAGTTTCGCAAAGTCTACAACAGTAGCAGTCACTTTGTTGCCTTCTACTGTAACTTTAAAGGCATCTGTTGTGTAACCATCAACATGGACAGCTACGTCACCATTGATTCCAAGAGCAGGATCAACATCATCTGTTACAACGTATTCGGTGTAATTTTCAATATCTCCTGGAATCTCTGCATAGATATTATACATGTAAGACTTGTTACGTTCAATATCTAAGTGTTCCAATGTACGGTTGATTTTCTTATCAACTGTTGGATCGGTTGGTGGCGTTACGGTTACTGGTGGCGTTGGTGGCGTTTCTTTATCTGGTTCGCCATCAACTGTTGAGTTGTTATAAACAACTTTCGTTGTATTTGGAATCTTAACGCGAGTCACGCCTTCGCGGATTTGCGCTGGGATGACCAACTCAACTTGTTGACCTGCGAACTCACCTGCGTTTGCGAAGTCTTTCATTGTCGCTGTAACGGTTTGACCGTCTACTTTAACATCGAAGAACTTAGCGGCGTCACCTGTAATTGTTGGTGTTCCTTTAACCATCAAGTCGTTGTCAAGCGTATCTGTAATCACAAATTTCTTATAAGAAGTGATTGTGGTTGGGAGGCTCGCTTTGATGTTGTAAGTGTAATCCGTTTGAACTGGAACATCTAAGTGATCAAGTTTTTCATTGATCTTCTTATCAACTGTTGGATCGGTTGGCGGCGTTACGGTTGCTGGTGGCGTTGGTGGCGTTTCTTTATCTGGTTCGCCATCAACTGTTGAGTTGTTATAAACAACTTTCGTTGTATTTGGAATCTTAACGCGAGTCACACCTTCGCGGATTTGCGCTGGAATGACCAACTCAACTTGTTGACCTGCGAAGTCACCTGCGTTTGCGAAGTCTTTCATTGTGGCAGTAACCGTTTGACCGTCTACTTTCACATCGAAGAACTTAGCGGCGTCACCTGTAATGCTTGGTGTGCCTTTAACCATCAAGTCTTTGTCAAGCGTATCTGTAATCACAAATTTCTTGTATGACGTGATTGTGGTTGGAAGGCTTGCTTTGATGTTGTAAGTGTAATCCGTTTGAACTGGAACATCAAGGTGGTCTTTGTCACCGTTGATTTTCTTATCAACTGTTGGATCGGTTGGCGGCGTTACGGTTACTGGCGGCGTTGGTGGTGTTTCTTTATCTGGCTCGCCATCAACTGTTGAGTTGTTATAAACAACTTTTGTTGTATTTGGAATCTTAACGCGAGTCACGCCTTCGCGGATTTGCGCTGGAATGACCAACTCAACTTGTTGACCTGCCAACTCACCTGCGTTTGCGAAGTCTTTCATTGTCGCTGTAACGGTTTGACCGTCTACTTTAACATCGAAGAACTTAGCGGCGTCACCTGTAATTGTTGGTGTTCCTTTAACCATCAAGTCGTTGTCAAGCGTATCTGTAATCACAAATTTCTTATAAGAAGTGATTGTGGTTGGGAGGCTCGCTTTGATGTTGTAAGTGTAATCCGTTTGAACTGGAACATCTAAGTGATCAAGTTTTTCGTTGATCTTCTTATCAACTGTTGGATCGGTTGGTGGCGTTACGGTTACTGGTGGTGTTGGTGGCGTTTCTTTATCTGGCTCGCCATCAACTGTTGAGTTGTTATAAACAACTTTTGTTGTATTTGGAATCTTAACGCGAGTCACGCCTTCGCGGATTTGCGCTGGGATGACCAACTCAACTTGTTGACCTGCGAAGTCGCCTGCTTTCGCGAAGTCTTTCATTGTGGCTGTAACCGTTTGACCGTCTACTTTCACATCGAAGAACTTAGCGGCGTCACCTGTAATTGTTGGTGTTCCTTTAACCATCAAGTCTTTGTCAAGCGTATCTGTAATCACAAATTTCTTGTATGACGTGATTGTGGTTGGAAGGCTTGCTTTGATGTTGTAAGTGTAATCCGTTTGAACTGGAACATCAAGGTGGTCTTTATCACCATTGATCTTCTTATCAACTGTTGGATCGGTTGGCGGCGTTACGGTTACTGGTGGCGTTGGTGGCGTTTCCTCATCAGGTTCACCTTCCTGACGAGATTTATTACGGTACTGAACTTTCGCTTGGTTCGGAATACCATTTTCACCTTCTTTAACAGTCGCATCTTTCTTCACTTGGGCAGTGATAATCAATTCAACTTCTTTACCGGCATAAGCTTTCGCTGCTTCAAAATCAGTAATTTCAGCTGTAACGGTTTGACCAGTCACTGTTACTTTGAAGAATTTAGCTGCCTCTCCCTTAATAACTGGCGTACCTTTAACCGTCAGACGCTCATCAACCTCATCCACAATGTTGAATTTCTTATAAGTAGAAATATCTTTTGGCAAAGTAGATTTAATGTTGTAAGTGTAGTCTGCTTCTGGTAAGACAACTGCACTATCAAGGGTTTCATTAATCTTCTTAGAAACGTTTGGAGTGTCACCTGGTGGGGTAACTGGAACTTCTTCTGTTTCTTTCTTTTGACTTGGTTTATCACCTACAGTCAAGGTTGCTTTATTCGGAATAGAACCAGCTGTATTATCTGCTGTGACATACTTCGCAAGTTCTTCACCTTTTACATCTTCTTTGATACGGGCTTTAATTTCTAATGAAATCTCTTTGCCTGCATACTTAGGAAGGTCATCTTTAGCGATGGTTGCCGTAACAAGACCTTTTGCCTTATTCGCATCCGCAACGCTTGTTACTTTGATTGCTTTGTCTTCTTGACCTGCTGAGAGAACTTTAATCTCTTTAACCGTCAAGATATCCTCAAGATCATCGCTGAGCTCAAACTTCGTAAAGCCTGTCACATTTTGTGGAACAGTTGCTTTCACTCGGTAAGTGAATTCTTGTTCTAAGCCTGCTAGATTTAAGCTTGCTTGGTCATCAACGGTTTTCGTTGGTTTTGGTGTCTCGCCTGGTGGCGTTACTGGAACATTTTCGGTATCTTCTGTTTGGTTTGGTTTGTCACCAACTTTAATCGTAGCCTTGTTAGGGATACTGTTGTCTACATATTTACCAAGTTCTTCAGTTGTGACACCTTCCTTGATGCGAGCTTTAATAGTCAAGACCATTTCTTGACCTTTATAATTAGAAATCTTATCTGATGGTAAGCTTGCGACAACTAGACCTTTAGTAGTAGCATTAGCGTTTGCCTCTGCTGCACCTGTTACGGTCACTGCTGCATCTGCTTTTCCACCTACAGTTACTTTCGTTTCTGTAATGGTCAAGATATCTTCAAGATCGTCGCTAAGTTCAAACTTAGTGAAACCAGCAACATCTTTTGGTACAGTCGCCTTCACTTCATATGTAAAGACTTGTTCTAAAGCTCCAAGAGTAAGCGATGGTTTCTCATCTACTGTTTTCTCTGGTTTTGGCGGCATACCTGGTGGCGTTACCGTTACTTTCTTAGAGGTTTTCGATTTGTTGTTAAGTTTTACTTTAGCTTCATTCGGTACTTTGATTTGACCATCTGCTTCAGCATCATGATATTTGCTTAAATCAGCGTTTTCACGAATCTTAGCCTTGATACCAAGTTTAATCTTAGCTGGGCCATCATTGCCTTCATTCAGTTTCGCAATCTCACGGTTGATACGGCGAAGCTCGAGTGACGTCAATTCTTCTTTTTTCAATTCAAAGTAAACACGGTCAGTGGTTTTGCCATTGTCTTCAACTTGATCTACTTTCAAGTATTTTTTCAATACTTCAGACTCTTGACCATTGACATAAACTTTATCTTCACCATCTTTATTCAATGATTCCAATTCTGGAACAAGAATATCTTCAATTAGGTACTCATCGAAGATACCCGGCCATGTGGATTCGATAGTATAGAAATAAGTATCATCAACAGCTGGTAAGTCTAAGTGTTCTGAACCTTTTTCTTTTGGTTTAACTTCTTGTGTGACTTCTTTTGTGATATCTGTTTCTAATGGTGGAGTTACAAAGACGTTGTTTGAACGACGCGTTTTCGCGTTTGGATCCTTCAAGTCTTTGGTGTCACCATTCCAAACAATCTTAGCTTGGTTCGCAAAACCTAAACCATCATTTTCCTGCATCATCTTGTAGTACTCAGTTGCATTCTTGTCAAGTTTGTATTCATCCTTGATTTCTGCAGTGATAACAAGACGGTATTTCTTGAACTTGTGACCACCATACTCACCTTCGTTCACTTCTTTGGTTTGTTCACCTTTATTTTGTGGAACATCAGCGATAATGGTTGTATTGGCGTTACCATTGTCATCTTGTGTTTCTTTTGTAGAAACTGTGAATCCTGGCAACTCTTTCCCTTGGTCGTCTGTGACTTTAGCACTGATAAACTTCACGCGATAATCGAGTGCGTCCACAAACATAACATTTTTCTTCATCTCAAGGGCAACGTTGTACATGTTGTAATCAACGCTGTAAGTAAAGGCTTCACCTTCCGTTGTCAATGATGCTGCATAAGATGGACGTTTGATGGTTTTAGCTGGATTAGTCGCATCTACAAGCAATGGGTCTTGGGCAATGTGTCCTGTTTGACCATCATCACCATTCTTATCGTTAGACTGGTCTTTATCTTTAACATCTTTTGTGACACGTGGGTAACAGTATTTAAGGTCCGTTACTTGGACATGCGTTGGTGTTTTAGAACCAATTTCCGCACTTTCATAGTCTCCTACCTTAAAGGTACCTACCAATTGACCTACTTCACGCTCTACTTTTGGTGGCGTGTAGTTCGCAGGAGGCTCTGTTTCATCCGCCTCATCCAAGTTTTCTGCTTCTTCGGTACGTTTTAACTCGTAGTCAAACTTGTTGTTACCCGGGTTAAAGACACTTTCTGGTACAGAAATAGTAACCTTGCGTCCTTCTTGTTTTACCGTACCTGGGATTTCTTTTGTATCATCCTTAACAGTTTCAACAACTTTCTTGCCATTGATTGTGACAGATTCTACCTTATAGCCTTCGGTAACTTCAAACTCTCCATTTACATTTTCTCTAACCATTGCGGCAGTTACAGAGTCAAGAACCTTTTGTGCAAAAAGATCAACATCCTTCTGTTCATCTACATAGAATGATACATTTTTCCCATTAACAACTTTATCTGGCGAAGCCATCGTATGCAAAGCATCATGGAACACATTACGAACTGGTGCATTTGTTGCTCCATCGTCGATACCATATTTGTTAAGGTATCCACCTTCGTATCCGTCACCATATTGTTGAGCAACTCTAAAGTTAGCAATATCTTCCCAGAAACCAATAACAACTTCGGAATTACTTCCTAATTCTTGCTTCAGTTTATTTCCACGATCAACTAATTCTTGAGAACGAGTAATATAGTCTTGAGCTCCCTCTGGAAGTGTAAAGAAGTAATACGGAGTTCTATATGGATCGTATGGATCGTATCTTACCGAATAGTCCCATCCTCCCTCGCGTAACTCCTTATGGTTTCCAAGCTTTGGATTGAGAGTGGTATAATATTCATAACCTCCGAACTCATTTACTATCTCCTGGGTAAAGCCATAATAGTTAGCAATTTTCTTAATTCGTTCTTTTGTCTTCTCAATGACAATTTGGTTATCTTTGCGAACACCGTTTGCTACACCATCTGTGATAAGCAAGAACACTGTCTTTCGATTGTCATTGTTGCCTGCTGCCGCTTTAGCCACTTGATACTGTTTCATGAAGTCATCAATGGCCGGAACTGTTGGCGTTCCTCCTGCTGCCGCTTCTTTCGTAACCTCATTATCTAAGAAAGTTTTAATTTTTCCAGGATCATTTGTCAATTCTGAAAAATCAAAATCATATTTTCCATCGTTCGCAAGAACGTAATTACCTGAAAAGCTAGAACCACCTGTATAGATATATTGCTTATCAATCCCCTGATAAGTACCAATCATGACGCGGTCTGTTGTTTTGGGATCATTAGTAAAAACTAATTTCGGCTTATTATAGTCGTACTTTTCAGCAGGAACAGCCGTTGTTAACTTTGTCAATGCAGTTTTGATATTGTCAATAGTATTTCTAAATGAACCTGATGTATCCTGCAAAATTACCAAGTCAATGGGTTGACGGGGTAATGCCCATGCAACTTCTTCAGTTGTCTCAATCTTAATCGCACAGCCCTCTTGGGTCACCTTAGGAGCTGTCGTAGTCGTTGAGACATTACCAATGCTCGTTGTCGCTGTTACGACAATGCCACCTACTAAGTTTAACAACATTGGGAATAATAACCCTAACGTCGCCAATAAACTTAACAAGCCATTGGGATGTCTCCTATCATTTCCTTTTTTCTTCATATCCTATCTCTTTACTCTCTACTCTTTTCTCTTTCTAAACCACATCAAGCCACCAAGCACTGCCAACACAGCTGCTCCAATAACTGCTAACAAGGATTTTTGTTCACCTGTTTTTGGCAACACTGCTTTAGCTTCTGCTTTGGCTCCAGCTACTGATGATTTAGCCTCTGGTTTGGTGTCTGTTTTCTTAGTCGTTGTCCCTGACACTCCTTTTGTTCCAATTTCAATGATTTCTGGAACTGCCGGAGTTGTTCCTTCAGCTTTAATCACACGACTAACTTCTTTACCATCTACCATCGTCACAGTATAGACAATCGTACGAATACCATCTTTACCTTCTTGAACGACACGCGTTTCTCCCTTCGCTAACTCTGGATTCTTACGCGTTTGTTTCTCAAATGGAATAGATTCGTGTTTAGTTTCCGTCTTAACAACTGGTTTCGATGGCGCTGGAGTAACAGGAATATCTTTTGTACCAACTTCTGTGATTTCTGCTACTGCTGGGGTCGTCGTGTCTGATTTGACAACACGACCTGTTTCTTGACCATCTACGGTTGTCACAGTGTAAACAATCGTACGAACTCCATCTTTACCTTCTTGAACGACACGCGTTTCTCCCTTCGCTAACTCTGGGTTCTCACGCGTTTGTTTCTCAAACGGTATCACTTCACTCTTAGTTTCATCTTTAACGACTGGTACAACAATTGGCGTTCCCGGAATAACGGTGACTTCTTTTGTACCAATTTCTGTGATTTCTGGCACTGCTGGGGTTGTCGTGTCTGATTTGACAACGCGACCTGTTTCTTGGCCATCTACTGTTGTCACGGTGTAAACAATCGTACGAACTCCATCTTTACCTTCTTGAACGACACGCGTTTCTCCCTTCGCTAACTCTGAGTTCTCACGCGTTTGTTTCTCAAACGGAATCACTTCGGTCTTGGTCTCATCTTTAACGACTGGCACAACAATTGGCGTTCCCGGAATAACGGTGACTTCTTTTGTGCCAACTTCAATCACTTCTTCAACTGCTGGAGTAGTGATTTCTTCACTAACCTTGTTACGTTCAGTTTCCTTACCATCTACCGTACGAACAGAATAAGTGACCGTCTTAACACCATCTTTACCTGGGGTCACCACTTTTCGTTGACCTTTTTCAAGGTTTGGATTGTCAACCTCACGACTGGTAAATGGTACTGGCTCTTCTACCTTAACTTCTGAAACCACAACAACTGGTGCTTTCTTTGTACCGTATTCAATAATGGTATCAACCGGTGCTGTTTTGACCGTTTGGCTAATCGCCTCACGCTTATATTCAACGCCATCTTTTTTGTAGACCTTATAAGTCACTAGCGCTTCACCGTCTTTACCTGGCGTACGTGTTTCTTTACCTTCCTCCATATCTGGATTTGCCACACGTTTTTCTCCTGGGGCGATTGACTCAATCACTACAATCTCTTCTGTCGTTTCAACTGGACCAGGTGGGGTGGGCTGTGGTTTAGGGTCTGGTTGCGGAGCTGGAGTCGTTCCGTACAACTCCTGACGAAGTTTTTCAACTTCTGCTAACAAGCCAGGGGCCTTAACTTCAATATTTTTAATATTTTTAAGTGCCGCTAGTGGAATTTTTTCAAAATCTTCTTTGGCAAACTCAAGCCCTTCTTCGCCTTCTGCCATCATTTCACGTGCACTTTTAATCAAGGCACGTGTGTCCTTGAACATCTTCATCTCAGGACCGCTTGGTACATCTTCATCCGCTGGGGGTTCTTCTGCGTGGGCAACGATTTGCCCTTTCGCGATAAGTTCAGGCAACGGTGACAGGACCCCTACTGATAAGAGGGTAATCGCTGACATCACGGCCGCTTTTTTTGTTCTTTTCTCCATGTAATATCTCCTTCTAGCAATTTAAAATTGCTTACTGTAAAAGTTCTTGCAAGGAACTTTCAACGGTTGACTTATCTGCTTCTGAAGAGGCGATCTTTTGAATCGTTCCTTCTGCGTTGACGAAAAGATAGGTCGGTATGGCTTCAACCCCTAACTTCGTCGCTGCATCTAATGTCACATCGTAATAATAAGGAAAGCTATAGCCTTCTTTTTCAATGTACGCTGAGGCCACTTCTTGCGTCTCCTCACCATTAGCTGTTCCTGTCGCATTGATAAACACAAATGCGACCTCATCTTTGTACTCATCATAGAGTTCATTCATGAACGGCAAGGCCGCTTGGCAATCTGGACACCAGCTCGCCCACTCCATAATCACGGTCGGTTTCCCTATAAATGAGCTAGAGTTTACCTCCTTACCTGATGAGTCTGTTATCACAAACTCTGGCAGGGGCTCCTTCTCTAACCCTTTGTCTACAAGTTGACTTTCTTGTTTACCTGCGGATTCTAAACCTAACTGTGAACGTATTGTGAGGACAACTCCCCCAACTACAACTATAAGCATGGCAATCACTAATATGATGAAATACTTATATCTCCCCAAACAGTCAACACCCCCTCTGAAAAAATTGGTTATTAAATCCATTCTAAATTATATCACATTTCAAACTTTTAACAAGAACTTTTATGCATATTTAATACCTTTTATGCGCAGTTTCTTCTTTAAATAGCTTTAAAAAATACTCAAGTTACATTAAATGTGCATTTTTTTATTTATCGTCTATTTTGTGGGTGGTGCATATTTTTATATAATGTTTATAATTCTTTCAAAATTTGCGACTAGTTAGTCATGAATTACTATAACGTTTAATACTTAACAAAAATCAAAAATTACTTTTTGTTTCTTTCTTAAAAGTGCGGACGCTCCAAAGGTCTGGGAGACCTTTGGGGGTGGGAAATAAGACGAACAGAGTTCGTCACAGTCGATAAGGTTTGGGGAACCTTTTGAGGTGGGAAATAGAGTTGACAAAGTCAACATCAAAACTCCTACGGAGTTTCATTGCTAGATTTGAGCTTATCTCTATCGCAGTAGATGATTGGATGTACTTGTCGACTACTCGACAGCGTCCACCCTAATCATCCTTGCGGGGGAACTACTACGAAATTGACTTTCAATTTCTGTAGTTCTCCCAAAAATCCGTTCATATCAAACAAATTCCCCTCGCTTTTTGATTTCTAAGTTCAGGCTGACACTGTCCACTGGACAGTGTCACTGATATGAATACCACTATAGCGAAAGAAACATTTTAGCCTCACTTCGTTCGGTAGTCCATCAAAAGTATTAGAGGTTCTAAAATGCTAATTTTGATTTTGGATGAGTATAAATTTACTATTCGCTACTACTACAGAAACATCAACGTTGTAACTTCAATGTACATAATCATTACAAGAAAGCACAAGGAACAGGAGATTTAACAAAGTCTCTCTCTCAGTTCTTGTCGCATTTCTTTTCTTAGGGTCTCTAAATCCGAAATGCCATATTTATCCATCACTTTAGGCAGATCTGCAATGATGTTAGGACAGGCATAGGGATCTGTAAAATTAGCTGTTCCAACGCCGATTGCCGAAGCACCTGCTATCATCATTTCAAGCGCAGCTTCTGCTGAATCCACACCACCCATACCGATGATTGGAAGATCTGTCATTTGTGCCACTTTACGAATTAATTTGAGTGCTACTGGAAAAATCGCTGGACCAGACATACCACCTTGACCATTGGCAATGACTGGTTTTCTCGTTTTCAAATCATATCGTGTTCCGACTAAGGTATTAATCATGGTAAAGCCTGTTGCTCCCGCATCTTCGACTGCCTTAGCTACCATTGTAATATCAGAAACGCTTGGGGTTAATTTGACATAAACTGGGACGTCAGAATTTTCAACACTTGCTTTTACGGCTGCGTAAGCCAATTCTGGGACTTGCCCAATCAATAAACCGTTATTCCCGTGGTCAACATTGGGACATGAGATATTCAGCTCAATGGCTTTAACATTTGGTGCTTTGGAGATTTTCCCAGACACATAGGCATATTCTTCATTTGAAAATCCTGCTACATTGGCAATAATAGGTAAATCAGGAAAATGCTGAGCTAGCCATGGTAATTTTTCTGCCAAAACTGCATCAATTCCCGGATTTTGAAGCCCAATGGCATTGAGCATACCGGATGGTGTTTCAGCAACACGAGGTGTCGGATTACCAAAACGAGGCTGCGCTGTTGTTGCTTTAATCATAATCGAACCGAGTTGATTAAGATCATAATATTTAGCGTATTCTTGACCAAAACCAAAACAACCAGAAGCAGGAATGATTGGATTTTTCAAGTCAAGACCGGGTAATGAAATCTGTAAACGTTTAGACATAAAACCTCCTATAAAACAATAGTCCCAGTTGGAAAGATTGGACCATCTTCACAAACTCTTTTATTAGCAGCATCTGTTTCATTTTTTAGATGAATAACACAGGCATAGCAAGCTCCCATACCACAAGCCATGCGTTCTTCCATAGATAGAAAAGCATGTGGGTGATTTTCAAATCGTTGATCAACATATTTGAGCATACCTGGTGCACCACAACTGTAAATAGCATCCGCTGTCCAATCAAATGTATCAATGACAGTCGATACATAGCCCTCGATTCCGTAACTTCCATCGTCTGTCGTGACATAGACATCACCATACTGGCGCAGCTTTTCTTCTAAAATAACAGCATCTTTATTGGCAAAACCAATCACTGAAATAACTTCTACGCCTTTCTCATATAATTGCTTAGCTGTTTCAACAAGTGGAGGTACGCCGATTCCTCCTCCGATAAGGAGAGCTGTCTGACCATTTTCTACAACCGATAAATCAAAACCATTTCCCTGAGGTCCCATCACATCAAGCTTATCTCCTGCTTTAAGCTGAGATAAAATTGCTGTCCCTGCACGCTCAACTCGATAAACAATGGTTACTTGCCCCTTTTCCTTATCAATCTCAGAAATCGAAATAGGACGACGCAATAATTTTGAAGGATCTGGCACACGTATATGTAAAAACTGTCCTGCTTTCATCTGTTGAACCAAGTCACCTGTTAAAATCATTTCAAAAATAGATGGTGCAATTTCACGCTGACTAACAATCGTCATCACTTCTTTTAAAATAACCTCTTTATCATAATCAAAGCCCATAATAACCTCACTTTCTATATGCAAAAAAGACCTTGTCCGTGATTGAGACAAGGTCGATAGTAGGTAAAAATATCATTAAAATCAATATGAAAACATTGATCTCTTTTACTATCTATTTTTAGGCTCTAGCTGAAACTATCCCTAGAACAATTTCACACCAAACTCTGCAGCATTGATTAGAATGTGCACTCTCAACTTTAAAGTTTCTAATCAACAACTGCATCAAGCTCCAAAATAAACAGCTGAACACTTTTTCTGCTACATTTTCCAACCTTGCCGCCTCTCTGGACGTCTTAAAGGTTTATTGATGTTTTGGGTATTATACCTCAAATATGGGCTCTTGTCAAAATCACACCTAAAAATCTCCATAGCTAGATTTTTTGTCCGATTTGTTATACTCGTTTAAGCTTTAAATACGTAGTTTTATATAAACTAATTTCAGTTATAATCCATTTCTCATATAAGAGAAAAACTAGAGTAGGAAGGAAGTCATAATTTCGGTAAAAAGAACCGAGGGACATGCTCCAATTACAGAAAGATTCTTCGGTTTTTCTTTTTATACTTAACCAAATTCAAAAATTACTTTTTTGCTTCTTTCTAAAAAGGTGCGGACGCAAGCAACCTCCTACGGAGTTTCATTGCTACTTTTTGAGCCTAGGTCTCAAAAAGTCCGTTCTTATCAAGAGTAAACTCTCGATAAGAATACCACCATGACGAAAGAAGCTCTGGTAAATCAAGCCATTTATTGGTTCTTGATTTGACTTAAACTGCTAATTTTGATTTTGAATGAATATTATTCAAGTTAAGATGCTTACTTTTTCAGTGGCTTCGAATAATCCAGCTTCAGTTTTGTTTATAGTCACTGAGACATTTCATTTTTAATCTTGTCGATGTTTTTTGACAAGTACACCGCCTAGTGTTAGTACTTGTGCTAATCCTGCTAAGGCAAGATAAATGCTATTGTCGTCTCCAGTGTTTGGTAACGTTTCTGAAGGCGACACTTGTTCAGTTACATTACGAGAAACAACTTGAGAAACTTGCTCTAGAACTGGTTGTGAACCATTATCAGATAGTTCTTTCTCTAATTCTTGTTTTTGTGAGTTATCTTGTGTCGTCACAGAAGTGTTAGTCATCATCTGATAAACGATACCATAGTGGCTAAAATGCTCTGCGGTAAAGACAACACCGACTTGATTATCATAGACAACCTCTGTAAAGTTAAGCTCTTCTGCTGTTTGTCCATTTGGTAAGTAAACAACTGCTTTAACTTTTTTACCAGAGTCAGTTGGCAAGAAAACGCGAGCTGGCGCCGTTATCTCTAAAACACGACCTGTGCTATCTACCACTTCAATATCATAAAGATCAAAATCTATGCCTTTTAAGATTGATGGTATCTGGTCTGCTGTTGGTTCTAGGTGAGTAATTTTGAGCCCGGCAGCTGGTACAGTTTCATTGTCACCTATCAAGACACGTACTCCCGTAGCAGCATCTATTAATTCAAGAGAGGTTGTTTCATCTTTTTTAGCTTTCAGGCGTAAAATGGTTGCTGTTAGAGCATTCAAGCGAATTCCTTTTTCTGTCCATGCCATGCCAACAGGATTATCAATCGCAATAACACCCGCTTGTTCACCATCGGCAATCACTTCTGCTTCTCTCAGAGCCTTGAAATCATCTGTCAAGGTAATCACTCGTTCTTTAGCGTCAGCATTTACCAGAACAGCATAGGTATCACCATTACTTGCTTTTACTTGATAGCCAATAACCAAATCATTTTCTGCTATGCCATTTTCCCCAGGAATTGTTAACAAAGTAACCTGTTTATCAACACTTGCCAAATCTTTGAGACGGAAGGCATTTGTTGATTTCCTTAAAGCAATCAACCCTTTTGTATATGCTTGACTTTTTGTATTTTCAGGGAAAAGCTGAGCATCGATTGCTTTTGTCCAGTCAAAATGGTTAATGGCATCCGTTGAATCGTAGGAGTCATGGATAAAGTAAGGATACACAAATGGTTTGCCATCCTTATCAGTCAATAGATGTGATTTATTTGGTACCAGTTCTGCTGAAACAGGCTCTTTATAGGCCTCATCCTTAAATTGCTTAGTCCGTCCGTACTCTTGACCAGAGTGGATAAATGGTGTGCCCTGAGACGTCAAAATCAACAGATTTCCTAAACGCAAGCGACGGTGAATTTCAGCATTATTCTTAGGAATTGATGGGTCTTTCTTAATAGATTGTGCAATGATGTCAAACAAGGTCAAATTGTCATGAGCTGCAATGTATTGAATCACATCACCTGGATCGTCTGCGGTGAAATTCGTTGGCTGCGCTTTAATATTTTTGAAGATTGTTCTAATATCACGCGCACCACCTGTCAGAAAGGCAGGGGTTCCTTCATTTGGATACCCTGATTTTAGCTGGTTACGAATATCATCAGAAAAAGAGGCCACGGTATCTGTCAACTTCATCCATGTTTGATCTGCTGGTTGACGCTCATCATTAGCGTCACCTGTGTAAGTTACCCAACCCTCACCCAGCATTAAGATGTTTGGATTAATGGCTTGCGCAGCTTTAAAGGCTAGTTCAATACTTTCAGCATCATGATCCCCCATCATATCAAAACGGAAACCATCTACTTTATACTCAGATACCAAATACTTAATCGAATCAATCAACACTCTGCGACTCATGTGATGTGTTGTTCCAAGACGACCACCGCCAAAACTTGATTTTGCCTTACCTTCAGCATCCATAAAATGGTAATAATTTGGTTCTAAATCTTCAAAAAGATTGACTTTTGCCGTGTGATTATAAACGACATCTAAGATAATCCCCATACCACGTTCGTGAATGGCATTGACCAACTCTTTAAATTCAGCAATGCGTTTCTCAGCATTTTGAGGTTCTGTCGAATAGGCGCCTGTCAAGGCAAAATAACTTTGTGGGTCATATCCCCAGTTGTAGTTGGTATCACTAGAATCGTACGTCGTCATACGTTCACGTGTTGCCAGTTCATTGATAAAATAATAACTCATTACTGGTAGAAGTTGAATGTGGGTCACACCAAGGTCTTTAAGGTAATCCAATTTTTCGATAAAGGCTGAAAAGGTGCCAAACGGATGTGATAATTTCCCTTCAAGAGCTTGATCTGATGTAAAGTCACGCACATGTGCTTCATAAATAATAGCATCTTCACGACTAGTATAACCTTTTATCTTAGCTTCGCTAACTTTTGGCCCAATTGAACTTGGATCTACAAATGCCGCTTTAGCTACTTTAGACGCAGGATTATCATCACTAGCCAAATCACTGTTCCAAGCCGCTAACGATTTGGCATATGGGTCTAACACAAGAATTTCTTTGCCATCTCGGCTAATCTTATAATGGTAATAATAACCACGATAATCTGAAATGCCCAAATCATTTTGCTCAGTCAGTGATAATTGCCAAGTTCCTTTTTCAGAAGCGACCATGGCTACTTCACCTAACACTTTAGTCTGATTTTCTTTGTCATAAATAACTACAGAGACGCCATCTGCACTCGGTGACCACAAGGTCATCTCAACTGTTTTACCAGCATTTTTAACACGTGACCCCAACTCACCATCATAGGCATAAAGAGCGTCTTTATACTGCCAACTTTGGCGTGTCATCACGCTATCTGAATGGTAGGCCACTTTAAACGGTGCCAAGTTTTCCTTGAAATCACCAGTCAAAATAACTTTTTTACCTACTGTATCCAGTTCAACATCTGTAACAGCGATTGCGTTACCAGCTTGATTGGTTACTTTAAGCTCTTGCAACAAGCTTGCGCTATCAATCTCTTCCAGGGTGCTAAAGGTTGCTTCAATCTGACTTTGGCTTAATTGAGTGGCACCAGTGACACGAACAAGATTTGTAAAATATGGATTGGTATAAATGGTTGGATCCTCATTTCTTAAGAAAATTTGTGTGTGCGTTTGTAAATCTTTAAAACTGTAATTATTAGGATTGATTTTCGCAGCATTGCCATCCTTACTTTCATCAAGAAGTAAGAAACCAAGTTCATCAAAATTAGCCAACGGCACATCAATGTAGACACCGTATTTTCCTTTGTTTTCAAAATCAACACCGTTTGGCCAAGAACCTAATCGATCTGTTATTGATGAAGCTGCACTGCCCCACAACCATAGGGCTTTCTTATCGTAATTACCATCTGTACGGAAATAATTGATACGAATGGTTCCTTTAGCCTGTGGACGATAATAGTGGGCTTTGAAGTCCTCGTCTAGCCAAACCTCATTCATCTCTTGACTAATGATGTCAATGGATTTATCCCCAGTCAGGTTAGCCCCACCCACATTGTTAATCAGATAAGAAACTTTGGAGCGGTTAGCATCAACCAATTTAACATCAAGATAGTAACCGTAATCGTCTTCTTTAGCATCTACGAAGCTTGTCGCACCTGTTGGCCAAGCTGCTACCTTTTCAGAAGGTGTTTCCACATCACCCCAAGTCCATAAGCCAAGTGATTTCACATCATCACTTGGTAATTTCTTGAAGTGAATACGAAGGGTATTTTCAGCAATTGGAGCTTCATCAGTCGTTGGACTAGTAACTCCGACAATGTTTCCAGCGCTTGTGGTCAAAAGCATCGTACCACCATCTGAAAGGCTTGGAACCTCTACCGTAACAAACCATTTTCCTGAACTATCTTGAGTCGCTTGATAAGATTTCTGACCATAGGCATCTGTGACTATTGCTTGTTCACTGACTTCTAACTGCAAGGTTTGTACTTGGTCTTTTAATTGGTAGAGCATGTAGGCAGCGTCTTTATCTGTCTCACGTTTTGCTAAAAGCCATTGCTGGTTATCATTGGCAGCAACTGTTGAACGATTACCTCTTGCCATCAATTCACTATGCGCATTTCGAAAGGCAAGAAGTTTTTGGTAATGGCTGAGCACTGAGCTTGTTGCGACCTTATCCCAATCAAAAAGATAACGATTATCATAAACTGGCCAGTTATTAGCTCCGCTTTGTCCCAACTCTTCCCCATAATAAATCACAGGTTGACCTTTAGCTGTCAATAAAAGGCTTGCAGCTAGTTTTAGCTTGCCTTCATCTCCGCCAATACTATACAAGAACCCGTCTTCATCATGACTTCCTAGAAATTGTGCCAAGGTGTAATTGCTAGAAAGCACATCATTGCGAGCGTTCAACTCTTCATTAGCAGCTTTTAGCCGTCCACCAATAGCCAATTTAGCAATCTCTTTAAAGCCAAAGTCAAGAAGGCTATCCATAGTTCCTGTTCCTAAATCACCCTTAGTGTCTTTATAGTTTGCTCCCCAAGATTCTCCAACTAAATGGAAGTCCGGGTCTTTTAGAGCCAATTCATTTTTAAAATGTTGCCAGGTCACATCATCAACATGTTTCACCGTGTCAACACGAAAACCATAGATGCTATTTCCTTTTGGTGTCGTTGCTGTTTTTAACCATGCGGTTTGCCAGTTGACCAATTGTTGACGCACAGCCATTTCTTCTGTTTTAAAATCAGGAAGGTTTGACAAGGAGCCTTTTTGGTCATCTCCTGAAATTTCTTCTTCTGGTTTTCTAACTAACCCTGAAAACTGCTCAGTTGTTCCGTAACCAGGATGATTCAACACCACATCAACGATGATATTGATACCACGCGCTGCAGCTTCATCAATCAAGGTGTGGAAGTCTTTTAAAGTTCCTAGATGTGGGTTCAATTTTTCAAAATTTTTAGCCCAATAACCATGGTAAGCATAGTATTCACCATCTTTTTCTGTTCCAAAATTTTCAGAAACATTTTCAACAATTGGTGTAATCCAAATTGAAGATACCCCTAGTTGCTTCAAATAATCTAACTTATTCGTAACACCTTTAAAATCGCCACCTTGATAAGCACCCGCTTTATTTTTTACAGATGACAGCACTTTAGCATCATCATTAGAAGAATCCCCATTGTTAAAACGATCCGTCACCATAAAATAGATGACTTGCTCGTCCCAGTCGCGCTCACCTTTTGCTTTGTTACGCTCTTTAACAGTCACAGTTACCTTGGTATCATAGTAACCATTATTTTCATCATAAACTCGCACTGGTAACTCATAATTGCCTGCTACCGTGGTTGAAGAGGCCGTAATCGTAACGCGATTAAGTTCACTTGATACTTCAATCACACCACCACCAATAGCTTTTGTATCAACCTCCATGCGTGTTACTTTTACCTGATTAGGATTGGTAACAGAAAGGTCAATGAGACCTGTTTCATTGTAGTGGAATGGTCGGTAACTACTAGCTGAGACTGTGATGCCACCTTGACCAGGTGTTGCCTTACTGAAATCTTGTGTGGTCTGTGTTGCAACACCATACGGATTTGTATAGACAGCGTCATCACCTGCTGTAATAAAGATATGACTGTGATTTTCACGATCAGCAAATGCTAGGTCTTTTGTTTTATTTCCCGGTGCTTGATCATCTTTTTGATTAACGAGTAAAAAGCCAATATTTGAAGCTTTGCCTTTTGAAAGAGGAATATCTAGATAAACACCTTTATCATCACGCCCAGTGAAATCTAAGGCATCGCTCGGCCATTTTTCAAATGAAGCTGATGTATCACCCCAAGCCCAGACACCCCATCCGTCGTATTTTCCATCCTCACGCTTGTAGTGCAAGCGAAGCAGATTGTCATCTGCCAATGGCTGGTAGCTATAGGTTGTAAAATCTGAACGAATCCAGGCTTCATTCATTTCTGTCGCTAGAGGGGTGATCTCACGGTCGCCATCGCCTACTTTTTCACCATTTTTTAGCAGGAGATAACCAATTTTTCCTGGTGTCTCGCTTTGTTTAACGTCAATGTAATAGCCAAAGTCATCTTTTTGAGTTGCAACAAAAGGTTCGACATCTGTTGGCCATTTGTTACCATCTGATGGCTCTGCAACTGCTCCCCACGTCCAAAGTCCGTAAGAGGAAATATTATCCTCTTCCAAGCCTTCAAAATGCAATCGGATATGCTGCTTTTCAATTGGAGTTGCCTTTTCTTGAGGTGTCTCACTAGCCCTGTTTAAGGGAGTGACTGAAACTGTCTCAGGAGTTTTAGCAGGTACCGCTTCTAACTCTTCTGGAGTTATCACTGCAACTGGTTCCTCTATAGAGATTGCACTCGTTTCCACAGGAGTTACTTGCTCATCAACTGTTTCAGATGTAACAGGTTGCAATGTCTCATTACCTGTCTGATTTGAAGTCTTCGTATCAGTTGTTACTGGTACTTCTTCCTTGGGTACAACAACAGTCTCAGTATCTTCGACTAAAACATCTGCTGATACCGTTCTATTTCCGACTGTTGTTCCTAGAAAAAGAGCTGAGGCAATCGTAACAGAAGCGACGCCTACTTTTAAACGACGAATGCTGAAAACATCTCGTTTTTCTGGGTAGGAACGTCCTTGTTTTTTAGGGTTAAAAAACATATTAACTCTCCTTAAAGTAAATGTTATGATAGTACATACATTATAGCACTTATTTCAAATTATGCAATCGTTTTCCATTGGTTTTATAATTTTATTTTTACTTTTTATACTGTTAATCTAGAAAATTTAACTTAAAATAAAGCAATCGATTGCTTTTAAAATATTGAAAAAAGCCTAGCTTAGCTAGACTCTTATTTCACATATTTTAAGCGTAAAATTTTCTCTTGATTCTTCGTCAAACGCAATAGGATAACAACCTTGTCAATAGACATATTGCTTTCCAAAAGACGTTCGGCTGCCATCATAAGACCGTTATTAATCCCCATTTCTAAAATAGGATTTTTCTTATCGTTAACGTCAAAGATAAATTTATTATCTGGCAAGTCAAAGAGGACTTTTACAGCACCAAAGAGTTGTTCAAAGTTATCAATCGCTACATCATAAACTGGTTTGGTTCCAGGCTTCAAAGTCCGTCCACGATGGTTAAACCACATTGAGTGCCAACCACCATTATGCGCTCCCATGATGTCATTATCGTAAGAATCACCAACATAAAGGGTTGTCTGTGGATTCATATCAAACTGCTCTGCTGCAAGGTTAAAAATCTCTTTTTCTGGTTTTTGGAAACCAGTTGCTTGACTGACAATAACACGCTTAGGATCTACATACTCATAGAGCCCCAACTTCTTAACTTTTTTCAACTGATGCTCAGTCGGACCATTTGTAATAATCCCCATTGGGACACCTTTTGACTTGAGAAAATCAAGGGTCATACGCATTTCATCAAGCATGGTAATATTTTCAAGCTCACGCTCATAGACCTCTTGGAAATGATTGCCTTCTTCTTCCATAATGTCACGATGCCCAAATTCTAAAAGGGTCTCTTTGCAACGCCAAAAGCGGAAATACTCAGTCGTCCACTCGCCCGCCATTACACGGGGGAAACCAACATCTGAATAATGACGGAAACGAATATAGGCCTGATTCATCTTGCTCATATCAAAATCAGGAAAACACTTCTCCATCGCTATACGATAAGGGGCTTGCTGATCGTAAATCGTATCGTCAACGTCAAATACAATGGAAGTTATCATTACAGTCTCTTTTCTTAAAGATTTATCACTATGGTTTCAATTATACAATGTTTCATCTCATTTTTCAATATTTTCAACATTTTCAAAGCTAAATTCCCAAACTAACTTCCACCGTCTGTTAAAGTGGAAGTTAATCTGATAAAACCTCTAACAACCAGTGGAAATCCGTGTCAGGGTAAGTTCCACTGGTTTTTATAATGGTTGATTTTATTGCATTTTTAGGCGAATTTAGGTGAAAAAAGGGTACACAAAATCCCCTCATCTGAAAGCGTTTCAGATTAAGTTCCGTTATGGTGGAAGTTAGTGTGAGACGTTTGAGTGGCTTATATTTAGATTAGTTTTTAGAATTTATGTTGGAGTAATTTTGGGGACTGACAGACGTCTTCTGCGGGAATTAAGGAAATGCCAAGAAGTTTAGCCAGTTCTTCGTCATAGGTAAAGGTAAAGAGCTCATAAGCTGATTTCCCATTCAAAGCAGCGCGTTTCACGCTATTGACATGAGAACAGACTAGGTTGATATCGTCCTGAGTTAAGTTATCAAAAGAAGTTCCCTTTGGTAGAATATCGCGAATAAGGGAGTGATTTTTCTCAATTTTTCCTTTCTGGTCAGAGCGATTAGGGTCACAAAAGAATAGTTTAATCTCACCTCTGATATCCATCTCGATGTCATCAACTCTGGCAAATTCTCCGCCATTATCTGTAAGAATGATAGGGAAAACATCGAAGAAATTTCTATCAGCCTCATAAAGTGTGTTCTTGATGACATAGAAGTGTTTAGCGACCTCAAGAGCGGTTTTATTGTCCAGAAGTCTAGCGAAGATAAAGTTACAGAAAGACAAATTGAAGGTGAGTAATACTTTTCCGCCAACCCGTCCAATAACGGTGTCCATTTCAAGCCAAGAGGTCAGTTGTCTATGTGTCAGGTAGTTTTGGAAGTCCTCATAAGAACGCCCTTTTTTAGCTTCTTTAGGGATAGAAGGCAGGATAGATTTGCGCCTTTCTTTGAATTTTACAGCTCTAGCCAGATCAATAGGAGCGATAGAAAGGTATCCTTTACGGATGTGTCGATAGACGGTTGAGGAACTGACATCAAGGTTATGCGTTTTAAGGATGTGATAGATGTGTTGTCCCTTTTTCACACCATCAGAAATGACTTTATCCATATCCCAGAACGTTTGAGAGTTGAGAGGTGTTCCTTCTCGAGCCTCAACGAGGGTTTGTTCGTATTGTTTTTGAGCCTGTTTAGCGAGGTAGAAGATTTTCTTGTAGCCACAATTTTGTCTTCTCTTAGGACATCCGTTACAGACAAATGGGGATTTATCAATGAGAGGGCAAGGAAGCCCATCACTGGTAGAGGTTCTGACCTGTCTGTTACGTTTGACCTCTTTGGAAACGGTAGTAGGATCTTTTAGGATAGTTTGTCCAATGGCTTTGAAGGTTTCTCCACGTTCTAAGCCAAGTTGGATGTCATTGCGGTCTGAGAGGGTAAGGTGTTTATATTTTGTCATAGTAAGGACTCATTTCTAACACAAACGTCTCAGACTTAATTCCACCATAAAAATCCGTTTTAGACTAATTTCCACTTCGAAAGCTAAAGTGGAAATTACTTTGGGAAATTACCCAACATTTTCAAACACTTAAATCGTGGAAAAATACGTGTATTCTCTTAATTTTTATGGTAAAATAGGTAAGAATATCTATTGGAGGATGACATGTCAAACGAACATATTGAAGAATTAAATGATCAACAGATTGTTCGCCGTGAAAAAATGGCGGCCCTTGCTGAACAAGGTATTGATCCATTTGGAAAACGCTTTGAGCGTAGCCATAACTCAGCAGAATTAAAAGAACTCTATGCTGATAAAGATAAAGACCAGTTGCATGACCTTGGTGAAACGGCTACGATTGCTGGTCGTATGATGACCAAGCGTGGTAAGGGGAAAGTTGGTTTTGCCCACATCCAAGACCGCGAAGGCCAAATTCAGATTTACGTGCGTAAAGACGCTGTTGGTGAAGAAAATTACGAAATCTTCAAAAAAGCAGACCTTGGGGACTTCCTTGGTGTTGAAGGTGAAGTGATGCGTACCGATATGGGTGAGCTTTCTATTAAAGCGACAAAACTCACTCACTTGTCAAAAGCTCTTCGCCCACTTCCTGAAAAATTCCACGGTTTAACCGATGTTGAAACGATTTATCGCAAACGCCATCTTGATTTGATTTCAAATCGTGAAAGCTTTGAACGTTTCGTAACACGTTCAAAAGTGATTTCTGAAATGCGTCGTTACCTTGACGGACTTGGTTTCCTAGAAGTGGAAACGCCTGTCCTTCACAATGAAGCTGGTGGTGCTGCTGCTCGTCCATTTATCACTCACCACAATGCGCAAAACATTGACATGGTGCTTCGTATTGCAACTGAATTGCACTTGAAACGTCTTATCGTTGGTGGTATGGAACGCGTTTATGAAATCGGACGTATCTTCCGTAATGAAGGGATGGACGCGACCCACAACCCTGAGTTCACTTCTATCGAGGTTTACCAAGCCTACGCTGACTACCTTGACATCATGGACTTGACAGAAGGTATCATCCAACATGTTACCAAAGCCGTTAAAGGTGATGAGCCAGTGATTTATCAAGGCACTGAAATCAATATCCATGAACCCTTCAAACGCGTTCACATGGTCGATGCGGTTAAAGAAATCGCAGGCGTTGACTTCTGGCAAGAAATGACTGTCGAAGAAGCTATCGCTATTGCCAAAGAAAAACACGTTCCAGTTGAAAAACACTTCACTTCTATTGGTCACATCATCAATGCCTTCTTTGAAGAATTCGTTGAAGAAACGCTTATCCAACCAACTTTTGTCTACGGACATCCTGTAGAAGTCTCACCACTGGCTAAGAAAAATGATAAAGATCCACGCTTCACAGACCGCTTCGAACTCTTTATCATGACTAAAGAGTACGGAAATGCCTTCACTGAGTTGAACGACCCAATCGACCAATTGTCACGCTTTGAAGCCCAAGCTGCTGCCAAAGCACTCGGTGACGATGAAGCCACAGGTATCGACTACGACTACGTTGAAGCCCTTGAATACGGTATGCCACCAACAGGTGGACTTGGTATCGGTATCGACCGCCTCTGCATGTTGCTAACAGATACCACAACTATTCGTGATGTACTTCTATTCCCTACTATGAAGTAAGATTAATGTAAAATTTAGATACTACATCACAATATGTCCCTCACGTTTCTTTATCTTCAAGCGTGAGGCTGAAAAGGTCTAGTAGATCACAAATATAGCACTCGTGCCTTTGTTTTTAGCGAGTGATTGAGGCTGGAAATTTTCCAGTCTCTTTAATTTTTTGTCATAAGTACAGACTACTTCACTTCTCAAAATAGTTGATATTAGAAATATTGAGTCCAAAAACTTTTCAGCTCCTAAATGATAACATAAAAAACGAACCATCTCAGACTTAGAGACAAACTCTAAGTGAGAGGTTCGTTTTTATAAACACAAACTCACCTCGAATTTGAGGTGAGCTTCCTTTATTTCTTCCACGCTGATTTTTCTGCTACAGCCGTGAATAAAACGTCTGTTGATGAGTTAAGAGCAGTTTCACAGGAATCCTGGATAACGCCAACGACAAATCCGACACCTACAACTTGCATGGCAATATCGTTTGGAATACCAAAGAGGCTACATGCCACTGGGATGAGAAGCAGAGATCCTCCTGCTACACCTGACGCTCCTGCTGCTGATAGGGCTGCTACTACTGATAAAAGCAAAGCTGATCCAAAATCAATGGTGATTCCCAAAGTATGAACAGCAGCCATTGTTAGGACATTAATGGTGACAGCCGCTCCTGCCATATTAATGGTAGCACCAAGTGGGATAGAAACCGAATAAGTGTCAGGGTCGAGTCCTAGTTTTTCACAAAGTTTCATATTAACTGGAATATTGGCTGCAGAGCTCCTTGTAAAAAAGGCTGTGACACCACTTTCACGTAAACATTGGAAAACCAATGGGAAAGGATTGGTACGCATCATGACAAATGCAATCAATGGATTCACGATAAGAGCCACAAACGCCATACTACCAACTAAGACGACCAGTAAAAGAGCATAATCTTTCAAGGACTTTAAGCCATTGTCTGCTACAGTCGCAAAAACAAGTCCCATAATTCCAAATGGCGCTAGGTTAATAATCCAAGTAACGACCTTGGAAGTTACCGTCGCCAATGTTTCTAACAATTCCTTAGTCTGTTTATTGGAATGACGAAAGGCTAAGCCAAAGACAACCGCCCATGAAAGGACACCGATATAATTTGCTGTTACCAAAGCATTGACTGGATTGTCCACAATTTTTAAGAGCAAGGTCTCAAATACCTCTGCAATCCCTTGTGGTGGGGCAATATCTGTTGCCATTGCTGCAGTTGATAAGACTAATTTCATCGGGAAAAGAAAACTCGCTACTACTGCTACCAAAGCTGCTACAAAAGTACCAAATAAATATAGGGCAATGATTGTTTTCATATTTGTTTTTTGTCCCTGTCTAGCATGTGACAAGGCATGTGCTACTAAGCAAAATACTAGTAAAGGTGCGATAGCTTTCAGAGCTCCTACAAATAGGGTGCCAAATAAACTAATGACCGTTAACGACGGAAGAAGAACTCCTAGGATAATGCCTAGAATAGCACCAATCCCAATTTTCTTAATAAGACTCATTTGCCACCAAATCTTCGTTACTTTTTTCATAGTATACCTCTAATTTTTAGTATATTTTTAATATCATATCGTAATTTCATGCACAAGTCAACAGTTATTTCTTGATTGATAACGCTTTAAAAATAGAATAGAGACCGAAGTAATATTCAGTCTCTATTATTTTTATTCAAAACATTATGAATTTGCTACTGCTGCTTTCAGAGCATCTACCTTATCCAATTTTTCCCATGGAAGGTCGATATCTGTACGTCCCATGTGTCCATAAGCTGCTGTTTGTTTATAGATTGGGCGTTTAAGATCAAGCATCTTAATGATACCTGCTGGACGGAGGTCAAAGTTTTCACGCACCGCTTTTTCCAAAGCAGCTTCAGAAACTGTCGCCGTACCAAAAGTATCTACACGCACAGATACTGGATGAGCCACACCTATAGCATAAGCCAATTGAACTTCTGCTTTCTTAGCGAGACCTGCTGCTACGATATTTTTAGCGATGTAACGTGCCGCATAAGAAGCAGAGCGGTCAACTTTAGTAGCATCCTTACCAGAGAAAGCACCACCACCGTGACGAGAATAACCACCGTAAGTATCCACAATGATTTTACGTCCTGTCAAACCAGAATCTCCTTGAGGTCCACCGATAACAAAGCGTCCTGTTGGGTTGATAAAGAATTTTGTGTCTTCATCAAGATATTCTGTTGGAATAACAGCTTTAATGACTTGGTTAATCACATCTTCACGAATTTGCTCGTTTGTTGCTTCTGGATCGTGTTGCGTAGAGATAACAACTGTGTCCACGCGCACTGGTTGATCATTTTCATCATATTCCACTGTAACTTGAGATTTTGCATCTGGACGAAGGTATGAAATGGCACCTGATTTACGAAGCTCAGCTAATTTACGAACCAATTGGTGCGATAATGAAATCGGAAGTGGCATTAATTCTGGTGTCTCATCAATGGCAAAACCAAACATAAGACCTTGGTCACCTGCACCAATCAAGCTAAGTTCATCTTTTTCCCCATCACGTACTTCAAGAGCTTCATTAACCCCTTGGGCAATGTCTGGTGATTGTTCAATCAACGACGGATGTACGCCAACAGAATCTGCCGCAAAGCCATATTCTGCATTGTTATAACCGATTTCAGCAATCGTCTCACGAACAACCTTGTTAATATCCACATAAGCTGTCGTAGAAATTTCACCAAAAACATGAACAGAACCTGTATAAACAGCTGTTTCTGCTGCAACGTGTGCTTCTGGATCTTGCTCTAAAATCGCATCTAAAATCGCATCTGAAATTTGGTCTGCAATCTTATCCGGATGTCCTTCCGAAACTGACTCAGACGTGAAAAGTTTACGTTCTGACATAAAAATGTCCCCCTTTAATAAAAATCTCGTAGGTCTCCTTGAACGATAAAGAACACTACGCGTTACTAGGTTACAAAGCACTAGCTATAAAACAGTTGAAGTCTCACAACAGAGGAAACAATCACTAGCATACAACTACCTTTTCGGGACTTAATAACGTTATTATTCTAACATAGATAACTCATTTTGGCTATTAAAATCTTCTCATTAAAAACTACCAAAATCAATCTTTTTATACTATACTAGACTTATGAAAACATACGAAAAAATTTTTGAGGCACTTTACGAGAAAAAAGACTTTATTACCGGTGAAAGTCTAGCTCAATCCTTGCAAGTGTCTCGCACAGCCATTTGGAAAGCTATAAAAACTCTTGAAGAACAAGGCATTACGATAGAAACCAGCAAAGGAAAAGGCTATCGCTGGGTATCTGGTGACCTCTTGATTCCAGATAAAATCACTTCCCAAACCGGTCTTCCTGTGACTTTTGTGCAAAGCAGCGCTTCTACCCAATTAGATGCCAAGCAAGGTATGGACAGTGGGAACTCCTCTCCTAGACTCTATCTGGCGGGTAATCAAACCGCAGCTCGTGGGCGAATGGGGCGCCAATTTTTTGCTGAAAAAAATGGGGGCATTTACATGAGTTTGCACATTAAACCAAATGTAGCCTTTGATCAACTACCGACCTATACGCTCATGGTAGCAAGTGCAACAGTCCGAGCCATTCACCGCCTAACCGGTAAAGATTGTGATATCAAATGGGTCAACGATATTTATTTTGAAGGTAAAAAAATTGTTGGTATCTTAACAGAGGCCGTTTCCTCAATTGAGACTGGTACTATTACAGATGTTATCATTGGTGTAGGGATTAATTTCCATCTTAAAGGTATTCCAAACGATCTCAAGCAGAAAGCTGGTAGCCTCTTTTCAGATGATTTGCCTACGATTACACGAAACGATCTCATTAGTGAAATCTGGCATATCTTTTCAACCATTCCAGAACATGATTTGTACAAGGTCTACCGTGATAAATCATTAGTATTAGATAGACATGTCACTTTCACACAAAACGGGCAGGATTATTCAGGAATTGCCCAAGATATTACTCCAAACGGTGGCCTCCTTGTTGAATTAGATTCTGGTGGCATGATGGAAATTTCTAGTGGGGAAGTTAGCTTAACGTCGTGGTAATAACTATAATTCAAATCAAAAAGCCTAAAATTTGGTCACATCCGACCAAGGATTTTAGGCTTTTTTGTATGATGTTAACTCAATTTCTCCATCATAGACAAAATCATCATCAATATGGTGGGCGATTTCAATAACAGTGACTGGTAGATTAAATAGCAGATTTCGAATGTTCTTGGCATTTTCAGCATCAAGCGGAGCTGTCACTTCATCTGCAAGAAGGACATCTTTTTGTCTAATCAGACTGCGTGCAATTTCAAGCCGTGCCCGTTGTCCACCAGAAATATTTTCGCCATTATTAGCAATTTGATACTCTAAAATATCATCAAACTCAGACGTCAAACCTACCTGCTCTAGCTTTTCCAATAATAGGGCATCGGAAAATTCAGCTCCTAGCGTCAAATTATATCGAATGCTATCATTAAAGAGATAAGGTGACTGAGCAATTAAACCGATTCGCTGTTGGTAATCTTTCATCACCTGACCGTCATCAAGTACTATCGTTAGCCCGCCTTTGTCTGGAATTAATTCTTGTAACATCAACTTAAAGAGAGTCGATTTTCCAGAGCCACTTGGTCCTTTAATCAAGTATTTCTTCCCTTTTTCAAAGCGATAAGAGAAATTAGAAAATAGCACCCTACCTGCAAAAGATTTGGTCAATTGATGACATGCTAACGCTTCGAAACTTTTAGTAGATACTGAATTTGTCTGAACGTTAGGGATATCCTGTGCCAATATTTGATCGAATTTATCAGAAATAGCCTTTGCTCCTTTGAGCCTAAAAATATCGTTAATGATATTCATCAAAGGTTGTTCCAGACGTGTTGCCGCAATAAACATCGCAATCAGGTCAGTCGTTCTCAAATCTGTCCCTACTGTCATCAAAACCAGGCCCAAAAAGATTGGTAAGAATTGAGACACAAAGAGCATCAGATTGGCTAAAAAGGCAAAGAAAGATTGATAAATCCCAAATGTTTGCCGTGACTTTTCATAGTATGCTGATTGTTTTTGAAGCACTTTAAAACTAGGAGAAAGGGCTTGATTCTGAGCCAATGTTGACCTTCCAGCAATCGTATCACTCAATGAACTCAGTAATTTCTGTCTTTCTGCGGCTTGTTCGCCCCCTTTTTGCTCTGCTATTTTACTAATTCTAAGTTGAACAACTAAGAAAAGAAAGGCACAGGCAATAAACAGCAAACCAATCGGTATATTTTTGGACAAGAGGTAGATACTAAGTAAGAGGAAATTACTAATATGTGCAACAAGGAGAACACTAGGGCTAATATGGTTCCAGAGATAATATTCGACATCCTGTGTCAATAGCGAAATTTTCTTATCATTGCCCATTTTCTGATGACCTAACATCAACTGCTGATAGAGACTAAGTCGAATGTTGCCACAACCAATGGTCATTATCTGGTTCAGTAAGAGATTGGCAATAAACATGACAGCATATAAGAGCAAATAGAGTGTCAGTCCATAGACCAAAAAATCCCATATCTCTTTGCAGCTATTTAACGCTGTAAGGTCGAAAATTTTGTCTGTCATTAATGGTTCAATGAGAAAGACAAAACTGTTTAAAACACTGGAGATGAGGGCTAAAGTCACCAAAAATTTATTAAAATACTTAAACATCTCATCACCTACAATTCTATCACAGCATCATAACTGAACACTTCATCTACATGGTGAGCCACTTCAATAATGGTCATCGGAAGTGAAAAAATCAACTCTCTTACTCTACGAGCATTGTCTTTATCCAAAGCAGCAGCCACTTCATCCAAAAGCAAAATATCCTTTTGACGGAGTAAAAATCGTGCCAATTCTATCCTGACACGCTGACCACCTGAAACATTACTACCATTATTTTCAATTTGGAAATCTAAGCCTTCAGGGAATTCTTCAAGCAAATGAACTTGCTTTAATACTTTGGTCATTTCTTCACGGGAAAAAGTCTGATTCAGACAGATATTTTCTTCTAGACTTCCATTAAAGAGAAAAGGCGATTGATTCACCATCCCGATATTAGCTTGGTAAGTCTCAAAGACTTGATTGTCATTTGTCACAAGAGCAACTTTTCCAGAATCTACAGTCTCACCCTTGATGATATTTAGTAAGGTCGTTTTTCCTCGTCCACTGGCTCCCTTAATCAAATATTTTTTCCCTTTTTCAAAGGTATAGGAAAACTCTTTAAAAATGGATTTCTCTCCATAGGATTTTGTGATATTTTGCAAAGTCAGAGCTTTAAAATCAGGAATGTATGGAACTTCTGCTTTATCAACATGCTTATCCATTAACTCATAGATTTTTGTTTTGATCGAGTTGGCAGCCTGCATACTAAATGTCGCATACATCATATTTTGAAGAGGACTGGACAAACTACTTGAAGCAATAAACATGGCTACAAGAGAAGATACGGGAATATGACCAAACGTATTTGGAAATAAGAAATAAATACCAACTGGCAAAACACGGCCCAAAAATTGCGTCAATCCATTACAGAAAAAGAGAAAATTAGACAAGTAATAATAATTGCGACGAGCTGTTTCGTAGGTTATTACTTGGTTTTTAAGTTTACCATAGGTAGTCTCAAAAGCCTGATGATGTAATAAAGTACTTCCACCATTAACATAATCCATCAGTAAAGCCATCGAATGTTCTCGCTCCTCGCTCTGCTTCTTTCCCAGAGAATCCGTAAGTTTCGTCAAAGACAACTGAGGTAAGGGACGCAACAACGAGCCTAGAATAAATAACAATGCTAACGTTGGATTTAAGCTGATTAAATAAATAGACACTACAAGGAAAAGCATTCCATTTTTGGGCAAACGCATAACCTGCGTCACATAATTATCATAGAAAAACTCTAGGTCTTGGCTCAGAAAATTGGTTGCCTCATGTTGGTCTATGCTCTCACTAGATAGTAAGACTGTTCTCGCCAATTTTTTACGCAAGATTAGCATCATCCGTTTACAAGACATATCGTAAACTACATTTGCTCCAAACTCTAGACCATAGAATACCAAATAGGTCAATAAACCCACAGCAAAGAGTTTCCACAAAGAATTAAAATCAGATATCGTATCAATCGCAATAACCTTTTTAATCACGAGTGACTGTAAAATACTAGCAAAGCCACCCAGAATAAAGATAAGAAGGGCGACATACTTGAATTTTCCAAGATAAGATAATAGTTTCATGATATTTCCTCCGAATTAAACCACCTAGACACAACCAGTGAAAGCAATCAATGGCTAATCCCTTTAAGTATATCACTCTCAACTTCCACTAAAAATTTTTCCCATATCTGCGTATTACTACAATTTATCTAAATGCTTACGATAAATCTGTGCCAATTGATCACTCCCAGCTAACACCATCGCTTCAATACATTTTTGCATCCCTACAATGGCATCTTGGTTACCCGATTCGCGATAGTCATAAAAATGTTTAGCATACTGGAAAACCAAGCGCTCATAAATTTCTGTCTCAATGAAAAAACACTGATTTAATTGCTTTTCAAAATACAAGGCATCAAGTAACTTTCCTCTTTCAATACAGGTGATATACCCATTTAATAGCATTGTGGAAATTAAACGCCTATTATTAGGAATTTCTTTATAAAAATCTGAGCGCCGGATCATTTCTCTAGCCAAAACCATGAAAACATCATGTTTTAGGACATCTAAAGTATTTGAAAAAATCAACAATTCATAATATCCCCAATATTCCACACTAAACAAATAGTCGGTTAAATCGTCCAAATCCTTTTGATTATAATAAGCTTCTCCTGATAAATCTTGCAAACGAATTTTCAATAAAATCATATTGAGTTGATAAAATTTACCCCTTTTATTCTCCGATTCCATCTGTGAATATAGAAGCTTTTTCATGCCTTCAATATCGTGAGTTGATACAAAATGCCGAACTTTTGACAAGAGTTCATTCAGTTCATCCCTATGAAAATCATGCACCGCATACATAAATTCATCAATTGGCATGTTAATCTCATCTAAAATAGCCATAAACTTAGAAATGGTTAAATCTGTCTCTCCTTTTTCAAATCGAGATAGCTGGGAGATTGATATACCAGCCTTTGCAACATCTTTTAATCGTAATCCTCTAGATTCTCGAAACTTTTTAAAAATTTCTCCAAATTTTTTCATCATACACCTCCAATAAGCATATATGGGAATACTTTTTAATTTTATGATATCATACAATAAAGAAAAACAAAAGTGAGTATTTTCACATGAAAAGTAAAATTATTGCTCCACTGTTCTTTTTTGAAGAAATGATTATCGTTGTTAGATAATCACAATCTCTATTAAAGGTATCTACTAAAAATTATCATTTCTTAGTCACACTAATAAATGAAGCTGGCAAAAACTTAAATGTTAGTCTTGCAATAAAGAAAGTAAACAATATAAAACGGCTTAGAGTGATGTGTCAAGAAACGTCACTCTAAGTCACAGGACAAACGCATGAAGAAAATGCATGTAACCATTTTCTAGCTACATGCATTTTTTCAAAATATTTTCACGACATTTACATACATACATCGATTCAGCCTCTTTTTCGTCTATATTATAACAAAATTTCATGGTTAAAAATATATCTTTTTATGAAAAATCGTTATCTGAAAGCGATATTTTCTTCATGCGTTTGTCGTGCTCTAAGCCATTCTCTGTTTTTAAGCTTTTTCTAGCCTCATCTATTCTCTTAATCTTCCACAATCTCAACTTTATCTGCTAAGTAAGAAAATTCTTCTGGAAGTGCTGGCTCTTCATCTACAGTTTCTTCTTGTTCTGCACGTTGTGCTTTCATTTTTTGAGCAAATTCTGCACGAATCTCATTGAAGTCTTGGCGTGGCACTGCCATAATTTGCGGAGAAAAGCCTGCTGCTTTACTCATAATATTACCAAACATAGCATTGAGATTTTCTCGCTTCATGGCTTGTTCTGCATTAAAGGCAGCATCAAAGGCTAAAATCGCATTTTCAGAGTTGGCAAGAACTGGCTCTGAGCCCATCAATAAGGCCCTGTCCTGCGGAGAGATGCTGTCCAAAATCTCATTCCACGCGCCCTTTAGTGCCTCTAGATACTCACGCGAGCGTTGGCTATCGGCAACTGTTTCTTCCATGATTGTTATGATTTTGACTCGATCTACTTTGAAGGCGACAGCACTTTTCTTGGTTTGAGGTTTCGGAGAAATGGCAGAGCTAGGACTTGCAATACCTTGTGATAATTGCTTTTTCAGCTCCGCGATCTCTGAACGTAGCTGACTAAGCTCTGCTTCTAAGTTTTCTGGAATCTCCGTTTGAACTGCTTTGCTATTGTTCCCTAAACGAATGGTCATCATCTCTGCATAAATCTTAGGATGTGTACCTGTTTTAATCTCAGGCAAGCTAGTCGTAACCGTATCAATCATAGCAAATAGCTGACTTTGAGGAATATTCAGATTTTCGGTAAACTGCTCCGTCTGACGATTGGCTTGTCCACCAGTTTGAACAATTAGCAAATCACGAAGGTAAGTCAATAAATCCGTCGCAAAGCGACTCATGGATTTACCACTGTCAAAGAGAGTCTCCAAGTTATCAAGCGCCTCTGTCACCTGATGTTGACGAATATTTGCGACATAATCATCAAGTGCCACAAGTCCAATGGATCCCGTAATTTCTTCAGCAATGGCAACTGTCACTTGATTATCTGGTGCTAAGCTTAATGCCTGATCAAGAATCGAGAGAGCATCACGCATTCCTCCTTCAGCACGTCGAGCAATAATCACCAGAGCATCATCGTCATAAGAAATACCTTCTTTGGTTAAAATCCCTGCCAAATGTTGCTGAATAGCAGCCTGCTTAATGGACTTAAATTCAAATCGTTGCACACGGGATAAAATGGTCGCTGGAATCTTGTGCAGTTCTGTCGTAGCCAAAATGAACACAACATTTTCAGTAGGCTCTTCCAAAGTCTTCAAGAGAGCGTTGAAAGCCCCCGTTGATAACATATGAACCTCGTCAATGATATAAACTTTATATGTCGCTCGGCTTGGAGCATAGGTAGATTTATCACGAATGTCACGAATTTCATCAACCCCATTATTTGAAGCAGCATCAATTTCAATGACATCTTCTAGACTACCAGTTGTAATATCACGACAGATATCACAATGATTACAAGGCTCCCCATCTACTTGATTAGGACAGTTCATTGCCTTAGCAAAAATTTTCGCCGCAGAAGTTTTACCAGTTCCACGAGGCCCAGAAAAAAGATAAGCATGGCTAATTTTCTTAGACGCGACAGCTTGTTTCAAAGTCGTCGAAATAACCTCTTGGCCAACCATCTCATCAAAGGCTTGGCTACGATATTTCCGATAAAGTGCTTGATACATTAACCTTCTACTCCAAACATATCAAAGTTAAAGAATGTTTTCTCCAATAATATAGCAACAAATTTTTCCAAGTATTCTTGGTCAATGGCATCATAATCTGCTACTAAGCTAGAATCCAAATCCAGAACACCAACCAACTTTCCATCTTTAACCATTGGAACAACAATTTCAGACATGGCTGCGCTATCACAAGCAATGTAATTATCATGCTTAGTCACATCATCTACAATCAATGTTTCACGTTTTTCAGCAGATTCACCACAAACGCCTTTACCTAGAGCAATATGGACACAAGAAACACCACCTTGAAAAGGCCCTAAAATCAATTCTTGACCATTAAAAAGGTAAAAACCTGTAAACACAGAATTTGGCAAGGTCACGCGCAACATGGCAGAAGCATTTGACAAATTCGCCAAAGCATTTGTCTCATTGGCAAAAAGACCCTCTGCCTGCATTAACAATAATTCATAATTCTCAATTTTTTGCTTAGTATTCATAGAACTATTATAGCACATACCGGTCTAATTTTAAGGTAAAAAGTAGAATATCATTATGTAAGAACACTAGGATAGTATAAAAAGGGATTATAGTCTCGCAACTAAAACTCAGTCAAACAAATGAAAAGCCACTATTTGATGAAATTGATACTAAGCCTTTTACTCTATCCTTAAAAAAGAAATCAAATGTTACTGACATCATGGAAACTTACTGATTTTATGCCCCTTTCATAAGTGAGCCTGTGATCTCGCACTGGTTTATCACAGACTCTGTTTTCCCACCTCCAAGTATCGCTCCCCCGATACTTGGAGCCCCAAAACACAGAAAAAAGCCTACTGCACAACGCAGAAACGTTGATACAATAGGCGTCAAATAGATTAGCTAACTATTTTCAAAACAAAAGACCAGAACTATCTCTGGTCTTCTTATCCCTTCGCTTCTTATTTCTAGGCTCAGGGGCTAAAACTGTCCACTGGACAGTTTTACTATTTAACAGCGTCTTTAAGTGCTTTACCAGCTTTGAATGCTGGAACTTTTGATGCTGCGATTGTGATTTCTTCACCAGTTTGTGGGTTGCGACCTGTACGTGCTGCACGCTCACGAACTTCAAAGTTACCAAATCCGATAAGTTGAACTTTTTCACCCGCTGCAAGGTATTCTGAAACCGCTGCAAATACAGCATCAACTGCTGCTGCTGAATCTTTTTTAGTTAATGAAGTGCTTTCCGCAACTTTTGCAATCAAATCTTGTTTGTTAGCCATTTTAACAAATCCTCCAATTTTTTTTGAGCGTATCGCTCTAACAGAATCTATCATAACTTAAAAGCGCTTGGTAGTCAAGTTTTATGGGTCATTTCACCCAACTTTAAAATAATTTTACGATTTTTAGAAAATTGGTTCTCCTATCATGATTTTTCTCTCTTTTAGAAAAAACGAACAAACCACTATATATGGTATTTGTGAAAATTTAATCACACTATATTTTGTGTTGTTTTCGTTTTTTTCAGTTGCATTTTCTCTAAATTTTGGTATGCTAGTAAGGTATTATTTTTAGGAGATGTTACTATGACTAAAATTACTGTCTATTCAAAAAACAATTGCATGCAGTGCAATATGACTAAGAAATTTTTAGAAAAAGCCGGTGCAGATTTTGAAGAAATCAACATTGACGAGCATCCAGAGAAAATCGACTATGTTAAATCTCTCGGCTTTACAGCTGCTCCAGTGATTGAAGCTGGCGATATTGTCTTTTCAGGTTTCCAGCCCTCTAAATTAAAAGAAATCGTTTCATAATACTATACTTGAAAAGGAACTAATAGAGATGAGTCTTAAAGAACTTGGCGATGTGTCCTACTTCCGCCTCAATAATGAAATCAATCGTCCTGTCAATGGACAAATCATGTTACACAAAGATAGAGAGGCCCTCAAAGCTTTCTTTAGCGAAAATGTGATTCCAAATACACTCGCTTTTGATAACATGATGGCAAAAATCAACTACTTAATTGAACATGATTATATTGAAACAGAATTTATCAGCAAATATGCTCCTGATTTTATCGAAAAATTGGCTGCTGATTTGAAAAATGAAAACTTCCAATTCAAATCGTTCATGGCTGCTTACAAATTTTATCAGCAATACGCTTTAAAAACCAATGACGGGGACTTCTACTTGGAAAGTATTGAGGACCGTGTCATGTTCAACGCCCTCTATTTTGCAGATGGTAATGAAGAATTAGCACATGACTTGGCGATGGAAATGATTCACCAGCGCTATCAGCCAGCAACTCCATCATTCTTGAATGCTGGACGTAGCCGTCGTGGTGAACTTGTTTCTTGCTTCTTGATTCAAGTTACTGATGATATGAACTCAATCGGACGTTCCATCAACTCTGCTCTGCAATTGTCTCGTATCGGCGGAGGTGTTGGTATCAGTCTCAATAATCTTCGTGAAGCTGGCGCTCCTATTAAAGGTTATGCAGGTGCTGCTTCTGGGGTTGTCCCTGTTATGAAACTCTTCGAAGATAGTTTTTCTTACTCTAACCAACTAGGACAACGTCAAGGGGCTGGTGTGGTTTACCTTAATGTTTTCCACCCAGATATCATTGCTTTCTTGTCAACGAAAAAGGAAAATGCGGATGAAAAAGTCCGTGTCAAAACCCTTTCTCTTGGGGTGACTGTTCCAGATAAATTCTACGAACTCGCTCGCAATAATGAAGACATGTACCTTTTCAGCCCTTATAGTGTTGAAAAAGAGTATGGTATTCCATTCAATTACATTGACATCACAGAAATGTACGATGAATTGGTAGCCAATCCAAATATTAACAAAACGAAGATTAAAGCTCGTGATTTAGAAACTGAAATTTCTAAACTCCAGCAAGAATCTGGTTACCCTTATATTGTCAATATTGATACAGCAAACCGTGCGAATCCAATTGACGGTAAAATCATCATGTCTAACCTCTGTTCAGAAATTCTTCAAATCCAGACGCCAAGTCACATCAATGATGCACAAGAATTTCTTCAAATGGGGATGGATATCTCATGTAACCTTGGCTCAACCAATATTATCAACATGATGACTTCTCCAGACTTTGGAAAATCAATCAAGGCCATGACACGCGCGCTAACATTTGTCACAGATAGTTCAAGCATCGATGCTGTGCCAACCGTAAAATATGGTAACAGCCAGGCTCATACTTTCGGTCTTGGTGCCATGGGACTTCATTCATACCTTGCGACACACCATATCGAATATGGCTCACCCGAATCTATTGAGTTTACAGATATCTACTTTATGCTCTTAAATTACTGGACACTTGTAGAATCAAATAATATTGCTCGTGAGCGTGGCATTACTTTTGCGAATTTTGAGAAATCTGCTTATGCTGATGGCTCTTACTTCGACAAATACGTTACAGGCAAATTTGTACCAAAATCAGAATTGGTTAAAGAGCTCTTCAAAGATCACTTTATTCCGCAAGCAGAGGATTGGGAAGCCCTTCGTCAAGCTGTTATGGCAGATGGTTTATATCATCAAAACCGCCTAGCAGTCGCACCAAACGGCTCTATTAGCTACATTAACGACTGCTCTGCTTCTATCCATCCCATTACGCAACGTATTGAAGAACGTCAAGAGAAAAAAATTGGTAAGATTTACTACCCAGCTTACGGTTTGTCAACAGATACCATTCCATATTACCAATCAGCCTATGATATGGATATGCGCAAGATGATCGACGTCTATGCTGCGGCTACAGAGCATGTGGACCAAGGGCTCTCAATGACCCTCTTTATGCGTAGCGAAATCCCAACTGGGCTTTATGAGTGGAAAACAGAAAGCAAACAAACGACACGTGATCTTTCTATCCTTCGTAACTATGCCTTCAATAAAGGGGTTAAATCGATCTACTACGTCCGTACCTACACAGATGATGGCGAAGAGGTTGGTGCTAACCAATGTGAAAGCTGTGTGATTTAATCGCCTTACATCTCTGAACACATAAAAGAGGCAAAGACCATCACGTCTCTGCCTCTTCCTTTGTCTCGTCATACCTCTTATACTAATTCATTTAAACATCATTTTTAGGGGCTCTTTTTAAAAGTAAGGCTTTCGTGTAGCGCCAAAAGCGATAACCTATCCAAATGGCAATCGCTAGGCTAACAATAGCCACTAAGATAATTGCCCAGTTCCTTTCTCCCTTCAGAATGACCGAAAACAGTTGAACAGTTAGCCAACTAAATATAAGGGTACTGATTAACCATACGGTGTAAATACCTCCTCTAATAGCACTCTCAGAAAAACTATTCCCCTTAGGATGCTCTAACAACCAACGGTCACTTATGAAAATGAATCCTCCTAAGATGAACTCCATTATCATTTCTACTAACACTACGCATTTTCCCCCACTTCTCTCTTTTCCTTATCATAACAAAATATGATATAATAAACAAATAAAACTAAAAAGGAAACACTCATGAACTACTATAGCGCCATTAACTGGAACGAAATTGAAGACGTTATCGACAAATCAACTTGGGAAAAATTAACCGAGCAATTCTGGCTCGATACCCGTATCCCACTGTCAAACGACCTTGACGACTGGCGTAAACTAAGCGCAGATGAAAAAGATTTGGTTGGTAAAGTCTTCGGTGGACTGACCCTCCTTGACACGATGCAGTCTGAATCTGGTATTGAAGCCATCCGTGCAGATGTTAGAACACCTCATGAGGAAGCTGTTCTGAACAATATCCAATTCATGGAATCTGTTCACGCTAAATCTTACTCTTCGATTTTTTCAACCTTAAACACAAAAAAAGAAATTGAAGATATCTTTGAATGGACAAACAATAACGAATTCCTGCAAAAAAAAGCTGAAATCATCAATGAAATTTATAAAAATGGCGATGCCCTTCAGAAAAAAGTAGCTTCTACCTATCTTGAAACCTTCCTTTTCTACTCAGGTTTCTTTACGCCACTCTACTACCTCGGTAATAACAAATTGGCTAACGTTGCTGAAATTATTAAACTGATTATTCGTGACGAATCTGTACACGGTACCTATATCGGTTATAAATTCCAACTCGGTTTTAATGAATTATCAGAAGAAAAGCAGGCTGAATTCCGTGAATGGATGTACGACCTCCTCTACGAACTTTATGAAAATGAAGAAAACTATACTAAGTCACTCTATGACACTGTCGGTTGGACCGAGGAGGTTATGACCTTCTTGCGCTACAATGCCAATAAAGCCCTTATGAATCTTGGTCAAGACCCTCTTTTCCCAGATACTGCAGACGATGTTAACCCAATTGTCATGAATGGTATCTCAACAGGAACTAGCAACCACGACTTCTTCTCTCAAGTCGGTAACGGCTATCTCCTTGGTACCGTTGAAGCTATGAAAGACGACGACTATAACTACGGACTGTAATAAAAACAATATATTATCTTAAATTATAGAGTAAAAAGCATAGTATCAAATTAACATTGTTGATACTATGCTTTTTCAATTACCTACTTTTATCTTGTATAACAAAAGCAATAATGCGCGTCAGCAAGTTTTTATACTCATCCAAAATCAAAATTAGCAGTTTAAGTCAAATCAAGAACCAATAAATGGATTGATTTTCCAGAGCTTCTTTCGCCATGGTGGTATTCTTATTAGTGAAACTGTCCAGTGGACAGTTTTAGCCCAAGTTCAGAAATAAAAGAAGGAGGGGAATTGGCTTGATAAGAACGGATTTTTGGGAGAACTACAGAAATTGAAAATCAATTTCGTAGTAGTTCCCCCGCAAGGATGATTAGGGTGGACGCTATCGAGTAGTCGACAAGTACAGCCAATCATCTACTGTGAAAAAGAGGTTCAAATCTAGCAATGAAACTCCGTAGGAGGTTTTGACGCTGACTTCTTCAGCTCTATTTCCCACCTAAAAATTTCCCAAACCTTATCGACTGTGACGAACTCTGTTCGTCTTATTTCCCACCTCCAAAGGTCTGGGAGACCTTTGGAGCGTCCGCACTTTTAAGAAAGAAGCAAAAAGTAATTTTTAATTTTTGACAAGTATTAGAACTGACAGCTCATCTCTAAACAAGGTAATTCCTCACCCCAAATATCTAGATAACGGCTTTTAATAAATCCCATTTTCTCATAGAATGCTCTCGTTTTTGCATATTCGCTACTTGGATAAGCTTCTGATAATGTTTTTACCAAGAGAGCTGTCTTTTCCTTTTGGCGGGCAAACTCTTTTAATGTGTCCATCATTAATGATCCGATTCCTTGATTTTGATAGGATTTCAAAACTCCCATGCAATCTATTTCAAACCCTTCAGATGTTTCTATCAAGCTCATAAATCCAATATAATCCTGAGAATCTTTTGCCAATAAACAAATCTGATTACCAGCTGTATCAATGTATTCTTTGGTAGATTCGGGGATGCCAAACCATTCAGGTAAATCATCGAAAATTTATTTGACAACTTGCCTATTTTGTACAAACGCTTTTGAAATGATAACTTCCATACTTTCCACAATATTCTTTCTCCTTTCAAAAAAGAGGATGTTCTCACAACCTCTTTTTTAACAGACTTATTTCTCATCTTCATCCATTGAAAGTACGCTGAGGAAGGCTTCTTGTGGCACTTCAACAGAACCGATGGCTTTCATACGTTTCTTACCAGCTTTTTGTTTTTCAAGCAGTTTACGTTTACGAGAAACGTCACCACCATAACATTTAGCCAAGACGTTTTTACGGAGAGCCTTGATATCTGTACGGGCAACAATCTTGTGTCCAATCGCTGCTTGGATTGGCACCTCAAACTGTTGACGAGGGATGATTTTTTTCAACTTATCAACGATGAGTTTTCCACGCTCATAAGCAAAATCTTTGTGAACGATAAAGCTGAGCGCATCGACCTTGTCACCGTTGAGCAAGATATCCATCTTAACCAGTTTAGAAGTGCGGTACTCTGAAATTTCATAGTCAAATGACGCATAACCACGTGTAGAAGATTTCAATTTGTCAAAGAAGTCAAAGACAATCTCAGCAAGCGGAATTTGGTAAATAACATTAACACGATTGTCATCAATGTAGTCCATGGTCACAAAATCTCCACGTTTGCGCTGTGCCAACTCCATCACAGCACCAACGTATTCTTGTGGAACCATGATTTGTGCCTTAACGTAGGGCTCTTCAATGGATTGAATACGGGTTGGATCAGGAAATTCAGATGGGTTTGACACTTCAACCATCTCACCGTCTGTCGTATTGACATGGTAAACTACCGACGGCGCTGTCATAATCAAATCAATATTAAATTCACGTTCCAATCTCTCTTGGATAACGTCCATGTGAAGAAGACCTAGGAAACCACAACGGAAACCAAAGCCAAGTGCTTGAGAGGTTTCTGGTTCAAATTGCAGACTAGCATCGTTCAATTGAAGTTTTTCAAGGGCTTCACGAAGGTCATTGTATTTATTGGATTCGATTGGGTAAAGACCTGCGAAAACCATTGGATTCATTTGTTTGTATCCAGCCAAGGCTTCGCTCGCAGGATTATCTGCTAGAGTGACCGTATCACCCACACGGGTATCCGCAACTGTCTTGATTGAGGCAGCAATATAGCCAACATCACCAGTCGCTAGATAGTCACGACCAATCGCCTTAGGTGTAAAAATCCCCACTTCGGTAACATCGAACGTCTTACCGTTACTCATCATCTGGATGGTATCACCTGGCTTCACGACACCATTAACCACACGCACCTGCAAAATTACTCCACGATAAGGGTCATAAACCGAGTCAAAAATCAAGGCTTGAAGAGGCGCTGTCACATCTCCTGTTGGTGCTGGAACTTTTTCAACGATTTGTTCAAGGATTTCTTCAATTCCGATACCTGCTTTAGCAGATGTTGGCACAGCTTCTGAGGCGTCAAGACCAATCACATCTTCAATTTCCTGACGCACACGCTCTGGATCAGCTGCAGGTAGGTCGATTTTATTGATAATTGGCAAGATTTCCAAATCATTATCCAAGGCAAGATACACATTTGCTAAGGTCTGAGCCTCAATCCCTTGCGCCGCATCAACGACCAAAATTGCCCCCTCACAAGCCGCTAGAGAACGAGACACCTCATAGGTAAAGTCAACGTGTCCTGGCGTGTCAATCAAGTGGAAAATATAGGTCTCACCATCTTTAGCCTTATAATTTAATTGCACCGCATTAAGTTTGATGGTAATGCCTCGTTCACGCTCCAAATCCATGCTATCTAAAAGTTGCGCTTGCATTTCACGGCTTGAAACTGTCTCGGTTTTTTCTAAAATACGGTCTGCCAAAGTTGATTTTCCATGGTCAATATGAGCAATAATTGAGAAGTTACGAATCTTCCCTTGGCGTTTTTTTAGTTCTTCTAAATTCATATCTGTTCCTATACTTCTTGTAATCTATCTCATTTATTATACCAAAAAAGAGCCTAAGACAAAAGTCCTGACTCTCTATTGTTTTAGCCTTATTTCAACTGTCTCGACCAGAAAATAATGCTAGAGACTATCTTCTACGTCTACTCTTCTTATCTGTCTTAGCCGTTTTCTGACCGTAACTTCCGTAACTGCCATAATTGCCGTAGATACCATAAGAATCTAATTGGCTATCTACCTTGTTCAAGACAATTCCAAGGAAGGTTGCACCACTCTGTTCCATCTGCTCTTTTGCTTTTTTGATGAATTTTCGCTTAGTAGCCCCTGCTTCTATCACAATAATTGTGCCATCACATTTTTGAGCAATAATTGCCGCATCAATAACTAAGCCAATTGGTGGCGTATCAATGATAATATAGTCGTAATACTCTTTTAAGCTATCAATCATACTTGTAAAATTGGTGTTTTGTAAAAGAGTAGTCGGATTTGGTGCCGTTTTACCAGAAGGAACAACTGATAAATTTGGAACATTAGTTTCACAAATTGCTTCTGATAGATAAGAGTTACCTGATAGATAGCTCGTTAAGCCATTGACCTTACCCGTTGCTTTAAAGGTTCCAGATAAAACTGAGTTACGAGTATCTGCATCAATCAAAAGCGTTTTAAATCCTGCCTGAGCAAAAGAAACAGCCAAGTTAGTTGATGTCGTTGATTTCCCTTCTCCAGGTTGAACAGAGGTCAAAGCAATCACACGAATGTCTTGACCACTAAACTGGATATTAGTACGAATACTATTACAATACTCCTCAACTTCTGTGTAGAGATCTTGTTTGGATTTTACTAATTCTAAAACTGCCATGATAACTCCTATTTGATCTTATTTGTATCCGGAACAATGCCAAGAAGAGTCATATGAAGAACTTCTTCAACATCTTCAACACGGTGCACGCGATCATCTAATAATTCTTTGACAAGAACAAGCGCAACTGCTATGAAACCACCCACTAGAAATCCTAATAGAGTATTTCTTTTAAGATTTGGAGTCGCTGGAGAAGACGATGGCTCTGCTGCCTCAACCGTTTTAACATCCTCAACATTTGTTACTTCTTTAACCTTTTCAGAAGCAACTTCTCGATAAGCATTGGCTAACTGACTAGCAACTTCTGGATTTTCATCCGTTACTGTAATTGAAATAATACGAGTATTAGCTGGTATGTCAATTCTTGTTTTTGATGCTAGACCAGAAACACTTAAATCCAGCTGCTCACGTTCAATAACTCCTGCAAGAACTGTTTTTGAAGTGATAATCTCTTTATAGTCTTTTACTAAATAATCCCCAGCTTGCAAATCTTGTGTGGAAATTTTAGACTCGTCAGTCCCTTTATTAACAACATAAAGTTTTGTCAACGATTCATATTGAGGGGTTAGTAGGAAGATACTAGCTGCCAAAGCTATAAAAGCAAAAGTGAGGGCTGTAAAAATAATAGCAAATTTACGTAGCCATAATTTTTTCAAAAGGTGGACCACATCGATCTCTTGTTGTGTATCATTTTGATTTTGCATGATTTCTCCTAAATAAATTGATTTGCTAATAATATTTTCTGATTATCATGGAAGAGTTGCCTTGCTTTTTTAGTACCAAACCTCTTTTCAATGAGCACATAAGCTTCTTTCATATAAGGTTTACGATTATCTAAATTGTGCATGTCACTAGCAACACAATGGACTAAATTTTCTTCCAAAAAATAAGTCGCACGTTTTTTAAAGACTTTATATTTATCACCAAATAACTTAGCCTTTAAAACGTGAGAGCTATTGATTTGAGTGTAACACCCTAAGTCAATAAGCTCCTTAACACGATCTTTACGATTTTCCAAAGCATTATAACGTTCTATGTGAGCAACAACAGGTGTGATTCCTATATTTAGAAGATCAGTCACCGCTCCATGGATTGTCTTCCAGGGTGTTCCTGTACTAAATTCAACTAAGGCAAAGCGGGTACCATTCATGGTTGGAATAGTCTGTTTCTCTAATTTTGCAATAATATCTGTTGTGAAATAAAGTTCCCCACCATAAAGCAAAGTCATTTCTGGTAAAAGCTCCTTAATTTCTTCTTGTAACACTATAAAATTGGAAAGAATCGTCACCTCTGGCGTCTCAAACATCCCTTTTCGCCTATGGGAGGTCGCAACAATGGTTCTAACTCCTTGCCGATAAGCTTCTTTGATTAATTCTATGCTTTCTTCTAGAGTTTCTGGCCCATCATCAACCCCAAAAATAATGTGAGAATGGATATCTATCATGATTAATTTCCTTCCATAGTTGCCTTAATCGCTTCTTTAGCTGACTCCAGGCTCGCATTATCAATACTTAGCATATATAACCTTGCTGTTGGCATCGCATAGGATGGAAGTTGACCCGTTGAGCCAGTGCCAGTAATTGCTTGAGAAGTTACATCATATCTCTGTTTGGAATCCAACTGCCCATTTGCTAGCGTCATCATTGTTTCAAATGGCATATCTGTTTGGATAGAATTACCTAATCCATTAATAATTTGACTGTACTTGGCAACAGAATCTAAGCTAGTTAATTTATTAATAAGGGCTGTGATAACTTTCATTTGATTCTTACCACGATCATCGTCCCCATGCTCTAGAGAGTAGCGCTCACGAACAAATACCAAAGCTTGTTCTGAACTCATGGTCACTTCTCCAACGGGAAAATGATGCTTACCACTTGTGAACTCTTGTTCATTTGTCACGGTCACACCACCTACTAAATCAATCAATTTAAGGAACGTTGTAAAATTAATCCGAGCATAATAATTGATATCAATTCCATACAGATTCTCTAAAGTATGCATCGAAGCATCTACACCATAGATCCCTGCATGGGTCAATTTATCGTATTGATTATTACCACCATCCGCTATAGGTACATAGGAATCCCTAGGTGTTGTCGTTAACAAAATTTTATGTGTTGAACGATTAACAGTCATAATAATATTAACATCTGATCGTGAAACAGAGGAAATGGACCCATAGGTATCAATACCGGAAATATAGACATTGAAACTGTCTGATTCCGTCTTGGTCTGATTCGTACTCTCAACTTTTTTCTTGATTGTATAGGTATAAATCGTCTTGACTTTACTATCAAAATCTTCATGATTACTTCTTAGTAACTCAGCATAGGCTGAATTCATGACCATCGCTTTATCATCCCCAGCCAAAAGACTTTCATAAGCTGTAGAATAGGATAAGGAGGTTTTCTCAGATAAGGTAACACCTTTATCAGAAGTAATACGGCTAAGCAAAGCTGAAATATTATCTCCATCACTAGATACTGGTGCCAAAACTGAACTTAATTGCGCAACATCTGAAATATCACTATCAACTGGTACCATGACACTCATCTCAATTTGTGAAACTTTAGCCGTTGTGTTTAACTTATTTGAAAAATCCAATGCAGACTTAACAAAAAACAAGCCACTCCCCAGAGCCACAATCATTAAACCAAGAAAAACGGTCACCACTGCCCTGACTTTTTTACTCAAAATCAATAGCAACAAGATAACCATTAAAATCCCTAAAACGATCGGAATAATAAAGTTTTGGCTGTTAAATCCTAAAATATTATAAGTCAACAAAACGACTACTACAGCAACCGTTAAAAGGGAGGTTACTGCCCACAAGACAATATTAATGCCTCCCAACAATCCATGTTTCGTTGACGCCTGAGATGTTCTACGACGACTCCGTGAAGACATCATAATCCTCCTAATTTTTACGTTCTCCTTTTATTATACTTCAATTTTCTGTTTTTTACAAATATACCAGGTCATCTTCACGACAAACGCATGAAATCTTCTATTTCCATTTTGCAAGTGTTGAAAGTTTTTTGCCCTAAAGCAATTGTTTTAAATACTTGTCAAAGGACAGACTTAGGGCATATTTCTTACGACGCAGACTCATCTTCTTTCCAAAATCTAACTGTTTTAATACCGCTAAACAGAATTTATCCATGACATTTAAATTAAATGCGAGTTGTTTATTCAAAGTCTTATTGGCATCTTCACGAAAAACAACATCTAGTAGCCAGTGCATACTCTCTATTTGCCAATGACCTCTCACATAGTCACACAACTCTTTAGCGCTAACCTGACAACTTAAAATAAAGTAGCGGGTTTCTTCGCTCTCTTGACCATTCTTTGTTATCTGAATACGCGCCCGTCCAATGCTTTGGATATGTCCCCAATCAGGATGCTCTTGACGTATCCACTCTGTATCAGTAATGACTTCATACTGTCTCAATTCAATCTGACCGTGCGCTTTCTCAAGCGTTTCATAGCTATCGTCAAAATTCTGAGAGAGTTCAAAATAGGGACGAATATCTTCTAGAAGGCTCTTTTGATTCTCTTTGACTGCTAGACAATAATCTGCTTTCTTCATGATAATCTTATCCGCAATAGCCTTTTGTGTGCCCATGGCGTCAATACTAATCATGCACCCTTTTACTGAAATCATGTCTAATAATCGTGGAATCGCTGTAATCTCATTGCTTTTTTCATCAGTCGCTACCTGGCCATACGAAATCCCTAAATCTGTCGCATAGGCTGAGACAATATGTAGGGCTTTTTGAGTTTGACTGCCATTACCACGGATAGTCTTCCCGTCAATGGCTACTAAACGTTTTGAAAGTTGTGGTAAGGTTTTAGATGATGAGTCACACGCTTCAAGAAGAGAAGTCCATATCTGTGTGAGTTCTACAAGAACTTGTGAATCTAAGGTCGCAAAAACACGTTGTAGAGTGTCATGAGAGGGAATGCCATTTTCTAATTTGAGAACGGTGCGTAAGGATTTCTCATAGGCAATACCAAACTCCTCTATCTCATCCCAGTGTTCTGCGCCTGATAAGCGAGCAAAGAAGATGAGAAGAACGATATCTGACAATAAGTGTTTAATTTTCCATGGGGAACGGTCGTCTCTAACAGTAATCAAGAAATTTAAAAGGTCTTCCATAACAAAATCCTCCACTTTTATTATAGCGAAGGATTTTGAATTCATCCATGAAAGTCTTTTCTGTAAGCCATATTTTCTTCATGCGTTTGTCGTGGGTCATCTTTACTCGCTTTTCGTAATATCTTCCTTCATTTCATCAATATTAAATTTTGCAAATAGATATTTTCTGTCTTGGACTGGGAAACGTTGATCTAATTGGTCTACTGGTCCAACTTCGACAATACCTTCTTGAATCACAAAATCCATGACATGACCTCCAAAGCTAAGGTCATCTGATAAGAAATGCAAATGATAACCAGCAACACTTACACCATGGAACATTTCAGGTGTCCAGATACCAACAATCGTTCCAACAATATCTTCTTGTTCATGTTCTGGTTGACTGGTAGCCACTTCAGAAAATTTGCGATGAGAACTTGATTTTGGAATCATTCGTACATGCATTTTACGAAACATGCCGTGAATTTTGATAGAACGAAAAAGATTTTCACCATCATAATAGGATTCAATGCGTTTCTCTAATTCTTTATCGGTCATTTCAAACCGTTGTTTAAAAATGACTTCTGCCTGATGAGGCACCACTGCTGCATAAGGCACTTTAACATAATCTGGCACTTCTACAACATGAACCTGACCATCCGTTGATTTGGCTTGATAGGCTTTGCCATCTAAGACAATTAATTCACCATCAATCGAATCCAAGGTACCGATTCCCAAAGTTCCATGTTCTAAAAGCTCCCCTATGGTCAAAGAACCATCATAAAGCCCTGCCATCAGAGCTCCTAAGGTATTGTATTGAAATAATCTTATCGGTTCTGACACTAGAGTTCCTCCTTAAAACTAAGCATATTGATATCATCAGGAACCATTTCAAGGTAACGATTCACAATCTGCTTCGCTTCATCACGGTAACCAAATTCTCTCAAAAGATAGGCATAATCTTGTAGGAACTCTGGATTCTCTGATAAGTCACCTGCAATTTCTTGGTAGAGCTCAAAGGCTTCCGTTTCTTGTTCCAGTTCGTGATAAGCCTTAGCAATATTCCACTTAGTAAGGACCATTTCAAGGTCTTCTGACTGGAGAGCAACAACCTCTTCATAGCGTTCTTCTTCTAAATATAAGGTTGATAAACGGAGCAACACTTCTTCAAGATCCTCTGATAAGTCTTTAGCTGACAAAAGATAGGATTCTGCAGCTTTTCGATCGTGTGTCTCATAAGACAATTGCGAAGCTAAAAGCAGTAACTGGCTATCGAATTCATTTTTGGTTAACCCTTGCTGGACCAATCGCAGAGCTTCTTCTGATTTATGTTCAGCCCTAAGGGACAGTGCATAAACATATTCATACCCTGCAAAATCTGGGTTCATGGTGTCCAACTGTTTAAAATACAGATTAGCTTTTTGATACTCTTCCTGATCATACAAAATTACACCTAGTTCAAAGGCAACAGAATCATCATACTCAATTTCTAGTGTTTTTTCCAAAAATTCAATAGCTGCTTCAAATTTACCAAGTTTGGCATAGGAACGACCAATTCTTTGATACGTTGATACTCCAGTGGTTTCTAGAATGTCACGATTATCTAATTTGGCATAATAAGCAATAGCTTCTTTGTAATTATCTAATTCATATTCAAGCTCTGCTATTCCAAAAATAACCAAAGGCTCATCTGTCAAATCAGCAGCTAGGAGAAGTTTATCTCTTGCCACATCTGTTAACCCCTCCATCTGATAGAGATCAGCCATAACTAGAAGTGCAGAGAGGTAATCTTCACTCTCTGCTGAAATAGCATCAAGATAGAGAAAGGCTGCTTCCATATCACCGTCTTCAGCTGCAATCTGAGCAAGATTCACATTCACTTCAGGATAATCTCCTTTTAGTTTGTCATAAATCTTTTTAGCTTGTGGGAAAAATCCAATAGATTCAAGGTATTCTGCCAATTCTAATAAAACATCTTGGGGATCATTATCAAGCGCTCTTTGAAAATATTTTTCCACACGAACGAGGTCCTGAGCTTGCAGTGACGCTAACATTTTCTCACTATTTAGCATGTTCATCTCCTTCAACAATTGGTTGTGTCTCTACTTCTTCATACAAGCCACTAACACCCTTGTACCATTCAAAAATCTCTGCAAGAACAACCTTTGCTGCTGCATAGACTGGAATACCAAGAAATACTCCCCACACACCAAAAGCCGAACCAGAAACCAAAAGGATAAACATGATGGTAATAGGGTGAATATTGAGCTTGCTTCCAAGAACCAATGGCGTTACAAAACGTCCCTCGATGGTCTGTTCAATCGTAAAGACCACCGCAACCTTAATTAACATTAATGGCCCTTCTACCAGTGCTAAAATCACAACAGGTACCATTGCTAAGAAACTTCCTAGGTATGGAATCATATTTAAAAATCCCGCAGTAATCCCAAAAGTTACGGCGTAAGGTAACCCAATAATGGTAAAGAGAATAGAAAACATGATCCCAACTACTAAAGCAACGGTCACTTGCCCTTGCACGTAGCCTGACAATTGTGCATTGACATTGTGCAAAATTCTTGCCGTTGTTTCTCTCATAGTAGTTGGTAAAAACTTCACAAATCCATCTTTCATTGTGTCTCCATCTCGGAGCATGTAAAAAATGATGAATGGAGAGATGATAATGGCAACCGTTACACGGGCTACAGCGCCAGCAAAATTTCCAGCCCAGTCAACAGCATTCTTAGAAAAGGTTTGCGCAAATTCAAGTGCTTTTCCAGAGAAATCTGTTACTAAACCCTCTAATTGTGGACGGAATTGTGCCAAACGATCATCCTTCAAAATTAAGGTAACCTGGTCTTCGACATCCCTGATATAATTAGGAAGATTTGTAATAAAGGCTGTCAACTGTGTCTCAATCATTGGAACCAGCGCAGCAATTGCCCAAATCAAAAAGAGAATAAGTCCGAGAAATACAACTGCAATGGCTGATACACGTCCAAAATTCTTCCCTTCCAACCAGTCTACAGCTGGCTTAAGAAGATAGTAAACAAGGGCTGACATCACCAAAGGGAGACTCACAACCGCTAAAAATGAAAAAATCGGAGTCAATAAGGAACTGATGTGACTGAACACCCAAATATTCAAAAAGACCAGCAACATCACTAACAGGACTGTCACACCCTGATTATTTAGAAACCAGCGAAAAAACCAACTAAGCGAAAATTTGTTATCGTCTTTCATAAATGCTCTCCAAGACTCTTCTATATTTTTGTAGTTGTTGTGCTAGTTATTCCATCAGCAGACGAATGAGCCTCACCATCGTAAATGATGGTTATCGGATGACTTTTTAACTAGAACAACAAGGATTTTTTATTATTAACCATTATACCAAAATCAGAGCAAAAAATCACCGATTAGGGTGACTTTAAGCTGATAAAATTAAGCTGTGGAGAAACAGAGTTTATTTCTTGCTATTCGGATAAAAAACAACCTGACTCTCTCTCAAAACGTTTCCACCATAGGTCATTTTAGCAGAGAAAAATGGCTCATCGTTTAAAATCCACTTGAACATCTCGTAATCGCCTTCCCATGTTGGCTTTGATAGCACCTGATCATAAGGAACCCATTCTAATGTCCCTTCAGCACAGTCTTCTAATAACTGACCAGTAAATGCCGTCACCTTAAAAACATAAGTATACCAATCCGTATCAGGCGTAAAGTTTGGAAAAGTTACAATCCCACGAAGTTCCATCTCCTCAACAGTCAAACCCGTTTCTTCAAAAACTTCCCGTTTGGCGCAGTCCTCTGGGCTCTCACCTCTCTCCAATTTTCCCCCGACAGAAATCCACTTTCCCTCATGAACATCATTTGACTTCTTATTGCGATGCAAGAGTAAAAATTCTTTCCCGTTATCAATGTAACAAATCGTTGCTAATTTCATACTGTCTCCTTTTTCATCCTATTATAGCAAAAGTAAAACTATTAAGCTAAAAACTTTCAAAAAATGATTGTTTATGGTTTAATGAAAGTATCAAAAAAGAAAGGGGTTCCACTATGAATCCACAAGACCTATTTAACCAAGTAAAAGAAATGATTGAAAAACGCGATTTTTCAGCAGCGCTTGACTTCGTCAACGACCAAAAAGATAACCTCGGAGAATACTTCGAACAAGCTAAAACCCTCATCGAAGGCGCTCAAGGTGCTGACGGTATCCTCGATAAAGTTAAAGGGCTATTTGGCGGTAAATAATCTTATCAGAGACTGACGTTGTTTCAGTCTTTTTTGATATCAAAAAAAGCCAGGATTTTCTCCTAGCTGTCACTACTTTTCATCAATAACCAAGCGGACTTTTTTACCTGATACTGGTACCGAATAGACAATCGCTCGAATCGCTGTAATCGTACGTCCTTTTTTACCAATAATACGACCGATATCTTGTTGGTCTAAATTAAGGTGATATTCCAAAAATTCTGGAGTATCTTCAATTTTAATAGTCAATTTATCTGGTTGTGAAATCAAGGGTTTCACAATAGCGATAATGAGGTTTTCGATGGTATCCATAGGCTTTTAGTCACTCACTTATTTTATTTTGAAAATTTTTGTTCGTGGAATTTCTTCATAACACCAGCTTTTGAAAGGATGTTACGAACTGTGTCAGATGGTTGTGCACCTTTAGCCAACCAGTCAAGGACGCGATCTTCTTTAACTGTGATTTGGTTTTCTGCAACAAGTGGGTTGTAAGTACCAACAGTTTCGATGAAACGACCATCACGTGGTGCACGTGAGTCTGCAACGTTAATACGGTAGAAAGGTTTTTTCTTAGAACCCATACGAGTCAAACGGATTTTTACTGCCATTTTAGATAAATCTCTTTTCTTTATTTTATTATGGTTAATAGCAGAGCTACTAACTTACTTTATTTAGTATACCATATAAAAAAGAGATGTCAAGAAAAAAACTTGACACCTTTAAAAATTTTAATCTTTTTTAGCATTTTTTAAAACAACTTCTCCAACCACTGTCCACCGTAAATCCAAAAGTAACTGTAAGTTACAATAGAAATTGGCTTACAAATCAAAATAATTCTAATAAATTTACGGTAGGACATGCTAGAGAGACCAGTCACCATAACCATGACATCAGCTGGTGCCATCGGGGATAACATATTGAGGATGAAAAAGCGTTCGTAGGTTTTTGAACTCAGGTGCTTCTCATATTTAATGAGGTGCTTTTCATCCACAAAAAGTAAGATGAAGGGGCGACCGTATTCTTTGACTAACCAGAACAAAATCAACGACCCCAGAGATAAACTAACATAATTTAAAAAGAGTCCCCACCAAAATTCAAAGGCCATAAAGCCGATAACCGTTGTCACCCCTCCTGGGATGATTGGAACTATTACTTGAATCACTTGAATAAGGAAAAAACTAATGCTTCCAAAGATCATATGATCTTTAATTAGCTCAGCCAAAGCATCTGGATTTTCAAAGACCTTCAATCCTCGGATAAGGTAAGCCACTAAAACGACTGATAAAACCAGCGCCAAGACACCTACAATTTTAACAATCTTTTGATAAATCTGATAACGTTTTGGATTAATTTCTTTACTCATAACGTAAGGCCTCAATCGGATCTAATTTACTTGCTTTATTGGCCGGTAACAATCCAAAGAAAATACCAATACCTGCTGAGAAGGTTATCGCAATCCCTGCAACATCAAGAGACACCGTGGCATTAGATAATTGCAGAGCATTTCCTGCCGCACCTACGGCTAAATAAGCTAGACCAAGCCCTATTAGACCACCTAAAACGGTTAGCACAACTGCTTCAATAAGGAATTGCGTAAGGATTTTTCCTCGTGTTGCTCCCAAAGCCTTACGAAGACCAATTTCCCTTGTTCTTTCTGTCACAGATACCAACATGATATTCATCACGCCGATACCCCCTACCAATAATGAGATACCAGCAATTGAGCCGATAACCGTTGTCATGATACCAAACTGAGTGTTAATCTCATTAAGAATTTCCGTCGTATCCGCTACCGTATACTCCCCATCTTTCACTTGAGAGAGACGTGTTAAATAAGCGCCAGCTTTTTTACCTAAATCCTGACTAAGGGTAACATCATTGACATGGAAATAAATCATAGCATTTTCTTTGGTTCCAAATTCATGAGCTACCTGTGTATTGGTCATCACAGCAGTTCCTGTTAAACCTGCTATTCCAATACTTGATGTCTCTGTTTTAAAAACCCCAACGACAAGATAATCTTTATTTCCCAGATTAACCACCTTATTTAAGGCAGTATCGTACTTTCCTTTACCAAATAAATCATCAGCCATCACAGTATCTAACATGATAATGCGTGAAAAATTCTGATAATCAGCATCTCGAAAGGCTCTCCCTGCAACAATTTCGTATTCTTTAACAGAGAAATACTGGCTACTAACACCAGTAACCATGGCATTATCAACAGTCTTTTTACCGTAAGAAATGGTACCACCTGCACTATTTGTAGTGAAGTAAGAATCAATTCCTTCTGTATTATCTACAATTTCTTGTAACCATTCATTTTTGACAGTGACATCATTCAGACTTCCGCCGTAAAAGGCTGCATAGGGATCTTCTTCAGCATCAGCTGGTTGAAAATAGAGCTGAATCGTTTTCTGATCTCCAGTAAAACTGTCAGCTACGCTAGCTTGCATTGCATTTCCAAGCCCCATGATAATCACAACGGCTGCCACACCGATAATAATTCCCAACATGGTTAAGATAGACCGCATTTTATGGCTAAGGACAGAGCTAATTGCAAATTTCCAATTTTCCATAACCCCTCCTAATCTATTCTGACACTTTCGGTCGTGTCAGCAGTAATCTCACCGTCACGAATCACAATTTTTCGAGTCGCATAATCAGCTATTTCAGGTTCGTGAGTGACCATGATAATAGTCTTGCCTTCACGATTGAGTTGTGTCAAAAGATCCATAATTTGGTTTCCCGTCTTAGTATCAAGTGCCCCAGTTGGCTCATCAGCTAAGATAATGGATGGGCTGTTGACTAAGGCTCTTGCGATGGCGACCCGCTGCTTTTGACCTCCAGAAAGTTCTGAAGGAAGGTGTTTGCGACGTTCACCGAGTTCTACTTTTTCAAGAAAAGCTTGCGCTAATTCACGACGTTTGCTCACGCCTACTCCAGCATAAATCAAGGGAAGTTCTACATTTTCTTGTGCCGTTAATTTAGACAATAAGAAAAATTGTTGAAAGACAAAGCCAATCTCATCATTTCTGACCTGCGCTAATTTTTTCTCACCCAATTCCTCAACAGCTGTCCCAGATAAATGATAGGTGCCAGACGTTGGACGATCCAAGAGACCGATGATATTCATAAGAGTTGACTTACCTGAACCAGATGGCCCCATGATGGCTACAAATTCTCCTTCATGGACGGTCAAATCAATCCCCTTCAAAACTTGCAACTCCTCATCACCATTACGATAAGACTTGGTAATACCTGACAAGGACATCAATTCTTTTTGATCACTTGTCACTAGAAGTCACCTCAGTTTCTGTAAACGGCTTGGTATCCTCTAATTTCTGATTAGCTTTAAGCGAGTCATCTGGATTAGCAATGACGGTTTGACCTGCTGTTAGTCCTGATAAGACTTCTTGAGAAACAGCGTCTGCTTCTCCTACTTTAACTTCAATTTTAGAAGCTTTTTTACTTTGACCATCAAAAGCCCAAACATATGATTTATCACCATCGGTCACAACCGCAGTCAATGGCACTAATAAACTCTTTTGGTCATTGACGACTTCGACAGATACTGAGAAGCCTTGTTTTAATTCAGCTAGGTCGCTCGTAATTTCAGCCTTATAAGCGTAGCTTGCGCCAGATGTCGCATTAGCGGCGTTTGCAGGACTGGTATTTTGTGAAGGATAATTCGAAATATAGGTAATCTTCCCTGTCCATTCTTTATCTGGATAGACTTTAGATTTCAATTTTACAGCTTGACCAACTTTAATATTGGCTAAGTCATATTCTGTCAAACTACCTTCAACTTGTAATTTCCCTTCACTGGTGACGTGCACAAGAACTTGGCTTTCCTTGGCTGATGGGTCGATGTTATTGTTAATTTCAACAACAGTTCCTTCAACATCGCTGAGCAAAACTGTTTCATTTAGCGCAGCTTGAGCCTTAGCTACTTGAGCTTCAGCTGAAGCATAGGCTTCATACAAGGTCTGCAACTGATTTTGATATTCTGCGTTTGCTTGTTCCGTAGGATTAACAGTGACTGTTTCACCAGTTTTCTCATCGGTAGTAGACACAGCTTGTGGGAGTCCATAAGTGGTTAACTGATTGATGTCACGACCAACTTTATTAAGGGCACGAGCAGCTTCGTCGTAAGCTGCTTGGGCAGTGGTGGTATCGTATTGGACCAATTGTTGACCAGCTGTAATTTTATCTCCCACAGCAACAGTTACTGTAGCCCCTGTTCCCTTACTAGGATCATAGTACACATATTGTTCAGCTTGAGCTTTGACAGTACCAGATAAAAGCGTGGTTGACGCTAAGGTTCCTTCAGTCACTGCAGTCGTCTGATAAACCACATTTTCTTTAGCTCCGCTTGTCCCTGTAGAAGCTATATAAGCGTATCCTCCAGCAGTTAGAACAACCAAGCTAGCTACGCCTCCAATGATCGTCTTCTTATTCCAAAATCCCTTTTTATCTTTTTTACGTGCCATAACTTTTTCTTTCTATGTATTTATTATGTAATACAATGATATCTTTAAACTCAAAACTTGTCAAGCTTCAACTGTATTCAGTATACAATTTTGAAAAAAATATACGCTTACAGTTTTGTAAGAAAGAGGTTAGGAAAAAGCTTCCCAACCTCCATTTTATCTATAAAACTATTAATTAACCAAAGAAAGCTAAAAGCGCACCCGCTGCGATAGCAGAACCAATCACACCTGCCACATTTGGCCCCATGGCGTGCATCAAAAGGAAATTACTTGGATCTTCTTCTTGACCAACCTTTTGTACCACACGCGCAGCCATTGGTACCGCAGAAACGCCTGCCGCACCAATCATTGGATTGATTTTTTTACCAGACAAGCGGTACATCACTTTTCCGAAAAGTACACCACCGGCTGTACCAATAGAAAAGGCTAACAGTCCAAGAGCAATAATTTTCAACGTTGTTACTGACAAGAATAGCTCTGCATTTGCCTTAGCACCGACCGTTAATCCAAGGATAATTGTCACACAATACATGAGCGTATTTTGTAAATTATCAACAATCTTTGGAACAATCTTAATCTCACGAACCAAGTTACCTAACATGAGACAGCCGACTAAAGTTGTCGCACTTGGTACCATGAGGCTAACAAAAATCGTAACGACGATTGGGAAGATAATTTTTTCCGTTTGAGAAACAGGGCGTGCTTGAACCATCTTCGTTTTGCGTTCTTCCTCTGTGGTCAAAGCTCGAATAATCGGTGGTTGAATAATTGGTACCAAAGCCATGTAAGAATAAGCTGCCAAGGCAATGGTGGCAAGTAAATCAGGTGCCAAACGTGTTGTCACATAAATAGCTGTCGGTCCATCGGCACCTCCAATAATTCCTACAGAAGCAGCTTCTTGCGGTGTCATGCCAAATACAATCGCTAAGAAGAAAGCTGCAAAGATGCCAAGCTGCGCTGCACCTCCAAGGAGAATAGTCTTTGGATTGGCAATCAATGGTCCGAAATCTGTTGATGCCCCAAGGCAAAGGAAAATCAGTGGTGGATAAATCCCTAGATTAGTCCCTTGATACAGATAATAGAGAAGGCCACCGGGATTCCCACCCTCTGGATGTGCCATAAGTCCTCCCAAAGGTAAATTGACCAACAAAATACCAAAGGCAATCGGAACCATCAAATAAGGTTCATATTCTTTTTTTATTCCTAAATAAAGAAAGACCAAAGCCAGAGCTATCATGACCATGTGTTGCCATGTCATATTAGCAAATCCAGAGGTTTCAATCATTTGATTGATTACTTCTAACATAGGCGCCTCCTAAAATGCTAAGAGCGCTTGGTCTGATTCAACCGCTTGATTTGGCGTCACCAATACTTGAGACACTGTTGCATCAGCTGGGGCGAGGATTTCATTTTCCATCTTCATCGCTTCCAAAATAGCAACCACCTCACCTTTTTTAACAGCTTGCCCTGCTTGCACTTTAATGGCCAAAACAGTTCCTGCCATCGGTGCCTTGAGGACATCGCCAGTTGTAGCGACTGGTGCAGGTGAAGGTTCTGCCTTCGGAGCTGGACTAGATGTTGCTACCGTCTCTCCTTCCGCTAACTCACGTAATGTTACCTCGTAGACTTGACCATTTACCGTTACTTCATATTTCATCTAAATTATCCTTTCTTTTACCACATGTCATTTAAAGCCACTTACTTCTTGACAACATTTGCCACTTCAAAACGTTTACCGCTTTCCTTTTTAGAAGCAAAAGCTAGCGCTGTTAAAACAGCAACCTTAGCCAGCTCATCTTCTTCTACCAAAGCAAGTCCCGTTTGCGCTGGCGCTGCTGCCACAGGTGACTGAGTTGGTTGTTCCATCTGTTCCGCAATTGGTGTCGGTCTCCCTAAAACCTTACCAGTTAACTGCATCATTAACATGATTCCTAGTAAGCAGATAAATACCAGTCCCATCGAAACAACCGTTACTTGTAAAATATCAATCAGTGAATAAGTCATCTTTCCTCCTTACACCACATAGCCCGTCACACGAATTACTTCATCTTTAGGAGCGTATTTTTTTGTTAAAAAGTCCTTGGCAACATTTGGGAAAAGAGCATAAATCAGCACATCTTCGTCAGATTTAGCCAACTCACCAATTTCCTCACGGAGTTTATTTAACTCTGGTTCTAAGCGATCTGCAGGACGTCCTGAATAAATCTCAGCCTCCCCAATAATTGATTTAGCAAACTCTGGATCAACTGGAACAGGAGATTTTCCATATTCGCCAACAAGATATTGTTTGACCTCTTTGGAAACCATCTTATAGCGCTCACCAAGTATAATATTCATAGCTGCCTGAGTTCCCACAATTTGACTCATCGGAGTAACGAGAGGTGGGTATCCCATATCTTTTCTAACTTTAGGAACCTCTGCCAATACCTGATCAAGTTTGCTTTCTGCACCAGCTTGTTTCAATTGTGACAACATATTTGATAGCATACCACCAGGAACTTGATAAATCAAGGTCCTAGGATCTGCAAAAAGAAGTGTCGGGCTCATCGTGCCGTTATCGAGGTACCTCTGACGAACAGTCCTCATATAAACAGCAATTTCTTCCATCAGTTTTTCATCTAGTGAAACATCATATCCCTCATCTTTAAGGGCAAGATAAAGTGACTCTGTCGCAGGTTGAGACGTTCCTCCTGAAAATGGTGATAGGGCCGTATCAATACGATCAACACCAGCTTCAACCGCTGCATGGTAAGTCATCTCAGAAATCCCACTGGTTGCATGAGTGTGTAAAATAATCGGAAGAGTTGTTACCGACTTCATGCCACCGATCAAATCCTTGGCGTCCTTAGGTGTCAATACCCCTGCCATATCCTTGATACAAATCGAATCTGCTCCCATAGCCACCATCTGTTTGGTCAACGCTATATAATAGTCAACAGTATGGACTGGACTGGTTGTATAAGAAATGCAAAGCTGAGCCTCTTTACCAGTTCGTTTAACAGCATCCAAAGCTCGCTGTAAATTTCGTGTATCGTTTAGGGCATCAAAAATTCGAAAAACATCAATCCCATTTTCAGCAGATAGTTCCACAAACTTATCCACCACATCATCTGAGTAATGGCGATAGCCTAAAAGATTTTGTCCCCTAAGTAACATTTGTAGCTTGGTATTAGGAAGATTTTTCTTTAATGTCCGTAGCCTCTCCCACGGATCTTCATTTAAAAAGCGTAAACAAGCATCAAATGTGGCACCTCCCCAACATTCGAGTGAATAATAGCCAACCCTATCTAATAACGGTAAAACTGGCAGCATATCCTCTATAGACAAACGCGTCGCCATCAAGCTCTGATGGGCATCACGCAACAAGGTTTCTGTAATCGCAACTGACTTCATAGAAACTCCCTTCTATTTTTCATCGATTTAAAGCTATTTTCATTATATCACAATCTCAAAGAAAACGATTACAAAATTTTGCAGATATAAAAAGAACTGATTACTCAGTCCTCTTTATATTTCTTAAAATAGCATTGAAATTAGGGTTAGAATTGCTAAACCACCTTGTTTTAAAATAATTGCTTTATCACTGGTAAGACCACCATAAATGGCAACTAAGATGACGTAAACCATCAAAAGAATCAACCACTGTATACTTGGTAAAATAAACAATGCAACGATAATCAAGACAGCAATTAAGCCATTGTAAACACCTTGATTTTTAAACAATGTATTGACCGACGGACGCTCCAACTCTTCTTTTTCCATGTTAAAAACGCGTGATGTTGCAGCTGATGTGGTCGCAAGCGTCTCAAGGTAAAAAATATAGAAAAATTCTAAGGCAACTAAGGTGCCTAAAATAATTGTTATAATTGACATTTTTCTCCTCCTATTTCAAGGTTGCTTATCAAATAAAGTTAGATATTCCCCATAGCCCTTTTCTTCAAGCTGATGATAAGGAATAAATTGCAGAGCTGCTGAGTTGATACAGTAACGTAGCCCTCCTGCTTCCTGAGGACCGTCGTTAAAGACATGACCCAAATGGGACTGGGCACCACGACTTCTCACCTCAACACGTCTCATGTGATGTGACCGGTCATCATGATTTGTAACCATTCGATTTTCAATCGGTTTAGTAAAAGCTGGCCAACCACAGCCTGAATTGTATTTATCCAACGATGAAAACAGCGCTTCTCCGCTGACCACATCAACATAAATACCTTTTTCAAAAAAATCATCGTACCGACCTGTAAAAGCACGCTCAGTACCTGCATTTTGCGTCACTTCAAAAGCCAAGTCTCCAATACGTTGACGAAGTTCTTCTCTAGTTTCAGCCATTTTTTACACCTCAATATCTGTTATGCAAATATTGTTATATTCTAGACCTTTTAACGTTCAGTGTCAAGGTATAAACATTTTGATTAAAAGATATTGACAATAAATAAGCGAGAGTGGGACAAAAATCGTTAAATCGTCAAAAAATGACGATTTCGATTTTCCTCGCTCTCTGGTTTCTAAGCTCAGGCTGAAACTGTCCAGTGGACTGTTTGAGGTGGACACTTGAAAATGAAGAAGTGTCCAGTTGGAAACCTCCAATCAACCACTGCGCCAATCTGTCATTACTATCAAAAAGAGAAAGTTGAGATATTTGTCTCAACCTCCTTTTGATTGTTCATTCTAATTTCCTGTATCACCAGAAGTCGGTGATGCAGGTTCACCAATACTAGAATCCGTATCTCCTGAATCTGGAACTATTTGAGGAGAGTCAATACCGCCAGTTTCCAATCCTTGATTGTCAACATTTTCGACTGGTGGTGTCTCAGCAGAATTATCACTGCTATTTTGATTCTCTTGTGGGATAGGAATTTCCGTCACCGCATCGCTATTGGTAGACTCTTGCGGGTGAGCTTCAAGTTCACCTTTTACCTTATTGATACGCACTTGCAAGGTTGCTTGAAGTTCGGTATCCGTTAGTTTATCAACTGCTTCTTGGGCAAGGATAAGGTTTTCAGATGACTTATTTTGCTCAAGATGATTGACAGTTTCTTCTGCTTGGCTTTTGAGCTTGTCATCTTCCATCTTTTTAGCTAGACGCTCTTTTACCACATTGATACGCTTCTGAAGTTTTATCTTGATATCACTCTCTTTTAGGTAATCGACAGCATGTTGTGCCTTTGTGACATTCTCATCAGTCATATCTTGTTCAAGTGCTTTAACTGCTTCTTCCGCAGCGGTTAGTTGTTTATTTTTAGAAGTTCGACTAACTCTTTCTTCGATGATAATCCGCTGTGCTTCAAGTTGTGAATGGCGGTAACGAAAGAGAGCTAAAATTGCCACGATTAAGAGTAAAATCCCTATCATAGCCCAAATGTGATTGTTCTTATTCTTATCCATGACTGCCTCCAAATTGTCAGGCTACCATTTCAATGGTTTTCTGACAATTAATGTTATTACTCTCCTAAAATGCTGGCTATTTTTGTGTTGATAAGGTCAATCGCAACAAGGTTAGTCACACCTTCTGGGATGACAATATCAGCGTAGCGCTTGGTTGGCTCAATAAATTGGTGATACATCGGCTTCACGACGCTAGTGTATTGCTCAATAATGCTATCCAAGCTACGTCCACGTTCAACCATATCACGCTTGATACGACGAATAATACGAATATCATCATCTGTGTCCACAAAAATTTTAATGTCCATTAAATCACGAAGGCGCTTATCTTCCATGACCAAAATGCCTTCAATGATAAAGACATCTTGAGGTTCCTGACGATACGTTTCCTTACTGCGAGTGTGTTGCGTATAGTCATAAATGGGAATATCCACTGGACGCCCCGCAATCAATTCCTTTAATTGCTCAATCATAAAATCCGTATCAAAAGCTAAAGGATGGTCGTAGTTGGTTTTCACACGTTCTTCGAAGGTCAAGTGGTCTTGATTTTTATAGTAAGAATCGTGTTCAATCATGGCAATCTTTTCATCTGGAAAATTAGCTAAGATGGCATGTGACACACTTGTTTTACCACCACCAGAACCACCAGTTACGCCAATAATAATAGGTTTTTTACGCATTGTACTACACAGAGAAAATCAGAAACACGTTTTCTAACTTATCTGCCCTTTCTTCTTTTCTAAATTCTAAAATTTGCATTCTCACTATTTTACCATATTTCATGCTATAATGGAAAATAAGAAGAATAAAAAAGGATATATTATGCATCAACATTTTCCAACGATTTGGCAAGAACAATTACAAACACTTGGTTTTTCAGAATTAACACCTATTCAAGAACAAGCCTTTGACCCTATTTTTTCTGGTAAAAATATTCTAGGTATCAGTCCAACAGGAACTGGCAAAACCTTGGCCTATCTATTACCAGCTCTGCAAACATTAACGCCCAAAAAATCTCAGCAATTACTTATTCTGGCTCCAAATACTGAATTAGCTGGTCAAATTTTTGAAGTGACAAAAGAATGGGCAGAGCCAATCGGACTAACTGCTCAGCTATTTCTCTCAGGCTCAAGCCAAAAACGTCAAATTGAACGCCTCAAAAAAGGGCCCGAAATTCTGATTGGAACACCAGGGCGTATTTTCGAGCTGATTAAACTCAAGAAAATCAAAATGATGAACGTGAACACGATTATTCTAGATGAATTTGACGAGCTCTTGAGTGATAGCCAATATCATTTTGTCAAAAGCATCACATCTTATGTGCCGCGTGACCATCAAATGATTTACATGTCCGCAACCAATAAAGTTGATAACACTGCTTTGGTTGAGAATACTGAAATTCTGGATTTATCGGACCAAAAATTAGACACTATCAGCCACTTCTATATTCAGGTTGAAAAGCGTGACCGTTTAGACTTGCTGCGTAAGTTTTCAAATATTCCTGATTTTCGTGGGCTTGTTTTCTTTAATAGCCTCTCTGATTTGGGAGCTACTGAGGAACGTCTACAATTTGTCGAAAGCTCTGCTGTCTCATTAGCTAGTGACGTTAATGTCAAATTCCGTAAAGTGATTTTAGAGAAGTTTAAAAATCACGAGATTTCTCTACTACTTGGAACAGACTTAGTTGCCCGTGGTATTGATATTGATCGTCTTGAAACAGTTATCAATTTTGAAGTCCCTCGTGACAAAGAAACCTATACGCACCGTGCTGGTCGTACAGGACGTATGGGAAAAACTGGAAATGTCATCACCCTTGTCACCCACCCAGAAGACCTCAAAAAACTGAAGAAATTTGCCAAAGTTTCAGAAGTTTATTTAAAAAATCAAACCCTACATCAAAAATAAGTGAATGAAACACACAAAAGAGGAGACCCGGTCAGAAACCTAATCTCCTCTTTTTTCTATCTCTTTAATAAATATGATGTATCCCACAATAAAACATCCTTAATCACTTTTAGCCGACTTATTCCTGTGCAGACTAAAATGATCTGGTACAGGATCATCTCCACCTTCTGTAAAAGGGTGGCAACGCAAAATCCTTGCCACACCCATAAGAACGCCTTTTAGTCCGTGCTTGTCAATAGCTTCTATCATGTATTGAGAACAGGTTGGACGATAGCGACAAGAAGCAGGAAATACTGGTGAAATGAACCGCTGATAAAATCTAACAGGAGCTATAAGGAGCTTTTTCATTTTGTCTTTGTGGTCGCAGCATTATGAAGCTGGCTGATTTCTTTTTTATTAAGACGGCGTGCTTCACCGGGACGAAGACCTGTTAAATCAAGTGTCCCAAATTTGGTACGAGACAATTTATCAACAAGTAACCCACAAGCTTCAAACATTTTTTTGACTTGGTGGTTGCGCCCTTCGTGGATGGTCAATTCAACAACTGAACGATTTTTTTCAGGATCAACCTTGATAATATTGTAACGCGCAGGCTTTGTTTTCTTACCATCAATCACCACACCACGAGTCAATGGACGAAGATTTTCTTTAGTAGCTAAGCCTTTGACACGAGCTAAATAAACCTTGTCAATCTCATTTCGAGGGTGGATCATTTTATCTGTAAAATCACCATCATTGGTCAAAATCAGAACACCTGACGTGTCCCAGTCTAGACGACCTACTGGATAAATGCGCTCCTTAACTTGTGGAAGAAAATCTAAAACCGTTTTTCTCCCTTTATCGTCACTCACGCTTGAAATCACACCTTTTGGTTTGTTGAGTAGGTAGTAGACCTTTTCTTCATTGTAGATAGGGCTTCCTTCTACCTCAACTTTATCGCCAGATTTAACGGTGGTTGCCAACTCACGGACAACTTCTCCATTGATGGTCACAAGACCAGCCTTGATCAATTCTTCCGCCTTACGACGGCTAGCAACACCCGCATGGGCAATGTATTTATTAATGCGCATATTCTTTTTCGAGGGTCTCCCCTCGCTCCTTTTCTACTAACTCACGTCTGTAATATGTATTTTAGTTTTTCGATAAATGATGTCGGACAGGGCAGCTTTTTTAGAAAGGGATTAGAGACTATCATTTCTATCAATCTCTCTTTCTCACTTTCACTATGCTTGTAGGACGTTCTACAATACCACTTTTCCTGTCTCCATCTTACGCCATATCTGTTTCTGTGTCAAAGAGAGTGACTTCTTCATTTTGAAGTTGGATGCTAGAGACATCTGGAAGCTCTTCTAAGCGATTAATCCCCATATAGTCTAAGAAATAATCTGTCGTGACATAGAGGTTAGGACGGCCAAGAACTTCTTTTTTACCGTCCTCACGAATCAAATCAAAGGCTTGAAGCTTGGTAATGGCGCCGCTTGAATTGACACCGCGTATCTCATCAACTTCAACACGCGTAATAGGTTGCTTGTAGGCAATAATCGACAGTACCTCAAGACTGGCACGAGACAAACTTTGATTGATGGGCGTGCTAGAGTAAAGACGCAGAATCTCAGCATGTCGCTCCTTCGTCAATAATTTATAGGTTTTTCCCGTCTCGACAAGACAAAGGGCAGAATCATCATCAGCTGTGTATTTTTCTGCTAATTTTTCCAATTGTTGGGACAAAGCTGACGCAGAAAGTTGGGTCAACTCAGCCAACTGTCTCAAACTGAGACCATCTTCTCCTGCTACAAAGAGCAAAGCTTCTATACTCGCTAAATGGCTCATCCCTCTCCTCCATTAAAATCATCTGGTGAAATTGCAACCGAAGGATAATGAGGCAAACTTCCCAAATCCACATCGAGTGGCAAGTCATAGACGGCTAGATAATCATTGGGATATTGCGTGGTGAACTCTGCCATTTTGTTTGAAATAACATTTTCATCTTCTGAAGCATAGAGGACTTCTACTACTGCCTCCGTTGGTTCTGCAAAAGCATGTACAATAATCTTAAGCATCTTCCCCTCCTTTGGTCAAAATGATTTCCCCAAAATTTTCATCCTGTGACACAAGAACCTTCTGCACCTTAATCAGCTCCAGAGTGGCAAGAAAAATCGTAATCACTTCTTGTTTATCAGTCGCTTGGTCAAAAAGTTCTGACAAGTGCAATTGGCTTTTTTGCGCCAGCTTTTCTTCAACAAAGACCATTAAGTCTTCGATACGATAATCATCACGCGCAATCGTCGTGTGACTATTACGAATTTCCGCCTGCTTCTTAGCCATAATCTGAGAAAAGGCTAAAAACAAGTCAATGGCTGTTCGGTCATGATTGAGGGTCACATCGTCATAGATGAGTTCTTGTTTTGGTTTTGAAAAATGCTGCGCCCGAACATCATGCTGCACTGCCAACTCTTGACTGAGAAGCTTGTATTTGCGATATTCTTCAATCTGGCTAAGCAAATCAAGTTCAGGATCATCAGCTTCTGGCTCTGCTTCCACAATTTTAGGGAGCAATTTGCGACTTTTAATCAACATCAGCTGGCTAGCCATCAACATGTACTCACCAGCCACCTCCAAACGCATCGCCTGCAAGGTCTCAATGTAAGCTAAATATTGTTCGATAACCTCCACAATCGGGACATCATAGATATCCATTTCGTATTTAGAAACCAGATGGAGCAAGAGGTCCAATGGTCCTTCAAAATCTTTTAGTTTAATGTCCATGTTTATAGTATTTTTCTAAGGTGGTCGTGTTTTTCAATCCTAATTTTTTAGCCAATTCTAAAATAGGAACTCCTGCTGCTTGTTCTCTTAACATATACTGCTCACGTAATTTTTGAGCAGTCAATTCCACCAAGTCAAGGCTTTTCAGATAATGAGATAATTTTGTAAAAAACCATTGACGGGTGTAGGGTTTACCAGAGTTTTCAAAAAGGTACTTCTGATTGGTTTCCCAATTAAGATAAGGCAGCAATTTTTCACTAATGGCTAAAATTCGTACCGCACCAGATTTTTTTAGCGTTATGATCTGAAATTCCTTATCAATTTTCGACACCTGAAGTTCTGCAATTTCACTAGGTGTTAGACCCAGTTCTAATATCAAAAGCGCAATCAGCTGACCTGTTAAATCGTCTGTTTCGTGATAGAGACAATCTAACTCTAGTAAGGTACTCACCCTAGTCTGAGCCAGAGGCTTCTTGGCAACTTTTAATTTGTAAAAACGATCAAGATGACCTTTTTCGTAGAGGTAATACAAAAATTGATTCACACTGGAAAGTTTTCGTTTTTGCGCTGACGGTTTCAAATCGCTCAATTTTTCTTGATAGAGGCGCAAGCTATAATCATCAGGGGTGCCTTTGATTTCTTGAAGAAATTGTTCAAGATCATACTGATAAGACTTTCTAGAATTTTGCGCCAGCTTTTTCTCAGATAAAAAATCAGTAATATAAGGAATAAAATCAGTCATTTGGATGAATCGTATAATCCTTCGTAAAATTATGGAGAAGACTGTTGACCGCTTTTAAAATCGACTTGCGTGTGATAATGCCCACAAAGGTTTGCTCAGCATCAAGCACTGGCAAAAAGGGGAAATCAACCAATTTATGAAGCACTTCTGTCACATCTGCATTGATTGACACCGTAGGAATCTTGCTATTTGCCATATGGGCAATATCGGTCTGTGCCATCTCCCAGTCTTGTAAACCATTCTCAGCCTGATACTTCATGATATCTGAAAGAGAAATGGTTCCCACGTATTTTTTCTCCTTCGTAATGACAGGAACGCGGGAAAAGCCATTACTAGCAAGAAGTAAGAGCACGTGGTCGGCATTGTGAGTATCCACAAAAATAGCAACCTCTTCAGCAGGTGTCAAATAAGTGTTCAACTGCCCTTTTAAAAAAATTTCAAATTCTTTTGCAATCATCGTGAAAATTCCTCTGATAACCCTTCAAATCGTGTGTGGTCAAGACGGTAGAAATCAACGGCAATCTTATCATCTGTGACCATCACTTTGGCATAAAGCTTCTCTGACACTTCCCCACGAGGCTGTAAAACAGAACCTGGATTGATAAAGACTGTCTTGCCATTTTGCCAAGCAGCTGCACGGTGCAAGTGACCGTACAAACAGATATCTGCCTCAGCTTCTTGGGCAAATAAATCTAAGCGGTCCCACATAAAGTTGATATGATAAAGGTGACCGTGGGTTTGAGCAATGGTTACATTTGGAAAACGTGTCACACGACTGTCCTCGTAACCAGAATCGTAATCACAGTTCCCACGAACGACTGAAATGCCATCCCAGATGCTATCTTTAGATTCTAGTTCAGAATCACCATTATGAAAAATAGCATCTACCTTTCCAAGATAGTGGGACTTGATATTCTCCACAACTTGCCTATCGCCGTGAGAATCACTCATAACAATTAACGTGTATTCAGCCATGATGGAAAGACCTCCATGAGTTTTTTGACCGCTAAACCGCGGTGCGATTGTTCATTTTTTTCGTCAGAAGAAAGCTGCGCAGCTGTTCGTCCTGATTCACCGACTAGAAAGAGAGGATCATAGCCAAAACCATTTTCCCCTTGTGGCTGCACGCCTATATAGCCTGGCCACTCAGCTTCAACTACTAAAGATTCCTTATCTGGACTTGCTACCACCAAGCAACAATGAAATTGAGCGCTTCTGTCTTTTAGCTCAAATACCATTTGTAATTCATGTAACAACTTGGCATTATTTTTTTCATCTGTCGCATCTGGTCCAGAAAAACGAGCTGACCAAACACCAGGAAGACCACCTAAAACATCCACTTTAAGCCCTGAATCATCTGCTAAAACCATCTTACCTGTCAGCTTAGCAATTGTCTCAGCCTTCAAACGGGCATTCTCTTCAAAGGTCATACCAGTTTCTGCAACATCTGGTAAGTCTGGGTAATCATTAAGGTTTTCCACCGTAATCCCCATTTTTTCAAAGAATTTACGAAACTCCTTAGTCTTACCTTCATTTTTTGTAGCAATTAACAGGGTATCACCAAAACCTGTTTCGGATTGACCAAAAAAGTCAGTTAGACTCACACCAGTCTTTGGCAAATAAACCGAGTACAGTTTTTCCCCTTCAATAATGAGAACAGTCCCCTTATGATGAACGGCTCTAAATTGACGATTATTTAAGTCATTTAAAATCTCTAGGGCAAACTGAATCAGCCGAACGTCTGATTGCAATTTGATTACTTCAATAGCAACACATTGATTAAACTCATCTTCATACCTTGGTGCAATCAATTGATCTAACTGATGCCCCAACTGAGAAATCTCTTGCTCTCTCCCACCCTCTCCAAAACTGGAAAATATATTGGCAAAAGAACCTTTTCCGATAAACCAATTATTGTCATCTTTATATTCATAAATTTTTTCTGTCATAAATCTACATGCTCCACATGAATAGTTTGCCCTAGCCAATTTTCAGCAATTTCTCGAAAAGAGGCGACGCTTGCGGTGGTAAAAAAGCGGTGCTTCTCCAACGCGACTTCGCGGCTATGATTGAGTTGAAAATAATTAAGAAGAACAGATATGTCCCGAATGCACTCTGCTCCGCTATCAATTAGTTTAACCTGATCCCCCATCACATTTTGGATAATAGGGCGTAAAAGAGGATAATGGGTACACCCTAAAATTAAGGTGTCAACTTTTCCCACTAAGGGAGCTAAGGTTTCATAGACCACCTTCTTAGCAAGACTAGAATTTGCCTCATTTGATTCAACAATAGGGGCAAATTTCGGACAGGAAAGACTTGTTACTGTCATTTGAGGCGAGAGCTGATTAATCTTTTCCCGATAAATGTCTGATTTAATGGTCATCGGTGTTCCAATGACACCAATCTTACCTGAGGTTGTTGACTTAATCGCTGCGCTTGATCCTGGTAAAATCACACCAATAACAGGAATATCAAGAGCTTCCTTAACCTCTTCCCAAGCAACTGCTGTCGCTGTATTACAGGCAAAAACAATCATCTTAACATTCTTAGTTAATAGAAAATTCACCAATTCCCAAGTGTATTCCCTAATTTGCTCTGCCGGTCTAGGACCATACGGAGCCCTTGCTGAATCTCCAATATAAACAATTTCTTCGTGAGGTAGCTGACGCATGAGCTCACGCACTACAGTCAAGCCACCTACACCCGAATCTAAAAAACCAATTGGTCGATTATCCATATACACTTTCCTAATGTTGTAATGGTGTCTCTGAACAGTTCCTATTTTATGATGCAAACAGGAAGGTTGCAAAAACACACTTTACGAATTTACTTTTATGTTGCTATGAGTGCTACAGTTTCTAATGGCCTTATAACTTAGCTAAACACTCTTTTATAAGCAAAGAAAGGGAACGGGAATACTTTCCCACTCCCTATCCTTTATTTTTTCTTGTTGCTTACTGCTGCTTTTGAGTGTTTGATGATGTTACGGTAGGCTTGTTGAACTTTAGCCTCACTTGGTTTTTGTCCCATTTGGCTCATCATTTCACGAACAGCATTGACATCTAAACGTGGATTTTCAGCAAATTCTTTTTCAACTTGCTTACGTAGGATGTAAGCACCTGCAAACAATCCGCCCACAAAGGCAACAATGACTAATAAAATCCAAAGAAATGTACTCATGATAATTCCTATTCTCTCTAAATGTTTTTACTGGATTATTATAACATTTTCCATGTCAAATGACAATGAGAAAAAGTCGTTCTCATCGGATACCAATTCCATTTTTCCCCAAGAGCTATCAGATGACTGTCCCTTTAAGGTTAAGCTAGGCTTGCAACAGCTGCAGTTCTTCTTTTTTCTTACGATAGGCAAAATAAAGCTGCGCAGCCATTGGCACCCAAAGGAGCGGTTCACAGAGAATAACACCTAAATACCCTAAACGAGGAATGATGACCACCACAAACAGAATTTTCCCAAATAGCTCAATGAAACTAGAAATCAAGGGCAACCTCTTTAAACCTAGGCCCTGCAAACTATTTCTCAAGATAAATAGCAGACCAAGTATTGGGTAAAATGGCGTAGTCAATCGAAGATAAAGCTGAGAAGCTGATAGCAGTTCCACCTGTCTTGACCCAGAAATTAAGGTGGTTAAAGATTCACCCGCAACATACAGAACTAAAAAGGCAAAAACTGCCCAGATAACAACAAGGACTGAGGCTCTTTTAACACCTTTTCTAATTCTGTCATACTGCTTGGCACCCAGATTTTGTGACGCAAAGGTCGCCATAGCAGATGCCGTTGCTGTCATTGGCATGATAAAGAAAGCTTGAATACGACGCGCAGTTACCTGAGCTCCTATAATATAAACCCCGAAACCATTAATTGCCGTTTGCAAGATGACCGTTCCAATGGATACGATTGAAAACATTAAGCCCATTGACAAACCTTGACCCAACATATCCCTATAGAGGGTTTTATCCACTTCAAAATGCCTCTTTTCAGGAATCAGCACTCTGCGTTTCTGATAAATGTAGCCCCAACAAAGAATTGTTGACAAAGCTTGCGCAATCAAGGTTGCAACCCCTGCCCCACGGATTCCCAATTGAAATTGCCCAACAAAAAGCAAGTCTAAACCAATGTTAAGAAGGGCAGAAAAAACCAAGATATAGAGAGCTGTCAAACTATCTCCAATCGCACGTAAGAGGGCCGCTCCAAGATTATAGGAAACCGTGATAACTAACCCAGATAAAATAAGGATAATATAGCTGAAAGCTTGATTAAGAATGTTCTCAGGTGTTCCTAACAATTTCAATAGGGGTAGTAAACCAAACCAACCAACAAGGGTGAAAACAAGTGACACCCCTAGGGATATCGTTACAGCTACTGCTACTGATTTTTTGAGCATTTCTTCATCTTTAGCACCGAAATAGCGAGCAATGACGATTCCCATACCATTTGTAATTCCGATGGTAAATCCCACAATCAATTCAAAAACTGAAGCGGTTGACCCTACAGCCGCTAGGGCATTTTCACCTAAAAAGTTTCCCACAATCATCGTATCAGCGGTGTTGTAGAGTTGTTGAAAAATATTAGAAATCATAATCGGCCAAGCGAAGGCTAAAATGACTTTTAACACAGAACCTTTGGTCAAATCAAGACCTGAATGTTTCATAATTTATGCACCAAGAGATAATCATTACGCTTCTAACGATTGTCTCTTATTCAATCTTCGTAATAACTAAAATTGAACTTTCCTTTCGTCCTTAGAGTAAGTATAAGCTATCCTGTACGTATAAAAACCACGTTAACACGCGGTTTTAAAGTCATTTCTCGAAATCGAATCCATAAAGAGTGGCAAAGTAATCTTCTGGGGTTTCCGCACGGCGAATCAGTCTCGCTGTTCCATCTTCTTGATAGAGAATTTCTGCTGAGCGTAATCTGGCATTGTATTGATACCCCATTGAGAAACCGTGGGCTCCCGTGTCGTGAATCACTAGTGTGTCTCCCACACGAACCTCTGGCAATTCACGTTGTTTGGCAAATTTATCGTTGTTTTCACAGAGAGAACCGACCACATCAACGGTTTCAAGTTTACCATTAGGATTGGTCATATTGGTAATGTGATGGTAAGAGCCATACATTGCAGGGCGCAGCAAATTCACAGCTGAGGCGTCAACACCCACATAGTCTCGGTAGGTTTTCTTACGGTGCACCGCTTTTGTCACCAAAAGACCATGAGGGGCAAGCATAAAACGGCCTAGCTCTGTGAAGATTTTGACCTCACCTAGGTCCTCAGGAACCAAGACCTCTTCGTAAACACGGCGAACGCCGTCACCAATCACAGCAATGTCATTTGGCATTTCTTCTGGACGATAGTTGACACCAATACCACCTGAGAGATTGATAAAATCAAGATTAATGCCAACCTCATGCTTAATCTCAACCGCTAGCTCAAACAACTGCTTCGCCAAAACTGGATAGTAATCGTTGGTTACTGTGTTTGAAGCCAAGAAAGAATGGATGCCAAAGGTTTTAACACCAGCAGCTTTCAAGTCTTTAAATCCTTGAATGAGCTGAGCGTGGGTCATCCCGAACTTAGACTCTTCTGGGTTGTCCATGATATCTGTTCCAAGCGTAAACACACCACCAGGATTGTAACGAAGAGAGACAGTTTCTGGCAGACCGACCGTTTCCTTAACAAAGTCAATCATTTCGTAGGCGTCAAGGTTAATGGTTGCACCAATTTCTTTGGCATAAGCATACTCACTTGCAGGTGTATTATTTGATGAGAACATGATATCGGTAAAGCCCATTTTATGGCTCATCAAGAGCTCAACACCTGTTGCACAATCCACTCCACAATTTTCCTCTTGTAAAATCTTGAGAATAGCTGGTGTTGGAGTCGCCTTGACCGCAAAATATTCCTTAAATCCTTTGTTCCAAGAAAAGGCCTTATTCAAGGCACGCGCCTTTTCACGAATGCCTTTTTCATCATAAAGATGAAAAGGAGTTGGAAAGTTTTCTGTGATTTTATCTAATTCAGTCGCTGAAATAAAGGGAATCTTCATTTTTTTCCTCGAATTTTCAAAATATTATGACTATTGTATCACGAAACATCTCTTATGGCTAGTGGAACCTTAAAAAGAAGTTTATTTTTTACTTGAGCAATCGCTACGCTATGTTGGTTACTATCGTCACTTGATTAGAAATAGAGTGAAAGAAAAGGGTTAACTGATGGCATTATTTTGTATCATTCCATTTAATTGGTATCCTCATTTTAATTCATTCTCCGATGCTTTTTTATATGAGTAACACTAAAAGGTAATAAACACCTTGTTTGTCACAAAGTCTTTATTACCTTTTTTAATGTCTTATCTTTCCAATCAATGAGTTTCTCTAGGAGAACAGAGCATTTATACCACTCTTATCCAGATTATTCACCTTTATGTCTAATGGTAAAGCCATTGTTTGATTTAGATGATTTCTTGTACTCATTATTACGGCGTGATTTACCTTTGAAATCGCTACGTCCGTTGCCATCATGGGTATCACGACGTTCACGGCGTTTCCCACCACGGTAGTCATCACGGTCATCACGACGGCGATCGTGTCCTCCGCGACGGTCATTATCACGACCATTGCGATTACGATTTCCACGACCATTTTTACCAGAATTTTTATTGCCGTGACCACCACCAACATATTTAAATGGTAATGGTTTTTCACGTGCAATCTCAACTTCAGGCATGGTATCTGGGTCTTGTACCGTTAAGCTAAGGATGTAAAGCGCCAATTCCTCTGGTGTAAATTTTTGTGCCAACTTAACCGCATCACCTTTGAATTTTTCAAAGTTTGCACGGATATTCTCGTCAGCGAAGTCACGTTCGATTTTCTTAAGAGCTACTTTTTTCTTAGCTTGGAAAGCCTCTTCTGCTGTCGCTGGTTTCAAACCAGTCATGCGCTTTTTCGTTAAGTTTTCAATGATAGCCAAGTAACCCATCTCATTTGGTGAGACAAAAGTAATTGATTGACCAGATTTACCCGCACGGCCTGTACGTCCGATACGGTGAACATAACTTTCTGGATCTTGTGGGATATCGTAGTTGTAAACGTGTGTAACACCTGAAATGTCCAAACCACGCGCTGCTACGTCTGTTGCTACTAAGATATCAATCTGATCGTTTTTAAAGTCACGAATAACACGCAGACGTTTATTTTGATCAAGGTCACCGTGAATACCTTCTGCACGGAAACCACGTAATTTCAAACCACGTGTCAATTCATCAACACGGCGTTTTGTACGACCAAACACAATTGATAGCTCAGGTTGATCAACGTCCATCAGACGTGTCATGGTATCAAATTTTTCTTGCTCTTTCACACGAACATAATACTGATCCACATTAACATTAGTCAATTCTTTAGCCTTGATTTTAACGTGCTCAGGATTTTTCATGAACTTAATCCCAATTTGTTTGATTGGCTCTGGCATTGTTGCTGAAAATAGCAGGGTTTGACGTTCTTCTGGAACACGGCTAATAATCGCCTCAATATCTTCCAAGAAGCCCATGTTCAACATTTCATCAGCCTCATCAAGAATCAACGTCTCAACATCTTGCAATTTTAAAGCTTTGCGCTTAATCAAGTCAAGTAAACGCCCTGGTGTTCCTACAACGATGTGAGCGCCTGATTTGAGGGCTTTAATTTGCTTCTCAATACTTGAGCCGCCGTAAACAGAACGCACTTTGACACCTTTATCACGTCCAAATCGGAAGAGTTCTTCTTGAGATTGAACAGCCAACTCACGTGTTGGGGCAATAACGAGCGCTTGAATAGTGTTTTCTGCTGTGCGAATTTTATTTAAGGTTGGTAAACCAAAAGCAGCTGTCTTACCAGTTCCCGTTTGGGCTTGACCAATGACATCTTTTCCTTCAAGAGCGAGTGGAATGGTCAACTCTTGGATTGGAGATGGGGTTTCAAAACCAGCAGTAACAACAGCTGATTGAATATCAGCAGATAAGTTTAATTCAGTAAATTTCAATTGTTTCTCTTTTCTAAAAAACGGTGCGAAGCCGTCTTATATCACTTATTTTGTGCAGACCAACTCTGCACGGTTTGTCGTTTTGATTAACAACTTATCTAGTGTAACACAATCACTTCTAAAATGATAGGAAAGTGCCATATTTTTTTCATAAACACGTTTTCACATCAAAAATAATAATCGTTAGACTTTCTTTCACTTGATATAAAGGATTCAATTGGTATCGTTTCTCTGTTTCCCCACTTTTTTCTACAATTTAAAAAGAGCTAAAAATTTGACTTTCTAGCTCTTAATGCAAACTATTTAGCATGTGCTGCAGATTGGTTACCTGCTTGGCGACCGAAGATGATGATATCAGCTACGGCATTACCACCGATACGGTTTTGTCCGTGAATACCACCTGTTACTTCACCAGCGGCATAGAGACCTAGAATAGCTTTTCCTTCTTTATTTAAGACTTCTGTATTAGTATTGATTTTCAAACCACCCATTGTGTGGTGAATACCTGGTGATACTTTGATTGCGTAATATGGTGCTTCTGAAAGCGCATTGTCCATACCAGTCTTGCGTCCAAAAGCTGTATCTGATTTATCAGCGACCGCTTTATTCCAAGTGTCAAGAGTTGTTTTTAGAGTAGCTCCGTCAATGTCAATAGCTTTCGCTAAATCTTCGATTGTTTTTGCTTCCACAACAAGACCTTTTTCAACATATTGGTTGATCGCTTTTACACGTCCACGAAGGGCATTATCAAAGACAACATAAGCGTAGTTCGGATCGAGTCCATTAATCGCTGCAGAAACGTTATCACGTGTTTCTAATTCATTAACAAAGCGCTCACCTTTTGAGTTTACAAGAATAGCACCTTCACCACGAACAGCTTCAGTGATAAGATATGCTGTTTTTTGTTCTACTGATGGGTGAATTTGAATTTGATCCAAATCAACAGTGGCTGCACCTTCAGATTCTGCAAGCGCAATACCATCACCTGTTGACCCTTCTTGGTTTGTTGACACATAGCCTTTTAATTCTGGTTTGAATTTTGTAACCATGTCCATGTTAGCACCGAAACCACCTGTTGCTAAAACAACTGATTTAGCAGATACTGTTTTTTCTTTACCAGCAATTTTAACTTTAACACCAGTTACTGAACCGTCTTTATCTGTCAATTCTGTCACATCAGCATTGACAAATGTTGGGATTTTACGTTCAGTGACATTAGCATATAAACCATCAACAAGGTAACGACCTACAGCTGAACCATCTGTCGGACGGTGCGTACGTGTCACACTCATACCACCAGTTGTTGTGATATTATCAAGGGTAATTCCCATGCTATCAAGCCAGTCAATGGCTGAGGCTGAGTTATCAACAAAGTATCGAAGCAACTCTGGATCATTTGTCCCTTTACCACCTTTAAGTGTTTCTTCATAGAAAAGGTCGTTTTTATCTTCAATACCTTGTGCTTTTTGGAATTTTGTCTCAGAAGCGTTCATACCAGCAGATGATTTTGAAGTGTTACCACCGATAACTGGCATTTTTTCCAAGATAGCAACATCTGCACCAGCATCTTTAGCTGAAATTGCTGCCGCCATACCAGCACCACCTGAACCGATAACCACGACATCATAGCTATCTTTCAATTCTTTTGGATCAGTGTAAGATTTTTCGGAAGCACCAGAAACGACTTCCTCTTTTTTAGCTTCAGTTGTTGTTTCTGTTTCTTTAGCAGTTTTTGAACCGCCACAAGCAACTAAAACCATAGCAAATAGGCTTAGGAAAAAGCCTAGAACAAGTTTCTTTTTCATCAAATATAGACTCCTTTCAAAACTTTGTGATGAAACTTACAAATCTATTATACTCTAAAATATCAGTCTTTAAAACCCTTTTCAGTAACTTTCTGTTAATTTTTTCACATTTATCTCAAACGGAAAGTTCTAAAATGAAGTTAGCCACCTAAGGGTATCAAAAAACATCTCAGAGAGATATAATTGTAATCACCACAACAACAATTAGAAAGATTCTGAGATGCAAAACTATTATACACCAAAAAGTAAACATTTGACACTAACTGAACGTAGAATGATTGAACGTTGGCTTCAAGAAGGGCTCTCAAATCGTGAAATCGCTAGGAGATTAGCTAAAGCTCCTCAAACCATTCACAACGAAGTCAAACGTGGTCAGGTTAGACAACAAGTGCGTAAAGGAAAATTTGAAGTGATCTACTCAGCTGATTTCGCTCAAAAAGCCTATCAAAACAATCGTAAACGTTCTGTTAAACAGCTCTCCCTAACCAAGGGACTCAAAGAAAAGATAACTCACTACATCGAACAGAAATATTCTCCCGAGATGATGGTAAAGTCAAAAGGGATACCTGTTCCCATCTCCACCATTTACTACTGGATTCATCATGGACACTTAGGATTGACCAAGGCTGATATGCTTTATCCTCGACAAGAGAAAGCTAAGAAAAAGCATGCTAGTCCCAATTTTAAGCCAGCTGGAAAGTCTATTGAGGAACGACCAGAAAGCATTAATAAGCGTGAGAATATCGGTGATTTTGAAATTGATACGGTTATTCAAACACGGGCAAAAAACGAGTGTCTGTTGACACTAACCGATAGAAAGAGTCGTTATCAAATCATTCGACTCATTCCCGATAAGTCCGCGTCTTCAGTCAATCAAGCTCTGAAAGCAATCCTCAAGGATTATCAAATGAACTCTATCACAGCTGATAACGGGGCTGAGTTCAGTCGTTTAGCAGAAGTTTTTGACCCTGCTCATATCTACTATGCCCACCCGTATTCTTCTTGGGAGCGTGGGACTAATGAGAATCATAATAGACTCATCCGGCGTTGGTTGCCTAAGGGAAGCAAAAATGCGAATCAACAACAAGTCGCATTTATTGAAAACTGGATTAACAACTATCCAAAGAAACTATTCAATTATAAATCTCCTATAGAGTTTTTACAGACTGCCTAACTTGAACTTGAAATTTGGCATTTATCTCAAACTAGCCTATCAAGTGTTCCTCACTACCTTCTTAGCAAGGGCGAATATCATAATATTTAGACAAACTTTTGTAGTGGAAAATAAGATTTCATAGCTAATACTTAGCAAAAATCAAAAATTACTTTTTTGTTTCTTTCTTAAAAGTGCGGACGCTCCAAAGGTCTGGGAGACCTTTGGAGGTGGGAAATAAGACGAACAGAGTTCGTCACAGTCGATAAGGTTTGGGGAAACTTTTGAGGTAGGAAATAAAGCTGAAGAATTCAGCGTCAAAACCTCCTACGGAGTTTCATTGCTAGATTTGAGCCTATCTCTATCGCGGTAGATGATTGGCTGTACTTGTTGATGACTCGACAGCGTCCAACCTAATCATCCTTTCGGGGGAACTACTACGAAATTGATTTTCAATTTCTGTAGTTCTCCCAAAAATCCGTTCTTATCAAACAAATTCCCCTCGCTTTTTGATTTCTAAGCTCAGGCTAAAACTGTCCACTGGACAGTTTCACTAATAAGAATACCTCCATGGCGAAAGAAGCTCTGGTAAATCAAGCCATTTATTGGTTCTTAATTTGACTTAAACTGCTATTTTTAATTTTGGATGAAGTATAAAATTTCGTTCTATTTGGCTATCGTAAAACCCTCACTAGGAACTAGCAAGGGCTTTATTTAATAGTATTTATAATGACATCTCGTCAAGAGAAGACATTATTACTTTTTAGCAAATTCTGCTGCTTTTGTACCTGCCTGGCGACCAAAGATAACGATATCTGCCACGGCATTACCACCCATACGGTTATTACCATGCACACCACCTGTTACTTCACCTGCGGCATAAAGACCTGGAATAGCTTTGCCATCTTCTTTCAATACTTCAGTGTTTGTATTGATTTTCAAACCACCCATTGTGTGGTGAATACCTGGTGAGACTTTGATTGCATAGTATGGCGCTTTAGACATATCACGGTCCATACCTGTTTTACGACCAAATTCTGGGTCGTTTTTGTCTGCAACGTATTTGTTCCAGTTTTCAACTGTTGTTTTCAAGTTAGCGGCATCAACACCGATAGCTTTAGCTAATTCTTCAACAGTTTCAGCTTTGACAGTCATCCCTTTTTCTTCGTAAGTGTCAATTGATTTTGAATGTTCACGAAGTCCTTGGTCAAAGACAACATAAGCATATTGTTCTGGAAGTTTGTTGATTGCAGCAGAAACGTTATCACGTGTTTCCATTTCAGTGTAGAAACGTTTCCCTTGAGCGTTGACAAGAATAGCACCTTCACCACGAATAGCCTCGGAAACGAGGAATGGTTCTTTTCCTTCTTCTTGGTAAACGGTTGGGTGAATTTGAATTTGCTCTAATTGAACAGTTGCTGCGCCCAATTTTTTAGCAAGTTCAATACCATCACCAGTTGCTCCTTCGTGGTTAGTTGTCACATAGCCCTTCAATTCAGACTTCAAGCCTGTAATCATGTCCATGTTAGCACCAAAACCACCAGCGGCGTCTACAACTGCTTTAGCTGAGATTGTTTTGTCTTTACCTTCAACAGTGACCTTGATACCTGCCGCAGCACCATCTTTTTCAATGATTTCTGTAACATCTGCATTTACAAAGATTGGAATCTTATTTTCCACCAAGTTATTGTAAAGACCATTAACAAGGTAGCCACCTACTGCTGATCCATCTGCTGGACGGTGAATACGTGCTTTTGAGAAACCTCCTGAGAAACTGATATCGCTTAGTGTAATCCCAATGCTATCCAACCAGTCAATAGCTTCTGCTGAGTTATCAACCATGTAACGAAGCAATTCTGGATCGTTGGTACCTTTACCACCTTTCAAACTTTCTTCATAGAAAAGATCATTTGTATCATCGATATTTTGTTCTTTTTGGAACTTGGTTTCAGAAGCGTTCATTCCTCCAGAAGATTTAGAGGTATTTCCCCCGATAACAGGCATTTTTTCAAAAATAGCAACGCTTGCGCCACCTTGTTTGGCAGCGATGGCCGCAGACATTCCAGCACCACCTGAACCGATAACCACAACATCATAGCTGTCTTTTAATTCTTTAGGATTAGTGTATTCTTTAGCAGATGCACCTGAAACCACTTCTTCTTTTTTAGCTTCTGTTGTTGTCTCCGCAGCCTTTTCAGACTTACCTCCACAAGCTACTAAAAACAAGGCAGCTAACAGGCTCATGATAAAGCCTAGCCAATATTTCTTTTTCATCTAAATCTCCTTTCTTATTTTTATAGATGAATACACTTACATTGTATTATTTTTCACAACTTTTAACAAGATTATTTTAGACATTTTTCACAAACTTTTCTAAAAAAAACAAAAAAAGAACAACTTAGAGTTGCTCTAATAATAGATTTTACTTATCTCAGTACAGCTTCTGCTAAGGCTTGTTGAATTTCCACAACATTACGGTCACTCTTAAATTGTAAAACCTCTGCAGGTTCAACAGCAGATGAAATCCAAATTTTTAGCTCCGCATCCAAATCAAAATGCCCTGATGTTTCAACTGTAAAACGTGAAATCGAACGGTAGGGAATAGACTTATAAGACGTTTTCTTCCCTGTCACGCCCTGCTTGTCTACCAAAATCAAGCGTTTCTCAGTAAAAACAATCAAGTCGCGAACCAAGGAGTAAGCCAAAGTAACCTGCTCCCCTGGAATCAAAATATCCTCCAGCTGTCGTTCAACCTTATCGTTATCTTTTTGCGAAGCATTGCCAATCATTCCAGAAAAAATTCCCATTTTAACACACTCTCTTTCCACTTCTATATTTTAAAAGCGTTTTCTATATTATATCATAATTTAACAGAAAAAATAAAAGCATCCTCTCAAATGATCAGATACTTTTGAAATTGTAGGCACTAAATCAGTCAACAGCCTTTTTTAAATGAAGACCTACACTTAATAGAGCTACACCTAAATACACAAAGCGTAGCCACCCCTGACCTTGGCTAAGACCTGGCGAAAATAGGGAAAAACTCATCACTACAGTAAAAATGGCTAAAATCATTTTAGCACTCGTTACTAAATTCTCTCTCTTTAGTGTCAATGCGTTACTGTTCATCGTGATCGTCACATCTGAAATCCTGTTCCAAGGGAGGTAGCGTAGGGCTAGTAGTCCTGGCACTAGGGGAATCAGCGACAACAAGAAATGGTTTGATAGTGGTTCAGAAATCGGAAACATTGGATACCTCCTCAACTTTTGACTCAAGTATATCATATTTGGAAAAAAATGCAAACGATTACATTTTTAGCTAAGAAAAAAGCTGACTCACATCAGCTTTTTACATCATTACATCTTCTCTTCTAGTTCCACATCTGGGTACTTGTCCGCAAACCAACGGAGGGCAAAATCGTTTTCAAAGAGGAATACAGGCTGATCAAAGCGGTCTTTTGCCAAAATGTTACGACTTGAACTCATGCGCTCATCAAGGTCCTCTGGCTTAATCCAACGTACCGTCTTTTTACCCATTGGGGTCATCACGACTTCGGCATTGTACTCACCTTCCATGCGGTGTTTAAAAACTTCAAATTGGAGTTGACCAACCGCGCCAAGCATGTACTCACCTGTTTGGTAGTTTTTATAAAGCTGGATAGCTCCTTCTTGCACCAATTGCTCAATTCCCTTGTGGAAGGATTTTTGTTTCATGACGTTCTTGGCTGCAACTTTCATGAAAATTTCTGGTGTAAAGGTTGGTAGGGGTTCAAATTCAAATTTATTTTTCCCAACGGTCAAGGTATCACCAACTTGATAGGTTCCCGTATCATAGACACCAATAATGTCTCCAGCGACAGCATTTTCAACATTTTCACGTGATTCTGCCATAAACTGAGTAACGTTTGAGAGCTTCGCCCCTTTTCCTGTACGAGGTAGGTTAACGGCCATACCACGCTCAAATTCACCAGATACCACGCGCACAAAGGCAATACGGTCACGGTGACGAGGGTCCATATTGGCTTGGATTTTGAAGACAAAGCCTGAGAAGTCTTTGTTGAGCGGGTCAATCACTTCTCCCTCTGTAGTTTTATGACCGTGAGGTTCTGGTGCAAATTCTAAGAAAGTATCAAGGAAGGTTTGTACTCCAAAATTCGTAAGGGCTGAACCAAAGAAAACTGGTGTCAAATCACCATCAAGAATAGCCTGCTCAGAAAATTTATTTCCAGCTTCAGCGAGCAATTCAATATCTTCTTTCACTTGCTCATAGAAAGGGTTGTTCGCAAAGAGTTGATCACCGTCTGACAAGTCTGCAAAACGCTCATCACCTTTGTAGAGTTCTAGACGCTGATTATGCAAATCATAAAGGCCTTCAAAAGATTTCCCCATACCGATCGGCCAGTTCATCGGATAAGAAGCAATACCAAGCACTTCTTCTAATTCTTCAAGCAAATCAAGTGGCTCACGACCATCACGGTCTAATTTGTTAATGAAGGTGAAAACTGGAATGTTACGGTGTTTCACAACCTCAAAGAGTTTTTTGGTCTGTGCCTCAATACCTTTAGCTGAGTCAACAACCATAACAGCAGCATCCACCGCCATCAAGGTACGGTAAGTATCCTCTGAGAAGTCCTCGTGCCCTGGGGTGTCCAAGATATTCACACGTTTACCAGCATAGTCAAACTGCATCACAGATGAAGTAACAGAGATACCACGTTGTTTCTCAATATCCATCCAGTCAGATTTTGCAAAGTTTCCTGTTTTCTTTCCCTTAACGGTACCAGCCTCACGAATCTCTCCACCAAAGTAGAGCAATTGCTCGGTAATGGTTGTTTTACCCGCGTCTGGGTGGGAAATGATGGCAAAGGTACGGCGTTTCTTAATTTCGTCTTGTAAAGTCATTTTTCTCTCACTTCTATTTCATTATGACATAGCAAAGCTACACTATTATTTGTTCAGATAGTTTTTCTACATTCTACATTGGTTTTCTTTCTTTTAGGCGCACAAAAAGGCGTCATTAACATGATAACTCCTAATATTATAGCTAAAAAGTGGGCTTATTTCAATCCGAAAGAAAATTTTCTCTGTTACAAAAACTTCTCATTAGCTGATACTGCATACCTCCCTTGTAACCTATAACTTGATTTCCTTTCTCATTTGGCGTAAACTAAAACCATGAAAATTAAAAAGCACTTAAACCCTGTTGCTGGGGAAAATACATATTTGGTATCAAATGATGAGGCCCTCCTTGTCATTGATCCAGGAAGCGATACTCAAGGACTTCTTCAAGAGATTGACCACATCAATAAACCTATTGCTGCTATTCTATTGACCCACACACACTATGACCATATCATCAGCGTTGATGCCATAAGGGATAAGTTTAACCATCCTCCTGTCTATGTGCATCCACTCGAAGCGGATTGGTTAGGAAATCCTGCACTCAATGGTTCTGCTAGACATCCTGATTTGGGAGATGTTATCATATCTCCTGCTGATGTTCTTTTTGAAAATGGCAGAGCTTATAACCTTTCAGGATTTAAGTTCCGAGTCTTACCAACACCTGGGCATTCTCATGGCAGTGTATCCCTTGTCTTTGATGAGGAAAATCTCGTTTTTTCAGGGGATGCTCTCTTTAAAGAAACGATTGGAAGAACTGACTTACCAACAGGTGACTTTGATACCTTGATTAACAGTATCAAGACTCAATTACTGACCCTCCCAAGTCGATACGATGTTCATCCAGGTCATGGTTTTAATACAACCATCGGTCACGAAAAGACCTTTAACCCATTTTTGAGATGATGAAAAAAATTGCTAACTTTTTGTTAATAAGTTTAGTGAGTTTTCTCACTATTTCGAGTCTAGTATTTCTTTATATTAGCCAAAACACCTACCAACCAACTGAACAAGCGCTAGCTTTTTCAAAGAAAGCTCAAAAAGAAACAGCCGACTTTCTCTTTTTTGAAAGTCCTGATAAAACTAAGGCTACCATCATCTTCTATCAAGGGGCCTTTGTAGAAGCTTCTAGCTACGCTGAAATGGCTGTCCTTCTCACACAGAAGGGCTACGACGTCTATCTTTTAGACAGTTTTTTGAACTTGCCAATTCTCTCTCATCAAAAAGCACTCACGCTACTCCCAAATATCAAACAAGGTCCCATTTATCTTGCGGGACATTCAATGGGAGGTGTCGTAGCTAGTCTTGATGCTAAGAAAAGTAAACAAATTGAGGGACTCATCCTCCTAGCAAGCTATCCAAGTGAAAATACTGATCTATCTCGTCTGGACCTATCCGTTCTATCCATCACATCCGAGCATGATAAGGTTTTAAACTCAAAAAACTACCGAGAAGCACAAGAGTTACTTCCCCCTGATACTACCTATCTGACTATTTCTGGCGGTAACCATGCTGGATTTGGAGATTATGGTAAACAAAAAGGAGACGGTTACGCTACCATTTCCTCCTCTAAACAAATTTCTAAAGTCGGTGATGCCATCGATGCTTTCATCCAAAATAACTAAAAGCCTTCCAATCGGAAAGGCTTTTTTTCTTTATTCTCATTACACTTTAAGATAACGGCGAATTGAAAGAACTGATCCTAACGATCCCACTAGAATTCCCACTACAAACAAGGCTGCGATAGCATAGTAACTGTATGGATTAGGGGCGTACATTGATAAATGTTCAATGGATAAGTTTTTCTGAAACGCATTATAAGCATATTGATAACCCAAATAAAGGATAACAGATGGTATAATTGCCCCTAAAAATCCAACCCAGGCACCTTCCATAAAAAATGGTCCACGGATGTATGAATTTTTGGCACCTACCAAGCGCATAATTTGAATCTCATGACGACGTGAAATAATGGTGATACGAATGGTATTGGAAATCATAAAGAGGGCTACGAAAGCAAGTAAGGCAATAGCGCCAAATCCCCAAACTCGAATGAAGGCTGCCATTTTAAAGATTTTTTCCGTATCAGCCTTACCATAGTCTGCACGGTCAACACCTTTGATTTCACTAATTTTCTCAGTTACTGAAGCAACTTCTTTTGGAGATGTGGTTTGGACAACATAAACATCAAATAATGGGTTAGCATCACCATCAAGCATTTTCCAAGCATTTCCCATACGTTCCTGCAGTTTCTTGAGCTCCTGCTCTTTGCTTGAGAACGTAACGGTACCAACACCATCAATAGCCTCAATAGCTTTTTGAACAGCTTGATAATTTTCATTTGGAACCATCTCGCCAACATCATTTTTCACTTCTTGTTCTTGATCATAAGTATCAACTTGAAGGAAGACGTTAATTTGGATATTTTCTTCAATACCACGCGCCAGCTTTTCCGTATTAAAAAGCACGGCAGCAAAAATCCCAACTAGAGTCAAGGTTACTGTTACCGAAAAGACAGAAGCAACCGTCATAAGGCCATTACGTTTCAGGTTTTTAATTGCCTCCCACATATGGCGGAAAAATCGTCTAATCATCGTATCCGTAGTCTCCTTTCTCTTCGTCACGAACCACGCGTCCACCTTCGATAGCGATAACACGGTGGCGAAGGGTATTAACGATTTGGCTATTGTGAGTGGCCATCAAAACAGTCGTCCCTTGCAAATTGATACGCTCTAAAAGGTTCATGATTTCCCATGAATTTTCTGGGTCAAGATTCCCAGTTGGCTCATCGGCAATAAGAAGTTTTGGATTATTAACCAAGGCCCTAGCAATGGCAACACGCTGCTGCTCACCACCAGAAAGCTGAGTTGGGAATGAACGCATTTTGTGTTTCAACCCCACCAAGTCAAGGACTTCAGGCACACGTTTTTTGATATTACGAGGCTTTTCTCCGATAACTTCCATCGCATAAGCAACATTTTCAAAGACTGTTTTACGAGGAAGTAATTTGTAGTCTTGGAACACAACACCAATAGAACGTCGCAAAAGAGGCACATCTTTCTGACGAAGTTTGGTTAAATTAAATTCTCCAACCTTGATACTTCCAGATGTCGCTTTTTCTTCACGATAAAGCAGTTTAATAAAAGATGATTTACCGGCTCCTGACGGACCGACGATGTAAACAAACTCACCTTGGTCTACATTGACTGTAACCTCACGAAGAGCAGTCGTTGAACGATGATACTTTTTGGTAACATCGCGTAATTCAATCAATGGCATTTCATTTATTCAAGAGTTTTGACAACTCTTTCCTTTCACTCATTTTAATTTTTAAAACTCACTTGAGAATGGGATGGAGGTGGCAACTATTTTACCATAATCTTTATAAAAGACAATGACAATAGACACTCACTAAATAATCATATGTTGAGGAAACGAATCTCATTTCATTATGAGAAATATCCCATATCTTCAAGTCATTTTTGTTATAACTTTTAGTCAATCAACCATTTAAGGTAGGCGTCCATAAAACCTTCGATGTCTCCATCCATGACCTTATCAACTTGAGCGACTTCATAGCCTGTGCGGTGGTCTTTGACCATGGTGTATGGGGTGAAAACGTAGGAACGAATCTGACTTCCCCAGGTGATTTCACGTTTATCACCTTTAAGGGCGTTGACTTCTTCTGCCTTTTTCTCTTGCTCCATTTGGTAGAGCTTAGCTTGAAGCATTTTCATGGCACGATCACGGTTACCATATTGGGTACGGTCAACGGTTGACGCTACAACAATTCCTGTCGGAATATGAGTCAAACGCACACCGGTCGAAACTTTATTGACGTTCTGACCGCCGGCACCACCTGAACGGAAGGTATCCATTTTAATATCATCATCACGGATTTCCACTTCAATCGTATCGTCCAACTCTGGCATGACCTCAACAGAGGTAAATGAGGTGTGGCGACGTTTTGCTGAATCAAATGGTGAAATACGTACCAAACGGTGCACACCCATTTCTGATTTCAAAAGACCATACGCATTTGGCCCCTCAAATGAAAGGGTAACTGACTTGATACCAGCTTCATCTCCCGCTTGATAATCCAGCGTTTCAACTTTGAAGCCCTTGGCATTTCCATAACGGGTATACATCCGCAGAAGCATATCTGCCCAGTCTTGCGCCTCAGTTCCTCCAGAACCTGGGTGAATTTCTAAAATCGCATTATTATGATCGTATGGTCCAGACAAAAGTAAGGTCATTTCATAGCTGGTCATGATGCCGTCTAACTTTTCAAGGGTTTCAACCAAATCATCATGAACACTCTCGTCTTCTTCCAACATCTCAAGATAGAGTTCTGTCTCATCAGAAAGTTCTTCCATATTATGGAAAGTCTCATAAGTGTTTTTAAGCTCGTTTAACTCTTGCGATGTCTTTTGAGCCGCAATATTGTCATTCCAAAAGTCAGGCTCCGTCATACGATTTTCAAGTAAGGCAATCTCTTCTTCTAACCTATCCAGGTCAAAGAGACCTCCTGAAGCTAGTCAACTTCTCTTTATTTTCTACTATTTTTTGGCGAATTTCAGCCACTTCCATGGGTGTTCTCCATTTCTTTCCTTAAATCTTATCTATTTTACCACAAAATTAAGCGCTCTGCCATTTTTCCAAAACCAAAGCTAATTCTTGCTGGCTCTCTTCCTCTTTCGGAGAAAGACTGCTCATAAAGTCAAGTATCGCCTCATCAGGCTTTTTGACAATCTCACCGATAGCCCAGATGGCTGTCGCGGTATGAATGGGATTGTTATTCTTATCGATGATTTCTAGTAACTTGACCACGGCACTTCTATCGTGGGCATTGGCTAGCGCGATAATGGCATTGCGTTGCAAGATATTTTTCCCACGCCAAGAGCCCGCAATCATGCCAAATTTCTCTTTAAAGGATTTATTCGACAGTTCAAGGAATGGCACCAGTTCTGGGTGGGCCAAGTCTGGGTCAATTTCAGAAGCCAGAGGATTGTCAATCCCCTTGTTATAGGGACAACAAATCTGGCAAATGTCACAGCCGTAGATGACTGTTTTAATTTTCTTGCGAAATTCCATATCCATCATGCCCTTGTCTTGGGTCTGAAAAGACAGGCAACGTCTGGCATTCATGGTGCCATCACCAATCAAACATGAAGTAGGACAGGCTTCCAAGCAACGGGTACAGTCTCCACAGTCGTAATCGACTGGACTGTCTGGCTCAATCTCAAGGTTGGTAATCAACTCTCCCAGATACATGTAAGAGCCATATTCTTTGGAGATGACCAAACCATTTTTGCCAATAAAGCCGATTCCTGCCCGTCTGGCTACTGCTGTATCCACAAGCGCACCTGTATCCACCATCCCCTTGTACTCAAAGTTTTCGGTGAGTTTTTCAATGCCTTCTGCCAAACGTTTCAGCTTGTCTTGTAGCACATAGTGGTAATCCAGTCCCCAAGAGTTTGGGGTAATCTTGCCACGTTTGTAGTCTGTTTTCGGGGGCTGAACTGGCAATTTATTGGGATAGGCAACAGCGATGGAGATAATGGTCTTAGCTGTCGCTAAGGATAATTTGGGATCAATACGCTCGTCGATATTTTTATGTTCAAAACCTGTGGTCCGTCCTTCTTCGACACCGAGGCGCAGCGATTTTTCCAAGTAGGCAAAATCATCTGCCGTTGTAAACCCAATCTTTGAAATCCCAATCTCAGCAGCTAACTGCTTAATTTCTGCCTTAATATTCATACTGCTATTCTACGCAAAGTTTGTAATGAACACAAGTCAGATATGTTGCTATACCATGACAAATCTTTCTGAAAGCGTTATAATAATGGTAAAGGAGGTAAGGAATATGACCATTCAACTGGAACGGAAAACTGGTTGGTTTGATACTTTGTTGACCTATAGAATTTATCTCGATTCAGAGCTGGTCGGTACGATTGCTTCTAACGAAATCCATAGCTTGCAATTGCCCCAATCTCACTGCCAACTCAAAATCAAAAAGGACTTTCAAAAAGCAGCAAGTCTTGAAGTTGTTAACGGAGACAATCTGGTGATTAAACCTAATAGACTGGGTCTTATTCTACGTCTTCTCTATTACTTAGGAATTCTTGGCATCCCATTAATAAGTTTTCTCAGATATTCAGTTCCTATAATCGAACAATATCAGTATTTCCTAATATCTCTCGTCATTTTAGACATGCTCATTCTGATGATTGTCTACATCACTCATCCTACTATCACCATTATCAAAAAGGAGAATCTATGACTTCCATCCATCAAGAAATCCGTGACAATTTCGACCGCCGTATGGCAGTCCGTGTTTACAATGATCAGAAAGTATCTCGTGAAGATATGGAACTGATTTTAGACACCGCTTGGCTCAGCCCATCCTCTGTTGGTTTAGAAGGCTGGCGCTTTATCGTCTTAGAAAACAATGGCAACGGAAAGCTCGAAAGTATCAAGCCACCACTCAAGGAAGTTGCTTGGGGAGCCCAGCCTCAGCTAGATACTGCTAGTCACTTCGTTTTTCTCTTGGCTGAGAAAAATGCCCGCTATGACAGCTCTGCTATTTACCAAAGCCTCGTCCGCCGTGGCCTTGACGAAGAAGGTGTGAAAAGCCGTCTGCCACTCTATCAAGCCTTTCAAGAGCGTGACATGAAGATTGCTGATGATGCGCGTGCCCTTTGGGATTGGACCGCTAAGCAGACTTATATCGCTATGGGAAATATGATGACCACTGCCATTCGTCTTGGCATTGATTCTTGTCCAATTGAAGGATTTGATTACGATAAGGTCAATACCATCTTAGACAATGCAGGTCTTATCAATCCAGAAACCGAAGGCATCGCCAGCATGGTCTCTTTCGGTTACCGCCTCAAAGAACCAAAACACCCACGCACTCGCAAACCACGTGAAGAAGTTATCACTTGGGTGGAGTAAAGCAGTCATTACATGATGATTTAGTTTTTTAATTAGCACCTCCCCTGATTAAATTATACTCATTCAAAATCAAAATTAGCATATTGAACAAACTCAAGGACCAATAAAGGCATCAATTTCCCAGCGCTTCTTTCGCCATGGTGGTATTATTCTTATTAGTGAAACTGTCTAGTGGACAGTTTTTGCCCAAGCTCAGAAATAAAAGAGCGAGGGGAATTGGCTTGATAAGAACGGATTTTTGGGAGATCTACAGAAATTGAAAGTCAATTTCGTAGTAGTTCCATTAGGTTGGACGCTGTCGAGTAGTCGACAAGTACAGTCAATCATCTACTGCGATAGAGATAGGCTCAAATCTAGCAATGAAACTCAGTAGGAGGTTGGGACACTGACTTCGTCAGCTTTATTTCCTACCTCAAAAGGTTCCCCAAACCTTTTGAGCATCAGCACCTTTTAGAAAGAAGCAAAAAAGTAATTTTTGATTTTTGTTAAGTATAATATCCGTTTTAAAACTAATTGCCTATATACAAAACAAATAGCATGGTCATTCAACAACACGTTGAAAAGATCATGTTATTTTAATATTTTTATAAAATAGATTGAGCCATAATAAGATTGAAAATTATCAAAAATACGATTACGGTAGGAACATTTCAATTATTGTCCACAGAGTTCTTTTTCCATTATGACAACAGTATATGGGGCTTCATCTACTTCAATACCTGTTGGTAGAAAACCCTGCTTTTCCCAAAAATGTTTTGCTTGAGGATTGGTTTTTACATAAGCTAGTCTCACTTTTCTAAAACTTCTGGAAAAATAGACAAAGGTTTCTTGAATGATTCGACTCCCTATTCCCATACCTTGACAAGATGAATTGACCATAAAAAAGCCAATAAATACAGTCTCCTCGTTTGGATAATCATAGACAAAATCCATGACTGCTACTAACTTCTCCTTCTCCCAAAAGCCAAGGTAATACTTATCACTTTGAGATTTCCCCTCTGGCAAACGACGGATATCCTCTTGTATACTCGCTAAACTCGGTTCAGGTGGACAATGTCTAAAGAAAAATGGATTTCCCTGATAAAGTTCTAAAACTTGTATTAAATCCTCTTCAACAATCGGACGAACTTTGAAATATGATGATAACATTTCCATTAACTCACCTACTATAAATAACTTATTCTTCCTTTGGCAACTCGCCAATTACCTCATAGGTCGTTAATCCTGATTTTTCCTCAGTCACTTCTTCTTTGTCGTTTTGGAACATAGCAGAGCGATCGTCCTCATAGGCTTTGATAATTTCAGCAACAACAGGATGACGGACAACATCTTTAGCTGAAAAATGGACAAAGTCAATAGCTTTGATGCTCTGCAATTTTTCCGTCGCATCAATCAAACCTGATTTGACCTTGCGAGGTAGGTCAATCTGACTGATATCACCGTTGATAATCATCTTAGAATTAAAGCCAAGACGGGTCAAAAACATCTTCATCTGCATGATGGTTGTATTTTGCGCTTCATCCAAGATAACAAAGGCATCGTCCAAAGTACGACCACGCATATAGGCAAGAGGGGCAATCTCAATGGTTTCACGCTCCATGAGACGGGTTGTCTGCTCCTTACCAAGAATCTGATACAATGCATCATAAACAGGACGAAGATAAGGATCAACCTTCTCTTTCAAATCACCCGGAAGGAAACCGAGACTTTCACCCGCTTCAACAGCTGGACGTGTCAAGACAATGCGTTTGACCTGCCCGCGTTTGAGGGCTGTCACTGCCAAAGTGACTGCTAAAAAGGTTTTACCAGTCCCCGCCGGACCAATCCCAAAGACCACATCATGAGATTTTACACTATCAACATACAGCTTCTGCCCCAACGTTTTCACACGAATAGGCTTGCCATAGTTATCCTTGATGATTTCTTCCTCATAGAGGGCAACAAATTTTGAAATATCCCCAGCCTGAGCCATTGACAGGGCAGTCACAACATCCGAGGTATTGACCATCATCCCACGACCAACTAAAACAAGCAGAGCTTCTATGGCAAGGCGAGCTGTTTCAACAGCTTCTTCATCATCTCCAAGAATCTGCACGCGCTCGGTCCGTGCATGAATAATAACACCGAGATTTTCCTCAATTAAGCGCAAATGACGTTCGTTGCTTCCAAACAAAGCCAGCACATCATCTGGATGAGATAAGGTTAGTTCAATTGAATACTCTTGCAAATTGTTCTCCTTAATACCTTCGCCAAAAAGTTGACGATTGACTAACTCTAGTATATCAAAAAATAAAAAATCCGCACCCCGAAAGATGCGTTGTTTAACGAAAAACTCCAGATTATCAGTCAAAGCCAGTTAATCACAGTTGCTAAAAAATTGTTAAAAATGTGAAGGAGGATAGGATAGGTCAAATCATCTGTTGTTTCATACAAAAAAGCAAAGACAAGACCACCATCCGCATAAAAGAACCACGAAGGCAGATCAGTTGGACCATGAAAGAGTCCAAAAACAAGCGAGCTAAACACAATCCCTACCAAACGCCAGTTTTTAAAAAATACCTTATTTAATAGCCCACGAACCATAACTTCCTCTACAATAGGAGCTACAATAGCACTATTAATCAGAGTAACAACAAAAGGAAATTGACCCGCCATTTGATTCAAATCCTCTTGATTGGCTGTCTCTGTCTTTCCAATAGCGTTCAGCCAAATATCTATTAGCACATCAATGATTTCCAATGAGAAATAAGCTAACAGGATAAAAATGAGGTATTTCCATTGAAATTTCTCTCTTATATCATGACTGAGCTGATAAGATTTTACAATTTTAAAAATAATAAGGGCTAAGATGAGGTAGAATACTATACTGATAAAATAGGCTAATAACTTCTCTTTCACGGAACCAGACCACCACTTCATTGGAAGGGTATATTCTGGAGAATAGACTACCGTTAATATTAAAACAAAAGCTAAACCAAGAACTCTCATTTTATCAAAAATCATTTTGGTCATTTCATTCGTCTCCAATTTCATAAACTAGTTTCATTATACCAAAAAAACCTACCCTTTCGAGTAGATTTCATTGTTCCTATCGCACTTCTGCTCCGACGTTTTGATCTATTCCATCAGTAACGAGGCCATAAACAATCGTGATAAATTGTTTTTCTGATGCTGCCATTTGAAACTGAAAAAGCTCAAATGTCTGACTGCCTTGTGGGATTTGTAAAGATACTTTAAACAACTGACCACCGTAGCCATTGAGTTTTCCAATCAGAGATTTTTGTCCCGTTTTGTCTATGCTAGGGTAAATTAACCCCGCTTCTTTAGCCTGAAAAATATGAGCGTAGGTTATTAATTGATAAAGGTCGTCACGACTAATCCCTTTTTCACTACTTTCTAACTTTTTATATTTAGCATCCAAAACCAGTTGACCATTTTTTATATAAAAATCAGGATAAACTGTCCGCTTGTGATCTAAGAACAGTGACAAACCATTTCGTTTCTTACGATTATCTGAATGGATGAACTCACTAGGCAACAAGCCATTTAAATAATCTTCCCATAACCAGGAAACATCAAAGAGAATCCCATAAATTTGGTTAGGAGACTTTTTAAAATCATGCTTTTGTCTTGCCAAAATCAGCAAGCAAAGCTGTTGCAGCTGACGGTACGGTTTATAGTAAGCGTGTCTAACGGAGCGCCGCTTATTGTTTTTGATGATAGTCTGCCCTTGACTGGCTTGATAGGTAGGCGTATGGTCACGAATAACCTCAACCTGTTTTTTGACCATATCATCAGAAGCTAATAGCCTTCTGCCTTGCTCTGTTTTTCCTAACACTTCAATGGTATGACGAATCAAGTGAAGCACTGAATTATCATAGGTCATTTGGCGCGTATCATAGGCAATCGTCCCTTGAAACGGTGTATTCTCTTTGATATGGCGGGCGATATTGATGGTTCCTTTCACCCGATTATCATTAAACTGAAACTGTCGATACTCCTTATAAATCCCTACTGCCAAGGCATCTGATAAATACTTCGGAAAAAGATAGAGCAATAAGTTGTACAAGCTGTCTTCAAATGAAAAATCAAGCGATAAATCAACAAGATTTAGCTTTAGGACTTTTTGCAACAGGTAGTGTAAAAAATAGTCATCCTCACCCATTGAAAATCGTGAACGAATGGTCAGTTTCTCCTCACCGCACCCTATGAAGCCTACGATATTCCCAGTTTTCAACTGATGATTAATTTGCTCCAAGACCATATTTTTGTCTTCCAAGTCATCACTATCTGCAAATTGTTGTGGAAAAATCAGGAGATGCTCGTTTGTCGCCAATTCTTGCAACGTTTTATTAGTTAGCTTTTGATATAGTTTGGGATAAGCAGTCGAAAAGACTTCTATGTGATAAGAATGATTATCCTTAATTTCCATAATCAGTTGTATCCTCAAAGGCTTCTTTTAAGTTAGCTAGCTCCTCTGCTGCATTGTAATTGCCACGTAGGTATTCTTCCAAAAGAGGCGCAATAAAATCAGACCAAAGTAATTCATAATCAACTTCTTTTAATTTTAGGAAATAAGCTGGGCCAATATGATAATGACTATCCAAACCTTCAATGTTGGAAATAGCAGTATTGAGATTTGTTAGTCGAATTTTAGCTTCAGCAGACTGCTCTCCTAATTCGTCCAACATATCAAGTCTATCTTCTGCCGTAATTTCCACAAATCGGAAACGACGACGCATGGCAAAATCAAAACTATCAACAGAACGGTCTATATCATTCATAGTACCAATGATATAGACATTTTCTGGAATGTAAAACTTTTCTTCTGACTCATGGAGATTGGCATATTGTGTCGAGATAGCACCAGTCTTACCACGATAATTCGGATCAAGAGAGAAAAACAACTCCCCAAAAATCTTCGCCATATCTCCACGATTGATTTCGTCAATGAGAAAGATGAACGGTTTACCTTCTGCTGTTTGAGCAACTGGAGCTTTATACTCTTTTAGCCCAAATTTGTCTTTCATCTCTTGAATGATAGCTTTACGATAATTATCCAAGCCACCTTTTGGAACTCCTGGAAAGCCACGATAAACCTTATAGCATTGGTTATAATTGAAAAATAGACTGCTGGAACTTTTCTCTGTTACTCCTGTATTTCCATTTCTATCAAAAGCAATTAAGTTCATTGGCTTACCCGTTAGCGTCTTCATTTTGTAACTATCTGTTTCCCCAGATACAGTTTCCCAAAAACTTAGCCATGCTTCATCAAAATTATCTTGCCCACCTTGCTCAGTTGCAGCTATTGCTTCCTTGCAAAATGCCTTAAAAATACCATCTTGCAATTCAAAACCAATACTGTCACCTACCGTTGTTGGGCGCAAGCCTTCAACAAAATCTGAGTAATCATAATTTGGATGGAATTGTACAAAGCCAAACTGCGGATGCTCTCCTAACTCATCAACGGAACAACCAATCATCTCCGCTGCCATTTGACGAGCCAAGTAGGTCTTACCAGTCCCAGGAGCACCACGGAAGATGAGGTTACGAGATTTTTTCAACATGTCGATTTCTTTATCATAGGTATTTTTCAATGTTGGTAAGTCCGAATTTTCTTCTAAGAGAGTCCCTGATTTATTATTCGGTTTTCTCCTATATTTCAAGATAAATTTATCACCATCATCACCAAACCTTAACAGGCACTCTTGGATAAACAATAGGGTTGAAAAGATATTCCAGCAGTAAATCACAAAATTATTTTCTTTACCCTTATATTCTAGGAACTCAATGGTATTTCTGTACTGCTTAAATTCTACACTTGATTCAAAAATTCCTCTTATTGCCTCACTCTTTGTAGTATATCTACACGTAGGAAAGTTAAGTTTCTCTTCTTTAGTAAGTTTGCTAATCTCATATTCATATAATTGAAATGCCAGTCGTGGTAAAGTTTGATTTCCTTTTCTCTCGTGTTTATTAAAATTACGCCGACGTTTCTCTCCTAAATTATTTTCAAAATAAACATCTAAAAACTTATAATTATCACCATCAGAGATGTTATCAATCGTGAAATTAACATCATTTGATTCAATAGATTCTTTTGTTATTATCAAACTAAACTCTAAGTTTTCCATACACTCCCCTTTCTCTTATCCCCTTCATTATACCAAAAAAACCTACCCTTTCGAGTAGATTTCATTGTTCCTATCGCACTTCTGCTCCGACGTTTTCGATGAGAGCTTTAGTGATTTTTTCCATGTAACCTGCGACTTCTTCGTCGGTGAGGTTATCGGTTGGATTTTGGAAGGTTAGGCTGTAAGCCATTGATTTTTTGTCTTCACCAAGGTTAGCACCGGCATACACGTCAAAGAGTTTGATGGCTGTCAAGCGTTTCACGCCCGCCTTCTCGATAGCTCCTACAATCGCTTGATGCGTGATGTGTTTATCCAATAGCAGAGCAATGTCACGAGATACGGCTGGGAATTTTGTGATGTCTTGGAAGACTTGCTCAGTCGTTATAGCAGCTTCAACAGCATCAAGATTGATTTCAGCCACATATGTTTCTGGAATACCGTAATCTTTGGCTGTTTGTGGGTGAACTTGACCGACAAATCCAATCGGAACGCCTAAAAAAGTTATTTGAGCTGTTCTACCAGGATGCATAGAAGACAAATTACTCAATTTATCATACTTTATAGTATCGATCTCATTAAAACCAAAACTATTATTGTTGGTCAAACCAAGTTTGTCAAAGAGGGTTTCAAGAATCCCTTTCGCATAGAAGAAATCAACTGGTACGGCTGGTGTTTGGAAATCTTTTTCAGACACCAAACCAGAAATAGCAAAGGCAAAGGTATTCACTTCCTGTGGCAGTTCTGTTTTCACATCGCCTGTTTGGTGGAAGATTTTTCCGATTTCATAAATAGCCACATTGCTATTTTTACGGTTCACGTTATAAGCTACCGTATCAAGCATTCCTGAAATCACATTTTGACGGAGGGCAGAACGGTCAACCGTCATTGGCCACATGAGTTCTGTAACCTGAGTTGGCTCTGCTGTAAACTCAACGGCCTTTTCTGGTGTCGTCAAAGCATAAGAAATAATTTCTGACAAACCAGTACCTTCTGCAATTGAACGAACCTGACGACGGAGTTTTTGAGTGACGGTCAATTCACCTGCGGTTCCTCCAGCTTCTGGCAAAGTGGTTGGTAAGTTATCATAACCGTAGATACGAGCGATTTCTTCCACCAAGTCTGCTTGAATACTGATGTCCCAACGGCGACGAGGTACTGCCACAGTGAATCGCTCTGCATTGCCAGACAAACCAAAACCAAGTTTTGCAAAGACAGCTTCAATGTCAGCATACGTCAAGGCTGTTCCCAAACGCACATTGACATAGTCAAGGCTCGTTGAGACCTCCACTGGACTTGTCTCAACTGCTCCAGCTTGAACACGACCAGAAAGGACCTCACCACCTGCTAATTCTGTCAGCATCGCTGCCGCAAAATCAAGGGCTTCCGTAACGGTTTCAAGGTTAATCCCTTTTTCAAAACGTGATGAGCTTTCTGAACGAAGGTTTAAGCGACCAGAGGTTTTACGGATTGATTTACCGTTGAAAACAGCTGCTTCAAGAACCACATTTTTAGAGTTAGTATCAATCTCAGTTGATTGACCGCCCATGACACCCGCAAGGGCAACTGGCTTATCTGCTACTGTAATGACGATGTCATCAGTTGTCAATTCGCGTTCTTCACCGTCAAGAGTAACCAATTTCTCACCGTCACGCGCATCACGAGCCACGATAGCATTACCTTCAAACTTATCAAAGTCAAAAGCGTGCATTGGTTGTCCAAAGTAAAGAAGGACATAGTTTGTGATATCGACAACGTTATTGATTGGGCGGATACCTGCATTCATCAAGAGTTTTTGCAACCATTGTGGACTTGGTGCCACAGTCACATTTTCCACCACACGGCTGGCGTAAGTTGCTACCTTATCGCTTTCAATAGCGACAGAAATCACATCAGCAGCAGCTTTGCCATTTTCCACTAAAGCCTTCTCAGGGAAATGCACAGATTTGCCGTAAATGGCAGCCACTTCGTAAGCAACACCACGCATAGAAAGGGCATCCGCACGGTTCGGCGTGATCGACAATTCAATGATTTCGTCATCTAAATCAAGGTATGGGAAAATGCTGTCGCCAGGCACTGCTTCCTCAGGCAAGATTTGGATACCATCAGAAAATTCTTTTGGAATAATGCTGTCTGGAAGTCCAAGCTCTTGAAGAGAACAAATCATCCCAAGTGACTCCATGCCACGGATTTTCCCTTTTTTGATTTTGTAGTTGTCTGCAATACGAGCGCCTGGAACCGCCACGATAACCTTGATGCCAGCAGTCACGTTCGGTGCACCGCAGACGATTTGGCGAGGCTCTTCATCACCAGTGTCCACTTGACACAGGTGCAAATGTGTATCTGGCACATCCTCGCAAGAGAGCACGTGACCAACCACTAATTTTGACAGACCTGCTGATGGGCTTTCAACGCCCTCAACCTCAATCCCTGTCGTTGACATTTTTTCTGCTAATTCTGCTGACGGAACATCAATGTCCACCAACTCTTTTAACCATTTATATGATACAAGCATGATTTTTTCTTTCTTTGTTTATTTTTTCTTTTGTTATTTTTGGTACTTTTCTTAAGTGGTGCGGACGGTAGCGAACCTACGGTTCCATACCTAAAAATTGAGCCTAAGGTCTCAATGTTTCCGACTAACCAAACTAACCTTGTTCGTTTGGTTAGTTTTACCATAGCAAAAGTAGCGCCAGAGCTGGGATCGCTATCCAGTCTTCAATGCATTACTGTAAGAAGCCTATCTCTCATCTGAGCGTTATTTCAAACGTTTTCTGAGTAGCCAGTCTATATCAATCTTGTCTTCTGAAACAGGGAAGGCATGTTCGGAGAATTTTTCAAAGCCATATTTGGCGTAAAAAGCTTGTGCCTTGGTATTATGTTCCCAGACACCTAGCCAAATCCAAGATTTGTCCATATCCTGGGCAGTCTCAAGTGCATAATCAAAAAGCATCTTCCCCAATCCCTGACCCTGATAGGCTTTCAAAATATAGATTCTCTGGATTTCAAAAGCATCATCTAACTTTCTTTCTGTTTGGGCATTTCCCCAATTTAGTTTCAGATACCCGACTGGCTCATTATTAACCATAAGAAAATCAACTTCCGTTTCTGAATGGTCCAGTTCTTCTGACAATACCGCCCTATCATACTGATTCGCAAAAAAAGTTTGCAACTGTTCCTCAGTATAGTTCTCCTCAAAAGTTTCTCTGAATGTTTTCATAGCCAGTTCTTGCAAAATTGGCACTTCTTCTTTCACTACAGGTTTAATCCCTACTGTCATAACCATTCGTTCTACCTCTAATCCTTAATACATTTCTTTTTCAAAACGCAATTACTACTTAAACTGCTCACTAAATCTCACATCGCCTTGATAGAAGCCACGAATATCGTTAATACCATATCGGAGCATGGCAATACGTTCTTGACCAAGACCAAAGGCAAAACCTGAATATTCTTCAGAATCGACACCTGACATTTCAAGAACTTGTGGGTGAACCATGCCGGCACCAAGAATTTCAATCCATCCTGTTTTCTTGCAGACATTACAGCCATCGCCACCACATTTGAAGCATGACACATCCACTTCAACAGATGGCTCGGTAAATGGGAAGTACGATGGACGAAAACGAATCTTGCGCTCTGCACCAAACATTTTTTGAACAATCATCTCAAGCGTCCCTTTGAGGTCTCCCATTGAGATATTTTTCCCAACCACAAGTCCCTCAATTTGGTGGAATTGGTGACTGTGAGTCGCATCATCCGTATCACGACGGAACACGCGCCCTGGAGAGATCATCTTCAACGGTCCTTTTGAAAAATCGTGTTCATCGAGGGTACGAGCCTGCACAGGACTGGTGTGTGTACGAAGCAGGATTTCCTCTGTGATATAGAAAGTGTCTTGCATATCACGCGCTGGGTGATCTTTTGGCAAGTTCATGCGCTCAAAGTTGTAGTAATCCTTCTCCACTTCAAAGCCATCCACCACTTGGAAGCCCATACCAAGGAAAATGTCTTCAATTTCTTCTGATGTTTGCGTCAATACATGACGGTTCCCTACTTTAATCTGGCGCCCTGGTAATGTCACATCAAGACTTTCACTTTCCAATTGGCGCTGAATTTTAGCGGCTTCAACAATCTTTGCTGTTTCTTCAAATGCCGCATTCAAAACGTCACGGACTTCATTGACTTGTTTACCAATGATTGGTTTCATGTCATTTGATAAGTCTTTAAGCCCTTTTAACAGCTCTGTCAAAGACCCTTTTTTCCCCAACACAGCGACACGTAAGTCTTGCAATTCCTTACTGTGATCTCCATGCATTTCTTTTAATTTAGCCTGAGTTGAAACCTTCAACTCCTCTAACTGTGCCTGTAAATCCATATCTATAATACAAAGCCCGTAAACAGCACCATCAAAACAGGGAGCATAACGCAGATACTTGCATCTAGGTGTGCTCATCTTTTTGACCAAGCTATTAGGGCGTGTTCAGTTCAACTATCTCGCTAAACCAAACCTTCCTTTCTTTAATTTAAAAACTCATATGTTGAATAGCATCAAGAATCCAAATGATAAACAAATAACCGCATGCCAAAACTCCATAAGCGGAGCGTTGACACGCGGTACCATCCGTTTTCGTCTAAAAGACCTTAATTTGCTAACCTTGACTTGAGTGAATTCACTAAGCTTTCCATGAGGGAACTTCCAGTCCACGATTCCCACTCCCTGTCATCTGCCACCTAGTTACTAGTCTCAAAGGCTCTATTCAATTAAAAATATTTTACCAAAAAATTGCAGAGCTGGCAAATAGAACATCGTCATTAACAGTAAAAAAACACATCGAAAAATACCGGAACTTGGTTTAAGAGATAGGCAATCCCACTTCCCCAAATTGGTCACATACACAAACTTAAAAACCCGCAAACTTCAATTCTTCTAACATCGCTTTACGACGTGGGTAATCATTTTTCCACCTTGCTGCAACTTTTTGACTAATCACTTTACCATCTGGATAAACTTCTAACACTTTTAAATAACTAATCAGATGGTGGTAATTATCCCTACTTGAAACACTTTCCATACCACGCTGAATTTCATCTGAAATCACATCTCTCACTCGGTAGGGATCATTGGACTTCAAACCTTCTTCGTATCTGCTAATTAACTCTAAACGATTAGAGTATCCAGATAAAATTTCCTCTAATAATCGACCAAATAACTGTTCTTGATTCATCAACTCGAAACGATTGTGATAAAGTCAATTAGTTTTTATTTAGTATTTTTGTTAGCACTTCTCCTAATGTGGTGTGGGGCGCTCAAAAGGTCTGGGAGACCATTTGAGGTGGGAAATGAAGCTGACGAAGTCAGTGTCAGAACCTCCCCTCCTACAGAGTTCCATTCTTTCTTGGCAAGCCTAGGTCTCCTTCGCTCTCTGTTTTCTAAGCTCAGGCTGAAATTGTCCAGTGGACAATTTCACCCCCACACGAGGCTGGGCAAAAAGTCTAAAAAATAGCAAATGGCTTAGAGTAACGTCGTCAAAAACGTTAATTCTAAGCCATTTTATTTTGTTTAATTTTCAACAACAAGGCGGAAATTTGAGTTTTTGCCCAGCCTCGTTATCACCACTTCGGAAAGTGCTAGTTGTGGCGACTTCGTCGCTCGTAATGATTGCAAAAAATACCAGCAATAAGATATTATGAAACAACCATATGTTGAAGGGGAATTCATTGTGACTAAGACAATTTATCTTAATCGAGTTTACTATTTTAAAGCTAAAATACTATAGCATAGTAAAAATAGCTCATCTCACTCTATGCCAAATTTCAGATTTTCCAAAAAACACTAAACAATATGTCTACTTGGTGCTTTTGTAACTTGCTTAATATGGTCCAAATCACGAAGTGATTTAATCGTATCTTTGATTTTTTTTCTAGCAAATCTATCTGATAAAAATTCAATAAGTTGCCTGTCTTCAATACCATCTTTTTTATCATCAGTAAATGTTGTTGACTGAAATAAAATAAACATAATCTCTCTTTGTAAATCTGTAAAAGAACCTTCTTCTAACTCTTGCCAAAAATCATTTAACAAGGCAATCTTTTCTTCCAACATGCTAATCATATCATCTTGTCCAGAAGCCAATAAAGACATCATGTCCCAGACAAAGAAAGTCCCTTCCGCACGATTATCAAAATCGCCAGTTTTTTGAAAGGCTTTATAATAAATCGATCTAGATGCATTGATTTTTTGTGAAATCATCAATCCAGAAAAAATGTCTAATTTTCGAGAAAGATACCTCGATAGGATGTAACGACCTATTCTACCATTGCCATCATAAAAAGGATGAATATTTTCAAAAAAATAGTGAGCTAAAAAGGCTTTTGTTAAAAAAGGAATAGTCCGATCATTAATAAATTGAATCCAGCTTGATAGCATAAGAATAATCGTTTCTTCCATAATAGGTGGGATGTGATCAATTTTACCATTTTTATCATCCAAAATACTGACAGGACCATTTCGAAACAATCTTCCATCAGGCTTATCATCTTGCCTTATTTCACCATCTGTTAATTTATCATAAATATCTCTGATAGATTCAATCGTATCTATTCTAAACGGTTCCTGCTCCAAGATATCTTGATAAAGTCTGACTGTGGAAAATAATCTAATACCACTCCCTTTTCCATCAGAAATCGCTTGATAGGCATCTGAAACCTCTCGTCTCGTTGTTTTGACACCTTCAATCTCATTCGTATCAATGACAGCTCGATATAATTGCTCCCTATAAAGATGATTCTGAGCAATTGGAGGTAATTGTGCACTAAGAGACAATATCTGATTTGATTTTTCCTGAATTTGTTGTGATAATATTTGAATTTCTAATAAAGGCACTACAAATAATGGAAAACGATGCCCTTTTGTTTCACCACGCTTCATCAAAACAGGATACATCTCTGTCTTGACTGTGCCTATATTATTTAACCTCTCTTGATATATTCTTTCGATGTCATCTGAATGTTGAAATTTGATGATTTTTAATTCTTTATAAGCCATAATCTCTCCAACTTTTTTAAAAATAGATATTTTTAAAAAAGTTTAACACATATTCGAAACCAAATCAAACAAAAATAGAGTTTTTTAAAGTTTATTTATGGTCATTTAATTTAAAATTTCAATCATTCAATATATCTTCTTGACCTTAGGGCAAAAAACTTATCAAAAACATCAAACGCAATGCTTTTGTCAATTTTAAGAAACAGATTGACCTCAGTTTTGAACAGTCAAATTCTGTGTTCGGCCAGGTGAGTTTTCCATTTTCGAAACGTTTATAAAGTAGCCAGAAGCCTTGACCGTCCCAATAAAGTGCCTTAAAGCGGTCTTTACGTCCACCGCAAAAGAGAAAGACTAGCCCTAAATCATTGAGTCTTATGGCCATATGTAAGTACCTTTTCTAAAATAAGCTCTAGTTGATCTTGACCAAGGGGATAAAAACAACTGATTTCTAGTTTACCTAATCTTAATTTGAGGAGAAGATTAGTTTTGCTTTTCTTTTCATTCTGACAAGATTGACGGGGCGAACCCAAGGGGACGATAGGGGGTAACATAATAAAAATCCTCCGTTTCTGTTTTCTAATGACAGTATAACGGAGAGAGAAAGTTTTTTATAGATACTTCGTTATTAGGCGGTTACGGTTGTGACATCAAAATATCCTCTAGTATACTGTGTTTGCTGATAACAGTATACTAGAGGCGTGGAAAATATAATAGATACCCAGTTATTGAGTAATTACATATACCCTAAAAATAAGTAAATCCCTACGCGTACACAACCACTTTTCCAAATAGCTTCATCATCCTCCTGAGGCTACAATAATTTCCGTCATTGTAACTAGAAAATAAGGTTGTCAAAGAAAAATTAGTTCTTCGAAATAGTTTTTTCAACACTCTTTTTATCCGATTTATTCGTTAAAATCCCTAAAAAGAGTAAAATACTTAAAACAATACAAATTGTCTGCTCAATCTGATTTAATTGTTCACTCAGATTCATATGAAAATAAACTGAAGTAATATTATCCACCAACATCAATACCAATGAAACGAAACCAATCCAAAACATATGACGATGCATCCGCTTTTTAAGATTATCCATAAACATTTTCTCCTTTTCAAATTTTATAGCATTATCATACTAAAAAAATGAAATACTGAGAACTATTTTCTATATTTTAAGAAAAAATATTCGTATATAACGAACACGTATTCCCAATTTATGTATAAATGAACACTTATTCAATACTAGATAAAAATTCTTGATATTTTTCTTGTAATTGATACTCTGTAAGTTGCTTAAAATGTAAACCATCTGTCGTTTGATGATAATCTAAATGACCATCTTTAGAAATATATTGATTAATATCTAATAAAGCAATTTGATGTTCTGTACAAAAACTCTCTAGCCATCTATTTAATTGATTAATATCACTATTGTTTACATTTTCCCTAAAAAGAGTATAACCAATAGTTGTCACGCTTAATTTTATTTCCTTTGAGTCTAAAATATCAAACAGCCTTTCAAAATTTTTAAAAATAGTGTTAATAGAGTACTTTGTAATCAAATCATTAACACCAATTGATAAAAAAATTTCTTTAACATTATCAGACAAAACTAATTCTATGTTCTCTAGCAAAGTCGCTAAAGTCAAGCCTCCCTGAGAGTAATTAACAAATCCATCTACTTTTAAATCTAATGTTCTAGAGTCTCCTAAAATAACCCTTTGAGCACTAGAATCTACTAATTTTTTAAAACCGTTACGATAAAATGCTTTGTTTTCTTTCTCTCTTCTTTTATAATCAAAGAAAATTTGCCCAATAACATGAGTAAAATCATCTCTTGTGTCAACATCTAGAGAAAATTCTTTATCCATTTTATAAGCGTATGTTTTTGGAGTAAAAAAACTTTTTGACGACAAGTAAGTTTGTTTATCTGAAATATAAATAGCCCCATTTGGATAATACAATGTCTCTAGATTTTGTCTACGATATCCCCTATCAACTCCGATTATATCCTGAGCAAAACCTTCCTCTGATAACGTTGAAAACAGTCTAGGGTGTTTGTCAATCTCAGAAAAGCTAACTACATTATCCACATCATGAGAAGTGTAGTAACTAATAGCTTCTCTAATATGCCAATCCTTTCTTAGGGGAGAGGTCACTTGTAACAATACAAATACTTGTTCATCTTCATAAGGTAATAAAAAGTCCTCCAACATATCATAAGTTGTAGCTGTATCAGTCGCTAAATGCTTATCTCTCAGAATAACTGAAACCCCTCTAGTCTCGCAAATCTCTTTATAAAGTTCTGAATCTGTGCTGACATAGATATCTTCCTTTGCGAAGCAACCTGAATTAATTGCTGCATTTATGGTATGAAATAGCATCGGTTTACCATCTAAAAACAACATATTCTTATTAGGTAACCCTTTTGAACCTGATCGTGCAGGTATCAAACAAATTGGCCTCATCTTCACATCCTCAACTCTATTTTATTTTCCGTGCTGGCGTTCCAACATATGTCCCTGATTCCGTAAGGCTTTTAACCACAACAGCACCTGCACCAAGAACTATTTCATCAGCCAACTCAACTAATTGAATAAGAACACTTCCACTTCCAATATAACAGCCTTGTCCAATGTTACATAGACCATTAATTGTCGCCCTAGGAGTAATATTACAATGTGCCTTAATAATGGTGTGATGTTCTACAATCGCTGATGTATTGATAATACAATTATCCCCAATCACACTATCTGAACCAATAAAGGCTGAAAAGCCAACAAATATACCTTTTCCACTCAGTTGTGCTGTGGGCATAATAGCTGATTGTGGGCTAATAATATTAAACAAGGCATCATAATGTTGTTCTGAAATCAATTCAAAAATTTCTTTCCTTTTTTTATTATCCCCAATCGTTACAAAAACTAAATCAACCTTTCCCTCCTCTAAAAAGGTCACACTATCTGCTAAAGTCCCATAAACCGGAAATCCTCGATAGTTTTCTATCGGTTTATCATCAAAATAGCCGATAAACTGATACTTTTCTTGATTTAAATAAGGTAATACTCCGTCTGAAAAACTTCCTGCTCCTAAAAATGCAACTCTTGTTTTCATTCACATTCCCCCTTTACATCATAGAAATCTTTAGCAGTTGTAATACCATCAATTAGGGCTTTTTTTATTGCCTTATAAGCCAACTGACTAGAGTTCTCCTTTTCATAAGGATTCCAAAATATCTTGATAGTATTTAACTGTTGTAATCCTTTTAGAATAGCATCCTGTTCTACTGGAACATCTATAACAGATGGACCGTGTAGACGCCCTTTTTGCCTATCTCCAATATTCAACGTTGGCTTCTCTAACGAGGGGACTTCGATTAGTCCTGATGAGGAATTGCCAATCAACCCTTTTGAATGACGAATAAGCGAATGATACTGCTGTGTCGTTAATGAACGATAAAGACTACTTCCTTTATGTTTCTTTAAAAAGCGGTTAATCTGTGCCATAATTAAATCTGATCCAGTGTCTGAATTAGAACCGATAAAGATATAGGACTCTTTAAATATTTCAAGTGCAGAGAGTAACGCAATAATTTGAGCTTCCGCATCCTGTTCATCATCTAATGTCACTGGATGAAATAAGACAACATAATAGTCGTTAGGTAATGCTTGCCCCAACTGCTCTTCTAACTCCCCTTTATGAAGTTTCGGAAGTTTTAAAGCGTTTTCTACTCCTAGAGATCCTGTATTAATCACTTTGTCAGGTGACTCACCTAATTGAATAATTCTCTGACGATAGTCTTCCGTCGAAGCTAGGTGTAGATGGCTCATCTTTGTAATGGCATGCCGAATATACTCATCAAAATTTCCTAATGTTTTTTCACCTCCATGTAAATGACATACTGGAATATTATAGATTAAAGCAACATTAGCAACAGCTAACATTTCATAGCGATCTCCCAAAATCACAATCAAATCATAGGAATTTTCAGAAAAATATGAGGATAAAGCCACTTGCAGAGTTGATATTGCCGTTGTCACGGTCTGCTTAGAGGTATCTTTTAAATCTAGAAATATTTTTTTCGCAATCACATAGCCATCATTCTCAATGACACGATAAGTCATGCCGTATTTTTCTTCCATATGCATTGCTGTTGCCACAATATCTAATTGGCATTCAGGATCATTCCACAACTTTTCAATTAACGGTTTCATAATACCATATTCCGCCCGCGATCCTGTTATCAAACAAATATTATACATGTTTACACTTTCCTAATAAGTTTCTAACGTCAAAACGTATCTTTTCCTCTAATAAATAAAATAGTATACCAAAACTTACACAACTAAGAACACTAAATAAGGTCATTGTTAATACTAGATTTCCCAATAACTGATTTAGTTTATTGAATCCAAATGCAAAATAAACCATTTGAACCAGGTAAATATGATAGGTCGCAGATGATACCAATACTAACAACCGCTGCAACCAACCAGCATTAACCTTGATATTACTACTCATGATGAAAATAAACCACACAAATGGATAAAAGAAAGATAAGGTATTTTGGCTTCTCCAATCAGGCTGAGCAAGACTCTCTAATCCTAAATACTCTACACCTAATATATAGCAAGCACTTAATATTCCTAATAAAACCCAACCTTTTGTTAGTCGTATTTGCCTTATTCCATAAAGCATTCCTAATTCAATTGGCAAGACAAAGCGAATCAAGCTAAATCGATAATCTTCATTAGGCATCTGAGTAACATCTCTGAACCACTCTATTAAAAAGCTCATTACTGTAATGATGATAATTCCCCCAACTGGCTGTTTTCTCATTAAAAGTAAAACCATTGGAAGAAGTATAATCATTTCAAAGAGCAAAGGAATGTAGTAGGATCCTGGACCAATCCCTCCTGATAGCAAGAGGTAAAGACTAGCTTGAGGAAGCCGTCCATCTCTAATCGTCAATACTAGCATTTCCAGCACAAAAACCACTATATATGCCCATATAATACGATTTATTCTCTTAAATACATACTGCTTAGAACCTAATGTATCAGCTAATAGTGACTGGCTACTACTATATCGACGGGCAAAACTATAACCTGAAACCATCATAAACAGGGGGCTACTAAATTACTACGCTGTGCTATCGTTAAACAATGAAGCAGTATTACTGATATTATTGCAAAACTTTTAATAACATCAATTCCCCAATCTCTTTTTTTCATCTCTACCATGATGGATTAATCCTCAATTTGATTTACAAAACGATCATCTCGAATATTTTGGTCTTCTTCAAAATCCTCTTGAGCCGTTTTTCCTAGAATGTCATACCAAGCCATAGGTGAAATACCATTTCCTGGTCGTTTGACAGTAATGTTGTCAACCGTAAAAACCTCTCCTTTTTGGATAGGACGCGCCGCAACAATTGATTTACGAGCAACAATCATGTTTTTTTCTTCAACTGGATCAGGATATTTTTCAAAACGTCCAAGAGATTTTTCAACAATTCTTATGCCTTTGACAAGGGCAGCCAAAATGTCAGGAGTCGCACTAGCTTTATGATCCGGACCTTCCATATCGTTATCTAGCGTAAAATGTTTTTCAATGACTTCTGCCCCCATGGCAACCGCTGCAATAGGTACTTCTGAACCAATGCTATGATCTGAATAGCCAATCGTCAACTCAGGAAACGCCTCTTTCAAAGTATGGATAACATTCAAATTCAAGGCTTCATAAGGAGTTGGATATTCTGTTGTACAATGGAGGATAGAAATATCTTGCGTCCCATTAGCCTGTAAAATCTCAACCGCCTGATGAACTTCAGACATAACCGCCATCCCAGTTGATAAAATCACTTTTTTCTTCTGTTGCCCAATTTTTTCCAAGTAAGGTAAATTCGTAATTTCTCCAGATGGAATCTTATAAACAGGCATATCTGTCGATATCAAAAAATCAAGCGATTCCATATCAAAAGGTGTTGAAAAGACATCTACACCTTTTGATAAACAATAATCACGTAGCTCTAAATATTCTTCAAATGACAATTCTAAACGACGCGTCATTTCAAGTTGACTATCTTCTGTTCCAGTTGTTACTTTTTGATAATCTGCCTTCGGGGCATATTTAGAAATGAGCTTATCTGCTTTAAAAGTTTGAAATTTGACTGCATCGACACCACAGTCTACTGCGACATCCACCATTTTCTTCGCTAGTTGAAAATCACCATTGTGATTACAACCAATTTCTGCAATAATATAAACCATTTATTTTTATCCTTTCTTATTGACAATCGTTTGATAAATTACTTTCAAATCTTTTTTAAAATAAATTCCATATGCAATTAAAACTCCAATTCCAAAACTCCAGCGTATCAGTAAACTATTTAAAAAATAATTCATCAGTAGAGCATACCCAATAGCAATCATAGATAGTAAGCTGTACAACTTGACACCTACTTCATTATACTGATAGCGTTTTTTAGAAATTATATGATGAAAAATTAATAGACTCAAATAAGATAATACTGTAGCAAAAGCTGCTCCATAAATTCCCATCTTAGGAATAAAAAAGTAATTAAAAACAACATTAATCACTCCTGCCGCAATCGTACCAATTGGAATCATCTTTGTATTTGCATGGTAAAATTGAATATTTACTGGAAAAGTATAAAGAAAAACAAAGAAATAACTAATAATAATCATTGCTATAAAATCAATACTTTGATTATATTTTTCACCACCCATAATCAAAGCTAAATCAGGAAAAATCGTTAAATAACCTAATGTCAAAAATAGCCCTAGCGCTAAATAACGTAAAGTATAATGTTTAAGCCCTTTGTCTTCCTTTTTCTTAGCTTCAAAAAACCATGGAATCCATGCTAAATTAATACTATTCAAAACAGTTTGGATAATCATTCCCATCGTATAACCAAAGCTATAGATAGCAACCTCCCTAATTGATAACATTCTCCCAAGCATAATTCTATCAAGCTGATTCAAAATTAGATGTCCAAGTTGATGAAAAATCAATGGGAGAGAAATCATTAAAATAAATGAAAGATATCGCTTATCAAAAAATGCTTGTTTTTTCTGCTCGAAATACAATACAGCAATTAACATAAGAATGGTACTTGGAATCATTCCTCCGTAAACACGCGCTAAGAAATCATCCTCCATCACTGTTATAAACCCTAAAGAAATGGTTGTGGTCATAATTGCACTACCTAGAGAAAGCAAAAAATTTGCAATGCTTTCTTGCTTTTGAATGAAGTAGGAACCCAAAAAACCTGAACAATAGCCGTTAAATGTCTGAATTGCCATAAGAGTTATCACCAGACCTGAAAATCCCAAAAGATCTCCGATTACATTTCGTAATAAAATTATAATCATAATCAAAGCAATCGCAAACAAATTGGAAAAATGAAAGGCGCTAACAGCATATCTATCGTATTCTCCTCCATATTTTACTTTAGCTGGCCCCAAAGAACCTGCTACCTGTAAACCAATCACCAGACCTAAAATACTCATATAGGAAGAAAATAAACTAAATTTCCCAAATACTTCTTGAGAAAGCACCCGCGTATATATTGGAAGAGTAATGAAACCAATTGCTTGAACAAATACATTCCCTAATGTATAAAGCACACCAGACGTCATTAATTTTTTTGTATTCATGTCATATCCTTCAAATCAAATAAGACTATTTTTTCTTCTACGCAGTTTAAAAAATCTAAAGCAGTCGAGGAATGTGTAATACCTATATTGAATTTATGCTCACCAAATATGTCTAAAATCTCAATTGGATAAGAATTTGAAAGAATTGTAGCATTAAATTTACTATAATCCGTATAATCTCTAGGATGAACTTTTAAATAGATATGATAATCAGAATATTTTTCTACTATTTTTGAATAAAATTGAATATGTTCTTCATAACTCATTCCCCATTGAACATCTGAATGTAACGGTTGAGTCAATATCAGTACAGATGGCTGTTGTATTTTAATCGGTTCATAATCAAAAAGATTAAAAATTATCTCTTTTTTCGAAACTTCCATCTCCTCAAAAAGCTGCTTTCTTGGAACTTCAATAAACTTATTATAGCGACTATCACGAGGTATTCCAGCTATTGAATTCGCTTCAATATCTATACAATATTTACTATATCCATGTACTTTAGGGATACCCTTTAAAAAAAATCGCCACCAGCTATATTTATGCTGAGATGGATATAAAAAGCAATTATAACCATCTTCCAATAAATGATAATTAATTTTTTTTCTATGTAAATACCACCCAATATGATTAGCATCAATAAACATATATATTTCTTTAACTTTTTCCAATAGCTTATCCATCATATCCAGTTGTTCCTGTTTATATATAGGATAACGACTATATACTAGATTATCTGTGAATACAACTGCTTCTATGCCATCTATTTCATTTAACCTCAAACAAAACTTCTCTGCATCAACAATGCCATCTAGAAGTACAATTTTATTGTATTCTTCCAAATTAATCTTTAGTAACGCCACTATCAAATGATAAACAGTAGAGCACACATATAATTTTTTCATATCATTAATTGCTTCCTTTTAATTTATCAAATAATCTTCTCTTACGTATCTTAAAATGCTTCTTTTTTAATGAATAAATCAATTTTATTTTGTGAAAATTAAAATAATACTTCCTAATTAAGTGAAAATTTTCTGGGGTAATATTTTTATACTCTAGATTTTCAAAAACATTTGGAATAATTTTATACAAAGAGCTATTTGGAGCAATAGTAACTTTCATTTCTCGTTTTTGAAGATGGATGTACATGTACTCACGTTTTTTTAATTGATTGTCTTTCATGAAATATTGGAAAATTTTTCCATTATCATAAACAAAAAGTGTATCTCCATCCCTATCTACATAACCTTCTTTTTTGATATTTATAATACCACCCTTAGCAGGCATCCTGACAACATAAAATTTTGTACCATGAGTATAAATATCAGCACTAAAATTTTCGTTATATACTTTTTTTGAACTCTGTTCATAAATATAGTTAATCCCATGTTCAAAAGCTTCATCAAAATGTTGACTTTCCCAACTATGAAATACTTCATGCCATCGCTTCTTGCCTTTGATTTCTTCAAAAAACATTTTAGTATTTTCATCATTATTTTTAAATAAGGTGCAATGACCTAGAAAAAACAATTTATCATAATCTTTTTCAAGCACCGGTTCAAGATAACGATCCAAATCGCCAAATATCAAATCTGTATCACAATATCCCCAATAATCATACTCCTTTAAATGTTCTTTAAAAATTAGACCGTATGCAGGACGAAAATCACATAGTTTGTATGCTTGTTCTAACCTGGATTCTAATCCTAATTGTGAATTGATTAACTTCTCTATATCGTTTAGGGTAGTATAATGTACCTTTACATTTGATGGATAGCAATACTCTGTCCTATCATCTGTAAAAATTAAAAAATCCACATATTTTTTACCTGCACATGAATTTAAAAATAACTGGAAATAATTTGGAAATTTTCCAAAATGGGGAATAATAAAAATAGCTTTTTTCATATACTTTCCTCATCTCTTATAAATAGCAGCAAAGTTTAAAAGCATTAACCAATAGATTGAACGATACATTTTTTTGTTAAACAGAAATGCCAATAATTGATTATGCTCTCCTCCTTTTACCTTTAGATTAAAATCTATCATATGGTGAAAATCTTTGGTCTGCGCAAGAAAGTTTTCTTTCGAAATATTTACCCCTATTTCATCCAGTGCGAAATTTTTATACAATTTCATAAATGTGTTACTCAGTGCAACATCAGAAGTTAAAAATTCACTAGCAATCCTATAGCAATCTTTCATCTCATCAATTTTACCTCCATAAAATTGTCGAGATAAGGAATTATCTGTTAATTCGACACAATAGGCTACCGTTGGATCAACAACAGCTTCTTTACAGTACTTATAATAAGTATAATTAAATTGTAAATCTTCAGAATAACGCGAGTTTGCATTATAATATAAATTATGTTCACGTTGAATACTTGTTTTGAATAACCTGACCATTGTTGAATTCAGTCGTTCTAAATTCTCATAATTGGAAAATAATAAATTCAATGAATAAATCCCTTTATTTAACCAAAGACTATTTGTGATTAATTTATCGTTCTTATAATGTGTAAAACTATACAATGACAAATCTTTATCCAAATACTGTGACATTACTTTAAAAATCCCTTTGGGCAAATAATCATCACTATCTAAAATCATAAAATGATTGCCAGAAATATAATTTAGAGCAACATTTTTTGTCCTACTTAAGCCCTTATTTTCTTGACTAATATAAACAATATTGGAATATTTCTCTTGGTACGACTGGATAATGTTAGGAGTTTGATCTGTTGAACCATCATTCACAATCACCATTTCATAACTGCAGCCTGTCTGAGCTAAGACACTTTCAATACACTTTGCAATGGTGGCCTCTGCATTGTAAGCAGGAATAATCACACTAATATCTACTACCATCTTCCTCTAATCTTCCTTTTTAATTTAATCATTAGATTTTTTGAACGCAATTTAAAATAATGCAAGTTGAAATTCTTCTTTTTAATATCTCCAAAATTTTCCAATGTAACTTCTGAATATTCCAATTCTTCAAAAGCATTTGGGATAATCTTATAATATTGAGTATCCAAATTAATTTTTATTTCCATCGGTCTAGACTGAAAATGCATATAAAGATACTCTTTTTGATATAGCTGATTATCTTGTAAAAAGTATTCATAAATACTACCGTTTTCATAAACGAATAAATGATTTTTATTTTTGATAATCTCATACTTCTTCAATTCATGATTCCAATGAGTTAGATAGAAATTAGAAGTCTTAGTGTAGGTATTTGCCTCTAGTTCTTCTAGGTATATCTTTTTCCCATATTTTAATAAAATTGTATTGATACTTTCTGAAAACTCCTCGTCTAACGAATAGTTATTCTCAGAATCAGACAATTTATTCACAAATGATTCTTCAGATAGCAATAATCGATTGATTTCTTGAGTATTTTTCACCAGAGAACAATGACCTAAAAAGAAAATTTTATCATATTCTTCCCCTAAAACTGGTTCTATCAACTTATCAAAATTTCCAAAAATAAGATCTGTATCACAGTATCCCCAATAGTCATATTCAGTAATTAGATCTGAAAATAACAAACCATATATAGATTTTAAATCACAAAGCTTATAAGGCCTCTGAATCTGAATAGGTTGTTTTAAAACTTTTTCCGCTCTCTGATTTATCTCCCCTAGTGTAGAATAAATAACTTTTACATTTCTGGGATAAATATATTTGGTCTTATCATCTGTTAAAATCAAAAAATTTGTACTCTGGTTCTTATTACATGAATTTAAAAACAATTGAAAATAATTATTAAATTTACCAAAGTGGGCAATGATAAAAATTCTCTTCTTTTTAACCACCATTTCGTATTTTCCTAACTTGATACATCAACTGAACTAAAAATATTAGTCCAGTTACATTCTTCATTTTGCACATTTGATAAAATAATTTCCAAATCGTTGGTAAATTAGAAAACTCAAAAGTCTTAAATTTTTCTCTATATATACTATTAGACAACAATTTCTCCAGCATTTGTACCTTAAATCTATAGTTTTCTCTAGAGTTAATGATGTTAGCCATTAAAGGAAATAGATTTAAAATCACTCTATTATTCAACGATTCTCTAAATTCACATCCAAGATGATATTCATCAATAATAGCAAACATACTTTCATACAAGCGATGATGACGCTCACTCAATTCCTTATTATAGACAGTTGTTAAACTATTTTCATTATCTTTACGGTAATGATATCTAGTCGCACCGCAGTATGCAACATTTAAAGCTTGATTAAATACTTGAGCATTGTAGTACACATCCTCACTACCAATTAATTTTGTATCCGTAAATTTAATATGCCTAATCTTATCAAATGAGTATAATTTCCCCCAGACTGTATTTAATCTTTCACTTGTTAATGGCTCTTTTAGTTGTATATTTGTCAACCCAAATATTCTTTGGTGAACATATCTATACATCTCCTCATCAGTTACAAAAGTTGGAATAATGCTACATTCTTCTGTTTTATTTCCATAAAATTTAGTAAATGGAAATAAAACAACATCTGCACCAGATGATTTTTGTAACAATATCAACTCCTCTATGCAGTTTGTTTCAATAAAATCATCACCATCTACAAATAAAACAAATTCTCCCGAAACTTTTTCAAGCCCCGAATTCCTAGCCGATGACAGTCCTCCATTTTCTTTTCTTAAATAGTAAAATCTATCATCAATTTGCGAAAAATCCTTAGCAATTTCTATAGAACAATCATCACTACCATCGTCTACTAAAATTACTTCAAAATTTCTATAAGTTTGTGATTGAATACTTTCCAAGCATTTTCTTAAATATTTTCCAACATTGTAAATAGGTACAATTACAGAAACTTTAGACATTTTTTCTCCCTATCAATTTACTAAATATTCTAATATCGCATTCGACTCAATTAAAGGACGAACTAAACTATTAAACCCAGCAATTCCAGTTAACACATACATCATCGTAAACATTGAAATCTGTAAACAAACTAGAATTAATAATATATTAAACGTATTTCTTTTTATTTTATAATCATTCACATCAAATAAATTCGCCATCATAATAAAAACAAATAAGAACAGTAATCTTGGAAATCTAAAGAAAGTTGAATTATAAAATATAAACGGAATAAATAGACTCATCCCTCCCGAAAACCACATCAATAGACGTCTAAGATCAGGATTTATTGAATTTTCTTTGAGTTGAAATTTATATATTTTATATGCAATTCCTACATACAGATAAGTAATTACAACATGGATTCCTAATTTCCAAATACTAGTTTTTAGACTTTCATCTACTAAATATAAATTTAGTTTGCTACTTTCTATAAGAAAAGGGGCTATTCTAAATACTAGAGCAAAGAGAGAAAAAGACAACAGAGAAAAGTAAACAATAAACCTAAAATTAAATTCCTTATTCATCAAATAAATTGGGATTAAAAGTAAAAACATCAGAGCAAAACTTGAATGTAGCGTATAAGATACATAAATGAGTCCAGCAGAATATAGCCACCTTTTATAACTAACTTGATATCTCAAAGCTACTGGTACAATCCATATAGCTATTACCATTGCTAAAAAAAAACGTTTTTGTATAATATTATCAACTAAAGGATAGATATTCCCTAAAGCTATTACAATATTCGGATTTTTTGAATACTTTTTTATAAAAATCACGTAAGAAATCACACCACATGTTAATAAAACCATCAGAAATTCTTCCACTGTAAAAGATAAGCGATAAAACACATGGTTCAATATTTTCCATATTCCATCTCCGTAAAAATCTAATTTGACATTTTCTCTCCCAAAGGCATTAAACATCGCCACATATCCAATATAATCTGCACCTCCACGATTAAAAGCAAATAAAATCCATAGCAATAAGGAGTTCATCACAAATACTATTTTCTCTTTAGGAAATAAAAAACTTAACAACAGTAATGAGATAAAAATCAAATAAAAAATAACCATTTTTTCTCCTCATAAATGACTATAAATTTCTCTCATTTGCTTATTGACACGAACAATATCATATTTTTTAGCCAATTCTATATTGTACCTTCCTATTTTTTCTCTTTTACCTTTATCAAGTAATAATAATATTCCTTTTGCAAATCCTGATATGTCATTCGCATTAAATTTATAACCTGTTTTCCCGTGGTAAGAATAATCATTAATTCCATGGCTATTAGATGTTAACAAGGGAAGACCTGCCGCCATAGCCTCCAATGCTGCTAGTCCTAGCCCTTCTCTCTTTGAAGGGAAGCAGAAAATATCACACTCATTTAAAATTTGAGGTATATCTTTTTGGTAACCAAGTAGGCGAACTTTATTGTCAAGGCCTCTACTTTTTATATATCCTTCAACAGTTGATAATTGATTTCCTTGACCAACTATTAAATAGCTGACGTTCGCTAGCTTACTGGCTTCTAACGCTTTTACAATAGTTATGTGATTTTTATTGATATTTACCTCACCTACAGAAACCAATACTATTTCATCTTTAGGTATATTATAAACTTCCCTAATTTGTAATAACTTCTCATCTTTATCGCACTTCCTAATCTTCTCATATTCTATCCCCACTCCATTGATTTTATACACTCTTCTCGCTTTCAAGAAACGTTCTCCTAAATAATAATCTTCCTGATTAATTGTAATTAAAATATCCGTAAAATAAGAGCACAAATATTCCATTGGGTAATATAATAGCCAGTCTAGCGCACGTCCTCCTTTAAAAAAATGAAAACCATGAGCAGTGTAAACTATAGTCGCTTTAGTTTGTGCAAAAACTAATCTTGCAATAACCCCTCCTATTGGAGTATGACAATGCATAATAGAATAATTATATTGTTTACTTATTTTTTTTAATTCAATAAACAATGCTATATGTTTTGTAAAGCCAAAAGGGTTCCTACTAAAGTCAATATGGAAGAAGACTACATTTTTAGCAACTAATTCTCTCTTTAGTTGCTCCATCCGATTATTAGAAATTGTATTTCCGTTTTCAAAATTTGCAGCAACATGAACAGTATACCCTTGTTCCTGTAGTAAACGAATGTTATGCATATTAAACTGTTCTATCATTGAAGCAACAGTAGCTACAATCAATGCGTACTTTTTCCCCATAATATACCTCCTATTCTCTTTCTGTTAATATGATGGATTCTTCAAAATTTCGAATTTGATATTCAAAACAGTATTCAGACATGCTTTTTTCGTATATAAGATTTCCAAACAATTTATTTACTTGAGAAATAAATCGTAATTTATAAATCATCACATTTATTATAGAAGTTAAAAACGTATGTTTTTTATGGTATCTTCTAATACTAACAACCATTTCTCTAGTAGAAATATATTCACTATTCTGTGGAAAATACACGCCTGAAAGTTCCATATCTACAAGCTGCTTTATAAACTCGGATAAATTATCAATAAAAATCATACTCCTTTGATTATCTATATTAGGAAAAACTAGGGTCCATTTTGATAACTTTGATAGCTTTGAATAATTTCCTTTAGAATCCTTCCCATAAACCATTGGAGGCCTAACAATTGCAACTTGAAACTGTTTGCTGCACAATTCCTTTAATAGATACTCTGCTTCGAGTTTGGATTTCCCATAATGATTTTGAGGTTTTTCTTCCGTTTCTTTTGTAATTATTTTCTCATCACTATCATACACACTCATCGTGCTTAAAAAAATAAATTGTCTTACACCTGATTTTTTAGCAAGTTTAGCAAGCTTATGCGTTAAATCTCTATTAACTTTATAATATATATCTGGATCTATATTTTTTTCATTCTTATGAACAATTCCAGCAACATGAAAAACTGCGTCATAATATGAAAAATCATAATTCATCCAATTTGAATCTAACATATCCAGTGTATCAACTAGATATTGATTTTCAAATTGCGATAGCCATTTTTCAACCGAAGTACCTATATAAGAGTTTGCTCCTGTAATTAACACTTTTTTCATTTATTTTTCCTTCTTTTGCCCAGTTCCACCTTCAACAACACCATCACTTTTAAGCACGCTAATAAAAGTACCAAAGAAACATTTCATATCAAACACAAAACTCATATTTTTAATATACTCACCGTCAAGTTTTGCTTTGACATCAATCTCAAGTTCATCTCTTCCATTGATTTGCGCCCAACCGGTTAATCCAGGCCGAACATCATTGGCTCCATATTTATCACGTTCCTCAATCAGATCATATTGATTCCAAAGAGCAGGTCTTGGTCCAATGATAGACATCTCACCTTTAAAAATATTAAACAATTGAGGTAATTCATCAAGACTTGTTTTACGTAAAAAGCCTCCGACTTTTGTAATCATAGCTGACGGATCTTTCAAAAGATGAGTTGGCATATCTGAAGGTGCATTTACATACATACTCCTAAATTTATAAATTTGGAAATAAGTTTTTCCTTTACCAACTCGTTTTTGTTTAAATAATATTGGACCTTTTGAATCTAATTTAATCGCAATAACAATAATCAATAATATTGGACTCAACACTAGAATAGCCAAACCTGAAATAATGACATCTAACATCCTTTTTATCTTTAAGTACATATTCATCTCCTCATTTTTTACCTTTTTAGAAGTCAGACTCCCCTGACCTCTAAGAAAGTAAAAATAATTTACTTTCTACTCCTGTTTTGCAAATTCAATCAAACGTTCTTTTAACGTCACATTGTCTAGTTGCAATAGATTATCAATAAAACTTTCTACTTCTTCAATTGGTTTTGGTGTAACTTTACCAACAAAAATCTTTTCATGAATTTGTTCGCTCACACGCTCATCTGAAGACAACAACTCTTCATAGAGTTTTTCTCCAGGACGAATGCCAGTCTCTACTATGCCAATTTCTTTTTCAGTGTGTCCACTAAGTTTGATGACTTTTTTAGCCAAGTCAAGGATCTTAACTGGCTCCCCCATGTCAAGAACAAATACTTCACCACCTTTAGCAAGGTAACCTGCTTGAATCACCAAGCGACTTGCCTCGGGTATAGTCATAAAGTACCGTGTCATTCGGAAGTCTGTTACAGTTAAGGGACCTCCTTGGGCAATCTGATCTTTAAAGACCGGAACGACACTGCCACGGCTTCCTAGAACATTACCAAAGCGAACAGCAACAAACTGAGTTTGACCTGCTTCATTTAAGCCAGTAACAATCATCTCTGCAACACGTTTGGTAGCACCCATAACATTTGGTGGGTTAACAGCTTTATCTGTAGACACCATGACAAACTTAGCAACACCAGCAGCCTTAGCTGCTTCAGCAACATTTTTTGTTCCAAAAATATTATTTTTAACTGCCTCACGAGGATTGTATTCCATTAACGGCACATGCTTATGAGCAGCAGCATGATAGACTACATCTGGTCGATAATCAGTCATTAAACTAAAAATCAGGTCTCTATCTTGAATATCGGCAATAATCGGTATAATTTCAAAGGTATCTTTGTACTTGTTTGTAAGTTCTCGATGAATGAGGTAAATCGAGTTTTCTCCATGCCCTAACAATAATAGTCGCTTAGGAGTAAACTGCGATATTTGACGACAAATTTCAGAACCAATTGATCCGCCAGCACCTGTCACAAGAACTGTCTTATCTGAGAAAAATTCACTTAATTGGCTTTGATCAAGCACGACTTCTTTTCGCCCCAAAAGGTCTGCAATATCAATTTCTTTCAATTGATTCGTGTTCACGTGTCCTAAAACTAGCTCCTCTACTAGAGGCATCACATTAACCGGAAGATTTATTTCCTGGCAGATATCTAGAATCGTTTCTTGCTCACTAGCAGTTATTGAGGGAATTGCAATCGTTAATTGATCTACACCTAACTCTTGAACCAGTCTAGGAATATCAAAACGATTACCTAACACTTTAACACCGTGCAAGTAACTTCCTTTTTTATTTAAATCTTTATCTAATATACCAACAATTTCAATATCGGTATCACTATTTTGAACCGTCCGAATAAAAATACTTCCTCCCGAACCGGCTCCGAGTACTAATGTTTTTTTCTTATTAGTTGTTTTATGTGACTTGTCTTTATAACCCCACTCGTAGATAAATCGCCATAATATTCTTGGTGTAATCAACAACGCATAAGATAGTAGGGCGCCTAAAAAAATGAAACGTAGGCTAAAAACATTAAAAACAAAAAAAGCAAGTCCTGTAAACAAGATATAACTAGAGACTACAGAAATCCCTACACTACCTAAACTTTTGTAGTCTGTAAAACGGTTGATAACCGAGAAAACCTTTAAAATATAGGCAATAATCAGATAAAATAACGGCAATAATACAATTGCAATCCTGAAATAATCCCTCGTAATATGCGTGATTACATCTAAAAAACTTTGGCTCAAATACAATGAGAAGATAATCAAAACCGTATCAAGCACCATTAAGATTATTTTTTTATGGTTTCGTGTTAGCATCATCTTTCTCCAAATTCCTTTTCAACACATTGCAAAGCTGCTGCGATGACTTGATGCATATCATAGTAACGGTACTGACCAAGTCTGCCCCCAAAAATGACATTTTTTTGCTGTTCAGCTAACTTTTTATACGCTTTGTAGAGATGATTATTTTCCTCATTATTTACTGGATAATAAGGTTCATCCCCCTTTTCCCAAGTTTTAGAATACTCTTTGGTAATAATGGTTTTATCTTGCGTGCCAAACTCAAAGTGTTTGTGCTCGATGATACGAGTATAAGGTGTCTCTGCATCAGTATAGTTAACCACAGCATTTCCTTGGTAGTTTTCCATATCAAAGGTTTCAGTTTCAAAGCGAAGACTACGGTATTCTAACTCTCCGAGCTCATAATCAAAGAACTGGTCAATCATCCCTGTAAAGACAACTTTAGGGAAATTAGCAAGATACTCTTCCTTTTTAGCAAAGAAATCCACACCTTTTTCAACATCAATATTATCCTGCGCAAGCATTTTTTCCACAATTTGAGTGTAACCACCAATTGGAATCCCTTGATAGGTATCGTTGAAATAGTTATTATCATAGGTTAAACGAACCGGCAAACGACGAATGATGAAAGTAGGAAGCTCTGTTGTTGGTCTGCCCCATTGTTTTTCAGTGTAGTCTTTGATCAACTTCTCATAGATATCTGTACCTACCAATGAGATAGCCTGTTCTTCAAGATTCTCAGGAGTTTTACCATTCAGAACCGCACGTTGTTCCTCAATCTTAGCTTGTGCTTCTGCAGGTGTCACAACGCCCCATAACTTGTTGAAGGTGTTCATGTTAAATGGAAGGTTATAGATTTCACCCTTATAGTTAGCCACTGGGCTATTGGTGTAGCGATTAAATTCTGCAAATTGATTCACATAGTCCCAAACATCTTTGTCAGAGGTGTGGAAGATATGTGCCCCATATTCATGGACTTGGATTCCTTCTACTTCTTTGGTGTAAATATTTCCTGCAATATGATCACGCTTTTCAATGACCTTAACTTTTTTTCCTTTTAAAGCAGCTTCATGTGCAAATACTGCTCCAAAAAGACCTGCACCAACAACCAAATAATCATACATGCCAAAAGAAGAACTTTCTATGGCCACCTCTTCTTTTTCCATTAACATCCAAATACCTTTCTATTTCAGTGCTAGCCATTTTTTGGCATGCACTTCTCCACAATAAGCATATCAATTATAGCACAAATATCCCCTAAATCAAAATTAACATTTGTTAACATCAATTCTATTGTATATTATAGACATTTTGATAAGATTTGTTGAATATTTTAATCTGTTATCCTAATTTGTCATTAATAAAATATTTTTTTTATTAATGACAATCACTCTTTTATTGATTAAATATTCATATTTTTTCTAATACATCTTAATGGCAGAAAATATTTTTTAGACACAAGATTATTATATTATCCACAATTAAACCAACTCTGTCAACACATTCCATTAACTTCTTATACTTAACCAAATTCAAAAATTACTTTTTGTTTCTTTCTTAAAAGTGTGGATGCTCAATAAGAGAGGTCCGGATAATTTTACCCCAACCTTCCTATTGACTATTCTTTTTAACGACATGATCCTTGATAATTTGATAGAGACTTGCTGCTAAAGGTACTGCTACTAGCATTCCTGGTATACCTGCCAAAGCACCACCCAATGTAATAGCGACTAAGACCCACATACCCGGAAGTCCGATTGAGCCTCCGACCACACGTGGATAGATGAGATTACCTTCAAATTGTTGTAAGACCACTAGAAAAACAACAAACCATAGGGCTTGAGAAATGGACTGGGTCGCTAGCAAAATAAATCCAATTACCAAGCCGATATAAGCCCCCACAACTGGGATAATTGCTGTAAAGGCTACAAGCACTCCCACCGTTGCAGCATAGGGAAATCCAAAGATTTTCATTCCCAAAGCTGTTAGACTTCCTAAAATCATAGCTTCAAGGGTCTGGCTCACCAAAAATCCGTGGAAACGATTATCTAAAATCTTAACAACGTAGCGCACCTTACTCGCGTATTTACCAAGATAGGTATCCGTTAAAAGTCCTACTTGTCTGATCAAGGTTTCCTTATTTCCTAAAACATAGAGGGAGAAAATAAGGCTAACAAAGACATTTAGAAGTGTCGAGGCAATAGAAGAAACAGACGATAAAATCCCTGTCAAAACAGTCAAGACCTGTTTCAAAATTTGTTGACTATAAGAACTAATCGTCGTCGCTAAATCCGTATCCTCTCCCAAATAGTTAAGAAGTTTAGCAACGTACTTATTGTCATTTAAGTCATTAATCCATTGGTTAATACCAGAGGTATCAATCGTTAACAACGATTTGATACTTGAAATCAAATCTGGCAAGACAATCGAGAAAATCCAGACAATAATCACAACAAAGGTCAGGTAAGCCAAGACGAGTGATAAACCTCTCTTAGCACCTTCTGCCCGTTTACCTGATAAAAACAGACCAAACAGACGCTCATAAGCCGACATCACGATATTGACAATATAAGCAATGGCAGCCCCAATCAAAAAGGGTTGACCAGCTGTCCAAACCGTCCCGACCAAACGAGCCCCTGTACTCCAGTAAGCCTGCACCATGTAGCAGAGAATAAAGGCTACAACAATATAATAAACGTGTTTTTTTTCAAAATTCATAGACTGATTATACCATACTTTAGTTCAAATAAGGGCGCAAGGCCTCTGCTAGACGCTCATAGGCTGTCTGACTGAGGTGGAGACCATCCGTCGTGTACTCATTTGCCAGCTGACCATCACCATCCAAAAGCAAAGTGTAAAGGTCAATAACATCCACTCCTGGCAAAGTTTCCAGACTAGCATTAAGCGACTGAATGTCTTTATTTTTGCGGATTTTAACAGTTTTGGAAAAAGCTGGCGCTTCATTCACTGGAAGAACGGATAAGAGATAAGTCTCTGATTTCGGACTTAACAGGCGAAGCTGGCTGAGCAGCTCTGCTATTTTTCCAACCGTATCAGCCACCGAATACCCCATTCCCAAATCATTGACACCAATCGTGAGAAAAATTTTGCTTGGAGAAAGCGCTAAAACTTGCTCCTCAAGATGGTCTAACAACCAGTTCGTATCCGTTCCTGCAATCCCACGATTTAAGATGGACCATTCTCTTCCGAGATATTTTTTCAAAGGAAAAAACTCTGTTATCGAATCTCCGACAAAAACAATACTGCCAGCAGTTGCCGTTTGATTTTCCAAGCGAAACTGGTCCAAACGCTTTTGGTGATAGGCTGATAAGCCTGGGGTAATGACATCAATTTCAGACATTTACATCTCCTTTAAGACATTTTCTAAGACTTGTAGAACACCATCTTCTGTATGAGAAGGTGCCAAAAAATTCGCTACTGCTTTGACAGCGTCTGTGGCATTTGCCATGGCATAAGAATATTCAAACCTCTCTAGCATCTCAAGGTCATTAGGACTGTCTCCAAAAACCATGACTTCCGCAGGTGATAACTGCCATTCTGTCATGAGATAATCAAGTCCAACTGCCTTATGAACCGTTTTGGGTAAAATATCCAGCCAATTAAAGCCCGTTTCAACCACACGAAAAGAGGTTCCTATTAGGTAATTTTCAATTTCAGCGAAATTTTGTTCAAAGTTATCTTCAAATTGTATGCTAATACGGTAAAGTGGAACCTGTGAAGCCTGATGCAGATGAGATAGCTCTTCAATAGACGTGAAAAATTGTGACAGGAATGCTTTTTGTTCTGTTGGCAAGGTCTCTAAGACATAGGTTACCTCTCCAGCAGACAGAAAATGCTGCGCATTTGGAAATCTCTCCTCTAGAAATCTTAACAAGGGTTCTTGCTCTTCCTTGTCCATAAAAAGCGAAAAGACCTCTCTTCCTTTATGAACCAACTGTGCTCCATTTTCCGCAATAAAGGTCAATTGATTAGCGTGTTTTGGAAAGAGGTCTCTCAGTCGCTTCATGTTATTACCTGTAGCGATGACAAGAGGAATCTCACGCTTTTTCAGTTCTTCGAACACTGCCTCAAAGCGCTGTTCATTATAAGAATTGTGACCACTTAGAAAGGTACCATCCATGTCTGTCGCAATTAGTTTTATCATACAAGACTACTTTTTTTACTCTAGGGGTAAGGGAGCAACGGAACAACTTGGTCGGATTGCAAGCAATCTCGTGGTCAAGCTAGTTCCCTTACTAACTACACAACTAATACTCATTCAAATTCAAAATTAGATTTTTATAACCTCTATTTTGATGGGTTAGTGAAAGTAAGGGGGTAAACCGTTTCTTTCACCACAGTGGACAGTTCCCATAATATCTACTTTGTCATCTTGGACACTGTAGCTGTATAAGTAGAAAGCGATAATTCTCAACTCTCCTAGTAGCTAAAGCTATAAATCCACAGTTTTGTTGGAGTGCCAGCCGCATGAGAAGACTTTAGAGAAAAGAAAATATTTTTGTCTCCATCTAATTTTGATTTTTATAGAGTATAAATCTGTCGTTTTTAGTTGTTCCATGTCGCATCTTTTAAAACAACTAAAAGGACGATTAACTCCGCAAATGATTTTTAAATCATCGGAATTGTTCACCCTTTTAGTTTATATATACTTTTAATTGTCATGTAAATATGCTACACACGACATGTTAAGCCTCTTCAGACTTATTTTCCCCTATTTCTTTGTCGCAATCTGTTTTACCATATAAAATTTCATTTCTTACATTTCTCATTATCAATTACTTTAATGGTGATGAAAGCAAAATATCCTAGAATAGAAAATGCAACAATAAATAGTAACTCAATCATTATTAAATATGTCCCTTGTAAAAACTTTTTCTTTATGAGGGATTAATTCAGGCGTCATTCGGTTCGCAATCACCAAATCAACGGCATCAACAAAATCTTCTAAACTATCTTTGCTACTTTTATTACGTATTTGATAATCTTTTTCTAATAACCTAACTAAGTTGTAAGTACTAGATTCTCTATCATTATCAGAATCCTTTTTCATTGCGTAATTATACACACCTATTATCTTAGATTTGTCCTGTTTTAATATTTTATCAATTTTCTCTTTTAACAAACTAGGTCTAATGACTTGATTTTCATGTAAAATATTTGATATTAAATCACTATTAGTCTCTAGCCAAGTTTGGTGAGTATCTTTAGGTAAACAGTAACCGCCAAAACCAAACGAAGGATTATTATAATAATTCCCTATACGATTATCATAGGAAATTCCCTCAATAACATCTTTTGAATTTAGGTTTTCTTTTATAGCATAGTTATCTATAATATTGAAAAAAGCAACTCTCATAGCTAAATACGTATTAGAAAATAACTTAACAGTTTCAGACTCTTTTGTACCCATCATTAAAATAGGTACATCATTTTCAATAACAGTTTGATATAAGTGAACTACTTTTTCTCCTATCTCTTTGTTGTTTGTGCCAACAATCAATCTACTTGGATTCAATAAATCATTAACCGCTTGTCCTTCTCTTAAAAATTCAGGACTAAATACAATATTCTCTCTATTTAATGTAGATGTAAATCCAATTGGAATAGTAGATTTAATAATAATCGGAATATCAGTCTGTAATTCTTCTACCACATTTTCTACAATACTCGTATCTAGTCCCTTTTCAGTGTAGTTAGTAGGCACACAAATAAAAATATAGTCTATATTATCTAACTCAATTTTATTTGTATAATGAATATTTGTAGTTGTTTGTAATATATCCTCTATTTCTATTTCTTTTATAGGAGAAATTTTATTTTTTAATAACTCGAGTTTTTCAAGATTATTATCCACTAACGTCACTTTATGCTTACTTGAAAAGACACAGGCGTGAGATAAGCCTACATATCCTGCTCCTAGTATTAAAATATTACTCATTATCTTCCTCCTTCTCTTCGATATGCACTTCCGTTAGTTTCTCCCTTGTTCCCCATTTTGCATCTCGTATTGTAAGCAAAGCATACATTCTAATCGGCTGTAGCAAAAATAAGTGTAACATTGCATACAAAGGAGATATTAAGAATAAAAATGGATGCTTTATTGCATAATGTATATTACGAGCAAAAGCTGAAAGTATCACACCTGCTATCAAAACAAATACACTATGTAGACCTCTCTCAAATGAAAATATGAAAACGAACATTGAAAATGTCAACATAAAAAATAAAACTATCTCTAACAATGACCAAAATGCAACTATTGGTCTTTTATTTATCATTTTGACTGCAATAATGCTTTCTCTAAAAAATGATTTATTCCAGCGAATTTGTTGTCTTAAAAATTGATTTATATTATTAGGCACATCTGTTGTTGCTCTTGCTGTTGTTTGATATTTAGTTTTCCCTAGTCTATTAGCAAAATTTGTCAAACATCTATCATCACCTATATTTACCGGTACACCTAAAAATTTTTGATTCGTATAATGCTCTAAATTAGGTATGACTACTTCTCTTCGGTAGCAAGATAGAGGACCAGAGCACGTCAAAATATTTCCGGTATATGACTGCGCTGCTCTTTCTACTCTAAACGCATTATCATATCTTATGTCTATTAGGCGTGTTAATAAATTTTCATCTCGATTTCTTGCGTTAACATGACCAGTAACTGCAAATACTTTTTCATCATTAAATGCCTTCAACAATTCTTCTAATGCATTTGGATAAACATACGTATCAGAATCTACTGTGAAAAATACATCAGCATTAGAACGTTCAAAGGCATATGCCTGTGCGTGTCGTTTTCCTTTATTTTGTTCTGCTAAATGAATGATTACATTTTTATATTTTTCTTTATTGTTATTTACGTATGCCATCAATTCCAGCATACCACTTTTATCTGGACTTCCGTCGTCAATAAAGTAAATTTCTTCTACTGGATAGGTTTGATTTGCAATACTTTCCAAGGTGTTGATTAGTCCATTACCTGCTTCATTATAACTCGGAATGACACACGCTACTTTATAATCCTTTTTTACAGTGCCTTTATATTCTTTATAGGTAAAAGAAAACAACATTTTACTAAATAGATAGATCATCAAAAATATGCCATAAGCATTTAAAACATTATCATCTAATTGCCATAAAAAGAAAAATAAAATTGAAAATAGAATAAAATTAATGAAAAGTATAATCTTATTGTCCATACTAACCTACTCCTTTGATATATAATTATCTGATTCATAATAGATAGATTTACATAGCTAGCAAATAAATACAACAATTAATTATATATATATATATAATATTTGTCAAGTAATATGCAGGACAAACGCATGAAGAAAATCATTGGTAATTTCCCAAAGTAATTTCCACTTTAGCTTTCGAAGTGGAAATTAGTCTAAAACGGATTTTTATGGTGGAATTAAGTCTGAGACGTTTGTGTTAGAAATGAGTCCTTACTATGACAAAATATAAACACCTTACCCTCTCAGACCGCAATGACATCCAACTTGGCTTAGAACGTGGAGAAACCTTCAAAGCCATTGGACAAACTATCCTAAAAGATCCTACTACCGTTTCCAAAGAGGTCAAACGTAACAGACAGGTCAGAACCTCTACCAGTGATGGGCTTCCTTGCCCTCTCATTGATAAATCCCCATTTGTCTGTAACGGATGTCCTAAGAGAAGACAAAATTGTGGCTACAAGAAAATCTTCTACCTCGCTAAACAGGCTCAAAAACAATACGAACAAACCCTCGTTGAGGCTCGAGAAGGAACACCTCTCAACTCTCAAACGTTCTGGGATATGGATAAAGTCATTTCTGATGGTGTGAAAAAGGGACAACACATCTATCACATCCTTAAAACGCATAACCTTGATGTCAGTTCCTCAACCGTCTATCGACACATCCGTAAAGGATACCTTTCTATCGCTCCTATTGATCTGGCTAGAGCTGTAAAATTCAAAGAAAGGCGCAAATCTATCCTGCCTTCTATCCCTAAAGAAGCTAAAAAAGGGCGTTCTTATGAGGACTTCCAAAACTACCTGACACATAGACAACTGACCTCTTGGCTTGAAATGGACACCGTTATTGGACGGGTTGGCGGAAAAGTATTACTCACCTTCAATTTGTCTTTCTGTAACTTTATCTTCGCTAGACTTCTGGACAATAAAACCGCTCTTGAGGTCGCTAAACACTTCTATGTCATCAAGAACACACTTTATGAGGCTGATAGAAATTTCTTCGATGTTTTCCCTATCATTCTTACAGATAATGGCGGAGAATTTGCCAGAGTTGATGACATCGAGATGGATATCAGAGGTGAGATTAAACTATTCTTTTGTGACCCTAATCGCTCTGACCAGAAAGGAAAAATTGAGAAAAATCACTCCCTTATTCGCGATATTCTACCAAAGGGAACTTCTTTTGATAACTTAACTCAGGACGATATCAACCTAGTCTGTTCTCATGTCAATAGCGTGAAACGCGCTGCTTTGAATGGGAAATCAGCTTATGAGCTCTTTACCTTTACCTATGACGAAGAACTGGCTAAACTTCTTGGCATTTCCTTAATTCCCGCAGAAGACGTCTGTCAGTCCCCAAAATTACTCCAACATAAATTCTAAAAACTAATCTAAATATAAGCCACTCAAACGTCTCACACTAACTTCCACCATAACGGAACTTAATCTGAAACGCTTTCAGATGAGGGGATTTTGTGTACCCTTTTTTCACCTAAATTCGCCTAAAAATGCAATAAAATCAACCATTATAAAAACCAGTGGAACTTACCCTGACACGGATTTCCACTGGTTGTTAGAGGTTTTATCAGATTAACTTCCACTTTAACAGACGGTGGAAGTTAGTTTGGGAATTTAGCTTTGAAAATCATTTATTGAAAAAGTTTTGAAAATATCAAAAATCCAAATTTTTAGGTGTTTTGTGAGTTTTTACTCAAAAATATTTTTTCATCGCATTTAACGGCTAGCTTTTCTTGTTGTTTTAAGATGTCTATAAAACTGTTCAACTCTTTTAGTTTGACTTTCCTTTCGTGTAAGGCTAGTTGTTTATCACTATATACTTGTTGTAGTTCGTGGTAGTTTTCAACCAGTTCATCATACTTTTTTCTGATAAGCACTTTGGTTTTGTGCGACTTTCGCATTCTGACTGACTAACCGTTCTACTTCTTTCGCTTTTAAGTTCTACTTGTACCATATCAAATGTGGCTTTAGTAATAATCTCTTCATGGTTGTTTTCAATATAGTATTGTGGCAATTCACCTTGGTTTATTTTTCTTGTTTTCGTTAGGAAGTCTACTGTATATGACTTTTGTAGTAAGGCATCACCTTTATACTTCTCATTACTTAAGATGCTTTTTTAGTTTGGTAGATCCAGACCTTTTTACCTGCTGGTGTTGGCACACCTCTATCTGTTAATAGCTTTGCAATACTGTTCGGATTTTCTCCTTTTAAAAACAATCCGAAGATGTATCTGACAATCCGTGTTTCTTCCTTATCAATTTCAAATCCACCTTGTTCTGCTTCTTTAAAGTCTAAGACATGCGAATAACTAAGAACCTGTCCGTCTGTAGCCATTTTCCGCTTACTCCATGTGATGTTCTCTGAAATGGAACGTGATTCTTCTTGGGCCAGCGAACTCATGATTGTAATCAATAATTCTCCCTTTGAGTCAAGTGCCCATATATTCTCTTTTTCAAGGTATATCTCCACAGCAAGTTCTTTCAACTTATTACTTGAGTTGCTTCTTCACATTTAAGTATACAAATCAAGCCTTGGAAACTGCTTATTCCAAGGCTTAATTTGTGTTTTATTGTATCAATTTCCTTATTCCAATTTCAGTCACCACCATTTTGATTGCCATAAAAAACTCCTTTTGAGTATTATATCAAAAATGGTGACTGAAACAAAAAACTACCTCATATTGAAGTAGTTCCTATCGCTTATTTCACTTTTTCTTCTTTGTAGTCGCATTCTTCATGGCTACATGTGACTTGTTTGCCACCGCCACGAACTTTCTTTTCGACTAAATAGTGACCCGATTTTGGACAGGCGCGACCAACTGGCATATCCCAAGAAGTAAATTCACACTCTGGATAACGATCACAGCCGTAGAAAATACGATTCCGCTTCGTTTTACGTTCGATGATTTGACCTTGATCACAAGTTGGACAGGTCACACCAATTTCTTTTGTAATGGCCTTCGTATTGTGACAGTCTGGGAAGTTGCTACAAGCGTAAAACTTACCAAAACGCCCTAACTTGATAACCATTGGATGACCACAGAGGTCACAGTCAAAGCCAGCAGGTTCATCCTTAATCTGAATTTTTTCAATTTCGGTCTCTGCTTTTTCCAATTCCTTAACAAAAGGTTGGTAGAAGGCATCAATCACTTTTTGCCACTCTTCTTTACCAATTTCAACTTCATCAAGTTTACCTTCCATTTCTGCCGTGAACTTGACATCCACAATATCTGGGAAAAACTTGATAATGAGAGAATTGACAATTTCACCAAGCTCCGTTGGTTCAAAGCGCTTAGCTGCTAATTTGACATAGTAACGGCGCTGAATCACATCAAGTGTTGGAGCATAAGTTGATGGACGTCCCACACCATTTTCCTCCAGGGTCTTGATAAGGGTCGCCTCTGAGTAACGCGCTGGTGGTTGGGTAAAATGTTGTTCTGGTGTTGTTAAGACTTTTTTAACCGTATCACCTGCCGCCATTTCTGGAAGCATTTTATTTCTGTCAGAATCATTATAAACAGCCATGTAACCATCAAATTTGACCTGACTACCATTAGCTACAAACATGACACCGACACCATTTTGTGACAGTTCCACTTTCATGGTATCAAAGACCGCAGCTGTCATCTGACTTGCCACAAAACGGTTCCAAATCAAGGTATAAAGTTTGAGTTGGTCCTTGTCCAAATACTTGGCAATGCTTTCAGGTGTCTGATGGACATTTGACGGACGAATAGCCTCATGGGCATCTTGAGCTCCCGTACTATTTTTCACACGGTTGCCATGCTTCGAATACTTATCACCGAAACGTTCTCTGATGTACGCTGCCGCTTGACCTTGAGCAATAGGGCTAATACGAGTTGAATCTGTACGCATGTAGGTAATAAGCCCCTGCTGACCAGAACCAAGATTAATTCCCTCGTACAATTGCTGCGCAACCATCATGGTTTTACGGGTACGGAAATTAATTTTATTAGTTGCGTCTTGTTGCATTGATGATGTGGTGTAAGGAAGCGGAGCATTTCTGCGACGCTCTTTCTTCTCCACCTTATCAACAAGGAAATCATCACCTTTTAAGCGTGATAGCACCGCTTTAACATCGTCATTATTGGCTAATTTTAGCTTTTTACCGTTCACTCCATAGAAGGACGCTTCAAATTTCTTAGTTCCCTTTTTAAAGGCACCGTCAATGGTCCAGTATTCTTCTGGTTTGAAGACCTTGATTTCATTTTCACGGTCAATGATGAGCTTTAGGGCAACAGACTGCACGCGCCCTGCTGACAAACCTTTTTTAACCTTTTTCCACAGAAGAGGTGAAATAGAGTAACCAACGATACGGTCAAGAACGCGACGCCCTTGTTGCGAATTGACCAAATCCATATCAATTTGACGAGGTTCAACAAAGGCATTTTTAACCGCATCCTTTGTGATTTCATTGAAAACCACGCGGTTTTTATCTGTCAAATCCAAGTCCAAAATGTGGGCTAAGTGCCAAGAAATCGCTTCTCCCTCACGGTCCGGGTCACTCGCGAGGTAAACTTGCTTGGCGCCTTTGGCTTCCTTCTTCAAGGACTTGATCAAGTCTCCTTTACCACGGATATTGATATACTCAGGTTCATAATTATTGTCAAAATCAATAGACATAGATGATTTTTTCAAATCACGAATATGCCCCACAGAAGCGACTACCTTATAGTTGCGCCCCAGATACTTTTCAATCGTTTTAGCTTTAGCTGGAGACTCAACGATAACGAGGTTTTTTGTCGCCTTGCTAGCTTTCTTTTTTGTTGCTTTCTTTGTTTTACTAACTGTTGCAGTTGCCATAGATTTTCCTTTGTTTTCTCTACTAAATCTATAGCATGATAACCTAGTTTTTTAATCCTGTCAATAGAAAACTTCTCCTATAGGAAAAAGTCAATTTCTAAACACACTCAGAAATGATGTCAAAACCTGTTGTGACGCACTTTGCGCCTTCTTGAATTAAATGATGACAGTCATCTGATTTTCCATCCAAAATGTTACCTGGAACCGCAAAAATATCACGTCCTTCTTCCATAGCTCGTTCGCAAGTAATCAAACTTCCCGAACGCATTTTTGCTTCCACCACGATAATCCCACGTGATAAGCCAGCTATAATCCGATTGCGTTCTGGAAAATGGAATTTCTTTGGTGCTTGACCGACCTCATATTCTGTTAGCACCAGCTGATTTCTAGCCATGTAATCCTGTAATTTACTATTTTCCTTAGGATAGTAGATATCCAAACCACAGCCGATAACTGCAATCGTCGCTCCGCCATTTTTCAAAGCAGCTACATGAGCACTAGTGTCAATCCCACGCGCCAGACCAGAGACAATCACAAAACGGTTCCCCATTTCCTTGATCAGCTTATCTACGGACTGAGTACCAACTTCTGAGCACTTCCTGGAACCAACGACACCTAATTTTTCCTTATTCAAAAGGTCTAAGTTTCCTTGGTAAAATAGCAGAGCAGGGGGATTGTAGATGTTTCTCAGCTCCAGAGGGTACTCCTTATCCAATATAGAAAGACTAGGAAAACGGTTGAACTCTTCACGTAGTTCCTTGCTGTTAAGATTTTTAAAGGTTTCGATAAATAGAACAGGATTTTTACATTGAGAAACCACTGCCATATCACGTAAAGATAGAGATTTTCCAACACGCTTTTGATAGTCTAGGATATTTAAAATATTAAGATTGGTTAACCCAGCTTTTCGTAGTTTATATAGGTCAAAATTGTTCATGCCTTACCTCCACTTGATTATTCGCAAAAATCAAAAAAAGTTGAGCACCAACTCAACTTTCTAAGTATTTAATAATTTTAGCGGGATTACCAGCAATGACCACATTATCACCAAAAGACTTGGTCACAACGGCTCCTGCACCAACAACAACGTTATCACCAAGAGTCACTCCAGGCAAGATGGTCACGCCACCACCTAACCAGGCATTATCGCCAATGGTAATCGGTGCGCCATATTCTAGACCTGAGACACGTTCCTTGGCATCCAAGGGATGGAGGGGCGTCAAGAGCTGACAGTTGGGACCAAACATGGCATTGTCACCAATCCTAATCTCACAGACGTCCAAAAAGGTCTGATTGAAGTTAGCGTAGAAATTCTCACCAAGGTAGATGTTATTGCCATAGTCACAGACAAATCGCGGTTCAATCAGCAAGTTTTCACCTGTTCCTCCAAACCATGATTTGACCAGCGCTTTGCGCTTCTCCCTGTCGTCTTCGCCATTAAACAAGCGCATGTTCTCTCTAGCTTTTAAGCGCATGGCAACTAGTTCTGCATCCCCTGCATCATAGAGTTGCCCAGCTAGCATCTTGTCACGTTCCGTCATCCTAGTCTCCAATCATACTCTTAATCGGCTCAAAGGTCTTACGGTGAATCGGGGTAATCCCTAATGTTTTCAGTCCTTTTAAGTGATCTGCTGTGCCATAACCAGCATTTTTAGCAAAGGCATAGCCAGGAAACTTCTCATCATAATCTGCCATCATATCATCACGCGTCACCTTTGCAACAATAGAAGCTGCGGCGATTGATAACGAATTGGCGTCCCCTTTAATAATAGACTGCTGCGGCAAATGAACATCCAAAGTCATGGCATCAATCAACAGTCCCTGTGGTTTGATTGATAGGTTTTCAAGGGCCTCTATCATGGCTAACTTGGTCGCCTCATAGATATTGACCTCATCAATGACCTGACTATCCTTTATTCCAATACCGACTGCTAAAGCCTCTGCCATGACGGCATCATAAATGGCACGATGTTTACTCTTTGGAATTTTCTTACTGTCATTTAATCCTTGGATTTTACAACCTTTCGGCAAAATAACCGCTGCTGCGACAACCGGACCAGCTAAGGGGCCTCTGCCCACCTCATCAATACCTGCGATGAGCTCAATACCTTCGGCGTACCAGTCCTTTTCGTAGCGCAGCATATGTTCCAAACGCAAGTCCTCATCAATCTGTGCTTGAATAGCTTTGCGCCGTTGTTTAATCGCTGTCTGCACTCCTGAACGGGTATCCTTGGCAAAGTCTTCCCAGCGACTGTCCTCAAGATGTGTTATCTCTTTGAGGGCTTCCTTAATTTCCTTAATCGTTGCCATCTAAATCACTGACCTTATCTAGCGTGTAAAGACCGAGCTTGCCATCACGAACTTCTTTGACAAATAATTGGTAGAAGCGGTCATAATCGTCTCGGAAACCTAGTTTTTGTGTCATTGACATAATGATTTCAGGCGCTTCATCGTCAAGGTCAATTCCCTTAAAGCGCTCTTGCAACCGCTCTGGGTAATTTTCCTTGAAATAGTTAAGTCCAAAAATGGTCACTTCATCCATAGGCAATAATTGGTCCTTGATAGCTCCTGTTAAAGCTAATTTAAGCCCAACTAACTGGTCTTCGAATTTTGGCCACAAAATACCAGGTGTGTCTAAGATTTCCAAATCTTTATTCGATTTCAACCACTGTTGTCCCTTCGTAACCCCTGGTTTATTGCCAACAACAGCAATTTTTTTCCCTGCTAAGCGGTTCATTAGCGTTGATTTTCCAGCATTTGGAATACCGATAATCATGGTGCGTAGGGTTTCTTTTTGAATGCCCCGTTCACGCAACTTAGCAATCTTATCTGCCATCAAATCTTGAGCAGCCTTGGTCACTTTTTTGACCGTTGATTGCTCCTTAGAATTGATTAATAAGGTCTTAATCCCTTGTTTTTCATAGTAGCTCTGCCATTCTTTAATCAAAGCCATGTCAGCTAAATCAGCCTTGTTCAAAATGAGCAGACGAGGTTTGTCTCCTACAATCTTTGTCAACATGGGATTTTGACTGGATAGCGGAAGCCTTGCATCCACCAAAATCGTCACGAAATCCACGTGCTTTAAGTTTTCTTGAACCTGTCTCCGAGCTTTTGACATGTGCCCTGGAAACCATTGAATAGTAGCCATCGTTATCATCCTTTCATCTCAGGGAATTAGACCTTCCAAATTCCGTCTTCCTCAGATTATCCTGTGATAACAATCATATGAGATAACCTGAATTCTCTCTTTACCTTTATTAATCTTTACTAACAAACATCCCTTATTATACCATTTGAGGTTAACAATTGACAACACATCATATGAAAACGCACGACAAACGCATGAAACCTTCTATTTCCATTTTGCAAGTGTTGAAAGTTTTTTGCCCTAAAACAATTGTTTTAAATACTTGTCAAAGGACAGACTTAGGGCATATTTCTTACGACGCAGACTCATCTTCTTTCCAAAATCTAACTGTTTTAATACCGCTAAACAGAATTTATCCATGACATTTAAATTAAATGCGAGTTGTTTATTCAAAGTCTTATTGGCATCTTCACGAAAAACAACATCTAGTAGCCAGTGCATGCTCTCTATCTGCCAATGCCCCCTTACATAATCACACAACTCTTTAGCGCTAACCTGACAACTTAAAATAAAGTAGCGGGTTTCTTCGCTCTCTTGACCATTCTTTGTTATCTGAATACGCGCCCGTCCAATGCTTTGGATATGTCCCCAATCAGGATGCTCTTGACGTATCCACTCTGTATCAGTAATGACTTCATACTGTCTCAATTCAATCTGACCGTGCGCTTTCTCAAGCGTTTCATAGCTATCGTCAAAATTCTGAGAGAGTTCAAAATAGGGACGAATATCTTCTAGAAGGCTCTTTTGATTCTCTTTGACTGCTAGACAATAATCTGCTTTCTTCATGATAATCTTATCCGCAATAGCCTTTTGTGTGCCCATAGCGTCAATACTAATATGCACCCTTTTACTGAAATCATGTCTAATAATCGTGGAATCGCTGTAATCTCATTGCTTTTTTCATCAGTCGCTACCTGACCATACGAAATCCCTAAATCTGTCGCATAGGCTGAGACAATATGTAGGGCTTTTTGAGTTTGACTGGCATTACCACGGATAGTCTTCCCGTCAATGGCTACTAAACGTTTTGAAAGTTGTGGTAAGGTTTTAGCTGATGAGTCACATGCTTCAAGAAGAGAAGTCCATATCTGTGTGAGTTCTACAAGAACTTGTGAATCTAAGGTCGCAAAAACACGTTGTAGAGTGTCATGAGAGGGAATGCCATTTTCTAATTTGAGAACGGTGCGTAAGGATTTCTCATAGGCAATACCAAACTCCTCTATCTCATCCCAGTGTTCTGCGCCTGATAAGCGAGCAAAGAAGATGAGAAGAACGATATCTGACAATAAGTGTTTGACTTTCCATGGCTCACGATCATCTCTCACAGTAACCAAGAAATTTAAAAGGTCTTCCATAACAAAATCCTCCACTTTTATTATAGCGAAGGATTTTGAATTCATCCATGAAAGTCTTTTCTGTAAGCCATATTTTCTTCATGCGTTTGTCGTGGTCCATCTCCTAACTTCAAAAATTGATAACTACCCTTGTTTTGAATTAAAATTAGAACACCGATGAATCATTTTGATAAACGATAGTCTTGTAAACTACTCTATACTTTGTCGTATTCCATTTTAATACTTAACAAACACCAAAAATTACTTTTTTGTTTCTTTCTTAAAAGTGCGGACGCTCAAAAGGTTCGGGGAACCTTTTGAGGTGGGAAATAGAGTTGACAAAGTCAACATCAAAACCTTCTATGGAGTTTCATTGCTACTTTTTGAGCCTAGGTCTCAAAAAGCCCGTTCTTATCAAGAGTAAAAGAATACCACTATAGCGAAAGAAACGTTTTAACCTCACTTCGTTCGGTAGTCTATCAATAATATTAGAAGTTCTAAAATGCTAATTTTGATTTTGGATGAGTATAAATCTACTATAAAAAATAAAATGTCTATGACAAAAACACTCCCAATGATGAGAGTGTTTCAAAGACTATTTAAACCAAGAGGGCTTCACATTACCCACCCAAGTAAGCCTTACGGACTTCGTCTGATTCGAGGAGCTCTTTACCTGTTCCTGAAAGAACAACTTTTCCAGTTTCGAGTACGTAGCCACGATCTGCAATTGAGAGAGCCTTATTGGCATTTTGTTCAATCAGAAGAACTGTTGTTCCTTGTTTTTGAATATCTTGGATGATATCAAAAATTTCTTGGATGAAAATTGGCGCCAACCCCATTGATGGTTCGTCCAAAAGGAGTAATTTAGGTTGGCTCATAAGCGCACGTCCCATTGCCAACATCTGCTGCTCACCACCTGAAAGAGTCGCTGCATCTTGATTTTTACGCTCTTCTAACCGAGGGAATCTTGCAAAAACTTTTTTCAAGTTGGTGGCATTTTCATCCTTATTGTTTTTCAAAAAGGCACCCATTTCAAGGTTTTCCATAACTGTCAAACCTGCGAAAACATGTCTTCCTTCTGGTACTTGTGCCAAACCATCTGCGACGATTTTTCGTGCTGGAACTTTTGTGATATCATTCCCTAGATAAAGAATTTCTCCAGAACTAGGTTTGACAAGTCCTGAAATGGTGCGAAGAATAGAGGTTTTCCCAGCTCCGTTTGCTCCGATTAAGGTAACAACTTCTCCTTCATTAACCTCAAAAGAGACATTTTTGACTGCTTCAATAGCACCATAGCTAACTGAGAGGTTTTTTACTTCTAACATTGCCATTAAATCTCACCTCCAAGATACGCTTCAATAACACGTTTATTATTTTTGATTTCTTCCGGTGTTCCGTGAGCAATCAAGCGACCGTATTCTAACACATAAATGCGCTCTGTGACTTCCATAACCAAGCTCATGTCATGCTCAATCAGAATAATCGTAATTCCAAAATCTTCTTTGATTTGACGAATAAGAGCTGTCAATTCAGCTGTTTCTTGTGGATTCATCCCAGCAGCTGGTTCATCAAGGAAGAGGATTTTAGGTTCAGTTGCAAGCGCACGCACAATTTCCAAACGACGTTGTTGACCGTAAGGAAGATTTTTAGCAAGCGTATCTGCATCCTGCTCCAAATTAAAGATTTTCAAAAGGGCTAAGGCCTTTTCTTTCAACTCTTCCTCATGTGCATAATATTTTGGTAAGCGTAGAAATGACGCCAAGATGTGTGGTCTGTGGTGGTTATTAAAACCGATCAACACATTTTCTAAAACCGTCATATTCTTAAAGAGACGAATGTTTTGGAAGGTACGAGACAAGCCGAGCGACGCAATTTTGTAAGGTGTTTTACCATTAAGAAGAGTGCCGTCAAGCGTCACCGTTCCTTCAGACGGCTCATAAACACCTGTTAAAAGGTTGAAAAGGGTTGTTTTACCAGCACCGTTTGGACCGATAAGTCCAACTAATTCTCCCTCGTGAAGTTCCATTGTCACATCACCAACAGCTGTCAAACCACCAAAGTTTTTGGTTAAATTTTTAACGTCAAGAAGTGCCATACTTATTTGCCCTCCTTAGATTTTGTAAAGAATTTTGATAGCATTAATTCCTTTGTACCAAGTAAACCACCTGGTCGGAAAACCATCACTAAAATCAAGGCTAGTGAGTAGATAATCATGCGAATATCCGCAAAAGATGCCAAGTACATATTGAGAATACCTAGGACAACCGCAGCTAAAATAGTACCTGTGATCGAACCAATACCACCTAAAACAGCAATAATCAGATATTCAATAGATTTCATCAAGGCAAAATCTTTTGGAACGATTGTTCCGATATAACCGACATAAAGTGATCCTGCAATGGCTGACATCATCGCTGCAATCATGAAGACCATCACTTTAATTTTAGTGGTGTTAACCCCCATTGACTCCGCAGCAATCTCATCTTCACGCACAGAAATCACACTGCGTCCAATTGGACTTCTTAAAAAGTTTAATACCAACACAGTCAATAATACTACGAAGATGAAAACAACCGGCCATGTCGTATAGCGAAGAATTCCTGACATCCCTGCTGCGCCATTTGTCCAAGTACCACCGTTAACAATCGCAATACGGATAATCTCGGCAACACCAAGTGTCGCAATGGCTAAATAGTCCCCCTTCAAACGAAGAGTTGGCAGACCAACGACCAAGGCAATGACCGCTGCCACAAGGGCACCAACCAACATCGAAATGTAAAATCCTGCATAAGTTGGCATGGTCTTTGTTAAAATAGCTGTCGCATAGGCACCGATTGCCATGAAACCTGCTTGACCAAGTGAAAATTGACCAGAAAACCCAAGAACCAAGTTCGTTCCGAGTGCCATAATCATGGAAATGCCAATCCCCATCAAAATCTGAACGTAGTAAAGACCGATCAAACCACTGCTAACAAGTACAGATAAAATCCCATAAATGGCTACAACAAGAGCAAGCCAAGCTAGAATAGGTTTTATATTTTTCTTCATGCTTACACCTTCTCTTTCACATTTTTACCAAGAATACCTGCTGGACGAACCAAAAGAATTAGTATCAAGATGATATAAACAACAGCATCCTTATAAGTTGAAATGTCAAAAACATATGTAAATGTTTCTAAAATACCGATAACAAGGCCTCCTAGAGCCGCACCAGGAATAATACCAATACCACCAAGTACCGCTGCTACGAAAGACTTAATCCCAGGCGCCATCCCCATAAGAGGTTCGATTGAATTATAATAAAGTCCAATCAAGACACCAGCTGCACCCGCAAGTGCTGAACCAATGGCAAAGGTAAAACTAATTGTTGTGTTCACATTAATTCCCATGAGCTGAGCTGCATCGCTATCAACAGATACGGCACGCATCGCTTTACCCATTTTGGTCTTTTTAACGATAAATTGTAGACCTACCATCAAGGCTAGTGAGGTCACTAAAATGATGATTTGATGACTATCAATCGTAAAGAGCCCCAGATCATAACGAACTTTTTCGATAACCTGCGGAAAGGCACGTTTTTGACTACCAACAAAGTATTGCATCCCATATTCCAATAGGAAAGACACACCAATCGCTGTAATCAGCGCAGCAATTTTCGTGGAATGACGTAAAGGACGATAAGCTAAGAATTCAATCAGCATCCCAATGCAGGCTGTCATCATCATTGTCACAACCAGAGCGACAAAGAAATTGAGGTGAAAAACATTAATGAGGTAATAGCCGATAAAGGCACCCAGCATATAAATGTCACCGTGAGCAAAGTTAATCAACTTTAAAATCCCATAAACCATGGTGTAACCCAAGGCTAGAAGCGCATAGACACTTCCTAGAATTAAACCATTGACCAATTGTTGGATCATATGTTTACCAATCTTTCTATAAAAATAACAATATCTGGGAAGGCAAACTGCTCCCCAGATTTATATTAAGTACATTACTGTCATTCGCTAGGAGACCAAGACTTGGCACTCCTTGAATGATAGTCTCTTATTTTGCTTCGACAACTGTTGAAGATGTTTCTTTACCGTCAGTTAAACCAATCATAACTGCTGATTTCACTGGGTTATGTTTTTCGTCAATCGTCATCTTACCAGTAACACCTTCGAAGTCTTTAACTTTTGCAAGATTTGCAGCGATATCCTTAGATGTTTTAGCATCTTCAGCTGCTTCTACGGCTAAGTAAACTGCATCATAAGCAAGGGCTGCAAACATTGATGGTGCTTCACCATATTTTGCTTCGTATGCTTTGGCAAAAGCTGCCGCTTTATCAGAAGATTTAGCAGAGAAACCTGAGATGTAGAACACGTTGTCAACGTTGTCAGCACCAGCCAATTCAATCATACGGCTATCAGCAAAACCATCTGAACTTACGATTGTCTTATCAATGCCCATTTCACGCGCTTGCTTGATGATTGAACCAGCTTCTTCGTAGTATCCAGGCATAACGATAACTTCATAATCTGCTGCTTTAATCTTTGAAAGGGCTGCTTGGAAGTCAGTGTCTTTAGCTGCAAACATTTCTTCGATAACAATGTTGCCTTTGTAATTTTCTTTAAAGACATCTGCGATACCTTTAGAATAGTCCGAAGAATTGTCATAGTAAAGAACAACTTTCTTAGCTTTTAACGTGTTTGTCACATAATTAGACAAAACAGCACCTTGATAGCTATCAATAAAGGTTGTACGGAAAACAAACTCATTGACTTTGCCACCTGCACCTTCAGTTAGTGAATCTTGAGTACCTGATGGTGTAATCAATGGAACACCTGCAGAAGTTGCGTTTGGAACTGCCGCTGCAGTCGCACCTGATGTTGCAGGACCAATCATCACATTAACTTTTTCTTCAGTTGCTAATTTTGTCGCTACTGTAGCTGCTTCAGCATTATCAGATTTGTTATCTTGTGAGACAACTTCTAATTTCTTACCAGCTGCTTTTAATTCCTCAACAGCAAGGTCAGCCGCATTTTTTTCTGCTGAGCCGTAAGCTGCGGTATTACCTGACAATTCGAAGTTAAATCCAATTTTCAAAGTGTCACCAACCTCAGTACCTGCCCCAGCAGAACCAGATGCAGATGGCGCAGCACCACAGGCTGCAAGAACGGCTGCACTAGCAAAGGCAAGCATACCGACTGTAAATTTTTTCTTCATGAGTAGACCCCTTAATCTTTTCTTAAATTTAATACTTTACAAGTATACTGAATTATCTGAAAATTTGCAACGTTTTAAAGCCAATTTTTTTCACTTTTTAATCTTTTTCTGTTCTGAAAAGGTTTCCAACAAAATTATGGTCAATTTCGTGTAAATGAGATGGCAAGACACGCTTCACAAATTTTTGTTTTTCAATTACTGGAGTAAGCTCATTAACGTCTTCTGCATTGATATAAAGTAAGACATAACGCATTTTTTTAGAATGGTAAAATGTTTCACCAAACTTATTTAATTTACGAGCGTCACGATTGTAATAAAGATACACCGCTAAACTCACGCGTTCCTGTTTTTCAAACATGATTATTCCTTTCAATTTTATCAGATGAGACACTGGCATGGCTGACTCTAGCATCAAAACAACAATTTTACAACTACCGTTTCTTAAGACATGCCAAAATTATTTTTAGTCTCTAATGTGCATTAACAATTATAGCCTATTTATTTTACCATAATTTCATGTTCTTAAACAGCAAAAAAAGTAAGACAACTGAGTGTGGCGTTGACTTTGTCAGCACTATTTCTTACCTAAAAAGATTCCCCAGTTCTTTTGCCCCCCTACTCTAGACGTCGGATAAGCACCAATAAAAATTTTACTAGATAAAATCTAAGTCATATATCCATAGCCAATTACCTGCGTAATAAAATAAGAAAACCTACACGTTCATTTACTTAAAATGATTATGTAGACCTTTTTCATCACAGATACAAAACACCCGCCAAGCCCATTGTTAGGGGAATGGTCACGATTGAGAGCGTTGTTGTCAGAAGTACTAGGCGTGAGCCATACTCGTAATCACCACCGTAGACTTGACTTAGAAGGGCTGTATTCATAGCTGCTGGGGCTGTTGAAGCAATACTGAGCGCCAACCTCACGTCCTGCTCTGCTATTGGCAAAAGCCAAATCAGTAAGATACTAAGTGCTGACGTCCCGAGCAAACGCCAAAAGGCAGTTTGATAAGCTGGTGGGTAAAGGAAAATTTTTCGAGGGCTTGCCTTATAAAAATAAGACCCTAAAACTAAGGTTGAAAGAGGGGTGTTGAGTGTCGCAAATGAATCGACTGCATTGGTGACAACCTGAGGTAAAGCCATGGGTAACATAAAAAAGAAAATCCCAATCACAGTTCCAATCGTCGCAGGGTTAATGAAAAGCGAACGAAGATTGATGACCGATTTATCCCCAGAAATCAAATAAATGCCATACGTCCACTGGGTCAACTGGTTTGCAATGACAAAAGCTGAGATGTAAAAAACAGCCTCCTTACCGCCTACCGCTAGAGCCAACGGTGTTCCCATAAAGCCAACATTGGCAAAATTGATCGCGTACTTATCCATATTTCGCTCAGCTGGATAAAGAAAGTGCACAAGGACAAGCCGTGTTCCCAAAATCAAAAAGGCTGCCAAAACACTAAGTCCAAGATTGCTCAGCTTTTCCCAAGAAAATTCTGCTGCGATAAAAGAGGAGACAAATAAGCTAGGTGCCACAAACTTGGTTAACAGTTTTGACAGTTGAAGTGTCACCTCTTTGGTAAAAATCCCTTGTTGCGCAAACAGCAACCCCATTCCCGTCAAAAGAAATAGAACTAATAATTTTTCAAAAACCAAAAACGAAATTGCCACTACGCCACTCCCTCAAACGTCATGGAAACGGTCACGTTTTCTCTTAAAAGTTGCTTAACACGGCAGTGACGATTAGCATAGTCTCTCAAAGCTTCTTGGTCTGTTTCGGATAAAAGCTGGGCTGGGAGCTGAATGTTCAACTCAAATTTGCCATCGTCATAAGAAGCTAGTGTTTCCATCTTAAAACGCTCTAAACCATGCATCCTCTTATAGTAACCTTGCACGCACATGGTCACACAGGAGGATAAGGCAATAACCAACAAACTCATCGGCGTTTCCCCCTCGTCAATCACCCCAAAGGTTTCAACTGGCTCACCATAACCAGATGATAAGGCATGGTAAAGACGGTCTCCTGTAATTTTTGTTTGATACATGGCAACTCTCCTCTACAGATTTTTTCTTGACTTGATTTGGCATTGTTATTATACTTAGGGTACTAGTTGTTTTTCATTATCCTATTGGAATTTTTCCATATATGCGATTTTATCGCACCAATCGTTCGAATAAATATACTCATAGGAGTTTCCTACGACAGATATTACTCACGGACTTCGCAATGAATAAAGGTTAACTAGCTACCACTATTATTATATACTATATAATAGCATAAAGGAGAAAATATGGATAAAAAGAAACGTCGCTTGGGATACACAAGTATCGGACTTATCACTGGTATAGCACTATTAGGACGCGGTCTTATTCGCTATAACCATTACCAGCAAAAACAAGAGGCTCAACAAGAACTCGTCTCTCAATCCAAGGTCGTCAGCGAAGCCATGAGTGAAGAAAATAGCCAACGAGAGGAAGAAAAACAAGAACTATTTGGCAAGATGTTCAAGCTAGCCAATGCCGAAAAATTTGAGAAAAAATATGAAACTTTTAAGACTGCCGAAGATGATAGCTATGGTCTCGGTCGCTTAAACGGTCAATATTATCTCGTTGATCTTTCATCTGAAAAAGAAAGTTTACTGGAAAACACTGATATTGCCTACGTTTTACCCATTACTGAAACGAGTGACAACAGCCAGTTAACTGCCATCTTTGCACACCAAAATGGCGAATGGCATCTTCTTGATAAACAAGGAAACTCTCTTCTTTCATTTGGTGATGCACCAATTACCGAAACATCATCCTTCACAGTCACTAACAACGTTATCGATTTAGCACAATAATAAGAACTAAAGTCAATTAGTTTTTATTTAGTATTTTTGTTAGCACTTCTCCTAATGTGGTGTGGGGCGCTCAAAAGGTCTGGAAAACCTTTTGAGGTGGGAAATAGAGTTGACAACGTCAACACCAAAACCTGCTACGGAGTTTCATTGCTAGATTTGAGCCTGTTTTTCGCAGTAGATGATTAGGCTGTACTTGTCGACGCCTCGACAGCGTCCAACCTAATCATCCACTATAGCGAAAGAAACATTTTAGCCTCACTTCGTTCGGTAGTCCATCAAAAGTATTAGAGATTCTAAACTGCTAATTTTGATTTTGGATGAGTATAAACTGAGAGAGTGGGACAGAAGTCATGATTTCGAAGAAATTGACTTCGTCGTCCCACCTCCGCACAGTTGATTAGGATGGCCGCTAACGATTGCGTGGTAGTAAAATAGTCCAGTGGACTATTTTAGGTGGACACTTGAAAATGAAGAAGTGTCCAGTTGCAGACCTCCAATCAACCACTGCGTCAATCTGTTATTACCATTAAAAATAGAAGGTTGAGATATTTATGTCCCAACCTCTTTTGAATACAAAAAAACGACCTTACGGTCGTTTGGGGGCATTCTCCTAAAAGAATGTGATTAGAAGGTTCACATCATCTAATCAAAATCCGCTCCTGCGTTTATGATTTCCCCTGCGCAAAATTGCTTTAAAAGCAAATTCGGCTCATCGCATGTCATTATTATAACAGACCAAAAAGTATTTTACAAGAGAGGTGCCACCATTCGAGCCAAACTTCCTGTCATTTTTGTCATAAGCGAACGATTTTCAACTTCTGTTAAAGTAACCAGTTGGCTTTGATTAAACGTATTTGTAAAGTCGTCAATTATCTCTTCTAAAACAGAAGATTGATAGATATAAACACCACATTCGAAATGGTGATAGAGACTACGGTAATCTAAGTTAATCGTCCCCACAACAGCTTTGCTATTGTCCGAAAGAAAAACCTTTGCGTGAATAAACCCTGGCGTATACTCATAAATCTTAACCCCTGACAGCATCAATCGCTGATAGTAGGTCTTGGCAAGGGCGTAAGGAATAGGCTTATCTGGAATACCCGGCATAATGATACGGACATCTACTCCACGCTCTGCCGCAAAGCAAATAGCGTGTTCAAGCGCACTATCTAAAATCAGATACGGTGTCATAATATAGACGTAATCACGCGCATGATTAAGAATATCAATGTAAACATTTTCAGCGACTTTATCCTGATCCATAGGCGAATCCCCAAAAGGAATGATAAACCCGTCACTAGCATAAGACTCTGTAGGTTCAATAAGATAGGAGGTGTAATCCACTTCTCGCTCCAAAGTTGACCACATTTGTATAAAGAGGACAGTAAAGGTTTGAACAGCCTCACCTTGAAGCATAATTGCTGTGTCTTTCCAATGACCAAAACGATTAATATGATTGATGTACTCATCTGCTAAATTGACGCCACCTGTAAAGGCCACTTCATTATCAATCACTAAAATTTTACGATGATCACGGTAATTATAGTAGGTTGATAAAAAAGGGGAAAGCGGAGCAAAGGACTTAGCCTTTATCCCAAGTTTCCGTAATCTCTCAGCATAATCAAAGGATAAGGTCGAGAATTCGTTCATCCCATCATAGAGGACGCGAACTTCCACACCCTCTTGGACTTTCTGCCTCAAAATAGCCAGAATCTCCCCCCACATCTTGCCTTCCGCGATAATGAAATATTCTAAAAAGATGAATTTTTTCGCCTTAAGAAGCTGCTGCTTCATCTCCTCAAACTTCTCTTCACCCGTTGCAAAATAAGTCATCTGAGTATTTTTGTAAACAGGATAGTATCCATCACTTCTTCTAAAATATTTTACCAGATTATAGGTTGTCGAGTGCGTTTCGCGCAACTCCATTTCAACTTCAGATTTTTGCTTTAAATACCTAAGCCCTTCCTTCTCCAAGGCATTTATGCGCCGCTTTAGACCACGATAGCCGATATCTGCTTTACTGTAAAAAAGCAGAGCGGAACCAAAAATTGGAAAAGGCATGATTAGAAGCAACCAAGTCATCTTGGCCGTCGCTTCCATCTGGCTATTAAAAAGATAGAGCACTGCACCAAAGACTAATACAAAAGAAATCAATTGAAATAATGTCTCATAATCTTCCAACCATTGAAACGTGGTCAGGAGCAATAAAAATTGCAAGATAATGAAAAATCCCATAATCCAAACACGACTAAAAACGAGACGCCAAAACCCTTTTTGACCTTTTCTTAAAAGCCGAATACGGCGTTTTTCTTCCTTCATCATAATCTCCAAGCTTTTTTCTCATTATACCACAAAAATAAGGCATCAGTAAGTTGACACCTCAAGTTCTATCAATCATTCACTGAAACTACCGGACAGTTTATGACCTAAAAAATTATTCCCCATAATTTGGGCAAAAAGATAATCAATCCAGTTAAAACAGCGTAGGCAGAAATGACTAAAACCGCTCCTGCTGCCATATCCTTAGCATTCTTAGCCAGCATTGAAAAATGGTAATTACTTGCTAAATCAACAACGTTTTCAATCGCCGAATTGACAATTTCAAATGTAATCACTAAAAAGATTGCTAGTAATAAAAATAGCCATTCGATCGCTGAAATTTGAAAAAGAAAGCCAGCTATGGTTACCAAAATGGCTGAAACAGCATGCTTTCGAAGATTTCGTTCCTCTTTAAAAGCCGTTATGATGCCCGTCAGTGCAAATTCAAGACTGGCAACCAAAGTCATGTTTTTCCACTTTTTTTGTGGATTAGTGTCTCGTAAGTCCATAGGCCGTCAGAATCTCCTCTTGTAAGCCAAACATTTCCGCCTCTTCCTCAGGCGTGTAGTGATCATAGCCATTGATGTGCAAGAAGCCGTGTACTGCTAAAAAGCCCATCTCACGCTCGTATGAGTGACCGTACTCCTCAGCTTGTTCTCTTGCCTTGTCAATCGAAATAAAAAGCTCTCCGATGTAAGCATCAAATTCATCCATCATCTCAGCCAGTTCAGGATTATCTGCCAAATCTTCTTCATCAAACATAATAGGAACTTCTGGCTTATATTCCAAACTAATCACATCTGTTGGACGATCTGTATCACGAAATTCTAAATTAAGCTCATGACTACGTTCGTTCGTGACAAAGGTAACTGCCATTTCCTTATTTTGCTTCCCCAATTTTTCAGCAGCAAAATCCAATAGTTCCAAGGTTTGTTTTTTGATATCCTCTGAGACTTGACCTGTCTCATCCACAAATTCTACGTACATGTATTCACCTAGCACACATTACTGTGCTAGCCTCTCTTATCCTGTAATATTTCTTACATTATAACATATTTAAAGATGAAAAAAAAGCAGACGCTTCTCACTAAAAAAGAAGACCAAATCAGTCTTCTTTCAATTTCAACTCATAATCGCTTTGTCAATAAGGCATGGTTAAATGACATGCCCAAATCATCACTATAGAATTTTAGGAGTTCTAAGTAGTGATAAGAAGCTGCAATTACGCCAATCACTGATACCTTATGAAGTAAATCGTTTTCCATAAAACGATATAGTTTTTGCCCGATACCTTGGCTACGATAGGCTGGTTTGACATAAAGTTCGTCAAGTTCAAAAGCACTCTCACCGACAGCATTGTAGGACGTCTTTTCGGTGAGGATTTTAATATCTCCAAGGGCATAGGCAATAATGGTATCATCTTCACGCGCTACATAGAGCTCTCGATTTAAAAATTCTTCTGCCTTATTTGGAGTGTATGAAGGAATGGTCTTTTCTTCTGCCCATTGTTCTGATAAAGACGTGAGTTGAGTCAGTTCAGGCAGATTTTCATCACTCAAAACCAGTTTTTCATAACAAATCATGGATTTTTCCTTAAATAATCAATAGCATCCTTAACATTTTTGACGGGCACAATCTTCATATCTGTCCCCAATTCCTTAGCGACAGCCTTGGCTTCTTCATAGTTATTCCCTTTTGGATAATATTTTTCCATTCCTTTTTCAATTGGATTATCTGGGACAAAGAAGATCTCCGAACCAGCTTTATCAGCAGCTACGACTTTCAGTCCAGCGCCACCAATATCGCCTACTGCTCCGCCTTTTTCAATCGTACCTGTACCAGCGATAAGACGCCCTTTTCGCAAATCTTCCTCAATAAGCTGGTCATAGATACTAAGCGTGAACATCATACCAGCACTTGGACCCCCGACACCATCTGTGAAAAACTCAATGGAGTGATCGGTCACAATTTCCGTGTGATCGACAAGGCTAATTCCGATACCATTTCGCCCATTATCAAGCTTGATAATTTTTCCAGAAGCAGAAAGCTGATTGCCATCTGAAATATACTGAACCGTCACATCATCCCCAAGTTTGAGAGCACCAACGTAATCAATCAATTCTTTAGAGCTTGAAAACTTTTCGCCATTGACACCTGTTACTGTGTCGGCAAGGTGAAGAATCTCTTTAAAAGTTGATTTGTCATCCAAGCTGAGCACATAAACGCCCAGATAGTCTAATTCAACTTCTTCGCCAGCCAAGGTAAGCGCCTCACTAATGGCTGCATTTTGTGATGTCTTCATGTAAAATTGACTAATTCGCCAATAATCGTCATCTGAAACACCACCTGTCGTCTCCTCAGCTGATGAAATTTCCATGTGTGGGGTTAACCAAGCTGCTAAAATCTTAATAGGCGTTGCTTTGGACACGTTGACAGCCACAAAACTATAAGCTCCATCTTCTTCGTCTGCCGTTCCATCAACACTAAGCACCGAGCGAATGTCAAAAGCTCCGCCTGGCATTTCAATATAGTAGGGAAGTGGAAGGAAAAATATCCCTAATACAGTCATCAAGCCTACAAGACCGACTAACCACCATTTAAACTTTTTAATTATTGTCATTCATTTTCTCCACTTGTTTTACAACACTTTCTGGTACAAAATCCGTGATAGGCGACTTGAAATAAATCAATTCTCTCACACGACTGGATGAGATTGGCTGATAACGATGGCTAGCCATCAAATAAACGGTTTCTAACTCTTCTGCGAGATAGCGATTAAAGAATTCCAAATTGGCTTCATAATCGAGGTCAACCGCATTCCGAAGCCCTCTGACTAAATGCGTCACTTGGTACTTTCTTGCCACTTCTACCGCTAATTGCCCTGCAGAGGTCATCACTTCTACCCCTTCCAAATGCGCAACCGCCTCACGAATCATCTGGGCACGGGTTTCAACATCAAACAGCCCTGCTTTTTCCTTATTGTAAAACACACCGATATAAAGCTTATCAAATAATCGACTGGCGCGTTCAATAATATCCAGATGCCCTACTGTAATCGGATCAAAAGACCCTGTAAATAAACCAATTTTAGTCATTTATTTTCTCCATCAAAATAAAGGTATAGAAAGAAGGCAAAAGTTGGTAAAAATACTAGAATATTTGACCATTTTGAGTAACTTGGTAAAATTCCCAAGACCGCAGGAACTAGGCAGACTACGGCAAGGTAAAGGTAAAAACCATCCCTCTTTCTTTTTGACTGTCTTTCCTTTCCTCTATCTCTCATTAGAAGGGTGATGAGAACAACATTCATTCCTATGGAACCAATCAGCAAAATCAAAACCACTAAAATACCAAATCCCGACATACCTACCTCACATAAACCGTTACTTTACTGATACCGTAAATCTTTTCCTTCCAAATACCAACTGATCCAATCTCTTCTGGTAGCTGAACAGCCTTGTCTGTCTCACAGACAATCATGACGTCCTCGCCTAGCAACCCTAGCCTATCCATCGCTTCAATATTGGCAACAATTTGCTCTTTGGCATAAGGTGGGTCGAGAAAAATCACGTCAAAAGTCCCTGTCAATTGGCTAAGCGCACGCTCTGCCTCCATCTTCAAAAGGGTAAATTTCTCAGGCACCTTAGTCATCTTGATGTTTTCTTGGACAATGGCTTGCGCTCCGCTATGTTTTTCCACCAAAACAGCCGTATCCATCCCACGCGAGACAGCCTCAATAGCCAAGCCACCCGACCCTGCAAATAAATCAAGGACACGACCACCATCAAAGTAGGGGCCTATCATATTAAACATGGCGCCACGCACCTTGTCTGAGGTCGGACGCGTATTTTTTCCATCCAGCGTCTTCAAAGGACGCCCACCAAATTCACCAGATACAATTCTCATGGTTTTTATTATACCATAAAAATCAACCTACCCAAGAGGATAAGCTGACGGTCTTATATTAACCTTAAATAATATTACTCAACTGCGATATGATATTATTAATCAGATGTAAACCAATACCATATTCTAAACGCTTTGTCTTATCATAAACGATGGCAAGAACCAGTCCCATCGAACCATAAATAAACCATGAAGCTAAATTGGTTGGACTATGCAATAAAGCAAATGAAAACGTGGAGAAAACAAAATACCAGATGGATGATAAATCTTTCAAAGCATGTCTCATGAATCCTCTGAAAACAACTTCTTCAACAATTGGAGCTTTAAAAGCAGTTATGGTGAAGGTCAAATAGAGGGGCAATCTCATATTTCGCTCTTGAAGAGCTATCTCATTAGCCGTTGTGACCTCTCCAGATAAGCTGAGCAGATAATATCCTACCTCACCGATAATATGGAATAAGGCGAAACCACCTACAATATAAATCAAAACATTTTTCCAAGTCAGTCCCTTAAAGGATAAGGTAAACCACTTTCTCTTATGAGCTACTATAAGACTCATACCGATAAAGAGAATAATTGAGAAAAAATAAATCAATCCGTTTTCTAGCGAAATAGGGCTGTTACCTTTAATCGCTGCTATTGCCCCCAAATAAACTTCCGGAATCGAGAATACAATCATGAGTCCAATTGCCTGTAACATGACAAGAACTGCTCGTAAAAACTTCTTCAACACGTCATTATCTCCTTATTTATAATGTTCCTTCGCCATTTTAAAATTCATGATCATTATGTAGATATGAATACCAGCCGTGATAAAGATTCCTGTCAATTCCACCTTTTGGAAGATAACAGACATGAAAAAGAGAAGAACATAAATGGCTGGTAAAATGAGGCCACTAAGGGTCATCACAATCTCAAAAGACATTTTGTAATTAGCTTGAAGCTCTGCTTCATCCAGTTGAAGAACGTTATTTTTCAACTCTTTCAACGTTGGTGCCAAAGTGGTTCTGCGACCACGAACACGGTTAGAAAGGGAAAGCAAGTACATCTGTAAACCAGCTGAGATCATCAAACCGGCAAAAGCATAAACGGGAAACTGAATCTCAGCTGAATCATTTGAAAATAGCAATCTGTACCCTAGCAACACACTGACAAAGGATAAAACTAATGCAATACCTAAAAATACTTGAGCGTAACTGGTCTGACGACCGAGTAAACTATACAGTTTTTCCTGCTCCTCGTCATCTTCACTCGTTTCATAACTGACAATACCTTTACGAATACGGAAAATATAGATAATAGTCACTAAAAATAGTAACACGATAAGACCGTAATTCACATACTGAAGTATTTCAACAATCGTTGCCACTGGAAATTTTAAGCCGTCTTCAAAACCAAAATATCCAATCGCAAAACCAAGTGGACCACCAATTAGGGCACCTATTAAGAGGCCTTGAACAAGCTTCTTCAGTAGCCTTACACCGTTGCTATCTTTTTCTTTAATCTTTAACATTTTTTCTCTCCTTTGCTTTCTTCTCAATGTCGTCAAGGTCCATTGTCAATAGAATAAATGGTATAAGGAATTCCATAATACTCAGATCACTTTTTGGCAATACAGACAGGTCACTCAAAATCACGAACCCAAATATCAGGATAATAATGCCTAATACCATCAACTGCCATTTACGAGAACTCACTAAGCAATCTCTCACCAAAAGATACGTTCCTAATAGTACATAAACTACCCATGTCACAGGAAGATTGCTAGAGCCATGAACTAAATCTAAAGCGAGTAGAAACATTCCCGCTACAATACAGACAATTCCTACTCCTTTATAAAAGCTACTAAGTTGTTTCATAGCTGCTTCTCCTTAATCTTCTTCAACTAAACTAAACACATTTTCAACAGGTTCTTTAAAGACCTGAGCAATCTTCATGGCAATCACGACTGAGGGGGTGTATTCATTACGTTCAATCAGACTGATGGTTTGGCGAGAAACGTCTGCCAATTTTGCCATTTCAGTCTGATTGACACCGTCACGAGCTCTTAACTCCTTGAGACGATTTTTTAAGACTTGCATACTCCTCACTCCTCTACGTCAATGGATTTGATATCATCTAGACGAACAATTTTTGTGAAGACTTTACCTTTTTTATCTGTACGTTGCAATTTTACCCAATCCTCATCAACTTCAAGAATCGTCCAAGCGTAAACCGTTTGTAACTCACTATCAAAGTAAATTTTCCCAGATTTATTAACCATATTTTTAATTAATTGTGACATCTGATTTTCTCCCTTGTTTCTTTTTTCTAATCTATTGAGTTTACGTTGTAATTTTTTGTGTTTATCTGCATAAAATAGCCAGAAAATAAAAGCGACTACACCAAAATATTCCATACCTATCTCCTTGTTTGTAGCCACTTCACCACGTTATAGCTTCCGCCCATAACGGCTGGTAACAGGCAAAGCACAATCTCAAGTTGTGGTTGTTCACCTGTCCGCCACCACTGTAGCATAACAATTACAAGCGTAATAGCTGCCACACAAGCAACCACATTGAACACATGTGTCCCGGCAACCACAATTTCCTTACCTTTTTTAGTCGTAACAGTTCCTTTTACAAATGCTTCTTTAGTCATGATAGTTTCTCCTTACGTTCTCTATCTTTTCTCGATATATTTTTTTTCAAAATGTGTAGCAATCTTGTAGCTTATAATGCCTAGTAGCATAAGATAAATATTCTTATCCAACGATAGCTCCCCAGATACTATCCACGACCATAAGTCTTTTAACAGCAATATCGTAACACCAACAACACAAAATCCGATAAAGAAACCTTTAACAAATTCAACTAATTTCATCTTAATTCTCCTCTTCTTTCCAAAATAAACTAATCATAAATAAGATGGTTAAAATACCATTGATGCTCAAATAATAGGCGATGTTAGGCATGCTTCCTAATGAACTTAAGCCAATCATCGCTCCAGCCAGTAATCCCTGTAAAGCTGCAAAGGATATGATGTTAATCGCTAATTCTTGTTTCATTCAAGTCTCCCTTACCTTAATCTTATGACTGCTTTTTACTTTTCTTTAACTTTTTATCAACCATAACTAAGACAACTGCTGTCACTAATGGTGGGAAGAGATAGCTTATCGCTCCCAACTCTCCCGTAAATCCAAGACTGTGAAGCACTAGCATCACTAGCATGTTGATTAAAAATAGGGATATAAACAACAATAAGTATTTAAATAAAATCTGTTTTGTCATCCTAGTCCTCTTTCATCGCTTGCTCAGTCATTTGTGTCTTCTTGTCCTTTTTATCTTCTTCAAGAAGGATAATCACTAGCATCACGTTCATAAACCAAGTCATTTCAATATAATCCCAAATGATACCTAAATCCCATTCACCTAAAAGGAAGTAATGAGAAACAAAACTAAATAGAGCAAAAAATAATTGTGCACCTAAGCAAATATAAAGAATATGGCTAGCCGTTAGAGTGATTGCTTTAGTTTCTTGTTGCGTTTTCATAAGAACCTCCTTTTTTGTATCCGTTTTCTTTATGTATTAAGTGTAACACATCATTTTAGTTTTGACAAGTATCTTAGTCAAAAAAACAAAGATTTTTGTCAAAAATATCATGAACATAGTCAAAACGAACAAAATCTTAGTCAAGATGGTATCTACTTGGTATTTTATATCATATAATTATCAAAAAAAGAGACTGACCTCAGTCAATCTCAATTCATTACTATTTCAAATGTTGGCTCAAGTTTTCAATATCGCTTGGGCGTGTTCGGCAACAACCTCCCACAACCTTAGCACCCAACTGATGCCAGTTGATGGTGTTTTCTAACAAGCTATGACTATGGTCAGCGTTTGAGGTCCAAGTTTGGCTTGCTCCATCGTAAACTTCGCCAGAATTTGGATAGGTCACAAATGGCTTGTCTGTCAAGGTTCTTAATTGACTTAGAAAGTCTTGATAAACAGCTGGCGCTGTACAGTTAAGCCCTACTGCTAAGACTTGTTTGCTTGCGTTAATCAGCTCTGCTATTTCCTTAATAGAAGTACCATCAGAAATCGACTGACCATCTTGCGAGGTAAAACTCATGTAAGCTTCTACAGTTGGAAATTCTTCTGCTAATAGCTCAATCAGAGCCCTTGCCTCAAGAGCATTTGGAATGGTCTCTAAAGCTAATAACTCACTACCTTGCTCCAGAAGAATTTCAATACGACGACGGTGAAAAGCCTTTAATTCTTCAAGAGTAATTTGACCATAATCACCAGTATATTCTGAGCCATCAGCTAAATAGGCTGCATAGGGTCCCACATCTCCTGAAATGAGAGGATAGGCACGATTAGCTTTTTCCTCATCTGTTAATGCTGCCCAAACATTATCTCTAGCTTCTTTGGCTAAATCAACCGTCAAGCGAATTAATTGCTCTGCTTCTTCTTGAGACAATCCAGCCTCAAACAAACCGGGAAAAGTCGCTTGATAGGTTGACGTTGTTACCAAATCAGCACCTGCTTTAAGGTAGTCCTCATGAATTTCCCTAATCAAATCTGGATTTTCCAAGAGGTACTTAGCAGACCAGAGTTTTCCAGACACATCGTGACCTCGAAATTCTAACTCCGTTCCCAAAGCGCCGTGTAAAATCACATATTCTTGCGTCTCTAACAGTTCTTTAAAACGTCCCATAACAATCCTTTCTAGCACTTACCATTTTTTAAAGCGAATGTAGTGGTAAATGTAGCAAACCACCATAAATGGTACACCAAAGTAAAGACCTGCGCGTTGCGATGGATCCCAGCCAATTCCAATAATGGAAATCACGAGTAAAATGACTGTAATCCAAGGAAGCACTGGAGAAAATGGCGTCTTATATTCCAATTCATCTTCACTGTGCGTTTTTAAAAATGCCTTACGAAAACCGATTTGTGCCAACGGAATGGCCAACCAAGCAATGACAACCGCAAAACCAGCGATGGATACAAGGGCAAGGAAAATCGTATCTGCTGCGTAGATTGAAGCAACAAGGGCAATAATCACACCCACCATTGACAACAGCATCCCGCGCATCGGTACACCGTGCTTGTTAATCTTAACCAAATTTTTGCTAATCATGCCTTCATTTGCTAAAGACCAGAGCATACGGCTTGAGGCATAAAGACCCGATGTTGAGGCTGACAAAATTGCCGTCAAGATAATGAAGTTCATAATATCAGCGGCATAAGGAATACCGATTTTATCAAGCACAAGAACAAATGGTGCTTCTGTCACTCCTGCTTCTGACATTGGTAAAAGCGCTGCTAGGACAAAAATAGTTAGTACAAAGAAAGCAACCAATAAACCAATCGTTGATTTGATAGCCTCTGGCACAGCCTTTTTAGGATTATCCGTCTCACCAGCTGCGATACCAATCATCTCAACACCAGAAAAAGCATAGTTAACAGAGAGCATTACTGAAATAACACCGATAGCCCCACTAGGAAGAAGCCCATTGGCTGTAATGTTGTTAAATAGCGGAGCACCGCTTGTTCCCTCAAAAGGCAAAATGCCAAAAATAGCGAGAGTTCCAAGAATAATAAAGGCCATGATGGCATAAACTTTGATAGACGATAGGTAGTCTTCCGCAGTCGCAAACCAACCGACCGATAGCGTGTTTAGCCCAAATACTATTGCTGCAAAGATAGTTGCAAAAATCCAAATAGGAACATCAGGAAACCAACGCTGCATGAGCTGAGCTGCACCGACAAATTGAGAAGCTAGGGCAACCACCCAGCACAACCAATACATCCAAGCCACCATAAAGCCGGTTCCAGGACTGATAAACTTGGTCGCATAGGTATGAAATGAACCTGTGACTGGCATAGCGACTGACAGCTCTCCCAATGAAAACATCACCAAGTAAACCATGACAGCCCCAAAAAGATAGGCAGCAATCGCTCCAAAAGGCCCCGCTTGAGCAATCGTATAACCCGAACTCAAGAACAATCCCGTCCCAATAACACCACCGATAGACAACATCCGAAGATGACGGCTAGTCATCTGTCGATTAAATTGTCCCTCGTTTTCAAAATTATGATTTTCCATAACTCCTCCTAAAATATGTATTAGAGCTATACTAACATAAATTCAGGCAAAAATACATGTGTCTTTTTTCATAGATGGTTATAGTTTGAAACTATACCTGAAACTTTCAGAAAACATCATCTCACTCCATAGCCTGGAAAAAAGAAAAGAAAAGAAAAGACTGACATAGGTCAATCTTTAGTCAATTTTATAAAAGAATCCTCTCGGATCAGAAACATGGTATTGGTGCCCTGCAACCATACGATCCCTACTCTTATCTGAACTATCTACTCCACCATAGTTATCATCAGGGGCTATCACACCTCCTGGAATAAAAGAAATAGCAAAACCTAAACCAGATTGTTCCTTCACCTGAATAACTAACATGCCTTCTCTAGAATTTTCAATATCAACTTGCGTACGAAGAGCACCAACAACACCTTGCTGATCAAAAAACATTGTCATGCCATATTCATTTTGCCAAGTACCCGCAACACTTGAAAAATCTCCTGCTAGGACTTGTTCTACATTCATTGTATTTTGAACTGGCACCGAGGTCGTTTCAGCAGTCGTGACTTCAGTAGTTACCGTGGTTTCAGTTTGACTAGTCATAGTTGTTGTCGTGGAGCTGGTTTGGCTTGTCGTTGTACGTGTTACCTTTGTTTCAGTCTGTTTCTTAGTTTCTGACTCTTTTTTACCAGCACATGCGACAAGTAACACTGGTAGACTACACAAGACGATTCCTTTATAAACCTTTTTCATTTCAAACACCTCTATTTTCTCGTAAAGGTAAGGGTATCAGCATCAAAAGCCATCCCTAAACCATACGTCTGCTCTGCTATTTTTTCCACATAACCCAAAAGCTCCAAAGCATCCACAAAAATATCCCTACGCTTCTGCTTCACCTCGTTCTTTCTAGCAAACTTGAGTAAAAACGTCGTCATATACTTGAGGGCATACTCTGGATTCACATCACCTAAAATCTCATACAGTTTCTCTTGTTTTTCTGAAAAAGGCTGCGCAGTTCTCAGTTTATGAAAGTAATTGGCAAGAGTCAGTTCTTCACGCGTGAGACTGGATGCCTCGACAATCAGAGCATCATTGGTTTGATTGGCAAGAACTGTCTCAAATGACAATGCCAATAGCTCCCCGTAAACGGGTGACTCTGTATCAACCATGATATGACTGTCTAAAGTCACTTCCTCAACCGTCTCAAGCAAGGGCAAATTCAGCCTGTAACGCTTATTTTCACGCAAAATATAACCCGCTTGAATATAATCCTCAAGTTGCTTATCTAAGTTTTTAACCTCAGGAAAATCTCGTTTGATGTGACGTAAAATGACCTCATCATGACTATTAAGATAATTGATCAAGTCTTTAAAAAAAGGCTGTCCCGTGAGTTTTGTTGGATTAAAAATTGTTATCATAGGCTTATTATAACAAAAGAGGTCAAGACTAAAAAGTCTCAACCTCATCTCTAAGCATTATTTATTGAACTCAAAAATTTAAAAGATTTTAAAGCACCTGATAACTATCACACTTATTTTACTTGTTTCATTGTATTTGAGACAACTTCTTTATTGAGGGCACCCATGCCATAATTAGCAATCGTACCGTCAGAATTGATAAAAACGTGAGTTGGAAAAGCTCGTACTTGGTAATCTGTTAAAAAACTGTGGTTTTCTTCAAAATAAACAGGATAAGTCACGCCAAGCTCGGTCGCTTCTTCTAAAATCTCTTTTTTGCTGACATCTCGTGTTTTAGTGTTCCCCATGCCTTCATCATTTGGTGAAGCAACTGATAGGAAAACCCAATCTTCTTGGTCTTTAACCTCTTGGTAGACTTCTTCTAGTTCTGGCATTTCCATACGACAAGGTGGGCACCAAGTTCCCCACACATTGATGTAGACCTTCTTCCCTTTCAAATCTGCTAGGGTCAATTTACTACCATCATCAGCAACGAGCTCAAAATCAGGCGCCTGATCACCTTTGACTAAGCTAGCTACTGCTACTGAGTCTGTTTTCTTATTTTCTTTCCGTAGCCCATCACAGCCAGTCAAGACCAAGGCACAAATCATTGCAAAAACAATCGACAACACTGTTCTATTTTTCATGAAAAACCTCCTAAAATAAATTCCAAATCAGTGAGCAGGCAATTCCTATCAAGAGGATTCCTGAGAGAAGTTTGGTATAGTGTAACCACTTCTGACCTGCTTTAAACAGCGCCAGCATTTTTTGTGAAAAGAAAGCTAGCAACACGAAAGGCAGGATAAATCCTAAACAATAGACAATCACCAAAACCGAGCTAAGCCACCCAGCCTGACTGGACGCATATAGAAAGACGCTGGCAAGGATCGGACCAATGCAGGGTGTCCAAGAGAAACTAAAGGCAAAGCCCATGACTAAGGCAAGGAGAGGCGTCATCTTTTGTCCGCTTCTATAGACCTTATGCTTAGCCGAAATTTCTTTGAAAAAAGCAGGAATCTTAATCAGCCCCAACTGGAAAAGTCCGAAAACTAAAATCATCACCGCGCTCAATCCTTGAAGGAAAAAGCTGTGCTGAAGAAAATAACGGCTTAGGAAACTCGATGCGAAGGTCAATAAAAAGAAGGTTAGCGAGATTCCGACAGCAAAAAATAGCGTGTTAATAATCACTTTTTTCTGAGACTTCTCCGCCTGAGTGTCCTCATTACCCGCTAATATCCCAACATAAATCGGTAAAATCGGCAAGACACAGGGCGAGAAAAAAGACAATACACCTTCTAGAAACAAGGTTACTATTTGAACAACATTCATAATCATTTCCTAACTTTTATACTTAACAAAAATCAAAAATTACTTTTTTGTTTCTTTCTTAAAAAGTGCGGACGCTCCAAAGGTCTAGGAGACCTTTGGAGGTGGGAAATAAAGCTGACGAAGTCAGTGTCACAACCTCCTACGGAGTTTCATTACTACTTTTTGAGCCCCTCTATATCTCAGTAGATGATTGACTATACTTGTCGACTACTCGACAGCGTCCAACCTAATCATCCTTGCGGGGGAACTACTACGAAATTGACTTTCAATTTCTGTAGTTCTCCCAAAAGCCCGTTCTTAGCAAGAATAAATGCTTGCTAAGAATTCCACTATAGCGAAAGAAACATTTTATCCTCACTATATTAGTTGGTCCCTAGATGATATTAGAGAGTATAATATGCTAATTTTGATTTTGGATGAGTATCACTTGTATGATTTAATGATAACAATACTATTTTCTCTTGTCAAGAAATAAAAATACTCCCAGATTTGATACTGAGAGTAAATCATTTATTAAGGTTTAATACGGTGCAACATACGTGGGAATGGAATAGCTTCACGGATGTGTTTTGTACCTGCTACGAAGGTTACCATACGTTCGATACCGATACCGAATCCTCCATGTGGCACTGAACCATATTTACGGAGGTCAAGATAGAATTCATACTCCGTCTTGTCCATACCAAGTTCGTCCATTTTCGCAACAAGGGCATCGTAATTATCTTCACGCATTGAACCACCGATAATTTCGCCGTATCCTTCTGGTGCAAGAAGGTCTGCACAAAGCACACGTTCTGGGTTACCAGGTACTGGCTTCATGTAGAAAGCTTTAAAGCTGGCTGGATAGTTCACAACAAAGGTTGGGACACCAAAGTAGTTTGAAATCCATGTTTCATGTGGTGAACCAAAGTCATCACCATGCTCAAGGTGCTCGTAATCCGTATCTTCATCGTTTTCGTGTGCTTGAAGAAGGTCAATCGCTTCATCGTAAGGCACACGTTTGAATGGCTGGTCGATATAGCTCTTAAGAAGTTCTACATCACGCTCAAGCGTTTCAAGTGCTTGTGGTGCACGGTCAATAACACCTTGAATAAGGGCTTTAACGTAAGCCTCTTGAAGATCAAGTGACTCTTCATGAGTTAGGAATGAGTACTCAGCATCCATCATCCAAAATTCTGTCAAGTGGCGACGTGTTTTTGATTTTTCAGCACGGAAAACTGGGCCAAAGTCAAAGACACGACCAAGTGCCATGGCACCTGCCTCAAGGTAGAGCTGACCAGATTGACTTAAGAAAGCTGGTTGACCGAAGTAATCTGTTTCAAACAACTCTGTTGAGTCTTCGGCTGCATTTCCTGAAAGAATTGGACTATCAAATTTGATGAAACCATTTTTCTCAAAGAACTCGTAAGTAGCATAGATAATCGCATTACGGACTTGTTGGATAGCCATTTGTTTGCGTGAACGCAACCACAAGTGACGGTTATCCATCAAGAAATCTGTTCCGTGCTCTTTTGGTGTAATTGGGTAATCCGTTGATTCACCAATCACTTCAAGATTTGTCACATCCAACTCGTAACCAAATTTTGAACGCTCATCTTCTTTAACAATTCCTGTAACATACACAGATGTTTCTTGGCTAAGGCGTTTGATGGTGTCAAACTTAGCTGTTCCTTCTTCTTCACCAAATGTTTCAATAAAGTTAGGCTTGAAAGCGACAGCTTGGAAGAAGGCTGTTCCGTCACGTAATTGCAAGAACGCAATTTTTCCTTTTCCTGACTTGTTGGCTACCCAAGCACCAATCGTCACTTCTTCACCAACATGTTGGCTCACTTGATTGATTGTAACTAATTTTCTAGACATGTTTTCTCTTTTCTTCTTAAAATTTTATTCTAATACTAAATTCTCAAATGGTTTAAGCTTCCATAAACGCTTTGATACGTCTGACAGCTTCTTTTAAGGTGTCCAAATCGGTCGCATAGCTCATGCGAACATTTTCTGGAGCTCCAAATCCTTCACCAGTCACCAAAGCGACTCCTGCTTCTTCCAAAATAGCGTTGGTAAAATCTGTCACGTTAGTGTAGCCTTTCATGTCCATCGCTTTTTTGACATTAGGGAAAAGGTAGAAGGCACCTTGTGGCTTATTAACTTCAAAGCCCGGCACTTCGCACAGTAAAGGATAAATGGTATTCAGACGTTCTTCAAAAGCCTGACGCATTTCCTCTGTAGGAGTTTGATCACCTGTCAAAGCTGCAATAGCAGCATATTGAGCAGCAGTGGTTAAATTTGACGTTGTCTGGCTAATGATTTTCCCCATCGCAGCAATAATCTCTGGATTGCCAATCGCAAAGCCTACGCGCCAACCTGTCATTGCATAGGCTTTAGCAACACCATTGACAACAATGGTTTGCTTGCGAATGGCCTCAGAAATACTAGAAATTGGCGTAAATTCTGCTCCATTGTAGACCAAACGCCCATAGATATCGTCAGCCAAAATCAAAATATTATTGGCAACAGCCCAATGACCAATCGCTTCAAGCTCCTCACGACTATAAACAGAACCCGTTGGATTTGATGGAGAGTTAAGCAAAAGCACCTTTGTCTTGTCCGTACGAACAGCTTCTAGTTGCTCTACCGTCACTTTAAAGTCTGTCGCTTCTGTCGTCTGCACAAAGACTGGCTTACCTTCAGCAATAATCACCTGCTCTGAATAAGAAACCCAGTAAGGTGTCGGAATAATGACCTCATCTCCTGCATTTAGCACCGCCATGAAGAAGGCGTAAAGGATAAATTTTGCCCCTGTCCCTGCGACAACTTGATTAGGGCTAACAGCATAACCATAGAAATTCTCCATGTAAGTCGCTACTGCTGCTTTCAGCTCTGGAAGCCCACTAGCTACCGTATAAAATGAAGCTGAGCCATTCTCAATGGAAGCGATACCTGCATCACAAATGTGCTTAGGTGTTACAAAATCAGGCTCACCAACCGTTAGGCTAATAACATCTCGTCCTTCTGCTTTCAAGGCCTTAGCTCTAGCTGCTGCAGCTAAGGTTACACTTTCCTCCATAGCTAAAACGCGATTTGATAAAACTGTCATAGATCCTCCTTGGTCTCTTTTCGAGCACTTGGGGAAATAGCAAAGCTGGTCATCCTAATTGACTAAAAGCTACTATTTCCGATACATGATATTCATCTTTCCATTATATCAAACTTTATTAAAAAAATAACCTATTTCTGTAAGAATTTTTGGAAAGTTTTGAATTTGAAGTTCCGATTGTTCGGAAAGCGATTCTTGAATATCTCGCCCATAAGATTTTGTGACTAAACGTTTATCTAAAATAAGCACTGCGGATTGCTGTTGTTCCCTGCGAATCGTTCTCCCTAGAGCTTGCTTGAGGCGCAAGATAGTAACCGGTAGATGATAGTCATCAAAAGGTTCCTTACCTTCTTGTCTAAGATAAGTCTCAATTTTTCGACTAAAGAGAGATTGAGGATTATCAAAGGGAAGACGACTAATAACAGTAATCATTTGATCCGACTGAGCAAAATCAATTCCTTCCCAGAAAGCCCCCGACCCCAGCAAAAGCTGATTTTCTCCTCTATCAAAACGTTTTTTCAGATTACTAGCTAAACCATTTTTGTGCTGACAAAGATAAGAAATCTCCCACTCATCTAGGATCTGAGATAATGCCAGCATGGTTTTATTGGAAGTAAACAAGACTAAAATTGGACGTTCTAAATGAAGTAATTCTCTAATACGCTCTGCCATTTCAAAAAGGTAACGTCTTGTGGACACCTCAGTAACAGTCGGCATGCTGTCATCAACAAAGATATGCTGACCAGTTTCAAAAGGCTTGGGCAGTCTATCTAGGGTATAGTCCTCATAGCCTAACAAATTTGCCAGAGTCACCTGATGACCGATTTGTAAAGTCGCTGAAATAAAATATGTTTTTTGCGTTTCAGGAAGAAAATCTGGTAAGGACATAAAGACTAGACTGGCACTTTTTAGAAACAGACGCCGGTAGTCAGCAAAAACGTCTTCCTCAATCCAAACCTGTTGAACATCTCGGCTCAATACCTGCCTTAGTTCCAGAAGAATAGGCAAATCCAATTCTTTCAAATAAATTTTCAACTGCTCTAGACTTTCCTCATCTAGTTGCCCCAGATCTGAAAATTGCTGTGTCAAATGAGATAATTCAAATTGAATCCCTTCTAAAAGGCGCTTATGAAGCGTATTTTGCACTGTACCTAAAACCTGTTCAATCTCGGTAAGAATCTGCTTAATCTCACACTTTCTATGTGAAAAGGCCTCTAGATTCAAAAAGAACTTTTGCGCCTCATCAATAATTAACGTCTTACCAGCGACAAAGTCCTTATCATCCTGTACCCTTGTCAAAAAATAAGCATGATTGGTAACCAAAAGACGACTTGTTTTAGAGGCTCGATAATGCCTCTCCCAAAAATCAACATCTGTGAAAAAACTTTTTCGACTCAATTCCCCATCATGTTGAATTTGTTTGAAATAAGCTTCAAATCGCTGCTTTTGTCCAATTTCATCCATATCACCCGTTTCTGTCTCACAGAGCCAGACCAAAAGTTGCATCTTATAACGATTGATAAGACGATTATCATCCTCTGTCGCCAAGCTATCCCAAAATTTATCAAGACTGATATAATTTTTAGGACTTTTCAAGCTCTGAGTAGAAACATTAAAGACTTCCTCCAAACGCTTAATGTCCCCTGACATCATTTGATCTTGCAATGCCTTGGTTGGCACAGTCACCACAATTTGTCTAATTTCAGGGTTAGCTAATAGTGGCAATAAGTAACCGTAGTTTTTTCCAATCCCTGTGCCTGCTTCAATAAAGGCTGGTTTTGATTCAGTTAACCGCTCTGCTATTTTTTCTGAAAAAAGCTGCTGCTGAGGACGCTGATCAAGACCTAACAAACCTAGATTCATCTCAAAGTCTTTGGAGAAATGGCGCTGCGCAGGTAAATTCGCTGGCTGTTTTAGCACTAGACCTCCAACTTCAATCCAGTTTTCTCCCAGTGATTCACCACTCTTTTCCCTATAAATCTCATCAATAATGAGCCTTGTCTCAAAGAGCAAATCATCACTAAACTCCAGAATTTTTTCTAACGTCATCAAGGGCAAACTTCTGATTTTCTCCTTCAAACGGAGCAACAACTCTGCCGTTGCACGCGCATCCGCAATTGCTGTATGAGCATCTGTTAATTGAAGATCTAAAACCTGTGAAAGGTTTTCTAAGGTATAGCGCTCAAAAGTCGGAAAGAAAATCTGTGATAATTCTACCGTATCGACCAAAGGAGAACGAAGTTCATAGCCTTCCATAAAAAGCTCTTCTGCCAAGAGATTGGCATCAAACTTAACATTGTGGGCAACAAAAATAGCCCCATCAATCAATTCAAAAATGGTTTTAGCAACCTGAGAAAAATCAGGTGCCTTTGCTAAGCGTTCATCCGTTAAACCTGTTAAAGAAATAATATGTTCACTCAAGGCCTCATGAGGATTAATATCACTTTCAAACGTCTCTACAACCTTACCATCTTCAAGAATCACAATTCCCACTTGAATAATTTTAGCAAGACTAGAAGCCGAGGTCGCTTCTAAATCCACGATAGCATATCGTGTTTTATCCATTTGTTTCATAGCACCTATTATAGCGCTTTAAACCAAAAATTTCTAATACTTTTAAACAGTAAAAAAGAACCTACTTTTTTAGTAGGTCCCAAGGTTATTATCCTTCTCAGATTAATCATTTCGTGAGAAAATGCGGAGCAAGCTAAGAAAAAGATTGATAAAGTCAAGGTAGAGACTAAGCGCCATCGAAATTGCCCAGCCATCTCCCACACGACCACCAGTTTGCTGATAAACGTGCTTAATCATCTGATTATCGTAGGCAATCAAACCAGAAAAAATCAATACTGACAAGATACTAATGATATAACTCATCGTACCTGAGCCGATAAACACATTGACTAAACTTGCAATCAGTACACCAATCAAAGCAGCAATTAAAGCTTTTGCCATTCCCGATAAGTCTTTCTTAACTGTTGCCCCGATGATAGCCATAACACCAAAAACAAGAGCAGCCGATACAAAGGCTTGAAAAACAGTCGTTTGGGCATACATCAGTAGGACAAAGCTAAGCGTAAAACCATTAAGGGCAGAATAAGTCAAAAAGAGTGGCAAAGCCATGGGACTATTTTTACGTGCCGCACCAGAAGCAACAAAGACCAAACCTAATTCTGCAAAAATCGCCAAATAGTAAATCATCGGTGCATTAGCCAAAATGCCAATCAGATTATTTGGAAATAGGTAGAGCATAACAAACGAAACAAAAGCAGAAAGCCCAATTCCCATACCCACAAGACCATAAATCTTAGCAAAAAAGCGATTCAAACCTGCATCAGTTTGTGTGTAAATCACATTATTATCAAATTCCATTATATAACCTCTTCATTCTATCATTGAACACACCAATATAGGCGGTGCGCCCTAGATTGCCCCATCAATTTCTCAACTGGGCAATCCTCTATTACTAAATCAATTTCCTAATGATTGTGACTGCCAAGTTCTTTCCTTTTAAAGAATGACCGCCTTTTCCAAGCGTGTCTCAGAGGAGTTGCCGCCTCCTTAATAGCCCAGTATTTATCAACCATTGTTACAATGTAACCTTCTTTATAGCGAGGCGGAGCAATCGTTGCGCCCCACATGTGCTTAAGGATAATGTCCTCTTCCTTACGATTTAAGTCAATTAACTTTCTTGCATTACGCACAGCGATACGTGGATGCGTCCAAGCATGACCTTTTTTAAATTTGGTATCGCGCCAATCGTAATAAAACATATCATGTAATAACCCACCACGCGCTGTTGATTTTGCATCCCAGCCTAGCTTTCTTGCAATCTTAAAACTAGTATAAGCAACATTTATCGAATGCTCATAGCGTGTCGAATGATGATGCTGCACAATATTATCTAACTTTTTAAATCGTGGATGATTGATCAAATGCCCCACATGTGCCATAAACTCAGGGTCTTTTGTGTAGTGCTTCATAACGAACCACCTCCTAAAGCTATTATACCATCTTTACTTAAATCAAACTAAAAATAAGTATACCTGCTGCCACTGCAACATTTAAACTTTCCGCTTGACCAGGCATGGTTATATGAACCAGCTTATCAGCCTCCTCCAGCATATTTTCTGAAATCCCATTTCCCTCATTTCCCATGACCAAGGCAAAGCTGTCAAAAGTCGGAAGCTGACGGTAATCAATAGAATCCTTTGACAAAGTTGTTGCTAAAATAGGCACAGCCGACGCTTTTAATAAAGCAATCGTATCACTTGTACGATTACGCCAAATTGGCAAGTGAAAATGTGAGCCCTGCATCGAACGCAAGGTTTTTTGATTATAAATATCTGCTGTCTTGTCAGACAAAAAGACCCCATCAAAACCAGCTGCATCAGCCGTTCTGATTATCGTACCTACATTGCCAGGATCCTGAACATCTTCTAAAAAGAGATAACGCCCTGATAGCGTATCAGGCAAGCTTTTTTCACTAAAAGCAACTTCTGCTACAATTCCTTGAGGGCTAGGAGAGTCAGACAGGTCTTTCAAAATTTCTGGCGTGACCACAATGACATTTGAAAAATCAGCTAGTCGCTCTGCCATATCCTCTAACACAAAAATCTGTAAGATTTCTGCACCTGACTGAAGTGCTTCCTCTACCAAATGCCAGCCCTCAATCAGATATGAAGATTTACGATATTTCTTTTGTAAAAGTTTTTTTGCCGCCTTAATGGTCGGATTTGTTCGTGATGTTATTTTTTGCATAAGACTATTATAGCAAATTTTAAAAAATCAGTTAGGAAACTTTGATTTTTCTCATAAATTCAAGTATAATGCAAGTAATGAGAAAACGAATTAAACCTATACTGGTCTTGATGTTTATCGGTCTCTTTCTTTTTACATTGGTTTCTGTCAAAGCGCGACATGACTATAATCAAAAACAATTAGCAGCGGCTAATAAAAAACGAGCGCAAGCGGAAGCAAAGGCAGCCCAAGAAGCTGCAGCTAAAAAAGTAGAGAAAGAGCAGAAAAAAGATGAAGAACCATTGATCCTTAATCCGATTATTGATGTTTCAGGCTGGCAGTTACCAAGTGATATCGACTACGATACCCTTTCTGCTAATATTTCTGGTGCCATTGTTCGTGTCTTCGGAGGCTCACAAATTACAGCCGACAATAATGCTGCTCACACTACTGGAATTGATAAGTCTTTCAAGACACACATTACAGAATTTCAAAAACGTGATGTGCCCGTTGCTGTTTACAGCTATGCTCTTGGACGCAGCGTCGCTGAAATGAAGGAAGAAGCTCGTATTTTCTATGAAAATGCCTCTCCTTACGACCCTACGTTTTACTGGATTGATGTCGAAGAAGCAACCATGAAAAATATGAATGCGGGTGTTGAAGCCTTTCGTAAGGAACTTAAGCGACTAGGTGCCGAAAACGTTGGTATCTACATTGGCACATTCTTCATGGCAGAACAAAGTATTTCCGTTGATAAATTTGATGCCATTTGGATTCCAACTTACGGCGATAATTCCGGTTACTACAATGCAGCTCCACAAACAGACTTAGTTTACGACCTTCACCAATACACATCAAATGGTTGGGTCAGCGGAGCAGCAGCGTTACTAGACCTCAATCAGATTTCACCAGTTGCTACCAATCAAAGAGCTGTCTATGAAAAACTCTTCGGTCCGATAAAAGAAGACGAAGAAAAAGCAAAAACCGAGTAATCACAAATAAGTTTTAGAACTTCCCTATCAGTCCTAAATAATATTTATTAGCCTCTTTCATAAAAGGTCTCCAAGCTAGTCAGTTTGGAGACCTTTTTATACCAATTTCTACTGGAAGAACTATTATAGGCGAATAGTAGCTCCTAGAAGCTTGCACTATTACGTCAGCACACAAGCCAAACGTAAAAAGAGGTCCAGGAATCCCGAACCTCTAAATTTATTATTCAACCGTTACAGATTTGGCAAGGTTGCGTGGTTTATCCACATCAAGCCCACGTTGAAGGGTTGCATAGTAAGCAACTAATTGAGTTGGCACAACCATAGCAATTGCTGACAAGAATGGGTGAACGGTTAAGACTTTGATATCATCTTCATCACGAGCCATCGCTTCATCAACAATTGTTAAGACACTAGCACCACGTGCTGCTACTTCTTGGATATTACCACGAGTATGGGCAGCAAGAGTTTCATTATTTGAGATAAGCGCAATGACTGGCACGCCATCTTCAATCAAGGAAATAGTACCGTGTTTCAATTCACCAGCAGCAAATCCCTCACATTGGATATAAGAAATTTCCTTCAATTTCAATGATGCTTCCATGGCAACATAGTAATCAGTTCCACGTCCAATATAGAAAGCATTGCGTGATGTTGCCAAAAGATCTGCCACTTTCGCTTCAATAACGTCTTTTTCAGAAAGGCTCGCTTCAATAGACTGAGCAACGATTGACAGTTCATGAACCAAATCAAAGTTAGCTGCTTTGCTATTGCCATTAGCGTCACCGACAGCTTTTGCTAGAACGGCAAGAGTCGCAATCTGAGCTGTGTAGGCTTTTGTTGAAGCTACCGCAATTTCGGGACCAGCATGAAGCAACATGGTGTAGTTGGCTTCACGAGACAGGGTTGATCCTGGAACATTTGTTACTGTCAAACTTGGAATGCCCATCGCATTAGCACGGACAAGTACCTGACGGCTGTCAGCAGTCTCACCAGATTGGCTGATAAAGATGAAGAGAGGTTTTTGACTTAGTAATGGTTGATTGTAACCCCACTCTGAGGCAATACCAAGTTCAACAGGTGTATCTGTCAATTGCTCAAGGAAATCTTTTGAGGCAAAACCGGCATGGTAAGAGGTTCCTGCTGCGATGATATAGATACGATCAGCTTCTTGAACCGCCTTAATAATATCAGCATCAACAGTGATTTGACCCGCATCATCTGTATAGGCTGAAATCAATTTACGCATCACTGTTGGTTGCTCATCAATTTCTTTCAACATGTAATAAGGGTAAGTCCCTTTACCAATATCAGAAAGGTCTAATTCAGCTGTGTAGCTACCACGTTCAATCGCATTTCCAGCATAATCTTGTACTTGAACACTATCAGCTTTTACAATAACCAATTCTTTATCATGAATTTCCATGTATTCTGATGTTTCACGAATCATGGCCATAGCGTCTGAGCAGACCATATTATAGCCGTCACCTAGACCAATAAGGAGTGGTGATTTATTTTTAGCGACATAGATGGTATCAGCATCTTCAGCGTCCATGAGCGCAAAAGCATAAGACCCTTCAATAATTGATAAAGCTTTACGGAAAGCATCAAGAACAGATAGGCCATCTTCTTCGGCAAATTTACCAATAAGGTGAACCGCAATTTCAGTATCTGTTTGCCCTTTAAGATTGTGACCAGCTAGATAATCCGCTTTAATCTCAGCAAAGTTTTCAATAACCCCATTGTGAACAAGGGTAAAACGAGAAGTCTCTGATTGATGAGGGTGCGCATTGATTTCACTTGGTTTTCCGTGAGTTGCCCAACGGGTATGCCCAATCCCAGCAGTCCCTGCAATATCAATGCCTAATTTTGCTCGTAAGTCTGCAATACGACCAACAGATTTGACCAAGCTAGTCTTTTGACCATTGGCAACATAGATACCTGCCGAATCATAACCACGATATTCTAATTTTTCAAGACCTTGCATCAAGATGTCTGTAGCATTTTTATTTCCTACAACACCAACAATTCCACACATAATGATTTCCTCTTTTTTAAAATTGGTATAGTCTAATTTATTTCTTTAAAATACGACTATTACAGTATAAGTTAATAGATATCTTTTGTCAAATATAAAATTGGTATAGTCATTTCACCTTAAATCTACAAAGGAAATCCCACGGGATAACCAAATCTTAGTGAAGACCAAGATGAAAAATATAGCAAAACTTACTTTTGAGACTACTCTGACATGATAAGATACTTTTAAAATAGTTGATATAATCACACAATCACTTTACTTGCTTTTGAAATGGTTTTCAGTTACAATACGAATATCAAAAATAGTTTTACACACAAGGGAGTGCCTTTGGCTGAGATCGCATCTGCGAAATCCTCATTACCTGATCTCGTTAGGACGAGCGTAGGGATTGTGACAGACATCTAAAAAGAATGCTTCTTTGTGTACAGACAAAGGAGTTTTTTATGTCCCAAAAAGTTACCCCTCTCGTTGAAGCTGCGATTTTTGCTGCTCTTGCCATGGTTCTGTCCCTTATTCCAGATTTTGCGGAGTGGTTTACACCATCTTTCGGCGCTATACCCCTCGTTCTGTTCTCCCTGCGCAGAGGAACCAAGTACGGTATTCTTGCTGGATTGATATGGGGATTACTACATTTTCCTCTAGGTAAAGTTTATTACCTCAATCTTTCTCAAGTAGGCATCGAATACATTCTTGCCTTTGCTTGTATGGGGTTAGCTGGTTTCATGACAAGTCCATTGCAAAAGTCTCTTAAGACAATTAAAAAGACTGCAACCCTTACTTTTGCCTTATTAGGTGCTACCTTGGCAACTCTTGTACGCTATATCTGCCACTACATCGCTGGCGTTATTTTTTGGGGTTCCTATGCTCCTGAAGGGGTTTCTGCCGAGTGGTATTCCTTTACGGTAAATGGCACAGCTGGCACTTTGACACTTGGTGTCGTTGCCATTGTCATTATCATTTTACTAAAAACACAGCCAAAATTTTTCCAACCAAGCCGATAAGTTTCTGACAAAACATACATAAAATGGTATAATAGATTTATTATACTGTTTTTTTATTTAGCAAGGAGACATGAAAACATGGCTAAGAAAAGCAAGATTAAAAAAACATTGGTTGACCAAATCTTGGACAAGGCAGGCATTGCTCACGATAGCCTTAGCTTCAATGGTCTAGAGGGACAAACACCTGATGACATTGACCGTTCTACCATTTTCAAAACTCTGGCATTAATAGGTGATAAAACTGGTCCTCTCATTGGAATTTTACCAATCACAGAACACTTATCTGAGAAAAAATTGGCTAAGGTTTCTGGTAACAAGAAAGTCTCTATGATCCCTCAAAAGGACTTACAAAAGACCACTGGTTATGTTCACGGGGCAAATAATCCTGTCGGTATTCGCCAAAAGCACCAATTTCCTATCTATATTGACCAAATCGCTCTAGAGATGGGGCAAATGATTGTGTCTGCTGGTGAAATTGGGCGGTCTATTCGTATTGAAAGCCAAGTTCTAGCTGATTTTGTTAGTGCACAGTTTGATGATATTAAGGAGGACAGATGAGAACTCTAGGAAACGTCATTTGGTTCCTTGCTGCTGGACTTTGGTCTTGGATAGCCTGGACTGTCATTGGTTTGGTCCTATGCCTATCTGTCATAGGTATACCTTTTGGAATGCAATGTTTTAAAATTGCCCGTTTTGGACTTTTTCCATTTGGAAAAGAAGTTATTCCCTCAACTCGTACGACAAGTTTGCTTTTTAACTTAATTTGGATCATACTCTGTGGCTGGGAACTCTTTCTTCTTCATATTGGTACCGCTGTTTTCCTTTGTTGTACCATTATCGGTATCCCATTTGCCATTCAATCCCTTAAACTTGCCATGCTGGGGCTCTTTCCCTTTGGTATTAGTATTGAAAAACATTAGAATTGGAGCTAACTATTACAATGAAACTTTATTTTGTTCGTCATGGAAAAACAGAATGGAACTTGGAAGGACGTTTCCAAGGTGCAAACGCCGATTCTCCTCTCTTGCCTGAGGCTTTAGAGGACATTGCAGAGCTCGGTGAACATTTATCAGATATCAACTTTGATAAGGTTTTTTCAAGTGATCAAAAACGTGCTGTTGATACTGCACAGCTACTGATTGACAAACATGACAATAACGACCTCACTCTTGAGACAACTGAAAGCCTACGTGAGTGGAATTTAGGCATTCTCGAAAATAAAAAAATCAGCAACATGGAAGCCATCTATCCAAAACAAATGTATGCATTCCGCCACAATTTAGCGCAATTCAATGCTACACAATTTAGAGCTGAATCAGTCTTTCAAGTTACTCACCGCATCGCTGATTTTGTAAAAAGTTTACAAGATAGCAATGTTGAAAATGTTCTTATCATTGGACACGGTGCTAGTCTAACAGCTTCTATCCGCCATCTTCTCGGCTATCCATCCGCTCAACTTCGTCGTGCTGGTGGACTATCAAACGCTAGCCTAACCATTTTAGAAACCCAAGATTTCAAACAATTCGATCTTGTCACTTGGAACGATAAAGAATACCTAGAAAAGAAAAAAGCTATTTAAGCATAAAAATAATATATACCTCTCTATTTAAGGAAGTTGGGAAATGATCCCAGCTTCTTTTTTTATCTGATACCTGCTTTAAAGTTAGTAATTTTATACTTGTCAAAAATCAAAAATTACTTTTTTACTTCTTTCTTAAAAGGTGCGGACGCTCAAAAGGTTTGGGGAACAGGACAAACGTATGAAACAGTTATTTCCGAATTATAGTACAGTTTAAAGTAGATACTCTCAATACTTTTCCTATAGCAAAACAGCTCAATAATAAAACGTATTTTTGAAAAAGCCGAAAATTGAAATACAAAAAGCTTTGTTTTCTTGCTAAAAATCTTTCATTCGTTTGTCGTGGTTTGGGGAACCTTTTGAGGCGGAAAAGAGGTTGGGACATAAATATCTCAACCTTCTATTTTTAATGGTAATAACAGATTGACGCAGTGGTTGATTGGAGGTCTGCAACTGGACACTTCTTCATTTTCAAGTGTCCACCTAAAATAGTCCACTGGACTATTTTACTACCACGCAATCGTTAGCGGCCATCCTAATCAACTGTGCGGAGGTGGGACGACGAAGTCAATTTCTTCGAAATCATGACTTCTGTCCCACTCTCAAACCTCCTTTGGAGTTTCATTGCTACTTTTTGAGCCTAGGTCTCAAAAAGTCCGTTATAATCAAGAGTTTACTCTTGATTATAATACCACCATGGCGAAAGAAGCGCTTGGAAATTGATACCTTTATTGGTCCTTGAGTTTGCTCAATATGCTAATTTTGATTTTGGTTGAGTATTAGGATTTTTAGTAATCTCCAAAAACAATGGACATGGAAAAGATATACTACTTATTCCACCACAGTCACCTCCGTATCAGTGAGTCCTGAGTCTCTGAATCGTTTCAGCACTAGAAACTGTAGTAGAAGCTTGAATCTGCCTTCTAAATTAGCGGTTTCAAAAAAAAATATTGACAAACTATTTTTTTAGAGATATAATTAACCAGTTGTTAACTGGTTAATTATATTGCAAAGGAGATTTTATGAAAAAATATTGTCACATTATTGCTTTACTACTATTACTTCCCACTCTCTACGCCTGCCATAATCATTCCAAAACAGCTAAACCAAAGGAAGGTCTGTCTATTGTGACAAGTTTTTACCCCATCTACGCCATTACTAAAGCTGTTTCAGGAGACCTTAACGATGTCAGAATGATTCAGTCTAGTGCCGGCATTCACTCTTTTGAACCATCTGTTAACGATGTAGCTGCTATATATGATGCTGATTTATTCATTTATCATTCACACACACTTGAATCTTGGGCAGGAGATTTAGACCCCAATTTACAAAACTCTGATGTTGCTGTTTTTGAAGCCTCACAAACTCTAACACTAGACAGAGTACAAGGTTTGGAAGATATTCCCGTCTCAGAAGGAATAGACCCTGCAACCTTATATGACCCTCATACTTGGACCGATCCTTATTTAGCTAGCGAAGAGGCGCTTATGATTGCCAAGGAACTTGGACGGATAGATCCTAAAAATGCTTCTTACTATACAAACAATGCTAAACATTTTCAAAAAGAAGCCGAGCAATTGGGAAATGAATATCAAGAAAAATTTAAGAAAGTTACTTCTAAGACCTTTGTTACACAACATACTGCTTTTCATTATTTAGCCAAACGTTTTGGCTTAAATCAACTTGGAATCTCAGGTATTTCTCCTGAACAAGAACCGTCTCCAAGACAGTTAACAGAAATTCAGGATTTCATTCAAACTTATGGTATTAAAACAATTTTCACAGAAGACAATGTTAATCCTAAAATCGCTCAAGTGATTGCTGACGCAACAGGAGCAAAGGTCAAAAAACTAAGTCCACTAGAATCTGTTCCCAATAACAATAAAACTTATTTAGAAAATCTTCGTCTTAACTTAGAAATTCTTTACCAATATTTACAATAAGGAGAACTCTCATGAAAAAGAAAACCATTTATTTTAGCTCTGCTGCTGCCCTTTTACTGGCAAGTCATATCGCAATTTATTATGTTGGAACACATCAAGCTCAGCAAACAAACCGAGAGAATGAAGTAGCCTATATTGATCAACGGCAATCAACCTCACCCGTGTCAAAAAACAAAACCATGGAACAAATCAATGCTGAAGAAGGGATTTCAGCTGAACAAATTGTCATCAAAATCACTGACCAGGGCTATGTCACATCACATGGCGATCACTTCCACTTCTACAATGGAAAAGTCCCGTACGATGCGATTATCAGTGAAGAACTGCTAATGACCGACCCTAATTACCACTTTAATGAAGCAGATGTGGTCAACGAGATTCAAGATGGTTATATTATTAAAGTCAACGGAAATTATTACGTTTACTTAAAACCTAATAGCAAGAAAAAAAATATCCGAAGCAAAGAAGAGATTGCTGAACAAGTGGCTTTGGGCACAAAAGAGGCCAAAGAAAGAGGAAAATCTCATCATCTCACACAACCGGAAAAAATGGCTATCAGCAAAGCCAAACAAGAAGGGCGTTATACGACTGATGATGGTTACGTTTTTAACCCAACCGATATCATTGATGATTTCGGTGATGCCTATTTAGTACCTCATGGCAATCATTTCCACTATATTCCTAAAAAAGATTTATCTCCTCGTGAATTGGCAGAAGCACAGCAGTATTGGAACCAAAAGAATGGAAAAAGTAATGTTTCAAAAAATACTTCTGTACTGGCACCTAGCTACTATACGCCATCAGGTACAGGGCAAACAGGCCCTATACCACCATCTTCTATAATCAAACCGTTATTAAGCTACAATAAGGACTTTAACAATAAATCGTTTGATGAGCTTTTATCTCAATTACACCAGTTAGATAAAAAGTATCGTCATGTCGAGGAAGACGGCCTAATTTTTGAACCGACTCAAGTCACAGGTGTTAATCATTTTGGTTATATTATTCCACATGGCGATCATTTTCATATTATCCCACGAAACCAATTATCCGAACTTGAAGTTATTCTAGCAGATAGATTCTTATCTGGTCAACGCCAGGGTACAGCTCTTATTCCTGAAAAAATTATTCCTAATAAATCACCTTCAACTGATAAAAGTCATCAATTTCTTGGTCATACTATTGTTGCCTATGGAAAAGGCTTGGATGGCAAACCTTATGATACTAGCGATCATTATATTTTCAGTAAAGAATCCATTGTATCCGTTGATAAATCAGGTGTTACAGCCAAACACGAAGAGCATTACCACTACATTGGTTTTGGGGAATTGGAACAATCTGAACTTGACCAAGTGACTGAATGGCTTTCATCCCAAAACCAACTTAATCAGCTAAAAGCGATTTTTGATAATACTCAAGCTGGTGATACTCCAGTATTTGAGGCTAAAAAAGTTAGTAAGAAGCATATAAGCAATGGGAAAGTGGGCTATATCATCACTCGCGACGGTAAAGATTACTTCTACAGTCGCGATGAACTTGATCTTACACAAATTGCCTTTGCTGAACAAGAACTCATGTTACAAGATAGTAGCCATTATCAATATGACATCGCACAGTCAGATATTGCTCCTAAACTCGCTGTAGCCGTTTCTAGCCTCCCAATGCACGCTGGCAACGCAACTTATGACACTGGCAATTCCTTTGTCATCCCTCACATTGATCATATCCACGTTGTTCCCTATTCTTGGTTAACACCTGACCAAATCGCTACCATAAAATACGTCATGCTTCACCCTGAAGTTCGCCCAGATATATGGTCAAATCCTGGACATGAAGAGAGTCCAACAGTTATTGCCAATGTAACGCCTAAAGAGCAACGCGATAGCCTACAAAATTGGCAAATTACGTATTCAACAGAAGAACTGCAAGCTGCCAAACAAGCCGGTCGTTACACTGAACCGGATGGCTATATTTTCCACCCATCAGATATTTTAGCTAAAGGAACCTTTGTCTGGCGTAATAATTCATTTAGTATCCCAAGAGCTAACGGAAAATCCCTACGCACTATTCGTAAAGAAGATCTTTCTGATGCTGAATGGCAAGAGTCACAAGAACTTTTGAAGCAGAAACAAGAAAAATCAACTTCTCAAACCGAAAGTTCAACTAAGCCAAAAGAAACTACTACAGAAACTGTTTCTGCTCTTGTAGCTCCTAAAACAACTGAACCAGTTTCTTCAACCGAAGAAGCACCACAAGTGACTACACCCTCAGAAACCTCAGAGGAACCCACTCCAAGCGATCCTTTCTTCGAAGGGTTACCTGATTATGGTTTGGACCAAGAAACACTAGAAGAACATATTAATAAAATTGCTCAAATAGCTAATCGGGATCGAAAATTCCTTATTTTCCTTCCAGAAGGCGTTCAATTCTATGATGATAATGGGAAATTAGTCTTATATGATATCAAAACATTAGAAAAAATAAACTAAAATAAAAAACCTCCGCAAAAGTATTTTTTGAACTTTCGGAGGTTTTTTTACTACTATTTGGCTACTATTTACCTTTAACAGATTCAGTAGCTGTATCTTCACCAAACCATTTTTCTGAAATGTCTTGGTATTTTCCTTCTTTGTAGAGCTCTGTAAAGGCTACATTGATTTTTTCAACCAAAGTTTTATCTTCCTTGCGAGCACCTACACCAAAGTCACCGACTTCTAAGCCTGATGAGAAGACTTTATAGTTATCCAACTCATTAGCTTGTTTTAAATAATAGTTAGCATATACATTATCAACCAATAAGGCATCAATACGACCATTTTCTAAATCGAGAAAAGCTTGGGTAAAGGTGTCATAAAGCACGGCATCATTATCTTTAACGATATCCTGCAATACTTCTGGTTTATTAACAAATTCGTCATAACCAGATGATCCAGCCTGAACACCAAGAACTTTCTCCTTCATATCAGGTGTTTTTGTAATCCCAGAATCGTTTTTGGTTACTAAAACTTGCTCACTTAGCATGTAAGGATTTGTAAAGAGAACTTTCTTTGCACGCTCTTCAGACATCGTATATCCATTCCAAATGAGGTCAATATTGCCACTATTGAGTTCATTTTCCTTCATTTCCCAGCTGATTGGCTGCCAGTTAACTTTAATGTCGTATTTTTCAAAAACAGCATTGGCAAGATCAATGTCGAAACCTGTGTTTTCACCTTTATCATCTTCAAAGCCCATTGGCACAAAGGTATTGTCAAACCCAATGGTAATTGATTTATCAGCAACATAAGTGTCCCACTTGTCACCTTCAGAAGCTGTTTTTGTGCTATTTGAGCTACATGCAGCCAATAGCAAAGCTGCTGATGCTGCTGCTACAAAACTTGTCATTAGTTTATTCAATTTCATAATATGATACCCCAAAATCTAAGTTTCTATACAGAAGTCTTAAATCTTGTCCTTTCTAACTCTAGTATCTTCTAACATTCCTTGTAAAGCGACTATTATCGCACTACTTTGGATTAACTCTTAAAATGTGATCCGAAATCGTCTCTGCAAAAGCTAGGTCATGCGTCACAACAATTTGTGTCATACCAGCTTCACGATTTTGTAAGATTAATTTTTCCACTTCTTGTCGAAGCTCTGGGTCAAGAGCTGATGTCGGTTCATCATAGCCAATAATCTGCGGATCGATCATCATGGCACGAGCCAGCGCCACACGCTGTTTTTGACCACCAGATAAAGAATGTGGGTAGGCTTTGGCATGGTCTTTTAGCTCTAAGCGTCCCAATAAATCATAAGCTTTTTGCTCTGCTTTTTCCCTAGAAACACCCATTGTCTTAATAGGAGACAGCGTCAAATTTTCTAAAACACTAAGATGTGGGAAAAGCTGAAAATCTTGAAAGACAAAGCCCAATAAATTCAAGGTCTCAAGGTGATCAATAGCAACAGATTGCCCGTTGTAAATAATCTCTCCTGAATCAATGCTCTCAAGACCAGCTAGCATGCGAAGAAGCGTTGTTTTCCCACCGCCTGATGGACCCACGAGTGAGAGAACTTTACCATCTTCTATGGTAAGGTTAAACTGATAAAATATTTTTTTACTTCCAAAACTTTTTGAAATATTTTTTAGTTCAAGCATCATTAACCTCCTATTTGTAATAGCCAAAATATTTTTCAGCCTGTTTAGACAAGAGGGTCGCAAGCCCAACCATAATCAGGTAAATAGCCCCCGCGTAAAACATAGGCATGAGACTTGCTTCACGGTTAGTTGCTGTTTGACTGACACGAAAAAGCTCTGTAATGCCGACAACATGGACTAAAGAAGTATCCTTGACCAAGGTAATCACTTCATTGAAAACACTCGGTAAAACAATCTTAGTCACTTGAGGCAGTATGATATAACGAATGGTCTGGAAAGGTTTTAATTTCAAGACCTTAGCTGCCTCATACTGACCTTTTGGAATAGAAGCTATACCACCACGGAATATTTCCGCAAAATAGGCAGCATAGTTAACCGTAAACGCCAAAATTGCAGAAGGAATTCTATCTAGTTTAATCCCGATATTAGGAAGGACAAAAAAGAAGAAAATCAACTGTAACAAGAGCGGGGTTCCACGCATTATCCAGATGTATAGATGGAGGAACCACTCCAAAGGTTTAAACTTAACTTGCATTAAAAATGCGACAATGATTCCTAAAGGAATCGACAACACTAAGACGACAGCAAAAATTTGTAAGGTAACTTGTGCACCTTCCCAAAGTCTTGGTAAGAGCGTCAAAAAATCGGACATGGTTTCCTCCTTCTATGTATTATGATTTCCAATCTCAATAATCAAGGTCAAAATACCATCATACGTCCACCATTAACCTGTTAAACGCATTAAGGAACTTCTCCTATCAATTAAAAATGGACCAAGAAAATAAAAATCAGTAACATTTCCATATACTATTAATAAATATTAAAAAAATGTTGATTTACTGATCATTTGTAAAATGACTGTTTTATACTTTTATTTTAGTATAAATACAATGCTTTTATTCTATTTTCTTCACTATTTCTATTAACCACTCATAAAAATAGTATGTGTATGATTATAACAAATTTTATAAATTATTGAAACAAATTTAACAAAAAAACTTGGATTCCTCCAAGTTCTAATCTGATTAAAGTTTTTTAACAAATTCAGATTTTAATTTCATCGCACCGAAACCATCAATCTTACAATCAATATTGTGATCTCCCTCAACAAGTCGAATCCCTTTAACACGAGTACCTTGTTTGATATCTTTAGGAGCTCCTTTTACTTTTAGGTCTTTGATTACTGTTACAGTGTCACCATCAGCTAATCGTGTGCCATTGCTATCCAAGACAACCAAGCCATCTTCTTCGACTTCATTTGGATCCCACTCATAGGCACATTCTGGACATACTAGAAGTACTCCATCTTCATAGACATATTCAGAGTTACATTTTGGACAATTTGGTAAATTCATCATTATTCCCTTTCTTTTATAGCATTTTAATTTATGTTTAGTAACATCCCCACCTGATGTGGTTACACGTCACTACGTCATCGCTCATCATTTTGAAATAAACGCTTTAGCGATAATCCTTATAAACTAAAAGACAATTGCTATTTCATTGTACCTTAAAATAGCAAAGCTGACAAGTCAAGGAAAAAGCACATCACCATTTCTAGTCATGTGCTTTTAAAAAATCTAAGTTTTGAGGGAATGAAACTGTTTTTTAGTGAGCTACGATTTCTTGTGCCACATCGTGACCAGTCATACCTGCTGGATAGTATGTTGGCCAGTTTTCAAGCTCGTTCAACAAGTCTTCTTGACTGCTTCCACCAAAGTAAATATGGAAGTGGCCTGCTTCAGTTGGTGCAATACTATGGTCACTGAATTGAACATATTTGAAGTTTCCTGCATTGGCATCATCAGTTTCAAAGAGGAAGCGAACGCCTCGATTTCCTTTTTTGTAGTTCAACACTTTGTAACCAACGTATTTGTAAGTGAAAGTTTGGCTCTTGCCGTTTTGAGTGAACGTCATTGTCTTTTTATCACCGTCAATGGTAATCGCTTCAACATCTGTCTTATAACCGATTGTATAGTAATCCTTATACTCCTTAGCGCTCATTTGACCTTGAGATTTTTTAGCCTTATAATCCCAAATTTCATCAAAAGTACCATCAACTAAGTAAGGGTAAACAGATTGCCATTCACCTGACCAGTCTGTTAAGAGACGATCTTTGATAGCAGAATCTTCAAAATAACCTGCGTAAACTGTTTTTTCTGGCGCTACTTCTGGTTGGATGGTAGCTCCTTCTTTTTCTGTGGTCAATTGCAAAGCTTCTAAGTTAGCTTCCATAACTGAGAAGTAATCTTCACCAGCTTCCATTTGCTTCTTAGTTAAACTTTCCAATGGATTTAAAACAGCTGTTTTAACACCCGCTTCTTTTGCTAGTGTTTCAGAAACGACCGCAGACGCATTTTCTTCAAAGTAAATGTAATTAATACCTTGAGCTTTGACATAAGATGTTAATTCAGCCAATCGTTGCGCTGTTGGTTCACTTTCAGCAGAGACACCTGTAATCGAAATTTGATTCAATCCATAATCTAGAGCCAAGTAGTTGAAAGCTGCGTGTTGTGTTACAAATGATTTTTGTTTAGCTGTTGATAAAACATCACTATATTTAGCATCAAGTGCTTTTAATTTTTCAATATAAGCGTCAGCATTTTTTTCAAAAATCTTAGCTTTGTCAGGATAAGCTGCGCTCAACTCTTTGCTAATGTTTTCAACTAAACGAAGGGCACGGTAAGGAGACACCCAAACATGAGGGTCAAACGCATGGTGATGCCCTTCCTCGCCGTGACCATGGTCATGATCGTGGTCATCACTACCAGCTAGAAGAAGCATGTCTCCTGTCATTTTAATCACTTTTACCTTATCGGTATCAATAGCCTTAGCTAAATTTGGTGCCCAAGTCTCCATGTTGTCATCTGCGTAGACAAACACATCTGACTCTTGGATGGTTGTTAAATTTTTAGTTGACGGTTCAAAACCATGAACTTCTGTTCCTGCTTTGATGAGCAAGTCTACCTCTCCCTCATCACCTAAAACGGCTTTGGTGAACTCATAGACAGGATAGAAAGTCGCTACTGCCTGGATTTTATCTGAAGATTTTTCAGATTTATTTTGTAAGGTAAAAAAAGCTGTCGCAGCAACGATAAGCGCTACCAGACCAACTAAAAGTCCCATTTTTTTGGTATTCATGTTATCTCCTTTTCTTAACCAGTTTAATGTTTACTGGTTAAGTATATCAGAATATATTTTTTTTGCAAGAGTTTTAGCTTATTTTTTTATTTATTATTTCGAAAAGTAAAAAAGGAAAAGTAAAAAAGAGGTTAGATGACCTCTTTTCAGTTTGAAGAAAAAGTCTTTTTTGATACTTTCCTTTGTATCTTTTATCGCTTTCTAATTTCTAAGCTCAAACTTAAAACTGTCCACTGGACAGTTTTAAAGTCAATTAGTTTTTATTTAGTATTTTTGTTAGCACTTCTCCTAATGTGGTGTGGGGCGCTCAAAAGGCCTTTTGAGGTGGGGAATAAGGCGAACGAAGTTCGTCTCAATCGTTAAGGTCTGGGAGACCTTTTGAGGTGGGAAATGAAGCTGACGAAGTTAGTGTCAGAACCTCCCCTCCTACAGAGTTCCATTCCTTCTTGGCAAAGCTAGGTTTCCTTCGCTCCCAGGTTTCTAAGCTCAGGCTGAAACTGTCCACTGGACAATTTCACCCCTACGAGGCTGGGACATAAATATCTCAACCTTCTATTCTTAATGGTATTAACAGATTGACGCAGTGGTTGATTGGAAGTCCTAAACCCTTGCTACGCAATCGTTAGCGACCATCCTAATCAACTGTGCGGAGGTGGGACGACAAAATCGAAATCGTCATTTTTTGACGATTTAACGATTTTTGTCCCACTCTCTATCACCACTGCGGAAAGTGCTAGTTGTGGCGACTTCGTCGCTCGTAATGATTGCAGAAAATACCAACAATAAGATATTATTAAAAAACCATATGTTGACGGGGAATTCATTGTGACTGAGACAGTCTATCTTAAACGAATTTACTATTTTAAAGCTAAAACACGATAACAGACACAAACAGACTTCCTACGGGTATTTGACACAGGCTGTAGCCTGCTTTATTTCCAACCTCAAATAGTCCACTGGACTATTTGAGGTTGACTAATGTTTGAGCCTAATTCAAGATACAAAGCCGTTAAGCAATGCAAAGAATTTTAGGGAGCTTGACGACGATACGATAAGCATTTAGAAAAGTGAGTCTAAATTAATAGCATTGTAGGCGTGTTCAATTAGTCTCAAATATTCCGAGTGTCAGAAATATTGAATTTTATCCATTTCTGAAACTTTCATCACGGCGGAAGTATCTTTTATTTGCTCGCTATCGCTCGTAAAAATAGGAAGCTGATTTAAAATCCGCTAAACCTCTGCGCCTATTCATTATGGATAAATAGATTTACCTTCAATATGAAATCTATTTCTTAATAGTCTCTCTATCTCAGTTAGATTTCTTCTGCTATTTTGTTGATTTTTCTTAGGCGGTGGTTAACACCACTTTTTGTGAGTGGGGGCTCTAAGCTATCGGCTAATTGTTGGATAGTAAAATCGGGATTATTCACGCGGAGTGTTGCGATTTCCTGAAGTTCAACTGGTAAACTCTCTAGTCCTATCGTCCCCATAATTTTAACAATGTTATTGATGGTTTTGACACTGGCATTGACTGTTCTAGCAATATTGGCTGTTTCGGCGTTATTCGCACGATTGATGTCGTTACGTGCTTCTCGCATCACCTTGACTTCTTCAAAGACCTGCTTGGCTGTCATGGCACCGATGACTATCAAGAAATCCATAATGTCCTCTGCCTTTTGCAAATAGGTCACTGCACCGCTTTTCCGCTCAATCACCTTGGCATCTAGCATGAATTTTTGCATGAGAGCGGCTAAATCCTCTGCGTGATCAAGGTAAACAGAGGCGATTTCTAATTGGTATTTTCCTGATTCGGGATTTCGGATGGAACCTGTCGCTAAAAAAGCTCCTCGCAAATAGCTGCGCCCCGCTTCATCATCTTCCAAAACAGAACTTTCAATCCCAGTTTCAAAACCAAAAACAGAATCGGCTAGTTGTAAATCAGAGAGCATGTCATTGACATTTTCTGTAACCACAACGGTGTAAACACGATTTTTACGCAAATTAGCTTTTTGATGATGTCGAATCTCTGGCGTAACAGAATAAAGATTTTCCAAAAGGTTGTAAATATGTCGCGCCATTTTGGCATTTTCTGTGATAATTGAGAACGTTAAGCCTTGACCTGTTAATCCCAAACTCCCAGACATTTTAATGAGGGCAGATAGTTCATTTTTGTCTAGAAGGGCTTGGCTAAGCAGCTCTTCTTTTGTTTTTGTGGTAAAACTCATTCTTTCACCCCTCTTAATAAGGTAAGGAGTTCCTCAACCACTAAGTCGCCATCGTGGAAAGCTCCGCCATTTTCCAAACGTAAAAAGTTTGAAGAAATCACGCGTTTCGAGAGTTCTGAAAGTCCTTTAAAATCGTGCTCAACCTGAACCAAATACTCGTCAAAATGGTTGCGATTCATGTAACTTTGGGGGACAGGCTCAATATTGACGAGAACCGTATCAATAACATCTGTCCCTAGGTGACGATTTAGTACTGCCACATGATCCGCATCCGTAAAATGCTCTGTTTCACCGTACTGGGTCATGATGTTGCAGACATAGACCACCTGAGCCTTGGTCGCAAGAAGTGCTTCACGAATTTCTGGAATCACCAAATTTGGCAAAATAGAGGTAAAGAGCGACCCTGGTCCAAGGACAATCATATTGCTCTCCATAATCGTCTCAACCACCTTGCGGCTAGCTGTCGGCTCCTCATCGTTATAGGTATTGGTGACAAAAACATGGTCAATCATGCCTTGATAATCTGCTATATGGCTTTCACCAACAACTTCGTGACCATCTTGAAAAACAGCGTGGAGAGTCAAAGCTTGCTCGCTAGAGGGGTAAATTTTCCCTGTGGTATGGAAAAATTTGGTTAAAATCTGCATGGCATTGTAGGTAGAACCTTGCATTTCTGAAATACCAGCGATGATTAGATTTCCCAACGGGTGCCCTGATAAGGGACCATCAGAGTCTTTAAATCGATATTGGAAAATCTGCTCATAGAACTTTGGCATATCAGACATAGCAACCAAAACATTTCTCAAATCACCTGGAGGAGTCAACTGCATGGCTGTGCGCAACTCTCCTGAAGAACCACCATCATCTGCAACCGTCACAATCGCTCTCAGATCCACCTCTTCACGGCGGAGACTATTTAAGATAACAGGAATTCCTGTCCCACCGCCAATAACAGTTATAATGGGTTTTCTCATGAGCGGTTCACCGTTTCCTTACGGCGGTCTTTGTCACGGTGACTTTCATTGACAACCCAATCTTTCTGTAAGTCTTGCGCTAGACGGTGGGCAAAAGCAGTGCTTCTATGCTGACCACCTGTACAGCCTACTGCAATCGTGAGAACTGATTTTCCTTCTTTTTGATAGCCTGGCAAAATAGAAGTCATCAAATGAAGCCATTTCTCGTAGAAGCCATTACTCTCATCAAAGCTCATCACGTAGTCATAAACTGCTTTGTCTAGCCCAGTCTTTTCACGAAGTTCTGGAACATAGTGAGGGTTTGGTAAAAAACGCACATCAAAAACCAAGTCTGCATCCAGTGGCAATCCGTATTTAAATCCAAAAGAGACGACTTCAATACGAAAACCAACTTGACTGTCCTGCGAAGAGAACTGTTCTGATATAGTTTGACGCAGTTGACGAGGCGTTAATTCACTGGTATCAACCACATTTTGACTCATGCTCTTAAGAGGAGACAAGAGTTCACGTTCTAACTTGATACCGTCCAACACGCGCCCATCTGCTGCTAAAGGATGGCTACGGCGTGTTTCCTTGTAGCGTGACACCAGCTCACCATCAGTGGCATCCAAAAATAAAATCTTGAAGTCAAGATCTTCCGCATTTTCCAAATTATCCAAAATACCACTGATTTCTAAAAAGAAGGAACGGCTACGCATATCAATCACTAGCGCAACCTTATCATTATCCTCAGTGTGCATGACTAATTCCAAAAATTTTGGAAGAAGTGCCGGTGGCATATTATCAATGGTAAAATATCCTAAATCTTCAAAAGACTGGATAGCGACTGTTTTTCCTGCACCGCTCATACCAGTCACAATTACAAGGTTAATTTTTTTTGTCATTCTAAATTCTCCTAAGCGTTAACGTCACAAGAAATGTATCGCATCATTCTCATACCCAACGCTCTTCACTTTCTATTTTGATAATGACTAAACACTCTATTCTTCCTAGAGCCACGAAATGCTTATCTGATAAGTCGCTAAAGCATCTTCAGATTCCGCATGTGGTAACAACTCATAAGACAAGGTTAACACATCCTGACTTAATTCAAAGTGATGGGTCTTTGTCACCATTTTTTGCGTTCCCATTGGAGTTGGAATGGAACAAAGAGCTAGCTCATTTGCCACAAAACGCATCAACGACTGCGGTTTTGAAAAACGTGTCATCAAGAGTTCATCCAATTTAAACTTCAGAACAACCTTTTCAGCTTCTTCATTCTGATAAACCAAGTAATGGTAATCCCCTTTTATGGTTAATTCACCCTGATGCTCTTCATGAATTAGTTCTGTCTCACTTCCCATTTGAATCTTATTTTTTATCGTAATTTTCATATACCTCTTCACAAACGGTCATAAGAGTGTTCTTATGCCTGTTTATGGCTTTAACATCCCTTCTTTCGATTACTATAGCCATTTTACCAATTTCTGACAAAATGCACAATTTTTGCTACAATAAATTTGTATCAACTCAAGGGAGCACGGTCATGGACAAGATTTTTAGAGACCCCGTTCATAATGACATTCACATTAATCATCACATCATCTATGATTTAACCAATACTGCTGAATTTCAGCGCTTGCATCGCATCAAACAGGTACCTACTACCAGTTTTACCTTTCATGGTGCTGAGCACAATCGTTTTTCACACTGCCTCGGTGTTTACGATATTGCAAGACGTATCACTGAGCATTTTGAAACCCATTATTCAAACCTTTGGAATTCAGAAGAATCCCTCTTGACAATGGCTGCTGCGCTGTTGCATGATATTGGTCACGGGGCTTATTCCCATACCTTCGAACTTCTTTTCGAGACGGACCATGAAGCCATGGGACAGGAGATTATCACCAGTCCACAAACGGAAATCAATGCCGTATTACGTCGCGTGTCTCCTGACTTTCCAGACAAGGTCGCTAGTGTCATCAATCATACTTATCCTAATAAACAAGTCGTGCAGCTCATTTCCAGCCAAATTGACTGTGACCGCATGGACTATTTGCTTAGAGATTCTTATTATACAGGAACTAATTATGGGCAATTTGATTTAACGAGAATTTTAACCAGCATGCGACCTAACCCAGATGGTATTGTATTTGATATCACGGGTATGCACGCCGTTGAAGACTATCTTGTCAGTCGTTATCAAATGTATATGCAAGTTTATTTCCATCCTGCCAGCCGTGCCATTGAAGTCCTTTTACAAAATCTTCTCAAGAGAGCTCGCCGTCTCTATACTCAGGAGCCTAGTTTCTTCGCAAAAACATCGCCACTACTTTTACCTTTTTTTGAAGAAACAGCAACACTCTCAGACTACTTGCTTCTTGATGACGGTGTTCTTAACACCTATTTTCAGGCATGGATGACCAGTGAAGATAAGATTTTAGCAGATCTTGCCAGCCGATTTATTAGACGTCAATTATTTGCTTCAGTTACTTTTGACAAAGCTAGCGCAGAGCAGCTTGATTTATTGAGGGAGTTAGTAACAGCTGTTGGTTTTGATTCAGACTACTACACAGCAGAGCACCACAATTTTGACCTTCCTTACGACATTTATCGACCAGAAAGTAAAAAACCTCGAACACAAATTGAAATTCTCCAAAAAAATGGGAAACTTGCCGAACTCTCTAGCCTATCACCACTTGTTTCTGCACTTTCTGGGTCAACATTTGGCGACCAACGTTTCTATTTCCCAAAAGATATGATGATAAAAGACGACCTTTTTATTGCTGACAAAGAAGTTTTTCTCTCCTGTATTTCAGACGGACATTTTTCAAGTTTAAAAATTTCAGATTAAATATCTTTCAGTTAAATCTTAATCGGCTATAAAAACTCCTAAAACCATTCTTTCATTGATATGGTTTTAGGAGTTTTCTATTTATTATCACTGGCGATTCGGCAACATTATTCAATGACAAATATTCTCATTTTTAGTAAAATAGTAAGTTGAAAATATGCTATGTTTATAAGAAGAGGAAATATTATGACAATTCAATTGGTCGCTGTCGACATTGACGGAACATTAATTACTGATGACCGTAAAATCACTCCAGAAGTTTTTGAAGCTGTGCAAGAAGCTAAAAAACAAGGCGTAAAAGTCGTTATCACAACGGGACGCCCAATTGCCGGTGTTCAAGACTTGCTAACCGAACTCAATCTCAAAGATGAGGGAGACTATGTCATTACTTTTAACGGTGCCCTCGTTCAAGATACAGCAACAGGACAAGACATCGTGAAAGATGCTCTGATTTATGAGGACTATTTAGAAATTGAATACCTCAGTCGTCAACTAGGGGTCCACATGCACGCCATTACTAAGGAAGGTATTTACACAGCTAACCGAAATATTGGTAAATACACCATTCATGAAGCGACACTTGTTGGAATGCCAGTCTTTTACCGCACGCCTGAGGAGATGACTGATAAAGAGATTGTCAAAATCATGATGATTGACGAACCTGAAATTCTAGATGCTGCTATTGCTAAAATCCCTCAAACCTTTTACGACAAATACACCATTGTCAAATCTAAACCGTTTTATCTTGAAATTATCAATAAAACTGCCAGCAAGGGCTCTGCTATTATTCACCTCGCTGAAAAATTGGGCATTTCAATGGAAGAAACAATGGCCATCGGCGACGAAGAAAACGATCGTGCCATGCTTGAAGTTGTTGGCATACCTGTTGTCATGGAAAATGGAGTTGACAGTGTAAAAGCTCTCGCTAAACACATCACCAAATCAAATAATGAAAGTGGAGTAGCCTACGCTATTCGTGAGTGGGTGTTGAAATCATGTTAACCTATAAAATTGGCATTTCTGCCCAAGAACATGACGATTTTGTCAAATCAAGTCATCAAGCGAATTTATTGCAGAGTTCAAACTGGGCAAAAATAAAAGATAACTGGGATAACGAGCGTATTGGTTTTTATCGAAATGGAGAATTGGTTGCGTCAGCCAGTATCCTCATCAAGCCACTTCCACTAGGCTTTACCATGCTTTATATTCCTCGTGGTCCTGTTATGGATTACTCAGACAAAGAACTCGTTAGCTTTGTTATGTCATCTCTAAAGGCATTTGGTAAGAAAAAGCGTGCGCTCTTTATCAAGTTTGACCCTAACATCCATCTTCAAGCCTTTCAAGATGACAATAGCCGCCATGACAATATTGACAGTTTAGCCATTGTACAACTTCTGCAAAACCTTGGTGCTGATTGGGGTGGCAGAACTCAAGATATTGCTGAGAATATCCAGCCACGCTTTCAGGCTAATGTTTACGCTAAAAACTTCTCTCTAGATAGTCTTCCTAAACGAACTAAGCAAGAAATTAGAACTGCACGAAATAAGGGACTAGAAGTCATATTTGGTGGTGCTGAATTGCTCCCTACATTTGCAGAACTAATGAAAAAAATAGAGAGCCGTAAGCAGATTAATTTACGTAATCTTACTTATTATGAGAAATTGATTGATACCTATCCAGAAGATTCATTTATTACCCTAGTACAAATTGATGTTTCTAAAAAAATAGAACTTCTTCACACTCAGCTCACTAAAGCTCAAGTAGATTTTTCTAGATTTAGCGAAAAAACATCCCCAGGAAAACTAAAGGAAAATCAAGAGAACCAAAAACGTCTCGAAAAGGAACTTGATTTCTTCCAAAGCTTCTATGAAAAGGGACAAACAACTCTTCCATTAGCAGCAACCCTTTCACTCAATTTCGGGAGCACATCTGAAAATTTATACGCTGGTATGGACGACACCTTTAAACAATTCAACGCTCCTGTTCTCACTTGGTATGAAACCATGAACCATGCCTTTGAATTGGGAATATCTAGCCAAAATATGGGGGGAATTGAAAACCAACTTGAAGGTGGTCTCTATCACTTTAAATCAAAATTCAATCCTACTATTGAGGAATTTATCGGAGAGTTCAACCTTCCTGTTAACACTCTCTTATATCACCTCTCAAATCTTGCCTACAAACTACGTAAGCAATTACGTCGCGGAGGTTAAAAAAGAACCCAAATGCACCAAAATAGGCCTTCACTTATGCTTAGTGAGGGCTTATTTTGCTATATCATATAAAGTCAGTTCTAGCTAGTCTACGACACGTTAGATAAAACTACGGTCACATATCAGTTTTGGGGCACTAAAAAGAAGAGCCTGACCGTTTGGTCAAGCGATTCTTTTTTACTCAAGCTTCCTTTTCTGAGAACTGACTCATATAAAGGTCATGGTAGAAACCTTTATCAGCAAGCAAGCTGTCATGGTTTCCTTGCTCAATAATTTGTCCATCTTTAAGGACCAGAATTTTATCTGCCTCTTGAATGGTAGATAAGCGGTGGGCAATGACAAAGCTGGTGCGACCTTGCATCAAGCGTTTCATGGCTTTTTGAATCAATAATTCCAAGCGTGTGTCTACTGATGATGTGGCTTCATCCAAAATCAAAATTTTCGGATCAGCTAAAAGCGCACGCGCAATGGTCAAGAGTTGTTTTTGTCCAAGTGAAATATTTGATGACTCTTGGTTCATTTCCATATTGTAACCGCCTGGTAGGGTACGGATGAAATGATCCACGTTAGCTGCTTTGGCTGCTTCAATGATTTCCTCGTCAGTTGCTTCAAGATTACCAAAGCGAAGGTTTTCTTTGATACTTCCTTCATAAAGCCAAGCGTCTTGAAGAACCATCCCAAATTGCTGGCGATATTCTTGTCGTGACAGGTTACGAATATCATGTCCATCAACGGTAATCGCACCATCTGTCACATCATAGAAACGCATGAGAAGATTGATCAAAGTAGTCTTACCTGCTCCAGTAGGTCCGACAATAGCGACCATTTCACCAGGCTTAACTTCTAGGTTAAAGTCACGGATGAGAGGTTTGTTTTCAACATATTGGAAGTTAACGTTTTTAAAGCTCACTTGACCTGTCAAGTCCTTAGTCAAGTGCTCGGAAACGGTACTTGCTTCATCAGCTTCATCCAAGACTTCAAAAATACGTTCTAAAGAAGATTTGGCTGATTGGAGAATACCTGCTAGCTGGGTTAAGGTTTGAATCGGTTGTCCGAGTTGGAAGGTATATTGAACAAAGGCTTGAATATTACCAATTGCCATTTTACCAGCCATTACCTGAAGCCCACCAAGGACTGCTACAATCAGATATGCCATATCTGAGATAGCATGAAGGACAGGCATCATGATTCCAGACATGAAACTAGCTTTGAAGCCAACATCCTGTAATTCATCGGTGATTCTTGCAAATTCTGCTGCAGATGCTTCTTCACGCCCGTAAAGTTTTAAGACATTAAAACCTGTCAAATTTTCCTGAACAAATCCGTTCATATCCCCCAAAACCTTGGCCTGTCGCTTGAAATAAGGCTGAGATTTTTTGAGAATGGCTTGCGCAGTCACATAAGTCAAAGGAATGCTAAGGATAACCACAATCGCTAATTGAGCATTGAGGTAAAGCACCATCGCCACAACAAGTGTGATGGAAATCATCGCATTGACAATCTGTAAGAAAGATTGTTGCAAGGCATTTGACACTGTCTCAACATCTGATGTAAAGCGTCCTAGCATGTCTCCAAATTGGTGCTTGTCAAAATAAGAAACAGGAATACGATTGATTTTTTCACTCAAATCATTGCGAAGATCTTTGATACTATTTTGTACCGTTCGAGTGATGTAATAGTTAGAACCGTAGGCACCAATCTCATAGAAAAAGGCACGAATAGCATAGATAACCAGAACCCAGAAAATGTAGGTCGTGTTAATAGCTGCCCCTTCCACACCAGCACTCATATCTAAAAGATTTTGTGTTAATTCTGTAATAACCAGTCCCAATACAAAAGGTTCCAAAACATTCATCACCGCAGCCATGATTTTAAGGAAGACAGCTAGGAAGAGTGAGGTTTTATAAACCTTTAAGTAGCTCCACAAACGTAAAAATACGGATTGATTTTTAGGTGTTTTCATCTTATCCCTCCTCCGTCAATGATTGATTATTCAGCTGTGAATTGGCAATTTCACGGTAGATGTCATTGGTCTGCATGAGCTCATCATGGGTACCACGTCCCACAATCTCACCTTTATCAAGGACAATAATTTGATCGGCATCCATAATGGTTCCGACACGCTGTGCCACGATAAGCACTGTCGCATCTTCGGTCACCTCTTTGAGGCGGCGACGAAGTTCGGCATCCGTCTTATAGTCAAGGGCTGAGAAGGAGTCATCAAAGATATAGATATCTGGCTTTTTAACCACGGCACGTGCGATTGATAAGCGCTGCTTTTGCCCTCCAGATAAGTTACTTCCCCCCTCTGCAAGATGGGTTTCGTAACCTTCTTCACGACTCTCAATAAATTCCTTTGCCTGAGAGACGCTGGTCGCTTCATCAAGTTCAGAAACCGTGGCATCTTGCTTACCGTATTTTAAGTTTTCTTCGATGGTTCCGGTAAATAGCAGAGCTTTTTGAGGGATAAAACCTACTTTCTGACGAAGAGCCTTTAGATTGTAATCCTTAACATTCACTCCATCTACTAAAATTTTCCCTAGTGTTACATCATAAAAACGTGGAATGAGGTTCACCAAACTTGATTTTCCAGAACCCGTTGACCCGATAAAGGCAATGGTTTCACCTGGTTTTGTCTTGAAGGAGATATTGTGTAGCACAGGACTTTCAGTTTCACCTGGATAGGCAAAGGTCACATTATCAAATTCCAAATAACCTTTGGTCTCAGTCTGAGTAACCCCATTAGGATTTTCTGAGATTGAGATTGGCATGTCCATCACTTCTTGAATACGACTCGCTGACACCGCCATACGAGGGTACATGGTAAAGAGGTTAGCAAACATCAAGAATGAAAAGAGGGCATGGAAGGCGTACTCGATAAAGGCAACTAAATCTCCAATTTGTAGCTCTGCCTTTGCCAAAGGAGCCAAAGCAAACCAAACAATCGCTACAATCATGGCAATAATAATCTGCACAAAGAGAGGCTCTGTCAAACCAGTCAGGGTGAATAGCTTTTTAGAAATGGTCGCATATTCGTCATTTTGACCAGCAAAACGCTCCTCTTGAAATTCCTCACGTGAGAAGGCACGAATCACGCGCAAACCCATTAAATTTTCACGAACATACTGATTGATTTTATCTAGTGTCTGTTGCTGCTGTTTAGAAAGCGGGCGAGTTTTAACAGCCACATAAGTCACAACTGCGACTAAAAATGGCAGAAAGACCGCTACCGTCCAAGCCAGACTAGGACTTGTCATCAAAATCATGACAACCGAGAAAATCATCATCATAGGTGTCACGACACCCATTCGCAAGGACATCTCTGCAAACTGCATCAAAACATAAGCATCACTGGTCATACGCGTCACAAGTGATGACACCCCAATCCTTTCATATTCATTGTGGGAATAGCTCTGCAATTTTGCATACATGTCTGTACGCAATTCTTTAATCATCGTCGTGGTGAGTTTTCCAGCCGCATAGGCAAGAATCACACGACCAATAATCCCAAGAACAATAATCACAAACATGACAATCGCCCAGTAGGTGAGCTGATCAGGATTGTTTTTCGTAATCCCATCATCAATCATGCGAGCGAGAATAGTTGGCATTCCCAAGTTAACAACAACAAAAAGGAAGCCTCCTAGCAAATCCAGAGCCAACCACTTGTATTTTGATTTGAGATAAGACCAAATTAACTGCATTCTTATATTACCTATCAAACTTGAACCGATAAGTGCAATATCACAAACTGATTTAAACCATTAGATAGCCCATCACAGTTAGTCACTGGCACTTCCAAAGTTCGTGTTTTTTCCTTTCCTTAAATTATAGTTGTTTAAATATAACTTTTTGTTAGCACTTATCCTAATGTGGTGGGGGCGCTTCAAAGGTCTGGGAGACCTTTGAAGGTGGGAAATGAAGCTGGCCAAGTCAGCATCAAAACCTCCTCCGGAGTTCCATTCCTTTTGGGCAAGTCTAGGTCTCCTTCGCTTCCTAATTTCTAAGCTTAGGCTGAAATTGTCCACTGGACATTTTCACCCCCTTCACACCAACACTTAAAAGTTTTTGTGTTTTCACCACTGCGGAAAGTACTAGATGGGCGACTTCGTCGTCCTACTAATTATTATTTCATATAGCTATACTGTTCAAGAGACACTTATATGATAAACCTAAATAGCTCAGATATTACTAACATGTTATCTTCAAATAATTCTATTATTTGTAAAGTAAATCTATTGAAATAAATTTAACTAGCACAACAGATAAATAACTATAATCTCCTAAATCGTAGACAAGAAAAAGCACAGATTGTGCTTTAATGCTCATTATTATACCAGAAAATTGGGGCTATTTCTAGCTTAAAACATGCCAGTTTGGGTAATGACTAGCCTCAAGATCCGGAGCGAGAATCTTGAGTATCAAAGGCGAAGCATTACTCTCTGTCAGTTCTGAAAGCTTTACCCAAACAATCCCTGCGGAGTCATTTTTATCTCCATCATCAATGGTTTCAGCAATAGTAATAGCAGAGCTGTCATCAAGTTCAACATCATAAACCGCAAAAATATGGTGGGTCACATTTTCTTCTCCCTCAGGCTGTACAAAGGTATCAAAGATACGGTTATTAACAGCAGATAACACCTGAAAACCAGTCTCTTCTAGCATCTCACGTTTTAGAGTATCAAGTAAACTTTCTCCACTATCTTGGCTTCCTCCTGGCAAGTCATATCGCCCCGTATAGGGACCTCGATTTTTACGCACACAGAGTAACTTTCCCTCACGAATACAAATGCCATAAACACCAAAATGTTTTAAATGTACCATTTCTTCTCCTACAAACTTTTTAGCATCCAAATATCCATTGCCGTGTGCCCTGCCTCATTTGGGAGAGGCTTTTCTAAGCGTTTAAATCCAAAATGTTCATAGACGGCAACGGCTGCCGATAATTCATTGGCGGTTTCTAGGTATAGTTTCTGATAACCTTCTTTTTTCGCTTCTGCAAAAATTTTTTTGAGAATACGGCTAGAAATCCCTTTGCCTCTTTGGTTTGAAGCAACATATAATTTCTGAAGCTCTGCGATGTCCCTAGAAATAGGAGCAAAACCTCCCGAACCAACGATTTCTCCAGATTCTTCTATCACAAAATAAGCCGCACGGTCAAGATGAGCATAGTAGGCGCTAAGATTATCCAGCTGTGGATCACAATAAGCCGTTCCAGGTTTATCAAGACCAAACTCTTCAAGGGAGGTACGGATAAGCTGAGCCACCGCAGGGTTATCTTGCACCTCAATCGCTCTTAATACCAGCATTTTATCCCTCCAAGTCGCTTAAATACTCATACCTCTCATATTTTTCAAGCAACTGGTCATTCTTGGCATCCAGTTCCTTTTGCAAATCGCTAAGCCTTGTAAAATCACTGCCACAAGTCTGCATCTCCTCTGAAATCTCCGCAATCCGATTTTCCAAAGCCTCAATCTCAGCCTCAATCCCAGCCCACTCCTGCTTCTCAAAGTAGGACATCCGCTTTTTCTCAGCCTTTGGCTTCTCTTCTTTGATGACTTCTTTCTTTTGGGAAATGGCAGAGCTTTCTTGCTCAAAAGCCTTCTCATCGAGATAATCTGTATAGTTCCCAAAAAATTCTCTAATAGAACCATTTTCAAATGCCAAAATCTTATTGGCCACCTTATCCAAGAAATAACGGTCGTGGCTAACGGTGATAACGGGACCAGCAAATCCAGCTAGGAAACCTTCTAAGACAGTCAAGGTTGCAATGTCTAAATCGTTGGTCGGCTCGTCTAGAAGTAAGACATTTGGTTTCTCAATCAAGATTTTAAGGAGATAGAGACGTTTTTTCTCACCGCCTGACAGCTTAGCAATCTGCGTGCCATGTGTCGAACGTGGGAAAAGAAACTGCTCTAGCAATTCAGAAATACTAGTTGTCCCAACCGTTGTCTTAACTTCATCAGCAACCTCTTGCAAATAAGAAATGACACGCTTGCTTTCATCCATATCCTTAAGATTTTGTGAAAAATAGCCGACACGGATGGTCTCACCAATATCTAATTTCCCAGATGTTGGCAGCAAGTCACCGTTAATCAAATTAAGAAGAGTCGATTTCCCAACACCATTATCTCCAATAATACCGATGCGGTCACGGTTTTGAATAATCAGGTTAAAATCAGTTAAAATCGGTTTGTTTGGATATGAAAAGCTCACATCTTCAAAGTTAACCACCTTTTTACCGATACGACTGGTTTCAAAGGTAATTTCCAAATCCTCAGCACTTGTGCCTTGATGTACCTCTTTTTTCAAATCATGGAAACGATTGATACGAGCTTGTTGCTTGGTCGCACGGGCTTGAGGTTGACGTCGCATCCACTCTAATTCTTGTTTGTAGAGTTGCTTTTTCTTATGAAGAGTTGCACTGTCACGCTCGTCCTGTTCAGCACGCAATCGGACATAGTCCTGATAATTTCCTTGGTACTCTGTCAATTGACTATCAGCCAATTCAAAAATACGGGTCGCCACATTGTCCAAGAAATAGCGGTCGTGGGTGATAAAGAGTACCGTTTTTTTACTATTCTTCAAGAAATTGGTCAACCAAGCAATGGTGTCAATATCCAGATGGTTGGTCGGCTCATCCAATAATAACAAATCAGCATCACCAAGGAGAACCTGTGCCAGTTGAACACGGCGTCTCAAGCCACCCGAAAGGTCTCCAACCTTTGTGGTTAAATCCATAATGCCAAGTTTTGAAAGAACCGTCTTAACTTCGCTCTCAATGGTCCAAGCATCAAGACTATCCATTTCTGCCATAACCTTTTCCAAACGGGCTTGGTTTTCCTCAGAATAAGCCAGCATCAGCTGCTCGTATTCACGAATCAGAGCCATTTCACGCAGGTCTGATGACAGTACCGTATCCAAAACACTCTTGCTATCGTCAAACTCAGGTTCCTGAGTCAAATAAGCAATGCTGTAATCATTACTCTTGATAAAGGGAGAAATATCCCCATCGTAGCCAATACGGTCTGAAATCACATCCAATAAGGTTGTCTTACCAGTCCCATTTACCCCAATAATTCCCACACGGTCTAAATCGTGGAGAATAAAGGAAATTTCTTTAAAGACGGTTTTATCTCCAACAGATTTGGTTAATTTTTCAACAATAAAATCAGACATGCTATCTTCCTATTTTCTTTTATGTCATTTAGTCGTTTATCAATCAGCACTTATCTGGTGCTAAAGGTTTTTGGGAGCAAACTTGTCCAGTGGATAACGCTAGACTGAGCTGGATAATGAGAGAGCTGGATAAGTCAAAACCATGAAAATGTGATTTCTACTCCCCTCTTACAGTTGCTCAATAAAGTCAAAAATAGCCTTTTTCTCATTTGCTAAGTCACCGATGACGATTGCTTTTTCAACGGCAGTCAACAATCGTCCCATATCTGGTCCAGGTTTCAGTCCCAATTCTTTGATCAGCATTCCACCGTTAACCACAATTTCGTGCTTATCATGAATCACAAGCTCTTGATCGAGACTCTCAATTTTCGCAAAATCAACAGGCAGACCTTGGGCTTGACGCAGTTCTTCTGCCAATACAATGACCTTTTTACCATAAGCATAAACTTGTTCTTTCGTTAGCTCATTGTTTAGGCGGTAGTTAAACACTTGGACAATGCGCTCGACATCTTTTTGGAAATTAACTGACGTTTTCCATTTTTTGAGGAAATGCTTTGGTTCTCTAATGGCTAGCGCCAATATCAGAGTTGCCCATGCTTGCTCTGAACTGGTAAAGACAAAGTCCTCAGACATCTTATCCAGTAAGCTCTGCCATTTTTCAAACGTATCAGCCAAATCAGGAAGGTACTGGTAGGCTTTTGTCGCTTGGAGTGCTTCAATGCCTTTGCGCCAATGCGGAGCCATCAACAACTTGTCAAATTCAATGAAGGAACGCTCAATGGAAATCTTTTCAAGCAAGGGTGCATGGGTCGTCATCGCCTGAAAGGTTGCCCTCTCAATGTCAAAATTGAGGGTCGCCGCAAAGCGTAATCCTCGCATAATCCTTAGGGCATCCTCATTAAAACGCTCCTCTGGCTGACCAACAGCCCTTAGCAGCTTGTTATCAAGGTCAGTTAAACCATTAAAAAGGTCAATGACTTTGCCATTTTCATCCAAAGCAAACGCATTGACTGTAAAATCACGGCGCTTGAGGTCCTCTTCTAGCGATCTCACAAAGGACACAGATTGTGGGCGACGGTAATCAACATAAACATCTTCGGTACGAAAAGTTGTTATCTCATACTCACCACCATTTTCAAGTACCAAAACCGTTCCGTGTTCAATCCCAATATCAACGGTACGTTCAAAAATCCGCTTCGTTTCTTCAGGATAAGACGATGTGGCGATATCCACATCATGAATGTCACGACCTAACAAGACATCACGCACACTCCCACCCACAAAATAGGCTTCAAACCCTGCTTCTTTAATCTTATTTAATAAGGGTAAAGCCTTCTGAAAGTCAGAAGGCATTGTTTCTAATTTCATGATAATAACTTTTCCAATCCGTAAACAAGTTCTTTGCGCTTGACCACTTCTTTGATGCCCAAATTGACCCCACTCATAAAGGAACTGCGGTCATAAGAATCATGACGAAGCGTCAACCCTTCACCTTGGGCACCAAAAATAACTTCTTGGTGGGCCACAAGACCTGGGAGGCGCACACTATGGATGCGAAAACCGTCAAATTCTGCTCCTCGCGCTCCTTCAATGAGTTCTTCTTCGTCAGCAACACCCTGTGTTTTATAAGAACGTGCCTCACGAATCAATTCTGCAGTTTTTATGGCTGTTCCAGAAGGCGCATCTTTTTTCTTATCATGATGCAGTTCAATGATTTCAAGGTCAGGAAAATATTTGCTGGCTTTAGCTGCAAATTCCATCAGAAGAATTGCACCAATGGCAAAGTTAGGAGCAATGAGACCACCCAGCTTTTTCTCTGCGGATAAGGCGATAAGCTCTGCAATCTGTTCCTCCGTAAAACCCGTGGTCCCAACGACTGGAGCAAATCCCTGTTCCAAGGCAAAGCGAGTATTGTCATAAGCAACTTTTGGCATGGTAAAATCCACCCATACGTCTGCTTGCAAGCCAATCAAGTCTTCCTTGGTAGTAAACACTGGAACGCCATTGACATCTTGTTCGGTCGCAAAAGGATCAAGGAGGCCTACTAATTCAAGTTCCTGATCTTGTGTGACCATATCAACCGCAGTTGATCCCATCTTTCCTTTAAAACCAGCAATAATGACCTTGATTTTCATAAACTCTCCTTCTTTTACAATCGAAAGCAACCTAAGAGACTGGGCAAAAAATATCTCAATCTTCTCTTTTTGATAGAAATAGTAGATTTACCTAGGTAAAATGGCTTTATTAGTCAAAGTGTGGTGTCACACCCAGAGCAATAGCGCCCTCACCCAAATGCGTTCCAATCACAGAACCAAAGGTTGCAATTGAAAGATTTGTTACACCATCTGTTGTTAATTGTTCGTAAAGTGAATTCGCCTTTTCAACCGCATTTCCGTGAATAATCATCACATCGTAAGAACCATCTTCAGACAGTTTCACCATCACATCAATCAAGCGTTTAACAGCCTTTTTCTCTGTTCTAACTTTCTCATAAACAACGATTTTCCCTGTTTCATCAAAATAGAGAATCGGTTTAATTGACAAAAGGTTACCGAGAATAGCAGAGCTATTTGACAAGCGCCCACCTTTGACCAAATGATTGAGGTCATCCACCATGATATAAGCAGACGTCTTCTCAATTTGCTGGTGTAAGCGGTCCATAATGGTTTCAAAGCTCAATCCAGCTTCTGCCCAATTAAGTGCGTTCATCACCATCATTCCTAGTGGAGCAGATGTAATCTTTGTATCCGGAAAAGCAATCGTTAAACCTTCATGTTCTTCAATAAGGTATTGGATATTAGCCCAAAAACCTGAAATACCACTAGACAAGAATAACCCGACAACATGCGTATAGTTTTCATTGGCAAGTTTAAACAATAATTCATCTAACTGCGCAACAGAAGGTTGGCTCGTCATTGGTAGATTTTGCGCAGCCGCCATTTTTTCATAAAACTCTGTAGCAGTTAGGTTAACACCTTCGACATAAGTGTCTCCATCAATCGTTACAGGAATGTCCAAAATAAAGAGATTATCAGCTTTTTTAAATTGTTCTGGGAAAAAGACTGACGAATCCGTAATTACAGCTAATTTCATCTTAAAACTCCAAATTAATACCTGGTCGATCCAAGGCGATTTCAGTGACTTCATAAGTCAAGCGTTTTAACATATCCAAAAGAGGAGCTGCCAAATCTTGAACTTCCTCTTGAGAAAGTTCACTTGGTTCTTGTAAGATACGGTTCAAGATGCGATTTCCTTGTGAAATGACTCCTGAAATCACAAATTCTTCCTTGACAATCATGTACTGTAAGCGAGCAACTAAGACTGTTTCATTAGCCTCTGTATCGCGTTTAATCAACTGAAACGTTACCTCTGCCTTAGACTTTGGAGTGCCGTGTTCTTTCTCCCACTCCAAATTGCGGGCATCGTAGTGAAATTGATTGACAAATTCTTTATCGCGAATAATTTCCATTGTTTTCTCCTTGACGTTATTGTTCCCATTATACCACGAATACTTTGAAAATTAAAGCTCAGAATTTTTTCTGTGGGTGCTTAGCAACAATCTCTGGATGTACTTCTAGAAGGGCTTTGCCTTTTTCGGTCAAAGCATAGCTTCTCAACTCAAATAGGGCAGATAATTCCTTTTCTGTGTACTGCTCTGCCATTTTGTCATCCAAATCGCTACGCTTAAACTTAGATAGTCCTGCCACTCCTTTGGCTTTTAAAAATTCTTTAAGGTCACCGGCAGGCAAGTGACGTAGGGACTCAAAGGCTGTCTCAATCCGAACGTAGCCCGTCTCAATAAGCATATCCAATTCCTTATCCGCATCGATGCCGTAAGTCGTGTAAAAATACTTATGACGAAATGAAGTCGTCAAAAAAGTTCCAAAAGAGATCCGCCACAAGAGAATGATATGACCTGGTAAAAATCCTTCTACAGTGCGTTCCATCTGACGTTTAGTAATCGGCTTTTTCATTAATTCTTCCTCATATTGAGGCGCAATATAAGGCATCTCAGCATGATCTTTGTAAATGTCTTTAACTAATTTTTCCATAGGGAAAATTATAGCAAAAAGTTTCTAGAATTTCCTCTTTAAAGAATCAGTATTCAGTGTTCTTTCTTTTAAGTGCAGTTAGTAAAAATCTATGAAAAGCTTGTCACAAACCAATTTTTCTCTTGACTTAGACCACCTCTAAAGTGTTAAAATGGTAGCGGATTCAAGAAAGGAGAAAATCTCATGAAAACTCTCAATGTTAAACACGGACCTCAAAACGTTTCTAATATTATCCTAGGTTGCATGCGTATGCCTGCTCTCGATGTTGAAGCAGCTGCTAAAATGATTACAACCGCTGTTGAAAATGGTATTAACTTTTTCGATCACGCTACCTGTTATGGTGATGACGGGGAAGCTGAGCGTCGTTTTGGTGATGCCTTTAAATTAACTGGTATCAAGCGCGAAGACATCATCCTGCAATCAAAAGTTGGCCTCCAATTCGAGCGTAATGAATTTGATTGGACAAAAGAAAATATCTTGTCAAACGTTGACCGTATTTTGGAACGCTTACAGACGGATTATCTTGATGCCCTGCTTCTACACCGTCCTGACTTGATTTTTGAGCCAGAGCAGGTAGCAGAAGCCTTTGATCAACTTTATACTTCTGGAAAATTCTTGCCCAGCCTCTTTTTTTGATGAAACGACTCACGATTGTTTATACAGTTCGCGTCTTATTTGTTATTAATAATCCTTTCAAACCGCTTCTTTTATTGCTCATCATAATCAATTTTATCCGCATGTTTAGCTGAAGCTGTTTTTGGGATACCGATATTCACTAGGCGCTCATCAAATTCTTCTAGCTCCTGATAAGAATCAGTAAAACGCTCGATTTTATCATTAACATTAGGCTGAGACAAAACCACCTTCTTTCCATCCAGCCAAATAGCATAGTAAAAATGCCCCTGACGATTATTCGTGGATAATCGCCAATGTGAAGCACCATACCAAGCTTCAATTTTTTCAACTTCTTCATAGCGATAGTGCTTTCCAGATAAATTTAGGGACGAATAAAGGATAATGTCTTGCTCAGTCACAACTGTCGTATTGGTCAGATACAAAAAGGTCGATAAAAGTATCAAGATAGGTGATCCAAAACGCAAGTACCAGTTATCAAATAAGTCGTAGACTTTAAAGAAATGAAAGAGCCAATAGCCAATACTAGATACTGTCACGCCAATCATCACAAGCCCCCAAAAACGATTGGAGTCATAAAAGAACCAATTTTCTGGAAGAAGATAAGTCGTCACAATAGAGATACCTGAAAAAAACAACAAGGCTAAGATAATCCCTAATAACAGAACAGGCAATAATTTCCACTCTCTCCTATCTTTCTTGGTTACCAGAGATTTTTTCGCTTGACGATTTTTAAAATAACGAGACCATATCCAAGCAATCCAAACAGAGGTCAATAAAGAAAATACTGCTATCCAACCAAGATGGTCAAGATTTTTCCTAGCAATCCTATCGAATAAGGTTAAAACTGGACCTACCCCTAGCATGGTCAATAAAAGCGTACTCCATAATGAGTTGACACTGCTGTCAACCAAAACTTCCCTCAACTCTTCAAATTCATCTGCTTCTTTGAAATCAATGATGTCATTGAACTCATCAATTTTAGCAGGATTTCCATAGACCTTTGAAAACTTCTGACAGAGTTGACGACGCTCGAAAACCTTTTCTTCTTCAGCATAGAGGCTCTGAACACGGTCTTCCAAAGCTGCCTGAACCCGTGAATTCTCTTGTGTCAGCAGCTCTGCTATGTCACTAAGTGAAAAACCAAAATAGCGAAAAATTTTGATTTTTTTCAAGGTTTGAACATTAGCTTCAGAGTAATCACGATAAGTGTTATTCGCATTTCTCGCAACTTCAAGCAGGCCTTTTTCTTCATAGAAACGGATGGTCTTACTTGACAATCCCGTCAACTTTTCTACATCTTTAATCTGCATAAGAACTCCTTTCTATCTTTGTTATACACCATCCACCTAGGGGAGAGTCAAGGATTTTTTTGATATTTTTGAAAAAACCAAGCTCATATGAACTTGGTTACCTGATATTTTTACAATTGTTCTGCTACTGCATTTAGGAGATTTTGGATACCAGACGCATCGCTACCACCTGCCATGGCCATATCTGGTTTACCACCACCGCGACCTGATACAAGCGGCGCAATTTCCTTAATCACATTACCAGCATGGACCTCTTTAGACTTGCTTGCCACAAGGACATTGACTTTCTCACCGATACTTGCCACAAGAACAAGGACATCTGAGTAATCTTTTTGCTTCCAGTTGTCCGCGAAGGTACGAAGGGCACCTGCGTCAGCCACCTCAACTTGTGTCGCAATGTAGCGGACACCGTTAGCTTCTTTAACATCTTTGAAGACATCACCAGCCTGTGCTGCGGCTGCTTTTTCTTTCAACTCAGCGTTTTCTTTTTGCAAATGGCGGAGCTCCTCAGCAAGAGCCGTTACCTTAGTTGGTACTTGATCCATTTGTGGCACTTTAAGGGTTTGTGCCACAGCTTTAAGCGCATCTTCACGGTCACGGAAGGCTTCAAAGGCTTGTTGACCTGTTACCGCAAGGATACGACGAGTCCCTGAACCAATACCTTCTTCTTTGACAATCTTGAAGAGACCGATTTCAGCAGTGTTTGACAAGTGTGTACCACCACAAAGCTCGATAGAGTAATCCCCGATTTGAACCACACGAACCACTTTACCGTATTTCTCACCAAAGAGCGCCATCGCTCCCATTTCTTTGGCTGTCTCAACATCTGTCTCAGTCGTCACAACTGGTAGAGCTTCCCAGATTTTTTCATTGACTTGTGTCTCGATGGCACGGAGTTCTTCAGCTGTCACTGCTTCAAAGTGCGTGAAGTCAAAACGAAGGAAGCCTTCTTCATTCAATGAACCAGCCTGAGTCGCGTGTTCACCGATGATACGGTGAAGCGCAGCATGAAGCAAGTGTGTCGCTGTGTGATTTTTCTCAACACTGTTACGACGAGCAATGTCAATAGAAAGTGTGTAGCTTGTGCCAACAGAAAGGCTTGCCAAAACTTCTACCGTGTGTAATGGCTGACCATTTGGCGCTTTTTGCACATCTACGACACGCGCAACAGTATCACCCTTATCATTTTTCACCACACCGTGGTCAGCAACCTGCCCACCCATTTCAGCATAGAATGGTGTTTGGTCAAAGACGAGGAGAGCTTGACCTTCAGATACAGCTTCAGTACGCTCGTTATCTGCAATGATAACAGACAAGCTTGCCTCAAGTTCTGTTGCTTCATAGACAAATGTTGAAGGCTCAGTGATACCTGCGAGGGTTTCATTTTGCATACCCATCGAACCACCTTTGACAACAGCAGCACGCGCACGGTCTTGTTGCTCTTTCATGGCTGCTTTGAACCCATCATGGTCAATTTTGTAGCCAGCATCTTCTGCCAACTCTTCTGTCAATTCAACTGGGAATCCGTAAGTATCGTAAAGTTTAAAGATATCTTTTCCTTCAAGCGTATCTTTGCCAGCTGCTTTCAAATCAGCCAATAACTCTTCAAGGTGACCTGAACCAGCATCAATCGTGCGGGCAAAAGTCTCTTCTTCACGTTTAACGATTTTCTCAATAAAGTCACGTTTTTCAAGCACTTCTGGGTAATAGCTTTCCATGATTTGACCAACGATTTGAACCAATTTGTAAAGGAAAGTCTCTGTGATCCCCAAGCGGCGACCGTGCATAACAGCACGACGAAGGAGACGACGAAGGACATAACCACGGCCTTCATTTCCTGGAAGGGCACCATCACCAATGGCAAAGCTAAGCGCACGAATGTGGTCAGCAATGACCTTAAAGCTCATGTTATCGCCATCTTGGTCATAAGTTTTACCAGACAATTTCTCCACTTCACGAATGATTGGCATAAAGAGGTCTGTCTCAAAGTTGGTTTTAGCCCCTTGGAAAATCGCTGCTAAACGCTCTAAACCTGCGCCCGTATCAATGTTTTTGTTAGGTAATTCTTTGTATTCTGAACGTGGAACAGCTGGATCAGCATTAAATTGTGACAACACGATGTTCCAGATCTCGATGTAACGATCATTTTCAATATCTTCTTCCAACAAGCGAATACCAATGTTTTCTGGGTCAAAAGCTTCACCACGGTCAAAGAAGATTTCCGTATCTGGACCTGAAGGACCAGCACCGATTTCCCAGAAGTTATCTTCCAGCGGAATCAAGTGACTTGGCTCAACTCCCAAAGCAATCCAGCGGTTGTAGGAATCCGTATCATCTGGATAGTAAGTCATGTAGAGCTTGTCTTTTGGAAAAGCAAACCAGTCCTCACTTGTCAACAACTCAAAGCCCCACTCAATGGCTTCGTCACGGAAATAGTCTCCGATAGAGAAGTTTCCAAGCATCTCAAACATGGTGTGGTGACGTGCTGTCTTACCAACATTTTCAATATCATTGGTACGGATTGATTTTTGTGCATTGGTAATGCGTGGATTTTCAGGAATCACAGACCCATCAAAATACTTTTTAAGTGTCGCAACCCCAGAGTTAATCCAAAGAAGGGTTGGGTCGTTGACTGGCACAAGATTAGCCGAAGGCTCAACAGAGTGACCCTTTGACTTCCAGAAATCCAACCACATTTGACGAATCTGAGCAGAAGATAATTGTTTCATAAAATAAGATACCAAGAGCGTTAAGAAAGCGAGAGAAAAATAGGAGACCAACGCCGTGTGCTTGCACACAAGGCGGTCTATCTTTTTTCCGATGCTTTTAGCTCGGGTTCAGTTAATTTCCCTAACTGAACTTTCCTTTCATATATTTTTTATTTTGAAGAATAGAAAACCTGATGAAGACACTGGCGTCTAGGAAGTATTCGTCTTTTTGACACAGTCCGTAGCCCGAGTTCTATTTTGCTGAACTCGGATTTAACACCCTACCTTTCATTTAATTTAGTAGGTTTAGGGCAGGTTTAGCTTGACCGAACCTTTCCTTTCATAATGTGTCCATCTGTTTCATTTCACAGATATAGGCTACAATTATTTAACAAAAGAAAACAACAAAGCCAGTAAACGGAGGGCGATTTTACCGCGGTACCACCTCCATTCAATGACCTTGTCATCCTCATTTGTATTCCATTATGAGACTTAGTAGCAAGATAAGGTCATTTTAGTGGCTCACAGCAACCGCCACCTTTCTGAAAAAATATTACCTTATCCATTCTAAATCTTATTTTTGAGTAGTAGCTTCTGAGCTTTCTGTTTCGCTAGCTGTCGTTGTTTCACTAACTGTTGTCGTTTCACCTGTCGCTGCATACTGTGACAAGATTGAGGCAAAGCTATCATCTTTGATTTTGACGTTTGATTTTTCAAGAGCCGCAGCGATAATTTTATTTTGGAAAGTGACATCTGCCTTTTTCTCTGCTAGGTAAGTCTCTTTCAGACGGTCTTTATAAGTTTTCCAATCTGCAGATTTTTCAGTTTTAGCAGTCACTTTAACAATATAGTAGCTTGTCGTGTAGTTAGTAGTGTTGACAACAGGAATAACTTCTGATACTGCACCTTTTTCAAGACTTGCTGCAGCTGTCACTACTTCTGTAGGAACATCTTTGGCAGCTGAGTCAAACTTGTACTCCACTTTTTCATCTAGGGATTTATCAGTAGCAATCTTCGTAAAATCAGCACCTTCAGCTTTTACCTCTGCTAAAACACTATTAGCAGTGTCTTGGTTATCCAAGCGGATAAACTCAGCTGTCATTTCTGGTGTGTAAGCCTTGTAAAGTTCCTTGTAGCTATCATCTGTCAGCTCTTTTTCAGCCGCTGCTTTAATGGCATAGTCTAGTAACATTTGCACACGAACTTGTTGCTTATAGGTTTTTTCGGTCATGCCATTCATGGCTAAGACTTGTTGGAAAGAAGTCCCATAGTTTTTAACTTCTTTATCGTAGGCTTCGTCAGTCTCTTTTTGACTAACGTTATCACCGTATTGCTCTTCTAAGACTCTATCCAAGATAAGTGTCAACATGGCACTTTGTGCACCTTGTGTTGATTTAACTTGGTCGTAAAAATCAGTTACGGTAATGTAGTCACCTTTCATCGTCACTAATTTGCTGTCTGTACTTGTCTTGCTCGTACATGCAACCAATGTTGCTACTGACATTAAGGTCACAAGACCTGTAGCGAATTTTTTCTTCATGTTTATAAAATACCATGAGTGCCAAACCGTTCAAATGCTATTTGACATCGGAAAAACAGAACCTTGCTCTGCCTTTTCCCAAAACACTCATTCCTTCTCTATAATTTCATTAACTTTTTTATTATATCATATTTTCTAAAAAATAACTTAATCAAGTTTAATATGCTCTGCATTTTTGCGTAACATCAACAGGCCATCACTAAGTGGAATGAGGCTAGCTGTTAAATCTGGGTGGTTCAATGTCTGTTCAAATAGACGATGTAAACCACGGTAAATGGTTCTTTGCCCACGACGAACTTCTTGAATCGGCTTTGCAATATCGCCCCCTTGGAAAATATCATCAAAAATGATGACACCACCAACTTTCAGGCGCTTGAGAACTTCAGGCAAAAAGACAACATATTTGGACTTTGCTGAATCCATGAATACAAAGTCATAGGTTTCCTCTAAAGTGCCCAACATGTCTACCGCATCCCCTTCAACTAAGGTAATTTGCTGACGCGTGTCATATTTTGCAAAATTTTCCTTTGCAAAAGCTATCATCTCTTCATTGCGATCAATCGTTGTGATTTTAGCATTTGGAGCATATTCTGCCATCAAAAGAGCAGAGAAACCGATTGCTGTCCCGATTTCAAGGATATTTTTCGGTTGCAAGGTCTGCATAAGCAAACGAAAATAAGCGACAACTTCATGCTGAATAATCGGGATATTTTCTTGACGAGCAAAAGCTTCTAGCTCAGCTAGATGGCCTTCGTTTTGTTTTTGCTTTGTCCGCATGTAATGGACAACATCCTCTTTTACAACTGGACGTCGCATATTGTGATTTGCATTTTTTGAATATGATTTTACCATAGGCTCTATTATATAAAAAATCTCTAGTCAGTGCTAGAGATTTTTACTTTATTTTTGTTTATTAAGAATATGTTTCAACCAAATAGCAACAACCAAGGCTAAGGCGTAACAAACCATGAAGACTAACAAGGTAACTGTGTAACTGTCCGTCGCTTCAAATGTCACTGACAATAACATGGGACCTACTAAAGCTGCCATCGCCCAAGCTGTCAAACTGTATCCGTGAAGCGCAGCTAATTCTTTTGCCCCAAAAATATCACTGAGATAAGGTGGAATAAGGCTAAAACCTGCCCCATAGCAAGTCATTAATGCCGCCATTGCCATCGTGAACATTAGCGGTGTCCTAAATAAGATGAGACTAAAAGCCATTAAAATATTAACCACAAGCAAAATGATAAAAGTCAAGGGACGCCCAATATAATCAGAAATCCATGCCCAGATCAGACGCCCAAAGCCATTAAAAATTCCCATAAGTCCCACAACAACTGCTGCTGCTTCTGGAGACATTCCCGTTAAATCCTGAGCCATCGGAGCAATCACTGAAATGATTCCTAGACCGCAAGCAATGTTGATAAATAAGATCATCCAAAGAATGTAAAATTCTCTTGTTTTCAGAGCGTCATTGGCAGTCATGCCTACTGTTAAATCTGCTTTTTTAGCGTCTTTAGCATTAGCAGCGAGTCGTTTAGATTCTTCTTGAGTTGGTCTTTTAATCAATTGAGAAACTGTTATCATCACCACAAAATATAAGCCACCTAACAAATAGAAAGTATTGACCAGACCTTGCGTCTCAATGAGATACTGAGCAACAGGGCTTGTTAACAAAGAAGCAAAGCCAAATCCCATAATAGCAAGTCCAGTAGCCAAACCTCTCTTATCAGGAAACCATTTAATAATTGTCGACACTGGTGTAATATAGCCCGCACCTAAACCAAGACCACCTAAAATGCCATAACCGAGATAAAGTAACCATAATTCTTCTTGAGCAATAGCATAGCCAGTCAAAACATTTCCAAGGGAATAAAGGACTGCTGAAATCGAACCTGTTACGCGAGGTCCAAATTTTTCAACCAGCCGTCCCATAAAGGCAGCTGATAAGCCTAAGCAGAAAATTGCTAGAGAAAAGGCAAACGCTATTGACGATAAGCTCCATCCTGTTTCACTGACAATTGGATTGCGGTACACGCTCCAAGCATAGGTAGAACCTAACATCAAGTGAAGCAAGACCCCACATACAGCCACAACATATCGATTTGTTTTTTTCACAAAAACCTCCATCAACTAAAAAAAGAGTTAAGAACAATATAGCCTAACTCTATCAATATTTAGTCAATTTGCCTAACATTTTGCTCACACGATACATCTAAAGAGGAAATATACGAACAATATCTATTAACTCATCAATCTTTGTATTGAAATCTGAATCTTCTACACGTAAATTGATAGACTTGATACCAGCATTTATAGCGACTTCAGCATCTAAACAACGATCCCCAATGTAGTAGGTGTTGGCTTTATCTAGCTGATATTTTTCCATCAAATAGGTTACAGCTTCTGGATGTGGTTTACGCTTAAAGCCATTAGCTGAGGTGATAACTTCTGTAAAATAGCCATCTATTCCCAAATTGTTGAGCACTGCTCCTGTGGAGGCACCTTTATGGGTATAGATAAAATGTTGAATTCCTACCTCAGAAGTTTGTTCAAGCACCGCTTTAGCCCCAGGCATAAGGGAAATCATATGGTCACGAGCTTCTTGCTCTTTATTAAAAAAGCTAAGCAACTCGTCAAAGGAAATGTTATGCTCTTGAGAAAGATCTCTTAAAAGCTGACCGATTGACGTTTCAATGACATAGGACATCACAAAATCACGATTAAACGGAAAATCGTAAACCTGATACAACAGGGTTAAAACATCTTCAATAGCCTCATACGATTCTACCAAAGTCCCATCAAAATCCCAAATAAAGGTCGTCTTTCCCATCTTATTCTCCTGTCTTTACCCAATACCGTGCGTAGCGATGGCCATTATCCTCAGCAAAACCATCCAATCTCGCTTCAAAATGTTCAATCGTTTTTCTACTAGGGATATTGTCCTCACGCGCCGTAATGAGCACCTCTGTGATACCACGTTTGGCATATTCTTTTAGGGCAAAGGTTACTAGTTCTGCCATGATACCACGCCCACGATAGTCAGTCCTCGTCACATAACCAATATGCCCACCAACGCGAGCTAAGTCACCTTTTAATTCCCAACGACAACCAATTCTTGCCACAATCTCGCCATTCAAAAAGTAATAAAAATTCGTTGACGTCGCCCAGTCAGGATTACCAGTATCCACTTCATTTTGACGGCATTTAGCAAGATAGGCTGCGAAATCGTCCACTTTTTTGGTTTCTACAAAAGGATTACGTTCCTTTTCTTCCAACAAAATCTCCTGAAACCTGCGAAAAGCGGCTTCATCACTAACTTCTAATCGTCTTATCTCGATCATAAATGTACCTCATAGTTAACTGACTGGATTTTTTGTCCTTGATGATTAATATCAAAAGTTCCTAATAGTATTCCACCTGCTTTTTCAGCTGTTTTACGACTAGCTACATTTTTCTCATCCATGGCAATATAGATATTAGAAATTCCTTTTTCACGATAGCGTTCAAGTCCATACTGAACTAACTCAAAAGCCACACCTTGCTTCCTAAAAGCTGGAGCTACCATATAACCTAAATGCCCTAATTTTTGACAATCAGGATGCTGGATTTCCCAAAAACAAATCAACATTCCTAAAATTTGTTCATCCTCAAAAGCAAAATATCGAGTAAAGGTTGACCACGATTGCCCTTCTTTCTTCACCTCAGAAACATCGCTATCTGCAACATAGTTTTCAAAATTAGCAGTCTCCCACCATTCCACAAAAGGGTTGATTTGCTTATCCCTCAACATGGCTTCTTCAAACCTCTGAAATGCATTTTTATCCTCTAGGCTAATCTTCCTTACTTCCACGGGAGTACCTCCTGCTTTTCCCACATTATAGCAAAAAATCGCCAAATAGGCGATTTTCAATAAAGGAACATTTTAACTTGACTCTGATTGAATGTTTTGTGACACTTCTATGAAAGATTCGGGGAGTGAGCAACTATTCTTTAACCACTTTAACCTCTCCCTCTTCTAATAAAAATATCTCATTACACAAGTCTGTGATATTTTCTGAAATATGCGAAGTCAAGATAACTAAACCATTCTTTTTATCTCTATAAGACAAAATCACTTTCTTAGTTAACAAAACACTCTTCTCATCCAAAGCATTCATCGGTTCGTCTAGAAGAAGAACATCTGGTTTGTGTATAAATGCCTGAATTAGCCCCATTTTCTGCTGTGTCCCCAATGAAAGATGATTATATTTTATATTTTCAAAGTCATACAGATTATAATAATCAATCCAGTAATCAATATCATCATTCGTAATATTAGGTGAAAGAAATTTTAACAACTCCAGATTCTCTTTTAATGTAAGGTAGGATAAAAATTCCACCTTTTCAATAACAATTCCAGCATTTTGAATATATCTTAAATTTTTACCATAACTAATCCCATTTTGAAATACATCCCCTCTATCAAGACGGATAGTTCCTGCTAAGAGCTTGAGTAAAACAGTCTTTCCAGAACCATTATCACCTTTTAATCCATAAATATTTTGAGGTTCAAAACGTAAGTTTACGTTATTTAAAATATTCTGTTTATAATAGCACTTATACCCTTTTTTTATTTCTAACATCACATACCATCCTTTTCTAGATATTTTTCTAAGATACCACTCCCCAGTATCACTATAAGAACAGCACCTCCTAAACAACTTATCAGAGCACTAGAGATTATCAACTTTTGAAAAATTAGTAAAACAAAAAATAGTAAAAAAGCTATCGTTGAATTGTTACTGATTAGAGCAATCAAAGTTATAAAAATCAAATAAATTAGCATTAACCTTCCTAGGAGAATGAAAAATTCAGTATTTTTAAAATAGAAATATAGAGGAAGCAAGCCCACCAACCAAACCATTAAATCTTGTAGATAAAATAAAGCCACCAACAATATCCGTTTTTGGGTAAAACATATGTAAGATTGTGATTTGTAAAGGATAAGTGCTCGATAAGAGTTTAACAATTCCCAGACAAACATTAAAGATGACAGACAACCAACTAAAAATATAGAGCTTGTGGTCAACATTTTCGAAATATCTAACTGACTTCTTCCAAACTCGTCATAGGTAAGCAGAGAAAGTAATTCATTTTCAAAAAAAGTCCGAAAATCAATAATATGACTAAAATTCTCAGAGACTCTTTTTAACAACAGCCACGTTAATATGGAAAGAAGAGCCGCTCTTACCATTAAGACAATTATTTTTCGGAAGCAACTCTTAGTAAATTTAAATCTCATCTTCATATTTTTTTAAAATAGCATAGCCACACATATAAAAGCAATAGGGTAAAAGCAGAGTTTGGATATCTAGATTCCCATAACTAGTTATCATAAAAGTCGTCATAGGAACTAAATAAAAAGGCATGAAATGATATAGAATTATGGATCCAAGCCAAATAAACATGAGGTAATCAATCGCAGATTTTATTGGATTTTGTAAAACATCTATTATTTTAAACAGAAATAAACTATTCACAAAAATAGCCACACAAACCAAAATGATTGAAAATATAAACAGAATTAAATCACTATTCAAGAAATAGCGTAAAACACTTGTTTCTGACAGTAAGTGCTCTTTACCAGATAATTGAAAAGTTCCTGCCAGCATGGTAATGATTACAACAATACCAACAATTATTAGATACAGTAGAACTGGAAGACTTGCTAATTGCCAAGAAAGGTGCTTCCGAAATTTAAAATAACAATCGTTCTTGCCAATTGATAATTTTATAAATTTAGTTTTCAGAGTAACATAATTAAATCCCAGTAAAGAAATAATAATTGGCAGAAGAAAGGACTGATAAAATCCTACATTGAATAGTAAAACATTTATATCTAGATTAGAACGTAATAATTCATTTTTTATAGCTATTCCGTCAAAATTAGCTAAATCAGGTGCATTGGCGTCAAAAAATAAATAAGTAGTAATATAATCACGATAGACTAATAAGATAAAAACTAAACCTAGTAAGAAATATAAAAACTTATGTCTTACTAGGTTCAAAAAATTAATTTTCATAAAAGTACCGAACCTCTCAATTATTAGTTTGGCGACCAACTTCCTGTTATAGCTGCTGCGCCATCCCACCAGTTCTGTCTTGCCATATCTGCAGCATAAACATATCCCGCTGTTGCCCAATTCCCATGTGTTGATCGAGTTCCACAGGTTGTCAATGATGTACCGCTACGATCTTCTCCATTCGAATTTACTAAACAATGCTTTACAGTCATTGGATAAAGAAAAGATTAAGACTAAGATTTAAATTCATTATGTACTCAGCCCCTGCATTTTCTTTATTGATATAACCAGTCCTAACATAGGCAGTTGTAATTCTGAAATTAGAAAATTCTCCAATTTCATAGGCACTTGCTACATTTGTCCCTACCATTAACAACAATGCACCTGCACAAATATAAGTTTTCACATTTTTCATATTTAACACACCTTTCTTAAGATACTCTTAGTGATAACGGTAATAGTACTTTTATGAAAATTTTAATTAACATTTAGAATCTTAGCTCATGGGACTTACCTACTATTCTATTTTATTCCTTACTACACTTACCACCACGATGGAATGTCTCCCCAGGGATCTAAATCTTTCACTAAAACAATAGCTAATAGTAAAATACAAATTATAATCCACGACCGTATTTTATTTTTCATACCTTTCTCCTCCAATTTCTGGTATAATGATAGCACATCAAATATCTAAATTTTCAGAATGTGTAACATATTCACATTTTATAGGGAGAATTTATGCGTTGGGATTATGGTCAAGTTTATAAAATGATTCGAAAATCAAAAGGATTAACCCAAAACGATGTTTGTGGAGAAATTATTAGTCGTTCTACGCTAGCAAAAATAGAGAGTGGGAAAGTTATTCCTAACTTTGATAATATGGTCTTTCTTCTTGAACAGATTGATATGAGTCTATCTGAATTTAAATATATTTGTAATGAGTTCAAACCTGATCAACGAGAAAGAATTATCACTACAATTCAAAGCCAAAACTCCACCATAGAGGTACAAGATTTATTACCTTTACTCAAGGACTGCGAAAATTTTCTCAAAACACATCACGATGTTCCTATTCAAAATCTTTATCGTTCATTGCAGGTAATTACAGAAATTCGTATTAAGGGATTAAAGAGTAATGATTATTTACATGGGCTAGCTACATCAATTTGGAAACATTTAGAACCTATGGACTCTTGGTATGGAAATGATTTACGGTTACTGGCAATAATTCTTTTTTATTTTGATATGGAAACATTACCTCACATCACAAAAAGAATTCTTGAAAACTTGGAGCGATACAAAAACTTTCACGATATAAAATCTTTTCAACTTTCTTTACTAGGTAATCTATCGACTATCTATTTTAAAAATCATCATTTTAAACAATGTGAATCAATTACTCTCAAATCTCTTGAAATTGCTCAAGAATTAAAACGTTTTGATGCACTTGGTTTCTCCCAAGTTCGCCTCGGCATTTGCCAAAATGATGATGAGCTTATTTCAAAAGGTATGACCCTTTTGAAATTGACTGGTGAAAATCAATTAGTTACTACTCTTGAAGAAGAGATAGAAGAGTATAATCATTTTAATACTTAACACCAAATTTAAAAATTACTTTCTTGTTTTTTTCTTAAAAGTACGGACGCTCAAAAGGTTCAGGGAACCTTTCGAGGTGGGAAATAGAGTTGACAAAGTCAACATCAAAACCTCCTTTTGAGTTTCACTACTAAGAATACCACTGTAGTGAAAGAAACATTTTTTCTTGCTACGCTTATCATTATTTCAATGATATTAGAGGTTCTAAAATTCTAATTTTGATTTTGAATGAGTATAAAAAACAAAAGAACTTCCAATTGAACAGTTCTTTTGTTGGATTTCGAAAGAGTCTGGGATAATAATCCCAGACTCTTTGATTTATTCTCACCCAAAAGTATTCACCAAACGTTCGCAGGCTTCTGTATCAATGTTGTTGGTGCTGCTACATTCAAACGGAAATGATTTTTTCCTTCTCTACCAAAGGTCAATCCGTCATTGAGTTGGAGTTTTGCCTTGTCAGCTAAGACTTCTGCCACTTCCTCATGAGAAAGTCCTATTTCGGAGAAATCTAGCCACATCAAGTAGGTCCCTTCTGGTTTCATAACTTTAATTTTCGTTTGGGCTAAGGCGTCACAAACCACGTTAACATTAGTCTCCAAGACTGTTTTTAACTCCTTCAACCAAGGCAATCCTTCTCGCAGAGCCACTTCGGTTGCCAATAATCCAAGACTTGACACCTCGTGCTGGTTATTAGCTAACTGACGCTTTTGGAAAAGCTTGCGCAACACCTCATTTTCAATAAGTGCAAACGAATTTTTTGTTCCTGCAATATTGAAGGTCTTGGTCGCAGAGCTTAGGATAATCGTAAACTCTTTAAAGTCAGGTGAAACCGTATTGAAAGAATGGTGCTGATGTCCAAAAAGTGTTAAATCTTGATGAATTTCATCAGACACTAAGATAACCCCATGTTTTTGGCAAATTTGCCCAACCTGCAGTAGTTCTTCTGCTGTCCAAACACGTCCTCCTGGATTATGAGGACTGCAAAAAACATATAGCTTGACCTCATTGTCAATAATGTCTTTTTCAAGCTGAACGAAATCCAGCTCAAAGTGCCCATCTTTCTCTACTAAGGAATTGTTGATCAACCGACGATTATTAAGGGTCACCGTGCGTGCAAATGGAGGATAGACTGGCGTATTGATAAGAACTGCCTCATCTTCTTTTGTGAAAGCCTGAATAGCTACTGAGATAGCAGGAACGACCCCTTCGATGAGAACCACATCTTCTTTTGCAACCTTGTAACCATGCTGCGTTTCTTCCCAGTCTAAAATGGCTTGATAGAGACTATCCTTTGGTCCATCGTAGCCATAGACTCCTTGCTTTGCAAATGCCTCCAGCGCAGCTGTCATTTCTGGAAAGGTGATAAAGTCCATATCCGCAATCCACAAGGGAATCAAGTCCTTATCAGCGGCAGCTTTTTGCCATTTATAGGCATTGGACAAGGTACGATCTGGAAATTCTGTAAAATGGTAAGTCATAAGTGCCTCCTATCTTTCAAGCGCCTGCTCGAGGTCAGCTAAAAGATCTTCGACATCCTCAATCCCAATAGAAAGTCGCAAGAGGTCATCTGTCAAACCATAGCTGGTACGGACTTCTGCAGGGATATCCGCGTGGGTCTGTGTCGTCGGATAAGTAATCAAGCTCTCCACACCACCCAAACTTTCTGCAAATGTGAAAACCTCTAGGTTATTCAAAATGGTTGGAATTTTCGCTTCATCAGCCACCTTAATCGAAATCATGCCCCCTTTTCCTGTGTAAAGGACTTCTTTGACCGCAGGATTTTGGGACAAGGCTGACGCTAGTTTTTGAGCATTTTCCGTCGATTTTTCCATACGTAGTTTCAAGGTTTTCAAACCACGCATCACCATGTAACTGTCAAACGGTGACAAGACTGGACCACCTGTATTGAGGTTATAATAGAGCTTCTCATAAATCGCTTTATCGTTTGTCATCAAAGCCCCAGCTAAAACATCGTTATGTCCAGCTAAATATTTGGTTGCTGAGTGAATGACAAGGTCAGCTCCTAGCGGAATTGGATTTTGGTAAATTGGGCTATAAAAGGTATTGTCAACCAAAACCTTAGCTCCATGCTCATGAGCCACCTTGGCAATTTTGGCAATATCAAATTCTACCATGAGAGGATTAGTTGGTGTTTCAATGTAAACAATATCTGTCTCATCAGAAATAGCCGCAATCATTTCCTCTTCATCGTTGGCATAAGTAAATCTAAAACGCCCTTGCGCTTCTTGTTGGTTAAACCAGCGAAAAGAACCACCATATAAATCACGCGCAGCTACCACCTTACTACCAACTGGAAAAATTTCCATAGCAAGAACAACCGCACTCATACCAGAACTTGTCGCAATCGCATAATCGGCTTTTTCAATAGCAGCAAGTGTTTCTTCCAAAGTGCTACGCGTTGGATTTTTAGTACGGGTATAATCAAAACCTGTGGATTTTCCAAATTCGGGATGTTGGTAAGTCGTCGAAAAATGAATGGGACTAACCAAGGCTCCCGTAGCTTTATCTGATTTAATCCCCGCATGGGCTAAAATCGTATCAATTTTCAGTTTTTTCACCATAATATTATATCTCCTCATTTCATCTCCTATCCTCTATTTTACCATGAAAACAAGTCTCTAGCGTTAGTTTGTAAACAGATATAGATATAGTTTCAAACTATAGCAAAAAGAAGTTAGGGCATCCCTAACCTCTAGAGGCAATTTTCAATTTACGATGGAAGCTCTCCGCACGGCTATTGCCGATTAATTTATCTGCTTGATTGGTTAAAAGCGCCAGATAACCATAGACAAGCACACCTATTCCTCCACCAACAATAAGATGAATCAGACTACTCACCTTACCAGTGACAGGTAACACTCGCACCAAAGCTAATTCAACGCCACCAACGATGAGAGCCATAACCGCTGTCATCAGAAGAATTAAGATCGCATTTTTGACAAATCGTTTCCAATTAAAGTGAATCATGTCATGAACCTTCTTAGACATTAGATAGGTTGACACGCACAGGCCAATAATTGTTGTAAACAGGGGACCGTAGGCACCGAACAGCCAGATAAAAGGCACTTGAAGAACAAGCTTCACAAGAAAACCATAAAGGAAATACAGCATAGCTTTACGCGTTTCAAACAAGGCCTGAATAACTGGTCCAAACAGAGCATAGAATCCCATGGCAAAAATCTGTAAAAGGTTAACAATAAACAGCTGAATGGCCAACCCCTTAGGAGCTGGATAAAAGACCGTATAGAGTGGACGAGCTAGAATAATTGAGCCAAACACGGCTGGCACTAAGAAAATAGTGAGCATCTGTAAATTATTCAGAATAAGGCTCGCTGTCGCTTTCTGGTCTTTCTTAACAAAATTTTCCGTAATCAGCGGAATAGACACAGACCCCATCGAAACCGTCACCCCAATAATAATCATAATAATTTTATTAGGATTAGAATACATGTAAGCATATAAGGTTAAAAGGGTTTCTTTTGTCGCAGAGGTAAAAAGAGACATGGTGTTGATAAAGGTCATCTGATCCAGTAATTGATAAGTCTGAAAGGCTGTACCAACAACAATAAATGGAATAGCCTCCTTTGTGGTTTCAATCACTAACGATAAGGTGTCTGTTTTTTCCTCACCTTTTTTCGCTGTTAGAATCTTCATCAAAACTCCTTCACGATGAAGGCTGAAAATCAATACAGCAAGGCTTCCTAACATTCCGATAAATGCCGCAAAGGTAGATTGAACAACCGCTACTTTATAATCACCCGATCCAAATGTCATGATGTAGAAGGTCGTTAACAAAATCCAAATCACACGAAGAATCTGCTCCACCACTTGGCTTGTTGCATAAGGACGCAAATTATTAGTTCCTTGAAATACTCCTCTTAGAACACTCATCACTGGGAAAAATAGCACCGCCCAAGATAAACTCCTCATAACAGGAATTAAATCAACCTCAGAGCCCGATAACTTAGCTAAAAGCGGAGCAGCAAAATACATCACTCCAGCAAAGAATGCTCCCATTAAAAGCATGAGCTTAAGGAACTCACGAACGAGGTAGTAGCTCGTTTCGATTTTTCCAATCGCATTGTATTTGGCAATTTGTTTAGCAATCGCAACTGGAATCCCAACTGTGGAAACAGACAAAAAAATAGAATAGATATTGTATCCCATTCCCCATAAACCATTGGCAGCATCCGCATGAGGTCCTAGCCACGCCAACCAAGGAATGACATAAATGATACCAATCAACCGACTAATAAAATTACCAGCTGTCAACCATGCCATCCCTCGAACCATTTTCGACTGCTGATTGTCCATTTTTGATTGCTGTGTTTCTGACATAACCTTCTCATTTCTGTACTTGTTTTGCTTCCTATTATAAACTTTTGCCTGCCACTTGTAAATTATGAACATTAGGTCTAAAATAGAGGTATGATTACAATTGAACAAATTCTTACTATCCTTAAAGAAGACCATAATTTTCGAGAAGTTCTGATTGACGGAACCTTTCATTACCACTTAACAGATTTAACCTTTTCAAAGATTAGCTATGATAGTCGCGACGTTGATGCTTCAACCCTTTTCTTCGCCAAAGGCGCTGCCTTTAAACGCGAATTTTTGGAACAAGCTGTGCTACAAGGGTTAAAGTGCTATGTTTCTGAAATTGACTATGAAGTTGGTATTCCTGCTATCATTGTCTCTGATGTCAAAAAGGCCATGAGCCTTATCGGTATGGCATTCTATGATTATCCTCAAAATCAGCTAAAGCTCCTTGCTTTTACAGGAACAAAAGGAAAGACAACAGCAGCCTATTTTGCCTTTAATATTCTAAGGCAAAACCACCAAACCGCTCTGCTTTCTACCATGAATACTACCTTAGACAATGGCAAAACCTTCTTCAAATCTCAATTCTCAACACCTGAAAACCTTGACTTGTTTCGTATGATGCGACAAGCGGTTGATAACGGCATGACTCATCTTGTTATGGAAGTTTCTAGCCAAGCCTACCTAGTTGATCGTGTTTATGGACTGACATTCGATGTTGGTGTCTTTCTCAACATCAGTCCCGACCATGTTGGTCCGATTGAACACCCTAACTTTGCCGATTATTTTTATCACAAGCGCCTTTTGATGGAAAATAGCAGAGCTGTGGTCGTCAACAGCGATATGGATCATTTTGAGATTGTCAAAGAGCAAGTAAAAAATACGCCTCATGATTTCTATGGTTCTCACTCTGAAAATACTATTCTAGACAGTCAAGCCTTTAGCTTTAACCTTAATGGTCAATTATCTGGACACTACGACATTCAACTGATTGGTCATTTTAATCAAGAAAATGCAGTTGCTGCTGGACTAGCAAGCTTACGTTTGGGAGCTAGCTTAGAAGATATCCGAAGAGGAATTGCCACTACAACTGTTCCTGGGCGTATGGAAGTTTTAACCCAGTCAAACGGGGCTAAGGTATTTGTTGATTACGCACATAATGGCGATAGTCTTGAAAAACTTCTTTCTGTCGTTGAAGAACACCAAAAAGGAACCATTCATTTGATTCTCGGAGCGCCTGGCAATAAAGGAGAAAGTCGTCGAGCTGATTTTGGTTATGTGATTAATAAACATCCTCATTTACAAGTGATTTTGACAGCTGACGACCCAAATTTTGAAGACCCTATGGCTATTTCTCAAGAAATTGCTGAGCATATCAACCGCCCTGTCACGATTATTATTGACCGTGAAACTGCTATCAAAGAAGCTCTGCAATTAACACAAAACGGCACCAATGCTGTGATTATCGCTGGAAAAGGAGCCGATGCTTACCAAATCGTAAACGGTGAAAAAACAGCTTACCTAGGTGATTTTGAGATCGCGAAACGCGATTTAGGGTAGCTTATTTGAAACCATTCCAATCTACTCAAAAGCCTTTCTGAGGCTTTTTATTATGGTATAATAGCTCTATCTTGGTTTTCAAAACCACCAGAAAGGAGTATTATGTCACATATTGAGGCAAAACAGATTTCTGTTTCCTATGGCCAGCGCCCTATCATTGATCAGCTGAACTTAGCATTGCCTAGCCAAGCGATTACAACGATCATTGGTAGCAATGGGTCTGGAAAATCGACACTCCTTAAAGCACTGACCCGTATTATTCCTACAAATACAGGACACATTTTTTTAGATGGTCAGTCAATCGCAAAACTACCAACTAAAGAAGTCGCTAAAAAGATAGCCCTCCTTCCCCAAGTTTTAGAAGCAACGCAAGGCATTACCGTCTATGAACTGGTCTCCTACGGCCGCTTCCCTCATCAAAAATATCTAGGAACCCTCACGCCAGAAGACCGTGAAAAAATCTACTGGGCGATGGAAGTTACTGGAGTGGTCAGCTATGCCAATGTAAAGGTAGATAGTTTGTCTGGTGGGCAACGCCAGCGTGTGTGGATTGCTATGGCACTTGCTCAAGATACCGATACGATTTTTCTAGATGAGCCAACGACTTACCTAGACATGAATCATCAGTTGGAAGTCCTAGAATTGCTCAAAAAACTGAATCACGATAACCAGAAAACGATTATCATGGTCCTACATGACCTTAATTTAGCCTCTCGTTTCTCTGATCATTTGATTGCCATGAAAGATGGGACAATTAAGCACCAGGGACCACCTGAAAAGGTGATGACAACAACTATTTTAGAAGAGATTTTTAATATTAAGTCTCATATCGTTTCTGACCCAGACAGTCAGCGTCCTATTTTACTCACCTATCATTTATTAGAAAAGGAAATCCTATGAAAAAAACACTATCACTCTTACTTAGCCTCATGGCTATCTTTGTTCTTGTGGCTTGTTCAACATCATCCAAAGAAAAGGCTGAGCAGTCACAATCAAGTAGCTCTGCTATTTCCAAAATGCCTAAAATCGAAGGTATCAGTTACCGTGGTGAGGTTCCTGAAAGTCCAAAACGTGTCGCAAGCATGGCATCATCTTACACTGGCTATTTGCTCAAACTTGGCTTCAATATCGTAGCAGCAACAACCTATGATCAGAAAAATCCTGTCTTCTCTGATGCTATTAAATCTGCTGAAATCATGTTACCGACGGACCTTGAGGCCCTAGCAGCTACCGAACCCGATGTGATTGTGGTAGGTTCAACCGAACAAAACCTAGATCAACTTGAAAAAATTGCCCCACTTGTCGTTGTTGAATATGGTAAACATGACTACCTCCAAATGATGACTGACTTCGGTCACATTTTTGGAAAAGAAGATGACGCTAAAAAATGGTTAGCCTCTTGGGAGAAAAAAGTTAGCGAAGCCAAAGAAATTGTTCACGATGCCACTGGAAAAGATGCTACCTTTACCGTTATGGGACTTTTTGAAAAACAATTTTACCTCTTTGGCAACAACTGGGGACGTGGTGGTGAGATTATCTATCAAGCCTTTGGCTACCAGGCGCCTGAAGCTGTGGAAAAAGAAGTCTTTCCGACAGGTTACCTCGAAGTCTCACGTGAAGTTCTTCCAAACTACATTGGCGATTATGTGCTTGTAGCCGCTGAAAATGAAGAGACAGGTGCAAGCCTCTACGAAAGTGACCTTTGGAAAAATATCCCTGCGGTACAAAAAAATCATGTCATCAAGGTAGATGCGAATGTCTTCTACTTTACAGATCCTGTTAGCCTTGAACATGAGCTAGAAGTGTTAACCGAAGCAATCTCTAAAACACAACAATAATGACTTAGTTTTAAGTATTCCTAACAACAATAGAAAAGAAAAATGATTTCTCTATACAAAACACTCAATAAGCCAAAACATCTCTTTTGGCTTGTTTTTTTCATCACTAGCCTCTTACTGCTATTAGGCTGCTACGCTAGTTTACGCTTTGGTGCGATTCATTTCTCACACCAAGATCTTCTGACGACCTTTCGGCACCCCTTTACCAATTCTGACCTTCAAGATGTCATGATTGATATCCGACTACCTCGAATTATCGCCAGTCTTTTGATCGGAGCTGCTACTGCTCAAGCTGGTGCTATCATACAAGGCGTTACCAGAAACCCAATCGCCGATCCTGGTCTTTTGGGAATCAATGCTGGCGCTGGATTGGCTTTAGTGATAGCCTATGCCGTTTTCGGACAACTTCATTATACATGGATTGTCCTGATTTGTTTGCTAGGCTCTACACTTGCTACCCTTATGGTTTTCGCACTTTCTTACGATCCCAAAAGAGGCTACAATCAATTACGGTTGATTTTAGCAGGGACAATGATTTCTGCCCTCTTTACAGCACTTGGTCAAATTTTTACCATCACCTTCAACCTTGCTACCACCATTATCGGCTGGCAATCTGGAGGACTTGTTGCTGTCAATTGGAAAATGCTTAGTATTCTCGCTCCTATCATCTTGGTAAGCCTTATCTTAGCGCAGCTATTTTCCCACCAACTAACCATTCTTAGTCTCAATGAGACTGTCGCAAAAAGTCTTGGACAAAAAACTTTTATCATGACCCTTTTCTGGTTAGGGCTCGTTCTCTTATTATCTGCTTCTGCGGTAGCTTTAGCTGGAACTATTGCCTTTGTTGGACTGATTATTCCTCATATTATCAAATTCTTTTGTCCTCGCAATTACCGGCAAATTCTGCCAATGACTGCTTTTTTAGGGGCAACCTTTATGCTTTGGATTGACCTTCTCTGTCGCACCATCAACCCACCCTATGAAACTCCGTTAAGTGCCATGGTTTCACTGATTGGTCTGCCCTGCTTTTTATGGCTGATGAAACGGAGGTCACTATGAATCAGACAACCACTCACTTTAAGCGCATTTTCATTCTCTTAATCCTAGTAACACTCTTTTTAGCCCTCCTCTCCTTATCTCTAGGGAGTAGTCACCTATCTTTAGTAACAGTTATCAAAACCTTGCTAGGACAAACAGACGACAAAACAAGACTAATCATCTTAACTATTCGTCTTCCTCGCATACTCGCTGCTCTAATAGCCGGGGCTTCATTGGCTATCTCCGGTCTATTATTGCAGACACTGACTAGAAATCCTCTTGCCGATTCTGGGATTTTAGGCATAAATGCTGGCGCTGGGCTCATCATTGCCCTTGCCATTTCTATTTTTAAGACAACAGCTCCCCAGTTTATTACCCTCCTGCCATTAATGGCTATGCTAGGAGCATTGACAACTGTTATGATTGTCTATTTCATTAGCCGAAAACCAAATCATGATATTGATCCTATCCGTCTCATTATCACTGGTGTAGGTCTATCCATCATGTTGTCTGGACTTATGGTGTCCATTATTGGAAATATCGACCGTTTCAAAGTTGATTACATCATCAATTGGCTTAGTGGGCAGATTTCTGGCGACAACTGGAAAACCTTAGCACTTCTTAGTCCTTTCCTAATCTTACTTTTGGGGCTCTCTTATAGCCGTAGCCGTTCCCTCAATATCATGACCCTTAACGAACAAACCGCTACCGCACTTGGTCTCAATCTTCAAAAAGAACGGTTGATAACACTCCTTCTCTCAACAGCACTTGCCTCCCTTAGCGTGATTATTGTTGGCAATATCACCTTTATTGGATTGATTTCAGGTCACATCAGTAGACGATTTGTTGGAGGAAATCATCTTATCCTTTTCCCCATAACCTTCTTAATGGGTATGCTTATCCTCTTGATTGCAGATACTATCGGTCGTGTCTTCCTTGTCGGAACAGGTATTCCAACTGGACTCGTTGTCTCCCTCATCGGCGCTCCCTATTTTCTTTATCTTATGAAAACCTCAAAAGAATAAGGATGGGCTTTTCTAAAAATTTTAACACTATAAAATGGCTTAGAATCAACGTTTCTCGATAACGTCACTCTAAGCCATTTTCTGTTTTTAACACTTTTTATTCTTTAAGCATCTGCTTGGTCAAAAACAACCTGACCATTTTCAAATTTAGCAATACGAGCTAATGAAGTCACACGTACACCTTGTTCTTCCAAAAGGCTACGACCATCTTGAAATGATTTCTCAATGACAATCCCAACACCAACAACTTCTGCACCTGCTTGCTGAATAATGTCAATAAGCCCCTTAGCAGCTTGGCCATTTGCCAAAAAGTCATCGACGATAAGCACCTTATCATCAGCTGAGAGAAACTTACCTGCAATTGAAACTGTGCTTGTAACCTGCTTAGTAAAGGAATAAACTTCTGCTGTCAGAATACCTTCTGTCATGGTGATGTTTTTATGCTTTTTCGCAAAAATCATCGGTACATCAAGAGCTTCTGCCACGTACACTGCTGGTGCAATACCAGAGGCCTCAATAGTTACAACCTTAGTAATGCCAGAATCCTTGTAAGCATCTGCAAATACCTTACCCATTTCCTTCATCAATTTATAATCAACTTGATGGGTTAAAAAAGAGTCCACTTTTAAAATATTTTCACCAAGGACATTTCCATCTTTTAAAATACGGTCTTCTAATAATTGCATCATAACTCCTTTTAATATCAATTAGTCAATTCTAACATTAGCCGTAAAAGACAAAGAGATGCTTACACATGGTAAACACCTCCGTAATCTGAATAAAACAGTAAATCTATCCCTTTGGAAACTGAACAAAGTAGACTTATTGTTAGACATTACGGTGTCTTGTAGAAACGTTGTGCCAATTCACAACATAAATAAGTTTTTATTGTTCCTTATTATACCACTTTACTAGGTAATTTCAAGAGATTTAAATAGAATCCCCATTCCAAATAGAGTTCTTCACGATAACATAGTTGACGCGTGTCAAGCTTTCCACATCACGACCACCAGCATATGAAATCGAACTTTGAAGGTCTTGCTCCATCTCAATTAAAGTATCTTTCAAATGGCCTTTTGTTGGCAAGAGGATTTTCTTACCTTCAACGTTTTTGTGCTCACCTTTTTGGTACTCTGAAGCAGAACCAAAATATTCTTTGAAGGTTTCGCCATCGACTTCAACCAATTTCCCTGGGCTTTCGATATGACCCGCAAAGAGAGAACCAATCATAACCATGCTAGCACCAAAACGGATTGACTTAGCAATGTCTCCGTGCGTACGGATACCACCGTCTGCAATAATTGGTTTACGCGCAGCTTTGGCACACCAACGAAGTGCGGCTAATTGCCAACCACCTGTACCAAAACCAGTCTTAACCTTAGTGATACATACTTTACCAGGACCAATCCCTACTTTCGTCGCATCCGCACCAGCATTTTCCAACTCACGGACAGCTTCAGGCGTTCCCACGTTACCAGCAATCACAAAAGTGTCAGGAAGCTCAGCCTTGATGTGTTTAATCATCTTAATAACACTCTCAGCGTGGCCATGTGCAATATCAATCGTGATAAACTCTGGCACATCATCTTTCAAACTCGTCACAAAATCGTACTCATAGTCTTTCACACCTACTGAGATTGAGGCGATAAGCCCTTGCTCATGCATGCGTTTGATAAATGGCTTGCGCGACGCTTCATCAAAACGGTGCATAATGTAGAAATAACCATCCTTAGCCAGCATTTCTGCCACGTCCTCATCAATGATGGTTTGCATGTTAGCAGGGACAACAGGAAGTTTAAACGTATGCTTTCCTAAAGTAACTGATGTATCTGCCTCAGAGCGGCTATTGATGATACATTTGTTAGGAATCAACTGAATATCTTCGTAGTCAAAAACGGGCATATCATTAAACATAAAAATCCTCTTTCTGCCACTGGGACTGAAAAAGGATTTTTTGTGTATCACAAAAGTCATCTCCAGCCGAGCAGCCTTTACTATGATGACCTTCCTATAACTCTGTTTTTAACAGTAATAAACAGAGCATCGCTAAGTGGATTTCCCACCCTTCCATAGATATTCTATACTTTCGTTTTTGTTTTGTCAAATTTTGATTAAAAATATTTTGTTTCGTTCGTTATTTACAAACCTTGTTTTTGGAACTCATTTTTTAGCCAAAGTTTCTTATGGATAACAACCATAATTAGCGAAAGAACCAAAAGACATCCGCGAATCTTAAAATACTAAAATTGTTAATGAACACACAAATGTGACAACGTTTACATTTTATTGTTTGCTTTTTCTAACGAGAACTGATATCCTAAAGATGAAAAATGATTTCAAAATGCTAGAAAGAAGGTGACTCTATGTTAACGCTCAGACAAATAATCAACGACCACTACCGCAGCTATCTACTGTTACTATTGACTGCCTATATTCTCGCTTTCTTTATTCCTTGGGACATCAGTATTCAGACAACCCCACTTCCGTTAATTCTAACACAACAAGTCTTTCCCATTATTGGAATTATAATCATTATCTTCTCTTTTATGACACGAAAAGTGGGGCTCTTCATGACAGGACTTCTCTATCTTTTAGCATTCTGGATTTACATGTCTATGATTTTCAGTGTGCATCCTGGTTTATTCTGTAATTAATTTAGAGGTTCAACGTTCAAAAAATTAGAATTCTCATTTTGCTATTATTTGTTCTACTAACCTATTTAAAACTTTAGCTATTCACAAACATGAAATCGAGGTGGGACATCTAGTCCTACCTCGATTTCGTTTTCTTATCTACTGTTACGCTTATGAATCAATTTTTCACGTTCTTCTTTTAAGTGTTCGAGCTTTTCTGACAGTTCAGTTATGGCTATATCTAAACTATTGATGGCTAAAGCAATGGCCTCATCAGCTAATTGTTCTCCACCAAGCTCTCTATTGTCATCATCTGTATTTTTAGCCTCAGCCTGTTCAACATGAACCACACCTGACGTTTTATCAAACTGTTTACTGATGAATTTTTTGAGCCAGCCTTCAAGACCTGTGTCTTTTAATTCCTTATCAAGCTCATCCTTGACTTGATTTTTCAACGCTTCTTTTTCGTCTTCACTCAACTTGCGACCAGTTTCATCATACCAGCCATTATTCTTAATATTCATAAAAATCTCCTTATTAGTAGTTATTTTAAGTTAAAATCGTCTTTTAATTTATCAACAACCGCCTGAATTAACTCAGTGTTTGGGTCGTATTTAGTGTGTTTCTCGCTGCTATTAAACAGTAAGAGCTGGGCATTTTGCAGTTTCTGCCTATGGAAGGAGACAGCTGCGCTCGTAATTCCCAAATCTTCAGCAATATCCTTACTCTTAGCATGTGGCTGCGTTAGGGCAACTAAAACCTTGTAACGTGTTAAATCACTTAGTGTTTTCAAGGCTGATGAGAAATTATCTTCATCTAATTCATTGTGGCTATTGAGAACCTCATCAATCTTACAAGATAGAATAAGAAAACTATTGTATTTCTCAAATAAAGGCTCCAAGGTAATCACAGATAGTCGAATAATCCAAGGGCTCACAATATAGAGTTCAAACGATTCCTTCTGCAAGGTTCCCTGAATCATTTTTAAAGCTTGCGTATCTTTAAAAACAGCTTCAAGATTCAAGTTTTTAGCGTAAGTTTCTCGCTCTAACCTAGCTTTTTCAAAATAAGGGACATATAGACTGACCAATTCACGTGACAGTTCTACCATTTTGGTGGCATTCTCTTTTAAATGCTGACTAAAGGTTAGAATGTGCCATTTTTGTTCTGGTTTAAAAGATTTTTCCTCCAAGATTTCCCAGTAGTCCTTATTTTCAGTCTTGCTAGTGGTGTCATCTGTTAAAAAAAGTCGCAAGCAATAATGTAACTCTTCTTCTGAAAGCTCTAGAACCAAGTTATGCAATTCTTCAATAGAAGAAGGCTCCCTCCCCTCATTGAGTAGGTAGAAATAGCAGGTTGTTAGGAATGACCAACCAGCACCCATGAGATAATAGCTACGCAGTTTTTCTTGATAGGGTAAAAAGAGCTGATAGATTTCTTCTAAGGTATCAAGGTCTTTTGCTAAAATGCTGAGCTCCTTTTGCGTAAAATCCCACTCACTCTCATCCCTACTGTAGGACAAGACTGGCAGCATAGTCATTTCAAAAATTTCAGAACGTTGTTGATTATAGGTATAAGCCATTGCTTTCTTCTTTCTAAGAAACAAGTTCAACACTTGCTTCACTTTGTTTAAAGGTTTTTTTAATAGTATAAACCATAAGGGCAAGCGCAATCAAGAGGTAAATGCTTGAAATAACTTGAGCTGGTAAAACCAAAACCATTCCTGATAAGGCGAAACGACTAACAATCATTCCCAGGGTCATCAAGGTGTCAATCCCAGAACCAATTGTCGCCAACTTTTCCTCTGGAATTTCACGGTACATCATGGCACTAAATTTCGGATTAACACCACCTGAAACCACTGCTGCTCCAAAAATGACTACCAAAGCCATATAAATTTGATGAACAACCATTGCTCCAAAGAATCCTGCTAATAGTACCAAGGTCAATTTAATCATTGCTAACAAATCGACTTTTTTGAAAAGTGTTGTGCAAAGTACTGAACCAACAATATTCCCAACAAAGAAAATAATTGATACTGTCGCAATCGTTGTCGCTGGATTGACAATGATAAAATCTTTAAAATCTTTTATAGTAGCCATTATGATAGGATCCAAAGTTGACCCAATAGCATTAATTCCCATAATGGTAATTAAGCTAGCTTTCAAAACCGGAATACCATTGATAACTTCCATTGCTCCCTTAAAAGAAGTTTTTAGTTCTGTAACTAAGCTCTGTGGCGTTTCCACTTCTTCCATTTTAATCGGATTTTCTTTTAGGAGTTTAGATAAAGCAGGGCGTAAAGCTAGCATTATTAACATACTTACAAGAAAAGTGCCTGCATTAAAGAAAGCGAGATTTTGGTAGGTCATAAAAGCGGTAAGTATTACTCCACTCGCTTGGAAACCAATCTGTAAAATGGAGCTTGCTGCTTGACGAAAGGCCATCGCTCCTTCACGATCATCATTTGAAACAACCCGCAAACTAATGGGAGAAAAAAGGTAAGATTCATATTGACCAGAAATATCTGAGAAAAGATTGACGATAACAGCAACTAAAACTACCCAGAGAGCAGGTGCAAAACCCATAGCTACCCCTACAATGATATAGAGTAGGACACGAAAAATCTGAGTTGCCATGATGGTATCCAATTTGTTTTTCGTCTTATCTGCCCAAATCCCCATCACAAACCGTGTTAGAATTGGAAGACTTTCAGATAAGGTTACCAAACTAATCGCAAACTTAGCATTTGGTAAGAGTAAAACATAATTCATCAAAGCCAAATAGTAAAGACTGTCACCAAAATTTGAAATCATGTCAGAAACAAAGGTTGCCAGGAAAAGTTTATTTTTAAGTGCCTTTTTCATATTAGTATCTCCGTTTATATTTTTTTAAGTATTTATTTAACTTTATACACGTAGTATAATACTTTATTTTTGTTAAGTCAATACTTAAATAAATATTTTTTGAAGTTTTTTTAAACAATTACTTAAAAAAACGCTTTTTTTGCTATTTCCGATGAAAAAAGTTATCATTTAAATCATGAATTATCTTGATTATTTTCCATATAAGACTGCCTTTTATGATAAGGATTTAAAACTCACCTACAGTAACCATAAGCCTGATGGTACGTTTTTCCCAGAATCTTACGATAGACTGCCCGACTGGATCTGGCAGGAGCTCCGCCATTCCACAGAAAAAAGCCTACATCTGGAAATTCCAAATGAGGCTTTTGGGAAAATTTATATGCAGTCCTACACCATGTTGTATGATGATTCGGGTGATTTCCAAGGAGTCATGGAAATGGTTCAAGATTTAAAGCCACTTCTCTCCTCCTACTTGGAAAATTCTGGGCAAGCCCTAGTCGGCTGGTCAGACGTTACATCTGGTGCTTCCATTTCAAACGATAATTAAAAAGAGAGCGACAAAAATCCATGTTTAAATGAATTGCTGTTGCTCTCTAAATTGTTATCACTATCAAAAATAACTTGACCCATTTCAATAACTCATCATTTTCGCTTAAATTACTCGACTTCGACAAAGCCAAAATCCTCTAAAGGTAAGAGTTTAAATGACACAACTCCTCTAAGTTGAGATTTTTTAATGAGTCCAAACGTTCGACTATCCTGTGTATTTTGACGGTCATCATTCAAAATTAAATATTGGTTTTTAGGAACCTTCTCCTCAGCACCATTAGTTAAACTTTCCAAAGTAAAATCCGCCGTAAAAGGCGTGTCCACAGGATGTAAATCAAAATGAGACTTCCTTAAGTCATCTAAGTAGGACTGACTTTCAACTTGATTATTAAGGTAAAAAATATCATCCATATAGACTGGAACATCACCTTCTTTAGCCACAACACGTCCCATATACTCTTTTCCATCCACTTCATAAAGGACAAAATCTTTGTACTCAGGAGTAGATAATTGACTAGCCACCACATAATCATCTGATTTTAAATAACTATTGGCCTGTTCTTTCGTAACTGTATACGGTTCAAAAACAAAAATCCTCAGACCAACAGCCAATAAGAAGGCTATCATTGTCAGAAAAATCATCGTTATCAAATCACGTTTTACCATCAGTGCCTCCTCTTGTTTATGATACTATCATTATACCATGTTTTCTGTTAAATTATCATGAGAATCTCTGAAAATGACACATTTCTATCTTTGATTCCCATAGTCTTCTCACAAGGTAGTGTGCTAACACAAAAAAACTCAATTACTTCTAACGAGTAATTGAGTTTTTCGTGTAATAACTAATCAGTCAGAACTAGTATTTTTGGAATAGAATGGACTGATTATTTCACAGTGCGGATACGCATTGTGTTAGTTGAACCTGATACACCAACTGGTACACCAGCAACGATAACAATGTTATCACCTGATTCAACAAGACCTTGCTCAAGCGCAACTTTTTCAGCCAATTCAAACATATCATCAGTTGATTTTGGTTTTTCAGTTACGACTGGAATAACACCCCAGTTGATCATCAATGATTTTTGAACTTTTTCTGTAAATGTTACAGCCAAGATATCTGCATCTGGACGGTATTTAGAGATTTGGCGTGCTGAGAAACCTGTTTCAGTTACTGTTACAACCAATTTAATGTCCATTGATTTTGTAGCGTCTTTAACAGCAGAAGCAACAACTTCAGTTTTTGATGTACGTGGGAAGTTATCAGAGTTCAAACGACCATATTCATTAAGAAGAGTTTGAGCGTTTTTACTTGTAGTTGCCATTGTACGAACTGATTCAACTGGGTATTTACCGTTAGCTGACTCACCTGAAAGCATTGTTGCATCAGTACCATCGATAACAGCGTTGAACACGTCAGAGATTTCTGAACGAGTTGCACGTGGTTTATCAGTCATTGTTTCAAGCATGTTAGTTGCTGTGATAACTGCTTTACCAGCTGCGTTCACTTTAGTGATAATCATTTTTTGGTAAACTGGAACCATTTCAAATGGAACTTCGATACCCATGTCACCACGAGCAATCATGATACCATCAGATGCTTCGATGATTTCGTCAATGTTATCGATACCTTGTTGGTTTTCGATTTTTGAGAACAATTGAACGTGTTCATTGCCAGTTTCACGCAAGATGTTACGTACTGATTCAACGTCTTGTGCTGTACGCACGAATGAGATTGCGATAAAGTTAAGACCTTGTTCAAGACCAAAACGAATATCTGCATCATCACGTTCTGCAAGAGCAGGGAAAGGAATTTTAGTGTAAGGAATGTTTACACCTTTTTGTTTACCGATGACACCATCATTTTCAACTTCAACGATGAATTCACGTTTTTCAGCATCTTTTTCAACGACTTTAAGACCAAGTTTACCATCGTCAACAAGAACTTGTTTACCAACTTCAACATCGTCAAAGACATCAAGAGCACCAGCAACGTTCAAGGCAATCACTTCTGGAGTTGATTTAATACCTTGTTTTGTAGCTACACGAAGTTTATCTCCAGTTTTGTAAGTGTGGAAATCAGCTCCATCTTCGAACACTTCTGTACGAATTTCAGGTCCTTTTGTATCCAAAAGGAAACCAACTTTTTGACCAGCAATTTCTTCAGCGCGACGTACAGTTGCCATACGAGCTCCTTGCTCTGCGTGGTCACCGTGTGAGAAGTTAAAGCGGAAAACATTTGCACCTTCTTTAATCAATTGTGCAATTTTTTGAGCTGATGCTTCAACATCAAGTTCTTCACCCCAGTATCCTGGCTCTCCGAACTTTTTACCACCACGGAATTCTACCGCAGGACCAAGTGTTGCAACGATTTTGACACGTTTATTCATTATATGAAACTCCTATTTTTTAAATTGCCGATTACCGGCAGAATTAACTAAATTAATATTGCTTAGTGAGCTAAGTCACGGTTCAAAGCAGCAAAGTCAAGGCGTGCTTTGTGTGGATGATTCACAATAATCTTACCGTTTTCTCCCAAGCTAAAGAGGGCACCTTCTTCTGCAGTTCCAAGAATTGGGCTTTCAACCAATTGCTCATTGTGAATACCAACTGCAAGGCCACCACGACCTTCTTTAAGAAGAGTTACCGCATGAGAACCCATCCAAGATGCTAAGACACGGTCACGAGGAGATGGGGCACCACCACGCAAGATGTGACCTAGGTTAGTTGCACGAAGATCACTTGTATCTCCCGCTTCTTTCATCAGTTCTACAAACTTCTCGGCGTGCATAACACCTTCTGCTAAAACGATCAAGTGACGGAATTTACCTTTTTCTTCGTAACCTTGACGAACTTTAGCAACAACTTCTTCGATGGTGTACTCTTCTTCAGGAATAATGATTTGATCAGCTCCTGCAGCAATACCAGACCAAAGAGCGATGTCACCAGCATTACGTCCCATCACTTCAACGACAAAGGTACGTCCGTGTGAGAATGAAGTATCGCGGATTTTATCCAAAGCATCTGTCGCAGTGTTTACAGCTGTGTCAAATCCGATTGTGTAGTCAGTACCAGCAATATCGTTATCAATAGTTCCTGGGATACCAACAGCTGGGAATCCATGCTCAGTTAGACGCATAGCTCCATGGTAAGAACCGTCTCCACCGATAACAACAACACCTTCAATACCATGTTTTTTCAATTGTTCAATACCAGCTAGTTGTCCTTCCAATGTTGCAAATTCTGGGTAACGAGCTGACTGGAGGAACGTTCCTCCATGTGATAGAGTATTAGATACTGAGTGAGCATCCATTGGGAAAATATCTCCCTCAACCATACCAGCATAGCCTCGGTTGATTCCGAAAACTTCCATGCCTTCTGTGATTGCTTTACGAACAACTGCACGAACAGCAGCATTCATACCAGGGGCATCACCACCACTGGTCAAAACAGCAATACGCTTCATTTTTGGCTTTCTCCTTTTTAATTTCTAACTTCACTATTATATCATAGTTGTTTTTAAATTGCTCTTTTTTCTACTAAGATTTTATCGAAAAATCGTTTTGGTAATTTCCCAAAGTAATTTCCACTTTAGCTTTCGAAGTGGAAATTAGTCTAAAACGGATTTTTATGGTGGAATTAAGTCTGAGACGTTTGTGTTAGAAATGAGTCCTTACTATGACAAAATATAAACACCTTACCCTCTCAGACCGCAATGACATCCAACTTGGCTTAGAACGTGGAGAAACCTTCAAAGCCATTGGACAAACTATCCTAAAAGATCCTACTACCGTTTCCAAAGAGGTCAAACGTAACAGACAGGTCAGAACCTCTACCAGTGATGGGCTTCCTTGCCCTCTCATTGATAAATCCCCATTTGTCTGTAACGGATGTCCTAAGAGAAGACAAAATTGTGGCTACAAGAAAATCTTCTACCTCGCTAAACAGGCTCAAAAACAATACGAACAAACCCTCGTTGAGGCTCGAGAAGGAACACCTCTCAACTCTCAAACGTTCTGGGATATGGATAAAGTCATTTCTGATGGTGTGAAAAAGGGACAACACATCTATCACATCCTTAAAACGCATAACCTTGATGTCAGTTCCTCAACCGTCTATCGACACATCCGTAAAGGATACCTTTCTATCGCTCCTATTGATCTGGCTAGAGCTGTAAAATTCAAAGAAAGGCGCAAATCTATCCTGCCTTCTATCCCTAAAGAAGCTAAAAAAGGGCGTTCTTATGAGGACTTCCAAAACTACCTGACACATAGACAACTGACCTCTTGGCTTGAAATGGACACCGTTATTGGACGGGTTGGCGGAAAAGTATTACTCACCTTCAATTTGTCTTTCTGTAACTTTATCTTCGCTAGACTTCTGGACAATAAAACCGCTCTTGAGGTCGCTAAACACTTCTATGTCATCAAGAACACACTTTATGAGGCTGATAGAAATTTCTTCGATGTTTTCCCTATCATTCTTACAGATAATGGCGGAGAATTTGCCAGAGTTGATGACATCGAGATGGATATCAGAGGTGAGATTAAACTATTCTTTTGTGACCCTAATCGCTCTGACCAGAAAGGAAAAATTGAGAAAAATCACTCCCTTATTCGCGATATTCTACCAAAGGGAACTTCTTTTGATAACTTAACTCAGGACGATATCAACCTAGTCTGTTCTCATGTCAATAGCGTGAAACGCGCTGCTTTGAATGGGAAATCAGCTTATGAGCTCTTTACCTTTACCTATGACGAAGAACTGGCTAAACTTCTTGGCATTTCCTTAATTCCCGCAGAAGACGTCTGTCAGTCCCCAAAATTACTCCAACATAAATTCTAAAAACTAATCTAAATATAAGCCACTCAAACGTCTCACACTAACTTCCACCATAACGGAACTTAATCTGAAACGCTTTCAGATGAGGGGATTTTGTGTACCCTTTTTTCACCTAAATTCGCCTAAAAATGCAATAAAATCAACCATTATAAAAACCAGTGGAACTTACCCTGACACGGATTTCCACTGGTTGTTAGAGGTTTTATCAGATTAACTTCCACTTTAACAGACGGTGGAAGTTAGTTTGGGAATTTAGCGAAAAATCGTTTTCATAACAAATAGTTTGAGCTCTTCGATTAATTTTTGAGATTTTCGGACACGGTAAGCATTACTTTGCAAGGTTTTTTTACTGTCAACGTAATGAAGAACGACTGGTATTTCACCTTCATATTTGCTCAAAATTTCTGAAATGTGCTTATCCTGTTCATGATTGGCAATCTGGAGCCAACATTTTTCAAGACTAGGTGGATTAAGGCTCTGCAAAATCATTTGTACCCTGTCGTCACGGACTTGCATGCGTCCTTTGAAAAGGAAGATTGCTCCTTCTTGTAAGGCGCTCTGCCATTTTCCATAAGTCTCAGGAAAGAGAGTAATATCGAGCTTATGGCGGGCATCGCTGACTGTGAGAAAGGCCATCTGCTCACCTTTTGTCTTGGTCCGAATAATGCGAATGGTCTCAATCTGAGCGAGGACTGTCCCTTCAGTGTCTGCGACTAATTGCTCAATAGGTGTAAAACTTCCCTGTAACTCTCTGCGCAAAGCATCAAGCGGATGAGGGCTAATCCCGACTCCTAAAAGCTCTTGCTCCATACGGTATTTTTCAGTGACAGAATAATCCTCAGCTATCAACCAAGAATAGGAAGAATCCGCAAAGAGACTACCCAATTCGTTGACAAAGGTAAAGAGGTGTTCCAAATTCACTTCAACTTTACGACGGTTAGGTTCAAACTCATCAAACAGACCAATATGAACTAAAGGCAACAATACTTCTACCTTCTGATATTTGCTCGGTAATTTTTCTAAAAAGTTTTCAATACTCTGATAAGGACGATTATCAACAATCCAAAGGGCTAAATCTCTTGGAATTCCCTTGACTGTTTTTAGTCCCAAAATAATTTGCCCATCCGAAATTTTATCGTGATAAGGCGCTGAGTTAAGCGATAATTTTCCAAGTTTAAAATCGGCTTGGAGAGCATCCGTGATATAATCACTGCTTGAATAATTCAGCATCACATCATAGAAAATATCTGGGTAATGCACCTTGAAATAAGCCAGTTGAAAAGCAAGAGCTGAGTAGGCATAAGCGTGACTGCGGTTAAAACCATAGCCAGCAAATTTTGCCATTCGTTCAAATAACTCACGCGCCACCTGTTCAGGTCTACCCAGTTCTCTCGCACCTGCTAAGAAATCAGCTTCCATTAGCTGCATTTCATTTTTATCCTTTTTAGACATAGCACGGCGCAACAAGTCTGCTTTTCCTAGCGTAAATCCTGCATAAACCTGTGCAATCTGCATGACCTGTTCTTGATACAGCATGATACCATAGGTTGGTTCTAAAATAGGAGCCACAATCGGGTCAATCAAGTCTACCTGTTCACGACCAAACTTTCGCTTGATAAAATTATCAATATAGTCACTAGCTCCTGGACGGTTCAAACTGGTCGTGGCAACCACTTCCTCAAATTTTTCAGGCTTAACCCTCTTCAAGAGCGAAATAGCTCCTGGTTGTTCAAATTGGAAAATCCCCTTGGTCTTACCAGCTGCAAACAATTCTAGCGTTGCTTTATCTTCAAGGTCTATGGCTTTGATATCAATGTCCTGACCATAATCTGACAAGACTTTTTCCTGCATTTTTTGGACAAAGGTCAGATTTCTCAGCCCCAAGAAGTCCATTTTAAGCAGTCCATTGGCCTCAATAGATGGCGCATCATACTGCGTAATCATCATATCCTCGCCAGATTTCAGCGGAATGTGATTGGTCAAATCATCGTCACTCATCACGATACCCGCCGCATGGATAGAGGTCTGTCTAGGCTGTCCTTCGATTTTTTTGGCAATGGCAAAGCTTTTAACATATTCTGCCTTACTATTGATCAATTGTCTGAAAGACATATTTTTTTCATAGACACTTGTCAAGGTATCTCTGAAACCAATTTTTTTAGTCACATTGGACAATTCGTATTCTGGCACACCGAATCGTTTTAAGACATCGCGAATGGCCTGCTTAGCACCAAAGGTTGAAAAGGTCACAATCTGGGCAGAATGTTGACTACCGTAACGGTCACGAACGTAATGTAAAAATTCAGAGCGATAAATATCTGGCAAATCAATATCAATATCAGGCATAGAATAGCGTTCTTCATTGAGGAAACGTTCAAAAAGAAGGTTATTTTTAACCGGATCAATCCCTGTGATGTCTAAAGCAAAGGCAACAAGACTACCAGCTGCAGACCCACGCCCCATCCCCATATAATAACCTTGACTACGCCCAAACCACAGAAGATCCCAGACAATCAAAAAATAGTCGTCAAAGCCCATTTTATGAATAATGGAAAGCTCTTGGTCTAGACGTTCTTGGTAAATCGAACTGATCAAACCTTTCGCCACTAGACCAGCTTCCGCACGCTCACGTAGTTCTTCTACTGCTGCTCGTTCACGATTAAACCGTGGCAATTTGAGATTTCTATCAAACTCATAGGAAATATCCTTGACTAATTCTGATAAATTCTCCAATGCCGTTGGAAAGCGTTCCGCAAAAATCTGTTCCATGGTCTCTGGAGCGTATAAGCATTGATTGGCAGCTGGCGGTTCCACATCTTTTAGGGCAACATTTTCCCTAATCGCGTGTAAAACTTGTAAGGTTTCACGGTCTTCATTTGAAAAATAGCGAACGGTATGAAGAGGGATAAGTGGTTTTTCATAAGTCACTTGAGGACTATCCGCGTCCACACCAATCATATAGTCACAATTTAAAGAGGCACCAACATCCAAAAATGCCACTGGTAGGATAACCGTAACTCCCTGCAATAGCTCTGAAAAAACAGTCCAGTCCGTTTCCCCCATCATCCGCTGACTGGATATTTTCAAAAGACTATGATAGCCCGCAGTATTTTTAGCAATGAGCTTGAGAGAAATTTTCTGCTCTGCTATGACCACGGACAAGTCTAATCCTAAAACGGGAGTGAGGCCCGCTCTTGTTGCCTCCTGTATAAAAGAATAGGCACCATAAAGGCTATCTTTATCCATGACGCCGATGTGCGTATAGCCCAGTTCCTTGGCTTTACGAATGTAAGTTGGCAAGTCAACCAAACTATCTAAAAAACTATAAACGGTTTTCGTATCTAAAGGGACAAACATGCCAACCTCCTCTTTGTTTTTACTTCATTATACTACAAAGCAAGCCCCTCATAAAGTAATAGCTCACCCGTTTTGGAGCAAGACGCCACAATAGCAGTCATTTCCCCACAACTGATAATAGCCGTTCAAATAACTAGTACAATAGCGATATTATATTTGACAAATGCACTCCTAATACGTATTATAGATATAGTACAAAAATAGTTTCACTAACCCAATTATTTTATAAAAATCTAATAGAAAGGAAAGAGACTATCATTGTCTTAAGACTTGAGATTTTGAAGTATACACTTCTTATCACACAATCCCTAGACAATTTAACCATCTCTTTGTGACTTGCTTTATGGCTTGGAAATTCGACGAAAAGTCTCCTATCTATGCCCAAATTGCTCAGCATGTCAAAATGCAAATCATCAGCAATCAGGTTAAAAGTGGTGACCAACTCCCAACTGTCCGCGAATATGCTGAAGAAGCTGGGGTTAATCCTAATACTATGCAACGCGCTTTTACAGAATTAGAACGTGAAGGTATGGTCTATTCGCAACGCACTTCTGGACGCTTCGTCACCGAAGATACCGATCTCATTGCTGAAAAACGGTTAGAAGTTGCTCAATTAGAATTGAAAAACTTTGTCAATAACATGCAAAAAATCGGTTTTTCAACAGAAGATATTGTCCCTGAATTAACGCGTTTTTTGAAGGAGAATGCATATGAGTGATTTATTAAAACTACACCATGTTACAAAAACATATGGTTATCAGGTTGCTTTAGACGATGTGACCTTTAGCCTACCAGCAGGAAAAATCATTGGACTTCTCGGGCCAAACGGTAGTGGGAAAACCACTCTCATCAAACTCATTAATGGCCTACTGCAACCGGATAGCGGTGAAGTCGTGATTGACGGATACCATCCTTCAATTGAAACTAAAAAGATCATCTCCTATCTTCCTGATACGACTTATCTTGATGAAAATATGACTACCAAAGCAACACTTAATCTCTTCCAAGATTTTTATGCTGATTTTGACCGCGAGCGTGCTGAAAAACTGTTGAGCGATTTAGGGATTGATCCTAATAAACGCATTAAGACACTCTCTAAAGGAAACAAAGAAAAGGTTCAACTCATCCTTGTCATGAGCCGTCGAGCAAAACTTTATGTCCTTGATGAGCCAATCGCAGGTGTTGACCCTGCTGCTAGAGATTACATCTTGCGTACCATTATCAATAACTACTCTGAAGAAGCTTCTGTGATTATCTCAACACACCTTATCGCAGATGTGGAACAAATCCTTGATGAAGTGGTCTTTCTACATAATGGTCAAATCACCTTACAAGGAAATACGGACGATCTCCGCTTTGAACACGGTCAGTCCATCGATGCTCTCTTTAGAGAACACTTTAGAGCTTAGGGGGTCACTATGTTTGGAAAACTATTAAAATATGAAATCAGATCAATCAGCAAATGGTACCTCGGGTTACTATTCATCACCTCTTTAGTTGCTATTGCTGCAGGCAATTACTTGAAAAATTTTATTACCACTATCACCAATGCTTCTACTAACTATAGCGTTGGTTATCAATTTGGAAGCTATTTAAGAGATGAGGTCATGTTTCTTCTCTTATTAGCTACTTTATTTGGTTTAGTGATTGCAATCACGATAGCGTCTTATGTGATTATCATTCGTCGCTTCCACGCCAGCATTTTTAGCAGACAGGGTTATCTCACCATGACACTTCCTGTCTCTACCCATGCCATTATTTTAAGCAAATTACTAGTCGCAACACTCTTATTTGTCTTCTCTTATCTCATCTTTGCTATTATTATTTTAGCATTCGTCATCCCAAATATTGGATGGAATAATATTATAGAAGGATTCAAGGAAATCATGTCTCAAATTCTTCCATATTACTCCCCTCTCTGGGTTGCTCTTTGGAATCTGGATGCTTTCCTATCTACCATTGCGGCTGTTTTATTAATCTATCTTGCTATCTCTATCGGGCAACTCTTTAATAGCCATCGTACTTTAATGGGATTTGTTAGTTATGGTGTTATTATGCTAATTCATACACTCATTTCTCTTCTTCTCTCATTTACGTTCGCTGGTACCAGCTTGATTTTAGCTCAACTGGTTTTCACGATTGCACTAATGATTAGTACATACTTTGTGACACACGCTATTGTCAAATACAAACTCAATCTTGAGTAATAAACTTAACAAGCTAATAATAAAAGGCCTGTGGTCAATGTTCAAAGAAACAGTGACCATAGGTCTTTTTATAATATAAATTGTTGTTAAACTTATTTCTGACTGTCTTCTTCCAAAACTTCAATTTCGGTTAAAATCAGTTTCAACTTGGTAACACGGCCGTCTTTAACCTTATCGTTAACCAATATTAAATGCCTATTGCCGTTATCTAATTCGTAGATTTCTTTGCTCTCTTGACTTGGAATAGTTCCAACACCAGTTAGGTAGAAGCCAGCAATAGTATCCACACTATCACTCTCAAGTTCTGTTTCAAAATATTCATTAAACTCATTGAGTGTCATGTTTCCTTGAACAATGTAGGTATTTTCAGCAATTTCACGGACGAAAACTTCAGATTTATCACTCTCATCATCAATCTCACCCACAATTTCTTCTAACAGATCTTCTAAAGTCACCAAGCCAGCCACTCCACCATATTCATCTAATAAAATAGCTAACTGCCTCTGGCTATTTCTAAAAGCCGTCAAAAGATCATCAATGAAAATCGTTTCAGGGACAAAGAGAGGCTCCTGCATGATGCGACGAAAATTCAAGTTTTCAAATCCTTGATTAAACGCAGCATTGAGAAGATTTTTAGTGTGAATTAGACCAATTACCTTGTCCTTATCACCATCGTAGACAGGGACGCGTGAAAAGTTTTGCTTGAGAATTTCTTGAATGCTTTCTTGAGTGTCCGCATTAATATCAACCATGAAGGCATCCGTACGAGGTACCATCACCTCTCTTGCCAACATTTCATCTAACGAGAAGACCCCTTGAAGCATTTCAATTTCATCAGCATCCAAACTTGCCTCACTTTTAGTCAATATGTACTCAATCTCATCACGGGTCATCTGCTCATCCGCATCATCAAAATCCATCGGAGTAATACGACTTAAAAGATTGGTCGATGCCGACAAGAGCCAAACAAAGGGACTCACAATTTTACCGATAAAAAGGATAATCGGTGCGGAAATCACCGCCAGATTTTCCTTTAAATTCATGGCGATACGCTTAGGATAAAGTTCACCAAGAACGATTGAAATATAGGTTAAAAAGATAAGCGATATCGCAGAACCAAGCGGTGCAGCATATTGAAAATTCCCCAACCATCCTGCAATAACTTGACCAAGAGAGGCTGACAAACTAGCCCCTTGTAAAAGCGAAATGAAGGTAATCCCGACTTGAATGGTCGATAAAAAGTTATTCGGATTTTCCAAAACCTTGACAAGACGGATATACTTCGCCTCCCCCTCTTCAGCTTTCTGTTCAACACGAGAGCGATTAAGAGAGACTAGCGCCATCTCAGAAGCTGAGAAAAAGGCATTAAGAAATGTTAAAAAAATCAATAAAATAAATTGAATAACTAAGGACTGACTACTAGGGTCTTCCATGAAAACTACTCCTAAAAAATAATATAGTATTGTCATTATAGCATATTTCTACTATTTTTGATAATTTTTCATAGCAATAATCAGCAAAAACAACTTTTCCTTAGAACATAAATGAAACATGTAAACCACCATTAAGTGTGATATAGTGTTTTAGCTTTAAAATAGTAAACTCGTTTAAGATAAAATGTCTCAGTCACAATGAATTCTTCTTCAATATATGGTTGCTTTATAATATTTTATTGCTGATATTTTCTGCAATCATTACGAGCGACGAAGTCGCCACAACTAGCACTTTCCGCAGTGGTGATAACACTAAAACTAATAAGTTTTAGTGTGAAGGGGTTGGCAAGACCTAGGCTTGCCAAGAAGGAATGGAACTCTGTAGGAGGTCGCTTCCGCCCCACACCACATTAGGAGAAGTGCTAACAAAAATACTAAATAAAAACTAATTGACTTTAATCCCCGTTAGAAGGTACTTGTTTTTATTCTAGTGTACAAGCCAAACACAAGTTCTCAACTACGGGCTCTACCTATTGCCTCTAGCAGTCTTACTCTAAGGAAGAATACTGCTACATCAAATTGTCAAATATCTAAAAGACTGAATATTATTTTTCCCGCTTCAAACTCATCATAAAAGAGCTCAGAATTTTCTAAGCTCTCTATTGATTATTTAGCAATTTTAGTGATATTAACAGCTTGCAATCCACGTTGCCCTTGCTCAACTTCAAACGTCACTTTTTCACCATCTTCTAGGAATTTAAAGCCATCAGTTTGAATTTGTGAGAAGTGTGCAAAAACATCTGCTCCCTCTTCTTGTTGGATAAAACCAAAACCTTTTTCTTTATCGAACCATTTTACTGTACCATTTACCATTTTGAGTTACCTCTTTAAAAATTATTTGCAAAAATATTTAAGAGGAAAAACAAAAGATAACTAATACTTAAACTCAAAAAAATTATTTACATCCTCTAGTATAACGGTATATTATTTAAAAGTCAAAGATTTTACCTGTTGTGCTAATTATTTTCTTTTTTAGCAATTATCTTTGTGTGATACGGGGCTCTTCAAAGATCTGGAAGACCTTTGAAGGTGGGAAATGAAGCTGGCAAAGTCAACATCAAAACCTCCTACGGAGTTCCATTCCTTTTTAGCAAGCCTAAGTCTCCTTCGCTCTCTTGTTTCTAAGCTTAGGCTGAAAGTGATGAGTGTGGCGATTTTGTCGTCCTTGATTACTACTTCTGCATATAGCTATGCTGTTTAAGTGATATCTATGTAAAATAATAGTGTTCGGCAGCTTCAGATACCTCTATTATTTGTATCGCAAGTTTGTTAAAATCAATTAAACTAGCACAATAAGTAGATTTTATCTTTATCATCTCATACTCCATTAAATAGCAATTTCTCAAATTATGAAACAGCAATCAATAATCTTTAATTATTTGACAAATAAAAGCCTTGTGGGGTATAATACAGATAAGAAAGTTGTGAAGGACGTTCTTATATAACTCAAAAAACCCCAACGTTGCAGCGTTGAGGGTTTTATTTTTGCCCCTAAGGGTTACTTGTCACGGTTATTTAACCAGTATTCAAACAGTACAATAACAATACCGCTTGATACGGTGACAAGAAAGGATGTGAAGGCATCCATATATAACTCACCTCCCTTCTAGTTTGAGGGGGCAAGGCTTATTATAACAAAACACTAACCATTAAACAATATCATATCAAGGGGGGCTTAGTCTAAAAGTTACGGTAATTTCCCAAAGTAATTTCCACTTTAGCTTTCGAAGTGGAAATTAGTCTAAAACGGATTTTTATGGTGGAATTAAGTCTGAGACGTTTGTGTTAGAAATGAGTCCTTACTATGACAAAATATAAACACCTTACCCTCTCAGACCGCAATGACATCCAACTTGGCTTAGAACGTGGAGAAACCTTCAAAGCCATTGGACAAACTATCCTAAAAGATCCTACTACCGTTTCCAAAGAGGTCAAACGTAACAGACAGGTCAGAACCTCTACCAGTGATGGGCTTCCTTGCCCTCTCATTGATAAATCCCCATTTGTCTGTAACGGATGTCCTAAGAGAAGACAAAATTGTGGCTACAAGAAAATCTTCTACCTCGCTAAACAGGCTCAAAAACAATACGAACAAACCCTCGTTGAGGCTCGAGAAGGAACACCTCTCAACTCTCAAACGTTCTGGGATATGGATAAAGTCATTTCTGATGGTGTGAAAAAGGGACAACACATCTATCACATCCTTAAAACGCATAACCTTGATGTCAGTTCCTCAACCGTCTATCGACACATCCGTAAAGGATACCTTTCTATCGCTCCTATTGATCTGGCTAGAGCTGTAAAATTCAAAGAAAGGCGCAAATCTATCCTGCCTTCTATCCCTAAAGAAGCTAAAAAAGGGCGTTCTTATGAGGACTTCCAAAACTACCTGACACATAGACAACTGACCTCTTGGCTTGAAATGGACACCGTTATTGGACGGGTTGGCGGAAAAGTATTACTCACCTTCAATTTGTCTTTCTGTAACTTTATCTTCGCTAGACTTCTGGACAATAAAACCGCTCTTGAGGTCGCTAAACACTTCTATGTCATCAAGAACACACTTTATGAGGCTGATAGAAATTTCTTCGATGTTTTCCCTATCATTCTTACAGATAATGGCGGAGAATTTGCCAGAGTTGATGACATCGAGATGGATATCAGAGGTGAGATTAAACTATTCTTTTGTGACCCTAATCGCTCTGACCAGAAAGGAAAAATTGAGAAAAATCACTCCCTTATTCGCGATATTCTACCAAAGGGAACTTCTTTTGATAACTTAACTCAGGACGATATCAACCTAGTCTGTTCTCATGTCAATAGCGTGAAACGCGCTGCTTTGAATGGGAAATCAGCTTATGAGCTCTTTACCTTTACCTATGACGAAGAACTGGCTAAACTTCTTGGCATTTCCTTAATTCCCGCAGAAGACGTCTGTCAGTCCCCAAAATTACTCCAACATAAATTCTAAAAACTAATCTAAATATAAGCCACTCAAACGTCTCACACTAACTTCCACCATAACGGAACTTAATCTGAAACGCTTTCAGATGAGGGGATTTTGTGTACCCTTTTTTCACCTAAATTCGCCTAAAAATGCAATAAAATCAACCATTATAAAAACCAGTGGAACTTACCCTGACACGGATTTCCACTGGTTGTTAGAGGTTTTATCAGATTAACTTCCACTTTAACAGACGGTGGAAGTTAGTTTGGGAATTTAGCGTCTAAAAGTTACCCTCTTACTATACCCAATTTTCGTTAGGGGTAGTAAAAAGGGTAGTAAATTATAAAAAACACCCTAGGATGACGCCCTAGAGTGTTGATTTATCAAGTTTTCTAGCCCTTTTTTACTATTCCTCACTCGCTTATTTTCAAGCTCGGGATAAAATAGTCTAACAGACTATTTTATTTTTTAAGGTTGTAGAATGATTTGATTCCTTTGTATTGAGCAACTTCACCAAGTTGATCTTCGATACGAAGCAATTGGTTATATTTAGCAATACGGTCTGTACGTGACAATGAACCAGTTTTGATTTGTCCTGCGTTAGTTGCAACTGCGATGTCAGCGATTGTTGAATCTTCAGTTTCACCTGAACGGTGTGATACTACTGCAGTGTATCCAGCTTCTTTAGCCATTTCGATAGCTTCAAAAGTTTCTGTCAAAGTACCGATTTGGTTAACTTTGATAAGGATTGAGTTAGCAGCATTTTCTTTGATACCTTTTGCAAGGTATTCAGTGTTTGTAACGAAGAAGTCGTCACCAACCAATTGAACACGTCCGCCAAGGCGCTCAGTAAGAGCTTTCCAACCATCCCAGTCGTTTTCATCCATACCGTCTTCGATAGTGATGATTGGGTATTTGTTAACCAATTCTTCAAGGTAGTCGATTTGTTCTGCAGATGTACGAACAGCAGCGCCTTCACCTTCGAATTTAGTGTAGTCATAAACACCACGCTCTTTGTCGTAGAATTCTGATGACGCACAGTCAAATCCGATCATGATTCCGTTTTCGCCAGCTTCGTAACCAGCAGCTTCGATAGCTTTAAGGATAGTTTCTACACCGTCCTCAGTTCCTTCAAATTTAGGAGCGAAACCACCTTCGTCACCAACAGCTGTAACAAGTCCGCGTTCTTTAAGGATTTTCTTAAGAGCGTGGAAGACTTCAGCACCCCAACGAAGACCTTCTTTGAAAGTAGGTGCACCAACTGGCATGATCATGAACTCTTGGAATGCGATTGGAGCATCTGAGTGAGATCCACCGTTGATGATGTTCATCATAGGAGTTGGAAGAACTTTAGTGTTGAATCCACCAAGGTAAGTGTAAAGTGGCACTTCAAGGTAGTCAGCAGCAGCACGAGCTACAGCGATAGACACACCAAGGATAGCGTTGGCACCAAGTTTACCTTTGTTTGGAGTACCATCAAGAGCGATCATTGCACGGTCAATACCTTGTTGGTCGCGAACATCGAAACCGATGATTGCTTCAGCGATAACGTTGTTTACGTTGTCAACTGCTTTTTGTGTACCAAGACCAAGGTAACGTGATTTGTCACCATCGCGAAGTTCAACTGCTTCGTGCTCACCAGTAGAAGCTCCTGAAGGAACCATACCGCGTCCGAAAGCACCTGATTCAGTGTAAACTTCAACTTCAAGTGTAGGGTTACCGCGTGAGTCTAGGACTTCGCGAGCGTAAACATCAGTAATAATTGACATGTTATTACTCTCCTTATAGGTTTTTATTTTACTTGCCTATTTTATCATAATGTGAGACTTTTAGCAAATTAAAAAAACTAGCGATAAAATTCCTGTATTTTATATTTGCCTTATTTCCCAACCTTTTTTCTGGATTATGATACAATGAGAATCAATCTATCTGAGATTTAATAGGGGTGTTTTATGGCAATTATTTCATTTGACAATGTCAGCTTTAGACAACAAGGAAAAACTATTTTAAAAAATATAGACTGGCAAGTTGAAAGCGGACAAACATGGGCTATTTTAGGATTAAATGGTTCTGGTAAAACAACTTTACTCAAACTACTTATGGCTGAGCACTGGGCTAGTCAGGGGCAAATCAGTGTTCTTGGAAAACAATTTGGTAAAGAAGATATGACTGCTATTCGGACTAAAATTGGCATTGTTGGTTCTTTCATTTCTGAGCGCCTTCCGAAACACATGATGGCCGAAAAAATTGTCTTGACAGGTAAGTACAAATCTTCTATCCTTTACAAAGCCTATGAGGATAGCGACCTTGCAGAGGCGAGAGATATGTTGATTTCGCTCGGCGGTGAGCACTTATTGGGCCGTATCTACGCCAGTCTGTCTCAAGGTGAGAAACAATTGTTACTCATTGCACGCAGTCTAATGGAAAACCCTGACATTATCATCCTAGATGAAGCGACAAGCGGTTTAGATCTCTTTGCTCGTGAACAGTTACTAGCGCAGATTGGCAATATTCGTCACCTGCCTCATGCCCCAACGATTATCTACGTGACTCATCACGCGGAGGAAATTACTCATGATATCAGCCATGTCCTTCTTTTACGTCAAGGACAGATTATTGCCAAAGGTTCAAAAAAAGATATCCTCACCGAAGATATCTTATCCGATTTTTATCAAAATCCTGTCCGTGTTATTCCTATTGATGATAGCCGAGTATATATCCATCCTCAAAAAGGTTAGGATTAGCACATTTATAAATCTTCTAGACCTATCGCAAACAGACGATAGGTTTTTTCTAATTCCAGTAGATAAGTTGACAGATTAACCAATTCCTTAGGAGCTCGTGAACCAAAGGAAAGCAACTCAGGAACGGTATAGCGATTCACACGACTGGCTAAAAGATAGAGATTCTCTTCCTTTTCTAACCCTTTGGCAAACTCTAAAATCATCTGCTTAAGTTCCTCTGAAATTTGTCCTTTAGGTAAATTGTAAACCGCACTAAGGTGTTTATAAAAATCATCTTTAGTTGCTTTAATCATAACCGTTATTCTCCTTTCAACTTCTCAATCATCACCAAAAACGGTGGGGTATTGATTTGATTTAGTGGCTGATACAGCATAGCAGTAAATGCTGTCTGGTCTAGTGTCTGCACATAATCTAGCACCGCATCTTTTTCCATATCGCCACCTTCATGACCATAATAAATCATAATCGCCACGCGCCCACCGACTTCAAGTTGTGCTAGGATTTTTTCGATGGCTAACAAGGTCGTATCAGGTTTGGTAATGACTGATTTGTCTGCACTTGGTAGATAACCGAGATTGAAAATGGCAGCGCGGATAGGTTCGGATACATAGGTGTCTATATGCTGGTGTCCATCTAAAATCAATTCTGCATTATCTAGTCCAAGCTGCGCCAAGCGCTCAGTCGTTTTCTGCACCGCTTGTTCCTGAATATCAAAAGCATAGACTTTCTTAGCTAAACCAGCAAGAAATGCTGTGTCATTGCCATTTCCCATGGTGGCATCTACTGCAATGCTATCTTTATCTAGCACCTCTGCTAAAAAATCATGCGAGAGGTGAATGGGGCGTTTTATCATCATTGGTTTCCTTAACTATTCTATATTAAAAATTGTCCCTTAAATGTCTCAGTCTTGTGAACTCAGCGACGTCTGCTGCCATAAGAAGGCGATTGACTTGTTTTTCGACCCCTATAGTGGATGGCAAACTTGGGATACCTTTGCCCACTTTGAGCTTCATTTGCTCATAGTAATCTTCAGTAAACTCGTCTGAATTTTGTGATAGGCTAAATCGCAAATTCGTCAAAGTGTACTCATGACCAGCATAGACTTTCACCTCATCTGCCAAATTTCTGAAGAAGGTCATGGATTGATACTGAGCATTATAATCCCCTGTAAAAACTCTTCCACACCCTGCTGAGAAAAGCGCATCGCCACACAAAAGATGTTCCTTATCAACAAGGTAAGAAATGTGTTCCTCCGAATGACCAGCCGTTAAAAAGACATCAATTTGCGACCCATAGAGCGCAATACCGTCACCATCTTTCAGGACAGTGTCCACCAAATGGCTAACTTCTTTGGGTCCGTAGGTTTTAACATCAGGGTATTTGGCCACAATCTCACCAATACCATCCACATGGTCCGAATGCACATGCGTGATTAAAATAGCACCCGCTGTCAGCTGATTTTCCTCCAAATAATCTAGAACAGGCTGAGCCTCTCCTGGATCAACGATAATGGCTTCGTCACCTTGTGACCATACCCAAATGTAATTATCAGCTAAAGCTGGAATTGCTGTGATGTTCATAAATTCTCCTTACCCAAACACTTCAAAATAGGCAATCGCCTCTAGTAGTTCTAAATTGATATTTTCCCGACCGTAAGAATCTAAAAAATAGTCCCGATAGCGATTGGTTTGTAAATTAAAAGCTAATGACCACACTGCCCAAAATAAATCAATATGCTTGTCACCCAAACCAGCACTGTCCCAATCAATCATAGCCTGGAACTGCCAATTGTTTAAGATGATATTAGGCAAGCAAAAGTCTCCGTGAATCAGCGTATCCGTTTCTAAATAGGGAGAGTACTCCAAAACCTTTTTATATGCACCGCTCCTATCAATTTGCTTTTGATGTGAAAACAAATAATGAGGATCAAAATTCCCTACTTGATAACCAACTTCTACAGCTTTCAAATACTCTTGTGTCCGATTTCCAACCAAGTTCTCATCAACTTCCAATGCATGCAATTGTTTCATGGTTTCTGCCAGTATTTGACAAAGCCTCTTTGGGTTTTCCAAAAATTTTTTAGAACTCGCATCGTCTCCAACAACCTTAGCAGTCAGCAGCCAATCTTGGTCATCAGACACATAATCTAAAACATTTTGAGCAAGCCCCTGCGAAGCGAAGTAGCGTGTTAGAGCCACTTCTTTCTCTAAACTTCCCTTAACTGCCCTTTTCAGGAAATAACCTTGGTCCTTGTCAATAAAATAAACACGAGCAGCTGATGAACTGCTACTATCGTAGATAACACTATTTTCCATCAAATAATCAAAAGCTTTTGGAAATCGTAATTCTTCTAACGTTATGATTCTTTTCTTCATATATTTCTGATTAATATCATTACAAGGTGAAACTGCTACCGTAGTTTTTTATTTCCTACCTCAAAATGTCCACTGGACATTTTGAACCCTGCCAGCTTCCTCGTCTTTCCATTTCTTTATCAATGGCATTGAGGACTTCCCATTTATTGAGGCTCCACATGGGGCCGATGAGCATGTCGCGTGGGGCATCGCCTGTGATACGATGAATAACCATGTCTTTCGGAATGATTTCTAGTTGATCACAGATGATATTGACGTACTCTTCCTGACTGAGAAGCTGCAGGCGCCCTTCATGGTAATCCCGTTGCATGCGGGTATTGGTCATGAGGTGCAAAAGATGGAGTTTGATACCATGAATATCGTTATCTGTTACACAGCGGCGCACATTTTCCACCATCATCTCATGGGTTTCCCCTGGAAGTCCGTTAATCAAGTGAGAGACGATTTCAATTTTTGGCGCTTGCTGGCGAATGCGTTTGACCGTCTCCACATAAAGCTCGTAGCTATGCGCTCGGTTAATCAACTCTGATGTAGCTTCATAGGTCGTCTGTAAACCCAACTCCACCGTCACATGCATACGTTCAGACAATTCTGCTAGATAGGCAATCGTTTCGTCTGGTAAACAGTCTGGTCGAGTACCGATATTGACCCCAACGACACCTGGCTCATTGATCGCCTGCTCGTAGCGTTCACGAATCACCTCTACCTTGTCGTGCGTATTGGTATAATTTTGGAAATAAACCAAATACTTTTTCACATCTGGCCACTTGCGGTGCATAAAATCAATCTCATGGTAAAATTGCTCACGGATTGGCGCATTGGGTGCCACAATGGCATCACCAGATCCTGAAACCGTACAAAAGGTACAGCCACCATGAGATACCGTCCCATCACGATTAGGACAGTCAAATCCTGCATCAATGGGGAGTTTAAAGATTTTTTCACCAAATAATTCTCTATAATAGTCATTGACAGTTCTATAACGTTTTTTCATGTTTCCTATTTTACCACAAATCACAACAAAAAAGTGCCGACTACTCGACACCTCTTAGATTTTGCTCTGCTATTTTTCAACCTTAAGCCAATCGTGGTAATGTTCCAGCAAGTTGACAGCCATTTGTGTAGCCAAAGCAACTGAAAAGGCTTCTGTACCCTCAAATTCCTCAGGCGCCACTTCAAGTTTACTTTCCTCATAAATAGCCTTGAGACTTTCGACAGACAAGGTTTCTTTAAATGCTTCAAATGATTTCATAGCTTGTCTCCTTTTTCTTTTATTGTATCACTTTATCTTGTTTTTGCAAGCGTTATCATAAAACACAGGCGGATATAAGATTTGACATTCCCTATCCTTCTGTTTTTGATAATACTGGAAAAAGGCGGAGCTAAATTGAGATAAATCGCTCCTTATCTGGCAAAATCCTTCTTTAGATTCAATCGGCCTAATTTGAGGAAAAAAATCATCAATTGACTGCGCAAGCAAATTGCCACCACAAGCATAAATCTCCGCTTGACGGGATAGCCATCTGGGATTTCGTGCCATCAACCCTCGTTGAATCACTGATAAAATTTGTTGATTTTGCCGTTTTTCATAGTAAGATAAACATTGTCGCTTATAGGGCAAACGTAAAAAATCTAAAATATCTTGTTCAAAGGAACAGGATTTCTCTAAATAAGATAAATGACCTTCTAAGTCCTCATATATCAAATACTTCAATCTGATGCAACGTTTTTTTAGGTCCAATTCCCAATAATGAAAGCCCATATTTTGACTGAAATACAGAAACTGTTTTTGCAAGCGAGACATTTTCTTGCCTAACCACAATTTTTCTCCCAATAGCCATAAGACCTGATAGCCCGCTTGATGGTAATTGTTTGTGCGTTCACGTAATCGTGCTTCTGATAAACGAGAACACTGCACTTCAAGCGCCAGCTTTTCTCCGACAAAAAGATCCGCAATCTGCCCTAAATCAGGTAAAATTTTTTCAACTTGAACAACTGCATGTTTTGATAAATTGGCAAAAAGCTCAGCCTTCAAGGTCAAATGTTCATCTGATTCGTTTTCTTGAAAAAATGCACAGGACTTTAGGTTAATATGGGCAAAGTGCGGTCGCATCACTTTACCATTTTTCAACCGAACAGATTGGTGACAAGCTGGGCAGAAAAATTCTTGTCGTTGTGGAACATCCTCTAATAAATTCACCAAATCTCCTTGACCATTTTGTGCAATTAGCATAAGCACCTCCTATCTGATTATTCGAAAAAACAACCACCTTTCTAGGCGGTTGTTCACATTAATCACGATTTTCTAGTGCACGAAGCATCTGGTCAATCTTATTTCCATACTCAATTGAATTATCTTTTTCAAAAATGAGGTCAGGAATTTTATACATGGTCAAGTTTTTACCAAGTTCACGCTTGATTGTGCCTGTGGCTTTTTCAAGACCAGTCTGCGCTTTTTGATTATCAGAAGCAAGTGTTGAATGAATGGTGTAGTACACCTTTGCTGCTGATAAGTCACCAAGCATTTGGACATCTGTGATGGTAACATCTTGAACACGAGGGTCACGAACCTTGAGACGCAAGATTTCATTGACTTCACGCTTGATTTCCATACCAACACGGTCAATACGGTGATTTGCCATTTGATTTTCCTTTCTGATAAGTATAGTCGAATGAATTAGCTTTAAGACAAGGAACTGAGAAGCAGACAGTACTTGAGTACGGCAAGTCGAAAGTAATGATGTATTAAAGTTAATTCAAATGACTATATTATTTTGAAAAAACTAGGCTATAAACCTAGCTTTTGTCTTTAGTGAATTAGCTTAGATGAGATATTGTGGAAAGGTAGGTCTAAAGCCTAGCTTTCCAACTAAACTATCTATGCTCCTCTCTATTTACGCTTAATCTCTTCCATGATGTAAGCTTCGATAGTATCATCCACTTGAAGGTCATTATAGTTTTCAATCATAAGACCACCTTCACGGCCGTTACCAACTTCTTTGACATCATCTTTATAGTGTTTCAAGCTAGCAAGTTTACCGTCATAGATAACCACACGGTCACGGATAACACGGACATTTGAGTCGCGCGTAATTTTACCTGAGATAACCATGAATCCACCGATAGTGCCAACTTTAGACACTTTGAAGGTTTCACGGATAAGAGCTTCACCAATAATTTTTTCTTCAAATTCTGGGTCAAGCATTCCTTTCATCGCGTCTTCGATTTCTTCGATAACTTTATAGATGATACTGTGTAGACGAATTTCAACATCATCGGCGTCAGCTTGAGCACGCGCTTGTGGTGTAGGGCGAACGTTAAATCCGATAACAACGGCATTTGAAGCTTCTGCAAGGGTCACATCTGACTCACTGATAGCACCTACCGCTGAGTGAACCACGTTAACTTTAACACCTTCAACATCAATCTTAAGAAGTGATGCGGCAAGCGCCTCTACAGAACCTTGTACGTCCGCTTTGATAATGACATTAACAGTCTTAACTTCACCAGCTTTAAGGGTATCAAAGAGGTTTTCAAGGCTAACACGTTGTGTGGCTTGACGTTGTTTGAGAAGGGCACGTTTCGCACGTTCTTCTCCAGCTGCACGCGCAGCTTTTTCATCTTCGTAAACCGCAAAGTGATCACCAGCCATAGGCGCTTCGTTCAAACCAGTAATTGAGACTGGCATTGATGGCTCAGCTGTTTTCACACGACGACCAAGGTCATTGGTCATGGCACGGACACGTCCGAAAGTATTACCCACAACGATTGGGTCTTGAACATTCAAGGTACCTTGTTGAACAAGGAGAGTTGCTACTGCACCTTTTCCTTTATCAAGACGAGCCTCGATAACAGTACCAATGGCACGAACTGTTGGGTCCGCTTTGAGCTCCTGAAGTTCTGCCACAAGAAGAACTGTTTCTAGCAATTCATCAATGTTTTGACCGAATTTCGCTGAGATTTCAACAAATTCTGAATCCCCGCCCCATGCTGTAGACATGATACCGTGCTCTGCCAATTCACCAATAACACGCTCAGGGTTTGCACCTGGTTTATCAATCTTGTTGATGGCAACGATGATTGGAACACCAGCAGCTTTAGAGTGGTTAATCGCTTCGATAGTCTGAGGCATAACACCATCGTCTGCCGCTACAATAAGGATGGTAATATCCGTTACTGAGGCACCACGCGCACGCATTGATGTAAAGGCCGCGTGACCTGGTGTATCAAGGAAGGTGATTTTCTTACCGTTGGCTTCGATTTGGTAGGCACCAATATGCTGAGTGATACCACCTGCTTCACCTGTTGCGACACGTGAGTTACGAAGGGTATCAAGGAGGGTTGTTTTACCGTGGTCAACGTGACCCATAATCGTTACGACTGGTGCACGCTCAATCATTTCTTCTGGGTTTAGGTAACCATCTTCTGCGAAGAAACGTTCGATGTCGGCATTGTCCACTTCAACCTTAGCCTTAGCTTCGATACCATAATCCACCATAAGGAGTTCGATAGTATCTCCATCAAGGGATTGGTTTTGAGTCGCCATAACACCCATCATAAAGAGTTTCTTAACGATTTCTGCAGGCTCACGTTTGATACGTTTTGCAATTTCTGCGACAGTCATGCCTTCAGTATATTCAAATTCTTTTGGCAATTCATGGAATTTACGCTCTGTTACAGGAGCTGGTGCTTGATTGCCTCTACGTTTGTTTTTCTTATTGTTATTCCAGTTGCTATTACGCTGATTTCTCACTTGGTTTTGGTTCCAGTTTTTCTTATTTTTTGCTTGTTTTGGTCCGTCTTCATTTTCATTAGAGAAGTCTCTTGATTTCTCTAGACGGGCTTTTTTACGACGAGTATCGACAGTTGTTTTTTCCGTAGAAACTGCTGGCGCTACTTTAGGAGCAGATGGCACCACTTCTTTTGCTTTCTTAGCAGCTTCCTTGGCTTTTGCTTCTGCCTCTGCTTGCGCCTTCAATTTTTCTTGACGAGCTTGTGCTTGAGCAGCTTCTGCCTTACGTTTTGCTTCTTCCTGCTCACGGAAACGCGCTTCACTTTCACGTGAATACTCTGCGTTTTGTTCAGCTTTCAAGGCTGCTGCACGTGCTTTAAAATCAATACGTGGTGCAGTTTGAGCAGGGCGATTTTGCTGACGATTACCATTGCGGTTATCGCGACGATCATTACGCGTGTTAGGCTGATTTTCATTGCGATGACGGTTTTGGTTGTCATTGCGGCGATCATTTTGGCGATTGCCGTTTTGGTTTGTTCCGCCTTGATTATGGTTTGGCTTGCGGTTGTCATTTCGGTTGTCACGACGATCATTCTGATGTTTATCGCGATTACCACCATTTTGACGGCGCTCTGCCTGTTCTTTGGCTTTTGCTTCACGCTCAGCCTTGAAATTCCTAATCTGGGGACGAACAGGGGTTGCTTTAGGAGTAGACTTCACATCCTCAGCTTTTGCTGGTTCTGCTTTTTCAGGTTTTACTTCCGCTATTTTCTCAACTTTTTGAGGTTGAGGTTTAGCAGCTCCGCTATTTCCAAAAGCCTCTGTAATACGCTTAGCTCCTGCTTCATCAACACTTGAGGCATGGGTTTTGACATCTAACCCAAGTTCAAGAGCCTTTGCGACCACTTCCTTACTCGTTTTACCAATTTCTTTGGCGATTTCATTTAAACGTTTCTTAGACAAATCTTGTCCTCCTATTCTTTAGTCCATAAGAGTCCTCATTTTCTTTGTAAATCCAGCGTCAACCACACAGACAACCTTGCGAGGTTTGCCTAGGGCCATACTTAATTCCAGCGCGTCAAACGCTGTGGAGACTTCTATTTTGTAAAATGTACTTTTATCTGTGATTTTTTTGGTCAAATTGGCTGCCGCATCATTGGCAAGAAAGACTAATTTGGCTTCTTGGTGCTGAATAGCTTTTATCACTAATTCCTCACCTGAAATAATCTTCCCTGCACGTTGGGCAAGTCCCAGCAAATTTGACAATTTTTCTTTGTTAGTCATACGTTTCCCGATTACTTGCTCTGCTATTCTAATCCTAACTCACGACGTTTAACCTTGTGGTCAACGTAAGCGATGAGTTCATCGTAGAAACTTTCTGGAACATCCATTGAAAAAGAGCGATTGAAAACCATTTTTTTCTTAGCTTGCGCTGCTTCTTCATTGTCCAGTTTAATGTAGGCTCCACGACCATTTGCCTTACCTGTCGGGTCGATAAAAACATCACCCTCTTTGGTCTTGACAATGCGGAGAAGATCACGCTTATCAATAATTTCACCTGAAACAACTGACTTGCGCAATGGGATTTTACGTGTTTTAGCCATCTTAAGATACCAAGTCCGTCTGTGATTCTAACCGATTGCTCACTTTTGACGGATTTCTTCCTTTCTGACTGAATTATGCCTCTTCTGTTGTGTCAACTTCTTCTGAAACAATTGTATCTGCTACGTTTTCTTCAACAGTTTCTACTGCCTCAGTAGCACCAGCTTCCTCTTCCCACTTAGCCATAATTTCTTCATACTCAGAAGCAGACTTGATGTCAATGCGGAAACCTGTTAGATGTGCAGCAAGGCGCACGTTTTGACCACGGCGTCCAATTGCAAGAGAAAGTTTACTATCTGGCACGACCACAGTTGCACGCTTGGCATCCTCTGGATCAAAGATAACGTAATCAACCTCAGCAGGGGCAATCGCATTATAGATAAAGTCTGCTGGGTCTTCTTGCCACTCAATCACATCAATATTTTCTTCAACCGGTACAGATAGACCTGTTTTAGCATCGACACGCATTGGGTGGAAATGGCTGATAACTTTTTTGATATTCGCACCGCCACGACCAACGATGGTACCAATAGCATCAACGTTTGGATTGTGGCTACGCACAGCAACCTTCGTACGGTCACCAGCTTCACGAGACACACTCATGATTTCAACAGTGCCATCAAACACCTCGGGAATTTCACGTTCCATAATACGTTTGATAAACTCTGGATGACTACGACTAACGAAAACATTAACACCTTTAGGGTTATTTTCAACTTTATAGACGTAAACATCAATCATGTCATGAGATTTCCATGTTTCACCAGGAATTTGGTCTTGGTGAGAAAGCTGAGCTTCTAAGCTACCAAGGTTCACATAAATGAAACGTTGGTCAAAACGCTCAACCGTACCAGTCATGATTTCACCTTGATGTTGCATGTATTCGTTATACATAATTTCACGAGTCTGTTTACGCATTTTTTCCATGATGGTTTGTTTAGCAGACTGAGCTGCAACACGACCAAACTCTTTGACTGATTCTTCAAAACGAATCTTGTCTCCAAGCTCGTAAGCAGAGCTGATAAGAAGAGCATCTTTCAAACTGATTTCAAGGCGTGAATCAAAAACTTCATCCACAACTTCACGAACAGTGAAGACTTGGAAATCACCTGTTTTTTCATTAAAGTCAACCACACAGCTTTCAGACTGACCGTAGCGGCGTTTGTATGCTGATTTTAGCGACTCAGTAACAGCGTCAATGATATCTTCTTTTTTAATGTGTTTTTCTTCTTCCAAAATCTGGAAGGCTGCTAGCATTTCTTTGCTCATAAATTAAGATACAATGGGCGTTAAGAAATCCGTATGAAAATAGGAAACTGACCGAAAATGCTCGCATCTAGGTCACGTTTATCTTTTTCACTAGGATTTTAGCCCGTGTTCAATTCCTTTCAAGTATAGTAATAGATAAAGGTGAATACGGAAAAACAGAAAACCAATCGACGACGCTTGCGTCTAGGTAACGTTTATCTTTTTGACAACGTCCGTAGCCCATATTCAATTCCTTTCTTAAACTAGGAAGACACAGCCACTTGGGCGTGTGCAATTCCTTTCAATAATAACGACTTAATCTGAAAAAGTAATAACATACTCTACAAACTATTTCACACCGCTTGTAGGGTATGTTCAATTCTTTTCAAAACATGTTAGGGCAATAGAGGCTGGAAATATTCCAACTCTTTATCTTTACTGTGGTAACTGTTTGGTGTTACCAACTGTCGTTGACAATAGACTACAACTTCACAGCAAGCCTAGCTTTCGCTACGCTACTATATGGAATTTCGACTATTTTCCGACGTGTCTTATCCAAATAGTCAATAGTTAATGTCTCGCCATCAAAATTTACTAAATCACCTTGGAAAATCTTGATTTTATCAATAGCCTGATAAAGAGACACATTGACATATTTCCCAATAGCAGCACTCAAGGCTTCCTTAGTTTTCAGTGGTCGCTCCAAACCTGGGCTTGAGACTTCCAACATATATTGTGCAGGAAAGGGATCCGGTTGAATGTTGTCTAACAGCGGACTGATAATCTCTGTCAGCACTGCTGTATCTTCAACTGTAATCCCCTCTGGCTTATCAACTAAAACCGATAAGACATAGTCGCTTCCCATTTTTTCGTATTCAATATCAACTAATTCAAATGGAGGAAGAATAGCTGGCGCTACCACTTCTGTTACCAATTCAACGATATTTGCGATGAGAATCACCTCCAATTTTTAAACATAGACAAAGGGCGTAGTTATCACTCGCCCCTTTCTTGTATATTTTATAATAGTATATCAGACTATTTATTGTATTGCAAGCAAAAAGCTCTAAAAATCACATTTAGCCTTCAATATGCGATTAGCGTTCTGATACTTGTTTAGCCAAAGCAAAGTTTCCAAGCGTTGCTGAACCATTTTCAGGAACAGCTGGTGTCACGATATATTCTGTCACATCTGGCACTGGTAGATAGCCATTTAATAGCGCTGTGAATTTATCACGAACTCGGCGAAGCATGTGTTCTTGCGCCATTACACCACCACCAAAGACAATTACCTGAGGACGGTACAACAAGGTTGCTTGCACCGCAGCTTGAGCAATATAATAAGCTTGTACATCCCAAACGTCTGAATTTTGCTCAATCAATTCTCCACGGATACCTGTGCGCGCTTCAAGTGACGGACCAGCAGCTAAACCTTCTAAACAGCCATTATGGAAAGGACAGACACCATTAAATTCATTGGAAACATCGCGTGGGTGACGGGCAACATAGGTATGTCCTGCTTCTGTGTGACCAAGACCACCGATAAACTCACCATTTTGAATAGCACCTGCACCAATACCCGTTCCAATAGTGTAATAGACTAATGATTTCACGTTCTTACGCACAAGGGCCTCACCATAGGCAGATGAGTTAACATCTGTTGTGAAATAAAATGGGATATTAAATTCTTTTTGGATTAAACCAAGCAAGTCCACATTTGCCCAGTGTTCTTTAGGTGTCGTTGTCACATAGCCGTAAGTTTGTGAATTTTGGTCAATATCAATCGGTCCAAATGAACCAATTGCAATACCAGCTAAACGGTCTTCGTAGCGTTTGAAAAATTCAACTGTTTTTTCAATCGTTTCATAAGGTGTTGTCGTTGGAAATTGTGTTTTTTCAACAACTTGAAAATTCTCATCACCAACTGCACAGACAAATTTTGTTCCGCCCGCTTCAAGGCTACCATATAATTTAGTCATCATTTTTCCTCTTAATATTTAATTTCTTCTATTATAACAAATTCCTACCAAATCACAAAGAAAGGGCTGAGATTTTACTCAGCACCTTCAATTATTCAAATGGATTATTTGACGTTAACAAGAGCTGCGCCAACAGCAACTGTTCCTGTAGCTACAGGAGTCACTTCTGCAAAGTCAGCTGTATTTGTCACGATAATCATCGTTGTGTCATCAAGACCAGCTTCAGCGATTGCAGCACGGTCAAATGTTCCAAGAACATCGCCCGCTTTAACACGTTGCTCAGCTTTAACAGTTTGTTTAAAGCCTTTACCGTCCATAGAGACAGTATCGATACCGATGTGCAGAAGAACTTCTGTACCGTTGTCGGATTTAACACCGTAAGCATGGCCTGTTTCAAAAGCGATTTGAACAACACCATCAACTGGTGAGTAAAGTGTCTCTCCGCTTGGTTTAACGGCGATACCTTTACCCATAGCACCTGATGAGAAGACTGGGTCATTAACATTTTCAAGGGCTACAACTTCACCCTCAAGTGGTGAAACGATTGTTTCTTCCGCCAAGGCAGCTGGAGCAACTGATTCCGCTACTTGAGTTGCCACCGGAGCAACCACTTCAGTTGCTTGAGCTGTTGCTGCTTCGTCTGCAAAAACTGCTGCTGCCTTAGATTTACCATAGGCGAATGTTAACCCAAATGCCACAGCAAATGCAATTAACTCAGCAACAATGTACATTGGAATTGTTGAAGCTTTGATTGAAAGGAATCCGATAAATCCTGCTGCACCAAGTGAAACTGCAATAACGTGTGTTAAACCAGCAAATACCGCACCCGCTGCTGAACCAATAAGAGCGCAGAAGAATGGGAATTTGTATTTCAAGTTAACTCCAAACAAGGCTGGTTCTGTAATTCCCAAGAAAGCAGATACCGCTGCTGAACCTGAAAGACCTTTAGTTTTAGCATTTTTAGTCAAGAAGTAAATCGCTAAAGTTGCCGCACCTTGTGCCACGTTTGCCATTGAGGCTACAACAAAGATGTAGTCACCGAAACCTGTACCATTGTTATTGTATGCTGATAACAGTTGTGTTTCGATTGCTGGGAATGATTGGTGCAAACCAGTCATTACAATAAGAGAATATGTTCCACCAAAGACACCCATTCCTAACGCACCAGTTGTATCATACAACCAAACAATAACATTTGTAATGGCATCAGAAACTGTCATCATAACTGGGCCAATTGCCGCAAATGTCAAGAAACCTGTAATTAACACTGAAAGAAGTGGGGTAAAGGTAAAGTCAACTGCTGATGGCAATTTTTTGTGGAAGAATTTCTCAAGAACTGATAGCAACCAAACTGATACAAGAACTGGAATAACTTGGTAGTAATAGTTTGCTTGGGCAATTTCCCAACCAAACACATTCCAAGTTGCTAATTCAGCTGGATTCGCTGCTGTCATGATCATTCCAAGAGCCGCACCAAGGTACATATTAGCACCAAATCGTTTTGCCGCAGAAATAGCTACAAGAATTGGCAAGAACATGAACGGCGCCGCAGACATGAATTGAATCATTTCTGAAAGACCTTTGATAGCAGGGTACATTTCTTCTAGAGACTGTGGTCCAAATAAATCTGGTGATGTCAAGAAGTTACGCAAAGCCATCAAAAGACCACCAGCAACAAGTGCTGGAATAATTGGAACAAAGATATCTGAAAGAAGTTTAATCAAATCCATCAAAGGATTGAATTTCTTATCTTTATTTGCTATTTCTTTAAGGTCATCTGTTGAAACTTCTTTTAAGCCAGTAGCTTTAATTAATTCTGCATAAACGAAGTTAACGTCACCAGGACCAATGATAATTTGATACTGTCCATTAGTACTAAATGTACCTTTTACATCTGGATTCTCATCAAGCGCAACTTGATTTACTTTAGAATCATCCTTCAATACTAAACGTAAACGAGTCGCGCAGTGAGCTGCTGCAACTAAATTATCTTTACCAACGGCTTCAATGACCTCGGAAGCCACTTTACTATAATCCATAGTAATCTCCTTATTTATTTTTCTGAAAGCGATTAACTTTCTTTTACAGGAAATAGTTTATCATGCTTACGATAATATGTCAATCGTTTTGCAGAAAATTTATTTTTTTTATGTTTTTCGTTGATTTTTCGTGTGAAAACGTTTATCATATCAAGTGACATATTTTGACAGAAAGGAACTATTCAGTTGGATCATATCTAGCTGAATATGGGACTAATTCTCTGAAACAAGCTAAAACTTGCTAGGTACAAGATACCTTCGTTAGTTTTCCGTGTTTCTAAAGAAGTTTCGCAAGCGAAAGGTCCCTTGATATCTTACTATGAATCTACCTACTGAAGTACGTTATCGCCCCTATGCAGACTGGACCGCTGAGGAGAGAGCAACTATCGCTAAAAATGTCGCTAGCTCTCCTTGGCACACGACTTACCACTTGGAACCTAAGACAGGTCTTCTGAATGACCCAAATGGTTTCTCATTCTTTAATGGAAAATTTCAACTTTTCTATCAAAACTGGCCTTTCGGTGCCGCTCACGGATTAAAACAGTGGGTACACACGGAATCAGAAGACCTCGTTCATTTTAATGAAACAGGAGTCGTCCTTCTTCCTGACCACGCGCACGATAGTCACGGTGCCTACTCTGGTTCTGCCTATGAAATTGATGACAAACTGTTCTTATTTTACACTGGAAATGTCCGTGATGAAAATTGGGTTCGTGACCCACTTCAAATCGGTGCCTGGATGGATAAAGAAGGGCAGATTGAAAAATTTGAAAATGTCCTTATCCAACAACCATCTGATGTAACCGAACACTTCCGTGACCCTCAAATTTTTGATTACAAGGGACAGTTTTACGCGATTGTTGGTGCTCAAAGTTTAGAAAAATCTGGTTTTATCAAACTCTATAAAGCAGTTGATAACAATGTTCAAAACTGGGAACTTGTCGGTGACCTTGATTTTGGCGGAACAGGCTCAGAATACATGATTGAGTGTCCAAACCTCGTTTTTGTAGATGGCAAACCGGTACTTCTTTACAGCCCACAAGGCCTTGATAAGTCTGAGCTCGCTTACGATAACATTTACCCAAATACTTATAAAGTTTTTGACCATTTTGACACAGAAGCACCAGCTTTGACAGGAAATGGAACATTAGAAAACCTAGACTATGGCTTTGAGGCCTATGCCACTCAAGGCTTTAACGCTCCAGATGGACGCGCTCTTATCGTTAGCTGGATTGGGTTGCCAGATGTTGATTACCCAACTGACCGCTACGATTACCAGGGAGCTATGAGTTTGGTCAAAGAGCTTTCTATCAAAGATGGCAAACTCTACCAAACACCTGTGGCGGCTATGGAAACTCTCCGTCAAACAACAGAAACCTTGACGAGCAAGTCTGCTACTAACAACATCTACGAACTAGAATTCACCGTTCCCGCAAACACAACTGCTGACCTTATGTTGTTTGCTGATGAGGCTGGAAATGGCTTGCGCTTGACCGTTGATACTGAGAATGGAAAAGTCATTTTAGATCGCTCTGCTTGTGGGAAACAATACGCAACAGACTTTGGAACAAGTCGTGACTGTGACATCGAAACTGCTGAAACCAGCATCCGCCTTTTTGCCGATAAATCAGTCGTGGAAATCTTTGTCAACGGTGGTGAAAAAGTCTTTACCAGCCGTGTCTTCCCAACAGAAAATCAAACTGGTTTGGTCGTTCCTAAAGGCATCACAGGCACGTACTACGAACTGGGGTAGGCTATGGTCGCAAAACTTACTGACGTTGCAGCTTTGGCAGGCGTAAGTCCTACCACCGTTTCACGTGTTATCAATAATAAAGGCTATCTCTCTCAGAAAACCATCGAAAAAGTTCGCGCAGCAATGAAAGAGCTCAATTATCAGCCAAATACACTCGCCAGAAGCCTTCAAGGAAAATCAGCCAAGCTCATTGGATTAATTTTCCCAAGCACTAGCAACATCTTCTACGCTGAACTCATTGAACATCTAGAGCACGAGCTCTTTCAAAAGGGTTACAAAGCTATCATCTGCAACAGCGAAAGTGACCCTGTTAAGGAGCGTGAGTACCTTGAAATGCTTGGTGCACATCAGGTTGACGGTATCATATCATCTAGCCATAATTTGGGAATTGATGATTATGAAAAGGTTGAAGCACCTATCGTTGCCTTTGACCGTAATCTAGCCCCAAATGTCCCTATCGTCTCCTCGGATAACTTTTCTGGCGGAAAAATGGCTGCGCAACTCTTGGAGAAAAACGGCTGCCAAAACATTATCATGATTACCGGAAACGACAATTCAAACTCTCCAACCGGACTGCGTGCGCTAGGGTTTAACTATCCTCGCAAAAATCGCCCCGTCATCAACGTTCCAAGTAATCTATCGACGCTCCGCAGAGAAATGGAAATTCGTTCTATTCTAGCCACCCAAAAACCAGACGGCGTGTTCGCTTCGGACGACTTAACCGCTATTTTGGTGATGAAAATGGCAGAGCAACTAGACCTCTCTCTCTCTACAGACCTAAAAGTCGTTGGCTATGATGGCACACAATTCATTGAAAATTACTTCCCTCAACTCACAACCATCAAACAACCCTTGCAAGAAATCGCTAGCTTAATTGTTGATGTGTTGTTGAAAAAAATTTCTGGGGAACCTACTCAAAAAGATTACATTCTGCCTGTGCAAGTCCTCAGTGGACATATCCTATAACCAAACTGCCTGATAGTAACCATTTCAACAGACTATCAGGTATTTTTATGCTATAATTAACGACGTTATGACCTTATCAAAAAACATCTTTTTAAACGTGATACTCTTTTTGAGCATTCTTGGACTAGGCTTTCTAAAAACCTCGCCAGTCTTTTCAGACGACTTTGATGTTGCTGCTAAACATGCCTTTGCTCTTGAAAGCTCGACAGGAAAAATCTTATACGCTAAGGATTCTAATACCCCAGTAGCCATCGCCTCGACAACCAAATTATTAACCATTTATTTGGTTTATCAAGCCATTGAACAAGGACGGATTCATTGGGATACGCCAGTAGCCATCTCTGATTACGCTTATGAATTAACCTCAAATTGGGAAATCAGTAATGTTCCCATGACAAAACGCTCCTACACGGTCAAGGAACTTGTCGATGCCAGCTTACTAGCCAGTTCAAACAGCGCAGCCATTGCCCTTGCCGAACACCTAGCCGGTAGCGAGCCAGCCTTTGTTGACCTCATTAAGCGCCAATTAGAAACTTGGGGAATTACAGATACCAAACTGGTCAATGCCACTGGACTTAATAACAAGTATTTAGGCGATCACATTTACCCCAATTCCCAAAAAGATGACGAGAACATGATGAGTGCTAAAAGTCTCGCTAAAATAGCTTACCATCTGATTACGGACTACCCTGATGTTTTGACCATTACAAACCAAGCAGGCAGTAATTTTGATGGAAAGCCAATTCAAAATACCAACGCCATGCTGACAGGAATGCCTAGATATCGCAAAGGTGTCGACGGTCTTAAAACGGGCTCAACGGAACGTGCAGGTCACTGCTTTGTTTCTACTGCGACTGTTAATAACATGCGGGTGATTACTGTCATTTTAAATGCTGATAATCCCAAGGACAACCCAAATGCACGATTTGAGGCGACAAATGCCTTACTCAACCATATTGAAGCAACCTTTGAGCCTCTAACTCTTTTTTCTGCTGGAGAAAAAGTAGGAAAAGCACCAGTCAAAGATGGTGAAAAAGAAACAGCTAACGCTATTCTCAAAAATGACTTCACTGTCATCACCACAAAAACGTTGACCAATCCAGCCCCTGCAAAACTCAACTTTACCGCCAACTTAAAAGCTCCTGTAAGAGCTAATCAACACATCGGAGACCTTACTTATCAAGATATAAACCTCATCGACCAAGGCTATCTTGATGCTCCACCATCTCTACCTCTCCTAGCACAAGATACTATCGAAACCAAGTTTATCTTAGAAATTTGGTGGGAAAATCTTGTGAACTACATCAACGAAAAACTCTAACAAATTCACATAACTATGCTAACTATCTATCAAATTAATCTCCCTAGTACCATTGCTCCCTTAACTGTCAAGGAGTTATTAGAAGAACAGTGGCTCGTCCCACGTAAAATCAGGCACTTCTTACGCACCAAAAGACACCTGTTGGTCAATGATGCCCATGTGACTTGGCAAACTACTGTCAAAGCAGGGGATAGGATTACACTCATGTTTGACCCTGACGATTATCCTGAAAAGCAGATTCCCTTTGGAGATAAGCAGTTGGTTGACTGTCTCTATGAGGATGAACACCTCATTATCGTCAATAAGCCCGAAGGCATGAAAACGCACGGCAATGAACCTACAGAAATCGCTCTCCTCAATCATGTCTCCGCCTATGTTGGTTCGACCTGCTATGTGGTGCACCGCTTGGATATGGAAACCAGTGGCGCCGTCCTCTTCGCTAAAAATCCCTTTGTCCTTCCCATCGTCAACCGATTACTTGAAACCAAGCAAATTAACCGACACTATTGGGCATTAGCAGACGGTCTTTTCCAACAAAAACAGGTAACTTATCGCGATAAAATTGGACGTGACCGCCACGACCGAAGAAAACGGATAGTGGATTCCAAAAATGGGCAGACTGCCATCACCCATATCACTCGCTTAAAAACCTTTAACAACGCCACTCTCGTCAATTGCAGACTAGACACTGGACGTACCCACCAAATCCGAGTCCACCACTCCCATCACGGTCATGCTTTAATCGGAGACCCCCTTTACAACTCAAAAGTTGCACCACGGCTCATGCTTCACGCCCACCAACTCAGCTTTACCCATCCCTTCACAAGAGAACAAATTACCGTTAAAGCCAATTCTCAAAGCTTTGAAAAAGGCATCTCCTCACAACAATGACACAAGCACCATTATTGTCTATATACCCAAAAACGACTGTTTTTAGCTCTCATAAAAATGAGAAGCCGATAGAACATTCGTTTTTTATTAGGTTTCACTTTATTTACAGGTGTCTTCTCCGTCTTTTTATAGATTCTTTATGTTATCTTAAGGTTCACTTTATTTTATCTAAATAATTTTGCGGTAAAATTTTTATGGGAAGAAATAGCATCGTGTCCATATCGTCAAGACCTCTTGACGATATGGACACGATGCTTAAACAATCACTGATGCTCCCTAAATTTTATCTTTACATTAAAGGAGAAGATTATTACATGTATAAAGGAAATGTGCCTAAATTTACATTACGTAAATTATCAGTAGGAATTGTCTCTCTAGGTGCTGGAGTGGCATTGATGGGAACGACACTCACTACAACTGTTCATGCGGATGAAGCTACAGCAGGAACAGCTACAACCACATCAACGACAACAGAAGCTGATAGCTCTGAGACAGAACCAAAAACAGAGATCAAGACTGAGTATAAATTGGTCAATGAAAAAAAAAGAGGGCGTTTCAGACATCAAGGAAGAGAAAAAAGTTCAAGATAGCAACATCATCTCTAAGAAAGAAAAAACCGACCTCTTCGATGTGACACGTGAATCTAGCATTGATGAAACTGGTACTCTTACAGTAACAACTACCATCAATCCAAAAGAAATCGATCATGGTGCAGAAGTTATCGTCTTGCTGGACACATCACGTAAAATGGTTCAGGCAGATAGCGGAGAAGCTTTCAAAAAAGCAAAAGAGAAAATTAAAGAGTTGGTCACTACCTTGGTGGGTGAAGGAGCTACTCACGGACAACGTAATTCTGTTCGTATTATTACATTTGACAAACACGCTTCTGAACTTCATAACTTAACTGCCGATAATATTGACAAAACTCTAAATAATATAGATACTGATACTAAATATCGAAATCAGTACGGCGTTGCCCTACAAGAAGCTATCCATAAAGCACGTACAACTTTTGACAGCGAGCGTGAAAAAGCAGAAAAAAATAAAACTATCAAATACAACAAACGCCAGCATATCGTTCTCTTCTCACAAGGAGAAGCAACTTTTAGTTATGATTTAACTGATAAAACAAAAGCCACAAAACAAGATATCAATGAAGATGTCACTTACAGTTATCCAATGTGGCCATTTTATTTTGATACAACAGTATCTAAAGGAAATATTGTTACAGATGCTAAAAAAGCTATCCCATTAGCAAACATTGGAAATAAAACTCTCGGTTTATTTGGTGCTTTCTTAGGTGCTGATAACCCCTTAGATTACCGTACTCTCAAAGAGTTTAAATACGATGGTAAAGATGCAAGCCAATTTGATTACTCTAACAAGATTGGTGAAGGATACAATTATAGAAGCTTTTCTGATATTGATACCAATAGACCCGATGGTGCTTTGGAATTTATAAAGGAAAAAGTCAAAAATGCTGTTTCAAAAGATACCAAAGCCCTTGAAACATTACAATATTATTTCCCATTTGTAAAAACGGCTACAGACGCGACAATTGACGCTGTTTTAGACCGTCTTTTCCATCCAAGAAGTTATATCTTCCATAACCACAATCTAGCAGCTAAGGCAGAAGCTAAATTAGCTCAAAATGCTGATATTAAAGTTTATTCTGTCGATGTTACAACAGATACAAATTTTGAAAAGTTTGATAACTATTTGAAGAGCATGTCTGACAATGAAAATATGCTAGAAATTTCAAAAAACAACACTGAACTAGCAACTAAATTTAGAGATACTCTCAAAAACATTACAATTACAGATACATTAAAAGATATATTAGATATTTCCACATTGGTTAAACCCGATTCTTTAAAATATGAAGATAAAAAAGAATCAAGTTGGTTTGGTACCATTCAAAAATCAATATTGACATGGTCTCTTGACAAAGATGCTATCAAGGAAGCGTTTGAGCAAGGTAAACCTTTAACCGTTACTTACAAGATTAAAGTTAAAACACCTCATAATTCAAAAAGACCAGAGACAGCAATTTCTCCTGAGTTAAAATATACAATTAACGATAAGACAGAGAAAGCATCTTATATCCTTCAAGATATTAAATTCAAACAAGTGGAATCAAAAGTTGACAAAATCGTTGAAACTCACTCTGAGGGCATTGTCGAACTTGATAGCAAACTTGCACCTATTTCAGGTAGCAACGCTGGTTCTATTGATGATCAAGTGGAAATCATTGACGACACTACTACACCTAAAAAACCTGAAAGTGGTGTGGAACCTAAGGATGAAAAACCTCAAACAGATGGCGAAACAACTCCTGAGAACGATTCAACTAACCCTCAAGGTGATGCGAAACCTGAGTTGGATACTCCTGAGAATGATAACAAAGGTAATGGTAATAACTCTGGTAAAGAAACTATGCCTGAAAAACCTGAAACTAAAGAACCTGAGGTTGAAGAAAAACCTGAGTTGGGCACTCCTGAGAAAGATGACCAAGGTAATGACAATAACTCTGGTAAAGAGGCTATGCCTGAAAAACTACCTGAAGCTGAAAAACCTGAAGCTAAAGAGCCTGAGGTTGAAGACAAACCTGAGTTGGATACTCCTGAGAAAGATGACCAAGGTAAAGACAGCAACTCTGGTAAAGATACTATGCCTGAAAAACAACCTGAGGCTGATAAACAACCTAAAGTTGAAAGCAAGCCTGAGACAAAAGCAGCTGCTACAAAACAATCATCAGCTTCACGTGCAAATCAGTCAAGTGCTAACCAAAAGCTTCCATCAACAGGTGATAAAGAGTTAGTTCTTGCTACACTCCTCGGTATCGAATTGATGTTTACAGCTGGACTTTGCGCACGTCGTAAAGAAGACTAATCTTAATTCTCTCACAAGGTGATCATAGAAGAGTTAATAACTCCCTGTCACATGATTTGTGATACCACTAAAGATTAAGCAATGACCTTGTTCCTCATCACAGAGGCAAGGTCATTGCTTATTCGGATAAACTTTGGGGGAGCCTAATGCCTATCCACATCAATAGGACATCACAACTATTTTTCTTAAAACACCAAAAAACCAGCGATTGCTGGTTTTTTCTGATGTATTCAATTATAGCAAGGCTTTGAATTGGATATCTGAATCTTCTAAGAAGTAATCATCAAATCCACGTGGGTGGTGATATTCGATACGGTCTTTATCTAGTGGGTAAGTATACTTACCTCCAACTTCCCAGATAAATGGATGGAATTGGTATTGTAGACGTTCTTTACGCATCTTCCAAAGTTGAAGGATTTCATCTGTCGATGCCATAAAGTTTGACCAAATATCGTAATGAACTGGAATGATAACTTTAGCACCAAGATTTTCAGCCATGCGTAACAGGTCAATAGAAGTCATTTTATCTTGGATACCGATTGGATTGTCTCCATAGTTATTGATGGCAACGTCAATGTTAAAGTCACGGCCGTGTTTCGCAAAATAATTTGAGAAGTGAGAATCAGCACCGTGGTAAATTGTTCCACCTGGTGTTTCAAAGACATAGTTAACAGCTTTTGATGCCATCAAGTCATCCGTAACTGGGAGACCGCGCAAGCTATTGCCATTTTCCTCATATCCTTCGATTGGTAAGGTTACAAGGCAAGTACGGTCAAATGACTCTACTGCTGTCACTTTAATGTCTTTAAAAGCAAAGCTATCACCTGGTTTGACCACTTGGATACGATCTTCAGGAACTCCCCATTTTTTCCAAATCTCAGCGCATCCGCTAGGCCCAACAAATTTGACATGAGATAATTTAGGATTATTAAGGATGGCTGCCGATGTTGAAATGTCCATATGGTCAGAGTGAACATGAGATACCAAATAGTAATCCAATTCATTGATGGCAAATGGGTCGATAACCATTGGTTGAACACGAAGATTTGGTTGTAATTTACGAACTCCTGACATGTTTGCCATTTGGTGACCCCAAATCATGTCTTTGACTTTTTTCGTTGATTTTCCACGGTTTGCCCAAAGGTCCATCACCACATTGGCACCCCCTGGTGTTTTAATCCAAACGCCACAGTTTCCTAACCACCACATGGCAAAATTGCCTTCTGGCACGACTTCTTCTTCAATTTCTTCGTTTAGCCAAGTTCCCCATTCTGGAAACGTTGACAAAATCCAAGATTCACGTGTAATGTCTTGTACCTTAACCATAATATTTTCCTCCTAGCTTACGTCTAAATGTTTATTTACAAGATTAGTATAACTCTGTAAACGCTATCAAAAAAGACCAAGAAATACACAGTCCTGTGTTCATAATTGGGCTGATACCCATTGATTACCAATAAGATTATTTCTAGTAAAAACTTAATGTTCATGAACAAAATAACATAAAGTGTTGATTTTTGATTTCTTTTAAGTTACAATAACATCGAAAACTAATAACCAAGGAGGTTCTCAACATGAGATCTAATAAAAAGACTATCAATCTGCTTTGCTTAAGTCTAGCAGCATTCCTGCTTGTTGGCTGTAATAAAACTTCCAGCCAATCAAGTCAACCAACGAAAAATGAGCCTGAGAAAATCGAAACGGTTCAATACACAGACGAACAATTACGCTCGGCAGAAAACACTCTGTCGGTTGCTTGGTACCAACAATCTGCAGAAGCCAAAGCCTTGTATTTACAGGGGTATCAAGTGGCGACTGAGCGTTTAAAAGGGCTTTTAGGACAACCAACCGAAAAACCTTATTCTATTGTCTTAGATATTGATGAAACCGTCTTAGACAATAGCCCTTATCAAGCCAAAAATGTCTTAGAAGGAACAGCCTTTACACCTGAAAGTTGGGACATTTGGGTACAAAAAAAAGCTGCAAAACCAGTTGCAGGTGCGAAAGATTTTCTTCAATTTGCAGATCAAAATGGTGTTCAAATCTACTACATTTCCGATCGTCAAGAAAGCCAAATTGATGCGACAATGGAAAACCTCGAAAAAGAGGGGCTTCCTGTTCAAGGACGTGACCACTTCCTCTTTTTAGCAGATGGTATGAAATCTAAGGAAAGCCGTCGTCAAAAAGTTCAAGAAACAACAAATCTAGTGATGCTATTTGGTGATAATTTAGTGGATTTTGCCGAATTTTCTAAGTCTTCTAAAGAGGACAGAGAACAACTATTAGACCAATTGCATCTTGAATTTGGTAGCAAATTTATCATCTTTCCAAATCCAATGTACGGCTCTTGGGAAAGTACCATCTATGGTGGTCAAAAACTTGATGCCAAAGGACAGAGAGAAGCACGCTTGAAAGCCTTAGAATCTTTTGAGTAAGCAAACCTTATTGCCTTTAGTAGAAATGATGCGTTTACTTATTATTTAAGAAAAAACTCTATTACACCCTTAATACTCTAAAATGTCACTATCAGAAAGTCCTAGCCTTACTCATTCTAGGACTTTTTCTATGCTTCTATTATACTTAACCAAAATCAAACATTATCGTTTTGATATGTAGCTGCTTTATAAGCCACTGCCTTCTTCAGTCTTATACAACAAAATCCCCATTTCCTCTGATACCAATTTCTGGTTACGTCAGAGAAAAATGAGGATTTCTTTTAAATTATACTAGAATCGGTAATACGTACGTGGTCCGTAACTATAACCTTGATTACGGTAATGTTCAAGGATACGGTCACTATCACGACGGCGTGAGACTTCTGGCATTTTTAAGCTACGATCATAGCCATGATAGTCTTCATTTGAAATATTGTACACAGCATTCCAACGGTGCGTATTCTTCATAAAGTTATTTCCGCGGAGTGTGTAGGTGTGGTTTTTATTAGTCCCATCAATCGTGTCATTCCAGGTGAGGTCTAAGTGATAGAAAGCCCCGTCTACTTTAACAATATTCCAAGCGTGCAGGCTATTCATTCCCATACGAGGATCTCCAAATCCTTGAATATAGTAGACATCTAAGCCTGCTAACTGTCCCATATCTTTAAAAAGCTGCGCGTAAGCTTGGCATACCGCTTCTTTATCTTTCAAAAAGGCATATGGTGTCTGCACTGAAATACCTGTTGGCGTTAGGCTACCGACACCACTATTGGCATAGCGATAATTTGTCATGATATAATCTTGAATTTTATCAATTTTGGTAACTTCAGAATCCGTCTCATTGATATTGTCGCGTGTCCATTGACGAATATGGTCCATGTACTCTTGATGTTGAACATCTGTCATGTAATATTCAGGCTTCAAGGTTACAGTGACTTCATCAACACCTTGAAATCCATCAACTCGCCAGCTGAAGCTTTTTGAAATGCCTCGTGCATTTGGAGTATCTGAAAGGGTCTCTTTGACAAAACGACCGATACCTTCTGAAAGATTTTCGCCCATTTCCGATTGCTTCACGGTAAATTTAATCGTTTTAGTGCGTAGGCGATGTGCTTCATCCGCACGCTCTTTCAAGGTGTTTAAATCACTGATGCCACTAAGATCTGCTAACTCTTGGTTATAGGCCGTAACATTAGTATTTCGATAATCTTTGAGGTTATAGCCTTCATTTTTGAAGTGTTCTAATGTTGGGAGGTTAGGATCAATATCCGGACGAGTAGATCTGGCTGGGCGACGACGGTAATCTGCTCTATTATTATAACGACGTGTCGCAGCACGATTCATCTCGTCAATCACATTAATATTATGTCTAATCTGCTCTGCCGATTGTGCCAAAATAGCAATATTTTCATTTGATGTGTATGAACGTTGATTGATAAAGGTTACCAAGTCTTCCGTCAATACACGGATTTTGGCATTTGTAGTGTATAAATTGTCATTAATCAAACGGTAATTCTCATCACTAGGATACCAATTTTGAATCATCTTCTGACGTGACGCATCTAACTGGTCCAATTCGCTTAACTGAGCATAGTGCTGCTCGACAAAACTTCCCTTATCATCTATCTGATTTAATGAGTCACGATACTGTTGTACCTGTACGTCAAAATGTTCGATATGGGGATTATTTTCAACGTGTTTAGTACGATACTCCTGAATAGCTGATGAGGCACGCTCTTGCAAACGATCAACTTCTGCTTTTAATTCGTTTAAAGTCTGTTGCGATTCTTGCGATAACTCTCTATCATCACTAACAGCTTTCCAGCGTGAGTAGTTATCTACTAATTGTTTCCGCTCGGATTCTAGCTGATCATATTCATTACGGTCATCACGATATGGATCTTCCAATTCTGATAACACCCGTTCTGACCTTGTGTCATATGTCGTTCTCACATCATAAAATGGATATTCCTCTGTTGCGATTTCTACCATTCGATGACCGACTGGTTCTGAGTAAGTCTCTTCTAAACCAGCTGTTGCTTCAGCAGGATAACTATCTTCAACAACGGATGTTAAAAGATTTGTAGCATAGCTGCCTGTATAGCTAGTGTCAGCTTTTACATCGACTGCGCTTACAGTTGTTAGCCCAGCTGTTGTAAGAATAACACTTGCCAGTGTACGAAATGTTTTGGCCATAAATGCCCCCTTCTTAATGCCGTAAGAGATTTAAACTTCTCTTAAAAATTTAACTGAACACTTTCTATCGAAGTGTCTAGAAAATTATAACATTTCTGATAACTCAAGTAAATGATTAAATTAAAAATTCAGAAAGAAAATTAATTATTGAAAAAATTATGAAAATAACAAAATATTTATTTTATGCCATGTTTCAACGTATCTTACTAGAGTTTCTGTCAAAATATTCATCTTTTGGTTTATAATATTCTGTGAATTTTTATATTATCGTTTCAATTTTTAATTTTCAGAATAAAGGCATAACCTTCTGAAATATCTTGAAATCCTTTTCTTCGTGTGACAAAAGAGCACCCGTACGAATACATATACGCTATCTTGTTCACGCAAAAAAAAAAGACATAGCCATGCCAATCTATTGTCCACCTAGTTCGTCATTGATTAATTTTTGGGAAAATTACAGATTGATGATTTTGCAATAGGTTAGACGCTGTTGATTAGTCAATAAGCATTCATCTACTGCAAAAATAATAATACTCATCCAAAATCAAAATTAGCATTTTAGAACCTCTAATACTTTTGATGGACTACCGAACGAAGTGAGGCTAACATGTTTCTTTCGCTATAGTGGTATTCATGAGGCTGAGACAAAAATAGTTCTCAGCCACAAAAAAGCATTGAGAGTTCACTCTCGATATGAACGGATTTTTGGGAGAACTACAGAAATTGAAAGTCAATTTCATAGTAGTTCCCCCGCAAGGATGATTAGGGTGGACGCTGTCGAGTAGTCGACAAGTACATCCAATCATCTACTGCGATAGAGATAAGCTCAAATCTAGCAATGAAACTCCGTAGGAGGTTTTGATGTTGACTTTGTCAACTCTATTTCCCACCTCAAAAGGTTCCCCAAACCTTATCGACTGTGACGAACTCTGTTCGTCTTATTTCCCACCTCCAAAGGTCTCCCAGACCTTTGGAGCGTCCGCACTTTTAAGAAAGAAACAAAAAGTAATTTTTGATTTTTGTTAAGTATAAGCTCAAATCTTGATACTCATCTCAAAATAGGCCCTATAACTAAAAACAGCCCAGTATCTTACGATATCTGGGTTCATATAAACTGATAAAACTATCATGAGCTGAGCATTTTGCTTAGCTTTTTAATCCCTTTTAGCCATTAAAAAACGTTCTCAGCATATCATCCATACTCTGGATGGGATACAATCATTTTCTTGCTATTTAAAAGCGTTAAACAATGATATCCAAAAGAAATTCTTGATTGAGAACTTTTTCGATTTGACTTCTCAAGAGATAGGCTTCTGAATCGTCTTTCACATAGTGGCGAATGCTTTGATCTATGCTCGTACGAATATCTTGTTCCACATCTCGTCCTTTATGTTTCACAAAACGAATCAATCGGATCAAATCACTTTCGGATAAAATCGGATTAATTACTAAACTTGGTACAGGAGACTCTATGGCATTTGTTGTTGTTACCACAACATCCGATGTAATCAAATCTCTTACACTATGGAATTGTTCTGAGGTAAATACAGCTTCAATATGGTGTAGGGGTAAATAGGTCTGACATTGCTTTAGCAATAATTTCTGAATGGCTATCCCCTCATCACAGACTAAAATGATGCGACAATTCTTTCTTTCATTATGATGACGTCTCAGTTCTCCACCTAGATGAACCGTTAGGTAGGCAATGTCATCTGGTGTTAGCGTAATCCCCCAAGCTTTTTCAAGCATCTCAGCACAGACCTGCGTCATCGCAAAAAGCTCTGCATACTTATCTTGAATGTGCTCTGTTAGCGGATTTGTAGAAAAAATGCCATAAGTCTTTCGGTAAACCAATGCTTTGCAGTGTCTGAGCAATTGGTTAATCAATTCTTTTTCATGGGTAAATTCTAAATGAAATCGGACTTTTAACTGCGAAATAAAACCTTCAATATCGGAGCGCATTCGTCGTAATCTCGGCTTTCTAGATGGGCATCTCGATCTTTACGATAGGCCAGCAATAGCATCGCAATCAATCCAATTTCCCCTTCATCCAATGGAAAATCACAGTCATTTTTCAAGCCCGTCGCCAAATCGATGGCTAGGCTATATTCCTTACGATGGGCAATCCGCTGAAAGTCTTGCTCTAATTGCCCTTTTTCTGTAGCCGTAAGATAAGTATTACGATAGCATAGCAATAAGTAAGGGAAGCGTTTTAGGAACAATTGACTATCTTGATAATTTAGAGTTTTCCCTAATTGCTTTCGGGATTTTTTTAGAAAATCATCAATATAACTCATCACATGTTGCGGAACATGAAGTGACAGTTCTAAATAATTTTCCATTTTATCTTGAAAAATCGTCATAAAATGCTGGCTAGTTAAACGTTCAAGGTCATCTAACAACTTGTAAAAAAATTGAAATTTTGACAAGGGATGAGTGTCAAAATAATAGCCACACGACTTCGTTGATAATAGTTTGATTTGATATTGTTCTAAAGAGAGTTGTCTTCTTATCTCATTCAAATCATTTAAAACGGTATTTCGTGAAACCCCTGTCAGCGTCATTAATTTTTCAATGGTTACCCGATCTAGTGAGGCAGCGATGTAGCTCATCATCAGCATTTGACGTTCTTCAATGCTCATCACATAGCTATAGTCATCCATTCCTTCTAATAACATGCGACAAGCATCTTTTTGTGTAGCAGTCAAAACAATACCAACTCGAGGATAGGCAATAATTTGATCAACTTCTTTAGGCAAGGCTTCGTTAATCTTATCAAGATGATAATAAATTTTGCGACGAGATTGATTCAGAGCTTTCGCAATGGTCATGACTGTTTCAGGTTCTTCCAATGCTAACAGATAATTCACCAATCCATAGCTTTTCTTGTCCAATAAGAGCATTCTTTCCTCCTCTTCTAATCACTATCCGATTTATACTTAACAAAAATCAAAAATTACTTTTTGTTTCTTTCTTAAAAGTGCGGACGCTCCAAAGGTCTGGGAGATCTTTGGAGGTGGGAAATAGAGTTGACAAAGTCAACATCAAAACTCCTACGGAGTTTCATTGCTAGATTTGAGCTTATCTCTATCGCAGTAGATGATTGGCTGTGCTTGTCGACTACTCGACAGCGTCCACCCTAATCATCCTTGCGGGGGAACTACTACGGAATTGACTTTCAATTTCTGTAGTTCTCCCAAAAATCCGTTCTTATCAAGCCAATTCCCCTCGCTTTTTGATTTCTAAGCTCAGGCTGACACTGTCCACTGGACAGTGTCACTGATATGAATACCACTATAACGAAAGAAACATGTTAACCTCACTTCGTTCGGTGGTCTATCAATGATATCAGTGGTTCTAAAATGCTAATTTTGATTTTGGATGAGTATTATACGTTAAAAACATCTATACTCATTATAACATTTTTGTGCAAACGTATGCAGTTAAAAAAACAAAATTTACGAAACTGTCCCTTGCTCTTGACTATTAACATTTCCTAGCACATCTTTATAGCTCTCTAGTATTTTAAAAGAGCGGGAAGAAAGTCTAGTATTCAAGCCACTAGCCTTCATCCCTACTCTCACGACTGTTAGTGCTGGTCACCTTTTTGTCCGTAGTAAGCATTTGGTCCGTGCTTACGGAGATAATGTTTATCCAAAATATACTGCGGTGCAGGTTCAACACGTGGGTTGATTTGCTCTGTAAAGCGGTTCATTTTTGCCACTTCTTCAAGAACTACTGAATGGTAAACAGCTTGCGCAGGTGTTTTCCCCCAAGTAAATGGTCCATGATTACGGACAACAATACCCGGTACGGCTACTGGGTTTAAGCCACGGCGTGTAAATTCTTCAATAATGACCGAACCCGTTTCTTTTTCATAGGCTGTGTCAACTTCTTCTTTAGTCAATGAACGAGCACATGGGATTGGACCATAGAAATAATCTGCATGGGTCGTCCCATAAAATGGAATGTCACGACCAGCCTGTGCCCAACCAACCGCTTCAGTTGAGTGGGTGTGAACAACTGCTTGCACCTCTGGCCAAGCCTTATAGAGAGCAACATGAGTTGCCAAATCAGATGATGGGTTCAAGTCACCTTCGACCACATTTCCATCAAGGTCTGTAACCACCATGTTTTCAGGGCTTAATTTGTCATAGTCAACACCTGATGGTTTGATGACGATGCGTCCCAATTCACGGCAAACTTCAGAGACATTTCCCCATGTGAATTTAACCAATCCGTGCGCAGGAAGAGCAACATTCGCCTCATAGACACGTTGTCGCATTTCTTGTAAATCTTTTGCCATTAGATAACCTCTGCTTTCTTCATCAGTGGGTAAAGGAAGGCCTGCGCTTCTTGGATAGCGGCACGCGTTTCTTCCACCGTTTCACAATTTTCTGACCACATTTCAATCAAAAATGGACCGTTATAGTTGGTTTTCTTAATCACTGCAAACATGTTTTCCCAATCGACACAGCCTTTTCCAAAGGGCACATCACGAAATTGACCTTTAGAGGTTTCTGTCACTGGATAAGTGTCTTTCAAATGCAAGGCAGCAATGGACTGGTGCCCAAGGTAAAATTCACTCCAAATGTCATTGTGCCAAGCTGACACATTTCCCGTATCAGGATAGACAAAGAGGTAGGGAGAATCGATTTCTTTTTCCACCGCCCTGTATTTTTCAATTGAGGACATAAAAGGGTCATCCATAATTTCAATGGCTAAGATGACTTGAGCTTCTTCTGCCCAGTCGCATGATTTTCGAAGATTTTTGATGAAGCGCTCACGCGTTTCAGGAGATTTTTCCTCGTAATAGACATCGTAACCTGCTAATTGGATCGTCCTAACGCCTAAATCCTGAGCGAGTTCAATGCATTTTTTCATTAATTCAAGTGACTTTGCTTCAATTTCAGGATCATTAGATCCTAGCGGGTAGCGACGATGACCTGAGAAGCAAATGGTTGGAATTCGCACCCCTGTCTCATAAATGGCCTTAACCACTTCTAAACGCTCTGCCTTTGTCCAGTCTAAGCGTGCCAAACGGTCATCGGATTCGTCCACAGACATTTCCACAAAATCAAATCCTAGTTCTTTTGCAAATTCAAGACGTTCCAACCAGCTAAAGTGCTTTGGGGTCGCCTTTTCATAAATACCAATCGGACGAGCCATAATCTACCCCCAGATACGACGAATTTCATCCTTGAAAGCACGCGCTGCCCCAGCTGGATCTTCTGCTTCAGTAATGCCACGACCTGCAATGAAGGTAAAGACATCAACACCTTCAAAGAGTTTCAGGGTATCCACATCAAGACCACCGGTCACTGACACACGGAAGCCCATGTCAATCAGTTTTTTCACCTTATTAAGGTCTTTTTCACCCCAAGTTTCGCCAGCAAGAAGAGCGTCACGCGATTGGTGATAAATGGCTTGAGAAATGCCTGCATCCAACCAAAGCTGAGCCTGCTCATAAGTCCAGTCTCCGTACAATTCAATCTGAATTTCACCACGATCACCACGGATTTCTTCGATAGCTTTGCGAGCTGCTTCCATGGTTGGGATGGTCGCTGAACAAATACAAGTCATCCAGTCAGCACCACGTACCGCATTGTTTTTAGCGACTGTGCCACCAGCATCCGCACACTTGGTATCTGCAACGATGATTTTTTCTGGAAACAGGTTGCGAAGAACCTCAACCAATTCAGAACCCACTTGAAGAAGACAAACTGTCCCTGCTTCAATAATATCAACTTCATGACCAACGGAAACGGCTGCCTTAATGGCACCTTTTAAATCAGAATGGTCAAGTGCTACCTGTAAATTTGGAATATGTGTTGTCATAATCGTTACCTCTTCTAACTGTTATACTTCTTAACTCTCTAAATCCAATCCTTCAAGATAAGGACTATTTTTTGATTCTTCTACCATTGCCAGTACTTCTTCTGGTGTCTTACAGTCAACCAAGCGCTGAATTGAATTTTCCAATTCAAAAAGGGCAATAATTTGTGGAATGGCTACTGTCGTATGAATGGCTGCTGACTGTGCTGCCAAGGTTAGCAAGACAGACACCTCTTTACCATCTGAGAACGTGACTGGCTTAGTCAAGGTGATTAACGAGAACGAATCGCGTGACACACCCACTCCAGCTTGAGCATGTGGCATCGCCATACCAGGCATCAAAATATAATAAGGACCATATTCTTCTGTTGATGCAATAATCGCATCGTAGTATTCCTCGGTAATCGCACCGCTCTCAATCAAAGGATCACAAGCCAGATGTACCGCTTCTTGCCAAGTCTCAGCCGTAAGCCCCAAACGAATGGAATTGTTCTCAACAAATGATTGCTTTAAATTCATGATTAAACCTCTCTGATGTCATAAAACCGAGGGAGGTTGAACATCTCGTTTCAGCCTCCCTTAGCATTTGTTTTTCCTACAAAACTTCCCCAAGTTTTGCCTTAATTTCATTGTCATCCATCAAGTTATCAAGTCCTACGAGATGACCTTTTGTGCGTCCTTCTAATTCTTTAATCAAGTGATTTGACGCCACCACAATATCATAACCTGCAGCTAAGCCTTTAGCTTCCCCAACAGAGCATGACGCTGATTGGACATCTGTTACCCCAAGTTCACGAAGGGCTTTTTCCACTTTCATTTTGATCACCATTGATGATCCCATTCCATTTCCACACGCTGTAAGCACTTTAACCATTTTTATTTCCTCCATTTATTGTTTAAAACATAGCAGAGCAGACACTCTTAGTGATGTTATTGAGCATCGCCACGATAGTAAGCTTCTTTGTCTTTTGCTTTTGCAAATTGCAATTGTGGAATCACAAGCAAGAAGAGGCAGACTAGAACATAACCAGCAATACCAAGGTATTTAAAGGCATAACCAAATGGCAACCAAGGAAGTACCAAGTCAATGTTACCGTGGTAACCACCAGTCAATCCTAAGAGACTAACTGCCACCGCACCAAGCGCTACTTGAAGAACACCTGAGAAGAATGAGAGGGCTACCGCAGCTTTCCAACCGCCACGTTTATCCGCGTAAACCGCGATCGCAGCATTATCAAAGAATACTGGAACAAATCCGGTAATAATCAAAATTGGATTTTTGAAAACAACAAGTAAAGCGATAGTAATCAATTGTCCAATCAAACCAAAGGCAAATCCTGAAAGAACGGCATTTGATGAACCAAAACCATAAGATGCTGCAACGTCAACCGCTGGGAATGATCCTGGAAGTAATTTGCTAGAGATACCTTGGAAGGCATTCGTTAATTCAGCAACGAACATACGCACACCTTGCATCAAGATAAAGAGGTAAACTGAGAAGGTAAGAGCTGTCTGAATCACATACATGAAGAATGATTTGGCAGGGTTATAAGCACCAGCACCAATCAATTCTGCATTAGACATGATTTCAGGGCCAAGAACCGCCAAGATACCACCAAAGAAGACAAGCATCAAGGTTGCTGAGGCAACGACCGTATCATGGAAAATATTAAGGAAAGAAGGCAATTTCAAGTTATCCAAATTTTCTTCTTTTTTACCGAAGAATGGCGCTACCTTGTCAACAAACCAAATCGCAAACTGTTGTTGGTGACCAATCGCAAAGCCACCGCCACCTGTTAAACGTTGGGTAGGCTCAACTGTCATATTTGAGCTGACTGCCCAGTAAAGTCCACAGATAATACCAACTGCCCAAGCGCCAGCCGCATTTTGCAACTGAGGAATAAGGAGAAGGACAAAGACTGAAATTGTCGCTGCCTGTTGCACCATGATGTGACCTGTAATAAATAGTGTTCTAACCTTAGTCACTTTACGAAGAGCAACGAGAAGAATATTTACCCCAAAGCCAATCAAGAGAGCTGTTGTGGCGACATCAATAAAGCCCATCTCTGTTAATTTTGCATTAGCCGCAGCTAGACCAAAATAAGGGTCAATAACCGCCGCTTCAAGATTAAACTTCTTAGCTAGGGCAACAAGGATTGGACGGAAAGTGGTTACCAAACCACCTGCACCAACATTCAAGATAAGGTAACCAACTGTAGCTTTCACAAAACCAGCAAAAACTTCATGAGCTGGCTTTTTGAGGAGCATATAGCCCACCAAAACTAAGAGACCAACGAAGAAAGCAGGGTTCTGCAAAATGTTAGTTGAGAACCATTGTAAGACAGCTTGTAAGATATCCATAAGATATACCTCGCTTTTGATTTAGTAATAATGTTTATTTACAAGTTCATTATAGAAAAATGTAAGCGCTTAAAAAAGACCAAGAAACACACAAGCTTGTGTTCAAAAATGTGCCCATATCAAAACACATCTCTCATCCCAAGTGAACACAATCAAAAGAGCCTATCACAAAATCGTGATAAGCTCAGCTATCTTAACTAACTTGTTTAATTATCCCATAAGCATTGATTAGAGGTATCTAAGCAATTGATTGAGGCAAATTCTATGATATCTCAGCACTGATTTATCTCCTCAAAATTAATCAATCAACCGTTGATACAGGCGTTCCGTCCAAGGATGACAGAGGGCAATTACCCGTCCAGTCAGCGCCATAGCGACTACTGTTCCTATTCCAATGCCTAAAAAACTTCCTTTGAAAAACAGTCCCAAAACAATTGAAACAGTAATTGCAATACTGTCTAGGACATTTTTCCCAAAGCCAAACGGGCGATGCAAAACCCGTCCAACTGTCTCTGCTAAAGCATCCGCAGGATTAGGAATAAGTCTCATACCAACCGTTAGTGAGGCACCAAAACCAGTCAAAGCAACACCTATAACTAATGCCAAAAGACGAATAGGCAAAGCCTGTGGTAGCACAATCAAGTCATCAAATAATTGTAAGAAAAAGCTAGAGAGAAAACTCGCTAAAATCTGAGTCAGTTGAAATCTCTGAAAAGCCCCTTTCAAGAGAAGATACTGAATGCCAATCAAGACACAGAGGTAGAAAAAGTTAATAACCCCAAACGGAACTGCCGTAATTTGGCTAATATTAAAAGCCACCGAAGTCACTGGCGATACTCCCAGAGCAGTCTTCGTATTGAGACAGACCCCAAAGGCTAAAACCACATTCCCTAACAAATAAACCAACAAGGTCTTTCCGTTAATCTTCGACCGATACATGCTATTCCTCTTTCATTATCTCTACTTCCAGTTTAACATCCTTTGTCTAAGTTCACAACCTTTTCCCTTGTCTTTCTGGTGTCTTATCTAAAAGTTCCTCTGTCTAGCTGTCCCCAAAAAGGGATTTTTCAAGGTCCTAGATTTGAAATCAAGCAACAGAAGTCTGTCAAGTGGTCACTTACGTCTCTACCACATAAGGCTAACGGTCCAATACAAATTATCAGCTGTTGATATTTAATGAGTATTAGACCATTAAAGACTGCGACAAAAAAGTTGGATACGATTTACCCAACTTTTCATTAGTTATCCTTTGTTACAACAATGTCCTTTTAGAACCCACCCATCATGCCTGAGTCCATAGCTGGCGCTACTGGAGCCGCTGCTTCTGGTTTATTGGCAACAACTGCTTCTGTGGTCAAGATAAGACTTGCCACCGAAGAGGCATTTTGAAGGGCTGAACGAGTCACTTTAACAGGGTCAATGATTCCTGTTTCTACCATGTTGACCCACTCACCTGTCGCAGCATTAAAGCCAATACCTGAGTCACTGTTTTTCAATTTGTCAATGATAACAGAACCTTCGTAACCAGCGTTGTAAGCAATCTGACGAACTGGCTCTTCAAGGGCACGAAGAACGATGTTTCGACCTGTCGCATCGTCACCCTCAAGCTCAAGCGCTGCAACTTTTTCAATCACTTGAACAAGCGCTGTACCTCCACCAGCAACGATTCCTTCTTCAACCGCTGCACGAGTTGCATTGAGGGCATCTTCAATACGCAATTTCATTTCTTTAAGAGCTGTTTCTGTTGCGGCACCGACTTTAATCACTGCAACACCACCTGCTAATTTCGCCAAGCGATCTTGAAGTTTTTCACGGTCAAATTCTGACGTTGTCGTTTCCAATTGTGACTTAATGAGATTGACACGGTTGGCAATATTTTCAGCCGAACCTGCACCTTCAACGATAACAGTGCTATCTTTGTCCACAGCAACTTTAGCCGCTTGACCAAGCGCAGCCATTGTCGCATCTTTCAATTCAAGACCAAGGTCTTCTGTAATCACTGTTGCCCCTGTCAAAACAGCAATGTCTTCAAGCATGGCTTTACGGCGGTCACCGAATCCTGGTGCTTTAACTGCCACTACGTTGAAGGTTCCACGAATTTTGTTCAAAACAAGGGTTGGAAGAGCTTCACCATCCACATCATCAGCAATAATCAAGAGCGGACGGTTTGTTTTAAGAATTTCTTCAAGCAACGGCAAGATTTCTTGAATGTTTGAAATTTTCTTATCTGTAATTAAGATAAATGGGTTCTCGAGGTCTGCCACCATTTTTTCGTTATCCGTTACCATGTATTGTGACAGGTAACCACGGTCAAACTGCATCCCTTCAACCACTTCAAGTTCAGTTTCCATCCCACGTGATTCTTCGATAGTGATGACACCATCTTTACCCACACGTTCCATCGCTTCTGAGATGTACTCACCTACTTTTTCAGAACGTGATGATACCGCAGCAACTTGTGCAATAGCTTCACGGTTTGAAACAGGTTGTGCGATAGTTTTCAATTCTTCAACAGCAGTCGCAACAGCTGTTTCAATCCCACGACGGATACCAATTGGGTTGGCACCAGCTGTCACGTTTTTAAGACCTTCACGAACGATAGCTTGTGTGAGCACAGTTGCTGTTGTCGTCCCGTCACCCGCAATATCATTGGTTTTTGAAGCCACTTCTGAAACGAGTTTCGCTCCCATGTTTTCAAAATGATCTTCTAATTCAATTTCTTTAGCAATGGTTACCCCATCATTAGTAATCAGTGGTGACCCAAAGGCTTTTTCAAGCACCACATTACGTCCCTTAGGACCCAAGGTAACTTTTACCGTATCTGCTAAAATATCAACACCACGGACCATTGCCTCACGCGCATCCGCTGAAAATTTAATCTCTTTTGCCATAATTAAGATATAGAGGGCGTTAAACGGACAATAGCAAAATAGGGAACTCAATGACGACGCTAGCGTCTAGTTGAAGTTCATCTTTTTGCAGCCGTCCGTAGCCCGTATTCAGTTAAACTCATACAGGCTACCCTCTCTCCTTTCTATCCTTTCTTATATTCTTATTATTCCACAATCGCTACAATATCTGCTTCACGGACGATGGTTACTTTCTCATCACCATCTTTGACTTCAATACCCGCACCGCTTTCAATAAGAACCTTATCTCCTGCTGCTACACTTGGTGCTACCAAATCACCGTTAAGCGTACGGATACCGTCTCCTACTGAAACAACCGTAGCGACTTTGGTCGCATCATGTGAGGCACCCGCTAGGACAAAGCCACCCACTGTTTTTTCTTCTACTTCTTCAAATTTCACGACCACACGGTCACCTAATGGTTTTAACATCTTTATCCTCCATTATTAGTCTTTTATAAAATAGCAGAGCTGCTTTCGAGCTACAATTTCATTTTTAGCACTCTATCACACCGATTGCTAATTCTTATAAAGTCTATTCTATCACTTAGTCAGGATTAGTCAAGAAAAAAACTCCTATCTTTAGGAGCTTTTTCAATCTGTTAAAGAAGTCTTAATCACATCTCTCAGTTTCCGTCTCTTCGCAATCCAAAGAGGACGGTCATCGTATTCAAAGGTGCGGTTGGTCAAAAAGATGACGGCAGTCTGCGTTTTACGATTAACCATCACAAAAGGTCCTGTGTAACCCGTGTGGTCAATCCAATCACCATCTAAATTCCAGCCCATAGAACGTGGCTTATTGCCAAGACTGATATTGGTCCACAGATTTTCAGCAAAGTCATCTTCTAGATAATGGCGACAAAAGATTTCCAAATCTTTGACGGTTGAAAAAAGCCCTGCTGACCCTGCATGATACCCAAAAACTTTCGCTTTAGGATCGTGGACCACACCATCATGAATTCCCTTAACCGTAGGCACAGCTTCCTTAACAGGACCAAAACCAGTTTCTACCATCTGCCAAGGCTCAAAAATTTCCTGACTAAAAATCGTTTTCAGACTGGAGCCATAAATCTCTTCCAACATAAAACCCAGCAAGAGAAAATTAATATCCGTATACAGAAAGTCTTTATTATCCGTCACAGTAATGTGGTTGATTGCTTCTTTCAACTCAACCTCTGACAGTTGATCACGATTTGGGATAAAAGGGTCAATTCCTGTCGTATGGGTCAAAAGCTGGCGCAGGGTTACTGAGGCATCATGAAAGTCAGGATAATGCTTGACTAGAGGATCATCTAGCTGAATCGCTCCGCTATTTAACAAGAAAGTGCAAATCGTAGAAACCCCTACAACCTTGGAGACACTCGCCAAATCATAGGTTAAACCTGAAAAAACGGGCGCTTGCCCGTCTTGTGTTCCTAAAAAATGCTCACTCCACATGCCGTTTTGATAAATCGCCAAACTAGCGCCGTGGTAGAGGTTATCAGCTATCTGCTGATGGATTTTCGTTAGAATACGTTCCATTTATTTACTAAACCAAATTTCAATATTGCTAGTGTCTTTGATGACCACAAGTTTCTTGTCAGCATAAGCAATTAAACATCCTAGGCTCTCAAGAGTTTCTCGAAATGCTAGTAAATCCGCCTCAGCTGGCAATGTAAATTCCAAATACTCTAAATCCCAAACACTGTCAGGGTCTGCTTGTAAATCCTCCCCTTGTGCCGCTACAAAATTGACGCGCAATGGCAGTTCTAAGGTTTGGTAAAAAGCTTGCGCTATCTCAACATCTGGTACATTAAGAACAATTTCTTCAATCTCAAAATCTGACAAGCCCTTAAAATCAGGAGTTGCTGTAAACTCAGCATCCGTCACGACAGAAAGGCTTGAGCGGTTGGTTTCAGCATGTAATAAATAGGTATAACCTTGAGGCGATGTCGTTTCAAAGGCATAACCATTTTCTCCACGAAAGATAGCATCAACTGTCATACCACTTGCTAAAAGCGATTCAATATCAGAAGCCTTTTTCGCCTTAATAATCGTCTTATTATGCTTCGTTTTACCATTCACCGCACGTGTTCGATAGGTTGGTGACTCTTCAATGATAAAAGTCCGTTCAGAATTATCATAACCAGAAAAAATAGCAATGGCATTTTCTTCAGAAACCAATTTAAACCCTAGAGTGTCTTGGTAAAAAGAAATGTTAGCATCCTTATCAAACACCCTAACAACAGGCGTTTTGAAAGTTACTTTCGTTACTAATGTCATATCATTCTCCAATCCTTTCTATTGTAAAATAAAGTTGAAATTTTAGCAAGAAAATTAAAAACTTAAGAATGGTTTTAAAATGAAGGTAATTTCCCAAAGTAATTTCCACTTTAGCTTTCGAAGTGGAAATTAGTCTAAAACGGATTTTTATGGTGGAATTAAGTCTGAGACGTTTGTGTTAGAAATGAGTCCTTACTATGACAAAATATAAACACCTTACCCTCTCAGACCGCAATGACATCCAACTTGGCTTAGAACGTGGAGAAACCTTCAAAGCCATTGGACAAACTATCCTAAAAGATCCTACTACCGTTTCCAAAGAGGTCAAACGTAACAGACAGGTCAGAACCTCTACCAGTGATGGGCTTCCTTGCCCTCTCATTGATAAATCCCCATTTGTCTGTAACGGATGTCCTAAGAGAAGACAAAATTGTGGCTACAAGAAAATCTTCTACCTCGCTAAACAGGCTCAAAAACAATACGAACAAACCCTCGTTGAGGCTCGAGAAGGAACACCTCTCAACTCTCAAACGTTCTGGGATATGGATAAAGTCATTTCTGATGGTGTGAAAAAGGGACAACACATCTATCACATCCTTAAAACGCATAACCTTGATGTCAGTTCCTCAACCGTCTATCGACACATCCGTAAAGGATACCTTTCTATCGCTCCTATTGATCTGGCTAGAGCTGTAAAATTCAAAGAAAGGCGCAAATCTATCCTGCCTTCTATCCCTAAAGAAGCTAAAAAAGGGCGTTCTTATGAGGACTTCCAAAACTACCTGACACATAGACAACTGACCTCTTGGCTTGAAATGGACACCGTTATTGGACGGGTTGGCGGAAAAGTATTACTCACCTTCAATTTGTCTTTCTGTAACTTTATCTTCGCTAGACTTCTGGACAATAAAACCGCTCTTGAGGTCGCTAAACACTTCTATGTCATCAAGAACACACTTTATGAGGCTGATAGAAATTTCTTCGATGTTTTCCCTATCATTCTTACAGATAATGGCGGAGAATTTGCCAGAGTTGATGACATCGAGATGGATATCAGAGGTGAGATTAAACTATTCTTTTGTGACCCTAATCGCTCTGACCAGAAAGGAAAAATTGAGAAAAATCACTCCCTTATTCGCGATATTCTACCAAAGGGAACTTCTTTTGATAACTTAACTCAGGACGATATCAACCTAGTCTGTTCTCATGTCAATAGCGTGAAACGCGCTGCTTTGAATGGGAAATCAGCTTATGAGCTCTTTACCTTTACCTATGACGAAGAACTGGCTAAACTTCTTGGCATTTCCTTAATTCCCGCAGAAGACGTCTGTCAGTCCCCAAAATTACTCCAACATAAATTCTAAAAACTAATCTAAATATAAGCCACTCAAACGTCTCACACTAACTTCCACCATAACGGAACTTAATCTGAAACGCTTTCAGATGAGGGGATTTTGTGTACCCTTTTTTCACCTAAATTCGCCTAAAAATGCAATAAAATCAACCATTATAAAAACCAGTGGAACTTACCCTGACACGGATTTCCACTGGTTGTTAGAGGTTTTATCAGATTAACTTCCACTTTAACAGACGGTGGAAGTTAGTTTGGGAATTTAGCGTTTTAAAATGAAAAAACTGGAATGTGGGACTTAACCAACGTCAAAAATGACTTTTTATGCTTTTCGAAATGGCATTGATAGTTTTTGAACTGACTTTTCGCAGTAGAGATTCGACTGTACTTATCGGCTACTCAAGAACTGCCAACCCCATCACAAGTAATTTATACAATTCAGGGTTATAATTATTTCTTAATACGGTGATAAGAAAACGGTATTAGAAAAAGTTAATGTTGTGTGATAATCTAATATCAACTTTTAGATAGGGGGTTAGGATATGATACAACAAGTCATTTCAGGTGGACTTATTGGCATTATATTTGGGTTTGTGCTACAACGCACTCGGTTTTGTATGACTGGTGGTTTTCGAGATATGTATGTCGCTAAAAACAATCGGTTATTTTATGCCTTTTTGATTGCCATTGCTGTTCAAAGCGTCGGGGTGTTGGGGTTAATTCATTTCGGAATTGTCTCCAATCCTTATGAGGATTATTCCGTTTTAGGAACGATCATCGGTTCATACGTGTTTGGTATCGGTATTGTTTTAGCCGGAGGATGCGCGACTGGAACATGGTATCGAGCTGGTGAGGGCTTGATTGGAAGCTGGATTGCCTTATTCTTTTACATGTTATCTGCGGCAGCTATGAAATTCGGGGTCTTAAAACCGCTGAATGAGGGATTATCACAGTATTGGGTTATCAATGATGACCTTGCTAGTCAACTAGGAATCTCTGTCTGGCTATTAGTTGCTTTATTGGTACTTGTAACGACTGTTCTTGTTGTGAGAGATTTGAAAAAGCCACAAGCTAAAGCAGCAAGTCTTCCACCTAAGTACAGTGGCATAAGGCATTATCTTTTTGAAAAAACGTATCACAAATATTGGGCTGGTTTTGTGATTGGTTTAATCGCTCTAGCAGCATGGCCTGCAAGCGAGTGGACAGGTCGTGTCGGTGGTCTAGGTATCACAACACCGTCTGCCCATATCATTTCATATATCGTTACTGGAGATTCCAAATTATTGAACTGGGGCGTTTATATGGTTCTCGGCATTCTAATTGGTTCCTACATTGCCGCCAAAGGAGCAAATGAATTTAGATGGCGTCTTCCTGATATCGCTACGCTTGGAAAAAGTACCATTGGAGGAATTTTGATGGGAATCGGAGCTGCCTGGGCAGGCGGTTGTACAATCGGTAATGGATTAACTGCTACAGCAGTGATGTCCAGCAAAGGATGGCTTGCACTGTTGTTCAGCATTTTAGGTGTTTGGACCGTATCGTATTTTATTTTTGTAAAACCATTAAAAAAATAGGAGAGAATTTAATATGGCATTAGTAGAACTTGAAACTGGGGGCTTGGTTTGCCCATTTCCTTTAATTGATGCAAAGGAAAAAATGAAACAATTATCACCTGGTGATGAACTCTTAATCAAATTTGATTGTACCCAAGGCACCGAAAGCATCCCTAACTGGGCAGCTGAGGCTGGCTACCCAGTCACACGATTTGAACAAGTCGGAACAGCTTCTTGGGAAATCGTTGTCCAAAAGAAATAAGTATACGGGAGAGCTCTACCTACTGATTAGGGCACTCAGAAAAACAAGATAATATGTTAAAAAGAGAGTGGGAAAAATCGTTAAATCATCAAAAAAATGACGATTTTGATTTTCCTCGCTCTCTTATTTTAATACTCAGACTGAAACTGTCCAATGGAGGTTTTAGGTGAACTCTTGAAAATGAAGAAGTGTCCAGTTGCGGACTTCCAATCACCCACTGCGCCAAATTATCTATACACTAAAATTTAAGAGGTTGGGATTCCCAACCTCTTTTTTCTATTTATGCTAAATGATAACTTACTAAATCTTCTTATAGGTAAAGGTATTTGAAAAGTGCTACTGCTGCGATTGAAGCAAGGATTGGCGCACAAACACCTACCCAAGCGTACCACCATTTAGAATCTGCTTTATTTTCACCAAGAATTGATTTTGGAAGAAGTGCGTGAAGGATACGTGGACCAAGGTCACGTGCTGGGTTTAGACCAGGACCTGTTGGACCACCAACTGCGGCTACAAGCGCCATAACAAGGAAACCTAGTGCGATGTGGGCAACTGCTTGGCTACCATTTGTCATTTGAGCTAATTGTGCTTTAGCTGCATCAGCGATATCTGATTCTGATAATTTTTGACCATAAGCTGCGGCTTGTGACGTCAATGTTTCTTTAATCAATGAACCAAGTTCAGCACCAAAGAAGTTTTTAGTCAAACCAAGTGCGCCAAAGAAGAGAACAAATGATCCAAGAAACTCATTCAAGAAACCATTGATAGTTGCTGCTTTACGGCTTTCTTTAGTACCGTTGTCAAGAGCATTGATGGTTGAGAATGACCCCAAAATATGATTTGGATTTTCCGTTTTCAAGAAGTATGGGCGGTAAACCATGACAATCATCAATTGACCAAACATTGCCCCCAAAAGTTGAGCAATAATGTAAACTGGAACGTGTTTCCACGGGAAAAGTCCAGATACTGCAAGACCTAGTGTGAAGGCTGGGTTGATGTGGTTACCAGATACGTTACCAAACATAAGGGCTGGCATCATAACTGCCAAACCATATCCAATAGCAATTAGAATCCAACCAGAGTTGTTTCCTTTTGTCCCTTTAAGGTCAACGTTAGCAACTGTACCATTACCGATAATGATAAGGAGAGCAGTCGCTAAGAATTCAGTGATGTATTTCACTGTCCATGTAACATCCATTTGTCTTAATTTCCTTTCAAAATACGAATTTTTTTAGACAATAACCATTCTATCAAGTATAATAAACAAAGTAAAGTTATATCTTAAAATAAAAACGTTTACTTTTTTATTTTAAAATATGCCACTCTCTAGAATAACGACTTCTTATAGATGAAAGGATTCTTATGAAATACAATCAATTTTCTTATGTTGCTGTTTCTGAAACCATAGCAGAGCAGGAACTTCGCTCTTTGGGATTTGATGTCCATTCGGACAAGGCTTTCAAATTAAACTTAGAAGGCTTTATCCGAAAAGTACTATCACTTCATTACCAAGATACGGACTACGCTCTTTCAATGTGGATTGCAGATGCTAAAACAGATCTCCTCTCTTTCTTCCAATCCGACAAAGAAGTCACGGCTGATATTTTCAATACTATAACCTTACAAGTTCTTGGTTTTATTCCAAATGTAGACTTCAAGGACACGGCCGAATTTATTGAAAAACTCAATTTCCCAATCACCTTTGATGCTAGTCTTGGTAATCTTCATCAATTACTTGCAACACGTTGCCCATCTGGGAATACCTTGATAGACCGTTTGGTGTCAGAAGGCTTGATTCCTAACACAAATGACTATGCCTTTTTCAATGGTAAATCTTTAGCAACCTTTGACACCACCGATGTCATTCGTGAAGTGGTTTATGTAGAAGCACCTGTAGATACTGACAATGACGGACAGACTGACCTCATCAAGGTCAATATCATACGCCCTAAAACAAACCATAAACTCCCAGTTATCATGACTGCTTCTCCTTATCAGCAAGGAGTGAATGGCCCTGCTTCCGATGCACTGACTCACAAAATGGAAGGCGATCTTCTTGTCAAACCAGCGTCAGCTATTTCCCTAAAAGAAGAAAAAATAAAGACACTCGAAAGTCAAAGTCAAGCTACTCTTGTGACAGAAACTGAGGAGAGCTTCACAAGTCTCCCTCGTCCTAGCTACACCCTCAATGACTACATGTTAGCACGTGGTTTTGCCAACATCTACGTATCAGGCATTGGTACCCTTAATTCCGATGGCTTTATGACTACCGGCGACTACCAGCAGGTGGAGGCTTATAAGGCTGTTATTGACTGGTTAAATGGCAGAGCTCTTGCCTTTACAAGCAATACCAGAGAACGTCGTATTGAAGCTACTTGGGCAACTGGTAAAGTGGTCACTTCTGGCCTATCTTATCTCGGTACCATGTCAAATGCTCTAGCCACAACAGGCGTGGATGGGGTGGAAGTCATCATCGCAGAAGCTGGAATTTCTTCTTGGTACGACTACTACCGTGAAAATGGTCTTGTCGTAAGCCCTGGTGGTTATCCTGGTGAAGATTTGGACAGTTTAACCGAGTTTACTTATTCCCGAAATCTCTTGGCAGGTGACTATCTCCGCCACAATGCACAATATCAAGAGTTTTTAAAACAACAGGGACAAGATAGCCGTCGTGACACTGGGGACTATAACCAATTTTGGCACAACCGTAACTACGTCAAAAATGCCGATAAGGTCAAAGCTACCGTTGTCTTTACCCACGGTACACAAGACTGGAATGTTAAACCAATCAATGTCTTCAACATGTTTAACGCCCTACCACAGGCTATTGATAAACACCTCTTCCTTCACCATGGTGCCCACGTCTACATGAATAACTGGCAATCTATCGACTTCCGTGAAAGCATGAACACGCTTCTCTCACAGAAAATCTTAGGGCAAGACAACCTTTACAGCCTACCTCAAGTCATCTGGCAGGACAATCGTGACGTTCAAACTTGGCAACCTCTTGAAACTTTCGGTTCTCAAAACTACGAAGTCTTTGACTTATCAAGTGACACTCACACCATTTCTAACCACTATGACGACGATTGCTTCGCTAAATATGGCAAGGATTTCAATAGCTTCAAAGCTGATTTGTTTACCGAAAAAGCTAACGCCATTACCATTGATATTCCTGTTGAAAAAGTGCTGCTGCTAAATGGACGTGTCAAGCTAACACTGTCTGTCAAATCTTCAACCAATAAAGGTCTGCTCTCAGCTCAGCTATTGGAACACGGTCATAAAAAATACCTTCAAGACATTCCAGCAGTTGTTTCCCCTAAATCGGTGGACAATGGTCGTCACTTTGAAAAAGAACACTTGGTGGAACTCCCTCAACGTGAAGCAGCTTATCGTGTGATTACAAAAGGCCATATCAACCTTCAAAATCGTGAGGGGGTACTAAATATTAAGGACATCAAACCAGATGACTGGATGCAAGTAACTTTGGAACTGCAACCAACCATCTATGCCTTAGAAGAGGGAGCAACCCTTCGTATCGTCCTTTACACCACTGACTTCGAACACACTATCCGTGATAACAGTGACTATGAATTGGTACTTGATTGGAACAAGGCTCAGCTAGAACTTCCTGTGACAATGTAAACCATTACTGATGTGGTACCATAACCTTAAAACTCCGCCTGATTGTGAACATCAAGCGGAGTTTTTATATTATTTAGTCCCTTCAAATGTAACTGTCATCGTAGTTCCTACACCCAGCTGACTATCTACTTTAATCGTAGCATGATGTTGAACAAGGGAATGTTTAACAATAGCAAGTCCCAATCCTGTTCCGCCATTCTTCTTCGAACGACTTTTATCAACACGGTAGAAACGTTCGAAAATACGTTCCTGCTCTTCCTTAGGAATACCGACGCCTGTATCTTTGACAGTCAATTGAATTGTATTATCGACAGTAGTCACACCAATCGTCACTTTGCCATTTTCGTGATTGTAATTAATAGCATTATCACAGAGATTGTAAACCATTGAATGAAGTAAGGCACGATTACCAATTAGGTAGGTATGCTGTCCTTCTAGCTCCAAATCAATATGACGCTCATTGGCCTTAATCGAAAGATTTTCCATCACATCTTGAGCGACTTGATAAAGGTTGACACGCTCCATAGTTAATTCAGATATCTCATCAAGGTGCGAAAGATTGATCACATCTTCTACTAATTGTATCATACGTTGGGATTCATTGTGAATCTTCTTCGCAAATGTAGAAATATCCCTTTGATCTACCACATTGCTTGCCAGCATTTCAGAATAGCCTGAAATCACATGCAAAGGGGTTTTTAATTCATGAGAGACATTGGCAGTAAATTCACGACGCAACTGCTCTACCTGTAATTGCTCAGTCACATCAAAGAAGAGAACAGCTACACCTGTCACCTCACTGTCCGAAACAATAGGACGAACCAGTACCTTATAATGGGTATGCCCGATTTCCAGCATCCCCTCTTGTTTGTGACCCTGTAATCCATTTTTCAGCCAGGCATTTAACGATAAATTCCTAAAGATTTGCAGTAAATCTTTACCAATCCCGTTGTCATCTGTATTTAGAATCTCCTTAGCCGCATTGTTGATGCTAAGGATTCGACAATGACTGTCCAATAAAATCATCCCTTCTTTGATTTTCGAGATAATGGTATTAAACTCGGTTTGACGTTGTTCAATGAGGATTTCACGCTCTGTGACTTCTTGCTGATGTTTCGCAATGCGTCTTAAAAGAGGAGAAATCTCTTCATAGGAATCATTATCAAGTGGTTTATCTAAATTTAGCTGATTCAACGGTAAAACCACACCTTTAGCAATATAGCGTGATAGCCACAGTGACAAGAAGAATGCCAACAAGAGAACAAGTGCTAGAGGTTGAAACATTCTTAACAACAACAATAAAATACTATGTTGGGTCACTGACAGACGTAAGATTGTTCCATTATTCAAACGTTGTGCAGAGTAAAGAGACTGAGTTGTTAAGGTATTAGAATACCTAACACTCTCACCATAGCCATCTACGATAGCTTCTTTGATTTCCTCGCGATTGGCATGATTATCCATCAACGTTGCATCTGATTGATTATCATACAAGACCTTACCTTCATTATCCACCCAAGTAATCCTAATATTGGACATCTTAAGGTCTGCAAAATAATCTTGCCCTTCCAAAGAAACGCCTTGGGCTGCGAGAACTGTTTCTGTCTGAAGTTGCTCTTGTTGCACCTGAGTAAAATGATTATAAAGAACACCTATTACCAGTGCCAAAGAGATAACAAGAACACCTACGGTAGCTCCAAATGTTGATCGAAAGATTTTTTTAATCATCTGTTACCTCCAAACAATAGCCTACTCCTCGAACCGTTTTGATAAAGTGACTCACATCTCCAAGTTTCATGCGCAAAGTTCCAATGTGGACATCGACTGTTCTCGTTTCTCCAATAAAGTGTTCTCCCCAAACCTTATCCAACAATTCTTGTCTGGTAAACACACGGTTAGGACTTAACATAAAAAGCGATAGTAACTCAAATTCTTTTAAGGTCAATTCAATCTTTTTACCATCTTTTTTGACCGTATAATTACTGGAATCAAGTGAAAGATTAGCTATTGTTAGTTTATGCTCTTTACTGTGACTAGATGTTCGTCTCAACACCGCTTTGATTCGTGAAATCATCTCCATCATGCCAAAAGGCTTCACGAGATAATCATCTGCTCCCAAATCGAGTCCTTTGACCTTATCAAACTCTGTTCCTTTAGCTGTCGTCATAATGACTGGAATTTCTTTAGTCATTGATTTTGAGCGCAGCTTTTGTAAAATCGTTAACCCATCATCTTCGGGCAACATGATGTCCAATAAAATTAAGCTCGGTAATTCTTGGTGAATGCTCTCCCAAAAAGGTCTTGAGCTAGGAAAACCTTTTGCGTCAAAACCTGTGGTTCGTAGGGTATAAAGCATTAATTCACGAATGTCATCATCGTCTTCAACGCAGTAAATCATGTCTCTTCTCCATTTAGTTCACCAGTGATTGAGAAAATCACCCATCTTGCAATATTTACCGTATGATCCCCGATACGTTCAAGATACTTGGCAATCATCAAGACATCAATGACATAGTCACCGTCATGACTAAGTTCTGAAATATGGGTAATTAAGCTTGTCTTAATTGTATCAAATTCTTGGTCAACTGAGGCATCATTTTGAATAACTTTTAAGGCTAAACTTTCGTCATCATGGACAAAAGCATCCACACTATCCGTTACCATAGCACTTACTTGCTCAACCATTTGTTTCAGCTGGGCAAACTCTGTACCATCATGAACATGACCCTGACTAAAAATAGCTGCGACTTCAGCTGACTGGGCACCGATACGTTTCATATCGTAAACCATTTTTAAGGCAGCAGAAATGCGGCGCAAATCCTTGGCAACAGGTTGCTGACGAAGGAGTAATTTTAAGCACTGCGCTTCGATATCATGCTCCATTTGTTCAATTTGTTGATAAGTTTTCCTAGCACCATTCACAACACTTTGATTATTTTCACTAATCGGAACAAGTGAACTGGAAATAATGTCTTCACAAAGTGATCCCATTAAAATTAAGTTTGTATTCAATACATGAAGTTGATTTTCAAAAATTGAACGCATTAGCCAAATCTCCCTGTAATATAATTTTCAGTTCGTTCATCTTGAGGTAATGAAAATAGCTGACTGGTTTTGTTATACTCCACAATTTCCCCCATTAGGAAAAATGCTGTCTTATCTGAAATTCGTACAGCCTGTTGCATGTTGTGAGTTACCATCACAATAGTATATTTTTGCTTTAACTCCATAACAAGTTCTTCAATCTTAGCCGTGGAAATTGGGTCTAAAGCACTGGTTGGCTCGTCCATCAATAAGACATCTGGTTCAATGGCAAGAGCTCTAGCAATGCAAAGCCTCTGTTGTTGACCACCCGACATACCTAAAGCAGATTTATTAAGACGGTCTTTGACCTCATCCCAGATAGCTGCTTGCTTAAGAGAACGTTCAACAATTTCATCTAATTGGACCTTATTATGGATACCATGAGTTCTTGGGCCAAATGCAATATTATCATAGATACTCATTGGAAATGGATTTGGTTTTTGAAATACCATGCCAACTTTCTTACGGAGAATGTTAATATCTAATTCTCTATAAGCATCTTGACCATCTAGTTTAACCTCCCCTGTAATCCGACAATTTTTCACCAAGTCGTTCATTCGATTGAGGCTTTTCAATAAGGTTGATTTCCCACATCCTGATGGGCCGATAAAAGCAGTAATCTCATTTTGTGCAATCTCTAAGTTGATATTTTTAAGGGCATGAAAATCGCCATAATAGAGATCGAGATGATTGATAACTAATTTATTCATGATTTGATTCACTTCCTAATCGTCTAGCAACTAATCCAGACAAAAGATTGATAACAATGACTAAAACCAATAACACCACCGCAGTTGCATAGGTTTGATTGATATAAAGTCCTTCACCTGAAATAGCGTACATATGCACAGCTAAGGTTCTGGAAGAACTAAAGAGACTCTTGGCAACTTCTGCTACTGTTCCAGCTGTGAAAATAAGCGCTGCTGATTCTCCCACAATCCGCCCAATAGCTAGAATGATACCTGAAAAGATACCGGGCATGGCACTTGGAAGGACAATTTTAAAAATCGTCCGTAGTTTCCCTGCTCCTAGAGCAAAAGCTCCCTCACGGTAGGCATCTGGTACGGATAACAGAGCTTCTTCCGTTGTTCGGATAATTAAGGGTAAAATCATAATACTCAAGGTAACCGCTCCAGATAGTAATGAGAGTCCCATATGAGCATATTTGACAAAGAATAGCGCCCCAAACAATCCGTAAATAATGGACGGAATACCAGATAGGGTCTCTGTTGCAATTCGAATGACACTGACAAAAGGATTGTCACGACGAGCATACTCTGTTAAATAGATAGAAGCCCCAATTCCAATCGGAACGGCTACAAGCAATGCTAGAATCGTCATAAAGACGGTGTTGATAAGAGCTGGTAATAACGAAACATTTTCACTATTATAAGTTAAGGCAAATAGGCTAGGCGTCAAATGTGGAATACCTCTCACCAAGATATATCCAACCACAAAGATGATTCCTAAAAAGGTTGCTAAAGCAGAGCCATAAACCAATAAAAACAAGACAAGAGAGACTGGATCTTTTTGCCGTGACCTCCAATTTTGCTTCAAGCTACGTTGATTAATGTTTTCCATGTTTACTCCTCTTTATTTAATAATGAGAAACTGATATTAATCATCAGCACAAAGACAAAAAGCACTACGGCTGTTCCGATGAGAGCTTCTCTGTGCAAACCACTAGAATATCCCATTTCCATAACAATATTTGTCGTCATGGTTCTGACACCAGATGTCAACGAATCTGGTAAAATCGCCTGATTCCCCGCAACCATAATTACCGCCATAGTCTCACCAATAGCACGACCAATACCTAAAATAATCGCTGCTAAAATGCCTCGTTTAGCTGCTGGAAGAACTGCAAAGAAAACACTGCGCTCATGCGAAGCCCCTAGAGCAAGTCCGCCCTCATAATATGAATTCGGTACTGCTCTAATAGCTGCCTCCGAGACACTAATAATAGTTGGTAAAATCATCACCCCCAACAAAATTGAAGCTGTTAAAACTCCCATCCCAAATCCCCCAACATGATCACGGACAAAAGGGACCAAAACAACTAATCCGAAGAAACCATAAACAACTGATGGAATACCAGCCATCAAGTTAATCGCTGCCTTTAAAGGTCTATAAATAGCCTTAGGACAAAAGGAAGCCATAAAGACTGCTGTTAAAACTCCTACGGGAACACCAACGATTAAGGCACCAGCTGTCACATAGAGAGACCCGACTATCATCGGGAAAATACCAAAAAGATTATTAGCAGGTCTCCAAACAGTCCCGAAAAGAAAATTTCCAAGACCAATTTTACTAATCGCAGGAATACCACTAGAAAATAGAAAGACACAGATTAGTAACACCGACAGAATAGAAATACAGGCGGTAAAAAAGAATACCGCTTGCATCATTTTTTCTTTTGTATGATTCATTCACAACACCTTAGTTTGACAATTTGTCCCAGCCACTGATTTCTCCTGTAAAGATTGCCTTAATTTGGTCGCTAGTCAATTCATCAGTTTTATTGTCTTTATTAACAATTACAGCAATACCATCCATGGCAATAACAGTTGAGCTAATACCCTTAGACGTTTCTTCATCTTTTAATTCACGTGAAGCCATTCCGATATCAGAAGTACCATCAATAGTATTGGCAATACCTGTAGAAGAGTCACTTTGTTGAATCTCAATTTCTACTTTCGCATTTACTTTGCCGTAAGCTTCTTTTAGTTTTTCCATGACAGGTGTTACAGAACTTGAACCTGAAATAACAACTTTACCTGAATCTACAGATGATTGATAAGCAGTCGTATCATCAAGTGGAATATAACCACTCTTTTGAACAACAGCTTGACCATCGCTACTTAGAATAAAGGTGATAAAATCTTGTGCTGCTTCGTTAATGTTATCTTTAGTAACGATATTGAATGGACGTGAAATTTTATAGTCACCAGACTTGATCTTATCCACAGTAGCTTCAGCACCATCAATTTTAAGAACTTTAACCGTATCGTTCAATGAACCAAGTGAAGCATAGCCGACAGCTGATTGATCACCTGCTACTGTTGTTAGCATGACAGATGTTGAGTTGGTAACAATTGCTTTATCAGTTGTCAAATCAACTTTTTCACCTGCATCATTTTTTTCTTCAACACCAAATAGTTCAATGAATGCTCCGCGAGTCCCAGAACCTTCCTCACGAGAAACAACGTTAATGGTTTCTGAGTTAGATGAAGAACCACCCTCAGAATTACCACAAGCAGCAAGTCCTGCAAATGTAGCTCCCATAATAGTAAGCATTCGACAAAAATTTCATTTTTTTCATGATAAACTCCTTAAGTTTCTTTACACTACTTATTATAAAAATCAAACATCAAATCTATTACCTAGATTTTGTAAAGTTTTTGTAAAATCCTTATTTCCTAACTACACAATAAAGTCCCAGACTCACTTCCACTTTAAAAAGTGAGGGGGAAACTTACTTTGGAACATCCCCCTAGTTTGATAAGATAATTATGAGACTTTAAGTTCTACCCTCAAAATGATATAATATAGAATACATGGAGGTATCACACATCTGATAGTCTCTTTAAAACCACCTCTGCCTTTAAAGATGTTTAACAATAAGGCAAATTTAGACAAAAACATTTTAACAAGAGGGCCTAACCCCTTGATACGAAAGGAATCTTAAAAATCTTATGATGAATATGCAAAACCTGATGAAACAGGCACAAAAAATGCAAAAGCAAATGGAAGCTAAGCAAAATGAACTTGCGAGCACAACTTTTACTGGAAAATCAGCTCAAGACTTAGTTGTTGCTGAATTGACTGGTGACAAAAAAGTGGTTTCACTCAACTTTGCGGAAGCTGTTGTTGATCCAGAAGATATCGAAACACTGCAAGATATGACTATCCAAGCTATCAATGATGCTTTAAACCAAATCGATGAAGCAACTAAAAAATCACTTGGTGCTTTCGCTGGTAAATTACCATTCTAATCAAAATAATCTCCGCTGGACTTCCAACGGAGATTTTCTTATCTTTCTTTCGCCAATTCGAGGCAATAAGATTTTTCATGACAATGTGGACAGGTTAGCTTGCGCGTGCGTGGGGTGTGGCTAGCAACAGCTACTTGTTTAAAATTGGCATCAAAAGTTTGATGACAGTTAGGACAAAGATACTCAATTTTACTAAGATAATGTTGTATCCACAGATTCAGGCCAATAAAGAATATCGGCATGGCTCCAAAAGTTATCACTTTTGATTTGAGGACAGTTGTGCCCAATATAATAACCCCAACATAGACAACTGAAATGAGGATAATCCCTAAAATCATGTTGAACCATAAACGCCGCCATAAGTTTTGATTTTTCATAGTGATCGAAATGTCTTTTAATTTCGCAAGTGAATAGTCCTTATCTTTTTTGACTTGATCAAGTAAGTTGACAGCTTTGTCAAGTTTTGTTCGTTGTTCTGCGACTTGCTCTTTAAGTTCTTTAACATGATCTTCTAACAGAAGTTCTAGAACAGCGTCAGCATTTTCTTCCGAAAGCACTTTTTTGATGTGTTCAATGGAGAAATCTAACTCCCGCAAAAAGCAAATTACCTGAAGTTTCTGCAAATCCTCGTCATTATAAATTCTACGACCACCATCTGAAACCTCTGATGGAATAAGGATCCCGCGTTGATCATAGTATTGCACCGTTCTGACAGAAACACCGACGACTTTGGCTAATTCACCAGTGGAATATTGAGACATGTCTTTCACCTCCTTTTTTATGAGATACAAGGATTATCCCTTGTTCATGCTCAATCTTAACCTATGACCCAACGTTACAAGCAAGTCCTAACGCTAGGGGATTTTTTCTTTTTTAGCATTTTTTTGAAAAGTTGACAGGGCTGTCAATCAAAGAATCCCCCCAAGGCAGCAAAGGGATTATCACCGTGTGTTTCTTCCTGTTGTGTCAGATACCTCTTATTCTCATCCAATTCTAGAAATTTTTCATAAACAAGAGCCGTCATGCGAGCATCTTCTAAACTATTATGCCCACGCCCTTTGATGCCTAAGAAATCTGCCACGCTGGTCAACTTAAGATTGATAATCCCATTAAGGTCACTACTGCGACGCTCAAAAGCTTCATCATAGAGGTCCACTTGATACTGCTCTGTTAAATCAAGACCATTTTCAGCTAGAATTGGTAAATCAGATTTGCCAGCATTATAACCAACAAGCGGTAACTCTCCCACAAAAGTTGCAAAATTAGCGATAACTTCATCAACTTTTGGTGCGCCAGCAATTTTTTCCGCCGTAATCCCTGTCAGTCCATTGATAAAAGACTGCAGGGGTACATCTGTATAAACATATGTGTCGAAGGTTTCAATCTCTTTGTGGTCACTAAATTTAACCGCTGAGAGTTGAATCATGTGACTGACCTCATCAACGGTATTAAATTCAAGGTCAAAGGCAATATAATCTTGTAAATTTTTCATCGTGCTAAGCTGGTTAGGGGAGAGCATGAAAACAACTGTATAAGTGTTTTCTCATCTTGTCTAGACACCTTCCCCTTCTCAGTTAAAACTGAGTATTCCTTTCCATAAGTTATCTGATAGCTAAAAAGCCCTTACGGGCTATTAGTTCTTATTTTTTACCAAATAGACGCGCAAAGAACCCTTTTTTCACTTCTTCAGTCTTTGCTTCTTCTAAGACTTGATCCAACTCTAACTTCAGTTGTTCCTTATCTTGCATAGCAGTCAAGGTCAACTGTTGTTGTTGGTCTAATTGCTTATCTTTTTCTGCAATCTGAACATCTTTAACACGAAGTTGCTCGTCTTTAGCTGCCAACTGCTCATCCTTAGCTTTCAATTGCTCAAAAAGACGCGTGATTTCAGAATTTTTTTCATCGACCAAAATCTCTAAAAGCTCACGATGTTTGGCTTCCTCACTCACTGGTTCGTCTTCAAAAATCGTTTTTTTATAAATTTTTTCAAGTTTGATCAGACCGCTACGCTTAACTACAGTAACGCCCTTATCGTTTTTTTCAAGGTCTTCGGCTGGCAAAGTTTTCACACGATTATTGACCGCCTGACGACTTACTCCTAAAATCTCAGCTAATTCGCTGACCGTTTTTTCAATCTGCATTTCTACTTCCTTCAACACGCTTACTCATTTTGTCCAACTAAATATCCCGCTCTTTTGCAAGCATTGAACCAAAACTTCTTATACTTAATAAATGTTATCATATCAAGCCTTTAATGTCAATTTATGCTAAAATAGAATTATGATACATTTTGATACAATTGTGATTGGCGGTGGGCCTGCTGGTATGATGGCAACCATCTCCTCAAGCTACTACGGTAAAAAGACACTGCTACTCGAAAAAAATCGTCGCCTCGGTAAAAAATTAGCCGGAACCGGTGGTGGGCGCTGCAACGTGACAAACAACGGTACCTTGGATGATCTCCTCGAGGGTATCCCAGGTAACGGTCGTTTTTTGTATAGTGTGTTTTCTCAGTTTGATAACCATGACATCGTTCGTTTTTTTGAAGAAAATGGCTGTGCTCTAAAGGTTGAAGACCACGGACGCATGTTTCCTGTGACCGATAAATCTAAGACGATTATCGATACTCTTGAAAAGAAGATTCGTGAGCTCGGTGGACAGATTAAAACACAATTTGAAGTGATTTCTGTCAAAAAAATCGACAATCTTTTTCATGTCAAATCAGCTGATCAAGAATTAACCTGTGATCAACTCATTGTTACGACAGGTGGAAAATCTTATCCCTCAACAGGATCAACCGGTTTTGGACACGATATTGCCAGACATTTTAAATTAGCAGTAACAGAGCTTGAAGCTGCCGAAAGCCCTCTTCTCACAGATTTTCCTCACAAAGCGCTTCAGGGCATTTCACTTGATGAAGTAACGCTCAGCTACAACAAACACATCATCACACACGATTTGCTCTTTACCCACTTTGGTTTATCTGGACCAGCTGCCTTACGGATGTCATCCTTTGTCAAAGGCGGTGAATTACTTCACCTTGATTTTATCCCTCAAACGCCACTTAATGACTTGTTCCGCTTTTTCCAAGAAAATCGTGAAAAATCCGTCAAAAATGCGCTGAAACTCTTAGTTCCCGAACGTGTCGCTGACTTTTTGGCACAAGGCTACGCTGAGAAAATCAAGCAGCTCTCACACAGTGACGTGGACGAACTCAGTCAAAAATTAAAGAGCCTTCCCATCTCTGTTACTGGAAAAATGAGCCTAGCTAAATCCTTTGTCACTAAAGGCGGGGTCGACCTCAAGGAAATCAATCCCAAAACGCTCGAAAGTAAAAAAATTCCAGGCCTTCACTTTGCAGGTGAGGTACTAGATATTAACGCCCACACTGGAGGCTTTAACATCACCTCTGCCCTCTGCTCAGGCTGGGTGGCTGGTAGTTTACATTATTAAAAACATAACTGCGATATCAAACGATACCGCAGTTTTTTCTTCCCACATACCCATTTCATTATCACCCCCTTTCTAAAAAATACCTTACGTTTCTTAAGTCAACATTGGCGAAATCAAGACAACCTAAAGAGAGCACAAAGATTACATTAAGGTTGCTGAAACAGTATTTACTCGGTAAACATCACCCGTTATACTTGCAGTGTAGTAAAATTTTTTAAGGAGGACACTAACATGTCAAAATGCAAACTTACAGCATTCGCTACACTTGCATCACTAGCATTACCATTGTTTACTACTAATCTTGTCAATGCTAATGAAATTACTTATATCTATGAAGAAGCACAAACTCCTAAAACTTCTGACCCATGTCGCTTTGAGATAGAAGACGTTACTACAGAAAACTTTGTTAACTTCGCACTTCCTGGAGACCGTGGTTCAGAAGGCTTGAACTCAGAGAAAATTGCTAACATTTTGAAAAGCATTCCACTTTATTTCACATTCAACTTTAGATAAAAATATCAAAATTCGAGTTTACATACCGTAAAAAGGACTTCAACAAAGACTTTGACGATATCTTTAACAAGTCATAAAATGATAAAATATAACTAAAAGAAAGGTTTTTCTATGAAAAAAAACACTATTATTAAGTGCTGCTGCAGTGGCACTTACTGCTACCGCAGCTTTATCAAGTCACTCTGCAAGTGCTTATCAACATTACACTAATCCGATACTTAAACAAGATGGCACACAATCGCTTAGAGAAGTCAAACAAGCTGCACAATTAGAGATCCGAAATCTCTTAAAAACACATAACGTTACAGACCCTGCTGAATATAAAGGATACTACTATTTTTATCTTCGTGAAGCACGCAAAGCATCTAATGAACACGGTGTTAAAGCTGTTATTGACGAGTTAGCAAGCACATTGCAACAGCGCAATAACCAATAACATTATATTAGCATTACTTACTACTAACCTTATCAAAGCTGAAAAAAAATCACTAATAAAGACAACTTACCTATTTCTCACATCTTGAAGAACATGGTACAGAAGGTCTGAACTCAGATAAACTTGATAAGATTTTAAAAAGCATTCTACACTACTTCATATTCAACGTTAAAAAACATTCCCTCTCAATCAAGAAGGAATGTTTTTTTTATCGGCTAGACAAGTTTATTAGTCACGTTCTTCTTTACGTTTGAGGTAACCTGCCAAGCTAAATGCTGCTAGTCCACTCATGCTAAAGAGAAGTGTGTGAAGTGAATCGTCACCAGTTTTAGGGAGTGCTTTTGTTTCTGTCACTTTTGCTTGCTCAGCGACTGTTTTGTTTTCTGATTTAACAACTGATGTTTTATTGTCAGCTAGTGGTTTCACTTCTGGCTGTTGTTCTGGTGTTTGGTTGCCAGTCTCTGGTTTTACTTCTGGTTGCTTATCAGGGGTTTGCGCTCCATCTTCTGGTTTATTTTCAGTTTTTGGTGCTTCAACATAATTTTCAACGAAAACTTTTGTATCTTTAATGCCTGCTTGAATTTTTTGCCCTGCTTTTTCCAAATCACTCAAATACTTCACGAAAACTTCTGTATCTGGGTCGATTGCGCCGACAAGAGGTGTCCCTTTGAACACAGAGAAGCCATCTCCACCGCCGTATAAGAAATCGTTAATAAGCACTTTGTAAGTTGCTGCACGATCAATTTCTGTACCATCATCTTTGAAGGCTTTCGCTACTTTATAAGTTTGACCTGGCGTTGTGTCGTCAGCTTTAGTGTAGATGTATTTCAAACCAGACATTTGAAGGAAGTACTTTTCATCTTCATCGTACTGTTGATTAAGCGCTGCGTAAATTTGCTCACCAGTCATTTCAACTACTTGAAGGATGTTACCAAACGGCTGAACTGCCTGTGCTGCTCCCCAAGTAACTGTTCCGTCAGGTTGAACTTTCAAATCGGCACGGATACCACCATTGTTTGTCATCGCAAAATCAACAGCATGACCAGATTTTCTAGCAATTGCCAATTGTGCAGTTGTCACAAGGTTTCCTACTGGGCTTTCTTTAAAATCGTTAACTTCACGAGAAATATCAGTTGCTTCTGCTGCTGTACCAATTTTTTGCTCTGTGACTTTCTTAACAATTTCATTAGCTTCGTCAACGATAGCTTTAATCTTAGCACTTGGCTCTTTTTTGTCTGGGGCTACAGCAATGATTTTAGCTGTTGGTACTGCTTTAAAATCTGCAATATCAGTGTCATAAACCGCACGGACATCAGAGTAGGCTTTACCTTGTGAGGTTGACTGGACAATCAATGTTTTACCAGCGACTGTTCCGTTTGTATAAACGTGGTTGTGGCCTGCAAAGATAATATCAACTGAGTTTTCAGGATAAAGTTCATTAACTTTTGCCATCATCGCAGCAGAATCACCTTCTGCGATACCGTCTTTACTTGTTGAAGGAACATGGGCTAAAACAACAATTGCATGTACACCTTTTTCATTCAATTCACGAGAATATTTCGCAATAGCTTCTGCTTCATTAATGAACGTGTATTGTTCATAATTTTTCTTCAAGACAAGGTTTGGAATTTCAGTCGTCACAACACCGATAAAACCAATTTGAGCAACTTTGTCATTAACTGGGATTTCCTTAATCGCATATGGTTTCCAATTAAATGGGATTTCACCTGTCGCTTTATCAACAACGTTAGCTATAACGATTTCTTGCTTACTTGCTTCGCGTGTGTAGTTATCGACGATTTCGTTAAATTGTCCTTTTTTAGGAGCTGTTCCTGTCATGATACGGTTATATTCTTCCAAGCCTTCATCGAATTCATGATTTCCAAGTGTTCCGTAGTCAAAATCCATTTCGTTAAAAACTTTAACAGTTGGTTCATCTTGAAGAAGTCCTGAGTTTGACGGACTTGCCCCTACCATGTCTCCTGCTTGGACACGAATAGATTCTTTAGCATCAACATTTGTTGCTTCTGCTTCAAATTCAGCTTGTGAGTCATCCATGTAAGCGTCAAGCTGCGCAGCAGTACCTGCGTTGCGGACAGTCTCACCTTCAAGACGAGCTGTTCCTGTTGCATCAAGGGCACCATGGAAATCATTAACTCCCATAATTTGAACCGCAACATCATCAGCAAAAGTGGTTTGTGATGCCGCAACACTCAATCCAGCAACCACTGCTAAGATACTACTTTTTAGGATAATTCTTTTCTTTTTAGCCATAAAATTAGGCCTCCCTTAAAAAATTCTGTTCGTTTCCGACATTCCTATCATAACGTTTTTAACACTGAATTTCAATATGTTTTCTTTATTTTACTAAAAAGATTTGACACCAACGTTCGATTTTAGATGTTTTAAATTCTTTTTTCTGAAAATTTTCATGTATTTATTCGTATTTTATGCATTTACTCATTTCAATTATGTTAGGTTTGATAGGCTTATCACTGGTTTTATCAGTAGCTATCTTGATGTAACATTTTATAATCTGATAGTCTTGAAATCTTTTATTTGTTTGATGAATATTGGACTAATGATCGAAAAAAGAGAGCTTTTGCTCTCAATCCAATAATTGTAAATAGTAAAAGCTTATCGCGCGGGCTGTAATATCATTTTTCTGCGTCAGCCACCAATTTAAACAAGTCGTAAAAGTCCCTGCAATGTGCTGATGAATCAGGCTTTCTGGTAACATCGCTCCGCTATTGTCAAAATAAAGGGGCTGAACAAGCGGTACGAGGTATTTATAAAGTTGAGTGGTGAGACTTCGAGAAAAATAGGCATCTTCCAATTTAAATAAAGTCGTGATTTTGGCTTCGTTTTCCTTAAAATGCTGAAAGAGATGGGTGAGAAGGTCAAGAAGCGAGTCATCCTCACCATTTTGAATATTCCTCATGTGCTCACTATAAGAAGAGGATTCAAAAACATGCTGAAACAGCTGCTCGGTCACAGCAGTTAGAAGGTCATCCTTACTTGCAAAATGGCTGTAAAAGGTGCTACGCCCAATTCTAGCTTTGTCAATAAGTTTAGCCACACTAATCTGATGAAAATGGTACTCATTGAGCAAGTCAAAAAAGGCGTCAAAGATTGCTTCTCGTGTTTTCTGTGTACGAAGATCCATTTTTTGTACAATTTGTCCAAACTGTTCGGTTTCAGACAATTCCTTTCTTTTGTTTCTACCATTCTTATGTTATAAATGACATAATGCTATTGTAAAGAAGAATAGTATTTTTGACAAGTGAGGACTCTCTTATGACAAGTATAACAAAACTTTCTAAAGTATCTTTTAAAAACAGTTGGCATTTCAATCTTCAAGACCATGCTAAATCTATCACATATGGAGGTTTAGATGGTATTATTACTACTTTTGCAGTTGTCGCTGGTGCTACTGGAGGAAACCTTGGTACAACTGCTATCGTTATTTTAGGCTTTTCAAATCTCCTTGCCGATGGCTTTTCCATGGCAGCTGGCGACTACCTCAGCTCTACCACTGAGGAACATGATGAACCAAGTCACGCCCTCAAAAACGCCATTGCTACCTTTTTAGCCTTTAACATTTTTGGGCTGGTACCTCTTTTTGCCTATCTGCTTCTTGAACAATTGACCCATATGCCAACTCATTGGACTTTAATCGCAGCAGGTACCATTGTTTCACTAGCTCTAGCAGCCCTAGGCTGGGTCAAAGCCACTATTACCAGACAATCCCTAAAAATCGAAATCACTCGAACACTCATTGTGGGATTACTAGCTGCTGGTGTAGCTTATGGCATTGGACAGGTCTTGGGAGAGTTGATTTAAAACCACCGAGTGACAAGCCACTGTGACTCCTCCCTCAGAGGACTCATAGGGTTTGTTTTTTGATTACGTTCTGGTTAAAATGTGCCTGATAGGCAGGATACAGGCTATCTGGTGACAAAATCTGTAGCACTGCTAAGGCTTCTGTCATGCCTTGTTGATTTCCTTTTTTCAGCTGATACGACAGGTAACTGTCTTCATAACGATAGATGGTCTTCTCGTAAAACTCATCCTCATAGCATAGCAGCTCTGCTATTTTTCCCGACAAATACGTCGCTTCGTCAAATCGTCCCATGTCCGTCGAGCGTCGCATGACATTTAAGGATAGCTGAGCAGCCAAACGGCGATTTTTATCTAAAGATTGGTAAGTCGCTTTTTTAGTGAGCAATTCCTTGGTCAAAAGAAAGACCGCATCGTAACCAAGTTGATCAACACAGTTTCCAAGAAGCGTGATTTCGTACTGTCCCCAGTAATCCAAACCAAAAAGATAGTCCGACAAAGCCTCAATCGCATCCTTAGAGGGGCCAAGCGATGGCTCCAAAGACGCCAAGACACAGCGGTACATGGTTAAAAAATAGGCATCAACTTCCCTTGCTTCCTCTATCTCCTCTTGTAAAGCCATTAGCGCCTCTAACTCCTTGTGATGATAGAGCTGGTCCATTTTTCGGAAAAATTGCTGACGCTTTGTCAGGGAGATCTCCGATGAGAAAGCCATCAACTCGTCATAGTCTAATCCTAAGCGCTGCAAGAGCTGATGAAAGAGACGAATCGTTACCTCAGATTCATCACGTTCAAAGCGCGACAATTGTGACGTTGATAATATGCCATCTGATAACGCTTCTAAGGTTATTCCTTTATCCCGTCTTAATTGACGGACCATTTTTCCAAACATGATTTTCCCTCTTATGCAAAAAATGCAACGTTTTCTTAAAAACATGATAGCATGAAACCAACGAGAAATCTATTAAAAGAGGAAATTCATGTCTAATCTTTCTATTTTTTACCTCTATACCATCTTTATGAATGGCCGATTCGGTCGAGGGGTTCTCATGCTTTATAGCCTCAGTTTAGGTGTAACCGCCCTCGAATTTGCACGACAAACGCATGAAGAAAATATGGCTTACAGAAAAGACTTTCATGGATGAATTCAAAATCCTTCGCTATAATAAAAGTGGAGGATTTTGTTATGGAAGACCTTTTAAATTTCTTGATTACTGTTAGAGACGACCGTTCCCCATGGAAAATTAAACACTTATTGTCAGATATCGTTCTTCTCATCTTCTTTGCTCGCTTATCAGGCGCAGAACACTGGGATGAGATAGAGGAGTTTGGTATTGCCTATGAGAAATCCTTACGCACCGTTCTCAAATTAGAAAATGGCATTCCCTCTCATGACACTCTACAACGTGTTTTTGCGACCTTAGATTCACAAGTTCTTGTAGAACTCACACAGATATGGACTTCTCTTCTTGAAGCGTGTGACTCATCATCTAAAACCTTACCACAACTTTCAAAACGTTTAGTAGCCATTGACGGGAAGACTATCCGTGGTAATGGCAGTCAAACTCAAAAAGCCCTACATATTGTCTCAGCCTATGCGACAGATTTAGGGATTTCGTATGGCCAGGTAGCGACTGATGAAAAAAGCAATGAGATTACAGCGATTCCACGATTATTAGACATGATTTCAGTAAAAGGGTGCATGATTAGTATTGACGCCATGGGCACACAAAAGGCTATTGCGGATAAGATTATCATGAAGAAAGCAGATTATTGTCTAGCAGTCAAAGAGAATCAAAAGAGCCTTCTAGAAGATATTCGTCCCTATTTTGAACTCTCTCAGAATTTTGACGATAGCTATGAAACGCTTGAGAAAGCGCACGGTCAGATTGAATTGAGACAGTATGAAGTCATTACTGATACAGAGTGGATACGTCAAGAGCATCCTGATTGGGGACATATCCAAAGCATTGGACGGGCGCGTATTCAGATAACAAAGAATGGTCAAGAGAGCGAAGAAACCCGCTACTTTATTTTAAGTTGTCAGGTTAGCGCTAAAGAGTTGTGTGACTATGTGAGAGGTCATTGGCAAATAGAGAGTATGCACTGGCTACTAGATGTTGTTTTTCGTGAAGATGCCAATAAGACTTTGAATAAACAACTCGCATTTAATTTAAATGTCATGGATAAATTCTGTTTAGCGGTATTAAAACAGTTAGATTTTGGAAAGAAGATGAGTCTGCGTCGTAAGAAATATGCCCTAAGTCTGTCCTTTGACAAGTATTTAAAACAATTGCTTTAGGGCAAAAAACTTTCAACACTTGCAAAATGGAAATAGAAGATTTCATGCGTTTGTCGTGGCGAATTTGGCTTTCTACAATCCCTATATAACCTCACGCGCATGCTAGCCGAGGTACCAACTGGGCTGATTGCTGACCGTTTTGACAAGAAAAACATTCTTGCTTTAGGGGCATCTTTAAATGCCATTTCATCATTCGGACTCTGGCTGACTGCTTATAGCCCATCTAACAATAGACTTCTGGTATTGGCACTACTCTTTATGCTAGATGCCCTTGCCAGTGTGTTTGCTAGCGGTGCTGACCAAGCGCTGCTATTTGAAGACGTGACCTCTCCCCACCATGATAAGTCCTATCTTCGTCTCATGAGCAATCTCCAAACCATAGCATTGATTGTCCTTGCCTGTGCAACTGCTCTTGGCGGTAGTCTATTTCAGCAGATTTATGCTCATGTTTTTGCCTTGCAGGCGCTTTGTTACACCCTATCAGGGATAGCAATGTCGAAGTTTAAGTCTCCTATCTCGACACAACCGAAATCGGCTAAACCTTCTATGACGGTCAGTTCTCAAATCCACCTAACCCTTCACACTCTTAAAAATCACCAGCTCATCTGCTTGCTCATTCTTACAATGACAGTTATCGAAGTCTATGTCAATGCCCTTGTCACTTTTGGACAAGGAGCCTTGGCAAGCCAAGGACTCTCTGAACGTGTGATTGCCAGTATTATCGGTGGGGTAACTTTTTGTGGCATCTTAGGCGCCTACCTTGCTCGATATTTCGACCAACTATCACCTCGACTCTTTTTTGGCATTGTAACAGGCATTTTTACTACCGCTGTCCTTCTCTTTTCTGGGCACCAAGCCGTCCTAATGGTTTTGGGCTTCATCCTAGCGAAATCTCTTGATAGACCTAGCTTTCCCATATATCAGCTCTGCCATTAACCATAACAGTGACAATACTGTCCGCTCAACCATTTTATCAGTTTATAGCAGCCTCGTTGGTGGGCTATCCCTACTGCTCTATCCAGCACTTGGTTTTCTCATGGACGCTTTTTCCTACCAAACCGCCTTTCTGATTAGCGGAGGGATGATTGCCCTAGTGTTGCTTTACTGTTGCTGCAAGACACCACGGCGCTCTGAAGCTCATCGTTCTTAGCCACTTTCATATCGTAAAACAGTAGTGAGACAGCCATCCCACTACTGTTTTATCTATTTCATTACTCAATAATTTGCTCCGTCCGGTCATGCCCTAACACTTCCTTGAGCTTGTTTTCTTGCTCTTCGAAGGAAGCATAAGCGTTACCCTCACGGTCTTTCGTGACGAGTTGCCCATCGTCGGTCAAGTCACCTGATACATCAGCACCTTGATACAGCAACTCTTGGTACCCTTTATCTGTCAATTCATAGACAATGGTTGCCACTTCACCTTCAGTTGCTTTATCCACAACCAATCGGTTATTATCATAGAACTGGAAAAAGAGATCAGCGTCCGCACCCCTAACGTCTTTAAGCAAATCAACCAGTTTCCCATCTTGGTCTCTAAAGGCACCGAGATAGAGGGTTAAGGTCTCAGTACCAGCCTGAACCTTGGTACCAAGCAGGAGTTCATCTGTTCCATTCTTATCTAAATCAATTGTCTTATGGGAAACATCTGCCTCACCACCAGAGAAGCGGTTGATTAGGTCAACAATTTGTTTATCCACAAGTGGGTAATCTTTTTCGTTAAAAGCATCAGCCTTAGCAGCCTTTTCATACTGGCTCACTAAATCATCATAAGATGCCGGTTTCGCTTCTGTACCAGATTTGTTGCTACATGCGGTTAGAAAAAGCACAGCTGCTAAGAGATAGATGGATTTCTTCATGTCAAACTCCTTTGAAAGCCTTTTCTTTTATAGTAACAAAAAGAAAGATAGGAGGCAAATGATATCCTGAAAAAGAAGGCACAGGTCTTCTTCATGACAAAAAGGATTAGTATCGCTAGCTAATCCTTCAATCATTTTTAGAAATATTGACTGCTCTTACAGACCTTGTTCTCTCAATGCGTCTGCAAGTTTGGCAAAGTCTGCAATGGTCAAGGCTTCTCCTCGGACACTTGGTGTCAGCCCTGCCATTTCCAAAGCCTGCTCGAGTTTTGGTTTGACATCTTCAGACTTGCCAAAGCGGTTGGTCAAGTTGTTCCACAGGGTTTTGCGTCGGTGCACAAAGCTGGCTTTGGCCACATCGAAAAGGAAATCCTCGTCTTGAACCTCTACCAGAGGCTGGTCACGGCGTACCATTTTCAGGATGGCGCTATCCACATTCGGTGCTGGCACAAAGACCGTTCGAGGCACGATAAAGGCCACTTTCGCCGTCATGTAATACTGCACCGCAATGGACAAGCTGCCGTATGCCTTGGTGTTTGGATCCGCTGAAATGCGGTCTGCTACCTCTTTTTGCATCATGACCACAAACTCTTGGAAAGGAATCTTGCTCTCAATCAAGTGCATCAAAATCGGTGTCGTGATGTAATAAGGAAGATTTGCGACCACCTTGATTGGCAGGTCAGGATTTTTGAAGTTTTGAATCTGCGTCTGCAAATCCGACTTCAAAATGTCCTGATTGATAACCTGCACATTGTCAAAATCACGCAGAGTGTCCGCCAAAATCGGAATGAGGCGGTCATCAATCTCAAAAGCCATGACCTCAGCGGCATTCTCCGCCAAAAACTCGGTCAAAGCGCCGATACCAGGCCCAATTTCAATAACATTGACGTTTTTGTCAATCTCAGCCGTATCAACAATCTTCTGTAAAATATTCGTGTCCGTCAAAAAGTTCTGACCAAACGACTTTTTAAATGTAAACCCGTGACGCTCAAGGACAGCCTTGGTCACGCTATAATCTGCAATTCTCATGTGTGATTCTATTTCCTATAGTCTAAAATATTATTTCTTATTCCGTCTAACAAAGGTATGTACTCTGTAAAATCAAACTGTTCATAATTTTTCAAAACATACTTAGAAAAGATTTCTTTATGATTTTTTACATCTTCTAATCTTTTGTAGTTTATTTTCTTTATATTAAAAAAAGTTTGTATTGCTAGCTTGTTTGTGGATATTAATAAATCTTCAACATCTGAGGAATTTCCATTATTTAAATTACTTACCAATGGAGTAGCCATTAGATAAAGACTTTCTTTTTTACTAATGCGATTAAAAGAGGGGCCCCTCACAGTATTCAAATTATTTGTATCAATTTGCAAATCTTTAGCATAATTCACAAATTGATACAGGGGATTCCCAAAAGGTTCATTGTCAAATAAAAATATCGTTGGATTATTAGCTTTTTCTGATGTAAACTTTCGAAAAAAATCTATATAATTAGGGTATAAAAGCTGCTCCTCATTTGACAAATGAAATTTTTCTTTATTCGAAAAGTAATTATACCAAAACATAAAACCAGAACCACCCTCCGGAACATTAAATAAGTACTCTATTATATTACTATGCTTTAAAAAATCTATTTTAAAAACAAACCTATTATCAACCTTTTCAATCAATTCAGGGTAGTACAAATAAAGTTTTTTTAGTGCAGCTTTTATATATCTTGGATCTGTTTTTCCTTCTGTTACTATAATAGGTTTATCATTTCCGTAAAAATTTTTGTAGAAAAGAAACTTTTTATATTCCTTTTCTTTGGAATCAAATAAAGCCATATAATTTTTCTTTTCTTCTTTGCTAATAGCATAAAATTCGTCTGGAAGATTATATGTTTTATGTTTCTCATTATAGAATAACTCTCTCCTCAAATCCCTATTATAAATTATATATTTCCAATAAAACTTAGATTCCGACTTTTTATTCGTCCCCTGACCTAATAAATTTTTTTGATATTCTAAGTTATTGTCAATCAAAGATTTTTTATAGAAAAGATAGTTATTGTATTGCGTAGCTTGAAAAATAAATGAAAAACGACCGCTAAGTTGTTCTAACGTTCCTGACTTACCATCAATTTCAAACTCTCCATCCTTATATAATTTATATGCCATCGCTTTAGTATTTTTAAAATAATCACGTTTTACATTTATTTTTTTATTAACAACTATCCCTGTTACTTCTTGCCTCTGATAACTATTGCTGATTCGTGTTTTAGATGGATTAATATTAAATCCAGAAGTGGTAATAATTTTTTCTAATTCAACTAGAAACTCATTAAATTCTTTTTCCGCACGCAATTTATTCGATAATAAATTACGATTAGTAGAAAAAGTTAAATCATCAGCATACCTTGTGTAAGTAAACCGATATTTTTTCGCGAGCTTCACAATCCTATAATCAAGTATTCGAGCTATCAAATTAGTAATGATTGGAGACGATGGTGCTCCTTGTGGCAACTTCCCTTGATAGCAAGCAATCTGCGCCATCACTGTCGCAACATCAGAACTAACTTTGAAATCCCTATCTTTAATAAAAAAGCCTCTTACACGACCAAAATTAAAACAATCAAAATAACTTTCTAAATCTACATTGATAATATATTTTTTATTTCTATGTTGCTGAGCATTCGTAATAATATTTTTATTTTTCTCAAATCCATGGGAGATAGAAGGAATTTTTATCCCCCTATCCCTAGATTTAGTTTCTAAAATTTCTAAGTATCTATTCCATAGTAAGTTAGCTAATTTTCTTTGTACTATCTTTAGTTCTTTTAATGGAGCGTTTATAATTCTTTCGTCACCGTTCTTCTTAGGAATGGAAAAAGTACGATATAAATTATCTACACCTACCTTATATAGCAAATAATTGAGGTACCGAGAATCTCTATAACCCAAGTTTTTTGCTAAGTCATCTTTCGTTTTTAAATTCACATAATCACTCATATTTACTCCATTGCAAATAAAAAAAAGCGTATGATAACTCTTACGCGAACGACAGTATAGAATATTACCAAATTACTTAGCTTTCCTTAACCAGTCATTTCACTTCGATTTTCACTCAGCAGATAACTTTAATTCTCTCAAAGAATATACTGGAGTGAGCTAACTTTCAGCTAACATTAATGTTAATACTTGCGATCACACAAGTCAAAAATCTAATCATACGCAGTAGTATTGTATCACAGATACTATTTTTTATCTAGTTATATTGTAATTAATTATTTTCCACGAATATTAAGATAGAAAAGTTCTTCAAGCTCAAATAGTCAGGGAAGTGACTATTTGAGCTTGGAAATAAAGAAATCGAAGCTTTCCATCTTCTAAAATCTATTTTAGGAGGTGGTGCCTATGACACATACTTCCTTGGAAAGGTAACCGTCATGTCAGTTTATGAGGCGTTATCGCTGATGATAAACTCTGGCATTCTTTTACTTGGGTTATTGACTTATATTAGTAAGAAAAAATAAAACAGTAAAACCGCTCTTCACAACTTTGACACCGAAGTAGCGGTTTTTACTGTTCTTCATCCGTCCCGTCTTTAAAACGGTCCTACAGAGGGAAGTTGAGTTGGCGCTCAACTCCTTTTCTGTTTTCAGTATATGATAATTAACCGTCTTTGTCAAATCCTATCAGTTTCGCAGTAGCTTTACATCTCACTCAAATGAGTCACCACACTTAGCTTTCTCATGGTCGCTACAATGCCCAGCTTCTTTTCTAAAAAGTTCGTATTTAGTTTTTTCTTCTTGGCATCACGTGGTAAATACATGTAAAGGCATTGACTACCTGCATAAAGTTCTTCATCGCCAAAATCTTGGTTCAGAAGCTCTGCTATTTTCTCCAAAGAAAAAGTATCGTTGGTGAAAACAAGGTGAATACGTGAAAAATCATAGGTCTCATCAAAAGGATTTTCCTGCGCAGCCGTTGCCAGCTGTTCAGGATTTTTGACAATCACCGACAAATCCGCACCAATCTTGTCTTTAATAGTATCGTGAATCCGTTGACTTAGCTCAGTATCCGACAATTTTGACTCGCAACAAATGTTCCCACTTTGAATATAGGTTTTAACTTTCTCCAGTCCCACCGCTTCCAAAATCTCAACGAGATAAGCCATTTTAGGAATGCGATTCTGCCCAACGGGAGTAACACCACGAAGGAGGGCTACACGTTTCATTTATACTCCCCCATCACTTCTTCAACTTCTGCCAAGGTGATGCCAAACAATTCCAACCGTTTGAGGAGTTGTTTGCCATTGCTGTAGCCGATTCTCAATTTTTCGCCCAGGTATTCACGGCGTTTGCGGCTGTCACCACCCATAAGGAGACCAAGACGCATGAGGTCAGATTTGGTGATGTCGAATTGGTTATCGTCGTCAAACTGTTGGGTGACGGTTGCTAGCGCTTTTTGCAAATCTTCAAAGCTTGCATGCTCCACACCGAGTGAGCGTCCCTTAGTCTTGGACTTGGGAGCTGCTTCATCACGGTTCAGAAAGGCATGACGAACATTTGGAATAGCATTCACGATGATCCGACGAATACGCTCGCCATTATAGTCTGGGTCAGTAAAGACGATGACACCTCGAAGCTCATGGAGGCGCTCAATCCGTTCCAAATCTTCATCTGTGATAGCAGAGCCTCGTGTTTCATAGGTATCCACATCGTAAAATCGGCGGAGATTGGCTGTGTCGTCCTTGCCTTCGACGACGATGACTTCTTGTATTTTTAGTTTTTCTGTCATATTATTTTTTCTTTTTGAACAGCTACTTAGGTGGTTTGGTCGGTAGCAGCCAGCAAGCTGTCTCATACCTAATTGTCGAGCCTAAAGTCTCGCCAATCCCCCCGACTAATAGCTAGGCTATTAGTCTTATAACCACGATGTAGCTGTTCGGAATAGGCTCACTTCGCTCGCCTCTACTCCTCTAATCTAAATAACTTCTTAGCATTTGCTGTTGTTGCTGCTGCGACTTCTTCTACGGTCATATGGCGTAATTCAGCGATTTTCTCGACAACGTAGCGGGTGTAGGCGGTTTTGTTTTCCTTGCCCCGTTTTGGGACTGGCGCTAGATATGGTGCATCCGTCTCTACGAGAATTTTGTCTAGGGGCAATTGCTGCGCTGCTTTCTGGATATCAGTAGCTTTCTTAAAGGTTACCACTCCTGAAAATGAAATCATCATACCAAGCGCCATAAAACGCTCTGCCATTTCCAAAGAGCCAGAGAAAGAATGCATGATGCCACCACGCGGCCCTACACCAACCTCTGCCAAGACAGCATAGGTGTCTTCTATGGCATCACGCGTGTGAATCACAATGGGCAAATCCAGCTGTTTAGCGAGCTCAATCTGGCGTTTGAAAACCGCAATCTGAACCTCTTTTGGATCCTCCATCCAGTAATAATCAAGCCCAATCTCACCAAGGGCAATCACTTTAGGGTGTTTGAGCTTTTCAAGGAGGTAGGCCTCCACTTCGTTATCATAAGAACCTGCCTCTGTCGGGTGCCAACCAAGTGTCAGGTAAATCTCTTGATGGGCATCTGCCAGCTCAATGGCACGGTCAATGGTCTTGTGGTCAAAACCAACCACATTGTGAACCGTCACGCCCATTTCTTTAGCTAGAGCCAATTCCTCTGCTACGGTATCGGTAAAATTGTCCACGTTCAAGTGGGTATGCGTATCGAAAATGTTCATATCCTTATTATAGCAAAATTAAGTGCAACAAACTAGTTATATCCCACACCAAATCCCAAGGCAACTCGCCCAAGTTATGCTATAATATTCCTATGGAAAACAAGAATAACTTATTACTTATTGACGGCTCTTCTGTGGCCTTTAGAGCCTTTTTTGCCCTCTATAATCAGATTGACCGCTTCAAAAATGCCAGCGGTCTTCACACCAACGCTATCTACGGCTTCCACCTCATGCTGGATCATCTGATTGAGCGCGTGCAACCGACCCACATCCTCGTGGCATTTGATGCTGGCAAAACCACCTTCCGTACGGAAATGTTCGCCGACTACAAGGCTGGTCGTGCTAAAACGCCTGAGGAATTCCGTGAGCAGTTCCCTTATATCCGTGAGATGCTGGCAGCACGTGGCATTGCCTTTTATGACCTAGCACAGTACGAAGCTGACGATATCATTGGGACTTTGGCAAAAATGGCAGAGCAGGACAGTCAGCCCTTTGATATTACTGTTGTTTCAGGAGATAAAGATTTAATCCAACTGGCAGATGACAATACCGTCGTTGAAATTTCTAAAAAAGGGGTTGCTGAATTCGAAGCCTTTACCCCTGCTTACCTCATGGAAAAAATGGGAATCACCCCTGCTCAATTCATCGACCTCAAAGCCCTCATGGGAGATAATTCTGATAATATCCCCGGGGTCACTAAAATCGGTGAAAAAACAGGTCTCAAGCTCCTTCATGAATACGGTGGCCTAGAAGGCATTTACGAGAATATTGACAGCATGAAGGCCTCTAAGATGAAAGAAAACCTCATCAACGATAAAGAGCAAGCCTTCCTGTCTAAAACCCTCGCTACCATCAATACTCAATCTCCAATTACTGTCAGCTTAGAAGAAACGCGCTTCCAAGGCCCAAACATTGAAACCCTAGCTAAGTTCTACGACGAGATGGGCTTTATTCAGTTCAAAAATAGTCTCTCTGGCCAAGAGGTACCAACCTTCGAGGTTTCCTACACCGAGCCGACAGCAATCACTGAAGACCTGTTTACCGACGAAGACTTCTTCTACTTTGAAATCCTCAACGATAACTACCATGTGGAACCACTTATCGGTTTTGCTTGGGGCAATAGCAAAGCTGTCTATGCCTCAACGGATACCAACCTGTTGACTACGCCTCTCTTTAAAGAGCGTTTGCTTCAACCTATCCAGACCTATGATTTCAAACGTGCTAAAGTCTTACTCAGCCACTTAGGCACTGACTTAGCAGAGACTAGCTTTGATAGTCGCCTAGCTAAATATTTGCTATCAACCGTTGAAGACAATGAACTGTCAACCATCGCCCGTCTTTACACAGCTCTGCCCCTAGAAACAGATGAAGCTGTCTATGGCAAGGGAGCCAAGCGTGCCATCCCAGAAAAAGATACCCTGCTCAGCCATTTAGCCAAAAAAATAAAAGTCTTAATAGACTCTAAACCAATCATGCTGGAAAAATTAGCTGAGCACGACCAGTCACAACTCCTCTTTGACATGGAATTGCCACTAGCTAATGTCCTTGCTAAAATGGAAATCGCAGGTATCACCGTGAAAAGCGGAACCCTTGCAGAAATGGCAATCGAAAATCAGCTGGTCATCGACCGACTCACCGAAGATATCTACGAGATGGCTGGCGAAACATTTAATATCAATTCACCGAAACAGCTGGGTGAAATTCTCTTTGAGAAAATGGGATTGCCAGTTGAAATGACGAAGAAAACCAAAACGGGTTACTCAACCGCTGTGGATGTCCTTGAACGCCTTGCACCAATTGCACCGATTGTAGCCAAAATTCTTGATTACCGCCAAATCACTAAGTTGCAGTCAACCTACCTGATTGGCCTTCAAGATTACATCCTCGAAGATGGCAAAATCCACACGCGCTACGTTCAAGACTTAACACAGACCGGGCGCCTATCTTCTTCTGACCCTAACCTGCAAAATATCCCTGTTCGACTCGAGCAAGGGCGCCTCATCCGCCGTGCCTTTGTCCCATCTATGGAAAATGCAGTGCTCCTCAGCTCAGACTATTCTCAAATCGAGCTACGTGTCCTAGCCCACATTTCACAAGACGAGCACCTCATCGCAGCCTTTAAAGACGGCGCAGACATTCACACCTCAACGGCAATGCGTGTCTTTGGTATCGAGAAACCAGAAGATGTTACTGCAAATGATCGTAGAAACGCCAAGGCCGTTAACTTTGGTATCGTCTATGGTATTTCAGACTTTGGGCTCTCAAATAACCTAGGCATCACGCGCAAAAAAGCCAAAGAATATATTGACACCTACTTTGAACGCTACCCTGGCATCAAAAATTACATGGAAACCGTTGTCCGTGAAGCTAGAGACAAAGGCTACGTGGAAACGCTATTCAAACGCCGCCGTGAACTTCCAGATATCAATTCCCGCAATTTCAACGTCCGTAACTTCGCAGAACGTACCGCCATCAACTCCCCAATCCAAGGGTCCGCCGCTGATATTCTCAAAATCGCTATGATCAACTTGGATAAAGCACTCATAGAAGGACAATTCAAGGCGAAAATGCTTCTCCAAGTGCACGATGAGATTGTTCTTGAAGTTCCTGAAACAGAACTCGAAGCCGTCCAAAAATTGGTCCAAACAACCATGGAAACTGCTGTTGAGATGACAGTTCCCCTCTTAGTTGATGGCAGCTACGGACAAACTTGGTATGAAGCAAAATAAGGCTTGAAAATTCACCAATTTTTAATGTTGCCTTAATGTTATCTTAAGAATCATGGTCTATAATGTACTTATCCTAAATAATTTTCTTTTTCATATTAATCTCCTTGAGCAGGTTGACCTTGTCAGCCTGTTTTTTCTATAACATTAGAAAACAAAGCAACCCGACTCCTCTTTAATATAGGAATCAGGTTGCTTCACTTATTTTGTTAATTTACTTTTTTAATGTTATTGCGCAGTACGATTCTAATCTTAAGTGATACCAAAATCATAGTGCCATTATATTCAGCACTCTCTAGCTTATTATATGACATTAGTCAAGTCAGTAAACATAAAAGTTAAAAATTATACCATTAAAACCATAATCTTATTTCAGTTGTAATCCACTCCATACCTGCAAAAAGATAACCTAACATAGTGTCCCAAAAACCAGCTCCGGGACCAAAGCCAACAACAGCATCCGCACTCACTGAATGTGTTGCTACGAAAAGCATTGCAGCTATAAGCCCTGCCCCTACTAACCATTTAACTGTTCTTGTTTTAGTCATAATCTTTCCTCCATGTTTCCTAAATAATATTTGAATAAAGCATAAGTGTTTCAAACAAACTTATTATAAGGAGATAGCATTTAAAAATCAATAGACGTTTTAAATCAATAGGTAATCCTAAGATTGTCTTAACATTATCTTTACAAACTTAATGTTATCTAAATAATTGAAACTATAACTCATTCTCTGATATTCCTCTCAGCTCAGTAGCACTCAAAAAATCAACAGCACTGAGTATGCTATCAGGTCGATTTCTCACACATGAAACCTCTTTCAATTTATGATATACTAGACAAAAAGGAGGTTCTTATGACTTATTCATTTCAAAACCCTGACAATGCAACCATCAAAACCTATCTCAAAAACAGCAAAACCATTGCCATCGTTGGCCTTTCTAACCGTGAAGAAACCGCCGCCTACCGCGTTGCTGCCTACCTCAAAAAGGCGGGCTATACCATCATCCCAGTCAACCCCAAATTAGCAGGAGCAACAGTTTTAGGAGAAAAAGCGTACGCATCGCTACAAGACGTCCCAGTCCACATCGACATCGTAGACGTTTTCAGACGTAGCGAGTTTCTTCCTGACGTTGCCAAAGATTTTCTTAACACCGACGCCGATATCTTCTGGGCACAATTAGGCTTAGAAAACCAAGAAGCCGAAACCCTCCTGCGATCAGCAGGACGTCATCATATTGTCATGAATCGTTGTATTAAAATCGACCATGCAGAGTTAGGGGTGAATTCCCTTTAACACATATTATTTGACAAAAAATAAATAGTAGATAAACTATCCCCCACACATAACAAAAAAGAGGTTGAAATCAATCAGCCTCTTTTGATATTATGCTATCAGATTGCTATATTGGAACCAGATAATAGTTCTCTTAAAATCACCGCTTCTTGATGATGTATCCTAAGCCATTTTTCAGTTTTTGTGTCTTTTTCCCAATCAAAACAACACCCCCAGCAATGCTGGGGGCTTGAGGTTTTTAGTCACCGTTTTTATTGTTTTGTCCTGTGAATAATCCAATAACACCGATACTGTGGTTCCAGCTAACAGGGAACCAGCAATCGTGTGCCCGCTATAAATCAAGAATGTTCCACTGGTTATAATCACTAACGCTACGATAAATCCTAAGACTTGTCCCAAATAGTGAGAAAAGGCATTTCCTTTTAAATACCGCTCCTCCATGTTGCGTTTATGTTCTGATTCAGCAATTCCATTTTCTATTATTCATTTTGCTGCATTTGGATATAAAGTATTATATCCTTTTAGAAAATCTGGATGAGGTAAATCCCCTTGGTATATTTCAAGTCTCTCTAAAACAACTTGTCTCTCTTCTTTTGGTAATTTCTCAACACTATCAACAAGCACATCTATATCAAGTTCTTGAACGTCATTATTTTGCTTTTCTAAATGCGACAGCCTCTTTCTTAATCTCTTTTACAGATTTAGAATAATCTAGCCGAACCTTTTGTCCTGAGGTTAATTTTTCTAAATTGATTTTCGGTATATCTTGAACTTGAAAAAACGTCGGAAAAATCATAGAAGTCATGCCTAAAATAACAGATTTAAAATATTCTGGTTTCTTGTAATGCTGATACATAACACATCCTCTATTTCTGTTTAGTAATCATCTATTGATATAACAGTCACAACGTCGCATGCAGAATACATGTCTCTGTCATCATAGACTGCCAAAGTTAAACAAGATAACACGAATAAGCGTGTATCTTCAATAAATATTGTTTCATAAAGTTAACGAACCTGTTAAGGATTTAGTTGAAATTTTCTCCCCATCAGCAACCGCTGAGGCTTCTTATTACAATCATCAGATAAGAGCTTGGACAGCAAATTTCATGCTAACTTTTTGAAAGTTCCTTAATTTTGGGAGAATAGACCCATTTCTTTGCATCTTTGTGTGCTAAATAGAAATATCTTCAACAACGCCTTTCCTGAAAAAACAACCTGCCTCCCGTGGAGATAGGAGGCAGGTTATCATGGTCAGTATGAATAGAAATATCTATTAGTCTTTTCGTTTAATAATGCTAATTTAAGTCGGTTGATGCAAAAGATTTAAGATTGTAGTTGGTATCGTTAACCCAAAATCAAGCCTAGTATTGGATCCGCTATCGTATCTTTAATCCAATCTAAGACAAACCAAACAGTATCCCACCATGATTTTTCTGGTTGAGATGATTTGATGTCAAGTATCAAATAATCGCCCCCTACTGAACCAAGGCCTTCAACTGAATCTTGTGACTACTGGCGCTCCAAGCATCGTAACCATAACCCCAGCACACAACAACGTTTTTAGTGTTTTCATTTTAGTCATAACAATCCTCTCCATTTTTTTGAAATAACGACTCAAAATAAACTTTAAGTATTTGGAATTATCACCAATTATAGAGAAATAATCTTGTAAAATCAAGAGACTTTTGAAATCCATAGGTAATTAAAAGGTTATCTTAACAATCAATTTATAAACCTAATTACCATTTAATAATCTTATGCCAAAATTAATGTTTATCACTAAAAAATAGAAAATATCTTTGAATAATGTTATTTAAGTCGGTCGGTTAAAAAGAAATAAATCTAGTTTTTAGTTGGAAAAATTATTAAAACCAACCATTGAACAAAGATGACGGAGTCCACCATGATGAAGGATATCTCCAAGAATATGGGTTCCACCATGAGTATTCATTTCCTAATTCATCAGTTGATACAGTTCCACCATATTTATAACCAAACCAAGAATAAGGATTCCACCATGAATATTCGGTTTCTGGTCTAGTTACTCTATAATTTCCCGCTTGCCCATTTCCACTAACATCATAATCCAATATAGAACCATCACCCCTATTGAAAGTAACTGAAAATGCTCCTTCTTCTGACGCTTTTACACTCACTGGAGTTGTTGCTGCCATAAGTCCTGCGCCTACTAAAGATTTCATTGTTTTGGTTTTAGCCATAAAAATTTCCTCCATTTTTTAAATAATGATTTAAAATAAGGCCTATATTTCAAACTAAACCAGTTATAGAGAAATCAAATTTGAAAATCAAGGGATTTTTGAAATCTATAGGTAATTAAAAGGTTATCTTAATCCTATCTTTATAGACTTAAGATTCGCTTTTTAATACCGTTATTTTCTTAATGGAATACTAATGTTCGTTTAATATTTCGCTCCCCTAACCTTCCCCACAACACCAAAAACTGTCACAGTTTTCTCCCTCAAAAAAATCTATGAGGTCATAAAAGAGTTAGCTACCATTTGACACCAACTCCACAACATGTTACTCACAACAATAGCAACCATTGACAGCATCACCTCACACGTTTCGTTACTCTTTTCATAACAAAGCAATAAGCTAGGGAAAATCAAGGCTCCGTTCTTATCTGAAAAAAGGCATCGAATGACATTTTTAAAACGTCACTCGATACCTTTTACTAAATAATAAAATTTTCTAAAACTAGTTACTTAATAACAATATTAACGAGTTTGTTTGGAACCGCAATGACTTTCACGACTTCCTTGCCTGCAATTTCAGCTTGAACTTTGTCGTTAGAAAGTGCTACTTTTTCCAATTCATCTTTTGAAAGGTCTTTAGCAACCACGAGTTTTGCTTTGACTTTTCCTTTGATTTGGACAACGATTTCCACATCGTTTTCAACCAACTTGCTTTCGTCATAGGTTGGCCAAGCCACATGTGAAATTGACTCACCTGTTGCGGTCAAGACTTGCCACAATTCTTCACCCAAATGTGGGGCAAATGGGGCAATCAACTGCACAAAGCCTTTGGCATACTCTGCGTAAAGCTTGTCTTCTTTGTTGGCCGCGTTGACAAAAATCATGAGCTGAGCAATGGCTGTATTGAATTTCATGCCTTCAATTTGCTCAGTGACTGCTTTAACCGTCTCATGGTAAACCTTATCAAGCGCTCCGCTATTTTCCGCCACAATCTCTTTAGTCGTAATCAAACGGTAAACGCGGTCAAGGAACTTGCGTGACCCTTCAAGCCCTTCTTCGCTCCAAGCGATTGAGGCATCAAGTGGTCCCATGAACATTTCATAGACACGAAGGGTGTCCGCACCGAATTGTTCCACAACATCATCTGGGTTAACGACATTTTTAAGGGATTTAGACATCTTAGCTGGTGCTTGTTCGAGCTCTTCACCTGTTTCGATGTGGAAGAAGCTACCATCACGTTTTTCAACCTTGTCAGTCGCCACAAGCGCACCGCGGTGGTCACGGTAGCTAGTTCCCAAAATCATCCCTTGGTTAAAGAGTTTTTGGAATGGCTCTTTGGTTGGCACGACACCGAGGTCATAAAGCACCTTGTGCCAGAAGCGTGCATAAAGCAAGTGAAGCACGGCGTGTTCTGCACCACCGACGTAAATGTCAACTGGTAACCATTGTTTGAGAAGCTCTTCATCAGCCAATTTCTCATCGTTGTGCGGGTCAATGTAGCGAAGGTAGTACCAGCTTGAACCAGCCCATTGTGGCATGGTGTTGGTCTCACGACGACCTTTGACACCGTCCTCACGAACAACTTCCAACCAGTCTGTCAAGTTAGCAAGCGGTGACTCACCAGTACCAGAAGGGCGAATATCTTTTGTTACTGGAAGAACAAGTGGCAATTCATTTTCTGGCACAGCCGTTGACGTCCCATCTTCCCAATGAATAATTGGGATTGGCTCACCCCAATAACGTTGACGGCTAAAGAGCCAGTCACGAAGACGGTAAGTCACTTTTTCGTTACCCACTTCATTTTCTTCTAACCAAGCGACCATCTTAGCAATAGCTTCTTCCTTGTTCAAGCCATCTAGGAAGTCTGAATTGATGTGAGCGCCATCTTCTGTATAAGCTGCTTCTTCAACATTACCACCTTCAAGAACTGGAATAATCTCAAGATTGAATTGTTTTGCAAACTCCCAGTCACGCTCATCATGAGCAGGTACCGCCATGATAGCACCCGTTCCGTAGCTAGCAAGCACATAGTCTGCAATCCAGATTGGCATTTCTTTACCGTTAACAGGGTTAACTGCATAAGCACCCGTCCACACACCGGTTTTTTCTTTGGCAAGGTCTGTGCGAGCAAGGTCTGATTTGAGACTGGCTTGGCGTTTGTACTCAGCAACTGCTTCTTTCTGTTCTGCCGTTGTAATGCTATCTACCAAAGCATGTTCTGGTGCTAAAACCGCATAAGTTGCACCGAAAAGCGTGTCAGGACGTGTTGTAAATACCGTAAAGTCTTTGTCGGTATCTTTAACGTTAAACGTTACGTTCGCACCTGTTGATTTGCCAATCCAGTTGCGTTGCATGTCTTTAATAGACTCTGGCCAATCGACTTCTTCCAAATCTTCAAGAAGGCGCTCTGCGTAAGCCGTGATTTTCAGCATCCATTGACGCATCGGTTTGCGGACAACAGGGTAGCCACCACGTTCAGACGTTCCATCAGGCAACACTTCTTCATTGGCAATGGCAGTACCAAGCTCTTCTACCCAGTTTACTGGCACTTCTGCTTCATAGGCTAAGCCTTTTTCATACAATTTTGTGAAAATCCATTGGGTCCACTTGTAGTAGTTTGGATCCGTCGTATTGATTTCACGATCCCAATCGTATGAGAAACCAAGCGCATTGATTTGACGTTTGAAGTTGGCAATGTTTTCCGCTGTAAATTCAGCTGGGTCATTACCAGTATCCATCGCGTATTGCTCCGCAGGAAGACCAAACGCATCCCAACCCATTGGGTGAAGGACATTGTAGCCCTGCGCACGCTTGAAACGACTCAAAATATCAGTCGCTGTATAACCTTCTGGGTGACCAACGTGAAGCCCAGCACCAGATGGGTAAGGGAACATGTCAAGCGCATAAAACTTAGGCTTTGACGCATCCGTCCCTGTCTTAAAAGTATGGTTGTCCGCCCAGTGTTTTTGCCACTTAGGCTCGATTTCTTTGTGGTTATAAAATGTCATAAGACCCACTCCCTAAATATCAATTATAGTATCTTTCATTATACCACGAAAAAGAGAAAGAAAAAAGGCTGAAATCACAAGGATTTCACGCCTTTTTACATTATCCATCATTAACGCATGTGACAGTTCTTGTATTTTTTACCTGAACCACATGGGCACTTATCGTTGCGGTCAAGATTAGAAAAATCAAGAGTTGCTTCTTCTTCAATAGCACCTGGTGTCTGAGCGGCAATATTAGCTGTCGCAGATGTGTGTGAAGCTGCTGGAGCTTCTTCGCGTCTTTGCTCATGGATTTGTGCCTTCATCATGGTACGAGTGACATCAAACTCAATTGAACCAATCATATCTTGGAACATCTTGAAACCTTCAGATTGGTACTCAACAACAGGGTTATTCTGAGCATAACCACGCAAGCCAACAGCGCTACGCAATTGATCCAAGGCATTCATATGCTCAGTCCAGTGATTATCAACCACCATCAAAATCAACACTTTTTGGAACTCTTTGACAGCTTCTTCATCACGGAGCTTACTGATTTGACTATCATAATGTGCCATTGCTTTGTCAAATAGCAGAGCTTTGATGTCAGCATCTTTTTTACCTTCTAAGTCAGATAAAGTAATCTCTTCTTCTGGTAAAAGGCTCATCTGTGCAAAATTAAGGATTGCCTCCAAAGCTTCTTGACGATTATTAACACGCGCATGGGCGTCTACCGTACGATTAATCGTGCGTTTTATCATCGCCTTGATTTCAGGACCAAGGTCACGCTCTGCAGTGATAACATCATAACGTTCAGCATAGATAATTTCACGCTGCTCACGCATGACATCATCATATTGAAGGACCTGCTTACGTGTGTCATAGTTATTTCCTTCAACACGTTTTTGAGCTGATTCAACTTGACGAGTCAACATCTTAGATTCAATAACCGTATCATCTTCATCTAGACGCATTTTCTCAAAGAGAGCTTTAATACGATCAGAACCAAAACGGCGCATCAAATCGTCTTCAAATGAGAGGTAAAATTGAGATTCACCTGGATCACCTTGACGTCCAGAACGTCCACGAAGCTGATTATCAATACGACGGCTTTCATGGCGCTCCGTACCAATCACACAAAGACCACCAAGTTCACGAACACCTTCACCTAACTTGATATCCGTACCACGACCAGCCATGTTTGTCGCAATTGTAACGGCACCACGCTGACCTGCATTCATGATAATTTGAGCCTCTTTAGCATGGTTTTTCGCATTCAAAACTTCATGCGGTACACCAGCTTCAACCAAAAGCTTAGAAATTAAATCTGACGTTTCAACCGCAACAGTACCAACAAGCACTGGTTGCCCCTTTTCATGACGATGTTTAACATCCTCAACAACAGCTTTAAATTTTGCACGGAGAGTAGGGGAAAGTAAGTCTGAGTTGTCAATACGTTGAATAGGACGATTCGTTGGAATTGGAATAACGCGCATGTTATAAACTTCACGGAATTCCTCTTCCTCAGTCTTAGCCGTACCAGTCATACCAGCCAATTTCTTGTACATACGGAAGAAGTTTTGATATGTAATACTTGCGCTTGTCTTAGACTCATCTTGAATTGGCACATGCTCCTTAGCCTCAATCGCCTGGTGAAGACCATCTGAGAAACGACGCCCTTCCATCGTACGACCTGTAAATTGGTCTACAATTAAGATTTCTTGATTTGGACTAACCACATAATCAATATCTAACGTCATGATATAGTTAGCACGCAAAGCATTATCAATAAAGTGTGTCAAAGCAACATTTTCCAAATCATAAAGGTTATCGAGTTTGAAATAGCTTTCAACCTTATCAATACCTGCATCTGATAGACCAATTGTTTTTGTTGGTACATCAATAATGTAATCTTCCTCTGTTAACCCTTTAACACAGTGATCAGCTAAATCATATAACTTGCTAATCTCATTACTTTGAGCACCTGAGATAATCAATGGCGTACGTGCTTCATCAATAAGAACTGAGTCTACCTCATCGACCAAGGCATAATTCAACGGACGTTGTACCATAGCCTCTTTACGAGTAACCATATTATCACGTAAATAGTCAAATCCAACCTCTGAGTTGGTAGTATAAGTAATATCACAGTTATACGCTTCGCGTTTTTCTGCTGAAGATTTAGCTGCTAAGTTAATACCAACAGAAAGACCGAGCCAACTATAAAGTTCACCCATCTCTGTCGCATCACGTTCAGAAAGGTATTCATTGACGGTAACAACGTGAACTCCCTCACCTGATAAAGCATTAAGGTAAACAGGCATCGTTGCTGTCAAGGTTTTACCTTCACCAGTACGCATTTCAGGAACATCACCATGATGAAGAACAATTCCCCCCATGATTTGGACATGGTATGGGAATAGCCCCAAAACACGTTTTGCCCCTTCACGAACAACTGCGTAAGCTTCTGGTAACAAATCATCTAGTGTTTCACCAGCTTGGTAACGCGCTTTAAATTCAGGAGTCTTAGCTTGAAGCTCCTCATCTGAGAGAGCCGCCATTGCTGCTTCGTAGCTCTCAACTTTTTTTGCTAATTTATCTAATTTTCGTAATTCACCCTTATCATTTTCGATAAGTGTACGTAACATATTTGCCATTCTGTTTCCTTTCGAAAGACTTATCATGTCATTTTACCATGAATTAGCAATTTATTCAAGAATCCAAGCGAATGAGCACGACAAACGCATGAAGAAAATATGGCTTACAGAAAAGACTTTCATGGATGAATTCAAAATCCTTCGCTATAATAAAAGTGGAGGATTTTGTTATGGAAGACCTTTTAAATTTCTTGATTACTGTTAGAGACGACCGTTCCCCATGGAAAATTAAACACTTATTGTCAGATATCGTTCTTCTCATCTTCTTTGCTCGCTTATCAGGCGCAGAACACTGGGATGAGATAGAGGAGTTTGGTATTGCCTATGAGAAATCCTTACGCACCGTTCTCAAATTAGAAAATGGCATTCCCTCTCATGACACTCTACAACGTGTTTTTGCGACCTTAGATTCACAAGTTCTTGTAGAACTCACACAGATATGGACTTCTCTTCTTGAAGCGTGTGACTCATCATCTAAAACCTTACCACAACTTTCAAAACGTTTAGTAGCCATTGACGGGAAGACTATCCGTGGTAATGGCAGTCAAACTCAAAAAGCCCTACATATTGTCTCAGCCTATGCGACAGATTTAGGGATTTCGTATGGCCAGGTAGCGACTGATGAAAAAAGCAATGAGATTACAGCGATTCCACGATTATTAGACATGATTTCAGTAAAAGGGTGCATGATTAGTATTGACGCCATGGGCACACAAAAGGCTATTGCGGATAAGATTATCATGAAGAAAGCAGATTATTGTCTAGCAGTCAAAGAGAATCAAAAGAGCCTTCTAGAAGATATTCGTCCCTATTTTGAACTCTCTCAGAATTTTGACGATAGCTATGAAACGCTTGAGAAAGCGCACGGTCAGATTGAATTGAGACAGTATGAAGTCATTACTGATACAGAGTGGATACGTCAAGAGCATCCTGATTGGGGACATATCCAAAGCATTGGACGGGCGCGTATTCAGATAACAAAGAATGGTCAAGAGAGCGAAGAAACCCGCTACTTTATTTTAAGTTGTCAGGTTAGCGCTAAAGAGTTGTGTGACTATGTGAGAGGTCATTGGCAAATAGAGAGTATGCACTGGCTACTAGATGTTGTTTTTCGTGAAGATGCCAATAAGACTTTGAATAAACAACTCGCATTTAATTTAAATGTCATGGATAAATTCTGTTTAGCGGTATTAAAACAGTTAGATTTTGGAAAGAAGATGAGTCTGCGTCGTAAGAAATATGCCCTAAGTCTGTCCTTTGACAAGTATTTAAAACAATTGCTTTAGGGCAAAAAACTTTCAACACTTGCAAAATGGAAATAGAAGATTTCATGCGTTTGTCGTGGCGAATGAGAGTAAAAAAATAAGGCCAGGGAGACTTCCGAAACCTCACACAATTTTATTTTCTCTATTTAATGCAACAGATGATTCAAAACCGTCCAGTAAGGACTGTTCATCCCATTGGACCTTAATTAGCAGCCATCTATCAATAGCAACTAGAAAAATGAGCTTGTCTCATAAAAACATATCCTAAGTGTAGCAATAAACCAACTACTTCAACCTTCAATTTTGACGTATAAAAAGTAGCTCCCAACCTTATCACTAGATTCAAGGAATAAGCTCATTAAATTGAAAAATTAAAACAAAAAAATGACCTAAAGGTCAAAGATATTTTCAATAAAATTTGAAATCCGTTGGCAAATGGTGGGCAAACACCCTCAAAACCTTGATAAATCAAGGGGATATAAGGAGAGGAGGGGATAAAATGCCTTTTTTTCTCTCCCTTTGTATTTCCGATATGTTGATATTAACAAGTTTTCATTACAAAAACAACAATAAAACACATAAACCCAAAACAAGTTGACGGGTGTTTGACGGGTATTTATAGACCCTCATATTAAATAGAATATTAAAAAAAGCCCTCTGGAAAATCAGAGGTCTTCTTGTTGTCTTAATTCGTCCAATATGTCTACTACGCTCTCAGAGATTACCACCTCCCAAGGTCTCACTAACTCTCCTGGCAGGACAAAATCAAAGAGCTTACCCTCTTTTCTTACCACATTGACCTTGTCCCCTGTGATATAGCCGTCATCTACTGCTTGTTTCAATTCGTCATAATGTAGCATGTTTTTACCTCCTACTTAACTATTCGTAAAAGATTTGTCTTTTCTCAATCTTCCCTTATTTTTTTCTCAGAGCAAGCAAAAAAGCCCCCAGCAAATGCTGAGGCTAATTCTATGTGACTCGCTCGATTGAGAATAGGGTAAATTCTATCAAACAATCATATCTGATATAGTTATTCGAGACAACCGTTTTGTATAATTTTTAAATGTTGAAAATTTAAACCTCATTGGATCGTTCAATTTGTTACTATCAGCATTTTTGACGGCTTTATTGTAATCAGTTATAGCTTTTATTAATTTATTGATTATAACAATTTCATTATCTTGAATTTTAATAGCATCGTCTTTTTGACGGAGACGAAAAGGTTTATTAATTAAATATTTTGGGTTTTCAACAATTAAGGTTTTTCCTATATCTAGACCTTCAACAAATCCCTTTTTACTTGATGCTCTTAACTTATATTTGAGTTGATATTTATTTGGCATATAACTTCTAAAAGGTATAGCAAAATGAATGCCTTTGATAGTTACCAAAAGCACAGCAAACCCACGACCTTTGTTCATGAGCTTCTTTGTTTGAAAGTTATAATCCAATGCTTGTTCAATATCATAATCCTTACATAAAGTTAGGTCGATTTGCTGAATTTTTAACCTTTTACTTTTCACTAACAACTCCTACAAAAAAGTCCTGCGAGGGGCAGGACAGCATTTCCAATGGGATACTTCTGTTAACGAGCGCGTCCCTCCGCCCCCTCATTGCCAAACGGCTGGGAATTTAACGACAAGCAATGTCGGAACATAGAAAGGAGGTATTTTTTTACCGTTCTTGTTCGTTATTATTATTTCACACTTATATCCGACTTGTCAAGAAGTTAGCTAACTTTTTTAGCGAAAAAACCCCCAGCAAATGCTGAGGGTTGGTGTCTTATTGAAAGGGTGTCCTTTCTTATTTTATTCGATTGTTCCCCAAAGACTGATACGATTGCCTGCCTCGTCTGTCTGACCAATCGCCATATAATTACGATTACCAGAGCCTCCGATGTACGAAATCCAGCGGTAGCCATTGGCAGAGCCTTTGCTGTCGTATGTGACAGACATACCAGGTTCGTACGCTGCCACAATCTCACCATTTAAGCTTGGCGCACGACGGACATTAATAGGCGCTTCTCCGACCGTAAAAGTTCCATCTTCTGGGATTAGTTCAATTTCATCGCTTGTTGGAGTCAGAGCGATGTCCGGCTGGGTATTGTCCGAATATGGTGGATAAAACCAACCAACGATACCAGAGAAATCACGGGTATTAAAGCGGGCTGGGCCTCCTACCTCTAAAGCATTCCAATTACCGTCAATATTCTGCTCGACAGTTTGCATAGTGTAACCGTCACTATCAGCAATTACCACACCTGTGTGACCATAGTTTACGCCGTCATAAGCTACTGCATTCATGACAAAAATTGCCCCAGCTCGTGGGTTAGCATCTGTCGGCATATAATGCACTTCAAAGCCTGCCGCTGTTGCGCTGGCCATTAAATCAATTGCATTACCCCACAAATCTACGCCAAACCAGTTTTTTGCGATAAAGCATGGCAAATCTGCGCACTGGGTACCATACATGCCATCTTTATCAACTCCCATTCCAGAGTTGGCAAGATTAATTGTATATTGTACGATTTCATTTGCTGTTGTCATCTTTCTTCTCCTCTAAGATTATTTCAATAAATGGATCAAGCATGATTGCAATGAATCCAAACGGTATTACTAACGGAATAAGAAACAGCATTAAGATAAATTTACTCACTGCTCTCATGCTTACCTCCTGCTACTTGTTTTCTGCTTGATAATTTTTGCTTGAAATACCAAGTACGGTACCAGCAAACGTTGCAAAAAGTGCAATTGTTCCTGTGATAGCTGTTGTATCAACTTTATACAATGCACCTAGCCCTGTGATTAGTGTTATTCCAGCTGGTACCACAACTGTAACTACTTTTTTAGCCACATCATACTGTCCGTTTGTTAGTTTCATGTTATTCCTCCATCTGTAATTGTTCGTACTTCTCCATGAGCTTATCAATGTATCCGTTACCGCCAAGAGCTTTGTAATTTTTGTGCATTCGACCGATGAGCTTATACTCTTCAGCTGATGTATTCCCTCGTTCTAAGGCGTGTTTGATGTCTCGCTCAAGTCTGAGATACATCGTTGATAGATGAGCTTCGTCGTGCAAGTCTAGCTTAGACTGCACATTTTTTAGAGCTTCGTTATTGCTATCTGCTGTTGCATTAAGCTGATTGATACTCTCACGTTGCTCGTCTAATCCAGATTTGATTTCGTTGAACTGACTCTTACTGAGGTTATTTGAGCGAGAAGCCATATAGCCAAAGGCACCTGTGGCGATAACACCAATGGTAGGAGCAAGCGCCCCTACCATGTCTAAAACTTGTTGTGGCATTATCTACCTCGCATTACTCTTGTACTTTTACGGTTGGATCAGTCCAATCTGGATTTCCATTTTCGTCAAACTTCATGATGTAAAATTCCTCGTTAAAGAGGCCTGCCACGTTGATAGTAGTCGTTGTACCGCCCCAAGGATTAAATGCCCAAACAGTTTCAACTTCCACCAGTTGACGTTTACCTTTAACAACTGCTGGACGTTTCTGCACATCACGATACATGTAAAAGTCATTGTTGGCGTTTTTGCAGCGGATAAACTCGCCATTTTCTTTCATATATTGCAAAGCCGTTGCTAAGTCAAAAGGTTCAGTGATTTCTTTGAGGTCTAGTAGAGTTTCTTCAGTTGTTCCGATTTGTTTGATTTCTTTTGTCATGATTATTCTCCTTTTTCTGTTTCAGTTGGTTGTGTTTGTTGGTCAAGCAGAGCTTCCAACTCTGCGGCTTTCTGAGCAAGCTCTTGATTGACTTGCTGTTGTTGCGCTAGTTGCGCTGTTAACGTCGCTTTATCCAAGCTTAATTGCGCTATCTCAAGCGCTAAGTTTGATTTAATTTGTTCGTCCATAGTGTCTCCTTAATCAAAAAAGCCTACTCCAGAAACATCATCAGTAAAGTGAGTTTCTCTGCCGAATGCTCCTGCTCTGTGCAGTTTATTCATGTTGTGGATAAGTTTGTCAAGTATCCCTAAAAGGTTATAATCTCTCGTCATAGCAGCTGCTTGGAATACCATTTTTTTGGAGTTTTTTGCGTGTTTAAAATAGATATAATCTCCATAAATCTCGACATAATCTGACATGTCATTATCTCGATTAGCAACTATACCAGCAAATCTAGCAGTATCAATTGTTTGCGATGCATTTCCAGACGTCGCACCTACTATTACATTGACACCGCCACCTGTAGAGTCTTCGATTTTTAAAAATCCAGTATTTGCACCTCTTGTACGATGAATTGTATTATAAACAGAATTAAAAGCGATAGACGCATTTGCTTTGAAAGTTATATTAGCTTCATTAAGATTGATTTGCATCGCTTCGTTTTTAGCAGTAATCACTTTACCTTTCATCCAATCGATCATCGCAGTCTCAATTTTTGCTTTAATAAAGTTTGCGTCTAAACCGACAATCTTGCTTGCGTTAAGATTGATAACATTGACTCTGCTTGCATCAAGCGTACCTGCTGTAATCTTAGCAGCATCTAAGCTAGCAATCTTAGCAGAGGTGATAACACCGTCTTGTATGTACGTCGTACCAGTGATTTGCACTAGTTTACCGTCAATCTTGACTGAGCCATCTTTATTGAGATTTAGCTGATTAAGCACAGTACCAGCGCTAGTCAGATTTTTAACCGCCCAAGAGCCTGCAAGTTGGCTCATTTGGGTTTCCGCCGCTAACTGCATGGCAGACGTGCTGTCCACAAAACTAGTCGGTGGCACGTCGCCTCTTACGATAGATATTTGACCAATAGCTACTGTCCCGTTTTTACGTATCCAAACGTGCAAGCCATAGTCGTCTGTCGTTGTGGTTGTTTTAGAGACAGTAACAGTACCAGTAAATATTTGCGATGACCCTGTTTGGGTCAACCTGATAGGAAAAACTGCAATCTTATCAGTACCGTTTTTTATCTCAATTCCCACGATGTCGTCTGGTAAAACGTCCACCCAAAGATTAACTCGATAACTTAATTTTTCGCCTGCTGTAAAGCTTTGGGTGTGTAGCGGTACCTGGAATCCTTTCCATTTTGGCGAAGACAAACCTGTCTGCGTAATACGCAAGAGTTTATAACTGCTTGTACCTGTTAGTGCAAGAGTTGAATTAGATGTTCTAGCTTTATATTTCGAAAAATTTGTCGGGTCGTAAACTAAATTTTGACCGTCTGACAGACTTGATACACGACTTACAAGGCCTTTGGCCGTCTCAATCGCTTGATAAATGTCACCACCAGCCACAATCGACCGCTCAAACTTACTAGCCGACTGAATAGCCTGTGAAATCGCACTCCCATCACCAATCACACGCTTGTGAGCATCTACGGTGTCTTTGACTGTGTTAAAAGCAGTGACTACCGATAGCTCTTTTACCGATGGGCTCCAAGGTTGCTCAAGACGACCCTCAAGTAATTGATAACCTGCAACGCTAAAACCTCCGACGTCACTAGCCAGAATCGCAAATCTCGCTCTGATTTTGCCTGAGCGCGTTGGTACAAAATGCAATGTAAACCGTTTAAAATCAGTACCAACATCATCAATATGGTGGTTACGACGAGTTGTACTTGTGATATCGTCACCACCAAAATTATAGAGGTAAAAGTAAACAGTCCCTGTTGTCTCTTTGGCGACATACGCGCTAAAAATGTACTCTTTACCAGCCTCGACTTGCCAGGTTAACGTCGGTGATGCTTTGTTACCACTTTGCCAAGTCAACACATCCGCTCCTGCGACAGTACGACCGTCTAGTCGCCAATTGCCATCAATCCAAAAGTGAGACCCGCTAAAATCCTTTGTCCCGTCTACGAGATTGACGCTTGTTGACGTTGGTATCAGTGCTTTTGTCTCGGTGATAGAGCGCTCAAAACTGCCTGCTGTCTCTGTGACCTTATTTTCAAGCACTGTTGAGGTCACATAAGGCTGTAACGCTGATGATGTGATATAGCCACGGCCTGTGATGTTGCTATCAACCTGAGCTTTAGTCTGATAGCCCTTTCCAGTAATGGCCTGTTCAACCTGTGTACTGGTCAAGCGCTTGTTAATTTCACTGGCATTTTGCTCAATCAGTGTTTGTTGGCTTGTAACTCTACCGCTCAAACTGTCATACTCAGTCTGTGAGACCTTACTAGACACATCACCAATCAACTGTCTAATCTCAGTCTCGGCTTTTGTGATTTTACCTTGAGCCTGTGTCAGCTGTGTTGATAATTGCTCTTGACCTTGAGCGGTTTGGGTGATAGTCGTCTTGACTGATTCAATTTCGGACATTGTATCTTCAGGTGCTGGTGACCAGTCGGTTGGTAGCGTGCTGATCTCCAGCTTAGGTCGTCCAGCTTTAGCATTACCACCGATTTGGATATACATATTAGCGATGTAATCGTTGAAATCAGCTTGGTGTTTAAATGCCTGGTAGATTCTCTTTTTAGGAGTGTCTCCAAGTTTGGTCTCCCAGACCTCTAACCACGATCTGTCGTTAGTGTCTCCACGGCGGGCTGAAAGACTAATGCCCCATCGATTACGATCTGAGCTAGTGATGTTAGTTCCCTCAACTTCAATGCTGACGACAAACGATTTGCCTTTGACGTGCTCGGCAAAATCTGGATGGATTTTCACATTGTGATAGCCAGATGTTATCTCAATGTCTGAGTTTAAAAAGTAGTTCCTCCCACCAATCTCTGTCGGTATTAATGCCTTGGTCTCGGTAATTTGCCTCTCGAAACTGCCTGATGTCTCTCTAACGAGATTTTGCATTGTCGTAGTCGTCGCATAAGGTTGCAAGGCGCTATTAGTAATGTAGCCACGGCCTGTGATGTTGCTATCAACCTGAGCTTTAGTCTGATAGCCCTTTCCAGTAATGGCCTGTTCAACCTGTGTACTGGTCAAGCGCTTGTTAATTTCACTGGCATTTTGCTCAATCAGTGTTTGTTGTCTTGTAACTCTACCGCTCAAACTGTCATACTCAGTCTGTGAGACCTTACTAGACACATCACCAATCAACTGTCTAATCTCAGTCTCGGCTTTTGTGATTTTACCTTGAGCCTGTGTCAGCTGTGTTGATAATTGCTCTTGACCTTGAGCGGTTTGGGTGATAGTCGTCTTGACTGATTCAATTTCGGACATTGTATCTTCAGGTGCTGGTGACCAGTCGGTTGGTAGCGTGCTGATCTCCAGCTTAGGTCGTCCAGCTTTAGCATTACCACCGATTTGGATATACATATTAGCGATGTAATCGTTGAAATCAGCTTGGTGTTTAAATGCCTGGTAGATTCTCTTTTTAGGAGTGTCTCCAAGTTTGGTCTCCCAGACCTCTAACCACGATCTGTCGTTAGTGTCTCCACGGCGGGCTGAAAGACTAATGCCCCATCGATTACGATCTGAGCTAGTGATGTTAGTTCCCTCAACTTCAATGCTGACGACAAACGATTTGCCTTTGACGTGCTCGGCAAAATCTGGATGGATTTTCACATTGTGATAGCCAGATGTTATCTCAATGTCTGAGTTTAAAAAGTAGTTCCTCCCACCAATCTCTGTCGGTATTAATGCCTTGGTCTCGGTAATTTGCCTCTCGAAACTGCCTGATGTCTCTCTAACGAGATTTTGCATTGTCGTAGTCGTCGCATAAGGTTGCAAGGCGCTATTAGTAATGTAGCCACGGCCTGTGATGTTGCTATCAACCTGAGCTTTAGTCTGATAGCCCTTTCCAGTAATGGCCTGTTCAACCTGTGTACTGGTCAAGCGCTTGTTAATTTCACTGGCATTTTGCTCAATCAGTGTTTGTTGTCTTGTAACTCTACCGCTCAAACTGTCATACTCAGTCTGTGAGACCTTACTAGACACATCACCAATCAACTGTCTAATCTCAGTCTCGGCTTTTGTGATTTTACCTTGAGCCTGTGTCAGCTGTGTTGATAATTGCTCTTGACCTTGAGCGGTTTGGGTGATAGTCGTCTTGACTGATTCAATTTCGGACATTGTATCTTCAGGTGCTGGTGACCAGTCGGTTGGTAGCGTGCTGATCTCCAGCTTAGGTCGTCCAGCTTTAGCATTACCACCGATTTGGATATACATATTAGCGATGTAATCGTTGAAATCAGCTTGGTGTTTAAATGCCTGGTAGATTCTCTTTTTAGGAGTGTCTCCAAGTTTGGTCTCCCAGACCTCTAACCACGATCTGTCGTTAGTGTCTCCACGGCGGGCTGAAAGACTAATGCCCCATCGATTACGATCTGAGCTAGTGATGTTAGTTCCCTCAACTTCAATGCTGACGACAAACGATTTGCCTTTGACGTGCTCGGCAAAATCTGGATGGATTTTCACATTGTGATAGCCAGATGTTATCTCAATGTCTGAGTTTAAAAAGTAGTTCCTCCCACCAATCTCTGTCGGTATTAATGCCTTGGTCTCGGTAATTTGCCTCTCGAAACTGCCTGATGTCTCTCTAACGAGATTTTGCATTGTCGTAGTCGTCGCATAAGGTTGCAAGGCGCTATTAGTAATGTAGCCACGGCCTGTGATGTTGCTATCAACCTGAGCTTTAGTCTGATAGCCCTTTCCAGTAATGGCCTGTTCAACCTGTGTACTGGTCAAGCGCTTGTTAATTTCACTGGCATTTTGCTCAATCAGTGTTTGTTGGCTTGTAACTCTACCGCTCAAACTGTCATACTCAGTCTGTGAGACCTTACTAGACACATCACCAATCAACTGTCTAATCTCAGTCTCGGCTTTTGTGATTTTACCTTGAGCCTGTGTCAGCTGTGTTGATAATTGCTCTTGACCTTGAGCGGTTTGGGTGATGAGCGTCTTAGCATTTATCAGTTCGTCCTGTAGCTCTTCTGGCGCTACGCTGTGCGCTGTGGCAATCTCTCCTATTTCCAGCTTTAATTTATCAATATACAAGATACTGTTTGTCGTGAAATTGTATCCATAAACATAAAAAAGGACACTTTTGCCAAAGTCGCATGTAAATTTATCAAATGGTACTTTAACATTAACACGTTGCCATTTGTTAAACGAGTCTACAATTAGATTAAATTGCCCTGCGTGGAATTTTCTTGTTCCTGATTTGTCATAGTAGTATAATCCACCGAAGATTTTTGTGCCTGCACCAGTTGCAAAAACATCGACCGAAAACATAAAATTATCAGTCGTTTGAGGTATTCGACTAGTTATATTCTGAGAAAAACCTTTCCAATTTCGTTGGCCATTACTTTCATTGAAAACTCCTACAGATTGTCGCTCTGCTCCATCTCCAACATAAGCATGATAGCTTGTTGCAGGATTAGAGATACCACCATTGTATGTATTCCAGTTTTTTGCGCTTTTATCGTAAGCCTGACCGCCAACAACAAACGCAGTAGTTGTTGCTGTCTGCTCAAACGAGCTATTAAGCAATAAGTTAACTCCACCAAATTCCTTTGGTATTAAGCCTTTTGTCTCGCTAATCTCAGTCGTGATACGATTACCTAACTGAGTAATTGAGCTTTCAGCAGTCGTCAAGCGTTGTTTTGCTTGGTCAAAATCACTTGTTTTGACACGACTTGCAATTTCCCCTGCTTGGACTTGTAGGCTAGCCTCTGCCGACGAGACACGGCCTGTCAGAGCGTCTACAGTGTCCCTTGTAGCTAGTAGCTTGATGTTTTCCTTTGTCTGCGTAAGCTCTGTTGATACCCCATCAATCTGACCTGCTAAGAGACTTTTGGTCAACTCGATTAACCTGTTAGCCTCTGCCACTGCTTGACTTTTAGCTGTGGCCAGTTTACCTTCTGTCGCCTGTCTCTCAGCTATATCTAAGCGTTTCGCCTCTGCTATTGCTTGACTTTTAGCTGTGGCCAGTTTACCTTCTGTCGCCTGTCTCTCAGCTATATCTAAGCGTTTCGCCTCTGCTATTGCCTCAGACTTGTACTGCAAAGCTTTAGTCAAGGCATTAGCTGCGTCCGATTTAGCTTGCGTGCCAATTTGTTGCGCTTGCTGAGCTAGCGTCTTTGCGTCTGTCGCTTGCGCACGGATGTCAGAGACTTGTTGCTCTTGTACTGCTTTGTTAGCTTGATACTCGCGTTCAAAAGTGTCAAATTCTTGCGAGATGCCTTGACGGATTGTGTCCGCATAAACCTCAGCATCAGCTTTGGCCTTCTCGATGTTGTCATCAATCTGCTGCTTGTGCTTGTCAAACTCTGCGTCAAAATGACGATTAGCGTTCTCGATTTCGGTTTGAAGTTTCAGTTCGATATTGTCTAGAATCTTATCGTTAAGATTGCTAACAGCGCTGTTTATAGCGTTATTTATTGCTCCTCCAAAACTTTGATTTACTTTCCCAAAACCTATTGATTTTAATCGTTTGGCCATGGGGGTAAAACAGTATTTTGATATTTTCAAACGCATATCCACGTTAAATCGTTCGTGATAAACAGAAACGACATCGAATATCTTAACAGGGACATCGCTCTGCCCCTTAACATCTAATGTGATGCTATCTTCAACAACATCACATAATGTTCTAGAAAAATATTGTCTACCATATTCAGCTAAGCTTTCCTGATCAGTAACATCCTGGTCATTTACCTCAATATTTCCTTCGTAAATTTGGCTATATTGATTGATAAGAGGACTATCTACTGTTACAGCAAAAACTTTATCCTCTTCACTTTCTGATGTTGCTTTTACCACCTTTTTGAAATGGATTCGTGTTCTTAACGACTTAAGACTTCCTGACTCTTCATATCCACTCAAATTCTTTTTATACATAAAGAGAGACTCATTTTCTGAGCCTCCATTTTTTAATAATTTGATTTGATACTTATCACGAACTAAATCGCCACCCCATTGACCAACAATCGAATGCTTATCTTTGGTCAAGGCATCCATCACAGATATATCAGACATATTGAACGTATGGCGATCCATGATGTCACTAAAAAAGCTAAACGGGTGATTTGTACGCTTAATGCTTCCTGCTAAACTAGACATTACAGTTTGTCCAGCAACACGAGATACCGAAATGGTATCAATCGAATAGTAGTTTAGTAGAGTTGCCACTTGGTTGGCATAAATCTGTATATAACCATGTTTCTTTTTAGTTTCTATGATGATAAATTCTTGCTCTCCATGCAAATCATCTGCCAAAAGAAATGTTTCTTTTTTGAGTAGCTCCCACTTATTATCAATTACAGGGAATTTAAAGGAGAGTTGATAGGTACTGTTAGCTTCTTGGATAATCTCATCATCAAAAGCTAAATTAAGAGGGAGGTTCCCCTCTTTTAAGTAAATCACACTTTATACCTCCAATTTCCATTAATGATTACCTTTGACACATTTCCTGTCACAGAAACACCACTAGTCCCTACAGGGATTTCAAAAAACGGACCACGCTTGCGAATGGTATTTTTAATTGCACCGCTTTTGTCATAGATATTTTGTTTTTTATGACGACAATCAATAGTTGCCTTTGTATCAAGTGTTAATTCCATCAGCTGTTCCCCAATTGTCAAAGTGACAAGACCATTCCCTTCGACAACAATAACAGGTTCTGAGTATACTGTCCCTATATTTTTGATGGTACTGCTTTGTGTCAAAATAATTGGATCAGCTTTAACATAGCGAAAAGGATGCATCATAACCGTAATATCTACCGTCCATCTATGAGCACCCCTAGGCTTATAGCTAGATGATTCCAAATCACAATAAAAATGGCTTCCTGGTAAATAGCCAAATTCGACAACATTATCAAAAGCATTAAATTTTTCAATCAGCGCCATAGCTTCGCTGAGATGTTTTACTACAAATACAAATTTCCTAGAATATCCGTTATAAGCACCGTCTGGCACTTTTAAAATACCGTTTGCACCATAAACAGTGACAGACTCAGCAGTTCGTGTTTCCGCAGCTTTAGCTTCGCCAAAATCAATAACATGGCTTCCAGCAAAATGAGAAGTATTAAAACCATTGATAATCATATAATGCAATTAAATTCCCTCCCTTGCCATAATATCAGCTTGACGCATGTAGGAATCCTGAGCCATTTTTTCGCCGTCTAAGTATACTGCTAATTCTTTATCAACTAGCATAGTCATTAACCTTTCCAAATTTGCTAAGCGATCAATCAATGATGTTTTTGATTGTCCGTCTAATTGTCCTAAAGAACCACTAGCAAAACTTATGGTTTTCGAGACATCAACAGATTGGTTAGCAGCAAAATCAGAAGTAAAAGACTGCCCATCAAATACCGTAGCGAGCTCACCAGCCATTCCTCCCACTGTGGACTTAACTTCTTTAAATCCTTCCACTAATGCAAGGTTAAAACCACCCATGATAGCACGACCAGCAGGCTTTAAAAGTACCTTATCGTAGGAAATAGGACCTTTGTTTTGAGCAATCCAGCCAGCAATTCCACCTACAAAATCAGTAACAGCACCCCAAGCAGATTTTAATCCTCCAAGAAAGCCATTCATAATCGCAGCACCAGCACCAGAAATATCAATATTAGCAAGTCCTTTAATAACACCGGTGATATTAGAAATCACACTTTTAACAGAACCACCAACGCTAGACACAAGGCTACTAAAGCTACTAAAAGCAGATTTTATCCCAGATATCGCACCATTTATAATACCTTTAGCCACATTAATGGCATCTTGAATTCCCATCCATGCAAGTGAAAAAACATTTTTCAACACACCCGCAGCATTACCAGCACCAGAAAATGCTAATTTAATCCAATCAATGACAGTTCCAATAATGTTACCAGCAGTTTGAATTGCCGATTGAATATTAGTCCATGCTGATTTGATAAAAGCACTCAAACCTTGTCCAGCAGTGCCTAAATTGCCAAACATACCGATAGCCTGACCTACCCACTGAGCAATCACTTGCAATACAGGAGATACAAAATTCAATGCTTGTACTAAAAAATCAATGACAGGAGTCAGAAATTCAACAGCAACTTTCAGGGCATCAAACGCAAAAGAAATACCATCAAGTGCCCCTTTGACTATCCCACCTAAAAATGAAGCTAAAATCTCAAAAACAGGCATTAACGCCTCACTCAAAATTGAAATTAACGGCTGACAAGCGTTCCACAAATTAACAAACGAATTAACAAGATTGTCAATTGCAGGTCCAGCTATAGACATAAAAATCTCAAAACCAGATTGTAGCGCAGGCAAAATTGCAGAAATTAAAGATTGAAATCCACTGAAATCAAGCCTAGCTAATCCACCAACAATGGTCTCTATGACAGGGCTAATCGCTCCAATAATTGAAGAGAAGAAACCAGGAACTTGTCCAAATAATGTCTGTACAGTAGACCAAACACCCTCAAAGCCAGTTCGAATTGTATTTGCAAAATTGACAATTGTTGTTGCAGTACCTTCATCGACCCCAATTTGAGCCATAAAATCAATATTATCTTTCGCACTCAACGACCCAAAAATCATGTCATAGAACGACGTAATGACCGACCCAATTTGACCGGATAAAGACACAATCTTTGAAGCTGTTTCTTTACTAAAGCCAACCTTTTCGAGCATATCGATATTGTCTTTCGCGCTCAAGGAGCCAAAAGTCATGTCGTAAAATGTCAAGATGATTTCATTTAGCTTATTTAACTCACCCATGACCTTCCCAGATACTTCTCCGCCAAAGACTCTACCTAAACCGTCTCCAAGAATAGTCCCAAGCATTGTCGGCAAACCCTTGAAGATATTACCAACCATGGGAAAGAAATTTCCAAATAAGAAATTAGAGGTCGTCGTTGCCAAGGCTTGTAATTGTGGCGTGATATTCTCGCCCAGAGATAAGCCTGCAAGCGTATTAGCCCAACTTGCCTTCATTGCAGCAAGCGAACCCGTGTAGGTATTCTCAGCCTCTGCAGCTGCTACACCTGTCAATCCCATGCTTTCTTGGACAAGGTGGATAGCCTCTACCACATCCGCATAGTTGCTGATGTCAAATTTACGCCCCATCGCAGACGGCAAACCTTCAGCAGTCGTCAGCAAACGTTCCATTTCAGCCTTTGTGCCACCAAAACCAAGCTTAAGGTTATCTAGCATGGCATAGTTTCCACGGGCTAAACTTTGATAGGTCTGTTGGATGACACCGATATCTGTACCCATTTTAGCCGCATTGTCCGTCATATCCATGATAGCCACGTTTGCCATGTTGATAGCCTTGGTCGAATCACCACCAAGAGCTTGTTTCAGGCTAGCCCCCATAGATACAGCTTGCTCAGCGTAGGTGTTTGCGGATATCCCAGCCTTATACGCTTCCTTGGCAAACCTCTTAGCAGATTCTTGAGCGCCGTCATAGATAGTATCCAGACCACCAAAAGATTGTTGAAGGTCAGCGCCAGCTCCTAGAGCTGAACCGATAATTTTTCCAATCCCTGCTACTGCAAGTGCACCACTTAAAGCAGAGACGAGTGAGGCGCCAAGACTTGACCCAGCTGACCTACCTGCACTCTCAACTTCGCTACCCAATAATTTTGATATCGAACCGCTAATACCTTGTGCTGACGGCATAATCTGCACATAAGCTTTTCCTAGATCAGTCGCCATCAAAACCTCCTTTCTCTATTTGTTTTAGTAAGTCCAATCTAGCCTTTTCGAATTCCTCGCCGGATGCAAAAGAAAGTTCTTTTTTCTTTTCTACCCTTGGTAGTAATTGGCTAATCAGTGATTGCGGACGATTTACCCCCTTTTGACCATCTTTGGTTTTTGACCAAAGAAGTAAATTAGAGACATCATAAATACCTGCTAGCAATAGATTCTCAAAAGGTACCCCTTGACCTGACAAGGCAAGTTTTATCCTAGAGTCATTTTTCAGACCAAAAGCAAAAACAGCTACCTTTGATAGAGGTAACTGTCTATAATCGTAAATATGATAAGTTTCTGCCAAGTCACAAATCAAGGCATCCTCGTCAACAACAATCATTCCAGCGAGGCTAACTATTTTTTTAAATCTCCTTGGCTAGAAAAAATCTCCCGGAGCTCAGTCATTATCTTTTGAGTAGATACATGACCATCCTCAGCTCTAATATGCTCTTTAAAGTCTTCGACTTTGTCACCTAAAATTTTTTTTAACACTTTAGGCAACATCAATCCGTTAACCTCCAGCTCTGCCAAGGCTTCTACAAGCTCATAATCATCTTTGACAGTATCTTCAATTTCAAATTCAAATCCAGTAGATGTTTTTCCTTTAATTGCCATTATGCGACTCCTTGTGTTGCTTTTTTGATATATTCGTAGTGTGTATTCTGCTTCGTATCAGGATAGGCTTGGATAGTCACCTCATATCCTAATACTTCACCATCAACATACGTAATTTCTCCAACCTCTTTTACTTTTCCACGGGGGATGACAATGCGTTTCAAAGCATTTTTTAAAAGAGTTTCGATGACAATCGGATGTACTGGCAATTCCTTGCTATTCGATTCAATTTTGATACCAGTAGTAAGATCTCCTGTAACATTTTCTGGACCATAAACTTCTTTCAAAACATCGATATTTAACGCTTCAATCATTTTATATTTAAAAGTGTCAGATTTACTTGTCTGAGGAGAATCTACAACATCCCCTCCCCAAGCCAGCAAATCTTCCGATTCTCGCTTATCTTCGTTTGTTACCCCATCCTCTGAGATATACCCTAGATTTTTAAAAGCTTTATCAAGCTTAGTTGTTGCATCCTCGGGTAGTGCTGTCCCAGCAATAGCCGAACTAATCGCACCACCTACATTAGGTTTTGCCGATGAAACATATTCTGAGTTCGCCATAAATTCCTCCTAATAATAATAAATGTCATAAACCGCTTGATAACGGTATTGTTTAGTTTCTGTGTCTGTAAAGTTATAGTCACTATTTAATTGGACACTAACAATATTGTCTTGTTCAACCATATTAGCAACAACTGTTTTGACACGTTCGTTCAATCTTGCTGCCTCATACATTGATTCAGCATAGCTTTGTAGCGCTATAGTGGCTCGTTTAAGTCCTGTTTCGGAGCTTCCGCCCGTTTTATCAATTATAATAAAACGATTAGGGAGACCCGCACCATGTTCAAAAAAAGACGGCACTTCTAGGTGCTCATCCAAATATTTTTTGATAATCAATTCAATCATTTACTTAGTGCCTTTAAGAGTGTATTGTTTCTCAAGTTATCTTTCTTTGCTTGATACGTAGTAGCTCTGACCATCGCATTGGCACGAGTTTTACCGACGTAGATATCCTGTTCATATCCTTCACCAGCACGATTAGCTACTTTGCTAGCCTCTGCACGTAGAATAGACTGCATTTGTTCCGACTTCATCAGTTCTCTGACGCCAGCGCTATTCAGCTTAAATTTAACCTTACTCATAGCGCTCCACCATCACTTTTTTATTCCAGTCTAAAGGTATAAGCTCCTCTATACCTTCCAGCGGTATCCCTACCGTTCGCCAACGTTGGCCAAAAAAACGTACTTCTTTGTTGACCCAGTCATTAACATCACCTTTAGGGATTGCTAAGGTGTAGCTGACCTTTTTTCCAGTCAATGATAGTTGATTGGTAATATCTTCAGTAGACGCAGGAGCTACCAGCACATTATCCACGATAATATCAACATCTGTCGTTATAGATGCACCAAAAGGGTCTTTCCCGTTGACAGTTTCACCAATCAGTGTGACTGGGATTCCCTTAAGTCTCCCCATAGATATCAATCACTCCAATCCGTTGTTTCTTAGTCAATCCAAGACGCTTCAACTCATTATCCTTGATAAAAAGACCACCTCCGGGAACCAGGTAAGACCCACTAAACGAGTACCCTAGCGCCGATTCTGTCACCTGCGTCATCGGTTCATGGTCAGTTGATGTCATAAGAGTTCTTGCAACAATATCAACCGTTACGGATTTTACCACACTAGCATAAGGACTACTCCCCTCGACCATCAGGTCTAGATTTTTACCAACACGTTCTGCCTCAACTCTCAGCGTGTCTGAGACAACCTCAAGTAACTTTAAAGCTCGCTGACTTTCATTTGGCTTTAGAGGTCTCCAGAGTACTATCAAGTCATCAATCGTAGCAAAAGTTTTCATATCCAGCCTTTCCTAAAAAACAAGCGGTCCCGAAGAACCGCTAAGTCGTTACTCTTGTTTATGAGTTTCATAAAGTTCTAAAAGCTCAGGTTTCTTGGCCTTAGGATTAAACTCAACACCTAATTCAGTCAAAAGTGACTTCAATTCTTCTATAGTTGGTGTCTTATCCTCTTTCTTAGGTTCAACCAGCTCCCAGTCACCACCAGAAATAACCAAATCAGACTCAATAACAGCTTTTGTTTTTTTATTAATATATTCTGCCATATTAACCTGCCTTTACCACACGCACAAATGAACTTGCATCAAAAATAGCCCAACCAATGAAGGCTTCCACACGAAGATAGATTTGATTGCTTCCTGCCAAGTCAGTGCCAGAGTTATCTGGATCTCCGTATTCAATGATTTTCATGAAGGCTTCTTTAGCATAACCCCACTTAAACATTCCTTCAAAGTCACCAACAATAGCTGCGTTTTTATCGTTCTTCATTGTGGCTGATACTGTCTTGTTTTTATCTACAGGTAGACCATTAATTTCGTCAACTTTTCCGCCCCAAGCCAATTGAGGATACAAAGATCTGCCTTCGGCATTTTTGAGCTTAGACATAGCTGTAGTAAACATTGGATCAAGTGCAGCACCGGATACATCACGATCGGCACCATCAATCATATTAATAACAACACCCATTGTTCCATCTGGATCTTGCTCATCAAACTGCACTGTCTGTGTAACCTTTTTATCAAAGCAGTTATCTCCGATAATGTTGGAAGGCTCGCCAGTTCTAGGATTAATTCCGTGAAAGGCCATAAGGTCTAGCCCTTTAGCAGTTTTTTTAGCAAAGCCATCCACGAAATCACCCATGATTTCAATTTTACGTTCTTGAGATGCCATCATAAATTCATCTGATACTCGCGCACCATATTCAATTTTCAGTGGGATAATAGCGATAGGTTCAAGAGAGATTCCTCCGTGCCCTTTCTTGCCGTTCTCGGCAACAATGTCAATCTCATTATCCATTGAAAAAATAAATTCTTTTGAACCGGAAAATGGAATTGGTTTTTGAGTGCTTAACTTAGCAAGTGATGAATGTCCTTTAACATTGCTAATCACTTTATTTAATAAGATTGGATCAAATAATTTTCCTTGTGATAATACTGTCATTTTAGTTTTCTCCTTTTTAATTAACCATGCTTGATAGGGCGGCATGGTATTCATCCATTGTCGAGCTTGGTTCGATATCTTTCAATGGAGACTCAGGCTCTACAGGTTTAAGTAGCCCAACCAAACGCTCCGCATCTGCCGTAAGAGAAGCCTCATCGTCACCAACTAAACGATCAGCCAAATCATACGGCAAACCATTAGCTAAAGCGATACGAGTTCGCAACGTTGCTGTCTCATAACCAGCAACTTGTTTCTCAAAATCAGCAATCTTGCTATCACGTTCAGACAAAGCAGTCTTTGAGGCTTCCGCAGCGCTCTTTAATGCGCCATTTTCAGTCTCTAATTCCGTTACACGAGCTTTTAGTTGGTCATAGTCAGCGTATTTTTCACGCTCCCTAGCAAGACGAGCCTTGACCACTGTGTCAAGCTCTTCCTGTGTTTCGATTATTTTAAACTCTGACATTTCTGTCTCCTTTCTCCTGCTTTCCCGGCAGTTCGGTAATTTTATAAAAAATAGCACCTCTACTGAGATGCCGTTTAATAACTAACTTTTTGCTTTTTCTTAGGCTTAGTCGTTACACAAGCCCAATGTGCCAGCAAAGCACTATCCATTAAGCTAATATCCATATCATCAAAATGTGAACGATAACCAAAACCACCATTTGAACCAATATTACGCTTATCGCAATTGGTTGCTACTCTGGTAAGTGATGGCTGGCCACTATGACAGATTGTTTGTTGGTAAATACCTTGTTCCCACAAGGCATTAGCTACGATGATTTCTTTGACCGTAGGCAATACCACATTCTTGATTTTAAAGTCATGTAATTCTTCAGCAAGAATTTTCTGACCACTCGCACCATCTATGATAATTTGTGCCACGTCAGCAGATTTTAAAAAGGCAACTAGCCACTGGTTCCCATTACGGACAGATTGACAATCAATTGTCTCTATAAATACTGTGTCAGCCTTTGTCTTAACAGCAATACTCATCGACACATTTGTACCGTCTTGACCATACTTGATACCAGCAAATAGCTGACCTTTAAACTTAGGAAGTTCATCAATTTTAAGAGCATTCCATTCAGTCTCAGAAATGGCTGATTTTTGGTTATATTGTGGCCAAAAGCCAAGACGCTGAACGTTGTGATCTAGCTTGTCATCTCCCAACTCTGCCTCAATTTTACGCTCATTTAGGTGATAACCCATGGAGGGGTTGGAATTGTACCAAGCTTCCACATCGTCAATTTCTTTTTCTGTATCCACAGACCACTCAGCCCAGCCACTATACTTCCCTTTACCGAAAAGACAAGTGCTACGATAATTCGTAAAAACAGTACCGCTTGAAACAGGAGTAGGCGGTGTTCCGCACATCACTGTCATCGGATTATCACTGTCAGTTACCGTATATTTCAAAGCAGATTCCTGCTCTGTCGTGTATTCCTGAGCCTCGTCAATAATCAGTAAGTCAAAACCCTCACCAAGACCACCATTAGATGTTCTTGTACGGAATTGAACGACCCCACCTGTCTTATAAAGTTCAATCCTTTCTTGCCCTTTAGCACGAATAGAATTGAAGTCCTCACCATCAACATAGCCCATCTTTTCAAGATACCGTTTCACCTTCTCAAAAGATGAGTGAGAGGTACTGATACGATGGGCAGTATGTAGGATGTTTAAGCCATTGTGAAGCCCCCACAATTCCAACATATAAAGAATTTCAGACTTACCATTACGACGAGGAATAGAGTAGCCAAACTTTTGATGAACCCACAGACCATTCTTATCCACAGCCATAATAGGCTGCAATAAATTGACCTGCCACGAATAACACGACAGACCAGTCCGCTCATAAATCTCAATCGCTTCCTTAGCCTTTGAATTTCGCTTAACGTACTTTAAAACTACCGATTGAGTAGGATTCTGATTGCCAAGCTTCTTTTTCCTAGCCATAAGCTCCCCTTTCAATCGTTATGCCTAGTTTTACGTCATGCGACAGGACAAAATAAAAACCGTATGGGATTTCATACGGTTTTAAGCAATTTTAAGTAGTTTTAAGTAGTCTTTCCTACCGCTCAAGATGAGTGACCACTCCTAATCTTTGATAGCTCGATTTGATACTTTGGCATAAATATCAACGTAGGTTTCTGCTTTATCGCCGTTGTGAGTAACTTCTGCATAGTCTCCACACTTATCATCAGACTTAATCTGATTGGTGCTGACTAATGCTTTCCAGTTTTGCAATGTCTTACTAAACCACACTACATAGCAATCTTCTGGGTTGATTTCTCGACCCGAAAGACGTGTGAATTCTTGCGATGCTAATAATTTTGCTTTATCTAACATATTTTCCTCCTTATTTACGGCCAAATAGGCCTTTTTTCTTGTTTTTCCTAAATTCAACAATCGCCTCATCTAAACCAACTCGCATTGATTTATTGTCAGCTTCTAAAACATCAAAGCGTGCGTTAGTTGCTTGTGCGTTGCGTTCGTTGATGTTTTTTAATTCTTCGATAAGACTATTCTGCCTGCTTACAGCTTCTGTGAGTAAAGTATTGCTAGCCATTAATTGCGCTACTACACTTTCAAGTCTCTCAACACGAGACCACTTCTTTTTAATGCGTTTGTTCATGATTTTCTCCTTCAAAATCTACATTGTCTGTGATAATTTCATAAAGCTTCCCATTAAACTTCACAACTGCAACAGGATAAGCAAAGGGATTCCCAAAGCCCATGTCAGTCCCAGCCTTCTGGAAAATGCCGTAAAATTCAACCTTCTCCCACGAAGTGCCAATCTTAGCTAAACAAGTTTCTGTATTGTTGTATATTCTAATTCCGTCGAAATTCATTATTTTTGATTCCTTCCTTGAAACCTTCAAAGGTTGCTTCTGATAATTTTTTATATAAAACAATCGAAGGATTGGGTGGTGCCAGCTTATTTCTAAGATATTCAATGATTTTCATTTAAAAATTACATCTCCTCCTGTTTTTAAGTACAAAAAAAGCACTTAGATTTCTCTAGGTGCTCAGTAAATAGCATCTTCAGGATCTGGTTCAATCGGGATACCTGTTTCAATAGCCCGCCTCAAATCTTCAGTGGCTTCTGGGAGAACTTCTGCCCATTCATCTGAATAGCCAAGCGGATCCCATAACGAAACTCTATCTAAAGAATCTTGCCCAAATTTTTCTAAATAGGCTCTATATTGTTCGTCAAATTTTTTGCGTAATTCTTGATGTTTTTTATTCATATTTATCACACTTTCACATACAAACCAATAATAAAGTTCAGAAATTCTGGGTCATCATTGATTGTCTTTTTCTCATATTTCCAAGTTTTACGGTCAAATGATTTAGTAAAAAGTTCTTCTGGAGTAAATATACCTTGTAACCCCATTGTAAAAACTTCAGCAGCATCTTTATAATATTTCCCAATGTATGGTGATATAAAATCATCTTTTTTAGTTACTTCACTAGATCGATAACCACTTAAAGGAAAAATTGTCTTTAATTCAATTTCCTGTTCTCCTATGGTTCTTTGGTCAACCCACGCTTTTTCAAGCCTTACTAAATCTGGATTAGCAAACTCCACCATGTGACCAATTTCATGAAATGGAGTTGAAGTTCTTGTTCCATTAGTAGCAATAACCAACTCAGGATCGGCATGATGTCCGCTAAAATATCCCCGTTTAGTTTTCTTAGCTTTCAGTTGTTTTCCTAGTCGCTTAGGTACATCAGCCCAATCCTTAGGATAATAACTAAAAGCATCCTCCAATTGAGCCTTGACTACTTTTGATGTACCTTTGGCCCAAGTTTCTTTAGAAACTACTCCGCCAATATCACGGAAGTTAGAAAAAATCTCTTTTAATTTTTCCTTATCTCCCAAATTCTCGGACACCTTAAAATGATAGTTGATGCGTTTTCCTAAATCAATTATATCATTAGGACTAGCTCTTGTCATATCAAGTTTAGCAATATCTTTACGTATATTCATAACCCCTTCGGAAAAGACAGCATTTTCAACTCTTTGAGCCGATAATTTCTCACGCTCTTTCTTACGCCATATTTTACTCCAGATATCACGAACTTTTCCAGATTTTGGGTCATATTCCACAATGCATTGACAACGTTGATGTCTGCGATACACATCTTTGGGAACTTTAGGATATTTATAACGTCCGACTACCTCACGACACCAATCACAACACTTTCCGCCTTCTGTTCTGACAATCTCAGGACTTAATCCAGCCTCATACTGAAACTCTGCATTTTTCCGAATACTATCATCCACAATTGACTGAGTAAAGTTAACAATTGGCTCACCAAAAAGCCAAGCAACATCGTCAAAGTGTTTTTCAAACGACAGACGATTGATAAGACCGTCAATCCTATCTTGGTTAATTGCTGGTACCTGCACAGCAAGACCAATCTTCGCCTCATCGTTCAGTAACTTCTGAACATCTCCTGCGTAACCAGAAATAATGTCATAATTTCGCCCTAGCGTCTCCGTCAGCAAGCGTTGAGCGATATTGTAGTACATTTTCCCATCTGGCAACTTAGACGATCTTACAGAACTTGTCAGAGCCTTTGATAAAATCTCTCCAACTTCAATCGCAAGCTCATTGACTGTTGCATAGGTTGCCTTTTTCGCTTTCATAGCCTCAAAAGACTTTTTTATGACCTCGCTAGCACCATAAGATTGTTCAAACTCTCTTTGTATGACCTCTAGTAACTCGGGAACAATATCCTTATCCATCATTAGTTACCTCCGCAGGTTTAGCATTGGGATTTCCCTTGATACCAGTTAAGTCTCGTACGACATCACTATCAATGAGACCAGGTATCGCTTGATTTAACTTGATGATACCATCACCAATTAAAGTTAAGCCACTAGCATCTGCCTCGAATAAAGGTTCCCACTTAGGTTCAGTGTGTACAAATTGACTACGTAGGTAAGCAAACTCATCACGCAAACAAGCTGCCAAATATGCCACATTCAACAATCCACTACCAAGAGACCGCTGTGCCTTACGACCCGCAAGACGCAAATTTTCGTGACTTGCCTTGATAGCCTCTACCGATGACGGATTGTCTGATACAAATCCCAAATCATCCAAGGTCAATCCCATCTCACCAGCAAATCCAGCTGCAGCCGTTCGTAATTGCTCCGTAAAAGGCGACATGCTAGCCGTCGTAAATTGGCCAACAACAGGCTTATCACCAGCATCATCTTTATCAATCCGCAATAAACTAGAAACAGTCGCCTTCCAATTATCCATAGCTTCAACATCAGGATCCATACCTAAAATGTATTTCTGTGGCCATGAATAGAACTCCGCTGTAATATCTGCACGCTCCAAAGTGCGCTTAGCATATTTTTGATAATACATCCCAGCACGAGTAATCCTACTACGACCAAAAGGACGAACTGCGTCAGGACGATGAATGACTGGCACTAGCAAAGGATGACCCGTCGGATTATCTACCGAATAAGGTTTACCATCTTTTGGAATAAAGTAAGTCTTGGTAGGTGTAAAATACGCTTCTAACGTTGGACGGTTATATTCGTCACTTGCCAGCACCGCATACCCTTCCGTCAATAAACCAGTGATGGGATTGATAATGCCAGTTGCCTGACTAGCTTCGATAACTTGCAATCTCGGACTGTCACTGTCAACACCTCTAGTAATATAAACAAAACAACAAGACCCAATCAATGCCGACAACACAACCGAATCAAAAAAGACATCAGGATTATTATCTTTAAAAATCTTATTAACATCAAAAATATCATTTGCAAATTCACGGAACACCAAGCGATCCGCTAGACTATCGACACCTTTAGCACACCATCCCAAAACGGAACGGTATTGGCTTCTTATTTGTACAGGTATTGTAATCCCTACCGGTGAATCATAATTTGTCATTGAATACTGCTTATATCTCATATCGACTCGTTGTTTAACAGAAGCCAATTTCCTACGCATATAAGATAAACCTTTTAGTGTCATAATCGACCTCCTTTTGATACCAACTTTAATTTTTAGCGCGAGAAAATTTGTACAGTGACGGCGTGAAGCTCGGCCACAACTGGTGGGAGGTCCCTATCCCCCCTATTTATTTGTGATGACTTTCCGAGAATTACTATCATCAACTCTTGTATCGAGACCAATCAATTATTTGTGGAAGATTTCTATTTCCAACAATTTTCGTGGTGCCTGCTCTCTCATCAGCAAATAATTTATCAGACTTCTGTCTATTGCATTGCCAATGAGCTAGCTGCAAGTTCTCAATCGCCGATGGATGACCATTCTTGTTTACCGGAATGACGTGGTCAATGACTGGACTCAAAGGATGTGGATACTTGAGACTCTTATCAACTGGTAGACCACAGATGCCACAAGTGTTACGAGTCTTTAGAATTATCTTTTTGTTCTTATCGAACGCCACTCGATGTGGGCCACTTCTATCCGCTCTTAACTCACTCATTTCTTAAGCCTCAACCCCTTTAAAATACTCCTCTGAATTTAACATATCTTATATACTGTTAAATTGAATTAAATATACTCAATCGCTTACGTGCCAAGAGCTAAACTATATTTTATAAACAACGAATTTACTTTTTCTCATTATGTTAAATACGGGGCTCATTAATACGTAAAATCAGTCATATATTTATCAATTTCATCTTGTTTGTATCCGATATAGACCAGTGTTATATCTGGCGACGAATGGTTAAATATTTCCATTAGTATCGCAACATTTCCGTATCTTTTATAATGGTGATAACCAAACGTCTTTCTAAGGCTGTGAGTTCCAATGTTTGTCAGACCAACATGGTTAGCAGCATCTTTAATAATCTGATAAGCTGCCACACGACCAATCGGAACAATCTTTAAGCCATTTTCTTTATCTCTTTTACGACTTGGAAATAGATAATCATATTCTTTTAATTCTTTGTTCTTTATGTACTGGTCAAGAACTTTACGCATGACTGGATTGACGGCAAATACTTTTGTCTTTCCTGTTTTTCTTTCAGTAATTCGTATGCGATCAGATAAGACATCTCTTACTTTTAGAACAAGAATATCGCTGATTCTCATTCCAGAGTAAAGCCCAACAACTACTAGAACAAAATCGCGTTCATTTTTTGATTTCAGGTAGTCTTTCATTCTTTCAATGTCGTCAGTGTCTCTAATCGGTTCAACTGATTTCATTTGACTACCTCCAATCTATATAAAATGCCACACCCTATTCAGGCATGGCAATATGATTTGTCTTAATATCTAGTCGCTTCGATACTACCATAATATCATATTAAAACGTTTAAAGAGTTCGCTCTTAGTTCGGTAAATTTCCGCTATTTTTCCGATTTTTCCACAACCAAGCTACTATCTCTATACAAGCTCGCAAATGCTAGTAAAGCTGCGCTTAACATGTCGTGATACTGAGTCTTCTCATATCCTAGTTCTTCAGATATTTCTTGATTAGATTTTTCCTTAGTTTTAATATATCTGTCATACAGAATCCGTCTGTGATAGGGATTAAAAAGATTACCTACCGCAAACTCAATAGCATCTAATTCAGCAATAGCGTCTACTTTAGTTATTGCTAAACGCTCCACTGGCTTACTTGGATTACCATTAGGCTGTCGTGGTTCAAATGAATAGCTAGCAGTGACTTTCTGTTCTCCGACTTCACTAGCAATCAAGCGCCAACGCTTATGTTCCCTTAATTTTCTATCGGCATTCGCTTTCGTCTTTTCTATGTCAATTTCCGGAAAAAAGATAGTCAGTCACCTCCTTCTATTTGTCTCGCCCACTCCGCCACCGATTCAGCTACATTAGCAAAAGCTACTGATAAGTTTGCAAACATATAACTGAGAGCATTCCCTATTGATATTAACGCCAGACGAACTTCCTCTGGTTCTAATATCAACTGTTCCAGCTCCTGTTGCTTCTTTAATTCAGCCTGCTTAGCTTTCTTCTTTCTGATTCGCTTGTTCATATCTGTCTCCATTAAGGTATCCGAACATGTGTTTTGATACTTCTGTAATTGTTACCGCTACAATCAAGAATAGAATGATTGTCAATACTGGATTCTGTGCCATAAATTCATAACCGTTCATTGTTTTGCCCTCCATTTTCTATGTGGTCTGCGATTTTCTGATTTTGCACGAGCAATAGCAGTGCGACACATGTCATTATTGACATAATTAGCAATTTCCAACCAAAAATCAAGACACCTGCCTTTCAAGCGTTCATTTTCAACTTCTAACCGTTCAATATCTTTGTAAGCTCTGTTATATAGCTCATCTTCTAAAAATCTGATACGCTCAGCCATTGCCTCCTGAATGATGATTTGGGTTGGTTTAGCCATTATATAAAACCTCCCAATCAAATCCGCTATCAATATACTGATAAGTGAGTTCAGGATTGATACCGTTACCTAACTTTTGATAAATCAAATCATATATCCCGTGAGAAAGCTTAGTCCCAAGATATTTATTCAATTTTTCTTGATTCCTGATTAGGAATGATAGATTACGCTTTTGGCTTTTGTATGGCATACCCTTGGAAATATCACGACTGCACCACATCAAGATCTTGGCAATGAGGTCTCTTCGTGACTGTACTCCCTCCAAGCTGAAGTATGTATTCGTTTTTGGGATTATAATCACCTCAAGGTTTCTGTTGATGTAGGAATCGTAGAAACTTCCCATGAGCTTTTTTAGCTCTTCAATTACTTCTTCATTCATTTACTCCACCTCGATTCTTTCGGCTGGATAATAGGTATCTGCTGCGCTATTATCAAACAACTCATCTAGCACAGCTTGTAATTTTTCAGTAGCATCTGATGGCAATGCATCAGTCAGATATACATCCATTTCCTCATATCCATTTTCGCTCATCTGCTCAATGATGTCATTGATAACATCACAAGCTTCAATTTTTATTCGTTCGCAAGTTGTTGTAAACCAATCTTGTTTTTCTTCGGCAGTCATACTTCCCCATTCAGCACGTAAATCTTCGATGGGCAATGTATCACCATTTTTGATAACAAACGTATCATTTGGTATTTCGCTAATTTTCATTTCTTCTTCCTTCTCCTGACATCCTCTAGATAACGATTAAAGGTATCATTATCCTCATATTTATCTATCGCGGCATCTAACGCAAGTCGCAGAGTGCTTGACAGGTTATAACTTCCTGTATATTCGCTTATCGCAACTAGATACTCATACTGCGATTCGGTCAGTGTGACCTGTACTCTCTTTGTCATATCTACCTCCTAAAACGGTAAATCCGGTTCATCTGGCAAAACGTTATTGATCATTATTTTCTCCTTTCAATCTCTTTTCTAAAATTGCTATTGGTAATAGCAAATAAATCAAGCCATACTTAAAACATCTCTCAATCCATCCTAAGATTGTTAATAAGACAAAGCTAATCCATTCAAAAGGGATTGCTGCCATGTTAAGTAACTTGATGGTTTTAGTACCTTGATACTGCCTTAAAATATATTGTGCTATTCTTCTTCGCATTTATGACCTCTAAAATCTGGGTGCTCTAACAGCTCCGGATTTTCAAAGATATTCCCAACTTTTTCAAAAACTTTGCTGAGGTAAAAACAGACAGGCTCAAACATGCCGTGTTAAGTACGACAGGTAAAAGTTCGCCAGAATACATCTTGACAATATCGCCTTCAAAGATTTCTTGGCCTCGCTTGTCTTTTACATCGCTAAAATACATAAGCTTTTCCCTCTCAATAGGGTAGTATATACCTAACTCGTTAGCATAAACAATTTCATTTGTTGAGTAATTGATTTTATAAACATCAGTGATTTCTCCGTTATGGAATGCTCTTAGTTTAGTCATTTCACCCCTCCAAAAGCTCCGGATTTTCGTAGATGTTGCCGATGACTTCCAATGCTATATCTGGGTAAAGTCCCATAGGCTTGCTTGGTTCTTCAATAAAAGATAAGAAGTATGAGGAATATTCTGACCAATATTTCACTTGGAAAAAATCACCCCGAAAGTCCTTGACTATATCATCACAGAATATGTCTATATCGTTTATATCTTTACGTTCTATAGATTGCATGACATATTTTTCATCAATCTCACTCCCACTCAAATCATTGATATTCCAATCATATCCCTCGTCAAGAATTAAAAAACTGTCACCCCAAATCAAAATTCTGTTACCTTCTACCATTTTTTGATTTGCTTTATCCCATGCCCTAAATCTTGGAATCATTGCTTACCTCCTGAATTCTCTTGAATTCAACCAAACGGATGTACTCTGGATTTACCAAATTGTCTCCAAAGAGGACTGTATGTCCATTATTCATCTGTGACCTAATTTTATTTCGTATTTCGACTGCTTCGCTGTCAGTATTAACTACAACCTCATCTCTGTGCGTATCAGTCCATAACGTTATTTTTATCATCATTCCTCCTCCACAGGCTTAGCCCACTGCCAAGCCCAGTTGAACTTTTCTCTTATTTTTTCTTCTGTCAGTTTAGCGGGAAAACATTTATATCCGTGGTCAAGTTTTAGCCTTCCGTTAATTGACGTAAGTACTAATGTTCCGTCATTGTTAGGTATCTCAACCGTGTACAACTTCTCTTCCTCGATCTCATACCCGCCAAGCCAAGCGCGGGCTAATTTTTCGCTGTTTTTATCTTCTTCCGCCCAGTTTAAAACCTTGTAACTCAATTCATCGTAAGTGCTTTCGCTAAAATCAAACAATCCCATAAAGCCTAGGTCTTCGTTTCTTCTTGCGGTTTCAATCCACTCCGCCACAATTTTTGGAATCACGACTTTCTGCGGTTCGTCGATTTGGTTGATGATATTAATAACATCATCACGTTTAACCCAAACAATCTCTGATAAAAAAGTTTCTGTAAATTGTAAAGAATTTACTTTCTTAATCGCTTCTTGTTTATTCATTTTATTCTCCTTCTAAATCAAACCCTGCCGGTCCGTTTCCTGTCCTGCCATAGTAACGCTTGACAGTTCCAACTGACCATCCGTTGTTATCTCTTAACAGACTTATATGCAGCTGTTTCTCTTCCTCGTCAAAAACGTATTCTCTTTGACCTGCCCAAATTCCCTGAGATTTTTTGGTAGCATAGGACAACCAGCAGAAGCTAATGCTTCTTGGTAAGTTTTAAACTTCATTGTTCTCCTCCTGGTACTTGATTACTCTCCATCCCTCTCTTTTTGAGATAATCAGGTATCGGGTCACCAACCTTGATAGCCTCGTATTGTTCTTTGGTTACCAAAAACTTGCCATAAGCCCCAGTCGTGACCGTGTATCTGCCATCTATAATTTCTTTATCAGTAATTTTGCCAAACATTGCAGCACCTGCGTTGTCGACTTGGTAGACAATAGGTTGAGTAATCTTAGCCTCTATCTGATTCATTTTCCATAATACAATCAGAGGAATAGTCAAGATAGAAATAAAAATCAGCATGTCTAAGTATATTTCCCAACTTTTTAAACGGGAATATTTCTTTAACTTCCTTTCCACCCTACACCTCCTCAATCTTTACGTCGCAAAGATCATCACGATACTTGTCATCTAGCTTAACCTTGGCAACTTTAGCTTCCACCTCATAATCAAAATAGTGCGTCTCTCTGACGCTACCGTCAATTTGACTGTACGCTGTTACTGTCCAAGCCATCGTTGTCCTCCATCTTTAAAATTCCCATTGCCTCGATAATTTTTTCTAAGGTTATTTTATGCAAGGTAATGTAATTGTTCTTTTTAATCTGATTAGCAAAGAGACAAACGCGTTTGCCAAAATAGTTACAATCTTCAGTTTCTCTATAATCTTCATCAGCTTGTATTTGCTCTTTATTTGCTAGACTAAATAAAATCACTTCGTCAGATTCATCCCAATCACTATTTCCTAATGATTTGCTTAAATTTTCAAAAGCTAAATCTAATAAAAAGTTCTTAGCCATTATAGTTCTCCTTTTTTCTCGTTATCAGATAATAAGAGTCACAACTACCATAATCAACTCTTCGGCAATCTTCAGTCCCAGAAATTACAATTTTCGGATTGTTAACCGCTGAGTAGCTATTTATGTGGTCAGTAATAACTTGCTTAATTTGTTCCTTGTCCGTAAACGTTCCAAGTGGTATCGTATAACCACCGTTCGCGATCAAATCAAGTTTGTACATCAATACCTCCTAAAACTTCATAAACGTCATCCAGTGTGTCGTCCCACGTTGTTGCCCAAATAGGGGCTGTTGCGGAACTAGCTCTAAAATTTCCTTAACGTTGATTTGTGCATCAGACCACTTGAAGATAAGTGTTCCACCTGTCTTTAATACTCTAAAACACTCCTCGAAACCTTTTTGAAGGTCTAATCTCCAAGTCAGTATATCAAGCTGACCATACTGAGCTTTCATGATTGAATTAGGTCCAGCCCATTTTAGATGAGGCGGGTCAAAAACCACCAGATTAAATGCGTTATCTTCAAAAGGCATATCACGAAAATCGCCGATAACATCAGGATTAACATTGACTTTCTTGCCATGTATTTCAAATATTTCTTGCCTGATATCCATAAAAGTTGTGTGACTTTCGTTTTTATCAAACCAAAACATCCGACTGCCACAACAAGCATCTAAAATTCTTATATTTGACATCGTCACACCTCCACCGGATAATAATTCCCGTACGAGTGTCTCAGCGCCTTAGCGACCTGTATCGCAGCCGCACGAGAAACGAACTGCATCGCTTTGTTGACTTCGTTAGAAAACGAGACATCTAAACCTGTAACATCGATTTTTATAGCTCTGACAAAAGCTAGTTGCTCTCTTGAACCATGCCTAAGCACAAACATCAGTCATCACCTCCCAAACGAGACAACATGTCTTGCTTCATTTTCTCGAGTCTTTGTTTCTCTTCCTCTGTCGTCTCGTTTTTGTAATCTGGATCTGACCATTCTGGCGTGCTTTGCGGTGATTTCGTCAAGGATTGATTTGCTTTTTTAGCTTTACGCTCAATAAACATCCTCTCCTCTTCCTTGACCTGTACCATAGTGGTGATTCCGTTTTGACGCCAGTTACGCAAAATGCTATTGATATAACCAAAAGACCGTTTTCCGTTATCAGCTGCCTTAGTGATTGCGGATTTCACAACTTCAACTTCCATTTTTGTATGGGTGAGATAATCGGAAAGTTGCTCAAATTGATTCGGCGATAAAACACCGATTTCTTGTTGATAATAGTCAGATATAATTTTTAGTGGATTGACACTAGCAGTTGATGACTCCTCTACCTCTGACTCTATATCTAACTCTATATCTAACTCTTTCTCTATCTCTACGTTGCACTTTGTTGCATTAGTGTTGCGTTGCAACATTTTTTGGTTTTCACGGTGTTTCCGCGAGCGTCTCGTGCTTGCTGTCTCGCTACCTGTTAGTTCTGGAACCTGTTCCAATTGATACTCTCTAGAGTCGTCAGAGCCTTTGGTGATCAGTCCTTTGCTTTCCAAAAATATCAATGTAATTTTGATATCTTCAACATTTTCATCAATTTCAAGCGATAGCTCCTCAGCCAGATTATCTGCAACACCATCAAAGTAAATGATTCCGTTGTTTTCGAGAGACCAAACCATCATTTTTAAATAAATGATGGTATGAGTGTCACCACCAGCGATTTTTCTGAGTAGTTTCATTTCCTTTGAGAGAAAAAAATCTTTAGAGAGCTGTAACCAGTAAAATCGCCTATTTTCATTACTTTTCATTATCTCTCCTTTTTATTCCATAATTACTTTTTGTCCCTAATTTCTTCCGCACATACTCAATATTTTCAGTACTTTCCTCAAAATGATTTTTGCGCAGATGGTATCTAACCAACTGCTCAAATTTCTCAGGATTATGCTCTCTAAAATGGTAAAGGTGCCACTTTTCGATGCGAAAGAGCGAGTTAATCATGTGATTTAATTCTGTGTTGTGTTCCATGTTCTCCCTCAGTCAATAAATCTTTCTTTACCAGTCACGGGGTCAATACCAACTTCCCTACCAGTTTTTAGGTCAAGAAGTCCCTTTCTCCTCGCTGGGATTTGCGGTATGGTTGATTGACTATTTTTCTCTCTCAAAGCCTTTGTCAATCTGACATTCATCAGTAGCGACTCAATCAGCGTTACTGATACAATCGTTCCTGTAATAATAATTTGTAAATTGTTCATTGTTTTCTCCTAGCACTCCCCAGCGCTTTTATTTGATGTTCATTAGTTTTCTAACTTCGTTTACCTCAGCTAGATTGTACATGTTGTCTTTTCCTTCCTTGTGGAAAGTAAGTCCATATCGTTCCATTTTTTTAATGGTGTCACGGCTAATGTTAAGTTCTTTTTGCAAGTCTGACTGGTTGTACCAGACATGTTCAGGGTCTGGCTTTTCCAGCTCAGCCTTGAGCTCTTCTGCGGTCTCTTTAACCACTGACTTGATAAAAAGCCCAAGTAACTCCAAAGAGCCTAATTCTGCTACTTCCATGCTCGTCCTTTCTGTGTTATACTTAAAGTAAATTTTATTTGTTTTGAGCCTGATTGCCGTCAGGCTTTTTTATGTTGCCCAGTATTCTTCCAGATTGATTGCCATTACAGCAGCTAGATTCTTTTGTTCAGTTTGGATTTGTCGTCTGTACGGCGCCAATCCATCCTGTCGCTCCTGTTCAGATTTCGGAAGATAGTACCCATTTGGTTTTCTTTGCGACTATCGGATGACCAAAATTTACTCTGAGACTCTCTACAATCTCTTCTAAGGTTCGCTTAGGAATATTGAGCATCTGACGAATCTCAATTGCCTGAATCGGCAAATCATAGCTTGCATTATTTTTGATAGCATTCAGCACGCTAACTTCAAGTGCTGTCATATCTCTTGGAATAGTCATGCTCCCTCACTCCTCAATTTTCCCAACACCAACAAAGTCTCCCACACATCCAGCCCCTCAAGACTATCAATCATCAGTTGACTCAGCTGGTGATTTTTCTTTTGCCAGTTGGCTATTAGTTTAGCTGTCATTATTAGTCCTCCAAACTCGTCCAGCTCTCATCAATATGCAGAACATCGCAGATTTTATTTTTGAGCTTATCGCTGCCTTTTCCATACTTCAGTAACTCTGAAATCGTTGCCTTGGCAACGCCACAAGCACGAGCTAGATGCGTTTGTGTCATCTGTTCTTCGCCCAGCTTATCCTTTACGAGCTGAATCCATTTTTGGTGCTGTTGACTCATTTCTTCCTCCTTTTTAAAATATTAACTAAAAAGTTAGCGAACTCTCTTGACATTTTTAAATAAATGATTTAAAATCGAAACATAGAGAAAAGACCCACTAAAAGTAAGGTTTTACCTAGAAAAACGGACGCCAATCAGTTTCATTAGGCTTTATTTTTTAGTTGTCTTGTTCGCTAACTCTTTAGCTTACGGATATAATTTTAAATCATTTATTTAACTTTGTCAATCATTTTAACCAAATAATTTAAAATATTTTTTCGTGTGCTTAGAAAGGTTGATAAATCAATGTTTCTTACATTCGAACGAATAAAAGAACTTGCAAAAAATCAAGGATTGTCATTAAATGCACTAGAAGAAAAGCTAGGGTATAGTCGCAATACCTTGTATTCTTTAAAAAAGCAGAAAGCTAGTACCGAAAGAATGCAAGAAATCGCCGACTACTTTAATGTTTCTTTAGATTATCTTCTTGGTAGGACGGATAATCCTAGAATTGCTGATGGAGAAGAAAAATTCTACTTTGAAGGTAAAGAAGTGGATGTTGAGCAATTAGCTGGTACTGCCATGCGATTCAACGGTAAGCCATTAACTGACAAAGATAAGAAAGCTATCCAAGGCATTATTGAAGGCTATTTGCGTAGCTTATAATAAAGTAAAGGAATGATTGTCAATGACAATAAAAGAACTTTCTCAAAAGTTCGAGATTAACATACATATCTTTGAAGAACACGAATTTGAAGATGAGGATGAAGCCTTCTACATTTCTGAATTACGGACAATGTTCGTCAGTAGCAAAATAGCGGAGCAAGACAGAGTAAAAGTCATCCTGCACGAGCTAGGACATGAAGGACACCTACCACATCTCTATCAAATCTTCAGAGAAAAACACGAGTTACAAGCAAACCGCAACATGATCCACCACCTACTCAAAGCAGAGCTAGATGAGTACGGAAGCGAGTGCTTTAACTACATCACATTTATGGAAAAATACAAACTCAAAACCATCGCAGATGAAACGATGGTCAAAGAAGAGTTTTATAATTTAGCTGAAATAATTTAACAATACGTGTAAAACTGAACCACGTTAAAAGCTGCTAGGAGAAAACCATGAAAAAAATTAGTTTGCTTAGTATTGTAGCACTTGCATCTGTAACACTTGCAGCGTGTTCAAGTGGAAGCACAGAAAAATCTACATCAAACGACAGTGTAACTGTTAGCGAAGAAGTTAAAAAAGATATTCCGCAAGAATATAAAAACGTCGTCAAGAAAGCAGAATCTTATATCAATACAATGCACATGTCTAAACAAGGTGTATATGATCAGTTAACATCTGAATTTGATAAATTCACCCCAGAACAAGCACAATATGCTATTGATAATCTTGAGATAGATTACAACGAAGTAGCTGTTAAAAAAGGTGAAGATTATTATAAAACTATGAACATGTCTAAGCAAGGTATATACAACCAATTAACATCTGAATTTGATAAATTTACCGCCGAAGAAGCGCAACATGCTATTGATAATTTAAAGCTAGACTATAAAGAAAGCGCATATAAAAAGGGTAAAACTTATTTCAAAGATATGGCAATGTCCTTAGAAGCTGTAAAAACTCAACTAATTGACTTTGAACACTTTACTGAAGAAGAGGCGCAATATGCCGTTGATAAATTAGCACAAGAATAAGACAAAAAAGCCCCACACTCTCCCCGACCAAAGTTTGAGTATGAAGCTATCCCTAATAAAAATCAGCCATTAAAAAGGCCTCTTTTCTATACCCTATTTTACACCATTAAAGGAGGTGATGTCAATCCTTATCTCAAAAGCATTCCCCAGCGCAAAGAGAGAGGAAAAATATGATAAAAAAATACACAAAAAAGAAAACAGGTGAAACAGCCTATAAATTGGTCGCTTATCTGGGAGTTGACCCAGAAACAGGTAAACAAATTAGGACAACCAGACAAGGCTTTAAAACAGAACGTGAAGCCAAACGAGCCGAAATCAAACTTATTGAAGAGTATGAACGTAATGGTGGCTGGAAGAAGTCTGTTGCGGTAACCATGGATGACGTGGCGCAACTATGGTTTGAGCAATATCAACATACAGTCAAGCCATCAACGTACATGGTGTCAGAGGGTGATTACAAAAGACATATTTTCCCAGCCATCGGAAAGATGAACGTAAAAAAAATAAGCGTTTTAGCTTGTCAAAAACTGACAAACGAACTATCTACAATGAGCCATTATAAAAACGTATTTAGTATAGCCAACCGCATCTTAAAATTTGCTGTACACATGAATTTAATTGATACCAATCCAATGGACAAAGTTATCCGACCACGAGGAACTCATGTACCAAAAAGCGAAGAATTTGAAAATTACTATACAAAAGAACAGTTGGAGGAATTCCTTGAAATTGTAGAAGATCAATATGATTTGAGGAAATTAACCCTGTTTAGGATTTTGGGGTATGCAGGTTTACGAGCTGGTGAGGCAGTCGCATTGAACGAGTATGATTTTGATTTTGTAGAAAATACCATTGATGTAAACAAAACGATTGCTAAGACTAAAGAGGGTTGGGTATTTCAATCCCCAAAAACTAAAAAAAGTAAGCGAAAGTTAGATATGGATGCCGAAACAATGCGCCTGGCGAAAGAATACATTTATAGTTTGCCTAAGTCGCTTTATGGTCCAAGAAGGCTTTTTTCAATCATTCCTGACACGATTAGAGTATGGATTGATAACATAGCTAACAAAAACAATCTTAAACGTATAACACCGCATGGATTTCGGCACACTCATGCCTCACTGCTATACGATGCTGGTGTCCCCGTTAAGGTTGCACAAGAGCGCCTAGGTCATGCCAAAATTTCAATTACGCTAGATCTTTACACTCACTTATCTAAGAGACAAAAAGACGACGCTATCGAAAAACTTTTTGACTACATCGCATAAACGTATTAAAAAACGTATTAAAGTAAAAACGGACACAATAAAACCCACTGATATCAATGGGTTTCGGAGTTACCTCTACATTATAGCATATTCCCAGATTTTTTGGAAAGCTCACGCTAAGGCTTTCGGAAAATAGCAGAGCTACCTAAGCCTATCATGTCATCACACAAAAAGAGCCCGTAGGCTCTTGGTTAGATACTATAAAAACGAATATGAAATGTTGTTCCCTGTCCCTCTTGACTCGTCACAGTAATTCGACCGTTTTGTTTTTTAATAATGTTATCTGCCAAAGAAAGCCCTATTCCTACACTATCATTTACAGAACTCTGCCCACGATAAAACCGTTCAAAAATATGAGGAAGATCTTGCTGACGTATGCCAGAACCGGTATCTGAAATCACAATATCAGTCGCGATGTTTGTTTGGCTAACTGAAATGGTAACCTTCCCATCAGCAGTATGTTCTAAACAATTTTTAATGATATTCGACAAAGCCTCTGCCGTCCATCGTCTGTCGCAAGTCATTACTAAATCGTTTGGACAGGATAAGCTTAAGCTAATTGCTTTATCATCAGCTAGAGGCTGCAAACCACTCACAATATCCGTTAGGAAATGACGAACTACTACAATTTCCTCTTTCAATTGCAATACCCCAGCATCCAACCTCGCCTCTGTCAATAAAGTGGTCACCAACCAGCTCATACGGTTGATCTGCTGGTCTATATTGTCTGTAAATTGTTGACGTTCATCTGCCGATAACTGATCATCTTTAAGTAAATTCGTCATCAATTGAATCGCCGCTAACGGCGTCTTTATCTGATGTGAAATATCTGACAAGAGGTCAGATAAATACAAATTACGCCTTTTCTCTAAACGATAGGCTTGATGTAACAGACTCGCTAGCTTATATAACTCACTACGAAGAACCTGCATTTTTCCTTCCGCCTGTTCTTCAATTTCTGGTAATTCTTGACCTTGTTGAACTTTGACCATAAAGGATAGTAGCTCCGCCATTTCTCTAGAAAATAACCACTCGCGATAAAGGTGATAAGCTAATAAAAGGACAACGGCTAAGACTAAAAGATAAAGAGCTACTGTCATCGCTCACTCCTTAAGCGATAACCTTGACCACGCACAGTTTCAATCCAATCGCCGTCACTATCTGACAACTTTTGTCGCAATCGCTTAATAGTCACGGTCAATGTGTTGTCGTTCACAAAACGAGCGCCATCATCCCAAAGAGCTTCAAGTAGCTCCTGACGCGTTAGAAGACGACCAAGATTCCGCGCCAAGGTCAGTAATAATCTGTATTCTTGACTAGTCAGTAAAATCTCTTGATCAGCCAAAGTCACTTTCCCCAGATTAGAATCAATTGAGAGCTGGCCTATCTGAATCAGAGATTGACCTTGTTGCTTCTGTTGCCGTCTCAATACTGCACGAATACGGGCTTGCAATTCTCCAAAACGAAAAGGCTTAGTGATGTAATCATCCGCTCCCTCTTCGAGTGCTAAAACAGTATGCACTTCATCATCCTGTGCTGTAAGAAAAATGACCGGAGTATCTGAAACCTGCCTTATCTGGCGGCAAATGTCAATACCATCGCCATCAGGAAGACCAATATCTAAAAGACACAACTTTAACTCCTTTTGATGACTGTTAAAAAGAGCTAGCGCTTCTTCCTGACTTTGAGCAGTCAAAATCTGCCAACCCTCCCTTTTTAAGGAAAGTGATAATCCCTGTAAAATCACAGAATCATCTTCAACAATTAAAAGCATAGCCACTTCCTTTCTAAACCGTTTCTCTACGAATATCATCAATCAAAGAGCGCTTATTTTCACGTACAATAAGCAATTGTACCAACAACAAGACCAAGGCATAGCAAATCAAAATACTCAACCAAAAATAAACGGGTAAAATAACCTTAAAGTATCCAAAGCGTTGCACAACACCCCAATTAATCAGCCAGCAGGCTAATCCTGATAAAGGAAGACCTACCAGTAAACTTTTAGCAAACAACACATAGAATTCACGTCTAATCATTGTAGCGAGCTGCTGACTTGTCATTCCGAGTGACCTCAGTATAACAAAATTTTGACGTCTTGTAACCATAAGACCCGCTACAGCATTATAGACATTTAAAAGGCAGATTAAGGAAGTGAGCAGCACAAAACTAATCATCACAATACGGATAACAGTTGTCAGGTTAGACACATAGTTTTTCACAGCCACAAGGTCGCCTTCTAAAAATTGAATTCCTTCCACAGTTAGCATTTTTAGTTGTTTCACTCGGGACTTAGCTACTCTGTTTGTCTTATCAGCATTAAAAGAAATTGATTGCTCATAATATAGATGATTATTCGTCGCTTGGTACAACTTTTCAAAAGCCGACTGGGGCATAATCACCCAAGGCTGACTATCATGAACACTAATCCAAGATGATAGGCTGTCCTTATTACCAAGTCCAACAACCGTTAACTGAAACTCTCCTCGAATACCTTTTTCCTCTATCACATCCATCAGAAAACTGGCCGTCAACTCTTGTCCCAACGTTTTCTTAACCATCTGCTCTATTTCAAAAAATCGATAATGACGAGCTTCTTTTTGCCAAACATTGTTGTTTGTTGTTGAGATTTCACCATTTTGATAAAGGATAATCGGATAGTTTTCAGATTTATCCCACTTTCCACCAACCGCTTTAACCATCTCTTCAAAAACCTTATCATCAAAAGAAACAAGACTCAAAAAATACTGTCTAGCCTTATCTGGATATTGTTTCCAATAATCATCATAGGTCCAATTCTCATCGTAAAATTCTCTTAAGACGTTATAAACCGCCCGGTGATAGTCATCACTCATATCCTCAGCCTGTAGTTGTCCAGAAAACATACTATAGTTCACAACATCAACGTTTGAAACACCTTCCGTTTGAACCAACTCCTTAGCAATCTGGTTACTTAGGGCAACACCATCACCGTGCCCCATAAGATGGTAGTCCCAGTCACCCCTATTAGGAAAATCAAAGGTACTAGATTGTACCAATTTATAATCAACAGCTGATAACATGGCTTGCGCACCATACCCTGTTATAAGAAGGATAGCCACAAAAGCAGCTAGAGCCCTTACAATACTCTTTCCCTGATGATTTTGATACCGTAGAAAACCTCGTGCCAAGAGAGTCTCTGCACCAGATAATCTTCTAACTTGTTTTTTCTTACGTGACTTTTTAGGAGAAAATGTGCTTCGCAACCCTTCCAAAGGTACCTGCTTTGCCATTTTTCTAGCCGGCAAATAAGCCGCTACAAATACCGTAATTGCTGTCGCAACGATAATCCATATAAGTGACTGCCATGTCACAACCAACAACAGTGTAACACCTTTTTTAACCGCAAATAAGGAAAGAAGAGATGGTGATATCACTTTTAAAGCAAAATAGATAACTCCTAATCCTAGGATAATGCCAAGTGGCAAAGCAAGTAGCACCAATAAAAATGCCTCATAATAAACACTAGCTCGTCTTTGCTTACGCGTTGCTCCAACACTAGTTAACAAACTTAGATAGCGCAAGCGCTCATCGTAAGAGAGGTTAAAAAGATTATAGATTAGTACGATAGACACTCCTGAGATTAGCAATGTAAAGAAAAGCTGTGCAAATATAACAATGCCATTAATCGTAGTATCCGTTGAAGCACCTTTCAAGGCTAGGACATTATTATTCGTTTCGACAGTCTTTACTCCCAGTTCACCTAAACGTTCTCGCAAGCTTGCCACCTGTGAGGTATCTTCTAAATTAAAAGAAACATTAACTTCAACATCCTTAGTTGGAAAAGAGCCCTCACCAAGAAAAGCTAGTGCTGTATAAGCAGCTCCTATTTCCTCCGAAGGCGGCTCTATAAATCCAACCACCCGATAACGACTTTCAAAGCCTGTTTCTTCATGAACTTCACTATATTCCTTTGGAAAAGATGAATCATTTCCAAAATAGGCAAAATGCCGTGGTAACTCTGTCTTAGTCATCGCAGGTAAGGTGAGATTAATAAAGGGAAAGACCAGCTCTGTACTCCCTTTATTATCAAGATAGCGCCTATACGTGCTAACCGATAGTTCATCACCAATAGCTACTTTACTACCCTCATCAAGTACCGCTTGACTGAGAACAACCTCCCCCTCTTTTTCTGGTAAATGACCTGTCACTAATCGGATACGATGCCAATCAAAAGCGGATTGACTATAGCGTCTCACACTAATAAAAGGACGATTAGGATTACCAGTTTCTGTAAAATCACTATAGTAATTATCTGTTGATAGAGCAATTTCCTGTGAAGAAATTGTTTCAAGTAGTTTCCTATAACCTTGTTCAGATAAGTCATAGCCTACCAAATCCCACTTCCCATACTCCGATTCACCTGAGCGCGTGAGATGAGTTATTAAGGTATCTTTACCAACAAAGACACAGGTCATCAACAAGGTCATCAGAACTATTCCTATAAGCGAAACAAGAGAACGCTTTCGATTTTTCAAAAGATAGCGTCTGGTTACCATATGAATGAGTTTGTGATTCGTCATATTATTTCTCCTTCTGATTCCTCATCTGATGGCGGATACGCTCATCTCTCATAATCTTGCCATCTTCAATATAAATCAAGCGATCTGCCTGTAAGGCTAAACTTTCATCATGGGTAATCATCATAACCGTTTGTTTTAGAGTTCGATTCGCTTCTTTTAATAGGAGCATAATATCCTGTGTTGCTTTCCGATCTAAATTACCTGTTGGTTCATCGCAGAGCAAAATATCAGGACGGCTGTATAAAGCACGGCCAATAGAAACACGTTGTTGTTGCCCACCAGATAATTCACTCGGGAGATGGCTACGACGATTTTCCAAACCCAAATAGTGTAACACCTCATCTAACCTTGCTTTATCTAATTTCCGCCCGTCTAATAAATGAGGCAAAGTAATATTTTCCTCAGCTGTTAACACAGGCATAAGGTTAAAAAATTGGTAGACCAAACCTACATGACGACGACGAAAAATCGCTAACTTATCTTGATTTAACTGTGATAAATCCGTTCCTGCAATAAACACTTTCCCACTATCAGGCTTATCAACACCAGCCAACATATGAAGAAGAGTTGATTTACCTGAGCCAGATGGCCCAAGAACTGCAATGAATTCGCCCTTTTCAACCGACAAAGTAACATTATTAAGCGCAATAACTTGATTCTCTCCTTCTCCATATACTTTTTTCAATTGTTGACAAGAAATCATTTCCATAGCATTAACCCTCTTTCATACTGATTTTTTCTTAAATCTATTGTAGCAAGTTTTTGATGATTGAAAATGACAAGATAAGTGACAATTTTGTCACACAAAAAGAGCCCGTAGGCTCTTGGTCACATTTATTATTCTGCTTATTCTGCGATAACTTCAGTATTGACAGTTTCCGTACTAGAGGTTGTTGTCAATTCTGTCTTCGGGGCATTTTCATCTGGATAGTAAGTCTCTGGTTCATAGCCGTAGAGCGTCTCATAGAGGACTGCATTTGTGTTCTCCAAAGCATCTAAAGTAGGCAAACCTAACTCTGCTTTGATACGATTTTGAGTTTCGAGCAGATGTTTGGTGGTCACAATTTGATAAGATCCACCATCTTCTAATGTCGCACTTTCTCCATGCAATTGGTAATTTTCCAATGTTCCAAGCGAGGCACGATAGCCTAATAAATTAGGAATCGTTTTATCTGTTACTGCGATATTAGTCTGCATGTTATTACTTACAGCCTTTAGAACTTTTTTATAAGAACCAACACTATCCAACGCCAGCAGTTTTTTGACAATAAGGCCAATCACCTCACGTTGACGACGCTGACGCCCATAGTCCCCTTCTGGGTCCTGATAACGCATTCTTGAAAACACCAGTGCCTGATCACCATTAACTTTATGAGTTCCAGGAGCAACCGTTGCAGTGTATTGGGGTTCTTGTTCCTCAATAGAAATATCGAAGTCAAATGGATTTGTGACCTTGATTCCACCTACGGCATCAACTAAATCAACCAAGCCCTGCATGTTGATCTGCATATACTTGTCAATCTTAATATCTAGCAAATCTTCAACCGTCATAATCGCCATCTGCGCTTCACCAGACGCATAAGCCGCATTTAACTTAGCCTCAACACCATTCATGTCATTTTCTTCTGGACCTGTTAGAGTTGTTAAAATATCCCGCTCAAGACTGGTCATCGTCGTTCTTTTGGTCACAGGATTGACAGTTACAACAATCATTGAGTCACTATTTCCTGCCCACGGATCCTTACGATCCCCGGATCCTGTATCTACTCCCATCAATAGAATAGAAAAAGGTTCCGTATGTTCAATGGCGTTACTAACAGAGCCAGTATCCAACTCTTTGAAGGTTTTTTTGAATTCTTCCGTTGAATATCTGAAAGCTGAGGTGACATAGATACCAGCAGCAGCTACTGTTGTCGCAATAATTGCCAACAGCATTAAGATAATTTTTTTTCCAAGTTTCATTGTTTTCCTTAATCTATCAGTTTTGCCATAGCATAAACATCAAGAAATTCTCCATTCTTAGTTTTAGCACCACGTTGTTTAGTGGCTTCAATGGCAAAACCAAATTTTTGATACAGCGCCACCGCTTTTTCATTACGAACTTGTACATCTAGTTCTAGACGACGAATAACTGGCGTATGTTCAGCCCAATCCATCAAACCTTCCATCAGAAAACTACCAATTCCATAGCCCTGATAGGATTTTCTCACAGCAATAAAAACATCACCAATATGCTCAATTCTAGCAAAAGAACCCGCTGATACATTTAGAACACCTACGACTTGATCACTAATTTTAGCAACTAGGCAAATCGCATTTGGTTTTTGTAATTGACTTTCAATGAAATCTCTTGCTTGTTCTGGTGACAGGATAGGACTTTCATTGTCTCGCGTTAAAAAATCAGACTCTTCTTGAACCAGCTTCAATGTCTCAGCTAAACTTTCAGCATCTTCCAACTGTGCTTCACAAATCATCAATTCCTGCTCAGCCATTTCCAAAAGCCTCCAAAAGCAACTGACTCTGAGTACCATAAGCTATCATGTCTAGCTGTCTCCCTTCATTAATATGAGAAAGTTTCACTTCTAAATAATCAGCTGGTAACTCGCTCAAAAGTTCTCCCCACTCAATAACACAGACGCCATCACCGTAGAGAAAATCATCTAAATCAATAGAATCTGGATCATCACCAATACGATAGACATCTAAATGATAAAGAGGCAATCTCCCCTCATACTCTCGGACGATTGTATAAGTAGGGCTCTTAATCATCTGTTCAATGTCAAGCCCCTTAGCTATTCCTTTTGTAAAAGTCGTCTTACCTGCACCAAGATCACCAGTTAAGACAATAACCTGCCCAGGTTCAAGTAAGTTTCCTAACTTATTGCCTAAAGCAACTAATTCATTTTCATTATGAGTGTACAACATATGACTTATTTTACCAAAAAGTTAAGCAATCGTCCAAATTTTTCTAAAAAGAAAACCCGCCTAAGCGAGTTTGTATATCCATGAAATCCTATCTTATAAGATAGCTAAAAACACAAAGTTCAAGATAAAGAGAGCTGTCGCACCCCAAAGAATTGGGTGGATTTCTTTAGTTTTACCAGTTGACACTTTAACTAAGCAGTAGAAAATAAAGGCTGCCGCGATACCGTATGAGATAGAGTACGCAAGTGACATAAAGAAGGCTGCGAAGAAGGCTGGAAGTGCTTCTTCAAAATTTTGCCAATCGACATCTAGGAAAGATGATACCATCATAACCCCAACGATGATAAGGGCTGGTGCAGTAGCCGCTGCTGGTACAATTCCAATAACTGGTAATAGAATAATTGAAAGCAAGAAGAAAGTTGCTGTTGAAACAGCTGTCAGACCAGTACGTCCACCCTCAGCAATCCCCGCTGCAGATTCAACATAAGTTGTGGTATTTGAAGTACCAAAGAGAGCGCCGATTGAAGTACCAATAGCATCCGCAAAGAGCGCACGGTCCATTTTAGATGAGAATCCTGCTGAATTTTCAAGCGCAGCTTCGTCTTCAGCTGAAAAGATACCTGTTTTACGACCAGTACCGATAAATGTCCCAAGCGTGTCAAATGTATCAGAAAGCGAGAAGGCAAAAATAGTCATTAATACCAAAGGCAAACGTGAACTATCACTAAAGAGAGAACTCATACCATCAAAAGCGGCAAGGAAAGTTGTTCCCAATTCACCAAAGGCAGAACCGATGTTGTTTGAAAAGTTAACAGTAGACACATCCACAACTCCCATTGGAATACCTAAAAGAGTTGTCACAATAATTCCAATAAGGATCGCACCACGAACATTTTTGATCACAAGCACAGCAGTTAAAAGAAGTCCGATAACCGCCAAAATAACAGATGGGTCTGTAAAGGTTGAAATGGCAGGAACCACACCACCGCCGGCAGTGATAGAATTAACCCCATTTGACAAATCAGCTGCCGCTGGAGCCACTCCATTGATTGTCACAATATCGCTACCTGAAAGAGAAAAATCAATGATATTAGCATTTTTAAAACCAAGATAGGCAACAAAAACCCCAATACCACCACCAATAGCGTGCTGAAGACTTACCGGAATGGCTTTGATAATGCTCTTACGAACCTTAGTCACTGTGATAAAGATGTTAAACAAACCACAGATGAAAACCATCGCTAACGCTTCTTGCCACGTAAAACCTAAACCAAAGACTACGGTATAAGTGAAGAAAGCGTTAAGACCCATACCTGGCGCCAAAGCGTAAGGCACATTAGCAAAAAGCCCCATGATTAACGTCGAAATAACCGTAGCAATGATCGTTGCCAAGAATACCGCCTGCGTTGGCATTCCTGCTGCACCTAAGATAGATGGGTTAACAAATAGAATATAACTCATGGCAAAAAAGGTTGTCAAACCTGCCATAATTTCTGTAGAAACGGCTGTTCCGTTCTCTTTTAATTTAAAAAATTTTTCCATTTGGAAAATTTCTCCTTAATATCAATAAATTATCCGTAAATTACGAACGACTAAGATAGTTTAACAAATTTTTGTTCACAATTCAACTCTTTTAGCTTCAAAATTTAAAAAGAGTGTGAACAGAAACCAAATTTTTAGAAAAAATGGTACCGCTTCCTACCCAAATTTCAAAGCTCCGAACAAAACTTTCCACAAGACTATTTTAAAGTCAATTAGTTTTTATTTAGTATTTTTGTTAGCACTTCTCCTAATGTGGTGTGGGGCGGAAGCGACCTCCTACAGAGTTCCATTCCTTCTTGGCAAGCCTAGGTCTTGCCAACCCCTTCACACTAAAACTAATTAGTTTTAGTGTTATCACCACTGCGGAAAGTGCTAGTTGTGGCGACTTCGTCGCTCGTAATGATTGCAGAAAATACCAACAATAAGATATTATTAAAAAACATATATTGAAGGGGAATTCATTGTGACTGAGACAATTTATCTTAAACGAGTTTACTATTTTAAAGATAAAACACTATAACAATCAAAAACTTCGTCAAACTACTTATTATCAACTACAAAATGAAAAGGCTGGAACTCTTTCCAACCTCTCCCTATTTCACTATTAATCACCAAGTAAAAGCGCCAAAATCATTTGAATGGCTGCAAAACCTAACAAAAAGGTCAAATCAATTGTCGCTGCATTAGCCACAGCCACTTGAACAAAGTTCAGAGGGCTAACAATAAAGTCCATCCATCCGATATTAGCTGTTCTCATAAAATGAATGGCAAATCCTGAATACACCGTAGCAATAACCATAATAGCAAGCTCAGTGTAGACCCCTAACTTAAGAACTTTCATCAGAGATTTCAAACTAACTGTTGCTGCCCCTAGAGCAAAAAGAAGGCTCGCTAGGTAGGTTAAAAAGCTTGGTAAATCTCCCGCTGTCCAAATTTGCTCACCACTCCACGACACCGAAGCAATGCTAAACAGCTGATAAAAAGTCACTGGATAAAAATAAAACCAAGCACCTGCGGTAAACAAACGTACCATACCGTTTTTTGAATTAATCCCTAAAAGTCCTAATTCTAAAGTAATAAAGGAAGTTACTGCATTAAACAATAGCCCCTCAACACTCGGCTGAAACACTAAAATACTAATAACTAAAAAAACAGCAATAATATGCCCAAATATAACCTTATGCATGCGCCAATCCTATCCTGAGAAGTTCAAATTTATTATATCATATTTTAAAGTTATATTTAGGATTTAAAACAATTTTTTATAACTTTTTAACTCAATAACTATACAACTTTTTTTACTAAGCAAAATCAACTCTCCATTCCCATAGAGGGATTATTATTTTAGTTCCGATTATTCGACATAAACAGCCAATATGATTGTTAAAATGAAACAAAACTTTGAAAACACTCTATTAAAACAACACTTGAGCGTAAAGTGTTTATTCGTTTTGGTTGCCTATTCGTTTTGGTTTTGAGTTTTTTAAAATATTTTCATAAAAAGTCTTGCTTTTTTTCTGTAAACGTTTTAAAATAATAGAGGTTCTTGAATCTGTTCAAAATTGTAAGCGTTTGTCAAGAGGTTTTGGCAGTAATTTTACAAAAAGAACAAAAAATAAACTTAAGGAGGAACTCAAGAATGGGTATCGGAATCGTTATCGCAAGCCACGGCGAATTTGCCGCAGGGATTCATCAGTCAGGTTCGATGATCTTTGGTGAACAAGAAAAAGTTCAAGTTGTAACGTTTATGCCAAGTGAAGGTCCAGATGACCTCTACGCTAAATTTAACAACGCCATCGCTCAATTCGACGCTGAAGATGAAGTGCTTGTACTTGCAGACCTTTGGAGTGGTTCACCATTCAACCAAGCGAGTCGTGTTGCTGGAGAAAATCCAGACCGCAAATTCGCTATCATCACTGGTCTTAACTTGCCAATGCTGATCCAAGCCTACACTGAGCGTATGATGGATGCTAACGCTGGTGTTGAGCAAGTAGCAGCAAACATCATTAAAGAATCTAAGGATGGTATCAAAGCACTTCCTGAAGAACTCAATCCTGTTGAGGAAACAGCTGCTGCTCCAGTTGAAAAAGCAGCACCACAAGGAGCTATCCCACCAGGAACTGTTATCGGTGACGGTAAACTTAAAATCAACCTTGCTCGTATCGACACTCGTCTCTTGCACGGTCAAGTCGCTACTGGATGGACACCTGCTTCTAAAGCAAACCGTATCATCGTTGCGTCTGACACTGTAGCACAAGACGAACTTCGTAAGAGCTTGATTAAACAAGCTGCACCAAACGGTGTCAAAGCTAATGTTGTACCAATCAAAAAATTGATTGAAGTTTCTAAAGATACACGCTTTGGTGACACACAGGCTCTTATCCTTTTCGAGACACCTCAAGAAGCACTTGAAGCTATCGAAGGTGGTGTTGAGATTAAAGAGCTTAATGTTGGTTCAATGGCTCACTCAACTGGTAAAACAATGGTTAACAACGTTCTTTCTATGGATAAAGATGATGTTGCTACCTTTGAAAAACTCCGTGACCTCGGTGTCCAATTTGACGTTCGTAAAGTGCCAAACGATTCTAAAAAAGATTTGTTTGACTTGATCAACAAAGCAAACGTTCAATAATTATTAGTGATTTAACATTCCAGAAAGGACTATACGAAAATGGATATTACTTTAATTTCCGCTGTTCTCGTGGTCTTTGTTGCCTTCTTAGCTGGTCTTGAAGGTATCCTTGACCAATTCCAATTCCACCAACCAATCGTTGCATGTACCCTTATCGGTCTTGTAACTGGAAATCTCGAAGCTGGTATCATGCTTGGTGGTGCCCTTCAAATGCTTGCCCTCGGTTGGGCTAATATCGGTGCTGCTGTCGCACCTGACGCTGCTCTTGCATCTGTTGCTGCTGCAATCATCTTCATCAAAGGTGGAGACTTCACAAACGTTGGTATCAACGTAGCAACCGCTGCTGCTATCCCACTTGCTGTTGCTGGACTTTTCCTTACAATGATTGTTCGTACAATCTCTGTTGGTCTTGTTCACGTTGCAGATAACGCAGCTAAAGAAGGTAACATTGCTGGCGTTGAACGCGCTCACTTATTTGCACTTGTTCTTCAAGGTCTTCGTATCGCTGTTCCTGCTGCCCTTCTTCTTGCAATGCCTGCTGAAACCGTTCAAGATATCCTCAACATGATGCCTGAATGGCTTAAAGGCGGTATGGCTGTTGGTGGTGGTATGGTTGTTGCCGTAGGTTACGCTATGGTTATCAACATGATGGCTACTCGTGAAGTATGGCCATTCTTCGCCCTTGGTTTTGTATTTGCAGCTGTAACACAATTGACACTTATTGCACTTGGTACAATGGGTGTTGCGATCGCCCTTATCTACCTTAACCTTTCTAAACAAGGTGGAAACGGTGGTGGTTCTACCGGTTCTGGTGACCCAATCGGCGATATCTTAGAAGACTACTAGAAAGGGGCATTATAATGACTGAACAAATTCAATTAACAAAAGCTGACCGTCGTAAAGTTTGGTGGCGTTCACAATTCCTTCAAGGTTCTTGGAACTACGAACGTATGCAAAACCTTGGTTGGGCATATGCACTCATTCCAGCAATTAAAAAATTATACACAAGTAAAGAAGATCAAGCTGCCGCACTAACACGTCACTTGGAATTCTTTAACACTCACCCTTACGTGGCTGCTCCTATCATGGGTGTAACTCTTGCCCTTGAAGAAGAAAAAGCTAACGGTGCTGAAATTGACAACACTGCTATCCAAGGGGTTAAAATCGGTATGATGGGACCTCTTGCTGGTATCGGTGACCCAGTTTTCTGGTTTACAGTACGTCCAATCCTTGGTGCCCTTGGTGCCTCTCTTGCACAATCAACTGGTAACATTGTTGGTCCACTTATCTTCTTCCTTGGTTGGAACATCATCCGTATGGCCTTCCTATGGTACACTCAAGAATTTGGTTACAAATCAGGTAAAGAAATCACTAAAGACATGTCTGGTGGTATCCTTCAAGACATCACTAAAGGAGCTTCAATCCTTGGTATGTTCATCCTTGCTGTTTTGGTACAACGTTGGGTATCAATCAACTTCACCGTTGACCTTCCTGCTAAACAATTGTCAGAAGGTGCTTACGTTGCCTTCCCAGAAGGTGCTATTAACGGTGCTCAATTGAAGGGAATTCTTGGAGATGCCCTCAGCGGTATGAGTCTTGACCAAATGCAACCACAAAGTCTTCAAGGTCAGTTGAATTCACTTATCCCAGGTCTTATGGGACTTCTCTTAACATTTGCCTGCATGCACTTGCTTAAGAAAAAAGTTAGCCCAATCACTATGATTATTGGTCTCTTCGCTCTTGGTATTGTTGCTCGCGTACTAGGTATCATGTAAGAACGTACCATTTCATTTAGAAACTCTCTATACGCAACGAGGCAGGAAAATCCTAGCCTCGTTGTCTTTTCTTAAAAATGGTATACTTTTCCTTTAATCCGTCACTATCTTATACACCTCGAACATGTTATAATGAGCTTAGTGATATCCTAATCTACTCCACCACTCAGCACTGAAGCACGTGATGGACACTAGGAAAACCTTGTAACCATTAGCTCAAAAGTATCTTCAAATCGATCTACTGGATGCTTTTAAGAGTATTCGTAAAGGAGACCAAAATGAACGAACCTCTATTTTTAACCTCACAAATGCACCCTAAAATTTGGGGCGGGACAAAGTTGCGCGATGTTTTTGGCTACACTATTCCTTCCGAAACAACTGGAGAATATTGGGCTATTTCTGCCCATCCAAATGGTGTTTCTACCGTTGCTAATGGAGAGTTTGCTGGACAACCGCTGGATAAACTCTACCGCGAACAACCTCAACTCTTTGGCAATCCGAGTGACGATGTTTTTCCACTTTTGACTAAGATTCTTGATGCCAATGACTGGCTCAGCGTCCAAGTTCATCCCGATGATAGCTATGCTTTGAAACATGAGGGAGAACTCGGAAAAACAGAATGCTGGTATGTCATCGCTGCTGATGAAGGGGCTGAAATTATATATGGGCATAACGCAAAATCATCAGAAGAACTTCAAGACATGATTGAAAAGAGTGACTGGGACAGTCTTTTAACACGTATTCCTGTTAAAGCTGGTGACTTTTTCTACGTTCCTAGCGGTACCATTCACGCTATCGGCAAAGGAATTATGATCCTTGAAACACAGCAGTCTAGCGACACAACTTACAGGGTTTACGATTTTGACCGCAAAGATGATAAGGGGCAGACGCGAGAACTTCACCTGCAACAATCTGTCGATGTGACCTACATTGGTCAACCTCAAAATAGCCATCCAGCTACCTTAAAAACGGGGGATTTGACATCAACCTTACTGGTTTCTAATGACTTTTTCACCGTCTATCATTGGCTGGTCAATGGCAAAGCTGACATGCAGCAGACAGCTCCTTACCTTCTTGTTAGTGTTTTAGAGGGAGAAGGTGACATCAACTGTAGTGGCGCAAGCTTTTCCCTCAAAAAAGGAGACCACTTTATCCTTCCAAACACCATCACAGAATGGACGTTCTCTGGTCAACTTGATCTTATCGCTAGTCATATTTCAGAAAAATAGGAGACTTCATGGCACAATCTTTAAATAAAACAATCAACTTCCAAACAACTGGCGTGTCTTACTTCGGTATTGGTAGCAAGGTTGGGAAATTTCTAGTCGGCGATGCTGCCTTGGAATTTTATCCTGATGTCAATGTTGAACAATACATCCAAATCCCTTGGAAAAACATGCAAAAAATCGGAGCCAATGTGACTGGCAAAAAAATCAGTCGTCACTTTGAAGTATATACCGATAGCGGTAAATTCTTGTTTGCTTCCAAAGACTCAGGAGCCATCTTAAAAATCGCTCGTCAGCATATCGGCAACGAAAATGTCGTTAAACTTCCGACACTCATCCAGCTCATCTGGAACAAAATTCGTCGTAAAAACTAAGAAAAAATCAGGGAAAGGCAATGAACTTTCTCTGATTTTTTAGTCTTTTTTTGCTATAATAAGTCCCATGACTAAAAAAATTATTGCTATTGATTTGGATGGAACGCTGTTGAGAAGCGATCACACCATCTCTGATTATACTGTTAACACCTTGCAAAAAGTTCAGAAGAAAGGCCATCAGGTAATTATCTCTACAGGCCGCCCTTATCGCACTGCTTTTCCATATTATCAGCAGTTGGGACTTCACACACCGATGATTAATTTCAACGGTTCTCTCACGCACATTCCTGAGAGCAAGTGGGCTTACGAGCATAGCGTGACGATTGATCGTCGTTATCTTTTAGAACTTTTGGGAAAAGCTGAGCAGATTCAAGCAGATTTCATCGCCAGCGAATACCGTAAGAAATTTTATATCACAACCGATTTTCCAGAGACCATTGAACCTCAATTGTTTGGAGTGTCTAAAATCACAGACAAGATGAAATTAGTGACTGAGAAAATCACTAAAAATCCTAATGCTATCTTGTTCCAGACTAGAGTTGAGGATAAATACGCACTCGCAAGTGAGTTGCGCCAGCATTTTTCAGAAGAAATGGAAGTGGATTCGTGGGGTGGACCGCTCAATATCTTGGAATGTTCTCCTAAAGGGGTCAACAAAGCTTACGCTCTCAAATACCTGCTGAACGCTTTAAATATCGATAAAAGTAAACTCATCGCTTTTGGTGACGAGCACAACGATACTGAAATGCTTGCTTTTGCCAGCACAGGTTATGCGATGAAAAATGCCAATCCGCTCCTTCTTGATTTTGCTGATGAGCAAATCGCTTGGACTAATAACGAAGATGGGGTTGCTAAGACATTAGAAGAACTCTTTCTGTAACTAAACCTTTGAGTTTCTAGATTAAGCTACTCTGACCATAAACAAAAGCCCTTAGCTAGCAACTACGCTTTTAACACACGATTTAACCATAGAATGAATTTGGAGGAGGATTATGCCTGATAATTTAGCATTACGGATGCGACCAAGAAATATTTCAGAAGTCATCGGCCAGAAACACCTCGTTGGGGAAGGCAAGATTATTCGCCGTATGGTTGATGCCAATATGCTATCTTCCATGATCCTCTACGGACCTCCTGGTATTGGCAAAACCTCGATTGCTAGTGCCATCGCTGGAACAACCAAGTGGGCTTTCCGCACCTTTAACGCTACGGTAGATAGTAAAAAGCGTCTCCAAGAGATTGCTGAGGAAGCTAAATTCTCTGGCGGTCTCGTTCTCCTGCTTGATGAGATTCACAGGCTTGATAAGACTAAGCAAGATTTCCTATTACCGCTGTTAGAAAATGGCAATATCATTATGATTGGGGCAACGACAGAAAATCCCTTTTTCTCCGTCACTCCTGCCATTCGTTCACGTGTCCAAATTTTTGAGCTAGAACCTTTATCCAACGGTGATATTAAAGAAGCTATTAAACAGGCTATTTCAGACAAAGACCGTGGCTTTTCCTTTGACGTTAAACTCGATGAAGACGCCCTAGATTTTATAGCTACCGCTACAAATGGTGACCTTCGTTCAGCCTATAATTCACTTGATTTAGCTGTGATGTCTACGCAAGAAGATAATACTGGCTGTCGGCACATTACTCTCGAAACGGTCGAGAATAGCTTGCAACGAAGTTATATCACCATGGACAAAGACGGAGATGGACACTACGATGTCCTCTCTGCTCTTCAAAAATCTATCCGTGGTTCTGATGTCAATGCTGCGCTACACTATGCAGCACGGCTCGTTGAAGCTGGGGATTTACCAAGTCTTGCCAGACGATTAACTGTGATTGCCTATGAAGATATTGGACTTGCCAACCCTGAGGCACAAATCCACACCGTAACCGCTTTAGAAGCAGCTCAGAAAATCGGCTTCCCTGAAGCTCGCATCCTGATTGCCAATGTTGTCATAGACTTAGCCCTCTCACCTAAGTCCAACTCAGCCTATGCTGCTATGGACGCTGCTCTAGCTGATTTAAGAAAATCTGGTAGTCTACCAATTCCAAGACATCTCCGTGATGGGCATTATTCTGGCAGTAAAGAATTAGGAAATGCCGTTGATTACCTCTACCCACATGCCTATCCCGAAAAATGGGTGAAACAGCAATACTTACCAGATAAACTACTAGGCGCTAACTATTTCCAAGCCAACGATACTGGAAAATACGAACGCGCCCTAGGAGCTAACAAAGAACGAATTGATTACTTATCACAGTAATGAAAAATCCCTGCCAAGGCAAGGGATTTTTTACTATTACATTACGAATTTGGGTCATCTAGTGAGCGTCCGTGAAGACCTTTCTCACGTTGGAGTTGACGTAATTTTTCTGGTGTCACGTCATTCCCATCTTCATCGACGACTTTAATACCTGCAATATGGTGACGAACCGCACGACGGTAACCTTCGATGTATTCTTCACGCAATTTAGCTTGCTCAACTTTTTCCTCAGCGGTTAAACCAACTGATTTTTTCTTACGCGCTAGCTCATTGATACGGTCAATTTTTGCTTGTTCCATACCTACTCCTTTCTTTATAGCTTATGATAGTGTCCATTTTCCTTCATTATCTGGTAAATAAGCCTCTTGAGGATTCAGAGGATTATAACGTATTCGGACCCTTTCAAGGTCTGGTAACTTAGATTTCATTTCGTATCCAATAGGGATTGGACCTAGTTTATAGACCTTCCCCATACGGTAGATAATAACGTCATAAATTTCATAGTACTTACCATCTACTGAATAAGAATAAATATTGACACGAGACTTTTTAAAAGGCAAAACCCTCGAAAAATAGCCGATTGTTTCGTGTGTACAATTCTGCTTTAATGTTTTGCGCCTCACCGCTGGTCTAGCTTGTCCTTTCTTTCGCTTATAGGTTGTACGAACCCAGCGAAAGATGAAAAAGAGAGCGATAATCAACCCAAAAACCTGTAACGGTATTAGGACATAAAAAGTCATCATATTTCTTATGTCATAGAAAAGTTCCATTTAAGCTTACTTCGTATTCAACTGGTTAAAGGTAGCTACAGTGTTGGCTTTTGAGGCTAGGCTAGCAAGAAGTGCCAAACGGTTTGCTTTCACTGCTTCATCGTCTGCCATAACCATTGTATTATCAAAGAAAGCATCAATAACTGGGCTAAGCGCAAAGAGTTTCACTAATTTTTCAGAAACACTACCTGTCAATGTCAAGCTAGAGATAGCTTCTGCTAATGCTTTTTCAGAGTCATTTTCAAATAGGCTGCTGTCAACGGCTACCGTAGCGTCAGCTTTTTCCGCCAAATTAAAGACACGAGAGAGTGACTCAACTGCTGCTTTGTAGCCATCCGTTTGACTAGCCGCCACAAGGGCTTCTGCCGCTGCCAACATCTCTGGTACAACGAAGGTAGAGCCTGCAAGAACAGCTTCCTTGATGTCTTTTGGCGTTTTGCCCATCATCTTGTCCACACGCGCCTTGATAAAGCTGATAACCTCAGCCTTGTTGTCATAGGTCAAGCTATCAAATGATAGGGCGTAAAGGCTGTCAACCAGCTCATCCATTGGAATAGTCCAACCAAAGGCATCCAAGATACGGACAATCCCTTGAGTCGCACGGCGAAGGGCGTAAGGGTCGTTAGATCCACTCGGAATGAGTCCTACTGAGAAGAATGATAAGAGGGTATCTAGCTTATCAGCCAAGGCAAGCACCGCACCAACCTTTGTCTCAGGAAGCTCACCCTCGGCTGAATTTGGCAAGTAGTGCTCACGAATCGCTGCCGCAACAGCCTTGTCCTCACCCGCAAGAAGGGCGTATTTCTCACCCATAATCCCTTGAAGCTCGTCAAACTCACCAACCATGCCTGTCAAGAGGTCAAACTTGTAGATTTGGCTCGCACGGTCAACCGCAGCTGTTTCTTCTGCTGACAGACCAGCTTGTTTGGCAAGTGACGCGGCAATGACTTGAGCACGGTTCATGTGCTCAGCAAGAGAACCAATCTTCTCATGGAAGGTCACGTTTGCTAATTTTGCCACAAGGTCAGCAATCTGCAATTTTTGGTCTTCACGCCAGAAGAATTCCCCATCTTCCAAACGTGCCACAAGCACTTTTTCATTTCCTTTAACCACATTTTCAATGTGCTCAGCGTTACCATTACGCACCGAAATGAAGTTTGGCATGAGTTTACCAGCCTGATCACGCACCACAAAATAACGTTGGTGGTTTTTCATTGAAGTGACCAAAACTTCCTCTGGAACATCAAGGTATTTTTCATCAAAGCTACCCATGAAGGCAGTTGGGTACTCGACAAGGTTCAAGACCTCATTCAACAAGCCTTCGTCAATCTCCACCTGAACATTTTGTTCTGTTTCAATCGCCTTAATTTGCTCCACAATCATGTTTTCACGCTCTTTAGCGTCTGCGATGACAAATTGGCTGCGCAAATCAGCTTCGTAAGAATCTGCTGAGGCAATCTCAGTTTCTTGCCCCAAGAAACGGTGACCACGGCTGACGCGTCCAGAATGGATATCCAAGAAGTCAAGCTCCAGCGCCTCATCATCCAAGAGAACTGTCAAGGTGTGAACAGGACGAATGTACTCAAAACTGTTCTTAGCCCAATGCATGCTGACTGGGAACGTCAAGCTAGCAAGCACCTCAGGCACCCCTGCAAGGACTTCCTTAGCCGGTTTACCAGCTTCATTTTTCGTCACATAAACGTACTCTTCGCCTTTAATTTCTTCAAAGCGAATATCGGCAGTTGTCAATCCTTTACCACGAACAAAACCTTCTGCTGCCTTGGTAAAGTTACCATCGCTATCCAAAGCAATTTTCTTAGCAGGACCTTTAAAGTCCTCTGTCAAGTCTGTTTGAGCATCTGCCAAACCTGTTACTCGAACTGCCAAACGGCGTGGCGTTGAGAAGGTTTGAATACCCTCAAACGCCAAACGATTATCCGTTAAAAAGGCTGCCATTTTTTCACCAAGTTGTTTTTCACTTGGGGTTACAACGTAGGCTGGAAGTTCTTCCAAGCCAAGTTCAATTAATAAATTTTTAACCATAATTCCCTTTCTTTTTAACACTAGCCTTATGTGATGGGGACGCCAGCGACCTCCTACGGAGTTCCATGGCTAAGTTGAGAGCCTCAGTCTCTCAACCTTCCCCCAATTGTCACCATAGCTGGTGACAATTTTTTCATCACTGCGGCTAGTGTTCAGCTTTGAGCGACCTACGGTCGCGCTATTTTTCGCTTTTTAAATGTCTAATTTGAACTACTCTGCGTCTTCCGCTAACAATTTAACGCGTGTTTCTTCATCCAAAAGTGGGAAGCCGAGTTTTTTACGTTCTGCGACAAAGGTTTTAGCGACAACACGAGCAAGGTTACGGATGCGGGCGATGTAGCCAGCACGTTCTGTTACAGAAACGGCACCACGCGCATCAAGCAAGTTAAAGGTATGTGAACATTTAAGCACATAGTCATAGGCTGGGTGCACCAAGCCTTCTTCCAAAGCACGCGCTGCTTCTTTTTCAAATTTCTCAAAGTTTTCAAGAAGCATGTCTTGGTTTGAAATTTCAAAGCTGTATTTTGAATGCTCAAACTCTGGTTGCAAGAAGATTTCACCGTATTTAACCCCTGGTGCCCACTCGATGTCATAAACCGAATCCACTTCTTGGATATATGACGCCAAACGTTCCAGACCGTAAGTTACCTCAGCAGTTACAGGACTTGTTGCCAAGCCACCGACTTGTTGGAAGTAAGTGAACTGAGTGATTTCCATTCCATCAAGCCACACTTCCCAACCAAGACCAGCTGAACCAGTTGATGGGTTTTCCCAGTTATCTTCAACGAAACGAATATCGTGTTCTAACGGGTTAATCCCCAATTTTTCCAACGACTCAAGGTAAAGTTCTTGAATGTTTGACGGTGATGGCTTCATGACCACTTGGAATTGGTGGTGTTGGTACAAACGGTTTGGGTTTTCCCCATAACGCCCATCCGCAGGACGACGACTTGGCTCTACATAAGCCGCATTCCAAGGCTCAGGACCAATCGCACGCAGGAAAGTGTAAGGCGACATAGTTCCCGCACCTTTTTCATTATCGTAAGCCTGCATCAACATACAGCCTTGATCATTCCAGTATTGTTGCAAGGTCAAGATAATTTCTTGGAAAGTTAATTTTTTAGTTGACATGAATTACTCCTTTTTATTTTTGTAAAATGGCTGGCGCTAGCAATGAAAAAGAACCACGCTCCCCACTCCCATGCCATCTGACATAGGGGCGTTGAAAACGCGGTTCCACCCTAATTTATTACTTCATTTATTTCGTTGTTAACTTGACACGTCAAGCGAAAGCGCCAATTACTCTGCATCCCTATTCGGCTTCCACCACCCCGAACTCGCTAAAGAAACAGTCAGAATAACATTCTTTCTTGGAAAATATTATAGCAGAAAATGAAGAGGTTGTCTAATATCCACGCAGAGATTTTATCTCTTTGTAGATATCCTTTCGGAATTTCCCAAGAGGAATGTTTTTAATATCCTCTTCAAAGATAGCATCACCATAAATCATACGGTCGATTTCGTCATTAGTTAATTCAAGATTAAAGGATTCATTAAAAATACTACTTGAGCCTCCCACCTCACTTTTGAATAGTTCTTGCAACTCTTTGCGATAACCCTTCGAATACCTTTCCTCTCTTTTCAACATGTTACGAACATCTATATGATGAATTTGGTAAGCTTCCTCTAGTCGAATAGCCTCAAAATCATTTTTTCTTCTATCACTAGTTGCTATCTTAATCTCCATATCTCCCAAAGAAGTGTACTGATACCCAAAAGTAAAACTATCTTCTTGCTTGGGTTTTAAAAAAGGATGGATATGAAAATTTTGAGTTGATTTGATATGATTACAGGCACCGCACGTTGGAATCAAGTTGTAAAGACTAACAGCCAAAAATGGGTAGTCATCTTTACTATAAAAATGATCCATTTGTGCTGAGAATTTATCACCTCTATTGTTGATAAAATTTCGGTTACAGTAGGGGCAAACTGTAATAGCTAAGATTTCAACAAGGAACATATTCATTTGTCCGCCGCCTCTTATCGAATCAACTTTCTGACTCATGATTCCACTAGATTTTTGATATTGTTCTTTTAACAAATACGCTGCCTTGACTTTCTCCGGCACTAATTCTATATCCTCTTTATTAGGTTTCTTTTTTCTCAATTTATTAAAATCATCACGAAATTTGCTAACATCTATCTCTGCAACCAATTTTTCAATTTTCTCAGGTGACATCAGGATTAAATTTTTTAAAATAGTCTTCTCATGTATCAGTCCAAGCTCGCCAAGAAGTTCCTTATCACAACAGTCATTAAAAAATTGTTTCAATAATTTACTTTTGTTTCCTAATCTAAATTTTGTAGCACTATTGTACAGCTTTTGAATGGCATCAAAGTATATCATTTCAACAGATTTATCTTGGTTGTTAACCTGATGATAACTACTCGTATCTATATAAATCATTTATCATTCCCTATTTTCTCATCCGCTAATAATTTTAGAGCACGGTGTTTATCTTCTTCTGATAAAGCAGAAAATTCTTTTATCAGTTTGGTACCTACTTCTTCTTTGGGTTTAAATATAGACAAAGAATCAAATAATGCCAGCAGTTTTTTTCTAATAAGTTCCTCACCAATATTATCTATTATCTTTTTATAATAAATTGCTGCACAGGAATCGTCTATATCTCTTTCAGAAGTAGATATATAATTTTTCTCTAAGAAGTCTCGTAGTTCATTTTTGATATTTATCTGACGTTCATCTTCAAATTTATCTCTCTGTTCTGATTTCTCCAAAAATGCTCCATCTCTTAATTTATTTTGAAATTCTTGCTCAAATTCTCTCTTTTTACTTGCATTCTGACCTTTATCGTTCTTATCAAATTCTGTTTTGAATTCTTTTTTCCACAATTTAATAAAACGCTCTCTTATATAGTTATCTTTATCGTCCCAATTAGATAACCGATACAAAGATTGAATTAAAGCATTCATAACCTTAGTGGAATACTCTCCTTTAGTACTCTCTAAGAAGAAAGAATCAGTAAATAAATCATGAATATTTTGACCAAATGTTAATTTTTTCTCCTCATAGCCATATTGAACAATCCGATCGCCAGTTTCCTGGTCCTTTTTAAGCATGATGACATTCTCAGAATAGATATCAGATAGCATAATTGGCGAATGTGTTGTCATAATAATTTGCACACGCTTATCCTTAAATATCTCACTAATAATGGGAAGCGCAATGTTAAGCCAACGTCGTTGCCATTCGGGATGGAGACCAAGATCAACTTCGTCGAATAGTATTACAAGACTACCTTTAGTTCCCTCTTTTTCAACAGAATTTAATCTTCCAAATTGGTTTAATAAAGAGTATTCCCCAGAACTCAAGCCTTTCCAGTCTAGAGACCAATATTCCCTTAGTTGTTTCAATAATCGAAAATGATAATTTCCCTCCGGTATAGGTGAATTTAAAAATTTAATAAAATTCATCAATAACTCTCTATGATAAAGAATAGTATTTTCATCTGCAATCAGATTAGAAATAAATTCTTTAAAATTCTCTGTTTCTATATTAAACAGTGCATTTTCTTGTTCTCCACTGAAATTAAAAACATCATCAAAGATTTCTAACCAAACTTGAAAATCTTTCATATACTTATCATCTAAATCTAAATTGTTTTTTAAGTTTTCAAACAACTCACTATCTTCCATTATACTATAGGCATAAAACTTTGATAATATCTCTGCATAACTTTCAGGATTCCCTCTAAGATTACTGTTTTTACTATTATCAATCCCACTTACTATTTTATTTATAGAAAAAGGAATCTTTGGATTTGCTTTTAATACTTGACATAACTCTTGTACATCTCTCTGATTTGAATTTTTACGTTTATCAGATAAAGCTAAAATGCTGATAAAGCATTGTCTATAGGCATTGATTATTGTAGATTGTAATTCTTCTAAATCATCCTTGTATTGTAATAAATCAAGATATGAAAAACTATTATTCTCGTCATCAAGATATTTACTAACTCGCTCCCCAATTGCATCTTTGATAGCTTCTATATTTATTTTGTAATAATTACAAAATTGTTCTTTAATTTTTTCAATCTCTTTATCATCAATTCCAATTTCTTTTAAAAGGGATTCATTAATTCTCTCATCAATGAATTCATCAGCAGACTCCAATACATTGTATCCGTAATTATAAACACCCCACCTATAAGCTAAATTATCTTCTATTGACTCTCTATAATTTCTATCACGATCAACTCTTCCTTTATCAATTCCAAGACGAATACTCTTGGTTGAAAAATCAACCATATCGCTCAACCGACTTTTAAAGCTTTCTCCTTTTTCATTTGTCCGAATTAAAAAAAGTATTTGATTTGTTGCATCTTGTCTTATAAAACTTTGATAATCTATCCCTCTTTCATTAATCAAACTAATTGTACTTTTATCTTGGCCGAATACTTTATCAGATATTCCATTATCATCATAATTTAATTCTAAACTATTAGAGATAAGTATGGTATCAACCTTGGAATGGTTACTATTCGCAAATGGGGAGTCAAATTCAAGTTCTTCTCCTTCCGAATTAAATAGATTGAATACCTGATAGCCTTTCGAGCTTATTCTTTCCCCTTCAGGTACCAGTCTAAGATGTATCCAATTAGTATTCTGTTTAAAAATCAAATATATTTTTTTGCCACTCTCATAAAATTGAGGCTTTGAAAGACTTCTCATCAATCTCGTCTTACCAACACCATTTTCACCAACAATAACTGTCACATCCTCAATTCCTTGTGAATACAGTACTTTTACATAGTCTTCTTTTTCAATAACTTTAAAATTCTTATCATGAATATGCTCAAGTTGTACATCAGGTAAAAAGTTAATAACATCATATTTACCATTTTTTTCTTCTATCATTGCTACTAAGCGCATGCCTTCTTTCGTCATCACATCATCTCCAGTGTATTCTTTTTCTCTATTATACGTTACTTGAAATAATTATTAAAACAAAAGCACAACTCTAATATTGATTCACACAAAAAACCTAGAAAAACAGTCATTTCAATTCTGTCTCCCTAGGTTTTTCTTCATTATCTCATCCAATTGAGTCATTACATTTCTAATAAATAACATTGTTCAATTAGCTAATTCAACAGAGGTATCTTTCGATTAGTTAATGACCATTTTCGATAAAGGTGAAAGCCAGCTACTTGTCTTTTCCTACTTCCCCCCTCATGTACTCACTATAAGAACGCCACTACACCTCTTTGACTAACCCTATTTTCCCTAAACCTGCTCTCTCTGCTCCTTATTTTTTATAAAATGGAAAGTTCTAAAATGAAGTTAGCCACCTAAGGGTATCAAAAAACATCTCAGAGAGATATAATTGTAATCACCACAACAACAATTAGAAAGATTCTGAGATGCAAAACTATTATACACCAAAAAGTAAACATTTGACACTAACTGAACGTAGAATGATTGAACGTTGGCTTCAAGAAGGGCTCTCAAATCGTGAAATCGCTAGGAGATTAGCTAAAGCTCCTCAAACCATTCACAACGAAGTCAAACGTGGTCAGGTTAGACAACAAGTGCGTAAAGGAAAATTTGAAGTGATCTACTCAGCTGATTTCGCTCAAAAAGCCTATCAAAACAATCGTAAACGTTCTGTTAAACAGCTCTCCCTAACCAAGGGACTCAAAGAAAAGATAACTCACTACATCGAACAGAAATATTCTCCCGAGATGATGGTAAAGTCAAAAGGGATACCTGTTCCCATCTCCACCATTTACTACTGGATTCATCATGGACACTTAGGATTGACCAAGGCTGATATGCTTTATCCTCGACAAGAGAAAGCTAAGAAAAAGCATGCTAGTCCCAATTTTAAGCCAGCTGGAAAGTCTATTGAGGAACGACCAGAAAGCATTAATAAGCGTGAGAATATCGGTGATTTTGAAATTGATACGGTTATTCAAACACGGGCAAAAAACGAGTGTCTGTTGACACTAACCGATAGAAAGAGTCGTTATCAAATCATTCGACTCATTCCCGATAAGTCCGCGTCTTCAGTCAATCAAGCTCTGAAAGCAATCCTCAAGGATTATCAAATGAACTCTATCACAGCTGATAACGGGGCTGAGTTCAGTCGTTTAGCAGAAGTTTTTGACCCTGCTCATATCTACTATGCCCACCCGTATTCTTCTTGGGAGCGTGGGACTAATGAGAATCATAATAGACTCATCCGGCGTTGGTTGCCTAAGGGAAGCAAAAATGCGACTCAACAACAAGTCGCATTTATTGAAAACTGGATTAACAACTATCCAAAGAAACTATTCAATTATAAATCTCCTATAGAGTTTTTACAGACTGCCTAACTTGAACTTGAAATTTGGCATTTTTTATAAAATCTATTTTTTCCTCAACTTTTTCGTCAAATCTGTTGAAATTTATGACATTTCCTATATAATATATACTGTATTATTTTGTAATTTTTAAAGGAAGTTCTATGAAATCATCAAAAAGCGAGTATTTTTACCTTTTTCTCAGTGTCATCGTCCTATCAGCATTGGCTGCCCTCTATCTAGTATTTGGTCAAAACTTTGGTACTTATCAATCAAGCGCCCAAACAGCTAATACTGCTTCAAAAGTTGCCCAAGAAGCAACAGCTGAAAAAGACCTATCACCTGAAGAGAAGCATTTAATGGAATTAGAGGCAGCTCTCTCAGATTTAGAAAAAGCGCCAAGCAATGAAGCTTTAGTAGCTCTTCAAGATCAAGTCGCAACTGTTGCGGATCAAGCTAAGAAAGATGGTCTTCAAAAACGTCTTGATGCGGTAAGCACAGAATTGGCCAACCAAGCAGCAGCTGAAACAGCCGTCGCAAATGCTGAAGGCTACCAAATCCTTTATAATGTCGATGTTGCACAGGCTGCGATTAACCTACTGACTTCTGCTGATAAAAAAGCTGAGCTCCAAAAACGACTTGATACGGTATCTGCAACTATTCAAGCTACCTACGTTGAACAAACGACACTAGCTGTCCCTCAACAATAAGAAAAAGTGCCACAGTGTGGTACTTTTTTGTATATAGTCCAGTGACTATATCATTTACCTACACAATAAAAAAGCGTAACGCCAGCTTTTAAACTCTGTCCTTACGCTTCTTAGTTTATAACAATCTTAAAAATTCTTATCTATCCGATAATCATTAAGCAATTTCATATCCCATCAAAATGCCACCTTCTTCGGCATAGAATGAACAGAGTCCAGATGTTGGAACAGCTTGGATATCTGCACCTGGAAACTTGGCATGGATAGCTTCACGAATTTGTTGGCAAATTTTATCATTATTGCGATGCGCAATAATAGCCTTGCCACCTTGGTAACCTGCTTTTAGCATTTCATCAACTAAAGCAACCACCGCTTTTTTCTGTCCGCGAGGTTTTTGAAGAAGCTCTAGTTTGCCTTCTTCACTGGCTTCACCAACCATACGAATATTAAGCAAGCCTACCACTTTTCCAAGTAATTTGCTCAAACGCCCATTTTTAACCAAATTATCAACTTTGGCAAGGGCAAAAATCAGCTTTGTTTTGGCTTGATAGGCTGTCATTTCCGAAACAACTTCTTCGAAACTCAGCTCTTTGGCAATAAGCTCATTCGCATGGCTCACTAAAAGATCAAGCTCTCCCCCTGCTGACAGACTATCAACAATATGAATGTTGATATTAGGGTGATTTTCAAGAAACATCTCTTTAGCCACACGAGCACTGTTATAGCTTCCTGAGAGACCACCAGTGATGGTAAAGACCAAAATATTTTGTGCGCCTTCAAAAGCTCTTGCATAGGCATCTGGGCTTGGACAGGCAGAACTTGCTGCCGCAGATGAAGCGTACATATTAGTCATCATACGATCAATGTCAAGCCCACTATCATCTACATAGACCTCAGATCCAATTTGAATCGTTAGCGGGACAGAGACAAATTTAGCACTTGCCGCTAGATTTTCGATTTCTCTAAAGTCACAGCCTGAATCGGCTACAATTTTCCAAGTCATTGTTCTCCTCCAAGAGATTTGTTTTAATTATCAAAGTATCTTCATTATAGCATATTATTGCTATTTTTACCAGCCCTAACTACACGAGAGCATAAGTTTCAATAGCTCTTGCCACTCCTGCGTCATCACAAGTAGCAGTTTCATACTTTGCGACTGCCTTAACCGTCTCACTCGCATTTCCCATAGCAACGCTGACACCTGCAAATTCTAGCATTTCTAAATCGTTCTCAGCGTCTCCTATTGCCATCACCTCATCTGGAGAAATGCCTAGCTCTGCTGAGAGTTTAGCTAAAGCACTTGCCTTTGTGACACCTGTTGGCATAGCTTCATAGATGTAGGATTGGCTGCGAACCGTACTAAATTTTTCTGATAACAGGGCTTCTTGCTCTTCTTGGAAAACATCTAACACTTCCTTATCAGCTAGGTACATTGCTTGAAAAATTGGTGCATTACCAAAGACTGTAACATCATTGACTGGTTTTGCTTTGGTAAAAACAAGCCCTGCATCGTAGGCGACGATCTCTGGCACCTCAGTATCTAAAACCGTATAATCAGTCTTATCTGCAAAGGTCAAATGAACCCCTGGATAATCTACGCTAGCTTTTGCCAAAAGAGCAACGTCCTCACGTGACAGCTCCTCATAAGAATGTAAACTCCAGTCAGAGGTATGATGAACCGAACAACCATTGTTTAAAATAGCGTACTCATCATGTCCTGCAAAATCCAGCTGTTCAAAATAAGGAATAACACCAGACTGCATACGCCCTGTGCAGATTACCACCTTGATGCCCGCTTCTGCAGCTTTTCGGATAGCACGGATATTATCCTCAGGAATCTTTTTATCGTGATTGAGAAGTGTGCCATCCATATCTATTGCAATTAATTTTATCATATTCAATCCCTAGAACTTCTGTTTGTAATCCAATCCAACATCACTGATATATCAAGCTTTTAGAAGATTACCGCGAAATGAATTATCTTTAAAAACGCAGACAACTCAAAAAATACAGCAAGCCGAAAGCGACGATTTCAATTCAAATAACTAATAGTAGAAGTTCTTAACCTTTCTCTATTATTATAGCATAGAATAAAAAGCGGTAAAGAAAAATATTACCGCTTTCATCAATGAGGTATTTCCTAATAACTGTACTTAATACGTATCACCTTATCACATCTCTTTTGTCCATTTTGCTTTTGGTAGGTGCCAGTTGCGTTTGACGCCATAAACTCTTAAGGCTGTGATAATGACAACCAAAAGGTAGTAGGCAATTTCTCCCTTAATAAAATGAAAATGGATTAATACTGCTGCTAAGATTGACCATCCTGCATAAATTTCACTTCTGAGAATTCCTGGTTTTCGTCCCGCTAAAACATCACGAACAACACCGCCACCTGTTCCCGTTAAAACTGCGGCAACAATGACTGCACTCAAGGGTTGACCAAGGTTTTCAGCATAAATCGCTCCTTGAATCGAAAAAGCTGCAAGACCTATGGCATCTGTGAGAAGCCCTGCTTTTTCCCAATGACGCGTCACCAGCTGAGGCATGAAAATGAGCAAAAGCATGGCAATAAAAGCTACATTAAACCCAATCCCTTGGCTCCAAAGGGCAGACATAGGAAGCCCAATTAGCAGATTTCTGATAGTTCCACCGCCAAAAGCCGTCATAAAGCCTAGAACAAAGATCCCCAAGATATCAAAATCTTCTTCCATCGCAACAATGGCTCCCGACAAGGCAAAAGCAACCGTTCCAATCAAACTTAAAATATTCCAAAATGTCCCGTCCAATGTTCATACCAAAACCGTCTGACATAAGAGCTATCCCCCATATAAGACCGCTTCATATTCCTTCTAAAAAATAATTGTTACCTGTTTTGCGAGTCCGTTTGTCTATTTAGCGACGTCCTCTTTTAGCTCTCTTAGTTTACCATGATTTGATGAGAAAGAAAAGGGTTACAGTTATGAAAAACGAGACTGGGACAAAATGTCTCAACCTCCTTTTTGGGATAGAAATAGCAGATTGACGCAGTGGTTGATCGGAAGTCTCTAACTGGACACTTCTTCATTTTCAAGTGTCCACCTAAAATAGTCCACTAGACTATTTTACTACCACGCAATCGTTAGCGGCCATCCTATACGAACGTGATGAACTTCGTTCATCTTATTTCCTAATTACACTTCTTCACCTAGCTCAAATTTTGTTCCTTTTAGAGCGCCTTTGAGCAAGAATTTCAAAGGTTTTCCTTCAATTGTTGCTTGTTTTTTCTCTAGGTCAACTTGAACAGATTTGACACCTGGAACTTTTGACAGTTTTTCAGTGACTGTTTTGACACAGCCATCACATTTCATTCCGAGAATTTGATAAGTTTTCATATGTTTTTCCTTTCGTTTGATAACATTTTTCTGGGTTCTTATTATCTAAATAGCTAAAACTTTTTAAATTTTAGGCGCAGGCTATTTGCTACCACAGAAACCGAGCTAAAGCTCATCGCAAGCCCTGCTAACATGGGATTCAGAAGCGGTCCACCAAAGAGATGCAAGATTCCCATCGCCACTGGAATGGCTAAGACATTGTAGATAAAGGCCCAGAATAGATTTTCCTTAATAGTGGTCAGGGTAGCTCTGCTAATTTGCAAAGCCTTTACCACATCCATCAACTCAGGCTTCATCAAGACAACATCCGCCGATTCAATTGCGATATCAGTACCAGCTCCCATTGCAAGCCCAATATCTGCCAAAGCTAGAGCAGGCGCATCGTTGATGCCATCACCTACCATCGCCACCTTTTTACCTTGGGCTTTGAGGTCAGCAATGACTTTAGCTTTCTGATCTGGTAAGACTTGGCTAATAACCTGATCAATCCCTGCTTTTTGGGCAATGGCAGACGCCGTCACCTCATTGTCTCCTGTCAGCATAATCACTTCTAGACCTTGCTTTTTCAATCTCTCAAGCGCTAGCTGACTGTCGTCTTTCAGCTGATCAGCTACCCCAATTAATGCCACAAGACGACCATTAATAGCTGCGAATACTGGCGTTTGACCTTCTCTTGTTAACCTGACAAAATCCTCTTGGGTTACCGATAAATCAATAGCATTGTTTTCCATGAGGGCGCGATTGCCGACTAGAAGTTCCAGCCCTGCAACCTTGCCTTTTAGACCAAATCCAGACAAGGACTCAAAATCAACAACTGTTTGTAAGGCTAATTGCTCTTGTTTTGCTTTGTGGACAATGGCAGAGCTAATAGGATGTTCTGACAAACGTTCCAAAGAAGCCACGAGTTGCAAGATATCCCCTCGACTATCATAGCTATAAAACGATACCAGCTCTGGCTTTCCTCTTGTAATCGTCCCTGTTTTGTCAAAAACGATGGTATCCACTTGATGTGTCATCTCAAGACTATCACCTGTTTTAAAGAGAATGCCGTTAGAAGCCCCCAAACCAGTTCCCACCATGATAGCCGTTGGTGTCGCTAGCCCCAAGGCACACGGGCAGGCAATGACAAGAACTGCCACCGCAACCGTCATTGCAAAGGTGAAACTCTCACCACCAATAACATACCAAGCTAAACCAGAAACAGCCGCAATCACCATTACAATCGGAACAAAGACGCCTGAGACACGGTCTGCCATTTTAGCAATCGGTGCCTTGGTTTGTTGGGCATCTTCAACTAATTTAATAATCTGCGAGAGGAGGGTTTCTTCTCCTAATTTTTCAGCAAGAATCGTTAACGACCCTTGTAAATTGATGGAGCCTCCGAACACTTGGCTATCTATCCCCTTTTCTACTGGAATAGACTCACCTGTTAGCATTGATTCATCCACAGAAGATGTTCCAGAGATAACTTTGCCATCTACTGCAATCTTCTCACCTGGACGGACAATCACATGGTCACCTAGCACTACCTGATCAATAGGAAGTGTCATTTCCTGACCATCCCTAAGCACACGCGCTTCTTTAGCTGATAAATGCATCAATTTCTTGATAGCCTCAGAAGTTCTACCTTTTGACAAGGTTTCAAAAAACTTACCTAGCGTAATGAGGGTTAAAATCACCGCAACTGACTCGTAATACAACTCATGGGCAAAATGATAGTGTCCTAATAAAATGTGGTAAGAACCATATAAACTATAAAGAAAAGCGGCGCTGGTAGCCACTGCCACTAGACTATCCATATTGGGATGGCCTTTAACGAGTGCTCTAAACCCATTGCTATAAAACCGCCTGCTAATCACCATAACTGGCACAGTCAATAGAAACTGACTGAGGGCAAACAGTATCGACGAGGTTTCATGCGCCAGCCATTCTGGCAGAGGAAGTCCTAACATTGACCCCATAGAAATATAAAGCAAAGGGACGGTGAATACAGCAGACCAGATTAATCTCGTCTTCATCCCCAAAAGATGTTCTTGCTCTCGCTCCTCTTGACTTTTTTCTTGCCCTTCAACAAAGACATGAGCCCCGTATCCAGCATCTGCAACTGCTGCAGCAATCACCTCTGATGAAACTTTTTCACTGTCAAAATTCACAGACATTTTCTCCGTTGTCAAATTGACCACCGCAGATTCAATACCATCAAGTTTTTTTACCGCATTTTCAACATTTAGCACGCAAGAAGCACAAGTCATCCCTTCAACCAGAAAAGTTTCTTTCATCTTACTCATCAGTCACCTCCATATGACGAGCGCAGCGACATTGCCCTGGTTCGCAGTTACAAACGACACGCTCAACTGCCTGTTCTTTTTTGGACAACAGCAGAGCTTCTAACCGTTCAATATCAGATAAGGTCATCGGTGTTTGTGAGATCAGATGGTCAATAAGACTAGTATGCTCTGTCATGCAAATTTTAGCAAATACACCATCAACTTCCGAACGATGAGCCTCTTTTTCTGAAATTTCAGCTTGGTAAAGATAGGCTCTCCCCTGCCGCTGACTTGAAACCAACCCCTTATCCACCAAGCGACCAAGCAACGTCTTAACAGTAGAAGGAGACCAAGACCATTTACGAGATAAGGTCTCTATAATCTCTGAACTTCCAACACGTTCCTTTGCCCAAATCACTCGCATGATTTCCCACTCAGAATCTGAAATGTGATACATAAAAACTCCTTTCTGTTTGATTTACATCTGTAAATTTATTTTATCACCATTTTGAAAAAATGCAAGTTTTATGTCTACATTTGTAAACATTATATGTGAAATAAAAAAACTCTAGCGAATGCTAGAGCTTTAAACTTATGCTGTTTTTTCAACACTCACGATTTTCACTTCGTAGCTACCTGCAGGTGATTCAATAGTAGCAAGATCACCTTTTTTCTTACCGATAAGTGCTTGAGCGATTGGGCTTTCATTAGAAATCTTACCTGAGAAGATATCTGCTCCAGCAGCACCAACAATGTGGTAAGTGTCTGTATCTGTTGTTCCAACTTCTTGGACGATAACAGTCTTACCAATAGCAACTTCATCTTTAGCAATCGCATCGCTATCAACGATTTCTGCGTAGCGAATTTTCGTCTCAATTGTCACAATTTGTCCTTCGATGAAAGCTTGCTCATCTTTTGCTGCATCGTACTCAGAGTTCTCTGAAAGGTCGCCATATGAACGTGCAATTTTAATACGCTCAACAACTTCTGGACGACGCACTAATTTAAGTTCTTCTAATTCTTTCTCAAGTTGCTCTTTCTCAGCAAGGGTCATAGGGTAGGTTTTTTCAGCCATCTTTTTCTCTTTTCTTAATTTCTATTTTAATTATTCAGTTTACTATTAACATATTTTTCAACATTTGCTGAATGTTCTTCATAACTTTCAGCGAAGTAAACTGCACCTGTTGTGACATCAGCCACAAAATAATAATATTTCGTATTCGCAGGGCTAATCGTTGCAACGATTGCAGATAACCCTGGACTGTCTACTGGACCAGGCATCAAACCAGTATTCAAATAAATATTATAAGGAGAATTAATGCTAGTGTCAATAGCAGCATCCTCTGCTAAGGTTGTTTTTTCTCCAAGTTTGTCCATCGCATAAAGAATGGCAATGTTACTTTGAAGTGGTTGCCCAATATTCCAACGGTTATAGAAGACGCTAGCAATCATTTCACGATCGTCGTCTGTAGCTCCTTCTTTCTCAACAAGTGAAGCCATGGTCAAGATTTGATTAACAGTCATGCCATTAGTTTCAATTGTTGCGTAATAAGGCGCTAGATTAGTATCCATAGCAGCTAACATTTGATCTACGATATCTTTGATAGTCGTTCCTTCATAGTAGTCGTAAGTCGCTGGGAAAAGATAACCTTCTAAACGATATTTAACCGCAGAAGCTTCTGGAAGACTTCCTAGAAGTTTTGGATATTTCTTCACCATTTCAGCAATAAAGGCATCATCCTGAACGGTAGCCATGAACTCTTCTGTCGTATACGGCGTCTTATCTTGGGCATTTTCAGTGTTGGCATTTAGTGTCACTGCTTCTGAAATTTGCTTAAGCGTATAACCTTCAGGAACGACAATCTTACCTAAAACAGGCATTTGTGGTTCCGCTGTACCACCTTTTTGCAAATATTTTGCAATATCATCTAGTGACATACTCTTTTGGAAATTATAATAGCCACTTTGGAAATTACTGTAGTTTTTAAACTTGGTATAGAAATTAAAGACTCGTGAATCCTTAATAACACCATTTTTCTCTAAGATATTACCAATAAGCTTATTGCCAGAACCTGATGGGATTTCAACTTGGATATAATCTGTCGCTTTACTATCCAAAGGCCCAATAGCACTCGTTACATAGCGATAAGTGAAAAAACCACCCACTAGAATAATGAAAACTAGTAGACTAACAAAAAAGGTCGAAATTTTAGCGGCAAGGCGATTGGTTTTCCTGCGACTTTCTCGGCTCATGTCTTTAACTCCTACTTCTTCAATATCATCCTCTGAGTCCCTGTAAGACTCCTCATGCTCATTTGTCGGAAGAATCTTGCTGTCCAACTCTTTGATATCAAACAATTCTTTTGTTTCTTCTAAAGAATCGTCTCTACTTTCTTGAATGTCAGACATCACAGCACTTGTTTGAGCTTCTTCAACAACTTCCTCAGGAGCACTAACTTCAAACTCACGAGCTTTTTGTAGCATTCCTTCTACTAGGTTACTATAATCTGGCTCAGCTGAGCTTTCAAAATAATCAGGCGAGATTGACTCACTTTGTTCCTCATTACTCTGACTGTCATTAACCTCTTGAACGATAGCCTTTATTTCAGTGATGCTTTCAACAGTCTCTGAACCAGCAATCTCTGGATTTTCTGAAATCTCCCTAGATTCTTGGTTGCTAAACGCTTCATCTAATGAGCGACTGTCATCTACAGAATTTTGATTGGGTGTTAGGCTTTGCTGTTGCCATTCTTCACGTTTTCGCTGACGTTCCTGTGTCGCAGCGGCTAACTCTGCCAAGATTTTTTCTTTGAAACTCAGGTTAGCTAACTCTTCTTGAACATTCTTGTCCTTATTTGTATCGGTCAAGCTTCGTCCTCCTAATATTATCAATCGCCATTATATCCTAAAAAGCGCTTAGAATCAACTGTTTAGGGCGTATCTCAGCATTTCTTGTCCGATTTTCAAAGTTTTTTATCCAAATAAGGGTTTTCCCAGACCAAATTATACCAAAAAGCTCCGCCATGCCTTGATTCTGACTCACCCTCATCACAAAAGCCATTGGCTTCATAGTAGGTGATGAGGTAATCATGACATGTTAAGCTTATCCCCTGACGGTTTTGAGAAACGGCTAGGTCTTTTAAGGCAGCAAGCAGAGCAGTCCCAACGCCTTGCCCCTGAAATGCTTTTGCAATTGATAAGCTGGTTAAAACAATAAACCCACCCTGCTCTGCATTTTTTCTAACCTCATGAAACAAATCATCACTTAAATAACGTTGACAGACCGCTGGACCGACAATGTATCCTGCGATATTCCCATCAATTTCAGCCACCAAAAACGTATCCCTAAGGTACTCAATACGCTTTTGCAAATCCTCTGGCGGTGAGGCTTCTTGCTGGGAAAAATTCTCCGCCTCTATCTGACAAATCGCCTCCCAGTCTTCCATCGTAACATACCTAATTAGCACGAATGACATCCTATTCCTATCATTGAAGCAAAAGAGGTTACTTTCAGAGGCCTCTTATTCTCCGATAGGACTTTCCTTTCTCCTAATAGGAAAAGGCTGGAACCTTGTTCCGCCCCTTCTTCCTAATTGTTGCCATATGATTAGAGCTGTGACCCTGTCAATGGCAGTCTCGACCTTTGTGATAGCCACGTTTTAAATCATCAAACCCCTTCTCAGAAAAACGCCAAAAGCAGTCAAAACGATTCCTTCAGCTGAATTTTCATTTTTAACTTTAGCGTCAACTGACAACGGCTATCTATTGGTTATTTTTACTCAAATTAGACAAGAGTTCTTCAAACGAACGTTCGTAGAGTTGGATATCCCCTGCTCCCATGAAGACATAAACAGCATTGTCATGATTGAGAAGCGGAGAGACATTTTCAACAGTTACCACTGCAGACGGTTTGTTAATTTTAGCCGCTAAATCTTCCACTTTGACATCGCCATTATCCACTTCACGCGCTGAGCCGTAGATTTGAGCTAAGTAGACAGCGTCAGCCTCATTCAAGGCACTAGCAAATTCATCTAAGAGCGCAATCGTGCGTGTGAAAGTATGCGGTTGGAAAATCGCTACAATTTCCTTAGATGGGTATTTTTGACGCGCCGCATCAAGAGTGGCAATAATTTCCGTTGGATGATGAGCAAAGTCATCAATAATCACTTGGTTATTTACAATTTTTTCCGTAAAGCGACGTTTCACACCAGAAAAAGTTTTTAAATGCTCAGCCACAAGCTCCATATCAAATCCAGCAGTATAGAGGTTAGCAATCACTGCCGTAGCATTAAGAATGTTGTGCTTACCGAATGCTGGAACATGGAAAGTTCCTAATTCTGTATCTCCGTGCTTAACTTTGAAATCCGAACCTGTTGTCGTACGTACTAAATCATAGGCTGTAAAATCATTATTTTCCTCAAAACCATAATAATAAATTGGAGCATCTGAGGTGATTTGGCGCAAGTAAGTGTCCTCTCCGTAAATGAAAAGTCCCTTAGTCACTTGCTTAGCATAATCATCAAAGGCGTTGAAAACATCATCAATGCTAGTAAAATAATCTGGGTGGTCAAAATCAATGTTGGTGATAATTGAATACTCTGGATGATAAGGCATGAAGTGGCGCTCATATTCATCTGATTCAAAAACAAAGTATTGCGCTTTTTCTGAACCACGTCCTGTTCCATCTCCGATAAGATAAGAAGTATCTGTAATATTTTTCAAGACATGTGATAATAGACCTGTCGTTGAGGTTTTACCATGCGCACCAGCCACACCCATGCTGGTAAATTGACGCATAAATTCACCAAGAAACTCATGGTAACGTTTATAAGGAAGTCCTTTGGCTACAGCCGTATCAACTTCGATATTTTTTCCTTCTTTAAAAGCATTTCCAGCAATCAATTCAACATCTTCTGTGATGTTATCTGCTGAGAATGGCAAAATAGGAATACCTGCTTGCTCTAGTTCTCGTTGGGTAAAGTAATATTTTTCAACATCCGAACCTTGCACCCTATGCCCCATTTGATGAAGCATCAGCGCAAGAGCACTCATACCTGAGCCCTTAATGCCAATAAAATGATAGGTTTTTGTCATCACGTTTTAACACACTAACAGACGATTTTGCCCGCAGGAAAGTCGTCCTATGCCCAACTGATATCAGTTGAACAGTCCTTTCTATAGTCGTTTACAAATTGTCATTACTTAATCAAAGCGACTAAGGTTCAGTTCCTGAGCCACTTGATATTCTTTTCGATTTTGGTTTTCTTCGTAATTGTAGATTTGACTTTTCTTTAAAAAATCGTAAGAATTTTTAGGTTTTTGGGAGACATCAGTTGTCTGACCTGGGACATAAGTCCGTGGTATCTCCGCTAAAATGTACTGTTCCTGATGCAACTTTCGTGCTGCACGCGCCAGACCTGTCAATTCTTCTTTAACATGTACCAGTTTGACCGTTGGAGCTTGCTTGACCTCTTTTCCAAAGGTCGGCTTAGCCATTTTTTTAGTTTCCTTGGCAAGAAAAGCTTGACGCTTCTGTTTGACATCACGCTTAGCTTCTTGACGAGCCTGTGTGGCATAAGACTTACCAGCCTCAATTGTGGCTGCGCGGTCAGGTGCGACTTGCTGAACGTCAGCCACATCCTTGACAACATGAAAGTCTCTCGTCACATCATAGTAATCTTTGTCTTGATAATCACCATGAATGTTAGTGATTAAATCCTCATCATTATACAAGGCCATCTGCCTCAATGGGCCGACAACAGGTTCGTCATCAGCCACTAAAGGAAATCGTTTCACAGAATTATCCACAGGCTCACCTTTCTACATCTGGACACTTACTATCATCAGTTCCCCTAAAACTCGATAGTAGCATTCCTATTATAAACTAAAATTCATATTTTATCAAAAATTACTTTTTTGCTTCTTTCTGAGGTTAAATCTCAAAGAAGTTCTAGGTGTGACAGAATATTAGATAGAACTTACTTTGAGACAAGTTGGTCTATCCTGAAACACAAAAGAGGTTGGGACATAAATATCTCAACCTTCTATTTTTAATGGTAATAACAGATTGACGCAGTGGTTGATTGGAGGTCCTAAACCCTTGCTACGCAATCGTTAGCGGCCATCCTAATCAACTGTGCGGAGGTGGGACGACGAAGTCAATTTCTTCGAAATCATGACTTCTGTCCCACTCTCTTTTTCTCACTTCTTTCGCCTAATGGCTGATGCCCAAAATTTCTTTGATGTCATCAACACTTAAGCTACTGCGACTTTCATTGCCGTCAAGAACCGTGGTCACTAGGTTCTTCTTATTTTCCTGCAATTCCAGAATTTTTTCCTCAATGGTTCCCTTGGTAATCAGGCGATAAACTTCAACATTCTCTTTTTGTCCAAGACGATGAGCACGGCTGATCGCCTGCATTTCTACTGCAGGATTCCACCACAGGTCAATCAAAATCACCGTATCAGCACCCGTTAAATTAAGCCCTACTCCACCTGCTTTTAGAGAAATCAGAAAAACGTCCTTGGCCCCTTTGTTAAAGGCTCTAGTCATCTCTTGACGCTCTTTGGCTGGAGTTGACCCCGTCAGCTTATAAGCCGTCAGCTCCAAAGCGCTTAATTCCATCTCCACCAAATCTAACATCTCTCTAAATTGGGAGAAGATAAGCGCACGTCTGCCATTTTCTTTGATTTGGGACAAAAGCTGGCGCAGACTTTCAAGCTTCCCGCTATCACCTGCATAATCCATAAAGAGTTTTGGTGTATCACAAATTTGGCGGAGCCTTGTAATGCCTGAGAGGATCTCCATTTTACGACCATTGATTTGATCATCTGTTGCCCCACGGACAGAGTCTTGCATTTGCCTTAATTGAGCAAGGTAGACTGCCTTTTGTTCTTCTGTTAACTCATTTGGATAAGTCATCTCAATCAAATCTGGCAATTCTGGCAAGACATCTTCCTTGCGCCTTCTAAGGATAAAAGGCTTAATATAACGCGCAATATCTTTGGCAGATAACTTCAAAAACTCTTTTTTGCTTGGTAAAAAGCCTGGTAACACAATTTGAAAAATTGACCAGATTTCCAAAAGATGATTTTCAATAGGTGTCCCAGACAAGGCAAAGCAGTGCTTCACCTCAAATTCTCTCAGATGTTGCGCAATCTTGGTCTGGCTATTTTTCATGACCTGCGCCTCGTCTAGGATGAGGCAATCATATGTCGTTTTATTGTATTCAGAAAAATCCTGACGGAACGAAGCATAGCTCGTTACCGTAATCTGGTGCCCTTCTGAAATCGTCACATCACGTTGGTGCTTAGGTCCATAGGCAACCGCCACATCCAAATGAGGAGTAAATTTAGAAAATTCATCTTTCCAGTTATAAATCAAACTAGAAGGTGCTAAAATCAAGACCTTATCTCCCTCTGAAAGGTGAGCAGACAAAAAGGCGATTGTCTGAAGCGTCTTTCCTAGCCCCATATCATCAGCTAAAACGCCACCAAATCCATAGTGAGCAAGCATTGATAACCATTTCACACCTAGTTGCTGATAGTCTCTCATTTGAACATTTACACTAATTTTAGGAAGTGCAAACGTTTCGGGATGTCTTAAGTCAAAAGCTAGCGCTTCAAAACTTTTTGTAAAGGAAATATCTTTATTATCCTTAAAAACATCCATTACCTGAAAAGCTGCGGCTTGGTTGAGCTGAATATGCCCATTATCCAAGTTTTTATGGCGTAACCGCTGCAACACTTGACTAATGCGCTTGGTTTCATCATCAAAAATCAGTAATTTTCCTGTCTTACCAACAAAGTAAGGAGCTTGAGTCATCAGTGCCTGCAAGGCATCATCAACATCACCAGCATCAATTTCTGAAAAATCAAAAGAAATATCTAACAGCCCCCCTTGGCTATCAACGGTTATTTCAGGAGCTTTGGAAAAACCTTTCTCAGCCAACCCCTCTGATACGGTTACCTGTCCTAATTTCTCTAAGCGTGGCAGGGTTTGATTAAAGAAATGATATAGGGATTCAGGAGTGTCAATCGTTTTTTGACTTAAAAATCCTAACGGGAATCCCTCTTCTCGGAGTACTCGAATAATTTTTTCTTCTTTTTTAAAATGACTGGTAAAGGGAAGTTGATTGAGGTCCTCACGGTTAGAAACCTTCACAGTGCCATAATCAAATGTCATCTGTAAGGAAACCTGATTTTGCTCTGCCATTTCTACAGAAAAAAGAACCTCAAAATCTCGTATTTCAAACGATTTAGGCGCCTTGACAACGCCCAATGTTTTAAAGTCTAGAAGGCTTGCGGCTAACTTTGCTTGATCATCAAGATTAAAGTGCAAATGTTTTCTTAAATCAGCTCCTATAGGCAAACTCGTTAGTGCCTGTGCCAATTTCTGCTGGCGCTTCGTCAACCGATAAAAAACACCACCATAGTAAAGATAGGCAAAATGAAAAACAACCTGCGCCTGCTTTTCTGCCACAACCAGCTCCAAAGATTGTCTGTGAACCAAAACCTCAAACTGATATAGCTCACTAGCTTCCGACAACTCATCAAAAGAGACATGATTAAAATGAACGCCTTTTAACACTACAGAGAAGTCATACAAATCTTGTAGCAATTCCACCCCATCTTCAAAAAAGCCTGCTGGTAGATTCAAGTAGCGCCCCTGACTAGGAAATAATCTTTCAAGCCCTAAACGATTCTCATCAGGCATCAATCGCCACAAAAAATCAATCACTTTCTGACTAGCTTCATCAAACTGGATGTACGAAAGTGGCTCGAAATAGCCTTTGCCTATCTGATAAGAGGTCTCCTTTGCGACAGACTGTAAAAAACTTGCAATATCTCGAATCACATAGGCACGCTCATCAGGCAAGCGATTAAGTCTCAATGTCCAATGAATTTCTTTTGTGTAAAAAGCTTCCTCTCCTTCAGCAGATAAACGATATTTCACCCTATCGTCTTCATTCATCACAAGTCCATCTAAAAATAAGGAACCAAAAGATGTCTCGACCGTTTTAGTTTCTCTCTCTTTTTCTTTTGACAAAAACTGCGCCGCTAAATCCTTACCCTCAGCATCATGCTTAAAAAAAGCTTCTGCCGCTGCTAGATGTTCACAGTAGCCCTTCCCTGTAAAGAAATGACAGGTACACGTAATCAGACTATCATCTTCTGCATAGGTCAACTGCTCCTTATCGACTTGCAAGGTCAAACGACTGTCATTTTCCGACAGAAAAGACACTTTCCCTTCCTCATAAAGAGAAATCCCAGCATTTCTGACCCGTCCAGGAATTAATTTTGCCATATCATACCGCCTTTACATTATCCCTTAATTATATCAAAAATAGCCTTGTTTTTCAGAGAAAAAAGTGTCAATAAAAAGATTGGATAGTTCCAATCTCAATATTTTCTAAACCTTTGATAACGTTCTTGAAGTAGGGTTTCTGTGTCTAGTTGGGCAAGTTCATCAAATGTTGTCATCAAATGTTGCTTCAAGTCTTCAACGATTTCACTTGAAAAGTAACCTCGTTCAGCAATAACCTTATCCACAACCTTCATGTTTAAAAGTTCACCCGCAGTAATCTTCATCAGATCTGCCGCTTCTGAAGCACGGCTACCGTCTTTCCACAGGATTGACGCAAAGCCTTCTGGACTCAAAATGGAATAAACCGTATTTTCCAACATCCAAACCCTGTCTGCTACTGCTAAGGCAAGGGCACCTCCAGAACCACCTTCACCAATAATAACAGCAATGATGGGGACTTTCAGGTCACTCATTTCCATGAGATTACGAGCAATTGCCTCACCTTGTCCACGCTCCTCAGCTCCAACACCTGGGTAAGCCCCTGGCGTGTTAATCAAGGTCAAAATCGGCCGTCCAAATTTTTCAGCCTGTTTCATCAAGCGCAATGCTTTACGATACCCTTCTGGATGGGGTTGCCCAAAATTACACTTGAGGTTTTCTTGGAGATTCTTACCCTTTTGGATTCCAACAAAGGTAATTGGTTGACCAGCTAAGCGACCAATGCCACCCACAATTGCTCCATCGTCCGAAAATTGTCGATCGCCATGTAATTCCATCACATCGTCCAGAAGAAGATTAGCGTAGTCTAAGGCGGTCAGACGCGTCTGACTTCTAGCTTCTTTTAAAATGCGTCCTACTGTACTCATTTTTCACCTCCATGGAAAGCTACTAACTGGGCAATCGTGTCTTTCAACTCCAAACGATTGACAATAGCGTCGACAAAACCATGATCCTGTAAAAACTCTGCCTTTTGGAAATCCTCTGGCAAATCTTCACGTACTGTCGTTTCAATCACACGACGACCAGCAAAACCAATCAAAGCCTGTGGTTCTGCCAAGATAATATCACCCTCCATAGCAAAAGAGGCTGTAACACCACCTGTCGTTGGATCCGTTAAAATCGTTAGGTAAAAAAGCCCTGCATTGGAATGACATTTAACCGCTGCTGAAATTTTAGCCATCTGCATCAAGGACATAATCCCTTCTTGCATACGGGCACCGCCAGAGGCTGTAAAGACAACAACTGGTAATTTTTTTTCAGTCGCTAATTCAAAAAGAAGTGTCAACTTTTCTCCAACAACCGTCCCCATAGACCCCATAATAAAGTTAGCATCCATAATCGCCAAAGCAATTTTTGAACCACCTATTTCAGCAAGTCCCGTTAAAACAGCTTCATCGAGACCTGTCGCCTCTTTAGCCGCCTGTAGCTTTTCTTGGTACTTAGGAAAATGAAGAGGATTACTGGTTTCAAGACCTGTAAATAACTCCTCAAAGGTCCCCTCGTCAACGGTTAAACTCAGGCGTTCTTGTGCTGAAATTCTAAAATTATAACAGCACGTCGGACAAATCTTAGCAGGCCCTAAATCCTTTTGGTAAATCATATGTTTACAAGCTGGGCATTTGGCAAAGAGTTCATCTGGAACTTCTGGTGCCTCACGCTCAACTGTCTTTTTTAGTGACCTGTTTGGATTGATTCGGATATATTTTTCTTTTCTATCAAATAATCCCATCACTATCCTCTTTTTCTTATTTTTTTGATAAAAGCCCCAAATAAAACTGAGGCTCTACACTATTCAGTCTTTTGTTTTAGCATAGGCAGGTAAAAATGTTTCCATTAGGAAACTCGTGTCATAATCACCTGCAATAACATGCTTATCTGAAATTAAATCTAGCTGGAAATCAACATTGGTGACGACACCTTCAATTTCAAGCTCATAAAGGGCACGTTGCATTTTCATTAAGGCATCAAAACGATTTTCACCGTGCACAATGACTTTAGCAATCATTGAATCATAGTAAGGCGGTATCGTATATCCACTATAAACAGCTGAATCCACGCGCAATCCCACACCTCCTGATGGAAGGTAAAGCTCCTTTATCTTCCCTGGACTTGGTGCAAAGTTAAATTTTGGATTTTCAGCATTGATTCGACATTCAATGGCATGCCCTGTGATTTGAACCTCTTCTTGAGTAAACGATAACGGTTGACCGGCAGCAATACGAATTTGTTCCTTAACAATATCAACGCCAGTCACAAACTCTGTCACGGGATGTTCAACCTGAACACGCGTATTCATTTCCATAAAATAGAAATTTCCACTCTGTTCATCCAATAAAAATTCTATCGTTCCTGCATTCTCATAATTCACAGCACGGGCAGCACGAACAGCTGCTTCACCTAAAGATTGTCTGAGAGTTTTCCCAATAGCAACAGATGGTGCCTCTTCTAGAACTTTTTGATTATTTCGTTGTAAAGAACAATCACGTTCTCCCAAGTGGACAATATTGCCAAAAGAATCTCCCAAGATTTGCACTTCGATATGACGTGCTGGATAAATCACTTTCTCAATATACATAGCGCCATTACCAAAAGCAGCTTGGGCTTCTTGAGAGGCAGATTCAAATGCCGGCTCCAATTCTTCGTGACTGTTCACTTTTCGAATCCCTTTTCCACCGCCACCCGCTGAGGCTTTAAGCATTACAGGATAACCTAATTGGTCTGCGACAGCTATTGCTTCTTTAGCAGTAAAAACTTCTCCATCAGAACCTGGGATTACTGGGACCTCTGCCTTTATCATTTCAGCACGAGCGTTGATTTTATCGCCCATTTTATCCATGACTGCTCCAGATGGTCCTATGAATTTAATATTCATCTCTTCACACATGGTTGCAAATTTTGAATTTTCACTTAAAAAACCAAATCCTGGGTGAATCGCTTCCGCCTTTGTCACAATCGCTGCTGATAGCACCGCGTTCATATTAAGATAGGAATCTGTGGATTTTGCAGGACCGACACAGATAGCCTCATCAGCAAGAGCTACATGAAGAGCTTCTTTGTCAGCTTCTGAATAAATCGCAACCGTTGCAATTCCCAGTTCACGCGCTGCACGGATAATGCGCACCGCAATCTCGCCACGATTGGCAATAAGAATTTTTTTAAACATAATTATGAGTCCATAAACAACATCTCAACCTATCGCAGAAATGCCATTTACGTTTCATCCTCTCTCATTTTTTAAAGACTAATGCGTCATCATTTGCCACTACCATTATGGCTAGACAAATGAAACCATCCCGATATAAGTTATCCCATTTAATACAACTTAATCGGTTCACAGGAAGATGCCATTAGTTTCCAATGGCAAATGTGAGGACACCACTCGCAGCTAGTTTGCCATCAACTTCTGCTTTCGCTTCAACGACAGCAATAGTCCCACGACGCTTAACAAATTTAGCTGTCATCACAAGTTGATCTCCTGGGATAACTTGTTTTTTAAATTTAACCTTATCCATCCCTGCGTAGAAGACCAATTTCCCCTTGTTTTCTTCTTTAGATAGCTCCAAAACACCTGCAGTCTGTGCCAAGGCTTCCATGATAAGAACGCCAGGCATTACAGGGTATTGTGGAAAATGACCTTGGAAAAACGGCTCATTAATCGTTACATTTTTGATGGCTACAATTTCATCTTCTGAAACTTCAAGAACACGGTCAACCAACAAAAATGGGTAGCGATGTGGTAAGGCTTCTTTGATTTGAGCAATATCTATCGTCATTTGATACGCACCAATCCTTTTCCAAAGTCTACCACTTCTTCATTGGCTACTAAAATTTCTGTTACCACACCATCCTTTGGTGCTGGAACTTCATTCATCACCTTCATGGCTTCAACAATGAGAAGCGTCTGACCTTTTTTAACGGTATCACCAACGGATACAAAGGTAGGTTTGTCTGGTCCTGGTGACAAGTAGGCAATTCCAACTAGAGGACTTTCAACCACATCCCCCTCTGCTGCAAGTTGAGCTGGCGAAGAACTTTGACCCTCTTCTTTTTGAGGAGTTGGCACAGTCTCAACAGCTGCCGTTTGCATAACAGGTGCTTGGCTTTCTACAGGGGCTGCAGAAAAATTGCTTTGCTTATTTTTTGAAAACGACAATTCGTTTCCGTCTTTTTTATAAGTAAATTCACGAAGACTCGATTGATCAAATTGAGCCATCAAATCTTTGATTTCACTAATATTCACGTTTTAATCCTCCCAACGCTTCAAGGCAAGAACCGCATTATGCCCACCAAATCCAAAGGTATTTGAAATCGCATATTTAACTTCTCGTTCTAAACCTTGTCCCATAACGACATTGGCCTCAATGTCTTCTGATAATTCTTGCGTTCCCGCAGTTTTAGGAATAAAGCTATGGCGAATGGCTTCAACAGTTGCAATCGCCTCAACAGCTCCAGCAGCACCCAATAGGTGACCTGTAAATGATTTTGTTGATGATACTGGGACATCTTTGCCTAAAACCGCTACGATAGCTTGGCTTTCACCTTTTTCATTAGCAGGAGTTGACGTTCCATGAGCATTAACATAATCAACATCCGATGCTTCAATACCTGCTTCTTGAAGGGCAAGTGACATTGCCTTACGAGCACCCAAACCTTCTGGATGCGGTGAAGTCATGTGGTAAGCATCGCAGGTATTGCCGTAACCAACTACTTCTGCTAAGATAGTCGCTCCACGTTTTTGTGCATGCTCAAGACTTTCTAGGACAAGCATCCCTGACCCTTCTCCCATGACAAAACCATTACGGTCTTTGTCAAATGGAATAGAGGCACGTTCTGGATTTTCTGTTGTAGACAATGCTGTTAAACTTTGGAAACCAGCAATCGCAAAGCGCGTAATTGACGCTTCTGCTCCACCAACTAGCATGATATCCTGTAAACCAAATTTGATAGTACGGAAAGCATCACCAATAGCATCATTCGATGAGGCACAAGCTGTGTTTACAGACTTACAAACACCGTGAGCATTAAATGCCATTGCAACATTTCCTGCCGCCATATTTGGCAAGCATTTTGGTAGCGTCATTGGTTTCACACGTTTTGGTCCTTTTTCGTGCAAACGAATAACCTGCTCTTCAATTTCTTGGATACCACCAATACCTGAGGCAACGATAACACCAAAACGGTCTGTATCAATCGTTTCAACATCTAAATTAGCATGATTGACAGCTTCGTTAGCGGCATAAAGAGCATATAATGAATACAAATCGTAACGGTTTGTATCTTTCTTGACAAAATACTTATCAAAAGGAAAATCTTGAATTTCAGCTGCATTTTTAACTGCAAAGTCGCTTGTGTCAAACTTCGTAATTGGCTTGATTCCAATCTTACCATCACGAAGACTAGCCCAAAATTCTTCTGGTGTATTTCCGATTGGCGAGGTCACACCATAACCTGTGATTACAACACGATTTGTCATCTTCTTTCTCCTTGGCAATCTGCCTTCTCACTTATCTTTCCTATTTAGCAACATAAACGCTTTATTGACTTGGCTTAACCTTGCATGGTCATGCCACCATCAATAGCAATCACTTGACCAGTTAGGTACTCTTGTTGGGCTAAGAAAACCGCAACTTCTGCAACTTGTTCAGGTTTTCCAATCACTTTCATTGGAATTTGTGACAACATTGCTTCTTTCATTTTTTCTGGAATAACATCAGTCATATCTGACTCAATAAAGCCAGGAGCAATAGCATTGACACGAACACCACGCATGGCTACTTCTTTAGCCACAGACTTGGTAAAACCAATGAGCCCCGCTTTTGAAGCTGCGTAATTAGCCTGACCAATGTTACCAGCTAAACCGACAACAGATGACACATTGATGATAGCACCTTCTCTGGCTTTAGTCATCGGTTTTAAGACTGATTTTGTCATGTTAAAGGCACCAGTCAAATTGATCTTGAGAACTTTTTCAAAGTCTTCCTCAGTCATTTTAAGCATTAATTTGTCATTAGTGATACCAGCATTGTTGACTAAGATATCAACACTACCTAAAATAGCAGTTGCTTCCTTAACCATACGTTCGGCATCTTCAAATTTTGAGATGTCGCCAGAAATAGCACACACTTTAACGCCATAATCAGCAAATTGCGCCAGCAATTCTTCAGAAATAGCAGAGCGACCATTAAGAACGACATTAGCACCAAGGCTAGCAAATTTATGGGCAATCGCGAGACCAATTCCTCGAGTTGACCCTGTGACAAAAACATTTTTTGATTTAATTTCCATTTAATTACACTCCAGAAGATATTGTAAAGAATCTAAATCCTCTACTGTTTTTACTGGAAGGTTTTTATCAATTTTTTTAATAAATCCTGACAAAACCTTACCAGGCCCAATTTCAATCACTTCTTCTATACCAAACTCCTGAATAGTTGCTACCGAGTCATAAAAACGAACAGGTTCCATCACTTGACGAGCAAGTAAAGACTTAATAGCCTCTTTAGCCATTATGTTAGCTTCGGTATTTCCAACTAAAGGACAATTAAAGTCCGAAAAATCAACCTTATCAAGTTCACTAGACAATTTCTGAGAGGCCGATGCTAGTAGAGCTGTATGGAACGGCCCAGAAACATTAAGCGGAATTAATCGCTTAGCTCCTGCTTCTTTCAACAACTCGACAGCATAGTCGACTGCTTCCACTTCACCGCCGATAACAATTTGTGCGGGAGTGTTGTAGTTAGCAGGAGTTACCACACCCTTTTCAGAGGCTTTTTGGCAAATCTCTTCAATTAAAGCAGGATCTGTATTCATAACCGCGACCATTTTACCACTACCAGCCGGTGCGGCAGTCTCCATAAATTCACCACGCTTAGCAACCAGAGCAACTGCATCTTCAAATCGCAATGCACCACTTGCTACAAGAGCTGAGTATTCACCAAGAGACAAGCCAGCTACAATATCAGGAGTCATTCCCTTTTCAGCTAAAAGACGGTAAATAGCAACCGATGTTGTTAAAATAGCTGGCTGAGTGTAACGAGTCTGATTTAATTTTTCCTCATTGTTATCAATCAACTCACGCAAGTCATAACCCAAAATGCTACTAGCGGTATCAAAGGTCTCCTTAACAATAGGATAGGCATCATAAAGATCTCTAGCCATCCCAAGTTTTTGAGCACCCTGTCCTGCGAATAAAAAAGCTTTTTTAGACATGTTAATATCCTTTTTGAGCATTTGCCCATCTTTTCTTTATTTTTAATAGTTATTAGATAGCTACTATTATTAAACTAATAACAAAGACACTTGCTTCGTAGCAAATTCTTAATCCATCCAGCGTTTTGCTTCTGCCAGAATGACTTGACGTGCTCCGTTATAGAGGTCTTCCAAGATTTCTTGACAGGTTTCTTCTTTGCGTACAAGTCCTGCAATTTGACCTGCCATTACAGAACCGTTAACGACATCACCATCAACAACAGCATTTTTGAGGGCACCTGCACCAAGTTCTTCAATTTCTTCTGCTGTTTTTCGACCTGCTAAAAATTCTTTTTCTGCGTTAGCATAGCTCGTCGATAATTTATTTTTAATCGCACGAACTGGGTGACCAACGACAGAAGCTGATACTACGGTATCAATGTCTTTAGCCTTCAAAATTTTATCTTTGAAATTTTGGTGAGCATTTGACTCTTTAGCGACAACAAAACGAGTTCCAACTTGAATCGCCTCAGCGCCTAGCATAAAGGCAGCAGCTGCGCCATTTCCATCAGCAATACCACCTGCTGCAATCACTGGAATATCAACTGCATCAACCACTTGGCGAACAAGCGTCATTGTGGTCAATTTACCGATGTGACCACCAGCTTCCATCCCTTCCGCAATAACGGCGTCTGCCCCTAATTTTTCCATACGTTTAGCAAGAGCTACTGAAGGAACAACTGGAATAACCGTGATACCTGCTTCATGGAAACGTTCCATGTATTTTCCTGGGTTTCCAGCCCCTGTTGTCACAACCTTAACTCCCTCTTCAATCACAAGATTGACAATGTCATCAGCAAAGGGAGATAAAAGCATGATATTAACCCCAAAAGGTTTGTCAGTGATTGCTTTTACCCTATCAATATTAGCTTTTACTACCTCTTTCGGAGCATTTCCACCACCTATAATTCCAAGGCCTCCTGCATTTGAAACGGCACCAGCTAAATCACCATCAGCCACCCAAGCCATGCCCCCTTGGAAAATAGGATAGTCAATCCCCAAAAGTTCTGTAATGCGAGATTTCATTTTTCTACTAACCTTCTAACAAATAAACTTCATATAATGATTTGAAAATCAAAGTATAGATTTAAGAAGAAAGGTTGGATATTACTCACAACCTCATTTCTTCTTTTAAACATTCACTGTTTTATTTTGTTTTTTCTTCAACGTAAGCAACAAGGTCACCTACAGTGTTAAGACCTTCTTCAGTTTCAATTTGGATGTCAAAAGCATCTTCAATTTCTGAGATAACTTGGAAAACATCAAGTGAGTCTGCATCAAGATCATCAAAAGTTGTTTCCAATTTTACTTCTTCTGCTTCTTTACCAAGTTCTTCAACGATAATTTCTTGTACTTTTTCAAATACTGCCATGAGATTTCTCCTCTGTATAATATAAAATTTTATTTGCGTTTTACGCAGATTAACTAAATTCTAACAATTAAATTGCCCCAAGTCAAACCTCCACCGAATCCTGATAGAAGAATTTTTTGAGAGCCATCTAATTTAAGGGTTCCGTTTGCGACATTTTCAGAAAGCAAAATCGGAATAGATGCTGCACTTGTATTACCATAGTGTTGCATGTTGGCTAAAAACTTGTCGCGACTGACGCCAATTTTTTTAGCCATTTTATCTAAAATACGTTCATTGGCCTGATGGAGCAAGAAATAATCTGGTTCTCCAGCTTCCTCCATGATAGCCAAAATACTCTTAGAAACTGTTCGAATGGTGAAGTCAAAGATAGCTCTCCCGTCCATCTGAATGAAGGGATTTACCTCTTCTTGTTCTTCTGAGAAAGGAGAACAAACCTTAGTATCTCCTCCTAGAAGTCCACCTTTACTTCCGTCAGTATTAAGCGATTCTGCTAAAAAATGCGGAGTTGACGCCTTTTCCAAAAGGACACCACCGGCACCATCACCAAACAGAACGGCGGTTGAGCGGTCTGACCAGTCTAATTGCTTAGACAAGACCTCTGCTCCAATAACTAGACCTTTGCCGTAGGCACCTGAACGAATTAATTTTTCAGCTGTTGCAAGAGCAAAAACAAATCCCGAACAAGCAGCTGATAAGTCAAAAGCAAAGGCATTTGTTGCACCAAGGGCACCTTGAACACGCGCTGCCGTTGATGGCATCATTGAGTCAGGAGACATTGTTGCGACAAGGATAAAGTCAAGTTCCTCTGGAGCTAGATGAGATTTTTCGAGCAATTGCCAAGCTACTTTAATCGCCAAATCACTCGTATTTTCATTCACTGAGATATGGCGCTCACGAATACCTGTTCTGCTTGAAATCCATTCGTCTGAGGTATCCATAATCTTAGCTAAGTCATCATTACTCACTACCTGTTGAGGAACATAATGTGCCACTTGACTAATTTTTGCAAAAGTCATTATCGTCTCTCCTCCAAGAATGTATGGAGATTAACAAGGCCACGTTCTAAACCTTCCAATTCATTTTCTGACATGCCAGCTAAAATCTGGTCAATCATCACGCGATGGAATTTCTTATGCAAGTGATAGACGACACGACCTTTTTTGGTCAAACTGAGGTAGACAACCCGACGATCTTCTTGAGAACGGGTACGGACAACATATCCTTTACTCTCTAATTTGTTAAGAGCAGTTGTGACTGTTCCCAAAGTGACCATCAGTTCTTTGGCAATATCGCTTGGCGTCACCAAACGGCTCTTACCAATAATATCAATGGTATGCACTTCCTTGATCGTACAATCGCTAAATGGGCTACTACGCAAAGTGTTTTCTTCAATAACTAAAATGCGATTAAAGATGTCAACGAGATAATCATTAATCTGATGAAAGTCCATATCAGACTCCTTTATAATTTGATGATGAAATTATATCTCATTGTAAATCATTTGACAAGTAGAACAATCTACCATTCACCTGAAAAATTTGGTCTACGGCGTTCAGAATAAGCTTTCACACCCTCTTTAAAATCCTCTTTAAAGGCAAGAGCTTCTTGAAGCTTTAATTCCATACCAGCATATTCTTTCCAACCGGAAAAGAAACTTTGCCAAACCAATTCTTTCATCGCACGATAAGAATTGAACGATCCTCGCTTTAAGCGTTTAATGAGCTGTTGCGTTGTCGTTTCTAATTTCTCCGACAAACAGGTCTTATAAACAAAACCATAATCTAAGGCTTTTTCAGCAGTAACAGCTTCACCTGTCATTACTAAATGCGTTGCCTTATTCATGCCGACAGCTCGCATGAGTAGGTAGAGACCACCTGCATCAGGTGCTAACCCAACATTGACAAAGGCCTGAATAAACTTAGATTTTTCACTAGCAACACAAAAGTCTGCTGCCAAAACCATGTTAAATGCCGCACCAGCAACAGGGCCATCAACAGCCATGATAACTGGTTTAGGAAGTCGTTTCATCTGATAAGAAATGTCTTGAACCAATTTAGCAATATCAACTAATGACTGAATGTCATCAGATTCAACTGCTCTTTGCATTTCAGACAAATCGCCACCGACAGAAAATACTTTCCCCTCTGCACGGATTAAGACTAGTCTGACAGAAGAGTCTTCCTCAGCAAGTTTCAGTGCTGTTAAAATCTCCTCACACATTGGAATATTGAATCCATTTGACACTTCTGGACGATTAAACGTCACAGTCGCTAAATCACCCGACACATCGTATAGGATGGTTTGAAAGTTCATATAACCTCCTCCTTAAAATTATTTATTTGATTTATAAATAATTTCTGTATCAAATTATATCACAAAGAAATTATTCGTCAAGCAAAATATCGATAAGATTTTTTAAATTTTTAAAGTAAATGACAAATTATCAGAATTTTGCTATAATTATCTCACTTTTGATTTTTAGAGGATTTATATGAAAGTTATCAAATTTGGTGGCAGTTCCTTGGCTTCAGCTGAGCAGCTTAAAAAAGTTTTAAACATTGTAAAAAGTGATTCTACTCGTCGTTTTGTCGTGGTTTCTGCACCTGGTAAACGCCATTCAGAAGATACTAAAGTTACTGATGCACTCATCAAATACTATAAACACTACATTACCGACTACAATTTTAGTGAAGATCAAGATTGGATTATCAACCGTTACCAGTCAATCACTGACGAACTAGGACTTCGCCCTGCTATTTTAGAAGAAATTGCTGGCGCTATTAAAGATTTAGCAACGCTACCAAAGGAAGATAACGCCTTTTTATACGATACTTTCTTAGCAGCTGGAGAAGATAATAATGCCAAGCTCATTGCAGAATATTTCCGTACCGAAGGCTTAAATGCACGTTACATCCATCCTAAAGAAGCTGGGTTAATCGTTACTAGCGAACCTGGTAATGCTCGTATTTTGCCATCTAGCTATGATAAATTAGAGGAACTTCGCGAAAGCGATGAGATTTTAGTCATTCCTGGCTTCTTTGGGGTGACCGTTGACAATCACATTTGTACCTTTTCTCGAGGCGGTTCTGACATTACAGGTTCTATTATCGCTGCAGGTGTTAAGGCAGATCTTTATGAAAACTTTACAGATGTTGATGGGATTTTTGCCGCCCACCCTGGTGTTGTCGACAAACCACACTCCATTAAAGAGTTAACCTATCGCGAAATGCGTGAATTAGCCTATGCTGGTTTCTCTGTTCTCCACGACGAAGCGCTTATTCCAGCCTATCGTGGTCAAATCCCGCTTGTTATTAAAAACACCAATAATCCAGATCACCCTGGGACTCGCATTGTACTTGAACCAAGTAGTAGTGCTACCCCTGTTGTGGGAATTTCTGGCGATAACGACTTTGTAAGTATCAATATGTCCAAATACTTGATGAATCGAGAAGTTGGCTTTGGACGAAAAGTCCTCCAAATCCTTGAAGAACTCAATATCCGCTTTGAACATATGCCAACTGGAATTGATGACATGTCCATTATTGTCCGTGGACGTGAGTTAACCCCTATCAAGGAACAAGAAATCATCTCTCAACTGACCCGTAAATTAGAAGTAGATGAAGTTTCTATCGAGCGTAATCTCTCTATTCTAATGATTGTGGGCGAAAACATGAAGAGTAAAATCGGTGTTACTGCAACTGCTACCAAAGCACTATCAGAAGCAGGCATCAACCTGATGATGATTTCGCAAGGAGCCAGCGAACTTTCTGTCATGTTTGTCGTTAGAACTGAGGACGAAAAAACAGCTGTGCGCGCACTCTACGACGCTTTCTTTGAGTAGAATAATCCGTTAATAACACTTAAAAAGAGGTTGGAAATCCCCAGCCTCTTTAATATTACTTCGGATATAGTGTTTTAGCTTTAATACTTAACCAAAATCAAAAATTACTTTTTTGCTTCTTTCTAAAAAGGTGCGGACGCAAGCAACCTCCTTTGGAGTTTCATTGCTACTTTTTGAGCCTAGGTCTCAAAAAGTCCGTTATAATCAAGAGTAAACTCTTGATTATAATACCACCATGGCGAAAGAAGCGCTGGGAAATTGATACCTTTATTGGTCCTTGAGTTTGCTCAATATGCTAATTTTGATTTTGGTTGAGTATAAAATAGTAAACTCGTTTAAGATAAATTGTCTCAGTCACAATGAATTTCCCTTCAACATACGGTTGTTTTATAATATCTTATTGCTGGTATTTTCTGCAATCACTGCGAGCGACGAAGTCGCCACAACTAGCACTTTCCGCAATTTCGAAGAAATTGACTTCGTCGTCCCACCTCCGCACAGTTTGATTAGGATGTCCGCTAACGATTGCGTGGTAGTAAAATAGTCCAGTGGACTATTTTAGGTGGACACTTGAAAATGAAGAAGTGTCCAGTTGCAGACCTCCAATCAACCACTGCGTCAATCTGTTATTACCATTAAAAATAGAAGGTTGAGATATTTATGTCCCAACCTCGTGGGGCTGAAATTGTCCAGTGGACAGTTTCAGCCTGAGCTTAGAAAATAGAGAGCGAAGGAAACCTAGGCTTGCCAAGAAGAAATGGAACTCTGTAGGAGGGGAGGTTCTGACACTGACTTAGTCAGCTTCATTTCCCACCTCAAAAGGTCTCCTAGACCTTTTGAGCGTCCCACACCACATTAGGAGAAGTGCTAACAAAAATACTAAATAAAAACTAATTGACTTTAAAACAAAAAACAACCGATAGATTCTTGAAAACATAACAAGATAACTATCGGTCTTTTTGGTGAGATAACTTACGATTTGGGAGCGGCGTGTCGTTTTTGCTGATAAAGGTCTTTAAGTGATATTAAAAAGACGGCTAGTAAAATCAAGAGCATTCCCAGCAAATCAATCAGATAAAAAGTCTCTTTCATGATGAGTATGCCAAAGACGACAGAGGCAATTGGTTCTACTGAAGCTAGTAAACTGCCTTTGACGGCTCCGACTATGGTTGTTCCTTTTAGAAAAACGGTATAGGCAAAAATGGTACCAATCCCTACTATTCCTATCAGCGCCAGCACATTTTCCGTAGAAAACGTCAATTCATACCGCCACGCTTGAACGGCAACTGGAAAAAGAATGCCACTCAATAACATGCCTGGTCCAATAACGATTAAACTTCCTAATTTACGGATTAAGCGAGCAGGAATTAAAATGTATAGGGCGTAGGTCACCGCGGATAGAAGTCCCCAGAAGAGCCCTTTGGGTGTCATCGCTAAACTCGTCCACTGCCCGTGGGTAGCAATGATATAGGTTCCCAAAATAGCTAAGATAATGGCAGACAATTCACCAACTGTCGGCATTACTCGGCCTTTTAAACATACAACTGCCAATATTAAAACTGGCGTAAGATACTGTAAAACCGTTGCTGTTCCTGCATTTGTATAATGAATGGCTGATAAATAAGCATACTGATTTAATAAGAGCCCAAACAGGCTAAACAAGGCTATTCCAAGCCAGACATCTTTTCGCTTCATAGCTGACATAAGACGTTCTCGCTGAGTCATGAACGCTAGGCCCGTCAAGGCTATTCCAGAAACCAACAATCTCAAACTAGTCAATAAATTAACATGCACACCATTCGCCATCAAATATTGCCCTGACACTCCTGAAATCCCCCAAGCGATACCTGCAATAACAACCATGAGTGAACCTTTTAATGCTTTACTCATTCAAATCTCTCCCATCTATAATGTTATTATTTTAGCATATTCATCATGTTTTAAAAGAGTTTTCTTCTAATTTATTATAAAAATATGACAGGCCGTATTTTCAACTTATTACTTAACAAAAATCAAAAAACTTAAAATCCGATTAAGTGATTTTAAGTTTCTAAAATGCTTATTATAATGATTGGACTAGATAGTTAAAAAGTCCTTGACTTTGTGTTTCCCCATCTTCTAATAAAAGTTCTGGGTGCCATTGTAAACCTATGAGTGGCGCTCCGTTTTTAGCCTCATAAGCTTCAATTGTCCCATCACGAGGGTCACGAGCCGTAACTTTAAGACCTGGTGCTAATTTTTTAACCGATTGTCTGTGGATAGAATTAACACGACTATTAGGTGATAAGAGTTGACTAACACGGCTATTTTTTTCAATGATAACTTCATGAGAAGTTCCTGTGTATTCATTTTGCCAATGGTTCTCAACCTTTTGATTAAGGGTTCCACCAAGAGCAACATTAAGCAACTGCATCCCACGACAAACCGCCATAATAGGCTTGCCTTGTTTCAAGGCTTCCTTAACAAGAGCCAATTCAAATTCATCACGCTCTACATGATAATCATCACAATCAATTTCACGATCTTCACCATAAAATCGAGGATCAACATTTTGACCACCAGATAAGATTAATTTATCAATCATATCAATGTAGGTTTTAGCTAAATCTGGAGTCCCTAGGGGCAAAATAATCGGCACGCCCCCAGCCGCCTTAACTCCTTCAGACAAGTGACGTGAGACGGCATCAAGACGAACGCCAGCCATAAATGTACATGTCCTTTCATTTCCTGTAATGCCAATAATAACTGGTTTCATGCGATACCCTCACTTTCCATTTCTAATATCTTATATTTTATCGTAAAATTAAAACGCTGGCTAATACAGAAAAGTTATCACTGATATAATATAAAACTATCATCGCCGGAGAAACGTTAACTTCAAAAATAGTCTTTGTTCAGAAGGTAGCGTATTGTAATTAGCCACAACCTATCACTACTGAAAGAGATAGGGACTGAAGTCACGATTCCAAAGAAATCGGATTCCCTTTGCTATCTTATTTCTAAAATCAGGCTGGAACAATCTGGTATATGCTGAATGTGACGAACAATGGTTATATGATGACCGCTAACGATTGTGGGGTATAAACCATCCAGTATGTTTAGGTTCAAGTTTGAAAATCATAGAGCGAGGATAATCCAGTGAATGTTTTAGGTAGATACTGGAAAATGAAGAAATATCCAGTTATATACCTCCAACCACCCACTACATCAAATAATCAGTACTAATACTCATTCAAAATCAAAATTAGCAGTTTAAGTAAAATCAAGAACCAATAAATGGCTTGATTTACCAGAGCTTCTTTCGCTATAGTGGTATTCTTATTAGTGAAACGGTCCAGTGGACAATTTCAGCCTTAGCTTAGAAATCAAAAAGCGAGGGTAATTGGCTTGATATGAACGGATTTTTGGGAGAACTACAGAAATTGAAAGTCAATTTCGTAGTAGTTCCTCCGCAAGGATGATTGGGGTGGACGCTGTCGAGTCGTCGACAAGTACAGCCAATCATCTACTGCGATAGAGATAAGCTCAAATCTAGTAATGAAACTCCGTAGGAGGTTTTGACGCCGAATTCTTCAGCTTCATTTCCCACCTCCAAAGGTCTCCCAGACCTTTGGAGCGTCCGCACTTTTAAGAAAGAAACAAAAAGTAATTTTTGATTTTTGTTAAGTATAAAAAGACTGGAATACATTTTATACGAAAACTTCAAAAAAGCCCTCACTAAGAGTATAGCACTTAGCGAGGGTTCTTTGCCTATTGGTTTTCATTGTTTTGAGGGCGTGGGCTTTGCCATCGTGCTGGTTTGTCTCAGCCTCTTTACGTTTTTATGACTTACCCATCGTAACGTTACCCATTATTTTTTTCTATATGCTTTTTTACTAAGCATACCTAAAGTAAGTAGGGCGGCTCCAGCAACAAAAGCACTAAGTCCTGAAGCATCACCCGTTTTAGGTAATTTAGGAGTCTTTTTCTTGCCTTCTGTTGTTGACTCGGTGGTAGACTCGGTCGTTGTTTCAGTTGTACTTTCCGTTGTTGACTCAGTCGTTGCTTCAGTTGTACTTTCCGTTGTTGACTCGGTCGTTGCTTCAGTTGTACTTTCCGTTGTTGACTCGGTCGTTGTTTCAGTTGTACTTTCCGTTGTTGACTCGGTCGTTGCTTCAGTTGTACTTTCCGTTGTTGACTCGGTCGTTGTTTCAGTTGTACTTTCCGTTGTTGACTCAGTCGTTGCTTCAGTTGTACTTTCCGTTGTTGACTCAGTCGTTGCTTCAGTTGTACTTTCCGTTGTTGAATCGGTCGTTGTTTCAGTTGTACTTTCCGTTGTTGAATCGGTAGTAGACTCGGTCGTTGTTTCAGTTGTACTTTCCGTTGTTGAATCGGTCGTTGCTTCAGTTGTACTTTCCGTTGTTGACTCAGTCGTTGCTTCAGTTGTACTTTCCGTTGTTGACTCAGTCGTTACTTCAGTTGTACTTTCCGTTGTTATTGGAGTATAAACATTTTTAAATACAGGCTTCTGATCATAGCTAACCTCTCCCATTTTAACTCCATTCACATCTGTCACTGAAACAGTAACATGATATTCTGTCGAGTCGTAACTAATTTCTTGATTTGAACCTGCAAGCTCTTTGATGACATATTGATAGACTCCCTCTTGACTGTAACGGATCGTATCAAAGGTTACTGTACCATCATTGGCATTTGTCTTTGTTTGAAGTGGCGTTGTTAAATTATCTGCAGCATAAAGTGCAAATGTAAACTCACCCTCTTTCAACTCACGTCCCTCTAGAAGTTTCGTTGCCTTTAAAACAACATTTTCAGATTTTTCAGAGGAAGCTTTACCAGAACCAGCCTGCAATTTAACAAGAGCTTCGATAACTTTACCAGCAGTAGTTGTCGAGGACCATGACAAATCATTGCTAAGCGTTGCACCTTCCACAGTATCTTCTGGAATATGAGTCGCATACTCAAAATAAACCACGCGCCCCTCGTTATTACCGTATGGTAAAGTAAAACCTGTAACATCACCTGTAACATTACGGTTAAGAATAGCTTTATCTGTAAGATTTGTTAAGGCATCCAATCCCCATAGCTGATCTTCTGATTTTATCGCCTCAGGCTGTTTTGCGTAATCAACAATACGTAGACTTCCCTCAACTAAGGTTTGATTTTCGCCAAAACTATCAACAATCACTAAATCCTCAAGAACAGACTGCCCCGCATTTATCACAATGCGCCATTGGATTTGATCTGGATTTTTAGCATCTTGGTAGCCGTATTTCATCTCAGTAAATCCAGCACTGCCTCGGTTATTCTTGAAGGTAAACTTGAACAGACCACCACCGTATTGAACCATTTTTTCGCCATCAGCCACATTACTACGGTCAATAACAGCATCAAATGAAATTTCTAATTTTTTATTTTCAGGAACTTTCGAGAAGTGATCCGTAAAGGTCAGCGTTATCGTATCCGTTTCAGGATTTGCTACCGCTTGAGCAACTATTGTTCCTTCTGCATTTTTAACTGGAAAGGTCATTACTGTAATGAGATTAAATTCCTCTGGAATTTTCAAAACCAGCGTATCGCCTTCTTTGATGATTTGACTATCTGGGAAAGACAATTTGTTCACAAATCTAAAATCAACTCCCGGCTCTGCCACAACATTAACAGTTTCGCTCGTAATCTGAATATTACTTCTGTCTGGATCATAATACAATGTCGCTTCACCGCTATAATCTGTAATTTCATTAGCCTTGATATGCCATTTCGGAACAGAAATAATTCCTAAGATTAAAAACAAAAGTGATAGCATACTTAACCACTTAAATTTCATAAATATTTTCTCCTAAAATATTTTTAAAAAGAAACCATTTTCTTTTCAAAGTAATTTTATCACTTTTTCATAAAATGTAAAGTTTTTTTGAATAAAATTATAAATTTTTGAATGAAATTATAATTTCATTATTGAAGTGATTTTATTAGACAAACTATTCCAGACGCATTACAATCCAAATTATTCCCATACCAAAAACAGCAGTTGTATCTGTTGAAAACAAATTAAAAGTGCATAGAATTGCATCGTCATTAACAATGCTGCTATGCACTTGATTGTCTATCTCATCACATTAAGCATCACTTGCTTTTTTCAAAAGCTCTTGCATTTTTTTAGCTTGTTCTTCTGTTAAGTATGGAGCCATTGCGTCAATGTAGAGTTGGATTTCTTCTTTAGTTGCCTTAGACGCCTCTGCTTCCAAACTAGCATAAAGTTCATTGAACTCTTCATCAGTCATTTTAACTTCTTCAGTTGACGCACTCATTTCTTCCGTCATCAAGTTTGTCAATTCGTCTTGAGAGACAATGTCAGATTTTGAAGGAACTTTTGGTGCTTTGTAAGTTACCTTCTTATAGTCAAGAGTCAATTTTAATTCTGAAACAGATTCGCCAACACCAGCTGCTGTTTTCAGCTGAATTTTTGCTTTACCATTTCCTTTTTCATCTAGAGTCATCACAAATTTTGAACTGTCATCAATGCTTGCTTTAGCTAAATCCAAATACGTTTTTAGTTGTTCAGCACTTACATCTTTGAGCTCTTTTTGAGAGTTTTTAACGACTTTATTAGTCAAATCAAATAACTCATCAAATGATAAGGTCATCGTAACTTTATCGCCATTTTTTGTAAAGTTCTTCTCATCTACCTCTTCAAATAGCTCAGCATTTGCCTTGTTTTCTTTTGACAACTCTGCTAGTGAAGGCATTTTTTCACCAGAAAATTCCTCAAGGTCTGCAAATTTTCCATCCAGAGAATCTGAAGCGAGACCTGCTGAAAATTGCGCAACAGGAGCAACGCTCATATAAGCTTTATCGTCAGAATAAATAAAATCAAAATCTGATAACTCACTGTTAAAATCTGATAAGTTTACTGTCAATCCAATCAAACCATTTTTCAAATCTTGTGAAGCTGTCGCTTTTACGCTCTTACCTTTAAAAGACTCCAATTGAGAAGCCATTTCACCACTAGCTTCGTCTAGTTTAATCACATATTCATAAGCACCCTTGTCTTCATTCTGTTGCTTTTTAATCAAGTCAAGGAATTCATCCTTAGGTGATTTTGAGCAAGCGGCCAAAGTCAGCGCCAGCGGCAGGGCAAGTAACATTTTAATCTTTTTCATAAAAGTTCTCCTTAAATTTAAACGTTTGTATTATTTTAGCACTTTTTAAAAAAATATGCTATTTTTTTATAATTTTATTCTTTTATCCGAATCCTCACCTGCTTATTAGCGTTAATACTTAACCAAATTCAAAAATGACTTTCTTTGTTTCTTTCTTAAAAGTGCGGACGCGCAAAAGGTCTGGGAGACCTTTTGAGGTAGGAAATAAAGCTGACGAAGTCAGTGTCATAACCTCCTTCGGAGTTTCATTGCTATTTTTTGAGCCCCTCTCACACCACCGTGCGTGCCGTTCGGCACACGGCGGTTCAACTAAATTTTAACGAGAGAGCCTAAACTCCCTCATCTCTCATTCTGTAGAGTCGTTCTATTTGTCCTGTCCTATATTTATGAACAATAGCCATCATTTACGTTTTCAGTCTACCGTCTTTTCAGACCAAGAATTGAATAGACAACTCTAATTTAAGCGATAATCATCTGGTATCTTGTATTTTCAACACCAGACTTCAAACAGTCTCTCCCCAGACTGTTTGAATATTCAGCCCTTCGCTCCACTTCCATTACAGAAGTTTCTTCACTACTATGGCCTCGGCTGACTTCTCATGATTCGTTGTTACTACGTCTTTGACGCTCATGAGACCTCACGGGATAAGTCGTACATCTTTCCTCGTTTACTCTCGTGATTTACGCATATAGGTTACGACTACCTATTTGGACTTTAGAGTTTCTAGCCCCCTCATCCGCTATATACGCCTTAGTATCACGTTTCTGTTCGTAGAGCCACGATTTCGCTATCCCTTCCTCTCCCCTCTACCTCACGATAGTCAGGCTTGGGAATCGCTATTGGGTTCTACCTTCAACGGGTCCCCACGGAGGACTTGCACCTCAGATGTACGACATGCCCGTCGTACTAGAAAAAGCCAAGCATTTCTGCTTAGCTTTCTAATCTTAGTCTTCCAATAATTTCTGCAATTCTTGAGCAAGGAGTTGCTGAGCAACCTGCGGGTTGGCTTGACCTTTTGTGGCTTTCATAAGAAATCCGGTAAAGGCTTTGTCTGCATTTCGTTTTCCTGACTTAAAGTCTGCTACGGCAGCTTCGTTATCCGCAAAGACTTGGTGGATAATTGGAATCAAGACGGCTGGGTCTGATACTTGTACTAGACCAGCTTTCTCAACGTATTCCTTAGCAGAACCACCATTTTTAGCTAAATGCACAAAGACTTTCTTAGCAATCTTAGATGAAATCGTACCGTCTTGGATGAGACCAATCATTTCCACCAAGTTTTCTGGAGTCAAGGCGATGGTTTCAATGGTTTTGTTTTCCGCATTGAGGAATTGAGCCACTTCACCTTGTAACCAGTTTGAGACTTGTTTAGCATCACCACCAATAGCCACAGCTTGTTCAAAGAAATCAGAAAGGGCTTTAGTAGCCGTCAACTGACCAGCATCGTAGCCCGAAAGACCCAATTTTTCAACATATTCCGCGCGACGCTCTGCAGGGAATTTTGGTAATTCCGCACGCATTTCCGCAATCCATTCATCTGAAATCTCATAAAGCGGAAGGTCTGGTTCTGGGAAGTAACGGTAATCTGCCGCACCTTCTTTGACACGCATGAGGATGGTTGATTTATTCGCCTCGTCATAACGACGGGTTTCTTGCTGGATAATACCACCTGAGCGAAGGATTTTTGCTTGACGCTCCACCTCATACTCCAACCCTTTGCGAACATTGCTGAAAGAGTTCAAGTTTTTCAACTCAGTCTTAGTACCAAATTTTTCTTGACCATACGGACGAAGGGAAATATTAGCATCCACACGCATTGATCCCTCTTCCATCTTGACATCTGAAATCCCTGTGTACTGGATGATTTCTTTCAACGCTGTCAAATAGGCATAGGCTTCTTCTGGTGAACGCATATCGGCTTCCGACACGATTTCGATCAATGGCACCCCTTGACGGTTGAGGTCAACGTAAGAATAACCGTCCGTTCCATGAGTGTTTTTACCAGCATCTTCTTCAAGATGGGCGCGTTCCACGCGGATTTTCTTGGTCGAACCATCCTCCAAGGTAATATCAATCCAGCCGTTGTAACCGATTGGCTCATCAAATTGTGAAATTTGGTAAGCTTTGGGATTATCTGGGTAGAAATAATTCTTACGGTCAAAGTGCATGTGCTGGTGAATGTCCATATTCAAAGCTAGCGCAGCCTTGATACCCGCATCAATAACCCCTTTGTTCATCACTGGAAGCACTCCTGGGAACGACCAGTCAATCACGTTGGTATTGGCATTAGGATCCTCACCAAAATGCGCTGATGAAGGTGAGAAAATTTTTGAATTGGTATTTAATTCCACATGGACTTCAAGTCCGATAATGGTTTCAAAGTTCATTAGTTGTCACCTCCAAAAATCACTGGTTGTTGTTTGTGATAATCTGTTGTTGCTTCAAAAGCTGCTGCTGCTTGATAAATCGTCTCTTCACTGTATTTTGGACCAATCAACTGCAAGCCAACTGGCAAACCATCGACAAATCCAGATGGAATAGAAATCCCTGGAAGTCCTGCAAGGTTCACTGGAATCGTCAACAAGTCAGCCAAATACATAGCGACTGGGTCCTGACTTTGACTGCCCAAATCATAAGCAACTGTCGGAGCCGTTGGACCAAGAATCAAATCATAATCCGCAAAGACCTTCTCAAAATCTTGAATAATCAAGGTACGAACCTGACCAGCTTTCTTGAAGTAAGCATCGTAATAACCTGAAGACAATGAGAATGTACCAAGCATGATACGACGTTTCACCTCTTCACCAAAACCTTGGCTACGTGTGTTAACATAAATCTCATCAAGATTTGTCGCGTCTTCTGCACGGAAACCGTAACGAATCCCATCAAAACGTTGCAAGTTTGATGACGCTTCTGATGACGCAATAATGTAGTAAACCGCTACCCCGTACTTGCTATGTGGAAGAGAAACTTCTTCAATAATGGCACCCAATTTTTCAAACTGTTTAGCGGCCGCCAAAATATTTTCCTTAATTTTAGGATCAATTCCTTCGCCCAAGTATTCTTTAGGAAGAGCAATCTTCATCCCTTTGATGTCTTGGCCAATCTTGCTGGTAAAATCAGCCACTTGTACTGGTGCAGAAGTCGCATCTTTGCTATCTGCTCCTGCAATGACATTAAGCAGCTGAGCATTTTCTTCAACCGTTTGAGAGAACGGCCCGATTTGATCCAGCGAGCTACCAAAAGCAAAGAGACCAAAACGGGATACGGTTCCATAAGTTGGTTTGAGACCGACAATGCCGTTAAAGGCAGCCGGCTGACGAATGGAACCACCTGTATCAGATCCCAATGATAAACGCACTTGTCCAGAAGCAACCGCTGTCGCCGAACCACCTGATGACCCTCCAGGAACCTTTGAATGGTCCCAAGCGTTTTTCGTCTTCTTGAAATAAGACGTCTCCGTTGAACCACCCATGGCAAATTCATCCATGTTAGTCTTACCAACCACAATCATGCCATTTTGATAGGCATTGGCAACCGCTGTCGCATCAAAAATCGGTTCGTAGTTGTAAAGCATCTTTGAGGCAGCGGTTGTCAATATTCCCTTAGTTGAGATATTGTCTTTAACCGCAAGGGGAATCCCTGACATGATATTGTCTGCATCAATTCCTTTTTCATCAATCGCTTTTGCTTGGGCAAGCGCAGCTTCTTCTGAGACAGTGATGAAAGAGCCGACCGCTTCTTCACGTGACTTGATATCATCAAGCGTGGCCTGTGTCAATTCTGTTGCTGAGATTTCTTTGGCTACCAAGAGATCGTGCAATTCGTTAATCGTTTTATGATTGAATGACATTAAGCATCTCCTCCTTCTTCAAAGATAGCTGGTACCTTGATAAAGTTATTTGCACTTTCTGGTACATTTTTAAATAACAATTCACGATCTGTTCCCACTTCAGCTTTATCTTCACGAATAACTGTTTTGCGATCTGCCATCGTTGTGGTGACTGGCACACCAGTTGTATCGACTTCATTTAACAATTCCACCATATCGACAATTTTTGTCAATGTTGTTGCAAATTCAGCTGTTTCTTCGTCTGAAAATGACAATTTCGACAACTTAGCAACATGGCGTACTTCTTCTTCAGAAATTTTCATGAGTTACCTCTTCTATTAGTCTACATAATCTTTTTTATTATATCATAAAGACGCCTGTACCGCTATTTTCATAAAAGAAATCATCACAAAAAGCCCCTAATTGAGGCTTTAGCATTTATGCACGATCATCATAACCTTTTGGATGGCTTGAGTGCCATGCCCAAGCAGTTTCAATGATTTTTTCAATATCATCAAATTGTGGTTTCCAGCCAAGTACTTCACGCGCTTTTTCTGAACTTGCAATCAGCGTGTCTGGATCACCAGGACGACGGTCTGCTAATTCAGCTGGGATTTCTTTACCAGTCACTTTACGCGCTGCTTCTAAGATTTGCAAGTTTGAGAAACCTGTCGATGATCCCAAGTTAAAGGCTGTTGACGCTCCGCCATTGCGTAAATAATCAACCGCTAAAATATGAGCATCTGCCAAGTCAAATGGATGTACATAGTCACGAACATTAGTTCCATCTGGAGTGTTGTAATCATCACCAAAGATCATGATTTTCTCGCGCTCACCTTGAGCAACTTGCAAGATAATTGGAAGCAAGTGTGTTTCAGGTCCGTGATCTTCACCAATAGACCCATCTGGCTTAGCACCAGCAACATTGAAATAACGAAGGGCTACAAATTTAATGCCATAGGCACTGTCAGACCATTTCATAATAGTTTCCATCATCAACTTACTCTCACCGTAAGGATTGATTGGATTTTGTGGTGTGGTCTCAAGGATTGGAATTTGCTCTGGAATGCCATAAGTGGCTGCTGTTGATGAAAAAACAATGTTTTTCACGCCACATTCATTCATCACTTCCAGTAAATTCACCATACCTGAGGTGTTATTGTCAAAGTATTTCAAAGGATTTTCCATAGACTCCGCGACCAATGAAAAGGCCGCAAAGTGAATCACAGCATCTACATTAGGATTCTCAGCGAAGACACGGCGCATAAACGCCTTATCGGCTAAATCTCCCTCGTAGAAGACTGCATCTGGATGGACCGCTGCACGGTGTCCTGTCACCAAGTTATCAACTACGATAACTTCTTCTTTTCCTTCTGAAATCAAACGGTCAACCATGTGAGAACCGATATACCCAGCCCCACCTAGAACGACTACTGTCATGCTTATCTCCTTTTATTTAAGTGCCCTTATTATATCAAAAAACGTTTTATTTGACTATTTGATACCAACAGACGCTATGAAACGTTTAAAAGCAGCTTGTCCAGTCACATCCGTTTTGTACACCCCAGCATCTTCTAGCACACGTGCAAAAACATTACCAACCGCTCCCTGTATAATACCAGTCACTGTCTCAGCTGTCACCTCTGGATGAGTGATTTTGATTTGTTTTGCCCAATCCAAATGATAGTCCGCCACCTTATGTTCTTGGCCTAAAAGATATTTTTCAACCTCTTGCAATTCTTCTTTCAAGCGAGGCGGTAAAATAGCCAAGCCCATCACTTCGATGAGACCAATATTTTCTTTTTTGATGTGTTGCACATCTTGGTGTGGATGATAGACGCCATCTGGATGTTCTTCAGACGTGTGATTGTCTCTCAAGACCAAATCTAATTCAAATTTGCCATCGCGTTTACGAGCAATCGGAGTTACCGTATGATGTGGTGTATCGCCTGTATAGGCAATAATATCCACAGCATCATCACTATAATCTCTCCAAGCTAGACGAATCTTCTCAGCCAGGTCAACCAAATCATCCTTATTCTCTGATGTCAAACGAATCACTGACATAGGCCAGTTGACTATCCCTGCTTCTACACTGTCAAACCCTTTGAAGGTGAAACACTCTGTCAGCTCTGCTATTTCCATAGGGAAGGTATGTCGCCCACCTTGATAATGATTGTGAGTCAAGATGGAGCCACCAACAATTGGTAAGTCAGAATTAGAGCCAGCAAAGTATCCTGGATACATCTCTACAATATCTAGCAACTGCACAAAGGTCTCACGGCTAATCACCATTGGTACATGCTCCGTATTTAGGAAAATGCAGTGCTCATTGAAATAAGCATAGGGCGAATATTGAAAGCCCCATGTTTCCTCACCTAGCTTCATCCGAATAATGCGGTGATTGGCACGGTCTGGATGGTTAATGCGGCCTTGATAACCTTCATTTTCCATGCACAACTGGCACTTAGGGTAATCACTAGCCTTGGCTAGCTTGGCCGCCGCAATGGCTTTGGGATCCTTTTCAGGTTTAGACAAATTAATGGTAATCTGCATATCCCCGTATTTAGAAGGCGTTGAAAAAGCAATATTTTTAGCAATGGCATCAACTTTAATATAGTCATTTTTCTGACTAAGTTCATAGAAATCTGCAATAGCTTTTGCTGGACTTTCATTATAGGTTTGCCAAAAACTTTGATTGAGCACACTCGGAATGGGCGTGATGAAATCCATCAATTCCGCACCCAAACAGTTTTTTTCCTCCTGCAAATGCCACATTTCCCATTTTCCACAGCTATATCCACAAGACGATTTTTTAGAGGAATTAAGAATGTCTCATCCGTTTCTTCATTAACCTGTTCCTCACCAACCAAGGCCATGATCCGATTTTTTAAGTAAATAGCATCTAAGTCAGTGTAATCGCTATTCGCAATAACACCTACTACAAAACGTTCTAATATTGTCATAAGCTTACTTTCTAGAAAGAACTCGGCTGCCACCGGCTACTTCTGCAATATAAAAAGCTGGCGCATACCCAATTTTTTCTTCATAAATATGACCAACAGTTTCAGTAAACTGCTCCACCTTGTCCTTTTGGACAATTGCAATGGCACAGCCACCAAAACCAGCACCAGTCATTCGAGCACCAAGGACACCCTCTTGTTCCCACGCTGTATGAACAAGAGTATCAAGCTCAACACCAGTTACCTCGTAATCATGCTCTAAAGACACATGAGAAGCATTGACTAAACGACCAAATTGGTCCAAATCACCAGCAACCAAGGCCGCCTTGGCTTTCAGAGTCCGTTGATTTTCCGAAACTGCATGGCGAGCACGCTTGATACGATTGCCATCTTTAATGAGATAAGCATATTGATCAAAGGTTGCTTCATCAAGCTCACCTAAAGTTTCGATAGATAGCAGAGCATTTAATTCGGTCACAGCCGTTTCACATTCGCTACGGCGCTCGTTATATTTGGAATCCGCTAATTCACGACGTTTATTAGTGTTCATGATAACAACAACATAGTCACCTAAATCAAGTGGTACAAGCTCATATTCCAAAGTATTTGTATCCAAATAAATTGCCTGCTTATCTGCGCCCATTCCAATAGCGAATTGGTCCATAATACCTGAGTTAACACCAATGAAGTCATTTTCAGTTTGTTTCCCAATTTTAACCAAATCAAGACGATTAAGTGTCAACCCAAACAACTCTTCACAAATAACACCTATCAACAATTCCAGCGAAGCAGATGAGGACAATCCCGAACCATTTGGAATATTACCATAAACATAGACATCCATACCAGATTCAATCACATGCCCTGCTTCTTTCAAAAACTTAATCACTCCTTTAGGATAGTTAGTCCAATTATCCTCTTTTTTGAACACAAGATCATCCAAACTCAACTCAATGATTCCCAGATCTTCAAAGTTGCCTGAATAAAAACGTAAGGTGCGGTCATCACGTTTACGAGCAGCCCCATAAGTCCCAAGCGTAATCGCTGCTGGAAAAACATGACCACCATTATAATCGGTATGCTCCCCAATCAAATTGATACGACCCGGTGAAAAGAAAGTTGCATCAGGTGCAACACCAAAATTGTCTAGAAAAGCCTGTTTTAATTGTTCAGTATCCATAAAATACTCCTTTGATATCGTTTTCAGTTATATTATAAAATGATATAAATAGACAGTCAATATTTTTACTAAAGTTTTACTAAATAATCATCTTATGTTATACTATAAAAAACAAAAAATAAGGATATATTATGGCTACACTTAAAGATATAGCTAGACTGGCCAACGTTTCCCAAGCTACTGTCTCACGTGTTCTTAATCGTGATGAAAGCCTATCTGTAGGTCAAGAAACAAGACATCGCATTTTAGCTATCGCTGACGAACTAGGGTACACTAAACATCAAAAATCGACAAACTCCTCTAAAACTAAGCAAAAAATTGCTATTTTACAATGGTATAGTGAGCAAGAAGAATTAAATGATCTCTACTACTATGCTATCCGCATGGGAATTGAAAAACGAGCCCAAGAATTGGACTACGATATTGTCCGCTTTTTTAACGATAGTATTCCTACAAATTCTACAGATATTTGTGGGTTGATTGCAATTGGTAAATTTAGTAAAAATCAATTACGTAAACTAGCTAAACTTTCTTTCCAATTAGTTTTTGTAGATAGTGACACACTCAGCTTAGGTTATTCCTGTATCACAACTGATTTTGAATATGCTGTAAAATCTGTTATTGATGATTTTTCCCATAAAAAGCTAACTCCTATAGGTATGCTAGCTGGTCAGGAAATAACTACAGATCAAAAGGAAACACTATCAGATCCACGGCTAACATTTTTCCAACAATATGCTGTAAATAAGGGTCTTTCCAATCGTGACTTGATTTTTCAAGGAAACTTTTCAACACAATCTGGATATGATTTAATGAAAAAAGCCATATCAACATTAGGTGAGCAACTTCCACCTGCCTTTTTCATCGCAAATGATACCATGGCAATCGGCGCTCTTCGAGCCTTACACGAGGAAAAAATTGCCGTTCCTGAGCAAGTCAGCCTCATCTCTTTTAATGACACACCTTTAACACGCCAAGTTTTTCCACTATTAAGCAGTGTGACAGTCCATACACACGAAATGGGACGGACTGCAGTTGATATTTTAAATCGTCAGCTAATTAACTCCAACACAGTACCAACAATGACACGTCTAGCTACTACATTAACCATTAGAGATAGTAGTTTATAGGAGAAATATATCATTATGCCAGTTAATCCTAAAATGCACACCGGAGACCTTTATCTTCCAAATGATCCTGAGATTCTTGAAAAGCAATTAAAATGTCAAGAACGCTTATATGATTTATAACCACACACATCCCTCCGAGAAAGAAAAACGGAACGATTTATTAAAAATGATGTTTGCGGAGGTCGGTCATAATGTTTACATAGAACCACTTCTTCATGCGAATTGGGGTGGCCACTTCTGTAAACTAGGTGATAATGTCTATGCCAATTACAATCTAACTCTTGTTGATGATACAACGATTACAATCGGTAGCAAGACAATGATTGGTCCCAATGTAACTATCGCAACTGCCAGCCACCCTCTTTCTCCAAAACTACGTGACCTCTCTTATCAATTTAACTTGCCAGTTACTATAGGTGAAAATTGTTGGTTAGGGGCTAATGTGACCGTACTTCCAGGAGTAACAATAGGTGATAATACCGTCATAGGAGCTGGTAGCCTAGTAACTAAGGATATTCCTAGTGGGGTTCTAGCATATGGTCAACCTTGTCGAGTTATTAAAAAATTACTTGATTAACATACAATACAGAAGCATGTCTAATTAACCAAAAAACTGAACTGGTGATTTGAGTCCTAGTTCAGTTTTCATATTTTTATCTAATCTTTACGCAGAAAGCATCCCAAGGAGCTAGACAATGATTATTAATAATAACCGCTTCATCTGTATTTGAAATAATAATTTCAATGTAATCAACATCAATACTAAATGACTGTTCCTCATCTGATAAGTTCACGACCACTAAATAAGATTCCTCATCAGTGTACCTTCTATAGGCAAAAACTTTATCCTCCGTTTCCAGTAATTCAAAATCGGCATCTATCAGCCAACTTTTTTCTTTACGAAGATTAACCAACTTTTGATAAGTATAAAAAATAGAATTAGGGTTACTTACTGCTTCTTCTACATTAATCAATGTGAAGTTTGGATTAACTGGTAACCAAGTTTCATCAGATGTTGAAAATCCTGCATTCTTTTCAGTATTCCACTGCATAGGTGTACGAGCGTTATCTCGACCAATCATTCGAATGTTATCCATAATAACTGCTTCTGATTGTCCAAGGTCTAAGGCTTCCTTAGCGTAGTTGAGGGACTCAATATCATCCAATTCAGACAAACTTTCAAAAGGATAGTTAGTCATTCCAATTTCTTCTCCTTGATAAATGTATGGCGTACCACGCATCAAATGAAGTAAGATAGCAAGTGCCTTAGCAGATTTTTCCCTATATTCACCTGTATTACCCCAAATAGATAGAACCCGAGGTAAATCATGGTTATTCCAAAATAAAGAGTTCCATCCCTCGCCTAATTTCAATTCTGTCTGCCACTTATTGAAAATCATTTTTAACGCAGGAACATCTAATTCTTTGATGTATTCCCATTTCGGTCTATTTTCTTTATGTTGTAAACCAATATGTTCAAATTGGAAAACCATTGACAATTCTTTTTCATCCGGATTAGAATAACGTTTTGCAATTTCAGGTGTTGCTCCCCAAGTCTCACCCACAGTTAGCAAGTCCTTGCCAGCTAGTGTATACTGATGCATCTCTTTTAAATAATCATGAAGCTTTGGCCCATTTTCTTTAATAAGTTGATCAGGTAATTTTCCTAATAAATCGATGACGTCCATGCGGAAACCACCAATACCTTTGTCAACCCAAAAATTTATCATCTCATAAATCTTATGCCTAAGAACTTCATTTTCCCAATTCAAATCAGGCTGCTTTTTACTAAACAAATGAAGATAGTATTGTTGTGATTGTTCATCAAATTCCCAAGCAGAACCGGAAAAGGTAGAGACTAATTCATTAGGTTCGTTACGCCAAATATAAAAATCTCTCTTTTCACTATGAGGGTTATTTTTAGCTTCAACAAACCAAGCATGTTCATCCGAGGTATGATTGACAACCAAATCCATAATAATCTTAATGCCTCTTTGATGTGCCTGTTCAATTAGTTCTTCCATATCAGACATATCTCCAAAAATATCAGCAATAGCTTCATAATCGGATATATCATAACCATTATCATCCATAGGAGATTGGTAAACTGGTGATAACCAAATCGCTGTAATCCCTAACTTCTCCAGATAATCTAATTTACTAATGATACCCTGTAAATCACCAACACCATCTCCATTACTATCCATAAAAGATTTTGGATAAATTTGATAGATAGTTGCTGTGTGCCACCAATGTTTTTCCATGTTGACCTTCTTTCTCTATAAAAAGAGTTGACTCAATCAGCCAACTCTAAGGGAGCATTACTCAAATACAATTACTTAATCCTTTTCCGCCATAGCATGAGCTGAGTTCACTAAGTCTAAATTCACTGCTGAGTCGTTAAACGGAGCAAAAACTTACTTATCCATTGACAGAAAAAGTGCAAAAAGTAACTATCACTAACTGTCCCTCTAAAAATCCTCATCTAAAATCTAATCATATTCTTTTATATTATCCTTGCTATCTGAGCATGTGATAAACATGATTTTATTTCTAATTTCTATAAAAGTTTCTTTTCTATTTAACTGAACCACTTGTCATTCCAGAAATGATATTCTTTTGGAAGATTAGATAAACGATTAGAATTGGTATAATACCGACGACATATGAAGCAAAACTTGGTCCGTAGTCACTAAAATATTGTCCTTGGTAATTATATTGAAAAAGTGGCATTGTCCATGTACTTGAATCTCTGTTAAGTACAAGAAGAGGCATCAAGAAGTCATTCCAGACCCACAAAGCATTAATAATCAATACAGTGGCATGCATCGGTTTCATCAAAGGAAAGATAATTTTTCGATACATCATAAAGCGACCGGCACCATCAATAGCTGCTGCCTCATCCATTTCTGTTGGGACAATAGTTTTAATATATCCCACATATAGAAACAGGGTCTGAGGAATCGCATAAGTAAGATACAAAATAGTTAAACCAACCAGATTAGTCATCCCAAGATTACTCATCAATTTAGCCATTGGCAACATGATAACTTGAAAAGGAACAAACATCCCTATGATTAACAAAGTATACATGATAGCAAATACTTTCTTACGATCCATATGGCGGGCAATGGCAAAAGCTGCCATCGGAATTACCAAGATAATTAATCCCACACTAACAACTGTTAAAAAGGCTGAATTAAGAAAATAATGAACAATGCCATCATTAAATAGACGTTCATAGTTAGACAAGGTCCACTCTTCAGGCAAACCAAAGAAATTCCCTGTAATCTCTTTAGTTGTCTTAAACGAACTAATAATCGTTACCGCTAATGGGATTAACATGAGAAAAATCCCGATGCTTAGCACAGTGTAGGCAACGATATTATTTTGTTTCTTAGATTTCATAATAGTTTACCTCACACTTCATATTTTTTAGAAAGAGTAATTTGTATCACTGAAATAATGGTAATAATTACAAACAGAACAACTGCTAAGGCATTAGCATAACCAAATTGGTTATTAGTAAATGCATTATCATAAACCAATAGACCCAAGGTCCTAGTCGCCCCATCTGGACCACCTTTTGTCAATGAATAAACCAAATCAAAGGCTGTAAGACCAGATTTCATAGCTAAAATAAAAACCATAGAAATAGAAGGAAGCAAGAATGGTAGTTCAATTTGGAAAAATTGTTGACGCTTATTGGCTCCATCAATGGCTGCCGCTTCCTTAACATCCTCAGGAATAGACTGCAAACCAGATAAGAGAATAACGACCGGCATTGCAAGACCTTGCCATAGGGCTACAAATAGAACAGACCAAAATACTGATTTTTCTTGAAAAAGAAGATTGGAACTTAACCATTTGATTCCAAATAACTCACCAATCTGAGGCAATCCATAGTTAAACAATTGACTAAAAATTAAACCAATCGTTACCGTTGATAGAACTGCTGGAAAGAAATACCAAGTTCTAAAGAATCCAACCGCACGAATTTTACGATTTAATAAAGTTGCTAGCCAAATACCAATTGTAATTTCCCCAACAACTAACCCTACTGTAAAAAGAAGAGTAAATCCTAAACTTTTATAGAAAGCCTGATCTTGAAAGATCTTGACATAGTTTTCAAAACCTATAATATTATAATTGCGAGTTAAACCAGTCCAGTCTGTCAATGAATAAATCAATCCATTGACAAGCGGGTAAAAGAAGAAAATTAACTGAAGAAGCACTGGTATAGCTACAAAAAGATATGCCCAATATTTACTAATAAAACCTTGTTTTTTCATGCAAGTCTCCTTAATCACTAAGTCAAAGAGTCTGGTTAACTATCCAGACTCCTTACTTTCAATAAGATACTATGATGGTTTATTTCATTGTATCAAAGAATGTATTCAAATTACCAATGTAACCGTCTAAGTCTTTGTTCTTGATGTAAGATACATTTGCGTCCCAGAATGTTTCTTCAGAAGTCCATTCTGAATGTAACCAAATCGCTTGTTTATCTGTGAAGGCAAGTGAAGCTACGTCAGCCAATTCTTCAAATTTTCCATCTGTCTTAATACCCTTAACAGAAGTTGGTGAGCCGTCAACATCATAGTATTTCTGCATTGCTTCTTTTGAGCTTAAATATTCAACAAAGTCTTTTGCACCATCTACATTCTTAGAATCCGCAGAAACTGAAACAGCCATATCTGCTGCACCAACTGTCATTGCCGGAGCATCAGCTGCCAAGCCTGGCATCGCAAAGAAGCCAACTTCAAAATCAGGTTGTTGCTGATTGATAACTGTCAATGCCCATGATCCGTTAGCCATCATCAAAGCTTTACCTTCTGCAAAGACTGCTACTGTATCTGCATAAAGAGCTCCATCAGAGTTAGATTGACCATTGCCAGCAAGTAAATCCAAATATGCCGCTACGTTTTTAGTTACTTCGTCGGATTTAATACCACCTTTATAACTGAAACGAAGAACATCGTTTGCCTTATCAGCACCACCAGCACTTTGAATCCAAGCTAATTGTGCAAATCCATTCACTGTCCAAGCATCTCCGAGTGCTTCTGCAAATGGTGTTTGACCATCTTCCTTAATTTTCTTAACAATATCTTGGAATTCAGCTAATGATTTTGGAACTTCAATACCTAATTTTTCAAAAGCTGTTTTATTATAGTAAACACCAGACACATTTGTGGTTAAAGGAACATTATAAATTTTATCATCTACTGCATATGCTTCTGCTGCACCTTCATTCAAGTTACCAAGAATATCTTTTTCTTTTGTTAAATCAACGAATTGACCATCCTTAGCCCATCCTTTAAAATCTGCATTTTGAGGATAAATATTCACAACATCCGGTGTTTCTCCATTTGCAATACGTGTTTTTAAAACAGTTCCTGCATCTGGTACACTTGTTAATTTTACTTTAACATCGTCTTGTGATTTATTATAATTATCTACAATTTCTTGTAAAGTGGCTTGCATTTCAGGTTTTTGTGAGAAAAATTCAATTTCTTTAGCATCACTACCTGAACCACCGTTACCACAAGCTACTAGGAAACTTGCAAAGCTACAAACTGCAGCACATTTTAAAACTGTTTTGAATTTCATAAAAATTCTCCTTATTTTTTATTGAAAATATATTGTAAACTAAAATAATCTTTTTGAACATAGGGAATTGTTAACCCAATATTCATTAATTCATCTCCACCAAAACTAGCAGATAATTTCTCACAGTAATAGGTAGCTTCTGGATCTAAACCTTCTAATCGAACTCTAATAAAGGGAGCTTCTGGTTGTGATAAAATTTTGACAAAGGTAAATACAACTTGACTCTTATCTTTTGATATCAAATTGTAAGCATAGGTATTATCAGTTTTTTGTAAACGATAATAATCACCGAATTGAACAGTTTGACGAATTGATTTATAGGTTTCTACTTGTTCCGCAATCTCTTCTAATTCACTTGACTCTAATTGTGTCAAATCAAGTTCATAACCCAAATTTCCTAACATAGCAACATTTCCACGAGTTTCTAGTGGTGTGATACGTCCAACTTGATGGTTAGGAACAGCTGATACATGAGAACCCATGCTGATTGTTGGATAAATCAGACTAGTCCCTTCTTGAATTGATAATCGACCAATCGCATCTGTATTATCACTAGCCCAAGCCTGAGGCATATAGTAAAGCATACCTAAGTCATTACGACCTCCGCCTCCCGAACAACTTTCAAATAAAACATTCGGGAATCGCTGATTTAGCGTCTCTAAAATACGATACAGACCTAATATATAACGATGGTAAAATTCATGTTTTTCATGGTTAGCTTGATTCTCAGGAATATTTGTTATATTTCTATTCATATCCCACTTAACATAACCAATATTTGCAGAATTTAAAACATTTGAGACACTTTCAATAATATAGTCGCACACCTCATCCTGAGATAAGTCAAGCACTAATTGCTCACGACTATAAGTATGACCTCTTCCAGTAATTTGAATAGCCCAGTTAGGATGTTCTCTATACAAATCACTATCTTCTGAAACCATCTCTGGTTCAAACCATAGACCAAAAGTCATTCCTAAATCGTTAACTTTTTTAGCTAGACCTTTAAGACCATTAGGCAATTTTTCTCTATTTTCTACCCAATCGCCTAGCGAACAGGTATCAGAGTTTCGTTTACCAAACCAACCGTCATCAAGAACAAATAACTCAATACCAACCTTAGCAGCCTCAGAAGCTAGAGAAATTAATTTATCTTCGGTAAAATCGAAGTAAGTCCCTTCCCAGTTATTAATTAAAATAGGACGCTCTTTCTGAGCAAATGTTCCTCTAGTCAAATGGTGACGAATAAATTCATGACTATCTCTAGTCATTCCTGTAAATCCCTTATCTGTGTAAGACAAGATTGCTTCTGGTGATTGGAACTCTTGACCAGGTTCTAAGACCCATCTAAATTTCTCATCATTTAGGCCCATTCCCAGACGAGTAGTATGAATGGCAGTCGTTTCAGCAAAGGCTGTAAAATTTCCGCTATAAATCAGATGAGCAGAATAAATCTCTCCACTTTGCTCAGTCGCTTCTGGACTAGCAAGAGCTATAAATGGTGTACGTGAGTGACTTGAGGCCCCTCGAATACTACCAATACTATATTTTCCTTGAGTTAAGGGTGTCTTTGTCCATTCTTTCTCATAGCCATACCTACCAGTTAAAGTATGGACATCAAAGTCTTTATGAGGAAAATCCAAAGTGAAACTGAGTAATTTTTCAAGATGAATAGCTGTTTTTCCAGCTATAACCTTAGCTGACCGAGTAATGACATTACGCTCTTCAAAGACGCTATAAGATAAAACCACCGTAACATCTGACAGAGAATCATACAACTCAATTTCAAGTGTCTCAACCACATCCTCATTACCAAAACTAGCTGGTAGGCCTTTCAGATAATCTTTACCTTGATAAATTCTATGACTCTTGTACTTCAAATCTAATGCTGTACCATACTCATTAGACACCTCAATTGCAGAAGTTCTAAAATCTCCTAAACCATTACTACTAAACTCCAACGGCAACGTATCTAAGGAGAATGTTCTATCCTTACTTGTTGGATTTGGAGAAAATGCACGATCTTGATATGCTATTTTGTTATCATCACTAAAGTATTTTATTTTTTTCCCAAAATAACGATTAATAAGAAGATTATTCTCTAAAATTTGTATAACATACGAAAATTCTCGTGTTTTCAAATGAAAAAGCCGCTTACATTCCTTATATTCAATCATACTCTCTCTCCTTTTATGATTACATTATAGGACTTGAAAACGTTTTAATAAATGGAATTATGTTCTTATAATATGGTAAAATGTTAGGTGGAGGTGTTTTATGATTTTTTCTGAATTTCAAAACGATACGATTGATCTCAGCATTGACTTTTACGGTTTTGAGCAATGTCTACCAAAATATGGATTTGGTCCTGCTATCCGAGAAAATTACGTTTTGCATTACATCGAAAGCGGAAAAGGGACATTCTATTATAAAGGAACTAAAACACAATTAAATGCAGGTGATTTATTTCTCCTAAAACCCAATGAATTAACCTACTACGAAGCAGATGAGCACGATCCGTGGAGCTACTACTGGATTGGGATAAGCGGAAGTAAAGCCACCGATTACTTTAACCTATCAAAAATTAACAGAGACGCTATCTTGATGACAACCAATAAATCAAAAACAAAGACAATTTATCGTTTAGTCAAATCAATCATTGAACAAAGCGAAAAAATGCAACACTCTGTTCCAAGCCAACTCCATCTCCTAGGCGGGGTCTATGAACTTCTTTTTAACCTTGCAACAATAGCACCAGAAATAAAACACAAGGAAATCCATCCCTCTGAACAGCTTTGCATCAATTGCCGTCGTATCATTGAAACAACCTACACATCAACCAACCTCACAATCCAAACAATCGCCGATACACTCAATGTTAACCGAAGCTATCTCACTAACACATTCGGTAATTATTTTAAAATATCTCCCAAAGAATACCTCAATCAAGTTCGAATGAAACGGGCAAAGTATCTCCTTGAAAATACTCAAGAACCTATCAAATTCATCGCCTATTCTGTCGGCTTTTCAGATCCTCTATATTTTTCAAAGGCTTTTAAACAGTATTTCAAAAAATCACCTACCAGCTTTCGCAAACCACAATGAAAATGGAGCCTTTTTGTGAGAGGCTCCTTCTTTTTTATTAATTCACATTCTCATAAACAAAAACAATTTCATATGTTTTTTCTTCACCAGGTTTCAAGAAAACTTGGTTAAAATTGTCATGGTTAACGGCATCTGGCAAATCTTGAGGCTCTATCGCAACACCTTCCTTCGCCTTGCCTACTAGTCCATTATCACGCGCAAAATAGACTCCATTTTCAAGTGAGTTCATCGTATAAATAACAACTCCTTGCCGCTCTGAGAAGATTCTAAGTTGATCGCCACTTTCTTCATCAGTTAAAATTACAATCGGCTCGCCAACTTTGCTATTAACCACCCAAGCATCATCGAAACCATCGTTTTTGGAAATAGCAGAGCTTAAATTTTGTCCTCCTCTAAAATCATAAGGAGTATTCGTCACATCTAAGAAATTTCCTGAAGGAATCAATTCATGATTCACTTCCAAAACATGATCTGCTCGAACTTCCAAGCGGTGCGTATGCAGATCCTGATACTGACTCAGATTAAAATATGGGTGAGTCGTTGGGTTAAAAAGAGTTGTCTCAGTAGCATTTTTTCCAGTGAAAGTCATCGTCAAACGGTTATCATCGCTTAAAGCAAAAGTAGCTACAACATCCATATCCCCTGGGTAACCATCAATCTCCTGCTTCGCCTTATAGCTAAATTTAACTGCTACAAATCCATCACCTTCAACAATTTTATAGTCCCAAACTTGGTTGTGAAATCCATTAGGACCACCATGAAGCGTATTAGCATTATTATTGACTGGTAATCGATGAACTTTTCCATCAATAGTCGCCTGACCATTTGCAATTCGTCCCGCTGTTCGCCCAATGGTATGAGCAGCATAGAGTGTATTTTTCCCATAATCATTAGGTTTATCAAACCCTAATAACAGATTTTTAGAGTCACCAGCACCTGTTGGTACCAAAAATTCTTGCCAGGTCGCTCCCAATGTTAAAAAACTTGCAGTAATTTGATTTTTATTGACTAACCGAATTTGAACAATTTCTTTACCATCAATAACCTCTAAAACCTTTGTTTCAACCGTCATAAAATAGCTCCTTTAATTTTTATAAGCTTATTTTACAACTCAGCATATTATCTGTAAAGAGGAAAATGTCGTTCAGGTATCATTTTTTGAAAACGATAACATTTTATTACAAAAGAAAAGAACCCTAAGGTTCTTTTCACACTAATTATTTAGCGATTTTTGCGAAGTACTCAAGAGTACGTACAAGTTGTGAAGTGTATGACATTTCGTTGTCGTACCATGAAACAACTTTAACCAATTGCTCACCATCAACTTCAAGAACTTTAGTTTGAGTTGCGTCGAACAATGAACCAAATGAGATACCTACGATATCTGAAGAAACGATTTGGTCTTCAGTGTAACCAAATGATTCGTTTGAAGCAGCTTTCATAGCAGCGTTAACTTCTTCAGCAGTAACTTTTTTGTCAAGAGTTGCAACCAATTCAGTTACAGAACCTGTTGGAACTGGAACACGTTGTGCAGCACCGTCAAGTTTACCGTTAAGTTCTGGGATTACAAGACCGATAGCTTTAGCAGCACCTGTTGAGTTAGGTACGATGTTAGCTGCAGCAGCGCGAGCACGACGAAGGTCACCACCACGGTGTGGTCCGTCAAGAACCATTTGGTCACCAGTGTAACCGTGGATTGTTGTCATAAGACCTTTTTGTACACCAAAGTTGTCGTGAAGAGCTTTAGCCATTGGTGCAAGACAGTTTGTAGTACATGAAGCACCTGAGATAACTGTTTCAGTACCGTCAAGAATGTCGTGGTTAGTGTTGAAAACAACAGTTTTAACGTCGTTTCCACCAGGAGCTGTGATAACAACTTTTTTAGCACCATTTGCATGGATGTGTTGCTCAGCTTTTTCTTTAGAAGCAAAGAAACCAGTAGCTTCAAGAACGATTTCTACACCGTCAGCAGCCCAGTCAATGTTAGCTGGTTCGCGTTCAGCAGAAACTTTAACGAATTTACCGTTAACTTCAAATCCACCATCTTTAACTTCAACTGTACCGTCGAAACGACCTTGAGTTGTATCGTATTTCAACAAGTGAGCAAGCATGTTTGGATCTGTAAGGTCATTGATACGAGTAACTTCAACACCTTCAACGTTTTGGATACGACGGAAAGCAAGACGACCAATACGTCCGAAACCGTTAATACCAACTTTAACTACCATGTGTGATTTCCTCCTTATGAAAATCAAGTAAATATTTTTATTAAGGGTTACCCCTTTAGCAATTGTGAAAAGCTTAACTTGAAAAGGTACAAGCAACTTTCAACATATCTATTATATAACTTATAAGAAGAAAATGCAAATTCTTAAACCGCTTTCCTCTGCTTTTTTTGTTAGTCTTTTCACAACATAAAAAATTCATTTATTCTCACTTTATACTTAACAAAAATAAAAAATTACTTTTTGTTTCTTTCTTAAAAGTGCGGACGCTCAAAAGGTCTGGGAGACCTTTTGAGCGCCCCACACCACATTAGGAGAAGTGCTAACAAAAATACTAAATAAAAACTAATTGACTTTAACTTCTAAGCTCAGGCTGAAACTGTCCACTGGACAGTTTCATTAATAAGAATACCACTATGGCGGAAGAAGCTCTGGAAAATCAATCCATTTATTGGTTCTTGATTTGACTTAAACTGCTAATTTTGATTTTGGATGAGTATTATTTTTGACAGAGACCTTCTAATAATCTCTAAAGCTACAACCACAAAAAAGCACCTACACTAGGCAGGCGCTTTGGAGAATTATTCTCCTTTGTTTTTCTTAATGATTTCTTCTTGAACTGACTTAGGAACATCTTCATAGTGGTCAAATACCATCATGAATGTACCACGTCCTTGAGTTGCAGAACGAAGAACTGTTGCGTAACCAAACATTTCAGCAAGCGGAACGTAAGCACGTACAACTTGTGTGTTACCACGAGCTTCCATACCGTCAACACGTCCACGACGAGCTGTCACGTGCCCCATAACATCACCAAGATTATCTTCTGGTGCTGTGATTGTAACAAGCATCATTGGCTCAAGGATAGCTGGTTGTGCTGATTTAGCAGCTTCTTTAAGAGCAAGTGAAGCAGCGATCTTGAAGGCAGTTTCAGATGAGTCGACATCGTGGTATGAACCATCGTAAAGTTTAGCTTTAACGTCAACCATTGGGTAACCAGCAAGAACACCGTTTGCCATAGATTCGATCAAACCTTTTTCAACCGCTGGGATGAATTCACGTGGAACCACACCACCGACGATAGCGTTCTCGAACTCGAATCCTTTACCTTCTTCATTTGGTGTAAATTCGATCCAAACATCACCGAATTGACCTTTACCACCAGATTGGCGTTTGAAGAATCCACGAGCTTGAGTTGATGCACGGAATGTTTCACGGTAAGATACTTGAGGAGCACCTACGTTAGCTTCAACTTTGAACTCACGACGCATACGGTCAACAAGGACGTCAAGGTGAAGTTCACCCATACCTGAGATAACTGTTTCACCAGTTTCAACGTTAGTTTCAACGCGGAATGTTGGATCTTCTTCAGCAAGTTTTTGAAGGGCAACACCCATCTTGTCTTGGTCAGCTTTAGATTTAGGCTCAACCATCAATTGGATAACTGGTTCTGGAACGTTGATTGACTCAAGGATAACTTTCGCTTTCTCATCAGTCAATGAGTCACCAGTTGTTGTATCTTTCAATCCAACTGCAGCGGCGATATCACCAGCGTAAACAGTTTCAATTTCTTGACGGCTGTTTGCGTGCATTTGAAGGATACGTCCGATACGCTCACGTTTACCTTTAGATGTGTTCAATACGTATGAACCAGAGTTAAGAACACCTGAGTACACACGGAAGAATGTCAAACGACCTACGAATGGGTCAGTCATGATCTTGAAGGCAAGGGCTGCAAATGGCTCTTCGTCAGATGCTGGACGAGTTTCTTCTTCGTCTGTATCTGGGTTGATACCTTTGATTGCAGGGATATCAATTGGGCTTGGAAGGTAGTCAATAACTGCATCAAGCATCAATTGAACACCTTTGTTTTTGAAGGCTGAACCACAAAGTACTGGGAAGAATTCAACGTTGATAGTCGCTTTACGGATACCAGCTTTCAATTCTTCGTTAGTGATTTCTTCACCTTCGAGGTATTTCATCATCAATTCTTCATCAGTTTCAGCAACTGCTTCAACCAATTTTTCACGGTATTCATTTGCTTGATCAACATATTCAGCTGGAATATCTTCTTCAAGGATATCTGTACCAAGGTCATTAGTATAGATTTCAGCTTTCATTTTGATCAAGTCGATGATTCCACGGAAGTCATCTTCTGAACCGATTGGCAATTGAATTGGATGAGCGTTAGCTTGAAGACGGTCATGAAGTGTGCTTACTGAGTAAAGGAAGTCAGCACCGATTTTGTCCATTTTGTTAGCAAATACGATACGTGGAACACCGTATTCAGTCGCTTGACGCCATACTGTTTCAGTTTGTGGCTCAACACCTGATTGTGAGTCAAGAACTGTTACCGCACCATCAAGTACGCGGAGTGAACGTTGAACTTCGATTGTAAAGTCAACGTGTCCTGGGGTATCGATGATGTTAACGCGGTGACCATCCCATTGTGCTGTTGTCGCAGCAGAAGTGATTGTGATACCACGTTCTTGCTCTTGCTCCATCCAGTCCATTTGTGATGCACCTTCGTGAGTTTCACCGATTTTGTGGATTTTACCAGTGTAGTAAAGGATACGCTCTGTTGTTGTTGTTTTACCGGCATCGACGTGAGCCATGATACCGATGTTACGAGTTTTTGCAAGTGAAAATTCGCGTGCCATTAGGTTATTTCTCCTATAAAAATTTGTTTACGTTTTATTATAGCATATTTTAACAAAAACGGATAGGCAGAGGCCCACCCGTTTTAACGTTTATGCGTTAAATTGAACTCGACTTGAGAGCGAACGGTCAAAAAGATAAATCTTCCTAGACTTTTCTTGACGCCCTCGCATCCTGTTCTTAGTTGAATTTTAGCTACAAATGTCTGCCAAGAAGATAAAATTTCCTAGAAACTGAGATTCCTGCGTCAATTTCCCTATTTTGGCTAGTATTTGTTTAACGCTAAAATATCCTATCTTACCAACGGAAGTGAGCAAACGCACGGTTAGCTTCAGCCATTTTGTGAGTATCTTCACGTTTCTTAACTGATGCACCTGTGTTGTTAGCAGCATCCATGATTTCTTTTGCAAGACGATCTTGCATAGTGTGTTCACCACGTGCACGTGATGCGTTTACCAACCAACGAAGACCTAAAGTTGTACGACGCTCTGGACGAACTTCAACTGGGACTTGGTAGTTAGAACCACCGACACGACGAGCGCGAACTTCAAGAACAGGCATGATGTTTTCCATAGCTGTTTCGAATACTTCGTTTGCATCATTACCAGTAGCTTCTTTGATTGTTTCAAAAGCACCGTAAACGATTGACGCAGCAGTACCACGTTTACCGTCAAGCATAACACGGTTGATAAGACGTGTTACAAGTTTAGAATTATATAATGGATCTGGCAAAACTTCACGTTTTGGAGCACGGTTTTTACGACTCATTTATCTTATCTCCCTTCCTTATTTAGCGCCTTTAGGGCGTTTAGCACCGTATTTAGAACGGCTTTGTTTACGATCAGCAACACCTGCAGTATCAAGTGCACCACGAACGATGTGGTAACGTACCCCTGGAAGGTCTTTTACACGTCCACCACGGATAAGAACAACACTGTGCTCTTGCAAGTTGTGTCCGATACCTGGGATGTATGCAGTAACTTCGATAAGGTTGCTCAAACGTACACGGGCAAATTTACGAAGGGCTGAGTTAGGTTTTTTAGGTGTCATTGTTCCAACACGTGTTGCAACACCACGTTTTTGTGGTGCAGAAACGTTTGTTTGAACTTTACGGTGACTGTTGTAACCAACGTTAAGTGCTGGTGATTTAGATTTTTCAACTTTTGATTGACGTGGTTTACGTACCAATTGGTTGATAGTAGGCATCTACATTTCTCCTGTGTTTTTTTAATTCTGGTTGGAAAGAGCGTTTGGTGACAACCTCAATCCTGTGTGTACTTTTGCAACATTTGTCAGCACGTCTCTGTACACTTTTGAGAGACCAAAAGTAAAAAGTACCGTCTAATATAATATCAAATACGGTACTTTAAGTCAACTATTTTTTCTTAGAAAATCATTTTATTTCGCTTTATTTTGTGGGAAAAGCAAGGCTTGGTTTGGCGTTAAGAGATAAGTCAGCAAAATGTCCGTTTTCATATTCAACAACGCTTGCTAAGGCAATCATTCCTGCATTATCACCACAGAGACGAAGCGGAGGAATAACGACATCGATATCAGTAATTTCTTTCGCCAATCGCTCTCTAAGTCCTCGATTAGCCGCCACACCGCCTGCAACAACCAACTGCCTAACAGGATAACGTTCTAAAGCTTTTTTCGTTTTTGCCAATAAAATGTCTAGCACTGCTTCTTGAAAAGAGGCACATAAATCTTCTGTTACTAACGTTTCTCCTTTTTGAGCAGCATTATGATGGAGATTGATAAAAGCTGATTTCAGACCAGAAAACGAAAATTCTAGGTGATCTTCTTTAATCATTGCTCGTGGGAAATTGTAAACATCTTGACCTTTGTGTGCCAACTCATCGATTTCACGACCTGCTGGATAGGTCAAGCCCATAACACGGCCGACCTTGTCATAGGCCTCACCAACTGCATCATCTCTGGTTTCACCGACAATTTCATATGCGCCAGCTTTTTCCACGTAAACCAACTCCGTGTGGCCACCACTGACCAAAAGCGCCATCAAGGGATATTGGAGTTCCTGCGTCTGATTCGCAGCCATCAGATGCCCTGCCATGTGATTAACAGGGATTAGCGGGAGATTGTGAGCCCACGCAAAAGCCTTTGCCGCAGCCATACCAACCAAGAGAGCTCCTACCAACCCTGGACCATAGGTTACCGCCACCGCCGACAAGTCTTTGGGTTCGATACCTGCCTCTGTCAAAGCATCCGCAATACAAGTTGTAATCACTTCAACATGATGACGGCTGGCAACTTCAGGTACCACACCACCAAACCGTTTATGACTCTCAACCTGACTGGCAATAATATTGGTTAATAATTCTTTATCATTTTTGACAATTGCCACACTCGTCTCATCACAAGAGGACTCAATGGCTAAAATATATCTATCTGTCATAATTTAAGCAAGAAGAATCTCTCAGATTCCCTCGTTATTTCCTTTCTCTTCTCATTAAAATCGCATCTTCAATCGGATTGTGATAATACTCTTTACGACGTCCAATCATTTCAAAATGGTATTTCTGATACAAAGCCTGCGCGGGTAAATTACTTTCTCTCACTTCCAAAAAAACAGTTTCAGAACGTTCGTCCAACTGTTCCATCAAGCGTTTTGCAACTCCTTGACCTTGATATTCTTTTCGCACTGCAATATTGGTAATTTCTAGCTCTCCAACTAGATTTTGAATAGATAAAAAACCGCCAAGCTGACCGTTCATGTATTCAAAAAAATAATCCGTATTTTCCTGTTCTAAGTCAGTAATAATCTGTTCGAGATTCCAAGGAGAAGTTCCATAGACGTCTGTTAAAACCTCGAAAATTTCACTTGCCCTATCTCTCATCTTACACTCGCTTAATATAAGTTGTCTCAACTTCTTGATTCGTTTTAAGCCAATTTTCCTCTGCTTCTACTTTTTTCAGATATTCTGGGACAAAAGCATGCGCTGAAACTGGCGATAAAGATTGACCAATTTTTCCAATCGTCGTAGCCGATGGCAAGGTCGGTTGAATACTCGCATTTGGCAGAGCTTCAACAATTTGGCTTCGAAATGCTTCCACTTCACCAACAAAAGTCACTTGAGCCATATCTTTTAGCTGATCTAAAAGTGTTGTAAAATTGATGTGACAATCTTGTTGTACTGCTCTGCCATTTTCATAAAAACCAGCATAAACGTTATTCCGACGAGCATCCATTACAGGAACTACTAAGCCTTCTATTTTGGGGCACAGCGCTTGTAGACTTGACACACCGACCAAATCAATATCAAGTGTGTAAGCCATTGTCTTTGCCGTTGCTACAGACACACGAAGCCCAGTGTAAGATCCTGGTCCTTGTGCAACGGCAATACGATCCAAGTCAGTTGGCACCCAATCAAGTTGCTTCATCAGAAAATCAATTGTTGGCATCAAGCTAATGCTATGATTTTTTTTGATATTAAGTGTTTGTTCTGCCATTACCTTGTCGCCATTTAAAAGAGCGACCGATAATGCTGTACTTGAGGTATCAAATGCTAATACTTTCATTGTTCTTCCTTTGATATAATCTTTTTCAATTATACCATAAATCACAAATACGAACCTTTGCAAAGATTTTCAATTGATTTTTTTACTCAAAACAGACTTTATGATATAATTATAATAATTGTAAACTCGGGTAAAAATTGATTAGACTGATCTTAACATAAAAATCATTCAAAACAAGGCTAGTTTTGGAAGGCTTTTTGCACAGTCAGCCCGCTCAAAAGAAAGGAAATCTAATGATTTATAAAGTATTTTATCAAGAAACCAAAAACCGTAGCCCTCGTCGTGAGACGACTAAATCTCTCTATTTAGAGATTGATGCTCAAACAGAACTGGAAGGACGCATCAAAGCCCGTAAGCTAGTTGAAGAAAAAACTGCTTATAATATTGAGCACATCCAACTCTTGGATGATAAATCACTTGCCTACGAAAAAGAAACTGGCGTATTCAACTTAACGGAGCTTTAATATGTCTAATATCAATCTAAAACCACATGAGGTTGGGGTTTATGCGATTGGTGGTTTAGGTGAAATCGGAAAAAATACTTACGGTATTGAATATCAAAACGAGATTATTATCGTAGATGCTGGTATTAAATTCCCAGAAGATGATTTACTTGGCATCGACTACGTTATCCCAGACTACTCTTACATCGTTGAAAACTTAAACCGTGTTAAAGCCTTGGTGATTACTCACGGGCACGAAGACCATATCGGCGGTATCCCATTCTTGCTCAAGCAAGCTAATGTCCCAATTTACGCTGGACCACTTGCTCTTGCATTAATTAAAGGTAAACTGGAAGAACACGGCTTACTTCGAGATGCGACTCTTCACGAAATCAATCACAACACTGAGTTAACCTTTAAAAATCTCAGCGTAACCTTTTTCCGCACAACTCACTCAATCCCAGAACCACTAGGTATTGTTATCCACACTCCTCAGGGTAAGGTAGTTTGTACGGGAGATTTCAAATTTGACTTCACTCCTGTAGGGGAACCAGCTGATTTACACCGCATGGCAGCACTTGGTGAGTCAGGTGTCCTCTGTCTGTTGTCAGACTCTACAAATGCTGAGGTGCCAACTTTTACCAATTCTGAAAAAGTCGTTGGGCAATCAATCATGAAAATTATCGAAGGTATTGATGGACGTATCATTTTCGCTTCCTTCGCTTCAAATATTTTCCGTCTCCAACAGGCTGCAGAAGCTGCTGTTAAAACCGGGCGTAAAATTGTTGTCTTTGGTCGCTCTATGGAAAAAGCCATCATCAACGGTGTTGAGCTTGGCTACATCAAAGTCCCAAAAGGTACAATCATTGACCCTAGCGAGATGAAAAACTACCACGCTAGTGAAATCCTCATTATGTGTACAGGTTCTCAAGGGGAATCCATGGCTGCGCTAGCACGTATTGCTAACGGTATGCACCGTCAAGTGACCTTGCAACCAGGTGATACTGTTATTTTCTCATCAAGTCCAATTCCAGGAAACACAACTAGCGTTAACAAACTCATCAACACCATTCAAGAAGCTGGTGTCGAAGTTATTCACGGTAAAATCAATAACATCCATACTTCTGGACACGGTGGACAACAAGAACAAAAACTCATGCTCCGCCTGATGAAGCCAAAATTCTTTATGCCAGTACACGGTGAATACCGCATGCAAAAAGTCCATGCCGGACTAGCAGTTGATACCGGCGTTCCTAAAGAAAATATTTTCATCATGGAAAATGGTGACGTACTTGCTCTGACTAAAGATTCAGCTCGTATGGCTGGAAAATTCAACGCGCAAGACGTTTATGTAGACGGAAACCGTATCGGTGAAATCGGCGCTGCAGTCCTTCGTGACCGTAAAGATTTATCTGACGATGGTGTCGTACTAGCAGTTGCTACCGTTGATTTCAATTCAAAAATGATATTGGCTGGTCCAGATATTCTCAGTCGCGGCTTTATTTACATGCGTGAATCTGGCGACCTTATCCGCGAGAGCCAACGCGTGCTATTTAATGCTATTCGTATCGCACTTAAGAATAAAGACGCTAGCGTTCAAACCGTTAGTGGCGCTGCGGTCAATGCTCTCCGTCCATTCCTGTACGAAAAAACAGAGCGTGAACCAATTATCATTCCGATGATTTTAACACCCGATGAATAGACTATTTCCGAGTTCTTACGAACTCGGTTTTTTCACGCTCAAAAAGCTCTCCGTCATAGAGAGCTTTTATTTTTTATACTTAACCAAATTCAAAAATTACTTTTTGTTTCTTTCTTAAAAGTGCGGACGCTCCAAAGGTCTGGGAGATCTTTGGAGGTGGGAAATAAGACGAACAGAGTTCGTCACAGTCGATAAGGTTCGGGGAACCTTTTGAGGTGGGAAATAGAGTTGACAAAGTCAACATCAAAAACCTCCTTTGGAGTTTCATTGCTAGATTTGAACCTACTTTTCTCAGTAGATGATTGGATGTACTTGTTGACTACTCAACAGCGTCCAACCTAATCATCCTTGCGGGGAACTACTACGAAATTGACTTTCAATTTCTGTAGTTCTCCCAAAAATCCGTTCTTATCAAGCCAATTGCCCTCGCTCTTTGATTTCTAAGCTTGGGCTGCAGCTGTCCACTGGACAGTTTCACTAATAAGAATACCACTATAACGAAAGAGACATTTTTTCTCGCTACGCTCTCAATGATATTAGAGATTCTAAAATGCTAATTTTGATTTTGAATGAGCATTAATAAATATCAAGGTAATTATCAATTTCCCATTGTGAAACAAAGGTTGCGTATGATGCCCATTCTATACGTTTAGCTTCTAGGAAGTTGTAGTAAATATGATCACCAAGAGCTGCTCTCACAACATCATCTTCTTGTAAAGCTTTAAGTGCATTGTGTAACGTAGAAGGTAAATCAATAATACCTGCTTCTCTACGCTCTTCAGCAGACATCGCATAAATATTTGTTTCAATCGGAGCTGGTGCTTCAATTTTATTTTCAATACCATCAAGTCCAGCCTCTAAGAGAACCGCAAGGGCAAGATAGGGATTAGCCATTGGGTCAACCGAACGAAGCTCCAAACGCGTTCCCATTCCACGTGAAGCTGGAACACGAATCAGCGGTGAACGGTTACGACCAGCCCATGCAATGTAAACTGGCGCTTCAAAGCCTGGAACCAAACGCTTATATGAGTTTACAGTTGGATTAATGATAGCCGTATAGTTGTAGGCGTGTTTCATCAAACCACCTAGGAAATAATAAGCATCCTCTGACAATTGCATTCCGCGTGGATCTTCTGGATCAAAGAAGGCATTCTCTCCTTTATCATTAAAGAGAGACATGTTACAGTGCATCCCACTACCTGCAATACCATATTTCGGTTTCGCCATAAAGGTCGCATAGAGCCCATGTTTACGAGCAATGGTTTTAACAACGAGCTTGAAAATTTGGATGTTATCACAGGCTTTTAAGACATCTGCATATTTGAAATCAATCTCGTGCTGACCAACCGCCACTTCATGGTGGCTCGCTTCCACTTCAAAGCCCATTTGCGTCAAGACATTCACGATTTCACGACGCGTATTATCTGCCAAGTCAGTCGGAGCAAGGTCAAAATAGCCACCTTTATCATTAACTTCAAGGGTTGGATTTCCTTGTTCGTCCAATTTGAAAAGGAAAAATTCTGGTTCTGGTCCAAGGTTAAATGACTTGTAGCCTACTTTTTCCATGTGACGCAAAGCCTTTTTAAGATTTCCACGAGGATCCCCAGCAAATGGCTCACCTTCAGCTGTATAGATGTCACAAATCAGACCTGCAACAGCCCCATTTTCATCTCCCCAAGGAAAAACTGTCCAAGTATCTAAATCAGGGTAAAGATACATGTCTGATTCGTTAATACGGACAAACCCTTCAATTGAGGAACCATCAAACATGGCTTTGTTTGATAACACTTTTTCCAACTGCTCTTCAGTCGCAGGAATTTCGACGTTTTTCATTACTCCAAGAATATCTGAAAACATCAAACGAAGGAAGGTGACATTTTTCTCTTTGACTTCACGACGGATGTCAGCTGCTGTGATTGTCATTTAAATTCTCCATTTTAATAAATCTTGATGCGCTATAGGCGCATACCACCAAATTGCGTACTAGGAGCTCCGAATCCCGCTTGAGTACGAAGTTCATCCTGTAAAAGTCGTCGAACATCAGCGTCTGTTAGAGCTTTTTTCTGTTGACTCTTAGTTTTTCTAGCCTCGTACTCACGCTTAATCGCCGCCATGTTAAGTCCTTCAGACAAGAAATCCTTAATCTCTAAGAGACGATCCATGTCATTTAATGAATACATGCGCCGATTACCTTCAGTACGTTCAGGCAAAATTAAACCTTGATCTTCATAATAGCGAATTTGCCTCGCCGTTAAATCCGTTAATTTCATAACGGTTCCAATAGGAAACACTGCTAACGTTCGCCTTAGTTCTTTTTCTTTCACAAAAATACTCCTGTTACTCTTACATTATAGGGGTTAAAAAAATGTCTGTCAAGTATTTATGTCACATTTTGTGACATCATTTTGAATTATTTTCTTTTCTGGATTAAAGTTCGTATTTTGTCAACATCTGCATTGACCAAAATTGCAATAAAAACACCGATAAAGGTTTCAAAGACCCTGACAATTGCATACTGAATCGGGCCACCAGATGGAGTGGACAAGGTAATAATCAAAAGAGCAGATACACCACCAATAATCCCTGATTTATTATTCATTGCCACATTGGTCATAATCGTCAGCATGGTACAAATAGGCACAAAAATCAAGAAAACCCACGATTGTCCATGAAGAATTTGAGACACAACAAAGAAAGCCACCGCATAAAGACCTCCGATGGTATTTCCCAAAATACGAGAACTTCCAAAGTGTAAACTCTGCCCAAAATCCTCACGTAGGCTGAAAACTGCCGTCAGGGCCGCGATATTTGTCCCTTCCCAACCTAAAAATTGAAACAGTAAAATAACTAAAAAAACTGATATTCCTGTTTTCAAAGTCCTCATCCCCAAACGAAACTTTTTAGGGTCAAAACGATAATTTTTAAACATAAGATTATTTTAACATGAACGAGAAGATTTTTGGGATAAATATGTTAGATAAAATAAATTCAACCTCTTTCTCAAAACATCCCAAAATTATTGATACAGACATTTCATATTTTTTCTCCTTGCACAAACACACGCCCTGCACAGCATTAATTTTTCTTCTTTAAAAAGAACATCACATAGATAAACCGTAGCAATTGAATAATCAGAAAGAGTGTTATTGCCACCTGAGCAATTTGCTTTGCAAGTTGGTTAACAACCAAATGATTATATCCATCTACATTGACTTTATCTTCAAAAGTCATAATAATGACAAAAAGGTAGCAAATACAAAAAAATGAAACTAAGTGAAAAAAAGTTTGGCACAGATTTAAAGCACGATGATTCCACAAATTCAAACTGTAATAAGGTAATATCCACTGTAAGAGAGCCATTCCAAAGGTAACCAATACAATAACTAGAAACATCGTTGAAAGCCAATAGCTAGTAACAAAACCAACGCTATAACTGATTAAAACAAAAGATACACAGAACATTATCCTCTCAAAGACACCGGTCAATTGAAATATCTGTCGACTTCCTTTTAGCATCCAAAGAATTAAAGACACCATCACCGCAAGAATAAAATAGTTAATAATCAACATACTCAAATCTCTTTTCTCTTTGTTGTAAACAGTTATTATTTTTATAGCGCTCAAATATTACTAGTCTTATATTTTTATTGCAATACAGAATAGATAAATTAGAAATAGCACGTCTTGCCATCAGTATAACATAATTGTATAAACAAAGAGAGGCCGTAACCCCTCTTTAAATCTCCTATTTTTCAGCAAGATCTGCCAATCTGGTAATACTTTACACCTTGCCAGATTTTCTAGTTCGCTACGCGTCACAGAAACTCTACGCCATGCACAGAGGCTGGGCAAAAAGTCTAAAAATAGCAAATGACTTAGAGTAACGTCGTCAAAAAACGTTGATTCTAAGCCATTTTATTTTGTTCAATTTTTAACAGCAAGGCGGAAATTTGAGTCTTGCCCAACCTCTAGCCTTCATTTTTGAACGCAGTAGCTGAATAGCAGTTCACTTCATTTCATTTGTGACCAACCTATTCAGCCTTGCGGGGGTGCGTCTACGAAATCAAAGATTTCTGACTTACCGCCTATTTTTCAGTTAATGCTGCAAGTCCAGGGAGAACTTTATACCTTGCTAGATTTTCTAACTCGCACTGCTTCGTAGAAACTCTACGCGATGTACAGAAAAAAGAGACCTGCGTCTCTTTTTTCTAGCCTTCAAGGCCTATTTTTCTGTCAATGCAGAAAGACCTGGTAAAACTTTACCCTCTAACAATTCCATACTTGCGCCTCCGCCCGTACTAATCCATGAGAATTTGTCTGCACGACCAAGGTTGATAGCAGCTGCTGCTGAGTCACCACCACCGATGATTGATTTCACGCCTGGTTGTTTAACGATAGCATCCATCACACCGATTGTACCAGCTTGGAAGTCTGGGTTTTCAAAGACACCCATAGGACCGTTCCATACAACTGTTTTTGCACCAGTCAATGCTTCGTCAAATTTAGCGATAGATTTTGGACCGATGTCAAGACCAAGGAAGCCTTCAGAAACAGCTTCACCTTCAGTATCGCGAACAGTTGTGTAACCTGCGAATGAGTCAGCTTCTTTTGAGTCAACTGGCAGGACAAGTTTACCATTTGCTTTTTCAAGAAGTGCTTTCGCAACATCCAATTTGTCTTCTTCAACAAGTGAGTTAGCGATTTCGATACCTTGTGCTTTGTAGAAGGTGTAAGTCATACCACCACCGATAAGGACTTTATCAGCTTTTTCAAGAAGGTTTTCGATAACACCGATTTTATCTGAAACTTTTGAACCACCAAGGATAGCCACGAATGGACGTTCTGGAGTTTCAACAGCTTCTTGGATGTAAGCAATTTCGTTTTCAAGAAGGAAACCAGCAACTGCTTTTTCAACGTTTGCTGAGATACCAACGTTTGATGCGTGCGCACGGTGAGCAGTACCGAATGCATCGTTTACGAAGATACCATCACCAAGTGATGCCCAGTATTTACCAAGCTCTTCGTCATTTTTAGATTCTTTTTTGCCGTCAACATCTTCAAAACGAGTGTTTTCAACCAAGAGAACTTGCCCATCTTCAAGAGCGTCGATAGCTGCTTCTAATTCAGCACCACGAGTAGCTCCTGGGAAAGCAACCTCTTGACCAAGTTTAGCAGCCAAATCAGCAGCTACTGGTGCAAGTGATTTACCAGCTTTATCAGCTTCTTCTTTCACACGTCCAAGGTGTGAGAAGAGGATTGCACGACCACCTTGTTCGATGATGTATTTGATTGTTGGAAGTGCCGCAGAGATACGGTTATCGTTTGTGATAACACCATCTTTCAAAGGCACGTTAAAGTCAACACGGACAAGAACTTTTTTACCTTTAAGTTCTACGTCTTTAACAGTCAATTTAGCCATTAGTAAGCTCCTTAAATTTTTAGTTTACTCGTTCATTATATCACAAAATGTTCAAAACTGCTAACATTCTGCCACAGTTTCTCGCTTTTTCATTTCTTCTGATGATAACTGACAAACCCCTGTCTTTTTGGTAGAATAGATAAGCACTAAATTGCACAAGACTGTATTTCTTGAAAGCGAGGAAAAAATGACAGATTATCCTATTAAGTACCGTCTCATTAAGACGGAAAAGCACACGGGTGCTAGACTTGGTGAAATCATCACCCCACACGGTACCTTCCCTACGCCAATGTTCATGCCTGTTGGGACACAAGCCACGGTTAAAACGCAGAGCCCCGAGGAATTGAAAGAAATGGGATCAGGTATTATCCTTTCAAACACCTATCACCTTTGGCTGCGCCCTGGGGATGAATTGATTGCCCAAGCTGGCGGATTACACAAATTCATGAACTGGGACCAAGCCATCCTAACAGATAGTGGTGGTTTCCAAGTCTACTCACTTGCTGATAGCAGAAATATTACTGAAGAAGGGGTAACCTTTAAAAATCATCTAAACGGCTCAAAAATGTTCCTCTCTCCAGAGAAAGCGATCTCTATTCAAAACAACCTTGGTTCTGATATCATGATGAGTTTTGACGAGTGCCCTCAATTCTACCAACCTTACGACTACGTCAAAAAATCAATTGAGCGTACCAGTCGCTGGGCTGAGCGAGGCCTTAAGGCACACCGTCGTCCACACGATCAAGGCTTATTTGGTATCGTTCAGGGAGCCGGCTTTGAAGACCTTCGTCGCCAGTCAGCTGCTGACCTTGTCAGCATGGACTTCCCAGGTTACTCTATTGGGGGACTTGCTGTTGGCGAAACGCACGACGAAATGAATGCCGTTCTTGACTTCACCACACCACTACTTCCTGAAAATAAACCGCGTTATTTGATGGGAGTTGGGGCACCAGATAGTTTGATTGATGGTGTTATCCGTGGTGTTGACATGTTTGACTGTGTCTTACCAACGCGTATTGCTCGTAATGGTACTTGTATGACCTCATTCGGTCGCCTTGTGATCAAAAATGCTCAATTTGCAGAGGATTTCACGCCACTTGATCCAGAATGCGATTGCTACACTTGCAAAAACTACACACGCGCTTATATCCGTCACTTGTTGAAAGCCGACGAAACCTTCGGTATCCGTTTGACAAGTTACCACAACCTCTACTTCTTGGTTAACTTGATGAAAAAGGTTCGTCAAGCTATCATGGACGATAACCTTCTTGAATTCCGTCAAGATTTCATGGAGAAATACGGCTATAACCGTTCAAACCGTAATTTCTAAACAACGACGTTTGGGGCACTGCTTGTCTCAAACGTTTTTTAACACACTGTCATCACTACTACAGGAGGCTTTCATGACTCAAGACTATATTTCATACATTCGCTCCAAAGTTGGACACGATAAGATTTTCCTAACCTTTGCGGCTGGTATTCTCACGGATAACTGCGGAGCTATTTTGCTGCAAAAGCGTGGGGACAAGGGCACTTGGGGACTTCTTGGTGGCTGTATGGAGCTAGGTGAAAGTTCCGTCGATACGTTAATTAGGGAATTTAAAGAGGAATCTGGTATTGCTATTATTCCCAAACGCCTGCTCAATGTCTATACGAATTTTGAAGATTCTTACCCCAATGGCGATGTCGCTCAGACAGTCGGAATTGTTTATGAGGTTGAAGCCAAGGAACCTTACGACATTAGCACCTTTTCAAACCAAGAAACCTTAGAGCTCCGCTTTTTTACTCAGGAAGAAACCAAGCAGATCACTATCGTTAATACCCAACACCAACTGATTTTGGATGAGTATTTTGCCCAAATCTTCCAACTAGGAAACTAGGAGGTACTTATGACCAAAATAGAACTACTAGATTATCTCCATAACTACCTTTCTGATGGTCAAAGGCACACTGTCCGTATTTTCGGACATGGCGGAGCAGGTAAGTCCACTTTTGCTAAGAAATTGCTGGAGATACTGCCTAGCGATAAGGTAAATCTTCTTGAAACAGATCCCTATATCATCAACGGAGAACTCAGGCAGCTGGTTTCTCCAAAAGCCTTTCCCAATCAAAAAGTGACAGCTAGCATGCCTATATCTCACGAGCTTAATAGCCTAAAAAGAGACATCACAGCCTTACAAATGGGGATGGACATCTTAACCATTGATGAACCTTGGGCGCCTAGCCGTATCCTTAAAGGCAGTAAACCTATTCTCATTATCGAGGGAATGTCTGCCGGCTTTTTAGAATAAGACACTTTTTGACTTGAGCATCGCACTGGTAACAGACGAAGAGACTGAGCTAAATCGCCGTCTCGAACGTGACACCAAAGTCCGAGGCCGACAAACTGACTTTGTCTTACAAGCACATCTTGCCAGGCGCCAACAGTATGAAACTTATTACAAATCCCACGAAGACTCTGCGGATATTATCATGTCGCAAATCGAACAACAGACAATAGTTATATCCAAAAACTAACATTACCTCTGTATGCATCATTTTTCAGAGGTTTTCTTTTTGTTTTTGTTAACCGATATTTAAAATTAGGTTGACACGGAAGATAAAAACCTTTAAACTATGACTTATGGAGATTAAAGGACTTGATTTAGATTCAGCTGGGCGTTGTCGTCATTATCATACATCCTGTGATATAGTGGCATTAAAGTGTGCTACTTGTCAACATTACTACGCTTGTTATCATTGCCATGATAGTTTGGAAAATCATCATTTTCAAGCTTCCAATGTCACTAGTGGCAAGCCAATTCTGTGCGGTAACTGTATGACTTATTTAGATTTTATAGACTATCAAACCGGTAGTTGCCCCAACTGTCATCATCCTTTTAATCCAAATTGTAAAGCACATTATTCTATTTATTTTAAAGGAGTTTAGTTTTATGTCAACCAAAGTAAGAGATCTAGTTTACATCGCAATGATGGCTACTCTAATCATCATTCTGGGTAATATTCCTGGTATTCCATTAGGGTTCATTCCAGTACCTATTGTCCTACAAAACCTTGCTATTATGTTAGCAGGGGTTCTATTAGGTGCCAAACGCGGTACTCTCTCTGTCTTACTCTTTCTCCTCTTGGGGACGATCATTCCTGCTTTCTCTGGCGGCAGCAATACTATTCCAGTCCTTATGGGGCCAACAGCAGGTTATGTCGTCTCTTGGATTGGTGTCCCACTTTTAATCGGAACTGGATTGTCAAAACTTCCCACTAAGAATCCCATTCTAACATTTGTTATTATTTGTCTTGGTGGGGTTTTATTCGTTGATGTTTTGGGAGCAATCTGGCTGGCGCATATGACTGAAATGACCCTGGATGCTGCACTCTGGGCAAACCTAGCTTTCATCCCAGGAGACACCCTAAAAGCAATTGTCGCAACGCTTGTTGCTGTGAAATACAGCCACGTTGTCAAAAATAGCAATTCATAATCACTTGAATTTGTTGTAATACATCTCTGCTTTCAACTTGCCGTACTTGCAACTCATTCATTCGACGATATAATCATTAAAGGCACCGGTTTGTTAACCGAGTGCCTTTTTACTATTAACTAACTTGGTATTTTCCTTCTTTTAAGTCTTTTTCTAATTGTAATCGTTGGATTTTCATGGTTGCCGTACGTGGTAGCTCGTCATAATCAAGAAGAATCGGTGCATTCAAGAACGGAAGTTCTGATACTGCCTGCCACCAAGCATCCATATCCATTGCTCTGCCTTTTTCCAAAGCAATAAAGGGCTGAGGTTTACCATGTTGATCACGAACCAGTACAACCTCTGCTAAGAAAGTCAGTTTATCCAGTAACATATCTTCAAGTGCGAGGTTACTATCTATTTTATCAATGAGGTCAACCTGTCTGTCCTTAAGGAAAAGATGGCCATCTTCATCCATACAGCCATAGTCGCCACTATCCCACCAGTCTCCATAAACATTATCTTGGAAACGCTGGTCTTCTTTGAAATAGGTCAGCGCACGCCCTCTTGAAAAGAGTTGGATGTGCCCATCCTGACCAACCGGCAAAGAATTTCCCTTGTCATCAGTAATGCGCGCTTTGGTCAATTCTCCCAAGCCAACACCCATATCACGGGCATTTGAATGTTTCAAACTTTCTCTTGTATGAGGTTTTAAAATCATTGGTCCACACTCACTTTGACCGTAGATTTGAAGGAAAATGGCTTGCGCATTGTCAGACGCTTCTAGAAAAGCCAACATGGTCGCGTTGTTAATGGCATCAAAAGTTGAGTGATAATAATTTGTCTTTGCAAAAACTGCTGGATGTTCACGTGCGATTGTTGCCCACTGTACAAAATGATTTGGGTGAGTTTCAACAGCTTGGGGCTGGTACTTGAGAAAGAGACGTTCAACTGTTTCGCGGTCAGTATTTGCCAAAGGAAGAAGCGGGAAGCCCATAATCATCAAAGAGGACATTCCGATATTAAAACGTGAATGTACCGGTGAAATTTGAAAACCAACAATACGGCGTTCTGGCATATGATTTAGGATGGTTTTTTGATATTTTGTACGCCAGCCCATAGTATTTGCCGAGTGACAAATTAATTTAGGAATTCCAGTCGTCCCAGAAGTATGTGTGATATAAGCAATCTGATCATCTGGAAGCGGACTGAAAGATACTTCAAGAGCATCAGTTGTTAACAGTTTCTCAATTGAAATCTTATGAACATCAGAAATGTTTTCAACCTCAGCCACAACAGCTGCCGTCACATCATCAAAAATGATAAAGGGATTTTCTAGACGATCCGCAAAGACTGAAATAACTTGGCTGTTAAAGTGATAAGAAACCATAACCGGCACCGCACCAAGGTAAGTGACTGCAACAGCCAACATATAAGTGTCAAAAGCCTGACCTTTAAAAATAATCACCTTATCTGATTTTTTAATTCCAAGGTGCGCCAGCTGTTTTGCACGCCTAACGATGGCATCATGACTGGCAAGATAAGTCGTTTCTGTCCCCAATTCAGGAAAAGCTATTGCAGGTTGATCAAAAATGATTTCACAATCAGGATAAGCCTGACTAGCTTCTAGATAATTTTGATACAAATTCATGGAACGATAAGGAAATAATTCTGTCATTAGAGTACGCTTTCTTTATACTTTTTTCACAATTATAGCAAAAACTCACCCAGTTTTCTAGGTGAGTTTCTAAGATTATAAGCTGTTTAGCATGTTATCCAAATGTTTAATCGCTTTTTCACGACCAAGCAAGAAAATTGTATCTGGCAATTCTGGACCGTGCATTTCTCCTGAAACCGCAATACGGATTGGCATGAAGAGGTTTTTCCCTTTGATGCCTGTTTCTTTTTGAACAGCTTTGATTTGTGGGAAGATATTTTCTGTTACAAATTCCTCGTCAGATAGAGCTTCTAATTTAGCTTTAAAGGCTTCAAGAACTGTTGGAACAGTCTCACCTGCCATCACTTCTTTTTCTGCCTCAGTTAATTCTGGGAAATCAGCGAAGAAGAGATCTGTCAAACCAACAATTTCATCTGCTGATTTCAATTGTGGTTTATAAAGTTCAACTAATTTTTCAGCCTTGTCTGTCAAGCGACCTGCTGCTTCTAAGAAGGGTTTACAAAGGGCAAATACCGTTTCAAAATCAGCATTTTTAAGGTAGTCATTGCTCATCCAATCCAATTTCTTCTGGTCGAAAGCTGCTGGTGATTTAGACAAACGATTTTCATCAAAGAGCTCAATCAATTGCTCACGAGAGAAAATCTCATCTTCACCACCTGGGTTCCATCCAAGAAGGGCAATGAAGTTGAAGACCGCTTCCGGAAGGTAACCTTTTTTGCGATAATCTTCGATAAATTGAAGCGTATTAGTGTCACGTTTTGAGAGTTTTTTACCTGTCTCAGAATTGATGATGAGGGTCATGTGACCAAATTCTGGCGCTTCCCAACCAAGAGCTTCGTACACCATCAATTGTTTTGGCGTGTTAGCAATATGGTCATCACCACGGATAACGTGTGAAATACGCATGTCATGGTCATCGATCACCACAGCAAAGTTATAAGTTGGGTAACCATCTTTTTTCTGGATAACCCAGTCACCACCGATATTGCCCCCCTCAAAAGTGATTTCACCTTTGACCATGTCATTCCATTTGTAGATACCAGCTTCATTGACAGCCAAACGAACTGTTGGAATCACACCTGCTGCCTCACGCTCTGCGATGTAGGCTGCTTTTTCTTCTTCAGACATGCCAAGGTATTCATTGATATAGCGCGGTGTTTCACCTGCTGCCTCTTGGCGCTCACGCTCAGCGGCTAATTCTTCTTCTGTCACATAAGACTTGTAAGCCTTGCCTTCTGCTAAGAGTTGGTCAATATATTTTTGATAAAGCTCCAAGCGTTCTGACTGGCGATAGTTTTCATGCGTTTCTGGACTTTCATCCCAATCAATCCCTAACCAGCGTAGGTTTTCAAGTTGCGAACGCTCACCATCTTCAACATGGCGCTTACGGTCCGTATCCTCAATACGAATAAGGAAAGTTCCGCCATGATGACGCGCATAAAGGTAGTTAAAAAGGGCAGTACGGGCATTCCCGATGTGCAATAGTCCAGTTGGACTTGGGGCATAACGTACACGAATTTCGTTAGACATTGTTTTCTCCTGTATAGTTTTCAATCTTTAATATTATAGCATATTCCGACACTTTGGGTGAATTATTTTATATAGAAAACGCATTTGAAACATGGAAAGGTAATTTCCCAAAGTAATTTCCACTTTAGCTTTCGAAGTGGAAATTAGTCTAAAACGGATTTTTATGGTGGAATTAAGTCTGAGACGTTTGTGTTAGAAATGAGTCCTTACTATGACAAAATATAAACACCTTACCCTCTCAGACCGCAATGACATCCAACTTGGCTTAGAACGTGGAGAAACCTTCAAAGCCATTGGACAAACTATCCTAAAAGATCCTACTACCGTTTCCAAAGAGGTCAAACGTAACAGACAGGTCAGAACCTCTACCAGTGATGGGCTTCCTTGCCCTCTCATTGATAAATCCCCATTTGTCTGTAACGGATGTCCTAAGAGAAGACAAAATTGTGGCTACAAGAAAATCTTCTACCTCGCTAAACAGGCTCAAAAACAATACGAACAAACCCTCGTTGAGGCTCGAGAAGGAACACCTCTCAACTCTCAAACGTTCTGGGATATGGATAAAGTCATTTCTGATGGTGTGAAAAAGGGACAACACATCTATCACATCCTTAAAACGCATAACCTTGATGTCAGTTCCTCAACCGTCTATCGACACATCCGTAAAGGATACCTTTCTATCGCTCCTATTGATCTGGCTAGAGCTGTAAAATTCAAAGAAAGGCGCAAATCTATCCTGCCTTCTATCCCTAAAGAAGCTAAAAAAGGGCGTTCTTATGAGGACTTCCAAAACTACCTGACACATAGACAACTGACCTCTTGGCTTGAAATGGACACCGTTATTGGACGGGTTGGCGGAAAAGTATTACTCACCTTCAATTTGTCTTTCTGTAACTTTATCTTCGCTAGACTTCTGGACAATAAAACCGCTCTTGAGGTCGCTAAACACTTCTATGTCATCAAGAACACACTTTATGAGGCTGATAGAAATTTCTTCGATGTTTTCCCTATCATTCTTACAGATAATGGCGGAGAATTTGCCAGAGTTGATGACATCGAGATGGATATCAGAGGTGAGATTAAACTATTCTTTTGTGACCCTAATCGCTCTGACCAGAAAGGAAAAATTGAGAAAAATCACTCCCTTATTCGCGATATTCTACCAAAGGGAACTTCTTTTGATAACTTAACTCAGGACGATATCAACCTAGTCTGTTCTCATGTCAATAGCGTGAAACGCGCTGCTTTGAATGGGAAATCAGCTTATGAGCTCTTTACCTTTACCTATGACGAAGAACTGGCTAAACTTCTTGGCATTTCCTTAATTCCCGCAGAAGACGTCTGTCAGTCCCCAAAATTACTCCAACATAAATTCTAAAAACTAATCTAAATATAAGCCACTCAAACGTCTCACACTAACTTCCACCATAACGGAACTTAATCTGAAACGCTTTCAGATGAGGGGATTTTGTGTACCCTTTTTTCACCTAAATTCGCCTAAAAATGCAATAAAATCAACCATTATAAAAACCAGTGGAACTTACCCTGACACGGATTTCCACTGGTTGTTAGAGGTTTTATCAGATTAACTTCCACTTTAACAGACGGTGGAAGTTAGTTTGGGAATTTAGCTGAAACATGGAAATACAGAAAAACCTCAGTCATACCATCTGAGGTTAGTTCTCTAAACGACAACTGTGATGCCTTGTCTGATTTTAGCAAACAAGCAAACCAACCTGACCACGTTAACTTATCAGGTTGCTGCAGCAAACGCCTTAATCGCTATTAAACAGCCTTAACAGTCACTTCAATATTTCCTTTGGTAGCACGTGAATACGGACAAACTTGGTGTGCTTCTTCAAGATAAGCTTGCGCTTCTTCTAAGCTAACACCTTCAATGTGTCCTTCAAGTTCAACACCAAGCTGAACGTCTGGAACATTGCTGACGCTAAGGTTAAAGAGCGATACTGTTGCTGTAATCGTTGCTTCAGCTGTTACACCATGACTAGATAGGACATAGCTAAGAGCACTGTTAAAGCAGGCGCTGTAACCCGCAGCAAATAGCTGTTCTGGGTTTGTAGCACCTTCCACACGTTGTCCTGGTTGAACAATCTGTAATTGGAAACTATTATCTGGAGAATGTACTTCACCTGTACGTCCGCCAGTGTTAATCATTTTTGTTGAATAGATTTTTTTCATCCTCAATTCTCCTTTATCTTATGATGTCATTACTATACTACTTTCTCCACGAATCTTCAACGAAAAAAATTGACATAAAAAGAGAGGCTGGGATATTTCTCCCAACCTCCTGCGAAACATTATTCTTCTGTTTCTTCTTCGTCTGAAAACTCATCATCTTCTTCGTTGATGTTAACATCTTCATCCAAGTCTTCGTCTGGGATGATTTCATTTAACTCTGAGTCATATGAGTCCACTTCTGATTTTTCATCATCTGGGTTATCCTCGTCGTACTCAAGACTATCACGTTCAGGACGATAATCTTCATCTTCTGGATCATCATCAGAGTAATCAATAGCATCTTCATCACCGTCCATGAAGGCATTAACACGTTTTCTCTTGCGTTTTGGTGCATCTTCATCATCTTCTTCAAGACTAATGATTTCTTCATCGATTTCATCAATGGCGTACCATGAACGAAGGCCCCATTTATTTTCACCAAGTGGGATAAAGCTACCATCAGTATTTAAGTCTGAATAGAAAAATGGCAGTGCTTCACGAATAGCAGCATCTGATTTTTCTAAATAGTTTTGGATGGCATTAACCAAGTCATTGAAGTACATCTCGTCTCCACGACCACGTGTTTCTAAAATCGCACGCGCCACTTCAATCATTGACAATTCACTTTTTTCTTGTCCAGCAAATACATCTAATTCCAAAGGTATTCTCCTTTTTAAGAGACAAAGCACAGTCTATCCCTAATTTAATATTCCTTATTATTTTACGCTAAAAAATCCTATTCGTCAAAGAATTTTTATAGGAAACTAACTAGAAGCGATTAATACGCTCCATCACACACTTAAAAGTAACTCCCCCACAATTTGAGAAACTCAGATTTTAGGTGATAAAACGTTTATCCAGCTAGGCTATGTTAAACACAAACTACAATTTCGAAAGAGCATCCTTTTAACTAGTATACTTTTCGAACTCTACTTAATTTAGTTATGTATTGAACTCGCCTACGACACTTGGCAAAAAAGAAAAGCACTCATCAACTAGAGTGCCTAACTGAACCCAACCTAAAATCCTAGTGAGTCATCCAGTCTATTCCGAGAAAGTAAAAAGACATCTCCTGAAGCAGAGATGCCTAATTGAACTCACCTACGACACTTGGCAAAAAGATAAAGACCTCCTAGACGCTTTGCGTCTTCGTCAGCTTTCCTATTTTGCTGTGTGTCGCTTAACGGCTCCGTATCTTGATTAACGACGAAGACCAAGTGAAGCGATCAATTCGCGGTAACGGTTAACGTCTGTACGGCGAAGGTAAGCCAAAAGGTTACGACGGTGACCGATTTTTTTCATCAAACCACGGTAAGTAGCGTGGTCTTTTTTGTGTTGTTTGATGTGGTCGTTAAGGTGGTTGATTTCCCAAGTAAGGACAGCAACTTGAACCTCTACTGAACCTGTGTCACCTTCGTGACGTGCATATTGTGCAATGATTTCATTTTTTTTCTCTTTTGAGATTGCCATGATGTTTCTCCTTTTTATTTGGCTTCATCCGAGTGGCAGGTTGGCATTCCTACAACCAAGAAGAAGTTATTTGTCTTATAGACCTCTATATTTTAGCAAAATGGCTGAGCTTCGTCAACTGATAGTTTTGGAAAAACTGGTAGGGTAGCTCTGCTATTTCCCAAAGAAAAAGGAGCCAATGGCTCCAAAATTCATTAACGTTTGTCTTTTAGAACGACATTCAAAATGAGGGCTGCAAGGGTACCTGTTGAAATACCTGATGATAAAACCATCTGGATAGGCGTTGGCAGGTTTGCTAAGAGTTCTGGACGAACAGTCACGCCGATACCAAGCGCAAAGGCAACTGAGATAATAAGGAGTTCTCGGTCACCAATCTTGATCGTTGCTAGGGTTTTAATCCCTTGAGCGGCAACAAGTCCAAACATGATAACCCCTACACCACCAAGGACTGGCTGAGGCATAATTGAAATCAGAGCAGATAGTTTTGGAAAGACACCAAGAACAGCAAGGATAATCCCAGCAATCACCATAACATGGCGGCTAGCAACCTTCGTCAAGGTAATCAAACCAACGTTTTGTGAGAAAGCCGTATTAGGTCCAGCTCCGAAGACACCAGCAATAAGAGAACCTACACCATCAGCTAAGACACCGTTTGCAGCACGGTCGCTCGAAATCTTAACATTTGACGCCTCACCAATAGCCATCATAATCCCAACAGTACCGATAAGTGAAACGATATAGGCTGGGATGAATGACAAGATTGATGAAAAATCAAAAGTCACACCATAACGAAGCACATTTGGAATCGCAAACCATGAGGCATCTGCCACAGCTGACAAATCAACCTTGCCAAGAGCGATACAGAGAACATAGCCAAAAATCATTCCTATGAAAACAGAAGCTGTTGACCACATCCCTTTACCATAATGATTTAAGGCAAGGGTAAATACCATAACCGCAAAAGCGATGGCTACATTTTGAACTGAACCGTAATCTGCTGCTCCTGAACCTCCCGCTGCCCAGTCCATGCTGACAGGCAAAAGGGTAATCCCAATAAGAGAGACAACGGTACCTGTAATCAACGGTGGGAAAAATTTCATCAACGGTTTGATAAAGCGACTGAGAACAATTTCTACCAAAGAACCTGCAATGGTCGCACCAACAATTCCTGCAATCCCAAACTTAGCACCAACGCTAATAGCAGGATTCGCAAAAGTAAAGTCAGTTCCCATCATTCCTGACACACGAGAGCCGATTGGTCCCAATCCTTTAGACTGTAAGATAGTTGTTAAACCTGCTACAAAAATAGTTGCAGATACCATGACAGCAGTATCCTCAACAGATAACCCAATAGCACCAGCAACAACAAGCGGTACCGCAATGATACCTGCAAAAGCTGCTAGGATATGTTGGAGTGCTAGAACTACCGATACACCAAGCGGCGGACGATCTTCAATGTTATAGAGCATTTCATCATGTGTTTCTTCCACATGTCCGTGGTCAATAAGAACTTTATCTTGAGACATAATACACCTTTTCATTAATTTTTAGACTACAGTATAACAAAACTAGAAAACATTAGCAACATTTCTGAACTATTTTATCAAAAAAACTTAAATCGTTCGCTTATCCATCTTTGCTTTTATTATCTCTTTTTTTGTGATAGAATGAATAAGAAATTGTTAGAACGGAAAGGATTAAGAGCCAGAAACAGTTATCTCTTCAACTTTTTTCTAGTCAATACGAAAGGATGACAGGCTCTAGGTATTTATTATGACTGCACAAGATAAATTAATCAAAGCTAGTCACTTGATTAACATGGATGATATTATTCGCGAAGGTCATCCGACACTTCGTGAAAAAGCTGCTGAAGTTGCTCTGCCATTAAGCGATGAGGACATTATTCTTGGCGAAAAAATGATGCAATTTTTGAAAAACTCCCAAGACCCAGTGACCGCTGAAAAGATGGGACTACGTGGTGGGGTTGGCCTTGCTGCTCCACAATTAGATGTGTCAAAACGCATTATTGCTTGCCTTGTCCCAAATCCAGAGGATGAAGAGGGCAATCCTCCGACAGAAGCCTACAGTTTACAAGCGATTATGTACAACCCTAAAATTGTCGCACATTCTGTCCAACAAGCTGCGCTGGCTGACGGAGAAGGCTGCCTATCTGTCGATCGCGTTGTTGAAGGTTACGTCCCTCGTCACGCTCGTATTACTGTCGAATACCTTGATAAAAACGGCGAAAAACACAAGGTCAAGTTCAAAGGCTACAACGCCATTGTTGTTCAGCATGAAATCGACCACCTCAACGGTGTCATGTTCTATGACCGCATCAACATTGCTGAACCTTTTAAAATCGAAGATGGTGTGATTATTTTAGACTAAGCGACTAAAGATAACAAAAAAGCTGGAAGCCCAGCTTTTTTTATTATTCCATAGAATGTAATAAATTTTTCAATAAATCCATTTGGTCATCTGCAATTGCTGATAAGCGAGGCTTTTTCAAGTCAATTTGTGCAGATAATTTATCTAAGTCAGATTTCACAGTGTTGACACGTTGTTCTAATTCACGCGCAGAGACGCGCAAACAACCTTGTGCAAAAATGGTCCACTGTTCATTGAGGTCGCTGGTTGCTACTTCTACCAAATTTAATGATGTGTTTAGCTCAGCCGCCATACGTTCGATGTAATCATCTGCAGTCTCATTTTCTTCGGTAAAAATGACTTCTACCTTGTACTGATCGTAGCGTTGTCGATTTCCTGGAACATACTGAGCGTCAAAGACACAGGTTATCTCAATCTGTTCAAAATTAGCATAGTTATTGAGTTTGCGCAATAAAATGTTTCGCGCTTCATCTAATTGATTGGTTTTGAATGCCTGCTTGGTCTCTTGCCAGAAGGCAATCATGTTATAACCATCAACTAGCATGAGTTTCTTTTTCATGGATTGCCTCCTCTGTTGCCCCTATTGTTTATTTCTAAACACCTCATACATGAGAATGGCTGCCGCTACACTAGCATTTAAGCTCTGCACATGCCCATCCATAGGAATAGTAATCATCTCATCCACTTGTTTTTTGATGTTAGCTGAAATGCCTTTACCTTCGTTGCCGATGATAAGAGCCAGCTTGCCAGCAGTATTCCATTTGTGGCTTGGAGTACCGTTCATGTCCGTTCCAAAAATCCAGAAACCTGCTGCTTTTAATTTATCCAAGGTTTGACTGAGATTGGTCACACGGGCAATCGGAACATGTTCCACAGCACCTGTTGAGGTTTTAGCAACAACTGGTGTTACACCAACGGCACGGTGTTTTGGAATAATCACGCCTGCTACTTTTGTAGCGTCAGCTGTTCGCAAGATTGACCCCAAATTATGTGGGTCTGTCAGTCCGTCCAAAATAAGAATGAGGGGATTTTCTTCCTGCTCTGCTTTTTCCATAATCGCAGATAATTCGGCATAAGCGAACTCCGATACACGCAAGACAAAGCCTTGGTGGATACCGTTGTTGGCCATCTCATTCAAGGTCTTTTTGGGTGTCCAAGAAATCGAAACCTTCTTTTCAGTGGCTAGGTTTTTGATTTTATCCACATTTTTGCCACGAAGGTCATCTTGGATATAGAGTTTATTACCTGTATTGGCTTGCAGGCTTTCAGTGACGGCATGTACGCCGTAGACGATATCTGTTACTTCTTCTTGTTTTCTTTCTTTCATGTCTTCATTATAGCACGAAACTCAGCTAGGAGGTCATTTTTTATCCCTTTTCATAAATTTTGATTTTGGACAAGTCAGAGCAAATAAAAAACGACGCTAACACTAGAAAATACCTTCTAAAGTGTTAAGCATTCGTTTCTTTTTTATCTCAATAACAGCTAGAGCTTGCTAATCTGTTCTCTATAAATTATCGTTTTTTGAAAAAATAGGTCAATCCTGCTAGTAATCCGACAGCACCGATTCCCATTACTGCTATAACTACCTTAGAAAACCCTGAGTCTTTGGGAGCTTGCGACAGCTGATTTGATGAACTAAGAGTTGCTTTTTGAGTTACAGCAGTTTGTTTTGCACCATTCACCTTTGTCGTGTCTAGTTTTTCGTCACTTTTGACAGAAGAAACAGTAGGTTTCTCTTGAGTTTTTGGCTTCTCTTCACCTTCTACTGTCGGTGATTGATTGGCTTGCTGAGGTGCATTTTTCTGAGTTATTTTCTCTTGAGAAACCTTTTCTGTATTTTGATTTTTTTCTGGTGTTCCTGTTTCATTAGGTTGCTGGATGTAGATGCTCTTAGAATAGCCTGAGTGGGTAACTGATCCATCTGGAAGAGTAACCGTCACATAGTACCCTTCTTCTTGCAATCCTGCCAAACTAAACCAGCAAGTGAATTTTTGTTGTCCTTTAGGAACGGTATAATCTAACGTATTCAACTCTTTCCCTACAATATTTCTCAACTCAACTGTGACAACCTTGGCTTCCTCAAATTTCTTAGGCAGGGTTATCGCAAGGTCAATAGCTGTCTGATCAGAGCGCAGAGTGGCACTTGTAGGAATACCTAAACTATATTGCAATTCTGTCGTTTGCTCTACTACTTGATTAGGAGTTTCCTCTGCCATAGCCACTTGTTGTCCTGATAATCCTAGTAGTGCACCCCCTAAAAGGACTGCTGATGATAAACGTTTATAAGTCATTTCTTTTCTCCTCAACATATAAAATCGGAACTCTCTGTCCCTCTTATCTAACTATTCGTAAGAAAACAAAAAAAGAATTGAGCATTTCAATTCTTTTTTACTTTATGTTGATATTCTTTTACAGCAATACCTTGACTTCGTAGATAGTCAGTTGCTTCTGGAGAAAAATAATTCACTGCTTGAGCATCAATTTCAACTAACTGTTTAAATTGACCAAGTTCTCTTGGAGAGATTTCTGAGATATCGAACTCATCTCCCTCACCATCGCCGTAAGGCATTAGCTGTAAATAAATGTCATTACCACCATCTAAATAGAGCTTTTTAACATATTTTGCTAATCGTTTGGGAATTTTGAAAGCCTCAAAATAGTTCTTAACTTCTGGTGCCACACCATCGTAGGTCGCTTCGAAATCAACAGGAACTTGTTTGGCATACTCGTAGACATCAAACTTCGGTGTCAGAACTTCCTGTTCATACATGAGCTCTTGGATAATTACTAACTTAAAATTAAAGTTATCAAATTCAAGATAATCTTCCTGACCTCTCAACAAATTTTTGAAAAAAGAAATCACTGATTTTCCTCCTCAATAGTCTTGATACACCACCCAATCAGCTCTTCCATGCGCTCAATTTGCTCGGTCATGTGAAGGTAGCCAAGAACCGCTTCAAAACCTGTGGACATCTTGTAAGTGATGATATCCGTATTCTTAGCCTTGGTATGGGTTGAGGCATTGCGGCCACGCTTGTAGATTTCTTCTTCTTTTTCGGTCAATAGCTGCGCTTCTAACATTTTCGTAATCAGACTTGCCTGTGCTTTTGCAGACACATATTTTGTCGCTAAGCGGTGCAGCTGATTGGGCTTGGTCTGACCTGTAAAAATCAAGTGACGGCGAATATACATGGAATACACCGCGTCCCCTTCAAATGCGAGCGCTATGCCATTGATCAAATTGACATCAAGATTAGTCACGCGTCCACCTCACACCATCCTTGGTATCAAGCAACTTAATCCCCTGCGCTGCCAATTCATCACGGATACGGTCAGCTGTCGCAAAATCACGATTGGCACGCGCTGCTTGGCGTTCCTCAATCAAGCGCTCAATGTCAGCATCCAAAACTTCTTCCTTAAAGACAATCCCAAAGACCTCTAACATCTTGGTCAATGCCGCTTTAACTGTTTCATCATAGTTGCCTGAGTTAATCCACTTGGCCATTTCAAAAATCACTGTAATCCCGTTTGCTGTGTTGAAATCTTCATCCATAGCATCAGTGAATTTTGTTACAAAATCAGTTAGTTCATCAGCATTCACTTGACCTGTGAAAGGTTGTTCATAAGTGTTTTTCAGGTATTTCAGATTGGTCTGAGCATCATGGATGGCCTTTTCGGTAAAATTAATTGGTTTGCGGTATTGTTGCGTCGCAAGGAAGAAACGTAGAACCTGTCCATCAACGGTTTTGAGGGCATCGTGAACGGTAATGAAGTTACCAAGGGATTTTGACATTTTTTCATTGTCCACATTGACAAAGCCGTTATGCATCCAGTAGTTGACGAATTTATGACCCGTTTTGGCTTCTGATTGCGCAATTTCATTGGTGTGGTGTGGGAATTCAAGGTCGGCGCCGCCACCATGAATATCAATGGTATCGCCTAAAATTTCAGTTGCCATGACTGAACACTCGATGTGCCAGCCTGGACGACCAGCTCCCCAAGGGCTCTCCCAAGACACTTCGCCTGCCTTAGCCGATTTCCAAAGGGCAAAATCCACAGGATTTTCCTTGCGAGCAGTTTCTTCGTCTGTACGCCCACTGGCTCCTAAAACCAAATCATCGAGGGTTTTATTGGCTAACTTAGCGTAATCCACAGATTTTTCCACACGGAAATAGACATCCCCTTCTGACTCATAAGCGAAGCCTTTTTCTACAAGGTCAACTACAAAAGCAATAATCTCATCCATATAGTCAATGACACGAGGATTTTTTGTCGCCGGCTTGATACCAAGCGCTGCCGTGTCTTCCATAAAAGCCGCAATGTACTTGTCTGAAAAATCCTTGGTGGTCATAGCTTCTGCGGCCGCACCCTTGATAATCTTATCGTCCACATCCGTAAAGTTAGAAATGTAAGTCACGTCATAACCACGGTACTCCAAATAACGACGGATGGTATCAAAAGCTACCGCACTCCGCCCATTTCCCACGTGAATGTAATTATAAACTGTGGGACCGCAGACATACATCTTAACCTTGCCCTCTTCCAAAGGCACAAACTCACGCAAGCTACGGGTCATAGTATCATAAATCTTAATCGTCATACTCATACTCTCTTCTTTTCTAATGCTTTCATTATACCACAAAGACACCCTCGCACAAAAATACGAGGGTGAATCTTTCTTATACTCATCCAAAATCAAAATTAGCATTTTAGAACCTCTAATACTTTTGATGGACTACCGAACGAAGTGAGGTTAACATGTTTCTTTCGCTATAGTGGTATTCTTATTAGTGAAACTGTCCAGTGGACAGCTTCAGCCTGAGCTTAGAAATCAAAAAGCGAGGGTAATTTGCTTGCTAAGAACGTTTTTTGGGGAAAACTACAAATTGAGAATCAATTTCGTAGTAGTTCCCCCGCAAGGATGATTAGGTTGGACGCTGTCGAGTAGTCGACAAGTACATCCAATCATCTACTGCGAAAAGTAGGCTCAAATCTAGCAATGAAACTCCGTAGGAGGTTTTGATGTTGACTTTGTCAACTCTATTTCCCACCTCCAAAGGTCTCCCAGACCTTTGGAGCGTCCGCACATTTAAGAAAGAAACAAAAAGTAATTTTTGATTTTTGTTAAGTATTAAAGTCAATTAGTTTTTATTTAGTATTTTTGTTAGCACTTCTCCTAATGTGGTGTGGGGCGGAAGCGACCTCCTACAGAGTTCCATTCCTTCTTGGCAAGCCTAGGTCTTGCCAACCCCTTCACACTAAAACTTATTAGTTTTAGTGTTATCACCACTGCGGAAAGTGCTAGTTGTGGCGACTTCGTCGCTCGTAATGATTGCAGAAAATACCAGCAATAAAATATTATAAAACAACCATATATTGAAGAAGAATTCATTGTGACTGAGACAATTTATCTTAAACGAGTTTACTATTTTAAAGATAAAACACTATAATATTAAAATGGCACTACCCATACAATGGATAATGGATTACTAAAAATATTATAAAGCTCCCATAATCTGATGTGGCCGGTATAGTTCATCCAAGTAAGCAATATCTTCATCTGTTAATGCTACTTCAAATGCTCCCATAAAATCATCTAAATATTTTTCCTTTGTTACACCAACAATAGGGGAATCTATCCCTTTCTTCCATAGCCATGCAAGTGCTACTTGAGAACGGGTAATCCCATATTTTTCTGAAATTTCTGCCACTCTCATTACAATTGCTTTGTCCTGCTCCATCGTACTATCATATTTTGAAATAGCTATTGTATCTGCTTTACTTCTAGCAGTGTCAGCATCCCAGTCTCGAACGATACGACCTGCTGCGAGTGGGCTATAAGGGGCAAGACCAACACCATAATCTTTACAAAATGGAATCATCTCCCGTTCATCTTCACGATAGAGCATATTGTAGTGATTTTGCATGACGGAAAACGGTGTCCAACCATTTTTCTCAGCAATATACTGGGCTTTTTGAAATTGCCAAGCGTACATAGCCGAAGCTCCGAGATAATGAACTTTACCAGCCTTGACTAAATCATGTAAGGCTGACATGGTTTCCTCAATTGGTGTATGGTAGTCCCAACGGTGAATATAAAGGATATCAATATAATCTGTTCCTAAACGTTTCAAACTCGCCTCTACTTGGTTAAAAATGGCCTTTCGTGACAAACCTTTTGTATTTCTTCCCTCGTGGAGACCGTCTCCGAAAAACACTTTTGTCGCAATAACAACCTCGTCTCGATCTGCAAAATCGCGTAAAGCACGCCCCAGATATTCTTCACTGGACCCTTTACCATAACCATTTGCAGTGTCAAAAAAGTTAATCCCCATATCCAAGGCTTTTTTGATAATCACACGTGATTTTTCTTCATCAAGTAACCATCCTGAATGAAACCCTTGACTAGCATCTCCAAAACTCATACAACCAAGACAGATTTTTGATACTTCTAATCCAGTATTTCCAAGTTTTGTATATTCCATAATTTCCTCCAATATCATAACAAGATTTGAATTGAATTTGATCAGATAACTTCTTACAGACTAGCTACCTTGTCTGTTAAAACTAATTTTTGTCCCACGTTTAACGCATGTACCCTTTCTGGATTGACAACATCAGCCAATAATTTTTCTGGATTTCCATTGAAGGTGTTCCAGTCTGGCGCATCAACACTTCCCCAGTGAATGCAAATCAATTCAGCCTTAGGGTAAGTATTGGCTAATGTAACAGCCCCTTCATAAGTAATATGCCAATCATTATCACTAAAATCAAACAAAATAACAGCTGGCTCGGGCATATTTAAATGTTCTGGTAATAACTTAGAATCACTCGGTAACCAGATCGCACCATCTGGTGTATCCATCCAGTAACCTAAATACTCTTCCTCTCGCCACTCACGGTACTTATATTTTTCCAATCCATTTTGCCAGTTGTGCTTGGTTGGTGTCGGAGTGACCAAAGTATTGCCTATCGTAAATGGTTGCCCTAGTGAACACTCTTGTGTTGAGTAACCTTTTTCTGTCATTACCTCAGAAACGTAAGGCGGTGCATAATATGCTTTAGTAACTGCTTTGATATTTGTCAACGTGTCAAAATTCAAATGATCTCCATCAATATGACTAATCAGTAAGCTATCAACTTTCGGAATAGCCGTACTTTCAATCGGCATATCAATCAATAGAGGCATATCAAATCCATCTAAAATGGGATCAATTAGGATAATGTGACCTCGACTATTAATTAAGATGCTGGCATTACCCAACCAACGAATCTCCGTATGCGACATAGCCGCAAAGGCCTCTTGAGTGATTTGTTCTGTTGCAACAGGCATGGCTTGTCCATGCGAACTATATGATAATTTCATCTCATTTCTCCCTTACCATTTTTCTCCTATAAAAAGCTGAAAATAAACTTATTGTGCTGATCAAAAGAAAGGCAACAAGCATTATCAGTGTGGGAAAGTAACTTCCTGTAAAATCATAAATGTAACCAATAATTGAAAAAGCTAGAGCTGCGCCCAAGTTCCCCGCGATGGAAATAATCGGGAATCGTTTCCCATAGGCGTCATCTCCAAAAATATCACGCGTTACTAACGCTAGTGATACACTGCCTAAACCATAGCAAGATCCAAAAAGAAAGGCTGCCAATAATAAGAAAACCGTTACCTGTGTTTGCATCAATAGCAGATTCCCTAAAAGTGCTAGCGCTAGTAGAACAGTTGTTGCTTTTAAGGACCCAAAGCGGTCGCTTAAAACGCCAATCACTAATTTAGAAATAATATTACCTAGCATGCCCATCGATAAAAGACTAGCACCTAAAGTCACTGATAGACCAACACTTGTAGCATATCCTGGTAAATGTTGGGTCATGCTCGACATAAATCCGATTAAACTAGCAAAGATTAACAAAGCTCCTAACTGAAAAACTGTTGCCACTTTCTTATCCTGAGCAGTCACAACCTGATGATTTTTCACTGATTGTTTTCCATACGCTTTGCTACCTTCATCTTCTGGCATCATCGTAAAAGGATAAAGAATAGCCGGTAGGCAAAGCAAGCCAATCAGTAGCGCTTCAAGACCATAAGCTCCTCGCCATCCTATATGGGCAATAACCCATGAAAAGATAGGTGAAAATACAGCACCCACTAACCCTGAAAATCCTAGCGCAATACTCGTAGCCAAACCGTTTTTTTCTTTAAACCACTGATTAATAATCAACGTGATTGTCACAATCGAAAACATCCCTGTTGAAAAGCCGCGGATAGCTCCCAAAAGATAAAATTGCCAAAGTTGACTAGAAACTGCCATCAAACCTGTCCCTACCACGCCAACCAGAACAGCTATCATTAAAAAGCGTTTGAAAGGGTAACGATTTAGCAAGCGCGGTACAAATAAGGCACTAATCGCAGTCACTAAAGAAAATATGGTCATGTGGAAAGCAAAGGCACCTCTCAGCATTCCCAAATCTTCAGAAACCACTGTATAAAAAACTCCTGAGGTGTTAATCGATACTCCAATAGCCGCTGCTGCTAGACCACATAAAACAGCTAAAACGGTCCAAGCCTTGTGATACCGACGCATCATTTCACCTTCTTTCTTCATTATAGCACTTCTCCATTACTTGCAATGACATCCTTGTACCAATAAAATGATTTTTTAGGCGTTCTTGCTAGTGTACCGTTGCCTTCGTCGTCACGGTCAACATAAATAAAACCATAGCGCTTACTCATTTGGCCAGTTGATGCGGCAGTTACATCAATAATGCCCCAAGTTGTGTATCCTAATAGTTCCACACCATCAATCTCTACAGCATCCTTAAAGGCTTCAATATGCTGGCGCGTGTAATCAATCCGGTAATCATCCTCTACATAACCCATCTCATTAGGCACATCTTTAGCACCCAAGCCATTTTCCACAATAAAAAGAGGCTTTTGATAACGATTGTAAAGCATATTAAGCGATGATCTAAGCCCAAGAGGATCAATTTGCCACCCCCAGTCTGTTGAAGGGAGATTGGGGTTTTTGATAGATTTAAAAAGATTCCCAGTTGTAGTGGCATAATCCTCATCATACCCAGATACCGTCCGTGAAGAATAGTAAGAAAAAGAGACAAAATCCACAGTATTTTCTTTTAAAATACGCTCATCTTCTGGTTCAACAGATAAAGTGATATGCTCACGTTCCAATTTCTTGAGAGCATAGCTAGGATAATAACCTCTAGATTGAACATCAATAAAGAAATATTCCCCATTGTCACGATGAATCGCCTCAAGATAATCTTTTGGACGACAGCTATAAGGGTAGTGACTACCTCCTGCAAGCATACAACCAACTTGATTGTTCTCATCAATATCATGGGCAATTTTCGTTGCCAAAGCTGACGCTACTAACTGATGATGGGCTGCCTGATATTTGAGGGCTTCAATGTTATCTCCCTCTTTAAATATCAAGCCTCCACCAACAAAAGGTTGATGCAGTAAGATATTGATTTCATTGATTGTTAGCCAATACTTGACTAGCCCTTTATAACGCGTAAAAACGGTCTGCGCATAATTGACATAGGCTTTGACCATACGGCGATCTCTCCAACCACCAAATTTTTTAATCAAAGCCACTGGTACATCAAAATGAGCCAAGGTTACCAACGGTTCAATCTGATGCTCGCGTAATTTTTTTAAAATCGCCTCATAAAAACGCAAACCTACTTCATTAGGATGTGCATCGTCTCCATTTGGGAAAATGCGGGTCCAAGAAATTGACATCCGATAGACTTTTAAACCCATTTGCGCCAATAAATCAATATCCTCCATATAATGATGGTACATATCAATGGCTTCTTCACTTGGATAGAAATAATCGGAGCGACGCTCTAGATTATCTAAGCTCCCAAAAGCTATGGCTTTGCGATCTTCACCAATTGGCATCAAGTCCGTATTCGTGAGACCACGACCACCTTCAAAAATACCACCTTCTGCTTGATTAGCAGCTGTTGCACCACCCCATAAAAAATTCTTTGGTAATGTCATCTATTTTCCTTTCTCACTCATTACAAACTCAAAAGATAACTATTTCAACTTCTACCCCCAGTATATCCCAGCTGTTGGACAAGAGCTAGCTTTTTTGCTAAACTTGGAATACGGTTTCAAAATCTACTTAAAATAGCCTCAAATCGTGAAATGAAGTGAAATAAGGAGGCGCTATGTTACAAGCGATTAAAGATTATACTGTCAATGGACAAACATCAAAAGCCGTTATTGCAGCATTTCTATTAGAAAACTTAGGCACCATTGAACATTTTTCATTGGAAGAACTAGCTACCGCAACCTTTACCTCAAAAGCTAGCTTGGTTCGTTTTGCACAATCTCTCGGTTACAAAGGATGGACCGATTTTCTCCCTGCTTTGATAGCCGAACGTTATTATTCTGATACCCATTATTCAGATGTCGATCATAATCTGCCCTTTAACGAAGATGACGATATTACTACTATCATCCAAAAAATTGCAACTGTTGAAAAAGAAAGCATTCAAGACACTGCTGATAAAATCAAACCAGAAGATCTTGATAAGGCTACTGACTTGATCAAACAAGCCAAACGAGTGGTTCTCTTTGGGCTCAGTCCTAATGAATACTTAGGCTACCTTTTCAGACGTAAAATGCTCACTATTGGTAAAGTCATTGAAATTGGGCATTCAGGAGAATTTGGGCTAACAAGTTCGTCACTCCAAGAAGATGATCTTGCCATTATTATCTCTTATTCTGGTAACTCTGAAACCATGGAGAGCCTTCGCTACATTCCGTTATTAAAAGCCAATAAGACAAAAATCATTGCCCTAACCAGTGAAAGTGGAGATTTGCTCAAAGAAGCTGCTGACACAACCTTTCTTCTATGTACCAAAGAAGATAAATTTAAAAAAATTGGAAACTTCTCAACTGAAGAATCCATCTTATTTATTCTTAACACCCTATATGCCACCTACTTTAAAAAAGATTTCTTCTCTAATTATGTCAAAAAAGTTAATCTATCTAGTAAGCTAGAACAAGGGAGGTAAACACACAAAGAGATAATAACTCTTTAAAGAGCCATAAGTCAATAAAAAGCCTAAAATCCACCAGTCGGATTCTAGGCTTTTTAGTATTTGTAATATTTTTTGAATGACTATCCTTATCTGTGACCTTTATCCTTCTGATATTGTTGATAAAAGCGAACACATCACACCATAGCAAAAGTTACCCAGACAAATCCCATCCAAGTTTTATCTGATAAGAAATAATTAATCGCTAAACAACTACCACAGGCAATCATGACCAGATAAGCCCAATAGTTTTTTAGAAATGATACCATCATTAACCTCCTTGAAATAAATTATGATAACTCTTCCGCAATCTTTAGGGCAACATTGAAAAAACGAAGCAGGTTTTCTTCATCGTGCCCATCACGCGCATCCCAGCCCTTATCTACATCTACATAATCGGAGGTGTAAAAGAAATGGTAAACATCAGCTTTTCGGTACTGTGCCCAGGCTGCCACAGAAGCCCACTCCATATCAACCACCTGAGCTCCCGCTTCCATACGACGCTTAACTTTGTCAGGCGTCTCACGATAAAAGGCATCCGTTGTCCAAGCCTTTGTCTGAGTATGAGGAATGCCGTGCTTGTCTAAAATACTGGCAAAATAGTTCATGTGTTCATTTGAATATCCAATCTCATCAGAAGCTGGTGCATAATGATAAGAAATCCCCTCATCACGCAGACTAGATGTCGGTAAAATAATCTTATTTGATTCTAAATCACCATCTAGTACACCACAGGTTCCAAAAATAATAAAGTTTTTAAAACCAGATGCCTTTAATTCTTCTAAAGTTCCTACCAAAGCTGGTCCACCAAGAAGCGCCTTCATCACAGCCACCTTTTTGCCCATATACTCATAAATGTACCAAGGTTGCTTGCCGTTGATATTAGATTTATAACCACCTTGGTAAACACCATCTAGATTGATAATCTTATCAAACAAAGTACCTGAAAAAGGCATGATGATGGTATCGCAAACTTCCTGAATATCTAACCCTTTCTTAAGCGACAAAATAGTCTCTGGCTCAATGACCGCTTTGGAATTATCAAATTCATTCAATAACATAAGGCACCTCCTCAGTTTGTTAATTTATTATAAACAAAAGCTCCGAAAATCACAACGACTTTGGAGCTCTGCTTTATTTTTAAAATCTGGAAGGATTGTCTTTATATTTCATAACACGAGTTTCCTCTTTAGTTTTATAATCCTGCTGAACGGTGACTAGCCTCACGTAATTCTTCTAATTTGTGCAAGTAATGTTCACGATGGTCTTCCAAATCATGGATGACCTCGTCATCCTTTTTCCCATGGACACGCACAATTTTAGCTGGCATACCTACCACCGTGACATCTGCTGGTACATCTGCAAGAACAACTGCGGCTGCACCTACTTTAGCATTCTCACCAATTTCAATAGGTCCAATCACTTGAGCGTGTGCTGAAACAAGGGCACCTTTACGGACGGTCGGATGGCGTTTCCCCACATCCTTCCCAGTACCTCCGAGAGTAACACCGTGATAAAGCATCACGCCTTCCTCAACGATAGCTGTCTCACCGATGACCAAGCCAGCACCATGGTCAATGAAAACCCCCGCTGCAATCTGAGCGCCTGGATGAATTTCAATATTGGTCCAAAAACGCCAAAACTGGCTATGCATCCGTGCTAATAATCGAAAATTATGATTCCAGAGCCAATGTGACAAACGGTGTGCTGCCAAGGCTTTCAATCCAGGATAAGTTAAGAGAACTTCAAGGCTATTACGAGCCGCTGGATCAAGTTCCTTAACGATATCGATACTTTTTTTCCACCAGCCCATGGTTACCTCCCTACTTAATGTCTTCCCACTTCACTAAAATTTGTTTATCATCAAAAGAATCAATCACTACACCAATGGTGTCTGAAATCTCATTTTCTCCATCTACAGGTGACTTAATCTCTTGTAGCGTCCACGCAACCACAACACCATTAGCTTGTTTAAAGCGTCCCCCGAAGTCATCTTCGCGATACCATTTGGCAAAACTAGCCATATTTGAAAATACCGGAACAAAACTATCGTTTTCTTGATTTGATAAGGTAGGGAACATTCGATCACTGGAGCCATCTTCATTTGGATGAACAAAGACAGGTACAAGATATGTTTTTTCAAGCAGAGGAGCTTGGATATTCCCATCTCCCATCACTTGATTAAGAATTGTCGTGTAATGATTGACAAAAGCGATTAATTCACTAGACTGGAAAATACTTGAATTTCCCATATCCCCTTCTTTTTTCAGGTTAAAAACGAGACCCGAGAGTTGTTTCACGATGACCTCTTCTAGAATGTCCAGCGTCTTTCGTTCAATCCAATTTTGTTCACGAGCACTAGCTTGTTGCGCCTTAAAGGTTTCAAGGTCAAAGTCATCTGTAAAGACCGGCGTGACCTTCTTGCCATCAATTTCAAGGGCATACGGTTTATCGCTTGCCAGCACCGCTTGCCCATGAAGCCCCGTAACAAAAGATATGATACTCAAAAAATCAGTTGGGTCTGCAATAAAATCGCGGAGCTGTTGGTCAAGTTTTCCTAATCCAGTCATTTTAGTCTGCCTTTTCTTCTGTTGAACGAGGTTTTGGTTCACGGAAATGTCCACCTAATCCACCATTATGATGTGGTTTACGATCTCCATGTTGCTCACGATGGCGTGGGCGGTCTGAACGTTCTTTTTTAGCTTCTTCAGTATAACCTTCTGGTTTTGGAAGAAGAGCCTTCATAGAGGCATCAATACGGCCTTTTTCGTCAATCTTAATGATTTTAACATCTACTTCGTCACCAATTTCAACCAAGTCTTCTACACGATTTGTACGTGTCCAAGCCATTTCTGAAATATGAACAAGGGCATCTGTCTTTTCAAAGAGATTCACAAAGGCACCGAATTTTTCAATACGAACCACTTTAGCATGGTAAACTTCATCAACTTTGGCTTCACGAACAAGACCAGCAATAATTTCTTTGGCGCGGTTAATCGCTGCTTGGTCAGATGAGAAGATAGATACCAAACCGTCTTCGTCAATGTCAATTTTAACACCTGTCTCGGCGATAATTTTATCGATGGTTTCCCCACCTTTACCGATGACAATTTTAATCTTATCAACATCAATCGTAATGGTATCAATTTTTGGTGCTGTTGGTGCTAATTCTGGGCGTGGCTCAGCAATCGTTGCTTCAATCAAGTCAAGGATTTCAAAGCGAGCTTTCTTAGCTTGAGCAAGCGCTTCTTCAAGGATTTGAGGCGTAATACCTTCAATCTTGATATCCATTTGAAGCGCTGTAATACCATCACGGGTACCAGCTACCTTGAAGTCCATGTCTCCAAAGTGGTCTTCCAAACCTTGGATATCTGTCAGTACGGTATAATTTGTCCCGTCTGAGATAAGTCCCATAGCGATACCAGCAACTGGTGCTTTGATTGGCACACCACCCGCCATAAGAGCAAGGGTGCCTGCACAGATAGAAGCCTGTGACGATGACCCATTTGACTCAAGCACTTCCGCTACCAAACGAATAGCGTATGGGAATTCTTCAAGGCTTGGCAAGACTTGCTCAAGCGCACGTTCACCAAGTGCACCGTGACCAATTTCACGACGACCTGCGGCACCGTAGCGACCTGTTTCACCAACAGAGTATTGTGGGAAATTATAGTGGTGAAGGAAACGTTTCTTGTACTCGTCATCCAAACCATCGACAATTTGTGTCTCACCCATAGGAGCAAGCGTCAAGACTGACAAGGCCTGAGTTTGACCGCGTGTAAAGAGACCTGAGCCATGAACTTTTGGCAAGAAATCAATCTCAGCATCCAAAGGACGGATTTCATCCACACGACGACCATCAGGACGGATTTTATCCTCTGTAATCAAACGACGGACTTCGGCATGCTCCATTTGTTCAAGAATCTCTGCCACATCACGCATGATACGAGCGTATTCTTCATGCTCTGCAAATGTTTCTTCGTATTCAGCAGTCACGCGTTCTTTAACAGCTTCTGTTGCTGCTTCACGCGCTTTTTTCTCTTCAACTTGCACCGCTTGTTGCAAATCAGCATTGTATTTTGCGATGATTTCAGCCTGCAATTCTGGGTCAACATGAAGAAGCTCTACTTCCGCCTTTTCCTTACCAACAGCCGCTACGATTTCTTCTTGGAAGGCAATCAATTCTTGGATGGCTTTGTGACCAATAAGCAGGGCCTCAAGCATGATATCTTCTGACAATTCTTTTGCCCCAGACTCTACCATGTTGATTGCTTCTTTGGTACCAGCAACTGTCAATTCTAAAAGCGAAGCTTCTTGCTGTGCCTTGTCTGGGTTGATGATAAATTCCCCATCAATATACCCAACCTGCACACCCGCAATTGGACCATTAAACGGAATATCTGAGATTGACAAAGCCAATGAACTACCAAACATGGCTGCCATTGGAGCGCTAGCATTTTCATCATAAGAAAGCACCGTGTTAATGACTTGGACTTCATTGCGGAAGCCTTCAGCGAACATTGGGCGGATCGGACGGTCAATCAAACGGGCTGTCAAAGTCGCATCTGTTGACGGACGACCCTCACGCTTCATCCAACCACCAGGGAATTTCCCAGCAGCATACATTTTTTCTTCATAGTTCACTTGAAGCGGGAAGAAATCACCTGTTGCCATTTTTTTAGACATGACAGCGGCTGTCAAGACGGTTGACTCACCGTATCGAACGACAGTTGCACCATTAGCCTGCTTGGCAACTTGACCAATTTCAACCACAAGCGGACGACCCGCAAAAGTTGTTTGAAATACTTGTTTAGACATCTTAGTCTCCTTTTACATTTTCTTAGCTACGTCTTGGCTACAAAGGTCAATCAGCCCCTACTAACTCACCTTTGTATCAAGCACGTATCTGTTTCATTTTACCATAAAGCGATTTAAAAACCTAGCAGTTATCAACAACTACTAGGCAAAATTTCTTCTTAAAATAAGCTTTTATCAAAAGGGTGATTTTTAAGGACAAGGTTATCCCAAAAACCATCATTTTCATAACGAGGAATCAAGTGACTATGAAAATGCGTTCCCTCGTCCATCAGACGCCCATTATTGATAGCAATGGTTACTCCTGAAATAGCAGAGCTTCTTTCCAACTTTTCAATCAATTGCTCCTGAAAGTTTAGCAAATCGAGCCTTTCATCAGTTGTTAGCTCACTCAGCGACAGGCGATGTGCTTTAGCAATCACCAGTAAATGCCCTTCTTGAATAGGATCAATATCCCAAACCGCAAAAAAATGTGAAGTCTCAGACACCCAATTTTCCTTGGGCAGTTGACAAAAAATACAATCCATAAAACACTCCCGACTTGGTCTAACGTCTACCTCCAAAGAAGAAATCCACAACAGCAATCACAATAACTGCTCCGATGATAGATGGAATCAGCGCCATCCCTGCAAAACTCGGTCCCCAGTGACCAAACAATGATTGACCCACTGACGAACCAATCCAACCTGCAAACATTTTTGTAAAACAGCCCATGCGTTCCCCACGATTTGTGATAGAACCTGCAACAGCACCAATAAATAAACCAATAAGCATTGACCAAATCATAATAAAAGTTCCCCTATCCTCTTCTTGTTTTTATACATATTCTCTCTTTAGTATAGCATATCTTTTCATTTTTAGCTTCGTTCAATGAACCCGTTCTTATTTCAAGGGGCTTGAATCGTGCTTAGCAAAAAAATCTGAGAGTCTTAATCCCAGATTTTTATTGTTTTTCTTGAAAGAACGGAATCGTTATTTTGTCTGAGCATTCATCCAATCAAAGATATTATCGTAAGTGGTACCATTTACGATAGCTTTATCACTTCCCCCTTTAGTGGCGTTGTCGGCTTTAAATCCAGAAGTCACATCTGCTGCGTTCTTAACTGCAACAACATCTTGCACACCTGTCACTTCATTATTGAAGAAGTAAATCCATGACCAGTGGCCCATGTATTCATTTTCTTCAATGTCTGCACCTTCTACAGTCTCATAGTAAGAGAACCATTTATTTTGTGCACCGCTTTTCACCATCGCTTGATAGGTTGGTAGAGTATAAGTCGCTGGTTTAACCGTGTCGTCATTTTGAGCGGTCACAAACCACATCGGAAGGTCCTTAATCTTGTTCAATTTATCCTCGGTAAAGTAAGGCGTGTCTTTTTGAACCGCTACACCGACAGGATTTTCCTCACTGGTTTGGCGCACATAGGTCCCATCTGGATTTTTCTCAAATTCATAGTAGGAATAGGCCTCAGCAATTGGATAGGCTGCTGCGAAATAATCTGGGTAGTGAATGGCCATATTCATCGTCATGTAACCACCGTTTGAGCAACCTCCAAGATAGATACGATTGGTATCAATATCTGGATTGCTCTTGACATAGGCATCAATCGTATCCATCAGGGCCTCGGTATAGCGAGACACACCCGCTCCAGCTCCATTTGTGCCATCACCTTCGTCCATCCAATAGGTTGGGGTTTGAACTGCTAGGACATAGGCTCCCTTCTCTTTGGCATTTCCAGTGGCTGTATAGTGAGACTGTATCTCTTCACGCGCCAAGGCAACCACTTCATTGCCAAGTAGAGTAATATCGGTATCCGTTCCCCCTTCACCTTGACCATGCAGCCAAATCACGAGAGGGCTCTTAGCGTTACTCTCTTTCAAATACTCTGGTTCAAAAGCGGCGTAGTGAAGTGTCACCTCTTCGTCTTTCCCAGTTAGAGGATTGCGATAGTTGCCCGTTGTCTTTTCTCGAATATTGAAAACAGCGGTTTCTGGAATCACACGATTGTTTATGGCATCCGCTTCAACAGATAAGTCATTATCGCCAATAGTCAGACCTGTGACTTTTACGGGGTACTCTGCTGCCCACTCATTCATCATATTGGTAAAATTAAAGGCAAACGGAGAGGCATTATCCTCAGCCATAAAAGTGTAAGTCACTTCCAAATCAAGAGTAACATATTGACTAGCTCCCTTGACTTTTTCCCCGTTGGCATCTGAGAGATAGGCGTCCTTGATGTTCCGTTTCACACCTGCTGTGACTGCCTCTAACTTATCTGTCGATAAGCTCTCTACTTCTTGATTGAGTTCTAGCACAAGGCGTGATACCGACGGCCCCCATTCGTAACCTGTTACACCAATATTCACTTGATTAATAGCTAGTTTTTCTTGTGTCTTTGTCACATTCTCATTTCCTCCTTTACTACAAGCTACCAACGAAATTCCTGCTAACGCTAGGAGAACATATTTACCAATACGCAATTTCATATACTAACTCCTTGAACAATCCTATAAAAGGCTATTTCAATCTGATTACTGTCAAATGAAATAGCCCCGTTTTCTCATTATCCTAACTTACTAAATCGGTCATACACATCAATAAATTCTTGTGCAATGACTTTAAAACCTTCTGCACTCATGAGTTGATCTTCTGCGTGCATCAGAAGAAGCTTAAGGTCAACTTGCTCTTGGTTCGCCTCTTTTTGAATCAAGGAGGCGTGGGCATGATGACCTTCATTGAACTCACGATCACCTGCTTTAATAAGAGCTTCTGCTTCTTCAAAATTCCCCGCTTTAGCTGCTTGAATAGCTTCAATGTACGATGAGCGAGCAGAGCCTACAGAAGCAATAATTTGAAATGCGATTAATTCAATTCCTTCCATACAAGCCTCCTAATCTCCCAAAAGGGTTTTAACGTGCTCTACAATCTTTTGCCCATTCATTGTACCGTAGGCTTGAATATCCATAGCTTCAACAGGCTTGTCTGGGAAAAGTCCCTTCACTTTGTTAAGGTTGAAACGAATTTGTGGTCCTAATAAGATAACGTCTGCCTCTTTTCCCTTTTCATCAACAACTGAGACAGGGTGAGCTTCTACTGAAATTTCATAATTAATACTTTCAGCATACTCACGCATTTTATTCATCAAAAGTGAGGTTGACATACCCGCAGCACAAACTAATAATACATTTCTCATATTTCATTCCTTTCGTTTTTAACATGACTAAGCAGCTTGTTCTTCTTTAAGTGCTTGATTATCCGCAATTCTGAAGAATGGGTACCAAACAAACATTTGAACAAAGATAACAGCAATAATTGATACGCCAAGTTTCCAACCACCTGTGATAAATGGACCGATAAATGGAGGCATTACCCAAGGTAGTGAAATTGTTGGATTAAAAGCTGAGCCGACACCAAAGAATTCAAGAGCTACGTAACCCATAAGGCCACCCACTAGACTTGATAGAATCATTGGAATGAAGAATATTGGGTTAAGCATGATTGGCATCCCAAAAATCATAGGCTCATTGATATTGAAAATATTTGGCACAACAGCGATGTTTCTAAAGACTTTATACCGCTCTGATTTCGCAGTGTACATTGAAAATGCAAGTGAGAGGGTACTTCCTGTACCACCAATGTAACAGAAACCATAAAGCAATGAGAAGGTCAAGAATGGGAGTTCAGCTGATGGAGTTCCTGCTAAGAATGCTTCCGTATTAGCTGTCCCTGCTGACATCAATACTGGGATATAGACACTCAAGATTGGCGCTGGGTGGATACCAAAGAACCAGCAAAGATTCATGAAGCAGTGGAAAGCAATCAATGACCATGGATTTGCGCCAAAGAGCATAACAGGTTTTGCAACCACATTACTCACCAAATCAAAGATATTTCCATAAGGGGTCAACCCTGCTAGGTATCGTACAACAAAGACACCTGCAAAAAGAATCATCGCCACAAAGGTTGGACTAAGCGATTCTGAAACATTCGGTGGTACTGATGATGGCAATTTCAATTTGATGTTTTGTTTCATCAATTTAGAATAGCTCATCCCAATAACCACAGCCGTAATCATTCCGACGAAAATCCCATTACTACCAAGATTTGTTTGGAGAAGACCCGCTACTGTTTGTTCTCCTAGGGAGATATTTTGCGGTTGAAGAACAATGAATGCCGCTAATGCAAGAACAGCCGCTGTCAAACCATTTTCCTTTTCATTTTTAGCATAATGATAAGCAATGGTCGGTACAATATAGATAGCCAGTAGGCTAGAGGTTCCAGCTACAATATCAAGCATGTGCTGCCCCATACCAGTGGTCGTCAAAAAATCTTGCCAAATTCCAATAGGTAAATTCCCCAAAATCGCAAATGCTGCCACCCCTAGCGTGATTGGCATAGACGACATCATCCCTGCTGTTAAAGCAGAAATAATCTTACTCTCACTTAACTTCTGAGCAAAAGGGCCCATGATTTTTTCAAGCCCTGATTGCATTGACTCCATGAATGACATGTTATGTCCTCCTTTTAATCTAAATCAGCACCATTTGACTGAATAACTTTTTGATACCAATAAAAACTATCCTTACGGCGGCGAACGAGACTTCCCTCACCATCATCATTACGATCAACATAGATCATACCGTAACGCTTGCGCATTTCTCCTGTGCCACAGCTTACAAGGTCAATACATCCCCAATGAGTGTAGCCGATAAGGTCTACCCCATCAAGATTAATGGCATCTGCCATTGCTTCAATATGACCTTTCATATAGGCGATTCGATAATCGTCGTGAATACTTCCATCTTCTTCTAGCACATCTTCGTAGCCAAGACCATTTTCAACAATCCAAAGTGGCAACTCGTAACGTTCCCAAAGTGTATTAAGGGCAATACGTAAGCCAATCGGATCAATTTGCCAGCCCCATGCATTAGCTTCGAGGTAAGGATTTTTAACCCCCGCCATGAAGTTTCCACCTTGCTCCGCTGCTTTAGCCGAACTAGCTACGTGAGTCGAGTAATACGAGAATCCAATGAAGGCAACCGTACCATCTGCCAAGATTTCCAAATCTCCTTCTTCCATTACAACTTGGATACCTTTACGCTCATATTCTTTTAATTTATAAGCTGGATATTTTCCACGACATTGAACATCAGTATAAAAGTGTCCCCAGTGAGAACCTTCCATCACCATGAGTTGGTCTTTAGGATTACAAGTCTCACCGTAGGTAACACCATAAGCAACCATCATACCAACCTTAGCTTCTGGCGATAATTCTCGTGCTAACTGAACAGCCTTAGCACTGGCAACAAATTGATGGTGAGCTGCCTGAGCTTTACTTTGCTCGTCAGATTTGACAAGGCCACCACCCATATAAGGAGCTGCTGCCATGATATTGATTTCATTGAAAGTCATCCAATACTTCACTTTGTCTCGATATTCTGTAAATAATACACGACAAAGATTTAAGTAGAAACCGATCACACGACGATCTAACCAGCCACCATATTTATTGGTCAAAGCTAGCGGTGTTTCATAGTGAGAAATAGTCACCAAGGGTTCAATACCGTACTTCAAACACTCATCGAAAACAGCATGATAAAAATCAATCCCAGCTTGATTTGGCTCTGCATCATCTCCATTTGGGAAAATACGTGCCCAGTTAATGGACAAACGGAAGCATTTGTACCCTTGTTCTGCAAACAAAGCAATGTCTTCCTTATAGTGATGATAGAAATCTGTTGCGATATGAGAAGGATAGTACTCGCCTTCAATAATATCAAGGACCGCTCCATCAGGTAATTCCAAATCAGCACCAAAGCCCATTCCCGTTGAACCAGTCTCACCTGTCTCAGGAATACGCCACGTCAATCGTCTCGCCACGGTATGGCTACCATTCGTAAGAACATCACTGGTATTTAATCCTTTACCATCCTCACGATAACCACCTTCATACTGATTGGCTGCTGTTGCACCGCCCCATAAAAAATTTTCAGGAAAGGTATGTGTCATTTCAACTTCCTCCGTCTTATGATAGTTCAAGTATAGCGCTTACATTTTTGTTTTATAAGTCTTCTATTAACCAAAAAATGGCGCTCTTTGATATTTTTTGTATCAACTAACGCCTCTTTTTTATCAAAAATCACAATCAGTATCGTCTGACAATCTTCTATAATTGAGGTATCTTTATTGACAAGGAGGTTTACCATGAGTAACCGAGATGACATTATTGCTTTAGCAAAACAACTACGCGACTTGTTCCAAAAAGGAGATGAAAAACGAGACCAGGGATTACCAACTACTATTCCAGAAGTGCAACGCTTTGACAATCTCCAATATGGATTTGACTCTAAATGGCATTTACTGGACATTTATCGCCCTAAAAAACAGACAGGGAAACTTCCTGTTATTATCAATATTCACGGAGGTGGGTGGGTATATGGGACTAAAGAAACCTACCAATTTTATGGTATGAGCCTTGCCAAAGAGGACTTTGCTTTTGTTAATATTACCTATCGTTTAGCCCCAGAAGTTGTCTTTCCAACTGAATTAGACGATATCAATCTTGCCATTCATTGGTTAAGCGGAAATGCCGAACGCTATCAGCTTGACCTCACTAATGTCTTTATCGTCGGAGATAGTGCAGGCGGACAAATGGCTCTTCAGTATATTGCTATTCTGACAAATGAGAAATTCCGTAACTTGTTTAAATATGAGAAACCAAATCTTACTCTGAGGGCAGCAGCCATCAATTGCGGTGGCAGTTTCCTCCACCTTCCCGGTGCGATTTCAGGAGCAACGGAAGCTTACTTTACAGATGAAAGCCTTGCTAAACATGGGGAATTGCTCCGCACCGAAGAATACCTCACCACTGCTTGTCCCCCATTATTTATTATGACGGCATCTGATGATTTTCTTCGGGATAATTCTACTAGATTAGACGGTTACCTCATCGCAAAAGGAATTGAACACGAATTTCACATTTATGGAACACCTGATAACCCAAAACACCATGTTTTTCACTGTAATATCAGAGATGAAATGGCAAATCAATGTAATCAGGATGAGTTAAATTTCTTTAGGCGCTATCTTGTAAAAACAGAGTAAATCTAACTGAATCTCAATATATAGTCCTCGATCCTATTTGCACCTGTAAGTTTTTGATTTTCATACTCATTCAAAATCAAAATTAGCAGTTTAAGTCAAATCAAGAACCAATAAATGGCTTGATTTACCAGGGCTTCTTTCGCCATGACGGTATTCTTATTAATGAAACTGTCCAGTGGACAGTTTTAGCCTGAGCTTAGAAACCTGGGAGCGAAGGAAACCTAGGCTTGCCAAGAAGGAATGGAACTCTGTAGTAGGGGACGTTCTGACACTGACTTGGTCAGCTTCATTTCCCACCTCAAAAGGTTTCCCAGACCTTTTGAGCGTCCACACCACATTAGGAGAAGTGCTAATAAAATACTAAATAAAAACTAATTGACTTTATCAGATGTTCCCAATAAAGACCTCCATCATAGCGGAGGTCTTTATAATCTATTTAACTGACAAAAGGTGAAAGAGGGCACCATATAAATTAGCATCATTAGTAAACTTAGCTGCTACAATATCTACTTTCGGTACATTTAACTTCATCACCGGATTTGTTTCTAGGAAACTGTCAAACTGATAACGAATCTCATCAACTAAGATAGCTTGAGAACTGATTCCCCCTCCAATAGCGTAGGTAGTTAGATCAAAAAAGGCTTGTAGATTCAAAATAAGATAGGCAATCTGACGACAATAATTCTGAAAGAGTGGATAGGCAACTTCATCTCTATTATTGATTGCCTCAAATGCCAATAAACCGTCCGTCACATCCTCCTGCCCTAGCGCCTCATTCACTTGACTAATCATTCTCACAGCTGAACCACTATAACCTACCATCTTGTCAAAGCCATCTTTACTAGCATCTAAGATAGACAAACTTAATTCTCCAGATTGGAAATGTGGGCCTAGGCGCAATTTACCATCAAGAATGATACCGCCTCCAACGCCTGTACCAAGCACAATGACAGCACCATCTTGAATTCCCTTAAGACTCCCTTTCCAAAGCTCTGCAAGAGCTGCTGCTTTAGCATCATTTTGCACGCTAACAGGAATCTGGTATTTTTCAGTCATAATATCAACAATTCTCAACCCATCTAGGTATTGAAGAGCACCGCCAAAATAGATAACACCTTCTGACGTGTCAACCTTTCCTGGCACACTAAACGCTATTCCTGAAAGCTCTTCTGTGCAATCATCCACAATACCATAAATGCTATTCAAAAAATCTTCAACTTGATTTTGAGGTGTCGGAATGTGTCCACGCTTTGTTTGCTCACCATCCTCTGTCATGATGGCATACTTAATGTGAGTACCTCCGACATCAATTGTTAAATAATAAGCCATAATTTCCTCCTTTATCTCAATTGACTATACCATAAGTCATTTAAACTTTGACTTGTTTCATTTAGCAGATTTTGGGCTCTGATTGATATGTTGCTTTCTTAGTTCTCGAGATGAAAGACCATAAACTTTTTGCAATGCTCGATCCATCGTTCTAAGCCCACTAAAACCACACTCTTGCGCAATCTGAGTTGCTGTTTTCTTAGTTTTCAACAATAATGGCTTCGCGTGCTTTGCCCTTATATAATTCAAATATTGAAATACAGTAATTGCCATCTGCTCCTTAAAAAAACGTGATAGGTGTTCCTTGGATAAATAGCAATGCTCCGCAACATCATCTAAGGTAATCTCTGCCCTGTAATTTTCCTCTAAAAAACTTTTAATGTTGCTTAATCGTTCTTTTTGCTTATCATCATTCCTATCTGACAGAGATAAGTGCCTCTTGACCAAAAAATGTTTGAGTAGAAGTTCCAAAATTTCTAAAATCAAGATTGATTTCCGTAAAGTATCTTTCCCATGATAGCAATCCGCAAGGGCATTCAATTTTTCTTGTAGTTGACAATAAGCCTCGTAACGGCAATCTTTTTCACCAGAAAAATCGTTAATAAGAATCTTATAGTCACTAATATCCGGTTGATACATTTTTAATAGACTATACGGAAAAATAATGGAAATCGCCCGAGATTCACCATCTGGCGAACGATAGGTTCTGATACTATGAACTTCCATCGTATTAACCACCAAAATCGTCCCTGGCTCAGTCATATATGGAGTGTTAGCAATAAAAAAATTAGCAATATGCCCACTTATCGTATAACTTAATTCGACAGACGAATGCCAGTGAGGCTCAATAAAGGTAGATTGATTCTCTTCGTGCAAATAAACCCAAGCTGGTAAGTTATTTGTAGGCACAACTAATTCATGTTTCGACATTCTCTTCTCCTATCTGACTAGTATATAGGCAAACGCTTTCTATGTTAGTTAACCTTATTATACTTCCTTATCTCTCAATTGACAATCTTATTCTAGAGAGCAAAAAAATAGCCCTATCGACGATAGAGCTATTTTTAGGAGATTTAATATGAAAAAGAAAATTGATAGGTCCCCTATTTCTAGGATGATACTAGTATAACCAAACAATATTAAGATAACATAAAGATTGGCTTAATTTTTCCTAAATATTTGCCCAAACTGATTCAAGAATGTTCGTTTGGTCACGATCTGGACCTACTGAGAAGGTTGAAATGCGTACGCCAACCAATTCTCCGATACGACGAACATAGTTACGAGCATTTTCTGGAAGCTCATCAAGGCTACGAACACCTGTAATGTCTTCTTCCCATCCTGGAAGTTCTTCGTAGATTGGTTTACAACGTTTCAACTGCTCAAGACTCGCTGGGTAGTGATCAATACGCTCACCATCAAGGTCATAAGCCACACAGATTTTAACTGTTTCAAGACCTGAAAGCACGTCAATTGAGTTAAGTGATAAGTTTGTGATACCTGAGACACGACGGCTATGACGCATCACAACTGAGTCGAACCACCCCACACGGCGTGGACGACCTGTTGTTGTACCATACTCATGACCAATTTCACGGATACGCTCACCAATCTCATCAAAGAGTTCGGTTGGGAATGGACCATCACCAACACGGCTAGTGTAGGCTTTACATACCCCAACAACCTTGTTGATTTTGCTTGGACCAACACCAGAACCAATCGTTACACCACCTGCAACTGGGTTTGATGAAGTTACAAATGGGTAGGTCCCTTGGTCAATATCAAGCATAACCCCTTGCGCACCTTCAAAGAGAACACGTTTACCTGCATCAAGAGCATCGTTTAAGATAACTGAAGTGTCTGTTACATATTGTTTAATTTGTTGACCATACTCATAGTATTCTTCAAAAATCTCGTCAAATTCAAGCGGTGTGCTGTCATACATTTTCTCAAAGAGACGGTTTTTCTCAGCAAGATTTGTTTTCAAACGCTCAGCAAAAATCTCTTTGTCAAGCAAATCTGCAATACGGATACCAACACGCGCAGCCTTGTCCATGTAAGCTGGGCCAATCCCTTTGATGGTTGTACCAATCTTGTTATCCCCTTTAGCATCTTCTTGAAGCTGGTCCAATTTGATGTGGTATGGCAAAATGACATGGGCACGGTCAGAAATACGAAGATTGTCTGTCGTCACCCCTTCATCGTGAAGGTAGTTAATTTCTTTCACCAATGATTTAGGGTTTACCACAACACCGTTACCGATAACTGAGATTTTTTCTGGGAAGAAAATCCCTGATGGAATTAAGTGCAGTTTGAATTTTTTTCCATCAATGACAATGGTATGTCCTGCATTATCCCCACCTTGATAACGTGCAATGACTTCTGCATCTTGACTGAGGAAATCAGTGATTTTCCCCTTACCTTCATCACCCCACTGGGTACCAACAACTACTACTGATGTCATAACTAAGATACCTAGGACATTAGGCGCTTCCTGACTTTAGAATCTGCCCGCTGTCCAATTCCTTTCAGACTTAAAACTTATGGCAGGAATCTCACCTGCAAGTTTACATATTACACCCTATTATAGCAAAAAACAGGCGAACTTTCCAAGTGTAAATTCGGTTTTTAGCGATTTTTTTGTTATTTTTAAGAGAGTTTTATAAAATTTCCGAACCTTGTGTTGAGTGAAGAGGTTCAACTATTCCTATCATTGACTTAGCGCAGTATCCTTGGCAAATAGCCGAAATACACCATCTTCCTGTTTATATAAACGAAAACTAACGTGTCCTTGATAGCCATTAAGATAAACCATTTCAAGACTTTGTCGCACCTCTTTACTTCCTATAAGGGATAAGAGAGATTTGTCTGGAAGCCCGTATTTAGCAATAACCTCATCATAACTAACTCCTCCATCACCGGTATTGCCATCTCCCACCGTTACCTTTCCAAACTCCTCTAGGGTCCACTCAAATTTAGGATCATCTTTCCCAGCTACAGGATAGGCATCATCCTCTAAACTATAAGCATCCTTTGACTGTAAATAATACTCATCACCACTCTTGTAAAAATTCAAATTGATATCTCCCCGATCTCTAGGATCTTTCTCAGAAGTGTAAGCAAAGTTAGTATAAATGCCATAATCGTAGGTAAGGTAAAGGGATCTTTCATCAAAATATGAGTCATAAAAATAAGCATCTGAAGGTTTTCCATAATCCTGCAACACCTTTGTTAAGGTTGCGCCCCCACCATCATATATATTTCCAACCTCTAGGGATAAAAAATTCTCAATCCCCCATTTGAAATCAAATTCTTTTTCGCTCGCTATTAGTTGCTTGGTAAAATCCGTCCTTATTTCTGACTCATTTATTGAATTTTCGGTCGTCACATCAGCTGACTTAAATTGATAAACCTTCTCAACACTTTTATCTTCCACTTTCTTATCTGATTGATTTCGTTGCAGCCATATCAATATCAAAAGACCAAAAACAGCCAATAGGCCGTACCCAACATAAGCTTTGATTTTTTGAGATTTCTGATATTCTCTTTCAAACTCTACATGGAGTGCTTTTTCTAAACTCCCAAAAGATTCCTTCTTTTTAACTTTCTTACTCACTGCAATCTCCATTCCTTGTGTGACAAACGATATTCCTGCGCTTGACTTTGCTTATAAAAGGTTAAATATAGGTGACGGTTCTCAAAATGATAAGATATAATAATCTGCCTATCATCATTATAACCTGAGGTTTCGTAAGACTTAGGATACCCGTATTTATCTAGGATATCTTCTAATGTATCACCACCCAGCCCATCTGTACTTCCTACTTTTAACCCTTGCACAACTTTCTCTGTCCATTCGTCAGAAGCAGTATCCGATTTTTGGTCAGTGTAGGGCAAAACAGGCAATCTATAAAAAGATTTAGAACTTAGGATTGGTTCGTCAATATTTTTAAAAATCAAAGTAATCAGAGCACCTTGATTAAACTGCCCTGAAAATGCTCCCTGATCATAGGTTAATTCTACACCAGGATCTCCTGCGATTATCAAATCCCTACTACTCGATGGGCGACCATAGCTTTCTAACACATCGTTGATTGTAGTACCTTTCCGAAGTTCCGAAAAGTTTTCTTCTGTCCATTTGAATTGAAATTCCTGCGCCGTTTTTGCCGGTAACTCAGACACACTTTTAAAGGTTAATCGACTTGGCGTCACCAGCCTAATAACCAGAAAGCCCATCACCAAAAGCCCAATAAGAACAATAAACCTCTTCCTTAAATAAAGAGGTAATTTTTCATCAAGCCAACGACGCTCCATTGCCTGGTCTAACTCCCTACCAAGCATTTGAAAATCCTGCTTTTTATTATCCATACTCTCTCCTATCTCAAATGATCTAATACTCAACCAAAATCAAAATTAGCATATTGAGCAAACTCAAGGACCAATAAAGGTATCAATTTCCCAGCGCTTCTTTCGCTGTGGTGGCATTCTTATTAGTGAAACTGTCCAGTGGACAGTTTTAGCCCAAGCTCAGAAATAAAAGAGCGAGGGGAATTGGCTTGATAAGAACGGGCTTTTTGGGAGAACTACAGAAATTGAAAGTCAATTTCGTAGTAGTTCCCCCGCAAGGATGATTAGGTTGGACGCTGTCGAGTAGTCGACAAGTACAGCCAATCATCTACTGCGATAGAGATAGGCTCAAATCTAGCAATAAAACTCCAAAGGAGGTTGTGATACTGACTTCGTCAGCTCTATTTCCCACCTAAAAAGGTTTCCCAAACCTTATCGACTGTGACGAACTCTGTTCGTCTTATTTCCCACCTCCAAAGGTCTCCCAGACCTTTGGAGCGTCCGCACTTTTAAGAAAGAAGCAAAAAAGTAATTTTTGATTTTTGACAAGTATAAATTATACCAACGAAAATCTTGGTATAGACTATTTGCTATCACATTTACTCTATACCATCTAATATAGCATAAAAACAAGAACTTTTCCCAGAAACATGAGTAAAATCTTGTCCTTACTTCAGTTTTACGATAGAATAAATATCATACTACAATTATATTTGGGAGTGTATCAAAGATGTCCCATCACCATTCAAATCCTAACAATACAGGTAATGTTTTTCTAAAAGGTATTGTCTTTCTCATTTTATTGGCTGTTCTCATCAAGTCAATCTTGCCAATCGTCGTTGTTGGTGCTATCGGCTATGGAGTTTATCGCCTAGCTACACGCCAAGCCAGTTTAGAAAAACGCAACACGAGCCTACGCTTACAAGATCTTAGAGACGATATTCACCAAACAGATAGTCAAGTTAAACTATTAGAAAAATATTTAAGCAATAAAGACTACGGTCAGTACACCCTACTTGCCCGAGAGGTGCTTCCTCAGGTGGAACATATCAGGGACGAGAGCGAAGCTTTGAAAGATAAGATGGACCTCAACATCTACAAACGTGTGAATAAAAAAGCGACTGATGTTATCACAGACATTCAAAAACAATTAAAACGGTTAGATATCGCTCCTGATCTCAAGGCTGCTTCTGCTGAAGAAAAATCACTTCTTGAAAATGCTCCTGAACTTCTGACGATTTACCGTAATATTCAAAGAGACCACGGGGTTATTCTAGATAAGATTGAACAGATGGATAATAAGGCAGAATTGCTAGCCATTCACGAGAGTGAAATGAATCGTTTCAAGGATATTCTTTCTGGCTACCTGAAAATCAAGCAATCACCAAAAGATTTTTATAATGCTGACGAACGCTTATCTCAGGCTAAAGCAACCTTAGAAAAATTTGATTTGTCCCTAGACGAAACCCTACGCAAGCTCAACGAACAAGAACTCAAAGATTTTGAAATTAGCATGCGCATGATGGAAGATACCAATACTGGTTCTGATATTTATTAAAAGGAGATGACCATGGCCGACTTTAACTTCGATATTGATAAAATTGCTAATAACGCCATCACAAAAACAGATAAAACTACTGAAATTATCGCCACAGAGACAACAACCTCGACTGGGCAAATTTCTTTCCTTGAAAAATTAAGTCCTGAGCAGCAGGCTGCGATTACTGAAAAAGCTCCTGCTCTCGTTGATAATTTCTTGGTGGATCAAAATGCCTTGCTTGATTTTGGAACAGCTGCCGTTGAACAAGTCAATACAACAGTTAACCACATCTTATCTGAACAGAAAAAATTAGAAATTCCTCAAGTTGATGAACTTTTAAAAAATACCAACCGTGAGCTTAATGGTTTTATCGCTAAATACAAGGATGTGAAACCAGCTGAATTGGAAGAAAAACCAAACTTCTTGCAACGTTTATTTAAACAAAGCAAAAACACTCTTCAAGAATTCTACTTCGATTCACAGAATATCGAACAAAAGATGGATGGTATGGCTGCTTCCGTTGTTAAACAAGAAGAGATCTTAGCTCGTAACATCGTCTCAGCTGAAATGCTAATTGAAGACAATACCAAGTCTATCGAAAATCTAGTGGGAGTGATTTCATTTCTTGAAGCCACCAGCCTTGAAGGTGCTAAACGCGCTAGCCAATTGCAGGCTGAAATTGCGACTCTTGAAACACAAAGCCCAGAATTTCATACCAAATCTGAAGAACTGGCACGCATAACTGAAGTCATCAATACCTTGGAACAACAGCATACCGAGTATGTCAGCCGTCTTTATGTGGCTTGGGCAACCACACCTCAGATGCGCAACCTGGTTAAGGTTTCCTCAGATATGCGGCAAAAATTAGGCATGTTACGCCGTAACACGATTCCTACAATGAAGCTCTCAATTGCCCAACTCGGCATGTTGCAACAGTCTGTCAAATCTGGTGTCACTGCAGATGCTATTGTCAACGCTAACAATGCAGCTCTCCAAATGCTTGCTGAGACAAGTAAGGAAGCCATTCCTGCTCTGGAACGTTCTGCCCAAAGTCCAACAGTATCCATGACATCTGTTGCTGCCTTAGCAGAAAGCCTTGTCGCTCAAAACAATGGTATCATCGCCGCTATTGAAACTGGTCGCAAGCAACGTGCTCAACTAGAAACAGCCATCATCAAGTCAGCTGAAACCATCAACGATTCTGTTAAATTGCGTGATGAGAAAATCGTCGCTGCCCTCCTCAACGAAGGAAAACAAGTTCAAGAAGAAGTTGAGCGTCCAAGGGAAGACGTCACACCCAACTAAAGAGAGTGGCACAATTTCAAGCAGTATTATTTTTATAAACTAAATGACATAAACGAGGCTAAAGCAAGTCTCGTTTTCTCTTGTTTATGTTATAATAAGAACATTATGGATAAACTTATTAAATCAATTGCAACATCTGGTTCTTTCCGTGCCTATGTTCTTGATAGCACTGAAACTGTTAGAACCGCTCAAGAAAAACACCAAACCCTCTCCTCTTCTACTGTCGCACTTGGACGTACATTGATTGCTAATCAGATTTTAGCAGCCAACCAAAAAGGCGACAGCAAAATCACTGTCAAAGTGATCGGTGACAGTTCCTTTGGTCACATCATTTCAGTTGCTGATACAAAGGGACATGTCAAAGGCTACATCCAAAACACTGGTGTTGATATCAAAAAAACTGCCACTGGTGAAGTATTAGTTGGGCCATTCATGGGAAATGGACACTTTGTTAGTATCATCGACTACGGTACAGGTAACCCCTACACTTCTACAACTCCTCTTATCTCAGGAGAAATTGGAGAAGATTTTGCTTACTATTTGACCGAATCAGAGCAAACACCGTCAGCTGTCGGGCTCAATGTCCTTCTAGATGAAAATGACAAGGTTAAGGTTGCGGGTGGCTTCATGCTTCAAGTCCTCCCAGGAGCTTCTGAGGAAGAAATCACACGCTACGAAAAACGCATTCAGGAAATGCCTGCTATTTCAACCCTTCTTGAATCAGACAATCACACCCAAGCTCTACTAGAAGCTATTTATGGAGATGATGACTACAAAGTGCTTTCTGAAGAAGAAATCGGTTTTGCCTGCGACTGCTCACGTGAACGTTTTGAAGGCGCTCTTATCACTCTTGGAAAAGCAGAGCTGGAAGCCATGGCTAAGGAAGACCACGGGGCTGAAATCACTTGCCAATTCTGTGGAAATCACTACAACTTCACCGAAACTGATTTGGAGGATCTTATCAATGACTAAACTCAGTTCATCCTTTATGATTGGAAACGTTGAAATTCCACACCGCACTGTTTTAGCTCCGATGGCTGGAGTTACCAACTCTGCCTTTCGTACCATTGCTAAAGAATTTGGTGCAGGTCTCGTCGTTATGGAAATGATTTCCGAAAAAGGACTTCTTTACAACAATGAAAAAACCCTCCACATGCTCCACATCGATGAAAATGAACACCCAATGTCCATTCAATTATTCGGTGGAGACGCAGAAGGTCTTAAACGCGCAGCTGATTTCATTCAAAATAATACCAAAGCTGATATCGTTGATATCAATATGGGATGCCCTGTGAACAAAGTTGTCAAAAATGAAGCTGGTGCTAAGTGGCTAAAAGACCCAGACAAGATTTACCACATCGTTAAAGAAGTAACTTCTGTTCTTGATATCCCATTGACTGTCAAGATGCGCACAGGTTGGTCTGATAGCTCTCTAGCAGTTGAAAATGCCCTTGCTGCAGAATCAGCTGGTGTTTCTGCGCTTGCCATGCATGGCCGTACCCGTGAACAAATGTACACTGGTACTTGTGACCATGAAACCCTTGCTCGTGTTGCCAAAGCCATTACAAAAATTCCATTCATCGGAAATGGAGATGTTCGTAGTGTCAAAGATGCTAAATTCATGATTGAAGAACTTGGTGTGGATGCCGTTATGATTGGCCGCGCAGCCCTTAACAATCCACATCTCTTCACTCAGATCAATCACTTCTTTGAAACCGGTGAAGAATTACCTGATCTTCCTTTTGTCAAAAAACTGGACATCGCAGAAGAACACCTTCGCCGTCTCGTTAATCTCAAAGGTGAAAAAGTAGCTGTCCGTGAATTCCGAGGACTTGCTCCTTACTATCTCCGTGGTACTTCTGGCGCTGCTAAAGTTCGTTCAGCTGTTGCTAAGGCTGAAACATTTGAGGAAGTTCAAGGACATTTTAATACCTTGAGATGATTTCCAACTTGCTCCAAACGAGCATAATAAATAAAAGAGGCTGGGGAAGACTTCCATGATAGCTTACCCAGCCTTTGTCATATATTTTCAAAAAAACAAGCCTTTTTTTGAAAACTTTTTCACAGTATAATACGCTATCATAATGAGAATCTGTCAGAAATCGTAATTTTGAAGCATTCACTTCCAATAACCTACTGCATCAAATGATCGCTACCCTAAAGAGAGGTTGGGACCTTTGTCCCAACCTCATTATGCTATTTAAAGCATTTTTCTTCTTTATTTACAGATACTTCTCTTTTAAATCCATCGTGACAGTTGTAATCACAGAAAAATCTTGACTAACTTTCAGAAGGATAATCGCTCCTTGAATACTGGCAATAATCTGCTGAGCTTCTTGGAGGCATTTTTTCTTTGACCAGCTTCGATGACTACCATTCAAAACCTTCGATAACTCGCTCTGCCATTCTTCCATAAACCCTTGAAGCAATAAGCGAAATTCTTCATCCTTCGTCGAGAGCTCCACAATGAGGTTACCTACTGGACAACCATTAAAAACGTCTCCTTCTTGGTTTAAGTGAAAATTGTAAACCCAATCTAGCATGGCTAAAAATTTAGCTGAAGGCGATTTGTCTGATTGGAAAATACTTTGAAATAATTCCACCCGCCATTGCTCTAAAAGCAGTTTCGTTGCAACTAAGCCCAACTCCTTCTTCGATGAAAAATAATGGTACAACTGCCCTTTCCCCACACCAGATGCAGTCAAAATATCGCTTATTGACGTGGCAACATAGCCTTTTAAATATATAAGCTCTTGCGTCTTTAATATAATCGTATCTCTTACTGCCATATCAAGTCCTTTCAAGCGAGTTTCATAAATTTAAGGAGGGGGAAATGAGATGTTTTGATTCCTAGGTGACATTTTTTACAAATCATTAAAAGCTGATTGTTACAATTGTACCAATTGGTACAGAAATGTCAAGTTAGTCAGATAACTTACGAGGAATAGGCATGTGCTATTTTCTAAAGACACACCATTTTTATATGTGATACCATCTTCACGTTAATTCTACTGAGAATGGTCTTTCAAGTCATAGTCATTTGTCATAAAAGCACCTAACTAAAAATAAATAAATTAATAGCTAAATGAATATTTCAAAAAAATGACATTTTTGTTGATTTTGAAACATATTTGTAATATAATGTAATCAAATCAACACAATAAATAAGGAGTAGCCTCATGAAAAACAGCCAGAAAGCAACTGCCATCGTCCTACTAACTAGTCTCTTCCTATTAGGAGCTTGTGGAAAAAAAGAAAGTAAGTCTACAAATAACCAATCTACTGTTCAAAGCAGCAAAGTTACTCCTAAAAAATCTGAAAAATCTTCTTCAACTACCAAGAATACCTCAAAAGCATCTGATTCAAGCACAGAAACTACTTTAGCGAGCAACTCTAGCAATGCAGAAACACAAGCAACTACCAGCCAAGCACAAACTGTCCAACCAGCTCATACTAGCTCTTCTATCGACATCGATGCACTCCTCAACGAAGACTTAACAACCATCGCTGGAACTTGGTCTAATGACCTAGGGGAAATTATCACCATTAACCAAGATGGGCAAGTAACAAGCACACAAAAAACAACAACACTCCAAATTTCTCAAGGAAGAGTTCATGATAATTGCTTCTTTGCAGGCATCGGTGATCCTAACCAATTGGTAGGGGGAGCTGTCTTTATCGTCATCCCTGCCAATGTTCCGAATCCTCATTTTGGAGATGTAACAGACACCGACCGCATCCTTATCGGACAATCCGCTGATGCTGACGACCATCCATTTACGAGAAATTAAACAGTAAAATGAAAAGCATAAAATCTGTCTGTTTGAACGAGATTTTATGCTTTTTACTATATTAATACTTAACCAAATTCAAAAATTACTTTCTTGTTTCTTTCTTAAAAGTGCGGACGCTCAAAAGGTTCAGGGAACCTTTTGAGGTGGGAAATAGAGTTGACAAAGTCAACATCAAAACCTCCTTTGGAGTTTCATTGCTACTTTTTTAAGCCTCTCTATCGCAAAAAGTCCGTTCTTGGCAAGCAAATTACCCTCGCTTTTTAATTTCTAAACTCAGGCTGAAACTGTCCACTGGACAGTTTCACTAATAAGAATACCACTATAGCGAAAGAAACATTTTTCTCGCTACGCTCATCACTATCTCAACGATATTAGTGGTTCTAAAATTCTAATTTTGATTTGGAATGAGTATAATATCGACTTCTTAATCGATTCAATAGAAAAAGTCTAATCATTCCAGAATTTTTTTGCGATTTCCTGACCTTGTTTGATTTTTTCCCATTGTTGTGGAATGGCAAGTTCATTTCCCGAGTCGCATGAGGCAAAACCACATTGGTGAGAGAGGAAAAGACGCTCTTTTGGCAAAATTTGGCTAGCTTCCTCAAGCAAGGCAAGGGCACGTTCTTCATCATCAAGTGTTGTCGTTTTAGAAGACAAAAGACCTAAAACAACTTCTGCTTCACTATCTTTTAAAGCTTCTAATGCACGAATATCACCGGCTACGTCGCTATCCCACTCTAAGAAGAAACGGTCATAGTGTTGCTCTGCCAAGAATTTTTTCGCAATAGCTTCGTAAGTCCCTTCTGCAGCAGAACGGCTTTCGTAATTTCCACGACAGTTATGAGTCCAAACCGTTAAGCCAATCTCATGAGCATAATCCACAACCTCATTATTGATGGCAATAAATTCATCCGCTAAATCTGCTAAGGCAGCATTACCATCAGCGAAGAAAGAGGCAGGATTTGACTCGTCAAAGAGTTCCCAAAGGCAGTCGTCAAACTGAATGATTTCACCACCTGCTTCTTTGTATTCAGCTAAAAATTCTTTGTAAGCCTGAATCAAGCCTTTTTTCAATTCTTCGTTTGTCTCATAAACTTGGCCTTCACCAGCTAGTTTATCAAAAATAGCTAGTTCTGTATAGGCATGAGCTGGTCCCCAAATGGTTTGTTTCGTTTGTTCACCACCTGCTTCTGCCTTAACTAATTTAAAAATGTTAAGGAAATGATGGCCTTTTCCTGAAAGTGGCTCTGTGATACGAATCCCAATGTCTTTTCGTGTTTCAAAATCTCCGCCATCGTGGTCATTGAAGCGGTAGCCATGCTCCGCAATATAGCGTTCAATTCCTTTGAGGCCCCATACAAAATCAAGATGCCACATAGAACGACCATACTCCCCATCTGTTAAAATATCAATACCATTTGATTTTTGATCTACAATAATCTGCTTGATGCCAGCTGTTTCGGTTTCTTGGTAACCAGGTAGAGCATCATAGAAAGGATATTGAATATCATCACGGTGCTCAATTTCAGTTTTGAATTCACGAAGATTTGCTGGACGAAGGAGTGAGCTGACTAGTTGAAATTTAGATTGTGCCATGTGTCTTACCTCATTTATTTGTTATGGTATTATTATAAACTATAACTAATTTGTTGAAAAATAGTTGTTTTATAAGTTTTAGTATAGTTTTAAACTATATTAAAAAGAGAGAGTGGACAAAAAATCTTCAAAATAGCAAATGGCTTAGAGTAACGTCGTCAAAAAACGTTGATTCTAAGCCATTTTATTTTGTTCCATTTTCAACAGCAAGACTAAAATTTAAGTTTTTGACCAACCACTTCTTGTTTTAATGTGAAAAGTAGATTGACGCAGTAGCTTACTTATTATCAAGCCATATCAAATTTTAATTTTCCTTTAGAGAAACCGATTTTTAGAGTTTGTCCTTGGGCTAGCTCACCAGCTAAGATGAGTTCAGATAGTTTATCCTCAACTTCTGTTTGGATGGTGCGACGCAGTGGGCGAGCTCCCATTTCAATATCATAGCCATCTTGGGCCAGATGTTTCAGAGCTGCTGGTTGGAACTTCAAGGTCACTCCCTTGTCTGCCAAAGCTTTCACCAAAGGTTGAACCATGATCGTCACAATCTCACGCATATGCACCTCTTCAAGACTGTGGAAGACCACTTTTTCATCTATACGGTTGATAAACTCTGGGCGGTAAGCCTTTTTCAATTCCTCCAGGATACGTTTCTCCATAGCCTTATGGTCGTGGGAAATGGCTTGCGCTCCAAATCCAACGGTCTTATCATCACGGAGAGCGGTTGCCCCAAGATTTGAGGTCATGATGATAATGGTATTTGAAAAGTCAACTTTACGTCCACGACTATCTGTCAGAACACCGTCATCGAGAACCTGTAACAGCACATTGAAAATGTCTGGATGGGCTTTTTCAACCTCATCAAAGAGTAAAACTGAATAAGGTTTATTACGAACTTTCTCAGTCAATTCGCCACCCTCATCGTAACCAACATAACCTGGAGGGGCACCGTTAAGACGACTTGCCGCAAATTTTTCCATGTACTCAGACATGTCAAAGCGAATAAGAGCTGATTCATCATCAAAGAGCACTTCTGCTAAAGCTTTTGCCAACTCCGTCTTACCAACACCCGTTGGGCCTAGGAACATGAAGGAACCAATTGGTCGTTTCCCTGTACGAATGCCTGATTGATTGCGACGAATGGCACGACTAATAGCTGAAACAGCGGCATCTTGACCAACAACACGTTTGTGTAACTCCGTCTCTAGGTTCAAGTATTTCTGGCTGTCTTTCTGACTTAATTTTTCCACAGGAATCCCTGATAGGCGACTTAGAGTTGTTAAAATATGGTCTTCGGTCACAGGGATTGCTGGACGAAGGGTCTCTTTTTGTGAGACTTTTAATAACTGGCTAACACGTTTTAAGTCTCCTGCAAGCAGAGCTTGGTCAACTGGGCTAAGAGTCTCTTGGACTTCTTTTTTAGTCATGACCTGAACAGTAGCACTAGCCTCATCAAGCAAATCAATAGCCGAATCTGGTAACTGTTTCGTTGTTAAGTAACGATGCGCAGCTTTGACAGCCGTCGCAATCGCTTCATCTGAGATAGAAACATTGTGAAAAGCCTCGTAACTTGGTCTAAGTCCTTTTAAAATGGCAATAGCGTCAGCTTGGCTTGGCTCTTCAATGATAATTTTTGCAAATCGACGAGAGAGAGCGGCATCTTTTTCAAGATGTTTTTGGTACTCAGCCTGTGTGGTAGCTCCAACCATGTGAAGGGTTCCACGTGAAAGGGCAGGTTTCAAGATATTGGCTGCATCAAGCGTCCCATCAACACCGCTACCAGTCCCCATAATAGTATGAAGTTCATCAATAAAGAGAATGATTTTCCCATCTGTTTCGATGTCTTCGATGATTTGATTCATTCGCTCTTCAAAGTCACCTCGAAAACGTGTTCCTGCAACCACAGACATCATATCAAGTTCTAAGACTCTCATGTCTTGGAGCTCATATGGGATTTCTCCAGTAGCAATACGCTGGGCAAGGCCGTAAGCTAGAGCTGTTTTTCCGACACCGGCATCCCCAACTAGGACAGGATTATTTTTTGTCTTACGGCTCAATACCTGAATCATGCGTGTTACTTCTTTGTCGCGTCCGATAACAGGATCTAACAATCCCTGCTCTGCCATTGCCGTCAAATCACGTGTAAAATCAGAAAGTTCCCCTGCTGTTGAAGGTGGCTTCATCATATCAGAGAAGTTGCCAGCAGATTTTGCTTTTTTAGGTTTTCTCAATTCATGAATGGCTTTCAAATCTTCTTTAGTGATTCCCGCATGACGCTCCAAAGTCTTGCGCAGATCAATTAAGCGAAGAGAATTCCCATCATCCTTGACCTTGAAGCCCACTAACTCTAAAATTCTCGTTGCCAGTAAGTCAGCATTCACTAACATAGCAAAAAGAACGTGCTCTGTTCCGACTTCATCATTAGCCATCACTTGAGCAATAGCTAACGCATAGTCAAGAACCTCTTTTAAGGCTTTAGACGATGGACGCAGAAAATCAGTCCTTTTCACATCATCCTGCGGAGCTTTTCCCATGGCTAAAATAGCTGCCGCTTCATACTCCTCTAAAGGAAATTCATCCTCATACTCTGAAAAACTAAGACCTGCTACAGAATCATGGAGGGCCACCATCCCTAAAAGCAAATGCCAAGTCTCTAGGTAAAGACTTTCATAGCGGGCTGCCTGCTCTTGTCCTAAGCGAAAGACTTCCTGCATTTTTAACGAATATTTAACCATACTTAACCTTTTCTATCTAATCTTTGAAGAATTTTCCGAAGTTGCCTTGCCCTTATCTGATTAGCATCAACTCCCAAAATCTCATCGCTACATATGCCTAGCAACAGATTACCTTCTCGCTCAGTAATCACCCCGTGATCATAAAGGAGCTGCATCACATCAGCAAAAACTTGCTCGCTAGGATTTTGGCAATGCTTGCTAAGCAAATCTCCTAAAAAATGGTGCTGGTCAGAGAAAGCAACTTTAACAATACGAATATAGCCACCACCACCTCGCTTGCTCTCAACAACATAGCCACGACTTTCCGTGAAACGTGTTTTAATCACATAGTTAATCTGGCTAGGAACCACTTGAAAAGATTCCGCCAGTTGCGACCGTTGAATTTCTGCAACACCTGTTTGGGCAAGCAAGCGTTTGATGTGTTCTTCAATATAATCAGATGTATTTTTTAACGCCATCGGCCCCTCTTTTCATTCCTCATTACCTCCAGCTATCACTTTTCTAATATCGCTTTTGCTGATCGAAAAACTAGAGGTTTTTGACTAATACTGACCTTATTATAACAAAAAGTACAATATTTTTGTAGTATTTGATTAGCTGAATCATTCCCGTAGTTGCTATTTTCAATGAGTGATTTCACTCTAGAAAATTCGATTTTTTGAAAAATAATCAAATACCCCTATTATCCCCAATCCAACTGTCCTTACACCAACAATTTCAATTACCTTTATATCTGAAATGCCAAAACTTTGTGGAGATAATTCTGAAAAATGGACAGTCTTCTATAAGTTGATACTCTAAAATGTTAATAAAGTCAATTAGTTTTTATTTAGTATTTTTGTTAGCACTTCTCCTAATGTGGTGTGGGGCGCTCAAAAGGTCTAGGAGACCTTTTGAGGTGGGAAATGAAGCTGACCAAGTCAGTGTCAGAACCTCCCCTCCTACAGAGTTCCATTCCTTCTTGGCAAGCCTAGGTTTCCTTCGCTCCCAGGTTTCTAAGCTCAGGCTGAGAGTGGGACAGAAGTCATGATTTCGAAGAAATTGACTTCGTCGTCCCACCTCCGCACAGTTGATTAGGATGGCCGCTAACGATTGCGTGGTAGTAAAATAGTCCAGTGGACTATTTTAGGTGGACACTTGAAAATGAAGAAGTGTCCAGTTGCAGACCTCCAATCAACCACTGCGTCAATCTGTTATTACCATTAAAAATAGAAGGTTGAAATATTTATGCCCCAACCTCACTAATAAGAATACCACCATGGCGAAAGAAGCTCTGGTAAATCAAGCCATTTATTGGTTCTTAATTTAACTTAAACTGCTAATTTTAATTTTGGATGAGTATCAGTGGTTATTAGGGACAAAAAATAGGAGACCGGAATTTTTTCCAGTCTCACTAAGAATAGATTTAAAGAGATAGGCGACAACTTGAGGGTTGACGAGGTTCCGCATTGGAAATAGACAGTTTATCGTTATACCTGTCTTCGCTAATGAGTTGATAATCTTTGAGCAATAAAATGGAATGGTATTGTTGCAAATCCTCTGTACACTCTTCACACCAGCGGAGCTCTTTATTATCCCAAAAAGCTGCTAAATAATCCGAACGGCTCTCAAAATAGGGAAAGCCTTTCTGCAAGTCCTGCCACTGTTTTAAGAAATGCTGTTCCGCTTCTTCAAAAGTGCTAAACTCTTGGAGTTCAGTGATATCTTCTTTCCAATCATCTAAAAACCACCAAGGCTCGAAATCTCCACATAAATTGATTACTTGATACATAATTTAAACGCAAGGGACAAAAGCAGCTATTGACTGCCTGATATTCAAATAAGGATAGACCTTTTTCTTGATAAACTTGTCCCCGTTCAGTTAGACCTATTAACTGAACATTCCTTTCCACTATTTATCTAACTGTTCGATTATTATAAACCTTTTTTAAAGAAATAGGAAAATATATGCTCAGAATGCGTTTTCAACTTTTTCACTGATTTTCCAAAATAGAAAATCAGGATTAAAATCACCAATGATTGTCACTAGTAATATGATTAACAGTACTGTAACGTCCTTTAATTCGTATCTTTTTTCTTATCACCAAATGTAATCCAGCTAAATACAGATAATAATAGCCAGCCCAGTAACGCTAGGAAATTAAATTGTTCACCTGTCTCAGGTAGTTTGGCAGAAGTCGTCTCAGCGGTAGTGTTATTTGATTCCTTTGTAGCCATTTGATCAACTTTTTGATTTTGAGTACCTAATTGTTGGATTAGTAACTCTGCTTCTGGTTTTTGAGCTTGTGTGATACCTGAGCCTTTCGCCGTTTCCCAGATTAACTCTGGTTTAGATTCTTGAACAAGCCCTGAACCTTTAGCAGTCTCCCAGATTAACTCTGGTTTAGATTCTTGAACAAGACCTGAGCCTTTGGCGATTTCCCAAACTAATTCGGGTTTCTCTTCTTGAACAAGACCTAAGCCTTTAGCAGTCTTCCAGATTAACTCTGGTTTAGATTCTTGAACAAGCCCTGAACCTTTTGCTGTTTCCTACAATAACTCTGGTTTAGATTCTTGAACAAGACCTGAACCTTTCGCGATTTCCCAAACTAATTCGGGTTTCTCTTCTTGAACAAGACCTGAACCTTTCGCGGTCTCCCAGATTAATTCGGGTTTTGCATCTTGAACAAGACCTGAGCCTTTCGCGATTTCCCAGATTAACTCTGGTTTCGCATCTTGAACGAGACCTGGACCTTTTGCGGTCTCCCAAACTAATTCGGGTTTTGCATCTTGAACAAGCCCTGAGCCTTTGGCGATTTCCCAAACTAATTCGGGTTTCTCTTCTTGAACAAGACCTGAACCTTTCGCGATTTCCCAGATTAACTCTGGTTTCGCATCTTGAGCAAGCCCTGAGCCTTTTGCTGTTTCTATTTGATCTTTTACTAAGACAGTCTCAACTAATTCATTATAATCTAATGCTGCTCGCAAGATTGCCAATTTAACTTTACGGACATTAGTTGCCTGTGTTGGGAAACCAAGGCGGCTAGCAACTTCAGAATCTGTTACAGTAGCAGTTGTCCAGCTAGGTTCAACCTGAGCTTTAAAGTTTTTGATAACTGCCAAATCTTTTTGAATAGCCACCTTCAAATCTGCCATTAAGGTATCTGTTTCCCAAAGATGATTAACTGCTTCTAATTCTGATAAGCGGTTATACTGAGCTTTCTTATAATCAGCCCAGCTTTTTTCCGTGTCATCGGCTAAGATTTTAGAAAACACCTCTTGGTCACTTGTATAACGGTTACTCAAATAGTCTACAAAAGCATCCCAGCCCTGCCAACCAAGAATTTCATAGGCATTACGTTTAAAGCTAATATCACCTACCGTATTCATACCAGAAGGAGCAACATTCGCTGCATAAAAACTTTCTAATAGCGGTACATTATCATATTGGTTGGTATCAAGATTGCGGATAAATGGTGTTACCCCTCGTGGGATAAACTGACCACTGACCGCTGCTTGATCCACTAAATCTGCAACACTGGTTGCTGGCTTAAACTCCGCTTGACCGAGTTTTCCAAATGGGACAAACTGGTCATTGGTTGATTTATTTGCCACACGCGCTGTATCAACAGCACCACTACGCAACTGTGGATTCACTTGAGCAACCTTATTAAAGTAAATCGCTTGATCTTCAGCTGATAGGCTAGCAAGAGCTGCTTCAGCCTCTTTAACTTCTAAGTAGGCAACCAAATCCATCAAGTTTCTACTATAGTTTTCCAAGGCTTCTTTAGACGTTTGAGGAAGCGCTGCCTGAACACGATTTGGTGTCTTGGCAATCTCAATAGCTGTGTTCAAGTTAAAGACAGGAACAAATTCACTCGCTTTTTGATTTTGCGTATTGTCAATCACCTCAAACAAGCCACGTACATAAAGCTCCGCTCCTTGACCTTTTCTACGACCATTCTTTTGATAAGTCCCACCAAACAATCCTTCTTCATCATTACTGTGGGTTAATTCATGAGTGAAAACAGCTAATCCTGCCGCTTCTTTGGCCATCAAGCGATTTTCAAAAATGCGCATTGACGTTTGACTCGTAGACATTCCACCCAAATTCTTAGCGTTAGAATAGGTAGAATCATAGTAATTCATTGGTACAAAGAAATTAATGACAGCCTTCTCTGCATTATCTCCCTCACTCGGTGACCAACCAATTTTTCCAGATGTATTATAGCGGTTCATGGTGTCAATAGCCAATGTGAAAGAAATTGGTTTCACCTTGACCGACTCTAAGAACTTCACAAAATTCTCTTGGTAAGCCAATGGCTGCGCAAAGAATGGTAACTCGGGTTGCTTATCTCCTCTAGCTTTGTTAAAGTTCGCTAATTCTGGGAATTGATCAACATAGCTAGCCAGCATTCCAACCGATACCGTTTTAGAAGTTGTTGCTGCGTAAAGGCCTTTCCCTTGTGACAAGAGCGGTAAAATCAACTCCGGTCTATTTGCCTTCAATAAGTCAAAAATACGTGTTCCAGAAACTGACCCAACTAGAGCTTGTGTCTGCTCCTCAAAATAATCAGCTGCCGATTTCCCTTTTTCTTGGGCTAAACGTTCCACCAAATCTGCTGGATTAGCTGTACCAGTGTAATAAGCTACTTTACGATCTTGAAATTGATTAATGTTTTGAAGTAAGGTCATAGACCGCTTCACCCGTTGAGGGTCTTTTAGTGATACCGTACCATATGCTTTTAAGCGATCGTAAGCAGTATCACGTTCTGCAGTTCCACTAATCATTTGTGGATCAAAGACTAAGCGCTCTGGCAAATCCGCCGCAAACGAAAATTGTTGTTGCAAATAGAGAACACCACGATACAGAGCCCCTAAATCCGCTCTCAATTGGGAAACTGTCAATTGCTGGTTAGTTGCCAACAACCCTTTATCCAAGAAAGAAGTCAACAACGTCTTAGCCTCTGGTGCTAAATTGCTAAACGCCTCATCCTTATAAAGGTCGGCATTGGCGGCAGCTAGGGCTTGTTTATTTGCCTGTGCAACAATACCTTTCAAAACCTCAGTATTAGTAATATCTTCGCCACGGTTTTTAGCTTCGGTGCGCAATTTAGTGATGGTCGGCGTTAAATACTTTGTAATTTGGTCAATTGTCAACGATGTGACAGGTTTCACCACATCACGAAGAGCAACTTCATTAGCCTTAGTTTCAAAGTTAGTGACCACTATCTCATTCAAACGCTTTTGATCGTCACTACTTAATATTGCTATAACCTTGCTATTCGGGAATGTTGCCGCTTCTTCTGTTAAAACATCTATAGCAGTCTGAGACCCTGTCGTTGCTGTAGTTGCGGCTCTAAATCCTGTCTGAGAAAGAGGAGCACTTGCATCTTCTTCACTCTTTGACACTTCTTTAGGAGCTTCTACCGCTGTATTTTCAGGAGATACTTTATCAGTCACCTCTAGGTCTTTTGTCAATGGTAGAGCAGTAGACTCAGAATCCTGTGGTTGAAGTTGTTGTGTCTCTTCTACGTCTTCTAAAACTGGCTCACTACCTAAGATCGGCTGTTCTTCCTTAGTCAGCAAAGGTGCTGAATCCTCTGAAGCCTGTTTCAAATCAGATACAACTACTGCAGTAGACTCCGCAGTATCAGTGACAACATCTGCTCGAACAACTGCACCTGATAAAAAAGCATATCCGATGCAAATAGAACAAACACCTACTGATAATTTTTTAATTGAGAATCGTTGGATTCTTGGCATGGGGTATTAATCTCCTAAGTTAATATAATTACTCTCTTAGTATAACATGGTTTAACCTATTTACCTAATTATATACACTTAATCAAGTATATTTTAATATTATTTCCAGCTGGCAAGGAATCTTAGAGATCCCTTTTTGCCATGAGAGAGACACCATTAATCACTTATAAAATGAATAAGCCTGGTAGGTATAAAATATTGCCTATCTTGATTTTTATAAGTTCCCCACCATAATTCACAAAGAGGCATTTTTATTAACAGATACTCAAAAAGACGACCCCTTCAGGAGTCGCCTTGTTTTATGATTTTCCAAATCAGCTACCAATCGATTCAAAAAACCAATTTAAGCAACGATTATCTTATTCTGCTTCTGTTGTAACCACTTCTTCTGTCGTTTCTGCTTCTTCAATGATTTCAACTTCATTGATTGCTTGTGGTTCAATGTTGCGGTAACGAGCCATACCAGTACCAGCTGGGATGATTTTACCGATGATAACATTTTCTTTAAGACCAAGAAGGTGATCTTTCTTACCACGGATAGCAGCATCTGTAAGAACACGTGTTGTTTCTTGGAAGGATGCAGCCGACAAGAATGAGTTAGTTTCAAGAGAAGCTTTTGTAATTCCCATGAGGACTGGACGAGATGTCGCTGGAATACCACCAGAAATAACAATTTCTTTGTTAGCATCTGTGAAATCTGCGATATCCATCAAAGTACCTGGAAGAAGATCAGTATCACCTGGATCCATAACACGAACTTTGCGAAGCATTTGGCGAACCATTACCTCAACGTGTTTATCTCCGATTTCTACCCCTTGGCTACGGTATACTTTTTGAACTTCCGCAAGCAAGTAAGTTTCAACAGAAAGTGTGTCACGAACTTCAAGTAAACGTTTTGGCTGGATTGACCCTTCCGTAAGGGCCGCACCACGAGCAACTTCGTCACCAACAGCAACTTTCATGCGAGCTGTAAATGGTACGACATATTCTCCCATACCAGTCTCACCTTGAACGTAAACTTTCTTAGTACGTGTTGACGCATCTTCTTCAATCTCGATAACAGTACCTTTAACTTCTGTGATAACTGCTTCCCCTTTAGGGTTACGAGCTTCAAAGATCTCTTGGATACGTGGAAGACCCTGAGTGATATCGGTATTTGAGGCTACACCACCCGTGTGGAAGGTACGCATTGTAAGCTGAGTACCTGGCTCACCGATAGATTGCGCAGCGATTGTACCAACTGCTTCACCAACTTCAACCGCATCGCCTGTTGCCAAGTTGATACCATAACAGTGACGGCAAACACCATGACGCGTGTTACATGTGAACACAGAACGAATCGTCACTTCTTCAACACCTGCATTAACAATTTCAGCAGCTTTATCTTCTGTGATTAACTTGTTAGGGCCAATGATAACAGCACCTGTCTCTGGATGTTTAACAGTTTTCTTAGTGTAACGACCTTGAAGACGCTCTTCAAGAGTTTCTGTAACTTCCTTACCATCTGTAATAGCACGGATAAGAAGACCACGGTCAGTACCACAATCATCTTCACGGATAATAACATCTTGGGCAACGTCAACCAAACGACGAGTAAGGTAACCTGAGTCGGCTGTCTTAAGAGCCGTATCCGTCATACCTTTACGCGCACCGTGAGTTGAGAAGAACATTTCCAAAACGCTAAGACCTTCACGGAAGTTTGACAGGATAGGAAGTTCCATGATGCGTCCATTAGGAGCAGCCATCAAACCACGCATACCCGCAAGTTGCGAGAAGTTTGAGATGTTACCACGGGCTCCTGAGTCCATCATCATAACGATTGGGTTCTTAGGATCTTGTGTCTCAATCAAGCGTTTTTCAAGAGCTTCTTTAGCTTCACGCCATGTTGTTGTAACCGCAACATAACGGTCATCATCTGTCATCAAACCACGACGGAAGGCTTTATTGATTTGCTCAACTTTTTCGTGAGCTGCTTCAATAATCTCAGCTTTGTTATCAATAACAGGGATGTCGGCAATACCCACAGTCAAGCCAGCAAGAGTTGAGTGATAGTAACCAAGGTCTTTCAAACGGTCAAGGAAAGCAGAAGTTTCTGTTGTACGAAGACGTTTGAAGGTTTCAGCAATGATATTACCAAGATTTTTCTTCTTGAATGGCACATTGATTGCTAAGCCATCAATCACTTCTTGGATGTTTTGTCCTGGTTCAAGGAAGTATTTATCAGGTGTTCCTTCTGTCAAGTTTGCATTGTTTGGCTCTTGAAGGTAAGGAATTTCTGCTGGAATCACATCATTAAAGAGGATTTTACCAACAGTTGTCACCATGATTTTGTGAAGTTGATTTGGTTTCCAAGGTTTATTTGGCATGCTATCAACAGCAATACCGACACGTGAGTGCAAGTGAACATAACCATTGCGGTAAGCCATAACAGCTTCATCGCGGTCCTTGAAGACCATACCTTCACCTTCACGACCAGCATCTTCCATTGTAAGGTAGTAGTTACCAAGTACCATATCCTGAGATGGGGTAACAACTGGTTTACCATCTTTAGGGTTCAAAATGTGCTCCGCAGCAAGCATCAAAAGACGAGCTTCTGCTTGAGCTTCTTCTGAAAGTGGCACGTGGATCGCCATTTGGTCTCCATCGAAGTCGGCATTGTAGGCCTCACACACAAGTGGGTGAAGACGAAGGGCTTTACCATCGATAAGAACTGGTTCAAAGGCTTGGATACCAAGACGGTGAAGAGTCGGTGCGCGGTTAAGAAGAACTGGGTGTTCTTTGATTACTTCTTCAAGAAGGTCCCAAATGCGCTCGTCTCCACGCTCAACCATACGTTTAGCCGCTTTAACGTTACCAGCCATATCACGGGCAACGATTTCACGCATCACAAATGGTTTGAAGAGCTCAATTGCCATTTCACGTGGCACACCACATTGGTACATTTTAAGCGTTGGACCAACGGCAATAACGGAACGTCCTGAGAAGTCAACACGTTTACCGAGCAAGTTTTGACGGAAACGTCCTTGTTTACCTTTAAGCATGTGGCTCAAAGATTTCAATGGACGGCTACCTGGTCCTGTAATTGGACGACCACGACGACCATTATCAATAAGCGCATCGACCGCTTCTTGCAACATACGTTTTTCGTTTTGCACGATGATACCTGGAGCGTTAAGTTCCAAGAGACGAGCCAAACGGTTGTTACGGTTGATAACACGGCGGTAAAGGTCATTCAAGTCAGAAGCGGCAAAACGACCACCATCCAATTGAACCATCGGACGTAAATCTGGTGGAATAACTGGCAAGATGTTAAGAATCATCCATTCAGGTTTGTTTCCAGATTTATAGAAAGCGTCAAGCACGTCCAATCGACGAACAGCTTTAACACGTTTTTGACCTGTTGCTGACTTCAACTCTTCTTTAAGCTCTGCGATTTCTTTTGACAAATCGACGCGTTTAAGAAGATCTTGGATAGCTTCCGCACCCATTTTCGCAACAAATGAACCGTAGCCGTACTCTTGAAGTTTTTCACGGTATTCACGTTCAGTCAAAAGTGATTTTGGCTCAAGTGGGGTATCCATTGGATCAATGACCACATAAGCAGCAAAATAAATAACTTCTTCAAGCGCACGTGGACTCATATCAAGGGTAAGCCCCATACGTGATGGAATACCTTTGAAGTACCAAATGTGAGAAATTGGTGCTTTAAGCTCGATGTGTCCCATACGTTCACGACGAACTTTAGCACGTGTCACTTCGACACCACAACGGTCGCAGACAATTCCTTTATAACGGATACGTTTGTATTTACCACAAGCACATTCCCAGTCTTTTGTAGGTCCAAAAATGACTTCGTCAAAGAGACCTTCACGTTCTGGTTTGAGCGTACGGTAGTTGATTGTTTCAGGTTTTTTAACTTCACCATAAGACCATGAACGGACCTTACTTGGTGAGGCTAATGTGATTTGCATAGATTTAAAACGATTTACGTCAACCACTAGTATTACCTTTCTTTTTTCTTTTGAACATAGCAGAGCTACATTCAGACAGAGCATTCAGAGGTATTAGGAGCTAATGAGAAGGACTATTCTCATTAAGCTCTTCCTCTCGTTAAATTTAATGTTGTGTTTTCAAACACCAGTCAAAGTGCTGAGTAACTCATCCAAACTGACTGACAACACTTTTCAAGTTCCAAGTGTCGGATAAAACAGTCCACTGGACTGTTTTATTCACCTTCACTTGGTGTTTCACCATTTTCAGCTGCAACTTCTGCTGCTAGGCGAGCTTCTTCTTCTGCTTGTTTTTGACGAAGTTTTTCAAGATCATCAACGTGCATCACGTCATCATCTTCACCTTCATCAAGGTCACGAAGTTCAACTTCATTGTTTTCATCATCAAGAACTCGCATATCAAGTCCAAGAGATTGCAATTCTTTGACAAGAACTCGGAATGATTCTGGCACACCTGGTTTTGGAATTGGTTTACCTTTTGTGATAGCTTCATAGGCTTTCAAACGTCCATTAACGTCATCTGACTTGTAAGTCAAGATTTCTTGAAGAACATTTGACGCACCGTAAGCTTCAAGGGCCCAAACCTCCATCTCACCGAAACGTTGTCCACCAAACTGAGCTTTACCTCCAAGTGGCTGTTGCGTAACGAGTGAGTAAGGACCAACTGAACGTGCGTGAAGTTTATCATCAACCATGTGGTGAAGTTTGATCATGTACATGACACCGACAGAAACACGGTTGTCAAATGGTTCACCTGTACGACCATCGTAAAGAACTGTCTTGGCATCTGAATCCATACCAGCTTCACGAACAGTTGACCAGAGGTCTTCTGAACTTGCACCGTCAAAGACAGGAGTTGCAATGTGGATACCCAAATTACGAGCCGCCATACCAAGGTGAAGTTCCATAACCTGACCGATATTCATACGTGATGGCACCCCGAGTGGGTTCAACATGATATCAACAGGCGTTCCATCTGGAAGATATGGCATGTCTTCAACTGGAACAATACGTGAAACGACACCCTTGTTTCCGTGACGACCGGCCATCTTATCTCCGACCTTGATTTTACGTTTTTGAGCAATGAAGACACGAACAAGGATATTCACACCTGAAGGAAGCTCGTCACCATTAGCACGCGTAAAGATTTTAACGTCGCTAACAACCCCGTCACCACCGTGTGGTACACGAAGAGAAGTGTCACGAACTTCACGTGATTTATCACCAAAGATAGCGTGAAGGAGGCGTTCCTCTGCTGAAAGGTCTTTTTCACCTTTAGGTGTTACCTTACCAACAAGAATGTCACCCTCTTTAACTTCCGCACCGATACGGATAATACCCATCTCATCAAGATCTTTGAGGGCTTCTTCACCAACGTTTGGAATTTCACGAGTGATTTCTTCAGGGCCTAACTTCGTATCGCGCGTTTCTGATTCGTATTCTTCCAAGTGAACAGATGTGTAAACATCTTCTTTCACAAGTCGTTCAGACATGATAACCGCATCCTCGAAGTTGTAACCTTCCCAAGTCATGTAGGCAACGATTGGGTTTTGTCCAAGCGCCATCTCACCGTTTTCCATAGAAGGTCCGTCAGCGATAAAGTCTCCTTTTTCAACAATATCACCAACTTTTACAAGCGTACGTTGGTTATAAGCAGTACCTGAGTTTGAACGGCGGAATTTTTGAATGGTATAAACATCAAGTGAACCATCCTCACGACGAACTTCAACCTTATCAGCATCTGAATAAACAACTTTACCATCGTGTTGGGCAATAACTGCAGCACCCGAATCGTGCGCTGCTTGATATTCCATACCTGTACCAACGTAAGGTGCTTTAGGATCAATCAACGGCACAGCCTGACGTTGCATGTTCGCCCCCATGAGGGCACGGTTAGAGTCATCGTTTTCCAAGAATGGAATACATGCTGTCGCAACGGCAACTACCTGTTTAGGTGATACGTCTACATAGTCAACGATACTTGCTGGGAATTCTTGGTTATTACCTTGGTGACGTCCCATAACGATTTCTTCAGCGAAAGTACCATCTTCATTAAGTTTTGAATTAGCTTGCGCTACTGTAAATTCATCTTCTTCATCGGCAGTCAACCAAACAATTTCGTTAGTTACTTGACCAGTTGCACGGTCAACTTTACGATATGGTATTTGGATGAAACCATATTTGTTAAGGTGACCATAGGTTGACAAGTTATTGATCAAACCAATGTTTGGTCCCTCAGGTGTCTCGATTGGACACATACGACCATAGTGGGTGTAGTGAACGTCTCGGACTTCATATCCTGCACGGTCACGTGTCAAACCACCAGGTCCTAAGGCTGACAAACGGCGCTTGTGTGACAACTCAGAAAGTGGATTGTGTTGGTCCATGAACTGTGACAACTGTGATGAACCAAAGAATTCTTTGATGGCAGCTGTAACAGGGCGGATATTAATGATTTGTTGTGGTGTCAACACTTCGTTGTCTTGAACTGACATGCGCTCACGAACGTTACGTTCCATACGAGCAAGACCAATACGGAATTGGTTAGCAAGAAGTTCACCAACCGCACGGATACGACGGTTTCCAAGGTGGTCGATATCGTCCACTTTACCAATACCTTCAGCAAGGTTAAGGAAGTATGACATTTCAGCCAAGATATCCGCAGTTGTCAAGGCACGAACCTTGTCATCTGGATTAGCATTACCAACGATAGTTACTGTACGGTCTGGATCAGTTGGAGCTACGACCTTGAATTTTTGAAGAATAACAGGCTCTGTTACTACCGCAAAATCATTTGGTGTGTAAACGAACTTGTTAAGATCACCATCAAGGTGCTCTGCAATTGAATCAATCACGTCACGCGTCATCACTGTACCAGCTTCAACAAGAATTTCGCCTGTTTCAGCATCAATCAAGTTTTCAGCAATAGTTTGGTTCAACAAGCGTGTCTTAACATTAAGTTTCTTATTGATTTTATAGCGACCAACAGCTGCCAAATCATAGCGTTTTGGATCAAAGAAACGTGCTGTCAAAAGGCTACGTGAGCTATCTGCAGTTTTTGGCTCACCTGGACGAAGACGCTCATAAATTTCTTTGAGGGCTTCATCTGTACGTGAATCTGCTGGATTTTTATGGATATCTTTTTCAATCGTGTTACGCACCAAGTCGCCATCACCAAAGATATCTAAAATCTCATCATCACCTGAGAAACCAAGCGCACGAACAAGTGTTGTAAATGGAATTTTACGCGTACGGTCAATACGTGTGTGAGCTAAATCTTTTGAATCGGTTTCCAATTCAAGCCAAGCGCCACGGTTAGGAATGACTGTTGAGCCATAGCCAACTTTACCATTTTTATCAACCTTATCGTTGAAATAAACACCTGGTGAACGCACTAACTGAGATACGATGATACGCTCTGCACCATTGATAACAAACGTACCCATTTCAGTCATGTAAGGAAGGTCACCAAAGAAAACTTCTTGCGTTTTAATCTCACCAGTTTCTTTGTTAACCAAACGGAAAGTGACAAAGAGAGGCACTGAATAGTGAGCATCGTGTGCACGCGCTTCTTCTAAAGTATATTTAGGTTCTTTTAATTCGTAGCCAACAAATTCAAGTTCCATTGTATCAGTGAAGTTTGATACTGGAAGTACGTCTTCAAAAACTTCACGCAAACTATTGTCCAAGAATTCTTGGAATGAGTCGGTTTGAATTTCAATCAAATTTGGTAAATCAAGAACTTCTTTGATTCTTGAAAAACTACGACGAGTACGATGTTTACCGTACTGAACATTATGTCCTGCCAAGTGATTGTTCTCCTTTTTATTATCTGACACGTGACCTTAGGTCACAGCTTTTACACGTCTGAGCTAACAGACTTCCTTGTCCTTCTTGCAATTTTCAGAACTTTTAAATCTTTGTGACAAGATTTAAATTCGTCAAAATTAAGCACAAAAAGAGCAGCTAAATCTGACTATAAAAGCTGGATTTAACTGCTGTAAGTCTTCCTGGACAATATTTCAAGAAAACAGACGACAAATAATTTATGATATTTTATCATATTTTCTTGTTAGAAGCAACTATTTTATTCTGACGAATCACTTTCCGCATCACTCGATTCGGAGCTTTCTTTATCGTCCGTTTTAGTGTCTTCCTTTTTGTCTCTATCTTTATCTTTTTCGTCTGTTCGAGACTCTTGTTTATTTTTATTGGAATCGTTTGGCATGAAAGCCCCCCATGCGTTGGTATAGTCTGCATTTGTTCCACCGATCGCAAAGCGGTAAGTCATGCTTGGCGCACCATTTTTAGCCCAATAACTTGTCGTTGTTGCACCACCAACAGTGATACTTTTCCCATTTACCAACACAGTACCTGGTCTTAGCCCTGTTGAAGCTAGAACGGTTGAGCCAATCACACTAGAATCCAATTCAAAGCGCTTATTAGTCGCAAATACAGACGAATCCGCTGCATGAATGGCATTGGTTAGTTGTGCTAGGTAGGATGCCATATTGGTAACACCAGTACCAGCAGCTAGCGGTGTATTATCATCGTGACCAATCCACGAACCCAGCGAAGCTCCTGGCGTTGTAACAACGAGCCAAGAATCTGTGTAGTCATCAGTGGTTCCAGTTTTACCTGCCCAATCGGCATTGGCAAGATTTCCATTAACGCCTCTTAAAGCACTTAAATAACGTGTGGTATAACCTGATGTCAACGGTCCTCTAAGTAGATGCATCATGATGCTTGCCGTTGCTTTAGAAAACACTTGAACAGGTTTTTTTTCATGTTTGAAAATTACTGTTCCATCGCTTGCCGTCACAGATTCAACAATATAATGTTTTAAATAAGCTCCACCATTTGCCAAGGTCTGATAAGCATTAGCTTGTTGCAAGACCGATACTTCAACACCTCCACCTAAAGGAAGACTTTCAATACCGTATTCCTGGATATCATATCCCATTTTTGTCATATAGGATTCAACGTCCACACCTTTATCTCGCAACATTTTATAAGTCCAAAAAGCGGGAATATTCCAAGAAATATTTAAAGCTTCCTGAAGCGTAATCATCTTCGTCCCTGCATCACCAACGTGATAAATCCGTTGACCACTAGAATAAGTCGTCGGGTAGTTAGAGACAATACTTGCGCTTCCCATTAAACCTCGGTCAATTGCGATAGCATAGGGAAGAATAGGTTTGATACTCGAACCTGGGGAGCGTAGAGAATTTAGAGCGTGATTATTTTGGTTAGTATTATAATTACGACCACCAACAAAACCTAAGATAGCTCCGGTGCTATTATCAAGCAAGACATTCCCCACTTGAACCTCACCAGTACCATCATCAAGTAGATGACCATAATTAGCAACTGTATCCTGCATAGCCTTGTAAATATTAGGCTTGATGGTGCTTTTAACCGTATAGCCTCCTTGCGATAATTCTTGGTAGGCTAATTCACGATAAGTCTCCTTGGTTGCATCATTTTTCAACTCTTGTTCAGATACCTTATCACGTTTGATAAGATATTGATACATGATTTCCTGAGCTTCCTCTAAAACAGCGTAGTAGAGATAATCATGACTGTCAGTTGTCCTTGCTTCTGGTTGTCTGAAATCTTGTTTTAAATCATAGGCAAGATAGCTCTCATAATCTTCTTTGGTCAACATGCCTGCGCGATACATGTTATAAAGCACATTTTTTTGACGTGTCAGTCCTAACGTCATGTCTTCATCCGTCTTAAAGGCACCTGTCGGCAAATACGGTGAATAGACAATCGGGCTCTGTGGCAAACCAGCCAAGAAAGCCGCTTGCGGAATGGTCAAATCTTTCGCAGAGACTCCAAATATCCCCTGCGCTGCTTCTTCAATCCCTGCAATATTTTGCCCCTTATGATTTCGACCAAACGGTGAAACGTTCAGATAGTTGGTGAGAATAGTGTCCTTATCCATATTCCGCTCAAGCTCTAAGGCATAGAGAATTTCTGTCGCCTTACGCTTAAAGGTCGGATCATCACCTAAAATCTGTTGTTTAATCAATTGCTGTGTCAGCGTTGAACCACCACTAGACTCTCCAATACCTAGGACAGAGCCCAAGGTTGCACGAAAAATCGCTTTAGGAACCACACCTTTATGGGACTTAAAATTTTCATCCTCAGTTGCGACAATAGCATTTTTGATATTATCAGAAATAGCAGAGCTTTCAACAGGTGTTCGTAGCAAATCCGTATCAATCTTTGAAATCAGTTTTCCATCGGCATAGGTCAACTGAGAAATCTTGCTCAAATCACTAACCTTAGCGGTCAATTCTTTAGTTTCTGGAACATCCACGGTATCGACTTGACTAGCAAGATAACCAGCACCAATACCCGCGCCTAGCAAGCTTATCAAGGCAAGAATCAAATAAGCGAAATCAACCAAGAGCTTTAAAGTTCTCAAAAAAACCAAGCCATAATCTTTCCAATTATAGCGTTCAGCACTTTTTGATGATCGCGATGAATTTTTGGAGCCGTTTTTATTTTTCAAGCCTTGCCAAAAATCAGCAAACTTCTTTTTCCAATCGTTCATAAAATACCTCATTATTCATTATATCAAAAAAAGATAAAAATTAACAGTTTGCAACGAGGCTTATACATTCTCCAAATCGTCAGGTAATTTCCCAAAGTAATTTCCACTTTAGCTTTCGAAGCGGAAGTTAGTCTAAAACGGATTTTTATGGTGGAATTAAGTCTGAGACGTTTGCGTTAGAAATGAGTCCTTACTATGACAAAATATAAACACCTTACCCTCTCAGACCGCAATGACATCCAACTTGGCTTAGAACGTGGAGAAACCTTCAAAGTCATTGGACAAACTATCCTAAAAGATCCTACTACCGTTTCCAAAGAGGTCAAACGTAACAGACAGGTCAAACCTCTACCAATGATGGGCTTCCTTGCCCTCTCCTTGATAAATCCCCATTTGTCTGTAACGGATGTCCTAAGAGAAGACAAAATTGTGGCTACAAGAAAATCTTCTACCTCGCTAAACAGGCTCAAAAACAATACGAACAAACCCTCGTTGAGGCTCGAGAAGGAACACCTCTCAACTCTCAAACGTTCTGGGACATGGATAAAGTCATCTCCGATGGTGTGAAAAAGGGACAGCACATCTATCACATCCTTAAAACTCATAACCTTGATGTCAGTTCCTCAACCGTCTATCGACACATCCGTAAAGGATACCTTTCTATCGCTCCTATTGATCTGGCTAGAGCTGTAAAATTCAAACCTAGACGAAAGGCTACACTACCTGCTATCCCTAAAGAAGCTAAAAAAGGGCGTTCTTATGAGGACTTCCAAAACTTCCTGACACATAGACAGCTGACCTCTTGGCTTGAAATGGACACCGTTATTGGACGGGTTGGTGGAAAAGTATTACTCACCTTCAATGTCTCTTTCTGTAACTTTATCTTCGCTAGACTTCTGGACAATAAAACCGCTCTTGAGGTCGCTAAACACTTCTATGTTATCAAGAACACGCTTTATGAGGCTGACCGAGATTTCTTCGATGTTTTCCCTGTCATTCTAACTGACAATGGTGGAGAGTTTGCCAAAGTTGATGACATTGAGATGGATATCAGAGGTGAGATTAAACTATTCTTTTGCGACCCTAAGCGCTCTGACCAGAAAGGAAGAATTGAGAAAAATCACACACTTATTCGCGATATTTTACCCAAGGGAACTTCTTTTGACAACTTAACTCAGAACGATATCAACCTAGTCTGTTCTCATGTGAATAGCGTGAAACGCGCTGCTCTGAATGGGAAATCAGCTTATGAGCTCTTTACCTTTACCTATGACGAAGAACTGGCTAAACTACTCGGCATTTCCTTAATTCCAGCAGAAGACGTCTGTCAGTCTCCAAAATTACTCCAACACAAATTCTAAAAACAACCTAATATAAGCCACTCAAACGTCTCACACTAACTTCCACCATAGCGGAACTTAATCTGAAACGCTTTCAGATGAGGGGATTTTGTGTACCCTTTTTGTCAACTAAATTAGCCTAAAAATGCAATAAATCAACCTTTATAAAAACCAGTGGAACTTACCCTGACACGGAGTTTCACTGGTTGTTAGAGGTTTTATCAGATTAACTTCCACTTTAACAGACGGTGGAAGTTAGTTTGGGAATTTAGCCTCCAAATCGTCATCTCCTCCTTTAATGGGTTTGTCTGTTTAGACGTTTACGAACCTTCAAATTCTGCCCAATAAAAAACGACAACTAGAACCCAGCCAGTACTAAATTCTATCTGTCATTTCTCTGTTAAATCATTTAAGAAGCCTTTATAAATTGGCTATTCCAAAATCCAGCTCAGACTCTCCCAAACGGTAGAAACAATCTCTTTAATAACATCCAGTGTTGTTGTAAGACCATTATCAAACGACATTGTACCACTACTATCCGTTGATTGCGATGATTCTTGCTGTTCAGAAGTATCTGACACGATATTTCCTTGATCAACTTTTTCTGATATTGGAGTGCTCTCTTCTAGCTTTTGTTTCTCTTCTACTACAACTTTTTCCTCTGTTGTAACTTCTTGAGAAACTAGCGTCTCTAGTTCTTGAGAAAGGGCATCCTGATCAGACTCTTGCTTCTCCTTATGACTGATTGATTCTTCTGATTCACTTGGCAACGAACGCCTAGAGCGTTTTTTACTCTCTTCAGTCTTCACAACCTTCTCTTCTTGTTCTACCTCGTGGTCACTGTAAGCATTTTTTTCCGCCTCTGTATACTTATCTTCAGTCATAGCGGCTATTTCTGTTGCTTTTTTACTGATAGCTTTTATATCTTTTTCAATTTCTGAACTTTTACTGAAATTTTGTATGGCAAGTTCTCTTTCAATAGATCCAGCAGTGCTATTAAATCGGTCAATCGTCATTCGATACTTATCTGCGACACTACCAATCATCTTGTCATAGCTCTTAACTTGTTCAATATCCTGTTCAATGTTATCAACAAACCCTTTGATGTTTTTTAACAAGTTTTCATTTTTCTGAGGAGATTTCTCTAATGTTGATACAATATAGTCATAACGATCTTTCAATAGTTGTTGCAAACTTAACAACTGTTGCTTTTCACCATCCGAAATATAATATTCTAAACGTTTATTTGTGAAAAGCGCTTTTTCAGTGTTCAACAGCAAAAGATGTCTAGGATTTTGGTTCTCCACCCATTTTTCAAAAGACTTGTCAACACGCATTGTTCCGTTAGGAGTATAGCCACCTTCGTTTTTATCCATCTCAGAGAAAGTATCAATCGTTAGTTGCACCAAATGATTAAGAGGTGTTGTAGTATCTACAAAATGCCAGTTATTATCAAAGAACACCCTAGTGATAGCATGTTCGATACCATCCTTTGTTTTACCATAAACAACGTAAGAGCGCATTCCCATCATGTTCAAAGCTCGCGCTGATAGAACACTAAATCCCACGCACATGGCTGTATCACGTTCTGTAATCGAATAAATATCTGAACCGATATTATAATTGTCTGTCCCCCCGATATCTAGTAAGCTTCTATCATAGCGAAACTTACTTTTTAGAAAGTTTGACCACTGAGTAATTTTTTCACGTTCTGTTGCTTGTTCCATTGCCCCTGAAGCTCTTACCAGCTCTAGAATCTTATTATCATTTTCTAAGTAATCTTCTAGAGTTCTATTAGAATTTTTATACTTAACACGAGTGAAATATTCGGATACTGGTGCTACCTTTACTTTCCCATGATACATATTTAAATGATTAACCGCTATAGTATGTTGATCTCCTACTAGACCAAAACCATTAGCTTGTAGCAATAAATTCAAATGACTCTCATCTAAATTAAAAGGAGCATAGACATCCATTTCTTTTCCACTGTTCTTCATTAAGTCGTGCAGCACCTTACTATAATCCTGCATAGAATTAACGATGTGACCTGACTTTTTAACAATGTAAAGCGTAACATCATCATAAAGATATTTCCCATTAACAGTCACGAGAGTATAGTCTGAATCAAAATTAGGAATTCGATGTCTTAATTTAGGTAACAACTCCTGAACATCAACTTGAGTAAGAAGCCCTTCATTCCCACCTAATTCACGCACATTAATAGCTGTTCGCTTGGTAACTGAAAGCTCATCTTTAATTTTACCAAAGGCAGTATCAACACCTAAACCATCTTTACTAAATGTATTTGAGCTCTTTTGATTCCTGTTCATTTCAGCAAGAAACCTTGAAAATGAACTATTTTGAGTTAAATTTTGAGATAAGATATCTTCTGCTTTAGCATAATAACTTTGGAGCGCCAAGCTTGCTCCGATAACACCTAAAGCGAGCCCAAGTTTTACTTTTTGTGAATCTATTTTTCGATTAGTTGTTTGTTTTACCTTACCATTCATAAATCAATACTGCTTTCTATTCTTTTTGGTAATATTCTATCACACCATCATAAAGACACTCTTAAGATGACATTAATGTTATCTTAAAAATATTTCCATGACTCACAAAATCTGAATCTACTCCTTACTTGTCACATTCAGATAGACTTCAATAACCCAAAAATCCTCAATAAGTAGATAATACTTACTAAGGATTTTATGATTATTTTGGAGGTAGAGGTGGTGCTATATAATTTAGTTACTTGAAAACAGACTACTTACATCGTTCCAAAGTGAAAAAATAATATTTTGAACAGTTCCTAAAGTTACGTCACTATAATTATCATTAGTTGGAATTGATTCATGCAAAACCGGCACATTTTCTACAAGTTCTGAATTTTCTTCATTATGCCTACTTTCCTCAATACCATTACTTTCTGGTACTATAAGTTCTTTTACTTCCTCAACTGTACTCTCTACTTTTTTTATTTGAACATCCTCTTGAGGAGACATCCGCTCATCTTCAGAATGTAGACTATCTTCATCTGAGTCATTTGATGAGATATGCTTTTCAAGAATAGTTTCTTCTTTATTTGCTGTCCGTTGTTCTAAAAATTTTGGAATTTCAAATCCAATTTCAACTTGGCCAGCAAAATTTTCTAAAACTTTTATTTTCCAGTCAAGTAATTCCAGGTAACTTTTTACTACTTTATCTGAAACATCAATATCATCGCGATACATTTCTAACTCACGCACAGCATCTTTGGATTGACTGATAATACTTGTTGGTTGTGATGCCTTTTCCTCTAACTTTGTAATTAAATAGTTATAGCGGGCAATATCAAATACAACTCTGTCGTACATTTTTTGTAGCTCAGTTCTTTCAGCAAAAGAATCAACTGATGATGTTGGAGAAATTTTTGCTACATCATTATTCACCAAAAGAATATCACGTGGCCGTTGTTTTTCTAGCCACTTTTCAAAGTCTCGATGGATAACCATCTCACCTGCCAATGCGCTTGTATCGGCCTCTTTATAAGTATCTAAAAGGTACGCGTAACGGTTGCCATCAATCGAAGCTGTCGTATCCAAAAAATGCCACTTATTACCGAAATAGACACGTGTTATAGCATGTGGTGAACCATTCTGCCTTTTGCCATGAACGACATAAGCTCTAAGCCCCATCATATTATATGCCCTAGCAGACAGGGTACTAAAACCAACACACATCGCCATTTTACGCTCTACTGCCGAAAAAATACTAGAAGCTTTATTATAATCTTCTCCTCCGTCCCTTAGTGCATCAATGTCATAAGAAAATTCTTTTCTGATAAAGTCAGACCATGCTTGAACACGTTCCGCTTCTGTTTCCTTATTCAAAGCACCTGACTTATAAATTAACTCCAAAATCTTTTTATCATTATTAGCATAGTCTTCAATGGTTCGATTTAATTGACTGAACTCTGTTCTATTAATTGATTCACCAGAAGTAGCTAATCTCAGTTTACCAGTATACATATTGATACCATTAATGGTTACGGAATTACGATAACCTGCCAAACCTAATCCATTACCATCTAGGAGTAAGTCAATGTAGGAGTTTTCAAACTCAAATGGTGCGTAAATTTCACGATTCTCAACAGTATTCGCCTGTAATAATTCTGACACTAATTGATTGTACTCTTCCTCAGAATTAACAATCCTACCATCAGTTTTCATCAAATAAAGAATCTTACTACCGGCTAAATAAGATGATTTTTGACTATCAAGCATTACAATAGAATATTCTTTAAATCGCTCTTGCTGTAACGTTTCCTTTAATTTGTTAATAGGAACATCCATTTCCATAAAAGTTGAATCAAGCATCTTACTGATATGGACTGTTCCGTTTTCAGGATTCTCCTTTTTAATAGCTTCTTGTATGCTAGTAATTTCCGATAAATTGACTTTCTTAAATTGACGTTCCGCAATTTTTTTGGATTTAGGTATTCTTGCAATGATGTCCGAAATATCATAAGCGCTACCTGTTGTTGCTACTGCACTTGTATTCGCATAAACTTTTAGAGACCCTATATTAACAACTGCACAGCCAATCGCACATGAGGCTACTCCGATAGCTAATTTTCTAAGAGCGTATTTCTTAATATTTGTTTGCTTATAAGTCATTGCATATTTTTCTTTCTTTGCAAAAGTGTCCTAACACTTTTTTGTCTTTTATTACTTTATTGAATATATTGAAGAGCCCACTCACTGATGTCTTTCCATGCTTTAGAGACAAGCTCTTGAACAGTTTCGTATGCTGAATCAATGTAATTGGTTTCTGAAGAATTTTCCGTTTGTAGAGCTACCGTTTCAGGAGGAATTACGTTCAGCTCTAATTCTTTCTCTACTTTCTGACCCGTATCTTCATCTGAAGATTCCCAACTCGAAGACCTATTCCCCTCTAATTCCTCTATTTGACGATTAATTTCATGCAACTGCTGAGCAATTGCATGAAATTCAGAAGTCCCTTCTATGCTCTCTTGTTTCTTAGATAACTCTGCTTGTTTTGCTTTTAACTCACTTAAAGGGGCCACTGGAGTAACAATTGTCTCATTATTAGCTAGTTTTTTCCCTACAATTTGTAGTTCGACACTCGCAACCCCATAACCATCAGAAGATTTTTGAAAATGCACCTTAAAGATACGAGCCTGTTGCACAGTTATAGGCAAGGAAAGCGTAGTACCACTCACATCATTAGAAAAACTTGATATTTCTTGCCAATTATCCTCATTCTTCAAATACTCTAATGCAATATTAGAATTTGATAGTAATTCATAATACGCCTCTTCATTCTTCAAAATTTTCAAACTAGCTTGAATTACATCACCATTTGACCCCCCTATTCCATATCCACTTCTATAAAGATTCCAGTACTGAGCTACACCAGGATTTAATAATTCAAATACAACAAATCTATCTTGATATTCTTTGTAAATCTCTCCTGATTCATATTTTCCATCAAAAAGTAATCTACTATCCGAAACTCCTGTTCTATATAATTCTTTAGCCCCTACTGCTAAATCATCTAAGGTATCTGCACCACTACCAACTGTCAGCACAGCTTGATTTGCACCGTCTGCAAACAACACTTCTTTATCCGCCGGATCTTTAAAAGTAATCTTATAAACCGAATCTTGAGAGGGCACCAAAGTCTTCTCTTTTGATCTTACTAAACGATGATCAACAATATCAACAGTATAGTCACTATAGTTTACTTTAAATTCATCGAATTTATAGTTCGGATCAATGAATGTTTGGCCGTGAATTTTCTCTTCTACCATCTCATTAAAACTTCTCTCATCAAAAAGAGTCCTTCCACTAACGGTCTGACCACCAGTTAAAAAGGCATCAATCAAATTGATAGCATTCCCAGATTTATCCCATTGTACCTTGGAGTTTCCAAAACGGTTTGGAACATACCCTTTTGGACGTTGCTTATCAAAAGTCACTTGCTTACGATTATCTAAGAGAGACGTAAGAGTAGTATAATCTTTACTGTTAAGTGAAAAATCAATAGCATTTTGAGAAATATCAACCGTTTTCAACAAAGGCATACTTTTGAAGTCAATACCATCTAATGTTTGAATCTTCAAATTAGACAAATCAATTGTTTCCAAAGTAGGCATATTTTTAATTTCAATAACAGAATCCGTTTGACCATTTTCATACTTTAAACTTTCTGGAAAATGGTTAGTAGACAATTCTTTTATATTTTTCAAACCATCAATAACAATCTTCTTAACATTCTTAAAATTCTCTAAACCTTTAAGAGAAGTAATTTCAGGATTATTGATAACCAATGTTCCATCAAACAAGTCAAAGTTACCTTGACCTCTTCCTACTTGCTTCATGATCTCTTTGCGCAGTATTTCATCATGGATATCCTTCTCAGAAATCGTTTTGTTTCGCTCATCATCAGTCATCATTTTTTTCAATTTTTGCGAGAATTTATACTCTGTTTTTACTTTTTCATTTGATTTATGATGAGGGGAATATAGTCTCCTACTTGGATGTATAACACCATCACGATCAATAGCATAAGAGAAAATCCCTCCCTTTAGACCACCCGTTTGAGGTTGCCATTTAGCGTATTTCTCAGCACGTGTTTCTTCATTACTATCCTCTTGATCAACATCAAACCATAGGCTCTTATCCGGGGTATTTTCTTCAAAGAATGAGAATCCAGGCATAAACTGTTCCGACTTAATATGCTCTTTGAACTGCAACCATTCTTCATTGATTTTTTTGAAACCATCACTTCCATCTTGATTCCCATAATATTGACGTAAAAGGAAATCAATAGACTTAGCCGTTTCTGTAAACAAAGGGTTCTTATCCGGCGCAAGGGTTGTGTCAATAATCAATAATTTTGATTTATCAGCCCCATCTTTACCAATCAATTTAGCAATTTCTTTAAACACTGCTAGTGCACGTTTGGCCTCTTTAGGTTTCTGTTCCACATCATAATCTGGAGCTTCAATATCAATGTCCAAGCCATCTACCCCACGTTCCTTAACATAGGTATCTACAATAGCTTTGGCAAGTTTTTGGTTTCCTTCATCAGTATCAGGATAAGTCTTACTATCAACTGAGAGGCCTGCTTCACCAGTTAGAAATTTAATGCCAATTGTCTGTACAACCGCTGTTCCTTTTTTATGTAATTTAGGAACATAATCATTTCTCAATGTTGTCCAAAAAGGACTTTTCTCATGGACGAAACTATCAAATACAAAAAGAATATCTACTTCTTTCGGAGCATCTGACATACGATTGAGTCCCCCCAATGGCTTATCAATTTCGGATGGATTACTTCCTGCTGCTTCTTTATTCTTTGTCGCCTTTTCATCATGCCATGTTCGATAATACCCTGCATAGAGGGGGCCTCTTCTCCCAGAGCGAATATCCTCCACTATCTGACCCGCTTTTGACTTATCTACTACCCCTTGATGGGTAGCAGTATTGCTTTGCGCTCTTACAATCACTGGTTGATGGTTAGAAAACAAGAACATTGTGGCTAGTGCCAAGGCACAAACGCTTGTGACATTTCTTTTATTTGATAAACGGTTATTCATTAGGTTACTTCTCCTTTTTTTGTCGTTTCTTAACTATTGTTTATTGCCAAATTGAACTGATTGAGCTCCAAATCTCCGTCGCAAATGCTTGTCTGTTTCAACAACAGGTACAGCATAGTCAAATACTGGAGCAACGTAGTCATTCATAAAATTGGTCGTCGCCTCTTGATTAATATCTGTCAGGGCATCAGCTGTATTCTGGAGTGATGCGGTTTCAAGTGTGGCTTCTTCTTGCGAGAACGCCTCACCTTGTTCTTGAACAGGTACTTCTTCACGAACATCTTGATTTGATTCTCCCGTTTCTACCGCTTGGTAATCACGACTAGTTGAATCTTGCGACATTGTTTTTACTTGTTCTGTCTCAATCTGTCGCCCCAAATCCAACAATTGTTTAGCAATCGTCTCTTTCTCTGTTGTATTTTCTGTTGTTTCATATTGTCGATACAACTCAGAATATTTTGTTCTTAAATGCTCCGACTTTTCATCAAGTTCTATATTGTTCAAAGTCTCATTTAATTGTTGTACTGTATTTGATTCTTCCTTCAGAACCTCATCCTGTGATGCTTTCACATACGTAATATCTTTAAATGATTTACCCTCTTTGAATGGTTCAAATTTTAATTGATATTCAATTGCACCTGCTTGTTTTTCTAAGTCCGTTAGATGCTCTGTATAGTTATCTGCTAGGCTTCCAATTAGTAGGTCGCTCGTTGTTGTTTCTTCTTGATCTTTTTCAACAGCTTTAAGAAAACTTTCTACATTTTCCAATAAATATGGATTATCTGGATAATCTTTTTTCACTTTTTCAACAATATATTGATAGCGTTCACGGATAAATTGTTGTCGTTCTTGAAGTTCTTTGTATTCATTTACCGAAATAAACTCGTCATCACGTTGATTCGACGATTTCCCAATTTCCGTATTGACTAGCAATAAATCACGCGGTCGCTGCTTCTCAGCCCATTTTTCAAAGGCTTTATTAACGACCATTTGATTATTGGTCGCAGAACCATCAGTCCCAACGTAAGTATCAATGACATACGAAACAATGCTTGCATTTTCAGCAGCCGTCGTACCCACAAAATGCCAAGCCCCATCATAATAGCTACGAGTCACCGCATGCCCGCCTCCACTAGGAGTAAAGCCATACACCACATAAGAACGAATTCCCATCATATTGAATGCACGAGCCGATAGGGTACTGTAGCCGACACACATGGCTTTTGCACGTTCGGTTACCGAAAAAATACTAGAGGCAACATTATAGTTGTTTTTTCTTGCTGCCAAAGCGGCAGTATCGTAGGGGAAATTTCGTTGCACAAAATCAGACCATGCCTTGACTTTTTCCTCGTCCGTTTTCTTATCTAAGACACCTGACTTTTGAATCAACTCCCAAATTTTTGTGTCATTCTGAATATATGATTCCATTTTTAACAGAGTTTTATCCTGAGGAATCTGACTTAACTCTTCAGCAGAAATAGACAAGCGATAATTCGCCCCGTGCATTTCAACATCATTGATAATATTGTAGCGACGCTCTTGCGGAACAAGTGCTAGGCCATTCGCGTGTAGTAGAATATCTGAGAAACTTCTCTTGAAACCAATAGAAGCATAGACTTCTTGCTCCATTTGATTAGTGGTTAACATTTCTCGAACTAAGGCCTGATATTCAGACATGGTATTGACAATGCGACCTGATTTCTTAACAACATACGCTATGGTATTATGGTTCAAAAATGTATCATTTACTAGCAATAACGTATAATCAGATTCTACATTGTCACCAAGCTCTTTCTTCAGTTGAGTCAAAATGTCAGCTGTAGTCCCCACTTCTGCTTTGCTTCGTTCACCAGCGAAGGTATGAACACTAATTGACTTATTTCCAGACTCTGAAAACGCTTTCTCCAATGATTCTTTAAGAGATAACTCTGACATTTTAAACTTATGCTTGGCATCCCTTTTATCCATGACACGTGATAGGATACTAGGCGCTTGATAAGTTACTCTCGACTGGCTTACGGCTCTAGCGTGGTTCTCCGCACTAACATCAGGTGTTCCAACGGTAAGGACTACCCCGATAACCCCGACGGTTAGCTTAAGAGCAAGTCGTTTTAATGTGATTTCTTGATTTATTTTCATTTCCACCTATTCTTTTCTTTATGATTTAGAATTTCGTTATTTAGACAAAAACACTTCTTCTGCACGTTTAATTCTAGCACAAAATACAGCCTTTATTTCATAAGATTACATTAAGAATAGATAAGCCAAACTTAATAAAACACTACTATTCTTAAGGTTAGCCAATATCCTTTTAAGTTCACTTTTCCTTTTTGAACAACTCACTCAAAAAATAGAGAAACCACTATCAAATTATGCTAAATTATTTCAAGATTCTTTTACCCAACTTGCTTATTTTCCTTATTTTTTGATATAATAATCTAAGTTTTATAAAATGAGCAAGGGTGTAGTAGACTTTTAAGTCTAAATCTTTGTATCTTAATAAAAGGAGAAAGCCAATGAATATTTTCGAAGAACTCAAAGCACGTGGCCTCGTCTTTCAAACGACAGACGAAGAAGCCCTCGTCAAAGCATTAACAGAAGGGCAAGTATCCTATTATACTGGCTACGACCCAACAGCAGACAGTCTTCACCTTGGTCACTTGGTAGCAATCTTGACATCACGTCGCTTACAATTAGCAGGGCACAAACCTTATGCCCTTGTTGGTGGTGCTACTGGTCTCATCGGTGACCCATCATTTAAAGATGCAGAGCGTAGCCTTCAAACAAAGGACACCGTTGATGGTTGGGTGACTAAAATCCAAGGTCAACTATCACGTTTCCTCGACTTTGAAAATGGCGACAACAAAGCTGAAATGGTGAATAACTACGACTGGTTCGGCTCAGTGAGCTTTATTGACTTCCTACGTGATGTCGGTAAATACTTCACCGTCAACTACATGATGAGTAAAGACTCTGTTAAAAAACGTATCGAGACAGGGATTTCATACACTGAGTTTGCATACCAAATTATGCAAGGCTATGACTTTTACGAACTCAATGACAAGCACAATGTTACCCTTCAAATCGGTGGTTCAGATCAATGGGGCAACATGACTGCTGGTACTGAATTGCTTCGCCGTAAAGCTGATAAAACCGGTCACGTTATGACGGTTCCACTTATCACTGACTCAACTGGTAAAAAATTCGGTAAATCAGAAGGAAACGCCGTTTGGCTTGATGCTGAGAAAACATCACCTTACGAAATGTACCAATTCTGGCTCAACGTGATGGATGATGACGCCGTTCGTTTCTTGAAAATTTTCACTTTCCTCTCACTAGATGAAATTGCTGACATTGAAAAACAATTTGATGCAGCACGCCACGAACGCTTAGCTCAAAAAATTCTTGCTCGCGAAGTTGTCACGCTTGTCCATGGAGAAGAAGCTTATAACCAAGCCCTCAATATCACAGAGCAACTCTTTGCTGGAAATATCCGTGCCCTTTCCGCTAAAGATTTGAAAGCAGCTCTTAATGGTGTCCCAACCTACGCCGTTCAAACTGATGATAACCTTAACCTCGTGGATATTTTGGTAACTGCAGGCGTGTCTCCATCTAAACGCCAAGCCCGTGAAGATGTGCAAAACGGTGCCATCTACATCAACGGCGACCGTGTTCAAGACTTAGACTACACACTTTCAGATACAGATAAAATCGATGGCGAACTCACTGTTATTCGTCGCGGTAAGAAAAAATACTCTGTATTGACTTACTAAGATTGAAAAAATCGTTCATGTTTTCTGTGAACGATTTTTTGTTTATTAACAACATCAAAAGCTAATCTCAATAAATTATCTTTTTAAATTATTCTAAATAAGACTCTTGAATAACTAGTTATAACTTATCTACAACTCTTTCAATATTTTGAAATCCAATAGTTTTTATTTATAGCTGCCTTTAAAAATATCTATTATTCTTATGATTAAATCTATGCTAAACTAAATTCATCTTTTAGTTAAAGGTGGTGGTAACAGTTGAATTGGGATTTTATACAAGAGAATATCCCACTCTATCAAGAGGCATTTTTATTAACCATTCGCTTGGCATTTTTGGGGATTTTAGGTTCCTTGGTAATCGGTTCGCTTATCAGTCTCATTCGTTACTTTAAGATTCCTCTTATTAGTAAAGTAGCTGGCGCTTATATTGAACTCTCTCGAAACACACCTCTCCTCATCCAACTATTCTTTCTCTACTTTGGTTTGCCTAAGATTGGGCTGACCCTATCGTCTGAAGCTTGTGCCATTATTGGGCTCATTTTTTTAGGAGGCTCTTATATGGCAGAATCTTTCCGCAGTGGTATGGAAGCTATTAGTCTTGGTCAAAAAGAATCTGCTACTGCTCTAGGTCTTAAATCTTGGCAAGTATTTGTTTATATTATTTGGCCGCAAGCCTTAGCTATTTCACTGCCATCTATCAGTGCTAATGTGATTTTCTTAATTAAGGAAACATCTGTATTTTCAATTGTTGCACTAGCGGATTTAATGTATGTAGCAAAAGAATTGATTGGTATTTATTATGAAACGGACGAAGCTCTATTAATGCTGGTGGTTTCCTACTTGATTATTTTACTTCCTCTTTCTATTATCCTTAGTCTAATTGAAAGGAGGCTACGTTATGCAGGATTTGGGTCTACAAGTTCTCTTTCAGGGAAATAATTTTTTACGGTTATTACAAGGATTGGGCATTACACTTGGCATTGCCTTGGTGTCAGTCTTAATTTCTCTCGTATTGGGGACTATCTTTGGCATTATTATGACCTCGCATCATTTCACAATAAGACTATTATCCAAAACCTATCTGGAATTTATCCGAATTATGCCACAGCTCGTTCTCCTCTTTTTAATCTATTTTGGATTAGCAAGAGCATTCAATATAAACATGTCCGGAGAGATTGCTGCAATCTTAGTCTTCTCCTTATGGGGAACGGCAGAGATCGGAGATTTAGTACGAGGAGCAATCACTTCCTTACCTAGTCATCAGATAGAAAGTGGATTAGCACTAGGACTCTCAAAAAATCAGGTCTACCGCCATATTCTAATTCCTCAAATGTTACGGCGTCTACTCCCACAAGCCATCAATCTTGTTACCAGAATGATTAAAACCACATCCTTAATCGTACTAATCGGAGTTGTCGAAATGGTTAAAACAGGACAACAAATCATCGAAAGCAATCGCCTTGGATATCCCTCAGCAGCACTCTGGGTTTACGGAGTTATCCTAATACTTTATTTTATCTCCTGTTATCCCATCTCAAAATTTGCAAGTTATTTAGAAAACAATTGGAAGGACTAAGTCATGACAGATACTTTAATCATCACTCATCTCACAAAAACCTTCGATGACCAGACCATTATTCATGACTTGTCATTTCGAGTCAAAAAAGGAGAAGTTGTCGTTGTTCTAGGTCCATCTGGCTGTGGAAAAAGTACCTTACTACGTTGCCTTAACGGTCTCGAAACCATCCAAAAAGGGGAAATCCTCTTAGACGGAAATCCTTTAATCAACAATACCAAAAACCTGCATCTGGTTCGGCAAAAAATTGGAATGGTTTTTCAAAACTACGAGTTATTTCCTCACCTAGATGTCTTACAAAATCTTACCTTGGCTCCTAGCAAGGTAACCAAACAACCTAAGGCTAGTATTATTGAGGAAGCTGAACAACTTCTCAATCGGGTTGGCTTATTGGATAAAAAGCACAGCTTTGCAAGGCAATTATCTGGCGGTCAAAAGCAGCGGGTTGCTATAATACGTGCTTTACTCATGCATCCAGAAATTATTTTATTTGACGAAGTGACTGCTTCTCTAGACCCTGAAATGGTTCGAGAAGTCCTTGAACTCATCAGTGACCTAGCTAATGAAAAACGGACAATGATCATCGTTACCCATGAATTACAATTTGCACGTGCTATTGCAGACCGTATTATCTTTATGGATAAGGGAAAAATTATCGAAGAAGCCACTCCAGAAGCATTTTTTACTAATCCTAAAACTGAAAGAGCACGTGACTTTCTAAACGTCTTTGACTTTAGTCAAATCGCATAATATCTAAAAAGGAGTATTATTTATGAAAAAATCAAATCTTTTAACTGTTATTTTAGCTTTTGTTACAACATTTTTCTTGGTAGCTTGTGCTAATAAATCCTCAGATAAACAAAGCACTTCATCTACCAATGCACCTAGTGTTGCCAAAGCTCGTACACTAGACGATATCAAAAAAAGTGGAGAAATTTCTATCGGCGTCTTTAGTGATAAAAAACCTTTTGGTTATGTTGACGAAAACGGAGACTACCAAGGATACGATGTCTACTATGGTAACCGACTTGCAAAAGACCTCGGAGTCAAAGTAAAATATGTCCCAGTAGAAGCTGCCAGCCGTGTGGAATTTTTAACATCTGCTAAAGTTGACGTCATCCTAGCAAACTTCACTGTCACTGATGAACGTAAAGAGCAGGTAGATTTTGCCCATCCTTACATGAAAGTATCTCTCGGTGTTGTTTCACCAGAAGGTAAGGTCATCACAGACGCAGAGCAGCTCAACGGTAAAAAATTGATTGTCGCTAAAGGAACAACTGCTGAGACTTATTTCTCTGAAAACTTCCCAGAAGTAGAATTAATCAAATTTGACCAGTACAGTGATGCTTACTCAGCTCTCCTTGACGGACGTGGCGACGCTTTTTCAACAGATAACACAGAAGTTCTGGCTTGGGCTATTGAAAATAAAGGATTTGAAGTCGGTATTACTTCTCTTGGAAATGTTGATACCATTGCACCAGCTGTTCAAAAAGGAAACACTGAACTGTTAGACTACATCAACAAACACATCGAAGGCCTCGTGGCAGAAAACTTCTTCCACAAGAACTACGAAGAAACCCTTCACCCTGTCTACGGTGATCAGGCCAAACCAGATGAAATTGTTGTTGAAGGTGGAAAACTCGATTAATTTTCTATTTAAAATCTCCAATAAAAATAAGGTTAAGAATAAAATCCTAGCCTTATTTTTTATTCCAATATTGAGTGACTAATTTCCTCACATATTCTTATACATGCTAGGGGCAAGTTCTAAGAAGTTTTTGAGGAGATCGTTATGGTCAGTGACGAGGTTAAATAATTGATCCTGACTTAGGACTCCACATTTGACGTCGTCATGAGGTTGGTCATAAAGTCTATGCCAGTCATCACTACCATAAAAATCTTTCAAGGCGATATAATCATCATAGTGATTTTGAAAATCCTCTACGGCTTTTCTCAGTGCCTCTAGTTTTGAATTAAAGGCGTCATATTTTGCTTCCATAGTTTCAATCAGCTGTTTATCATTTTCAGTCATATTGTTTCCTCAATTATAATGGTCTCACAAAAACGATTCCTAAGAGCAGGATGAGTAGGGCAACATAAGCCACCAAGGCCAACATTCTCTGAGATTGTTTAAATATAAAGCGGTCAAAGCGAGTGGTCAGAAAAACGGCACACAGACCACCACCAATAGCTCCACCAATATGTCCTGCTATGCTGACGCTTGGCATAAAGACATTAAACACAAGGTTCATGACTAAGAGAACTTGGTAATTTTGCCCTACTTGCTTGAGGTAGGCATTTCTGCCAAAATAACCGATTACAGAAATGGCTGCAAACATCCCAAAAATTGATGTGGAGGCTCCTGCAGACACAACATCAGGAGTAAAAAAGACGACAAAAACATTTCCCATCACCCCCGAAAGAAGGTAAAGCATTAAGAAACGCCACACTCCCCACCACTGCTCTGCCATTGCACCCACAAAATAAAGCGAAATAGCATTCATAATCAAGTGTTCCCAACCAATATGAATAAAGATGGGAGAAATCAAGCGCCACAGCTCTGCTGGATAAAAGTGCAAGTAAGCGCCATATATCCCGCCAGCTCTCAAGATAGAAACAGCTGTTGTCGACTTCCCCCAAAAGAGAAGCTGAATCAGGAGAAAATAGCCTATGGTCAAAGACAAAAGCGTCGCTGTCACAGGACTTTGTCTAAATGTCTGTTGTATCGTCTTCATAAAGTAATCCTTTCACGGGAATATCATGGTTTTGTGGTTGAAAATGGCTGAGCTGACTAGGATAAATGAGGCTGATAGTCTCACCCAGATAATCCTTCAAATAACGGTCGTAATAACCTGCCCCATAACCAATGCGGTAGCCCTGATTGCTAAAAACAACCCCTGGAACCACCACCAAATCAATCGTCTCTTTAACTACTTCTTGACTACTCACAGGCTCTAACACCCCAAAGGAAGAGGCTACTAGCGCCGTGGGATCGTAGTCAACAAAAATCATTTTGCCGTTTGGATAGGTTTTAGGAATCACAATCCTTTTTCCATCCGCCAAAGCTCTTTCAATCACCAGAGTGGTGTCGTATTCAAAATCAAATGAAAGATAAACCGCTATCGTTGTCGCTGTTTGATAAATCGGTAAACGAAATAAGCGTTCTGCCAATCGTTTATCATAATGTGATTTCCACTCCCTATCTTGCGACTTTAACATCGTTAACATTGTCGTCCTAAGTTTCTTTTTGTCCATGTTCACATCATATCATGATTTATTACTTTTTTCATGAAAAATCTTTGTCCCCTTTTTATACAAAATTTATGCTTCTCCTTAGACCAGCTCAAAACCCTTTAAACGAAGCGTCTTCATCAACCAATGACAACTTTTTCAAGAATTAAAAAACAAATTTATACAAAAACGAAAAAAAACATCTTTTAACGACTTTCTTCTTGCAATTCTAACGACGAAAACGTAAAATACTGACCGGAGATATTATTTTGTAGAAAGATTGGCGTATAGTTTAGATACGCATAATATTAGGTGTTCTGGGATATGCAAGACTTAACAAAAGGAAAACCGATTAAGGTTATTTTATTATTTACCATTCCGCTATTGATAGGAAGCTTCTTTCAGCTGGCCTATAATTTCGCTGATAGTATGATTGTAGGTCACACCCTAGGAAAAGACGCCTTTGCTAGTGTGGGGGCAACTGGGAGTATTACCTTTTTAATTTTAGGATTTGCTCAAGGTCTTACCAGTGGATTAGCGATTATCACAGCTCAAAAATTCGGTGCCAAGGATGATGTTGGTATTCGGCAAAGTTTTGTCCATGGACTGTTCTATGCCCTACTAACTGGAATCACCCTTAGTAGTATCTCCTTACTTGGCTTGCGTCCTCTCTTGATACTCATGCAGACACCAGAGAATCTAATCGAACATTCGCAAAACTTTTTAATAGCTATATTTGGAGGTATGATTTTCACCATCCTTTTCAACTATCTCTCCAGCATTTTGCGCAGTCTCGGAGACTCAAAAACGCCTCTATATGCTCTGATTATTGCCTGTATCATCAATATCATTCTAGATTTCAGCTTTATCCTTAATTTCCACATGGGAGTCTTCGGGGCAGGTCTTGCAACCATCATCGCTCAAGCCTTTTCTGTCCTCTTCCTTTTCATTCACATTAAAAAAGCGGTGCCTCAACTTCATATTCACAAAAGTGATTGGCATTTGGACAGGAAAAATTTAAACATCCATGCACGCTTAGGCTTCCCAATGGCCTTTCAAGCCAGTATCATCGCACTGGGTGCTATTACGCTTCAAGTCGTTTTAAATAAACTAGGGACAAATGCTATCGCAGCGCAGGCTATTGCCGGTAAAACCGACCAACTTGCCATGTTACCAATGATGAATCTAGGTCTTGCTGTCTCAACCTTTACCGCCCAAAATTACGGAGCTAAACAATACCGTCGCATTTTAGAAGGTCTTAAACAATCTCTGGTAATTAATATCATCTGGTCCATCATCTTTGCCATTATCCTCGTAAATTTCCACGATTTCTTCTCGGGACTTTTCCTATCAAATGGTAGTAAAGAGGTTTTTGACCTTGCCTTGATTTATTTCACTATCAATGGTTTCTGTTACTGGATTTTAGCCATTTTGTTTATCCTTAGAAGTTTTATCCAAGGTCTCGGCAAAGGATTTGTTCCAACCCTTGCTGGTATTATGGAGCTCATCATGCGAGCTGGTGTCGCCATTATCGGCATGATTTACTTTGGATTTTACGGCGTTGCCAGTGCAAGCCCCGCCGCTTGGTTAGGAAGTGTTATCATTTTAGCTCCAAGTAGCTTCATTTTGGCAAAAAAATTGCGATATCACTAAAATTTAGGAAAGTTTTAGGTTTTTTTAACCTTATCTTAACAATAAAACGTTATGATATAAATATCCTAATCACCACTTCCTTAAGTGGTTGGGAAATCTCCTAATTTCCCACTTTTTCATAAATCTCCTGAACAAGCTCCTCACTCCGAGGGGCTTGTTCGCTTTTTGGCATTCATTTCAGATTTCTCAAATAGATGATTCCACTTGACCAATAGTCATTCCATGTTTAAACAAGTACGCTTTTTTATCATCACTTACTGTTTAATCAAAAAGTCTTAAAGGCTTTTGAAGTTAGGTATAAAACCGTCACAGTCGTATAGGACGGCCACTAACGATGCGTGGTACTAAAGAGCAAGAATAGTTCAGTGGGTATTCTAGGTGGATACTTGAAAATAAAAAATATCCAGTTTCAGGATTTCTAATCACCCACTGCTTCAATTTGTTATTAGCATTAATACTTAACAAAAATCAAAAATTACTTTTTTGCTTCTTTCTAAAAAGGTGCGAACGCTCAAAAGGTTGGGGGAACCTTTTGAGATGGGAAATAAAGCTGACGAAGTCAGTGTCCCAACCTCCTACGGAGTTTCATTGCTAGATTTGAGCTTATCTCTATCGCAGTAGATGATTGGCTGTACTTGTCGACTACTCGACAGCGTCCAACCTAATCATCCTTGCGGGGGAACTACTACGAAATTGATTTTCAATTTCTGTAGTTCTCCCAAAAATCCGTTCTTATCAAGCCAATTCCCCTCACTCTTTTATTTCTGAGCTTGGGCTAAAACTGTCCACTGGACAGTTTCACTAATAAGAATACCACCATGGCGAAAGAAGCTCTGGTAAATCAAGCCATTTATTGGTTCTTGATTTTACTTAAAATGCTAATTTTGATTTTGGATGAGTATAAGTTGAGATATTTTTGCCCTAACCTCAGTCTAAATGTAAAAAATAAAGAGCGGACGGAAGCTATTTTCTTTGAACTTATAACTTCTATCCTACTCTCTCTTTATATAATTATCTTACTGAACTTTATAACTCAAAAATGTTGAAATTTCCTCTACGGCAAAGGGCAGAGCTGTTTCATCAGGGCTCATTTTGGCATGGTGGAGCGGGTAAGGAGTATCAATCCCTAACCAGAACATGACACCAGGAACTTTTTGTAGTAAGTAACCAAAGTCTTCACCAGTCATTGCTGGAGGACAATCAATCAGATTGACCGCACTGCTTTGTCCAAAGAAAGCCATTAGCTCATCAGCTAGTTCAGGTTGATTTTCCACAGGAAGCCAAGCCCCTTGACGGAGTTCGATTTCAACTTCCATGTTAAAACTAACCGCTACGCCCTGTGCTATGGTCTTGACGCGATCCTGCATGAGCAAGCTCATCTCCTGCGTCAAGGCACGAATGGTTCCGCGAAGACTGGCTGTCTCAGAAATGATGTTACTTGTCACCCCTGCGTGCATAGCACCGAAAGTCACAACACCTCCCTCGATAGGGTCAACATTTCGACTCACAATTGTCTGAGCCTGGGTTACAAAATAAGCTGCCGCTACCAAGGCATCATTGGAAAGGTGTGGAAAGGCTGCGTGCCCACCTTTTCCTTTAAAAGTTAGATAGACTTCACAGGTACCAGCAAAAAGTGTTGAACGGTTAGTTGCTATATCTCCCACCTTAAAATCTGGTCGAACATGAAGCCCATAAAATTCATCAGGCAACCAATCTTTAAAAGCATCATCTTCATACATGAGCTTAGCCCCACCCAGATTTTCTTCTGCAGGTTGAAATAGGAAAAGCATATTTTCTTTAGGTTGTTGCTCTGCCATTTTCTCCAAAAGCCCTAAAGCAATCGTCATATGAAAATCGTGCCCACAGGCATGCATCCGCCCTTCATGTTGGCTGGAAAAAGGCAAGTCCGTCTCCTCAGTGATAAGAAGCCCATCAATGTCCGTCCGCCAACCAATGGTTTTCATCGGAGACGAACCATGTAAAAAGACTAAAATCCCTGTTTTCCAAAGGCGCTGCTCCACAAATGATTTGCCAGCTGTGATTTCGGTAATGCGTTCTAGCAAATAAGCCTGTGTCTTGTATTCTTCCAAGCCAATCTCAGGAATTTGATGCAAGTCACGACGTGTTTTAATTAAATCTAACATACTATCTCCTTAAGGGAAAAGGCTGAGCTTCCTCAACCTTTTTAGTTATTACAAATTTCTAAGAGCGTCTTCAAGCGCTGTTTTTTGTTGCGTTTGTGCATCAATTTCTTTGATAACTCGTGCAGGAACGCCTGCTACAACAACATTTTCTGGCACATCCTGAGTCACGATAGCACCTGCCGCTACGACAGAACCATTACCTACTTGAACACCTTCGATAACGACAGCATTTGCTCCGACAAGCACATTGTCACCAATACGAACAGGCTCAGCAGAAGCAGGCTCAATCACGCCAGCAAGGACTGCACCAGCACCGATATGACTATTTTTACCAACCGTTGCACGACCACCTAGAATTGCTCCCATATCAATCATGGTTCCCTCACCAATCTCAGCACCAATATTGATAACAGCCCCCATCATAATAACCGCATTATCACCGATAGTTACTTGATCACGAATAATGGCACCTGGTTCAATACGAGCATTGATATTCCGTTTATCAAGCAATGGCACAGCTGAATTACGGCCATCTTGCTCAACCACATAGTCTTTATTTTCAGTCAAGTTCGCAAGTAGTGGCTCAATATCCTTCCAATCACCAAACAGAACATTACCAAGTTTAGTTACCTCAGCAGGAATAGCTCCCGCCAATTCACCTTCAAACGTTACCTTTACAGTCGTTTTTTTCACAGCATTTCCAATAAAAGCAATAATTTCCTGAGCAGACATTTTTTGCGCTGTCATAGTTAAAATCCCCTAGAGTGTTACCAAAGCGAGAAAAAGAGACAGGTAAGCTATTCACTCTTTTTTTGACACTTTTAGCAAAAGAACAGTTACTGCAACTCTCCCTCACTAAACACTCCAGTCCTTTCAATTTCAAGTTTATGTGCTTACTATTATAACAAATTGTCTGAAAATTTGGAAATTAATCCTTAACAAAAATCAAAAATTACTTTTTGTTTCTTTCTTAAAAGTGCGGACGCAAGCAACCTCCTACGGAGTTTCATTGCTATTTTTTGAGCCCTCTATCGCAGTAGATGATTGGCTGTACTTGTCGACTACTCGACAGCGTCCAACCTAATCATCCTTGCGGGGGAACTACTACGAAATTGATTCTCAATTTCTGTAGTTCTCCCAAAAAATCCGTTCATATCGAGGGTAAACTCTCGATATGAATACCACTATAGCGAAAGAAACATTTTAGCCTCACTTCGTTCGGTAGTCCATCAAAAGTATTAGAGGTTCTAAAATGCTAATTTTGATTTTGGATAAGTATAAAAAGAGGCCGAGTGGAATTTTGCATAAAGAGGTCACATCTTAATGTAAATTCTGACGAACTTTACAACTCTACTAGCAAAAAATCCCTCCTCAAAAAAGGAGAGATTAGTCTTAATTATAGACGTGCGTTTAATTCTGCTGAAAGTTCTTCAAATCCTGGTTTCCCAAGAAGGGCAAACATGTTTTTCTTGTAGGCTTCAACACCAGGTTGGTCAAATGGGTTAACACCATTGAGGTAACCTGATAAAGCAATTGCAAGCTCGAAGAAGTAGATGATGTAACCCAATGTGAATTCGTCCTGCGCTGGCAAGGTCACAAACATGTTTGGCACATCCCCATCTGTGTGAGCAAGAAGCACACCGTCTGTTGCTTTCTTGTTAACGAAATCTACATCTTTACCTTGGAGGTAGCCAAGGCCATCAAGATCTTCAGCAAGTTCTGGGATAATCACGTTTTTGCGTGGTTTGTCAACACGGATAGCTGTTTCAAAGATGATACGAGCACCCTCTTGGATGTATTGACCAAGTGAGTGAAGGTCCGCTGAGAAGTTCGCTGATGATGGGTAAATCCCTTTTTGGTCTTTCCCTTCTGATTCACCTGCCAATTGTTTCCACCATTCTGCGAAGTATTGAAGTGATGGCTCATAGTTGACCAAAATCTCAGTTGAGTAACCTTTACGGTAAAGGACGTTACGAACTGCTGCGTATTGGTATGCTTCATTTTCAGCGATTTTATCTGATGAGTACTCTTTACGTGCTGCTGCTGCACCTTCCATAAGAGCAGTGATATCAGCACCTGATGCAGCGATTGGAAGAAGTCCTACTGCTGTCAAGACTGAGAAACGGCCACCGATGTCATCTGGAACCACAAATGTTTCCCAACCATTAGCGTCAGCTTCAACTTTAACAGCACCTTTAGCTTTATCAGTCGTCGCATAGATACGTTTGTTAGCTTCTTCTTGACCGTATTTTTTAACCAAAAGCTCTTTGAAGACACGGAAAGCAATCGCAGGCTCAGTTGTTGTACCTGATTTTGAAATCACGTTAACTGAGAACTCTTTATCTTGAACATACTCAACCAAGTCAGCAAGGTAAGTTGATGAGATTGAGTTTCCAGCATAAAGGATTTGTGGGGCTTTGCGCTCTTCAGCTGTTTGAAGGTTTACAAAATGGTTGCTTAAGAAATCAATAGCTGCGCGCGCACCAAGGTAAGACCCACCGATACCGATAACAACCAAGACTTCAGAATCTGACTTGATTTTTTCAGCAGCTGCTTGAATACGAGTAAATTCTTCACGGTCGTAATTTTCTGGAAGGTCAATCCATCCTAGGAAGTCTGAACCTGGTCCAGTTCCCTCACGCAATAATTTATCTGCTGCTGAGACTTGACCTTGCAAGTAGTCAATCTCATGTTGACCAGCAAATTTTTCTAAAACTTTTGAGTAATCAAATGTAATATGTGACATGCTATTCTCCTATAAATATCTAAATCATATACTATGATATCGCTTTATCACTCTTTTTTCAATCTTTTTCTTACATTCATTAAATTTTCATCCAACTTTCATTTTTTTCAGAAATTTTCAAGAAAATCACACTGAGGACTTAATCACTTCCACACGCGTAATTTGTCCAGATTTCATGCTATCAATTCGTAAAGCGACATCCGTAAAATAAACTGAGGCGCCAATAGCCACTGTTTTTTCTTCGGCTTCTAAGTATCGTACCATGAAGTCTCTGAGTAACTCTCCTTTTTCAGTAGGTTTAAGATTTACTTTGGCAATCACATTTACCAAGCGAACTTTTTGACTTCCACGGACAATAATACTACTAGCATCATGATGATAGTAATCCAAACTTTTTGCGAGTCGCAGTAAATATATTTGGTAAGGAATTAAATATTATAGGTACTCGTATAAAAACTGGTGGAAAAGATATCATTGAAGATTTTAAAGAGCGCAAAATACAGCTAGATAATCTAATTTCAAATTTGCCTGCAAGTCATGAACATACCATCATTCTAGGTGACTTTAATAATGGTTTTTTCAAACAGAATGATGATATTCATTCCTATCAAGGAAAAGCTAGAGAGTTTTACTCTTATCCATTACTTAAGTCGATAATGAGTAAGGCAGGATTAACTGTATATACTCCATCAGATTCAAACTCTTGGAAGTATTGTAAGTTAGACCATATTTTTGCAAATATCCCTATAGTAAATGAAAATTATTCTTGGGAATTCTTAAAAAATCCTGATTATAAAAGCCAAGTAGGCTACCCAGACCATGCGATTTTATCAGCAACTATTTCTTTATAATTCTCCATGAGGCGCTGATTATGTTTAAAATAAAGAAAGTCGCTGACTTAAAGAGAAATTATATTATTTCAACTAGCAAATTAAAGATAGCTCATTGGTCAATATTAGGCTTCTCTACTTGTATTATGCTTACTATTATTGCAAATATTAGAGCTCCTGACCTTATTAAAATCCCTTTATTTATTCTAGCAGGATTTGTCATATACAAATTTCATCGTCAATTAAAATATTTTAGATATCATTTGGATTATTACCTAATTATCAGAGAAAGCTTATTGTATGTATTACATACAAACCACCTTTATACAACATATAAAGATAGCTCAGGATATGAAAGAATCTCTAGAAGTGCAATCTTGCAATACGAGCTAGACAAACAAAAAGGGCATATTCTTATCAAAGCTCTGATTACTGGTGATGAATTTAGCAAAAAGGTACAATCACTTGATGATGTCCTTGCCGGAGTACTCGAACTGGAACTAGAAGAAAAAATTATTCGTCCTAATTTTGTGGAATATCATTTCTATTACAAGAAACCTGATAGGTTAGTTCTTCAATCTCACAACCAGAAGCAAGAAATTGATAACCTTAATATAGATTTAGGATATGGTGTGAATTATAATCCTGTCAAGTGCCCTCATATTCTAGTTGCTGGTGGTACTGGAAGTGGAAAATCTGTTTTCATATCTTTCTTGATTTTAGAACTTCTCAAACGGCAATCAACTGTCTATATAGCAGACCCTAAAAATTCTGACCTAGGTAGCTTATCATATTATTTCGGAGAAAAGTATGTAGCAACAACTCCGAACAATATCGCTCGTATTGTCCGTTTAGTAGTTGAAGAAATGCAAGAACGATATCAATATATGCGGGACAACTTTCAATACGGCTCAAATTTTACCAACCATGATTTTAAACCACTATGGCTTATCTTCGATGAAATGGGAGCATTTCAAGCTTCAGGAACAGATAAAAAATCAAAAGAAATTATTGTTGAAGTTATGGATGGCATTAAACAAATTATTCTACTAGGGAGACAATCAGGCATATTTATCCTTTTGTCAGCTCAACAAATGAGAGCCGAAACCCTAAATACCGACCTTAGAGATAACTTGGGATTGAGAATTGCTCTTGGCGCTAATTCTAGTGAGGGCTACCGCATGGTCTTTGGTTCAGCTACTCCTGATAAGTTAAAACCTATCGAAGAAAAAGGGGCAGGTTATCTTTATATGCAAGGTTCAGGCAAGGAGACAGCACAATACTGGGAAAGTCCTTATCTTGATACTACTCAATTTGACTTTATCAAAGAATTACAACTTTATTTAACAGAAACAAACTAATTACAACGGATGTTGTTGCTTAAATTCGCTAGATTTTCAGCAACAATATCTGTTCCTCATCGCTCTGCGATGATAGAAAAGAGGTACACATGAAATTAAATGATTTTCTTAAAGCAGAATTGTTAGGTAGCCGTTTTGTAGCCGTAAAGGGATACAGTGAGGTTCTAGACCGTGAGACTGGAAAACCAACTGCTCTTCGGTTGAATGTTTCCATCCAAGATGAGACCTCAGATTTCTTCATGGAAATGATACAAGTCAAGGTTAATACTCTCACGCCTACTGTTTCTGTTCAAGAAATGGCAAACAACAAGACTTGTCCTGTTGCACTTAAAGATTTGAATGTTGGACAATTCAATGGCAATCTTTGGTTTGCTTGCTCTGATATCTTACCTGTAACAAAATAGTTATGTTAAAATATGACAAAAACATATAAAGGAGTTTTACAATGCAAATTTTTAGCTACGATGATTTTAAAAATGAAAAGGGGATTATATCATTTTCTGAAGCGGAACAAATCTATTCTAATCTTCTTAATTCCTCTAATCAGCTTGATAAAGAATTTCAAGAAGAATGGACAACATTTATACTACTCTGCGTAGAGTATGCCTCTGCACGTGGCAAATGGCTCACACTCTCAAGAGAAGAAAAACTTGCCAATGATGAAGCAAGAACTGTTACTCATAATAAGGTGATTTATCAACTAAAACTCTTAAAAGGTTTGGCAAATGAACAGGGTAATGATGTTTCTTGGTTTGAAAAATTTAACGATGATAGAAAACGCATTGGAGACTTTGCTTGCTTTGTGGCTTATATCTATGCCTTAAATGCTCGATAAACAATTAGATGACATTATGGCTATTTATTACTCTATGTCCGATATTCATGGATATTTTAATGAATTTGTTGAGAGCCTTTCAAAAATAGATTTATCTGATAAGGATAATCGACTTATACTACTTGGAGACTATATTGATAACGGTTCTCAATCTTTTCAAGTCATTTCTAAAATAATTGAACTTGAAAAGATTCATCCAAAACAAATTATTACGCTTTTTGGAAATCATGAAGAATGGTTTTATGATTGGTTGATTTTAGAAAAACCTACTGCTTCTGCATATGGTGAAACAATACAAAGTTTCTTTTCTACAGAGGAATTAAACAAACTCTTAACTTTTAATCCTAATAATTTTGAAACCACCATAAGAAATGAAATTAGAAATAATACTAAGTTTATTCCATTCATAAATTGGTTTCAAAAACGATATGAGGATAGTCGCTATTTTGAAACAGAAAATCAAATTTTTGTCCATGCTGGTATTGATGAAGAAGCAGGTGAATTATGGAAAGTGTTAACAGATACTAAAATATTCACAAATAAATTTCCTCTTACCACTGGTAAATTCTATAAAGATATTATTTCAGGTCACATTTCTTCTTGTGAAGTAGCAAATGACCCAACCTATCTTGGAAAAATCTATTATGACCAAAAAAGCCATTATTTTATTGATGGTTTTGTAAGTCAAAGCAAAACTATACCTGTTTTGGCATTTGATATTACTACCAAGAAATATTACTTTCTATGACTTCTAATCATGTACCTAGGCAAAACTGCCGACTGGAGGTCGGCAAGCTGGAAGCGTGTTTAGCAGAGCGATGCTGAGGATCACATGATAGAAGTAGGGGGAGCAAAGCTCCTCCTAGTTTATTTATTATATAGACAATCTTTTGGCGAAAAGCAAAGTTAAAAGGAACTATTTTTTATGACTTCATATAATAAAAAAATAGTCCGCACTTCTTCTTATATTGAAATTTGGGAATATGAAAAGCCAATATTTTCAAAGGGAAAATCAATTTTAGATACTAATGCTGAAAACAAGGAAAAATCAAAACGCAGAACATTTGACGAACTAACACCAGAAGAACAAGAACAACATCTTGAACGCATGAAGAAAACTCGCTTAGAAGCAAAGTGGAATTTACTCCGTCTAGTCGATTGTAATTTTGATGATACGACTTCTTTTCTCACATTAACCACTAAAGAAAATATCAGCGATAGAAACCATTTCAAAGACTTACTCAAAACCTTTATTAAACGCTTTAATTATCACATATTTAAGACTAAGAAAAGCCAATTGAGATATATAGCAGTATTAGAAAAACAAAAACGTGGGGCATGGCATGCTCATATTCTGCTTTTCAGCGTTCCTTATGTTCCACACCGTCAACTCTTGGAACTTTGGGGATATGGAGCAGTACGGATAAATAAAGTTGATGTCGATAGCAAAGAAAACCGCGGTCGATATGTTACCAAATATTTTGAAAAAGGTATCGGACAGGAGCTATTGGAAAACTTTGGTAAACAAGCCTATCTATCATCACGTAATTTGAAGAAGCCTGATGAGGATAAGTTTTATACTTATGAAACTTTTGATTATAATAACTCAACCGTCCTATATGAAACGGAATACACCAGCAAAGTCTATAAAGACGGACAGTATTTCGATAATTACGTTACCTACAAAAAGATAAAGTTAGATACAAAGGAGTAAGTCACATGATAGCAACCGTAAATAAGAATGACCTGATTGCCCTCGGTTTCTCTGAGGGAACTTCTAAACGAATTATCAGACAGGGGAAAGAACTTTTAATAGCAAGAGGATTTAGGGTTTATCAAAATAAGCGTATTGGAACTATCCCTGCTTCTATCGCTACTGAATTACTTGGTTTTGATGTCCAAAATAGCTCTCTTTCTAGGGGGTAATATATGGCAATTAGAAAAGATAAAGACGGCGGTTGGATAGTTGATATTAGCAATGGTTTTGACCCAATAACACTTAAGCAACGTAGAATAGTCAGAAAGGGCTATAAGACCAAGAAAGAGGCTACTGAAGCAGAACACTACCTAAGAAGTGTAGAGCTCAAAGAACGCTTCTATGGGGCTAAAATTACCCTTTCAATGCTCTATGAACTGCTAAAAGAAGAAGATAATATAAATCATCGAAAAGTTAGCTATATCAACACACAAGAAAATAACTATAACAAACACATAAAAGGTTATTTTTCAAAGGTTGATAATGTCGCAAAACTAACCTATGAAGATATTTACCAGTTCAGAGAACATCTTAGGCGAAAAGTTGCCCAAAATTCTGATAATCCTTTAAGCACAAATACTATCAACAAAATCATGATTTTGCTTAAAAAGATTTTTGACGTCGGCTTGCGAAAAGGTTATTACACTACAAATCCAGTAAAGCTACTAAAAAAATTGCCTGTTGAAAAGATTAAAATGCAGTTTTGGACGGTCAAAGAATTCCAGCAGTTTCTAACACTGTTTGAACAAGAAGAATATAATATAAAATTACTCTTTACTGTTCTATTCTTCACAGGGTTAAGACTTGGGGAAGCACTTGCACTAACATGGAAAGACATCGACTTTTCAAGCGATATAATTCATATCACAAAATCTGTTTATGTCAATAAGGGGATTAGCCACATCAGCACAACAAAAACTAAAGCAGGAACAAGAAGAATTGTTATCAATAAAAAATTAAGCCAAGAACTACAACATTGGCAAGAGCACCAAAAACATCTGTTAGAGAAATTTACTAGTGATAGCTTGACCCTACAAGTGTTTCAAAGTAGCCCTATCACAATTACAAAAAATACTGTTGAAAAGCAATACAAGAAAATTCTTGAGCGTGATAACACACTTAAAAAAATACGCATACACGATTTTAGACACTCCCATGCTTCCCTACTGATTAACCAAGGGGAAGATTATCTAGTTGTAAAAGAACGGCTAGGACATGCTTCTATCACGACTACAATTGATACCTATTCTCATTTATACCCTAGTAAGCAGAAAGATTTGGCTGATAAACTAGATGATTTGTTATAAGATTAGTAATTTTTAGTAATTCACACAAACAGCAAATAGAGAAAAAACAAAAAGACAAGGCTTAGAAACCTTGTCTTTTCAATATTTTTAACTATACCGGCGGCCGGGGTCGAACCGGCACGTCCTTGCGGACACTGGATTTTGTGTATAGTGTGCATGTTGATTTTTCCCATCATTGACGATATCAATTAGATTTACAGTATCTTTTCGATAATAGTACATCCCCTGTGAATCCTCAATGAAATTACGTGAAATATCTTCATATTTTGGAACAGTTTGACCATACTCCAAAGTAAAGTGTGTATCTTGTGAATCTGCCAGTTCCCCACCATTGGCATCTAAGATAATATTATATTTTATTTTTCTAAATCCAGGATAAATAGCGAGATCATGGTCAGGCATATTGCTATCCCACTCAAACTCTTGTGTCAATGTCTGATCTTTGTACCATTTCCCATCCCACTCATAGCCGTTCAAATGTGGTTTAGGCTTGACTACTGTCGTATCTGGTCGATAAGCAAGCAAGCTTGCTTCGTATAATACCTTTTTGTCATCAAAATCTTTTAACGGAGCATTCGTATCTGGATATCTAAACTTTAGATTGAATTCTTTTCTTTGATAACGAATATGCAAGTCATATTGACTAGAAATATAGTTATACCACCTATAATTATAATAATCATATTGCCTGCTGTAGCCAACAGTATCTACGTTACTTCCAGATTTAGTAGTTCTCCAATCATCATCCACATTTCTACGATTTGTTATATCATAGCGACGATAACTGTGGACATTAAACCCATTATATTTTTCTGAAAAGGTAAATAGAGTCGAGATTTCGCTAGAAGAACCTGTATCATCATGATTTCCAATATCAGGATAGGTACCATCTGCCTTTTGTTTATAAAAATAAATTGTCTTTGCTTTTTTATCAGTTGATTTAAATAAACGTATTTCTTGGCTTATTGATGGAAAAGCTTGAATTCTAGGATAAGTTCCCTCTGGTAAGACAAACTCACCTAAATAGGTCATCCCTCTGTCACTAACATTGCCGTATTGGTTATACTCATAGTAGCGCCACGTATTAGTTCCACTATCTTTCCAAGTATATCCATTATTCTCTAATGATGTTCCATATAATCCAGTCATAGTAGTTAAATTTCTACTAGTAAACCATCTACTATCATTTGCTCCAATAGTAGTAGGACTATCATAAAATCTCATGGTAATTAAGCGCCTATTGAAATAGACATTCAGTACAGAGGAGCCATCTGCCTTAACTGTTGTCGAAGTCTCTCCACGATCTTGTGTATATTCAAATCCTGCCGATACAAAACCTGTGACATTAGCCCCAGATATATCACTCTGACTGGGTGCAACCCGAGTACCAACTTGTGCTGAGGTAACATACCGTTGACCTGCATAATCATAATTTTTATCTTCTGGTCTTGCATCTTTTTTATCTGTCGAGCTCTGCAACCAATACACAATTGTGTAACTTGCTTTGTCTGGATTCCATTTCGCATATAACTGTGTATCCGCAGTCAATGGTTGAGCAAAGTTAAATTTAGATCCTATAAACTCTTTATTAGAATACCAACCATCAAAGGTATAACCATAACGTTCAGGATCCGTTGGTTGTGATTTACTTGCCAATTCCCCATCAATTACAAATTTAGGAGGAACATATGGAGCACCATTTGAAATACTATCTGTATCATTGACAGTATTTGTGTAAAACTCTAAACGTTTAGATTCCTTAAAGACTGGATAGATATTCGCATCCTTATCCATAGGTAATTTTGCACCTATATCAAAAATACTATCTTGGCCATTCGGAGCTAATGACCATCCAACTAAACGTTTCGTTGCTGTCGGTGGCTTGATTACTTCACTATACCTTGATAAATCTACCATTACTCCACCATCTTTAAGAGCTAGTTGATCTTTTTCAAGAATAATTGTCCCAGCTTCATCATCATAAACTGTAAGATAAACTATTTGATCCATACTTGGTCTAACGTAGATTATTTTACTTTCATTAACTGTTATTGACTGATCAAAGTTAACACGATTTCCCAGCGTATTGTTGCTATACTCAAACCAACCATTGAATCGTTGCTGATGCTCGGTAATCGGAATCCCCACACCATGCAGCTCTTCCCCATTTTTTATGATTTGTTCAGAAACTAATTCGCCAGAACTATTGACAAACTTATACTCTGTTCCATCATAATTTTGAAACCTATAAGTATGCCTCGGAACTTCTTTTCCATTTTGCACAATGGCATAAATAGAGAAGGAGTCTGTCTTAAAGGCAATATCACTATCGGTATTTTTGGTTTCTTTAGTTGCCTTTGATTTTAAAATTTCTGTCTGTCCGTCATCTTTGAAATGGACAATTTTCAAATCTTCATCCTTGGCATCTAACTTTTCGTCATATGACACTTCAACTTTTACGGAAGCTTGCGGTTCCACTTCTTGGTCATCAACCAGCAATCGAATATCATATAGCCTCAACAGTTGAATTTCTTCTTCTTGACGAGCAACCTTATCAAGAACTTTTTCCTTATAGCCATGATACTCAGCTTCTTGTTCTTTAATTTCTTGTGCATCCAACTGAACGTTATCTGGTATCTTTGCCTCTTTCGGAATACTTACTTTGACAGTGTAATCACTACCTCGATAAGTCAAAACATCATCAAAATACTTTACCGCAGCCTCTGTTTCACTAGTAGCTTCGGTCGTCGTTGCTACCTCTGTAACAATTGTCATTGACTCTGACGTTTCTACACTTCCTTCCGACTGCATCGAAACGGTTGACGTCTCAACATCGCCTAGCCCTTCTCCCTTTTCTGGAAATGTTTCTTCCGTTTCCGGAACCTCCAGTCGTATCGCAGCCTCATCAGCTTGTTTATCTGTAACTGTAATCGCTGGCAAAATCAAAAAATAGGTGGTTAGAAAAGTCGCTATAGCCAAGAGAGTCCAGGTCATACTCTTCCACTTTAGTTTATTTTCAAGCTTACCAACATAAGTCGTTACGTATTTATAAATCTTGTCCACTTTACCTCCAATCCATCATCATAATCTCATACAGCTCTCCAAAAACAGTTTTTTCTCATTATAACCTTTATTTGATGGTGCCAAATTTATCCAACGGCCAAATTCTAAAAGAAATTTTTCCGACGATTTGTTCTTCAGAAATGCCACCAATGGCTGTATTACGGGAATCTATAAATGCCGAACGATTATCGCCTAGCACAAAAATTTCTTGATCCGGCACTTGATAAGGATAGGTAATATCACTCTTGCCAAGTGCTTTATCCAGCACATAAGGCTCATCTAATTTTTTCTGATTGACATAGACATCACCCTCAGAGTCAACATTTACCCAATCTCCAGACTGCGCAATCACACGCTTTACCAAGACCTTATTATTGTAATAAAACGCAATGACATCTCCCGTTTCAAAGCTAGACCCCTTTACGGTAAGGACAAGATCATCCTCTTGCAATGTTTTATTCATGGATTGCCCATAAATTCTGAGCACCGGCAACCACAATACCGCTATCAAAATGGCTACAGCTACAACTGCTAACAAGGTATATAACGTTTGTTTAATAATCGTCCAAAAACGACCTCTATACCTTAGGCGCTCTAATTCTTGCGCCAACTCTTTAGAACTGAGTTCCGAAATATTCACCTTCTTTTTGATCATCCTCTTATAATATTAAATGTCTCTCTTGATATTTTGTAGATACTGGTCAGCCGCCGCTTGAGCTGCTTCAAAAACTTTATTCAGAGCCAAAGAAGCTTCCGCAATCGAACCAGATTTTTCCAATAAAATCTTTTTATCTTCCAAACGCTCTGTTAATTGCATTATTGTTTCTTCTTGTTTCTCAATCTTTTCTTGCTGCTCTAGCATAATGGCAATTAACTGTTCTCTTTTTAATTTTTTTAGTTGTTTAATTTCCATGATACTTTCTACCTATTTTTACTCAGATTTCTCACTTTTTATATCTCATCATTTTCCATCTAATTAAATTAGACAGTTTCTCAAAAAAAGCATATAAAACTTTGTTAGTTTAGCATATATACATAGCAAATGCAAGAAATTTGACCTGATTTGATTTAATAAAATAGCTTTTTTAGACCATGAAAATGGCAAAACAAAAATGCTCAGTTTTTAAATTGAAACATCAATTGATACTTAACAAAAATCAAAAATTACTTTTTTGCTTCTTTCTAAAAAGGTGCGGACGCTCAAAAGGTTCGAGGAACCTTTTGAGGTGGGGAATAAAGCTTACGAAGTCAGTGTCCCCACCTCCTACGGAGTTTCATTGCTACTTTTTGAGCCTAGGTCTCAAAAAGTCCGTTATAATCAAGAGTTTACTCTTGATTATAATACCACCATGGCGAAAGAAGCTCTGGTAAATCAAACCATTTATTGGTTCTTGATTTGACTTAAACTGCTAATTTTGATTTTGAATGAGTATGAAAGCTAACTCTACATTCATTAATATTATAAAGACATCAAAAAATGACCCCGAAAGGTCATTTTGATTAGTCTTCGTTTACGAAAGGCATAAGAGCCATAACGCGAGCACGTTTGATTGCTGTTGTTACTTTACGTTGGTTCTTAGCTGAAGTACCTGTTACGCGGCGTGGCAAGATTTTACCACGTTCTGAAACGAAACGGCTAAGAAGCTCAGTATCTTTGTAATCAACATATTCAATTTTGTTAGCTGCGATGTAATCAACTTTTTTACGGCGTTTGAATCCGCCACGACGTTGTTGAGCCATGTTTAATTCTCCTTTATATATTTAATTCGTTTTATCCATTAGAATGGAAGATCATCGTCTGAAATGTCCATTGGATTTGCGTTACCAAATGGGCTTTCATCTCGACCGAAATTTGGTGTTGATTGTGATGGTTGAGAAGTAAAACCTCCACCTGTTGGTGCTCCACCAAATGAATCAAATCCACCTGCATTATAAGAGCTACCAGCATTACCTTCACGTGTAGCACGACTTTCCAACATTTGGAAATTTTCAGCAACAACTTCTGTTACGTAAACGCGCTGACCTTGTTGGTTTTCATAGTTACGAGTCTGAATACGACCTGTAATTCCAATCAAAGCTCCTTTTTTAGCCCAGTTCGCCAAGTGTTCAGCTGGTTGATTCCAGATGACACAGTTGATGAAGTCCGCCTCACGCTCACCATTTTGGTTTTTACGAATACGGTTAACAGCCAGGGTAAAAGTTGCTACAGCCACCTGATTTGGAGTGTAACGAAGTTCTGCATCACGAGTCATACGACCCACAAGTACTACATTATTAATCATAGAGCACCTTCTTACGCGTCAAGTTTAACGATCATGTGACGAAGAATGTCGCCGTTGATTTTTGACAAACGGTCAAACTCGTTAAGAGCTACTGCGTCAGTCGCTTCAACGTTAACGATGTGGTAAAGTCCTTCACGGAAATCATTGATTTCGTATGCAAGACGACGTTTTTCCCATGTTTTTGATTCAACAACAGTTGCACCGTTGTCAGTCAAGATAGAGTCAAAGCGTGCTACCAAAGCGTTTTTAGCTTCTTCTTCAATGTTTGGACGAATGATATAAAGAATTTCGTATTTAGCCATTGATATGTTCCTCCTTTTGGTCTAATGCCTACTGAACTTTGCCAGCAGGAAGTGAGGGATACTCACAGAATACTATTCTACTAGAATTCACAGCCTTTTGCAAGGATTTTATTGCTTTTTTTGGAAATAGCAGAGCTTCTACAGAAAAGCTCCTGTCCCTTTAGCGTCTTTCCTGCCCTGCTTTTTACTTAAACTCACGACGAGCAAAGAGAAGATAAGAAACTCCTGCAAAAAGAATTGTGTAAACAAAGGCAACAATGCTTGAATGGTTAATAAACGCTTCTGAACCATCTACTGTATTAGCCAGTTTATCGAAAATCATATAAGGCCTGTACACTTCTGAATCAATTTTTAACAACATGCCAAGAATAAGGTTAGTAAAGCTTTCAAATATGGTAAAGACAATGATGAAAAGTGTATTGGTTTTATAAAGTTTATCAAACAAATTAAAGAAAACCAAAGGCAATGCTGCTGTCGCTAAATAATAAGGAAATTGGTAGCTAAAAGCTTCAAAAAGTCCTGAAAAAATCATATCGCCAGTAAGTATTTGATAAACAATACCTGCAAACGTATAGGCAATTACAATATACAAAAAGCTGACAACAATACTCATTAACCAACGATAAGCAAATGTCTTTGGTCGGCTTTGAATTTTAACCAAACTATTATTAATGGTACGCTGTACAAAATCCTCACCAAAGAAGATTTTTCCTGGAGTGACAAAAAAGAGGGGAAAGAAACTGGTAAAAAATGGCATCATGAAAGGTACCACTGCTGTTTGAGGTATCGTTTGACGAGAAATGGCATAAGCTATCCCTCCACTAAGTAGGAGTAAAATAATCAACGAAATCAAACTCAAACGCTCTTTAAAAATGCGGTAACAATCGGCTTTTAAAAATTTTAACATTATTTTTCTCCTTACTGTAATAAACTTAGATAATAATCTTCAAAACTTGAACCTGTTTGGTAGATTCCTTTTATCTCAACATTTAGTTCAGCTACTAAATCAATCAATTCTTGAACGGTTTTTTCTGGTTTAATGCTGAGGTAATCTTCCACAACATCTAGTGACACCCCTGTTGCTTGCAGCGCTTTCGCGACTTTAGCATTATCTACTGTCTCTAGGCGAATACGGTTCTCCACTTCTGCTTTAAGCGCAGCTTTTTCAATATCCTTAATCACGCGCCCTTTATGCATGATAACAAAACGGTCAACCACCAGCTCCAATTCAGACAGAATATGGCTGGAGATAAGAATGGTGATGCCAAATGTGTCTCTGAGGTTCAGGATAATATCACGCATCTCCTTGATACCAGATGGATCAAGCCCGTTAATCGGTTCGTCCAAAATCAGAAAATCTGGAAAATCAATAATGGCAAGTGCTATCGCCATACGCTGACGCATACCAAGAGAGAAATTTTTGACCTTTTTCTTACGGTCAACATCTGCTAGACCAACCAAGTCTAAAACTTCTTTAATGCGCTCATCAGCCTTTGGCAAACCAATCTGCAAGGCTGTATATTTAAGATTGGCGTAAGCAGACATATTAGGATAAAGCGTTGGAGACTCAATCAAAGCACCAATTTTATAATCTTGACAGCGCTCAATTTTTCCTGAACTAGCATTGATAAGCCCAGATAAGACTCGAATGAGGGTCGTTTTACCTGCACCATTTTGTCCAACAAGACCACAAATTTCACCTTTTTTGATGTCAAAACTAACGTGTGATAAAGCTTCTTGCTTACCATATTTTTTACTAATATCGCTAATCTGTAACAATGTTTCAACCATTACAATACTCCTTCTGAATTTTTAGTCTCTTTTTTGTATGTTTAAATCAATACAATACCTATGTATCAATGTTACCATACAACAGAAATTTGTCAAGAGAAAAATTGATATAACACGACAAACGCATGAAATCTTCTATTTCCATTTTGCAAGTGTTGAAAGTTTTTTGCCCTAAAGCAATTGTTTTAAATACTTGTCAAAGGACAGACTTAGGGCATATTTCTTACGACGCAGACTCATCTTCTTTCCAAAATCTAACTGTTTTAATACCGCTAAACAGAATTTATCCATGACATTTAAATTAAATGCGAGTTGTTTATTCAAAGTCTTATTGGCATCTTCACGAAAAACAACATCTAGTAGCCAGTGCATACTCTCTATTTGCCAATGACCTCTCACATAGTCACACAACTCTTTAGCGCTAACCTGACAACTTAAAATAAAGTAGCGGGTTTCTTCGCTCTCTTGACCATTCTTTGTTATCTGAATACGCGCCCGTCCAATGCTTTGGATATGTCCCCAATCAGGATGCTCTTGACGTATCCACTCTGTATCAGTAATGACTTCATACTGTCTCAATTCAATCTGACCGTGCGCTTTCTCAAGCGTTTCATAGCTATCGTCAAAATTCTGAGAGAGTTCAAAATAGGGACGAATATCTTCTAGAAGGCTCTTTTGATTCTCTTTGACTGCTAGACAATAATCTGCTTTCTTCATGATAATCTTATCCGCAATAGCCTTTTGTGTGCCCATGGCGTCAATACTAATCATGCACCCTTTTACTGAAATCATGTCTAATAATCGTGGAATCGCTGTAATCTCATTGCTTTTTTCATCAGTCGCTACCTGGCCATACGAAATCCCTAAATCTGTCGCATAGGCTGAGACAATATGTAGGGCTTTTTGAGTTTGACTGCCATTACCACGGATAGTCTTCCCGTCAATGGCTACTAAACGTTTTGAAAGTTGTGGTAAGGTTTTAGATGATGAGTCACACGCTTCAAGAAGAGAAGTCCATATCTGTGTGAGTTCTACAAGAACTTGTGAATCTAAGGTCGCAAAAACACGTTGTAGAGTGTCATGAGAGGGAATGCCATTTTCTAATTTGAGAACGGTGCGTAAGGATTTCTCATAGGCAATACCAAACTCCTCTATCTCATCCCAGTGTTCTGCGCCTGATAAGCGAGCAAAGAAGATGAGAAGAACGATATCTGACAATAAGTGTTTAATTTTCCATGGGGAACGGTCGTCTCTAACAGTAATCAAGAAATTTAAAAGGTCTTCCATAACAAAATCCTCCACTTTTATTATAGCGAAGGATTTTGAATTCATCCATGAAAGTCTTTTCTGTAAGCCATATTTTCTTCATGCGTTTGTCGTGTCAGAACTGAGAGATAGCTCTCATATTTGCTCAAAATAACATGTCAAGATGTGGAGAATTAATACGATGAGATCAGCTTTTCTACACTTAGGCTGTTATTTATATCTATGAAGCACCAGTGGTATTTTTTATTCACCCAATCCAATAGTTAATGTGGCAGCAACAGGATGATTTCAATTTTCATACATCAAAACTATTACTCTGAGCAAAACATGACAATCTCTCAAGAAAGATAAGCATTCCTATCACGTAATAACATAACAAAACTAAGTTATAAAAGTAGATAGAAAAAAGCAGGCAAAAGTCATCGTCATGGTGACTTCTGTCCGCTCTTTTTTATTAGAAAATATTCTTATACCTAACAAAAATCAAAAATTACTTTTTGTTTCTTTCTTAAAAGTGCGGACGCTCCTACGGAGTTTCATTGCTAGATTTGAGCTTATCTCTATCGCAGTAGATGATTGGATGTACTTGTCGACTACTCGACAACGGCCACCCTAATCATCCTTGCGGGGGAACTACTACGAAATTGACTTTCAATTTCTGTAGTTCTCCCAAAAATCCGTTCATATCGAGAGTTTACTCTCGATATGAATACCACTATAGCGAAAGAAACATGTTAGCCTCACTTCGTTCGGTAGTGCATCAAAAGTATTAGAGGTTCTAAAATGCTAATTTTGATTTTGGACGAGTATTAACGTTTACCTCTCTCCCAGATGAATACTTGGTACATCGTGCTGCACATAAGAGACACCTTTTTTCTCCATCAACTCAATGGCAAAGGGATGCGGCCGGTAATTCGATTTGTAGGTAATTTTGGTTATTCCGGCTTGAAGCAGCGCCTTGGTGCAGTTAATACATGGAAAATGAGTGACATAGACTTCTGTATTGTCTGTCGAAATGCCTTCTTTGGCACACTGGATAAGGGCATTCATCTCGGCATGAACCGTACGAATGCAGTGCCCATCTTCCATATAGTGTCCCGCTTCATTGCAGTTATCCGTTGCTGAAACACCGCCATTGTAACCTGTGGCAATGATTCGATTATTTTTCACTAAAACGGCACCAACAAAGGCACGATCACAGGTTGAGCGCTTTGAAATCAGCTCTGCATTTGCCATAAAATAATCTTGCCATGAAAGTCTTTCTTCCATAACTCCCCCCTTAAATAACAATGAGTTCTTTTGGTGCAAGGGTCAAGATTTCACAGCCTGTTTCTGTAATGAGTAGGTCATCTTCAATGCGAACACCATACTGACCTTCAAGATAAATACCTGGTTCATCCGTCAATATCATACCAGCCTTAATGGTTTCATCAGATTTCCCAAAATAGGGCTCTTCATGAATATCCAATCCAATACCGTGACCAATGCCATGGGTGAAGTAGTTACCATAGCCAGCATCAGTAATCACTTGACGAGGAATGGCATCAAAATCTCGATAAGTTAAACCAGCTTTGGCTTTTTCAATCAGAACTTTATTAGCACGTAAAACAAGGTCGTAAATCTCGCGTTCTTGGTCCGTCACCTGCCCTATATGAATGGTTCTGGTCATATCACTCACATAATGGTTATAGTAACATCCAAAATCAAGGGTCAAGGTCTCACCAGTTTCAATCACTTTATCACTGGCACGACCGTGAGGCATAGAAGAGCGGTAACCTGACGCTGCGATAGTTTCAAAGGAAATCCCTGACGCCCCATACTCTCTCATACGAAAATCTAAGAAATTAGCCACATCAATCTCTGTTGTTTGCCCTGGCTTGATAAAATCCAAAACATCCGTAAAAGCACGGTCAGAGATTGAACAAGCCTTACGAATCGTTTCAATTTCGATGGCATCCTTAATCATCCGTAGTTCTTCTGTAAAATTAGTCTGCGGAACTAACACAACACCCGAAAACGTTTCTTGCAACTGCTGATAATAGGCATAGCTGATTTGACTATCAAAGCCGAGACGAGAAAGACCATCTTCTGCTGCTATCTTAGCAATCTCAGCTAGGGGCGCTCTCGTTTCAATAATATCAAAACCTTGAACTGCTTTTTTAGCCATTAAACTATAGCGAGCATCCGTCAAAAAGAGACGTCTTTTGCCAGAAATATAAACTGTCCCAGCCGTCCCTGAAAAACCAGTTAAATAGTAGATATTCGTTAAATTAGTGACTAAAATCGCGTCAACATCGGTTTGAGCTAGTTTCGTTACAAAATTAGTAACACGCGCTTGAAGATAGGTTTGCATAGTTTCCTCCTTGGACATTTCGTTGTTTTTATTGTAACAGATTTTTGATGATTTAAAAGGTTTAATCCGTATTGTCGATGATTTTGACATCATCAGGTAAGGATTTTTCTTCAGTAGGAAGCGACTTTTCAGTCATTAGATGGGTTTGTGTCTCCCATGCGGCTATCTCATCTCCTCGTTCAATCTCATAATCCCAATTCATGTCTAACTCAAATTCTGCTCTGCCATTGACCGTAATCTTAAAATCGTAAGTGTGGCTTCCAAGTCCAAAGGAACCCACAGTAAACTCATCATACTGAATGGTTTTGACATCCTCATAGTGGTTGTAAATATAGAGGGCAGTTTGCTGAACTAGGATTTCTCGATTAAGGGCATCCTTTCTCTTCCCTTCCCAAGACCACAACAATATAAAAGCCAATAAGACTACAAATAACCCTAAAATCGTCAAACAGCCTACTTTGACACAACCTTTGGCATTCGTTTTAGTTTCCAATCAGGTATCTCCTTCTCCTAGTAGTATTCTCACACATCTTTTGTTAAACTTATTATATCACACCAAAGGAGAGCATTATGTCATTAACCTTTCTGATTCCAACAGCAAAAGAGATGAACATTCCCAAAGAGACTTTACCTCACCAGCTTTCTGAAAAAAGCTCCGCTATTGCCCAAGAAATGTCAGAACTATCTTTAGAGGAACTTGCGAAAGCTTACAAAATCTCAGAAACAGCTGCCCAAAAAGAAGCCACACGTTGGCAGGCTATTGTGGAAAATTCTGCACCTGCTTATCCTGCGACATCGCTTTTTAATGGTTTAATGTACCGACATCTGGATAAAAATGTCATCTCAAAGCAAAGCCCAGTTTATATCACCTCGTCGTTTTACGGAATCATTCATGCGCTGGAGCCAATAGCAGAGCATCGCCATGACTTTCATACCAAAATCAAGGTCAACAATCAGTCATTAAAAGAATTTTGGAGACCTGATTACGATGCCTTTGCCAAGCAACAAGAAACCATCGTGTCCCTGCTATCTAGTGAGTTTTTAGACATTTTTTCAAGTCACATCAAGAAACAATTGATAACAGTGACTTTTATGGAAGACAAAGACGGGCAACTCAAAACACACTCGACCATTTCTAAAAAAGCTAGAGGTGCCTTTCTCAGCCAGGCACTTGCCCAAGAGGCACAGACCGTCGCTGATTTGATGAAACTCACATTTGCTGATTTTCATTACCGCGAAGACCTTTCTTCTGAAAATCAATTAATTTTTGTGAAAAAAGCCTAACAAATCGTTACAAACACTTTCATTTTTGATATACTTGTATCATCAAAATAAGTCAAGGAGATTTTTTTAATGATTTCATATGAAAAAGTTCGTCAATCTTTTAAAACTTGGAACACAACAATCGGTGTTCTTTACATTTTAAATGCTGTTCTTTTCCTTTTTTCATTGCTAGGTGGAGCTGTGAATAAAATTATGTTGGAGAAACAACCTGAGGTTTATGCTAGTCTAGATGAGATTACCTTAGAGGCACTTCACCTTTCAACAACACCTTTTGCTCTTTTTACGTTTGGCTTGGGACTTATCGTTACCATTGTGATCGCTGTTTTAGCCCTTATCAATCGTAGTAAAGCTAATAAAAATTTAGACAGCCAAATTAGCTACACCGTCTACTATATCGGTATTGGATGGGCTGTTATCTCTGTTATTTTAGAATTTTTAATGCTGGGCACCTTATCTTTACTGTCTCCAATCTGGGTCTTGCTCTTTGGATTTTTCCATGTTTTCACACTCAGAAAAGCTCAAACACTGAAAGAAAAAGAAGAACAGTAACAAACAACTGTTTTTCCTACACACTGTAAAATAAAAGTGAGTACGATTTCGTTTTCAATGATAAAAACGGATCATACTCACTTTTTTGAATACTTTTAACCTTGTGATTACACCCAGTTAGATATCTAGAAGCACTTCATCATCTTCATCTTCTAGCCCTGTCACCGTCACTCCCAAAAGACGAATACCTAAGGGATTTTCCTCTAAACTATCGTAGATTTCATGGGCAACTCGCTCGATAATGCTAAATTCTTTAGTTACGACAGGTAGGGTGACACGCTTGGTCAGCGTTGAAAAGTCTGAATAACGCACTTTAATGACAACTATTTTTCCTGCTCTGCTATTGCTCTCCAAAACATCAGCTACCCGACGGGCATTTTTAGAAAGTTCTAGCTTGACATCTTCGATATCATAAAGCAATTTGCCATAAGTCCGCTCGCTTCCGATGGATTTTCGGATACGATTGGGCTTGACGGGACTATTTGAAATCCCCCTAGCCTTGCGATAAAGGTCGTAGCCAAAGCGACCAAAGGTATCAATTAAGGTCATTTCTGGAATTTGCCTTAAATCTTTACCTGTATAAACACCCATGTCATGGAGGCGTCCTACTGATTTTTTACCCACACCATAAAATTTTTCAATTGGCAATTTATCTAGGAAAGCCTCCGCTTCTTCTGGTAAAATCAAGGTCAAACCTTTTGGTTTTTCAAAATCTGACGCTAATTTAGCAAGAAATTTGTTGTAAGAAACCCCAGCAGAACAGGTGAGGTGAACCTCTTGCCAAATGTCATGTTGAATGAGCTTTGCCACTTTGATAGCAGATTTAATCCCTAACTTATTATCTGTCACATCAAGGTAGGCTTCGTCAATAGAAAGCGGTTCGACAAGGTCTGTGTAGCGCTTAAAAATCTCACGAATCTGCATCCCGACCTCACGGTACTTACTATAATTTCCAGAGATAAAAACCGCCTGTGGACAACGTTCATAGGCTTCTTTGCTGGACATAGCAGATCGAATGCCGTATTTTCTTGCCTCGTAATTACAGGTTGAAACCACACCACGTCCACCTGTTTCCAGAGGATTTTTAGCAATCACAACTGGCTTTCCTCTCAAATCAGGGTTATCCCTTTCTTCAATGGCAGCAAAAAAAGCGTCCATGTCAATATGAATAATTTTCCGTGATGTGTCATTGATGAGAGGAAAAATCAACACAAGCAATCGCCTTCTTTCTGTAAATACTACAACATTATTATAACACTTTTACATTTCTTTCATGTGTTTTCAAATTTATAGTACAGTTTATAAAAAATCAAATAACTGTATTACAAAAGAAAAGTCTTTTTGTCAAGTTTTATGCTTGCTGAAACCGTTTACTGTGTGATACAATGAATTCGTAAATTGTAACAGATGATTTTGTTACTAGAATTTTAAGGAGACCTATTATGGTAACTGTCAAAACAAACACTGATGTTTTTGAAAAAGCTTGGGACGGATTTAAAGGAACTGACTGGAAAAAAAAAGCTAGCGTTTCTCGTTTCGTTCAAGCAAACTACACACCTTATGATGGCGATGAGTCATTCTTGGCTGGTCCAACTGAGCGCTCACTCAAAATCAAAAAAATCGTAGATGAAACAAAAGCTGGTTATGAAGCTGAAGGACGTTTCCCAATGGATACACGCCCAACTTCAATCGCCGACATTGACGCTGGTTACATCTCTAAAGAAGATGAATTGATTTTCGGTATTCAAAATGACCAATTGTTCAAATTGAACTTCATGCCAAAAGGTGGTATCCGTATGGCTGAAACAGCTCTTAAAGAACATGGTTATGAGCCAGATCCAGCCGTTCACGAAATTTACACTAAACACGTTACAACTGTAAATGACGGTATCTTCCGCGCTTACACTTCAAATATCCGTCGTGCTCGTCACGCCCACACAGTTACTGGTCTTCCAGACGCTTACTCACGTGGACGTATCATCGGGGTTTACGCACGTCTTGCTTTGTACGGTGCTGACTACTTGATGCAAGAAAAAGTTAACGACTGGAACGCAATCACTGAAATCGACGAAGAAACTATTCGTCTTCGTGAAGAAATCAACATGCAGTACCAAGCATTGCAACAAGTTGTTCGCCTTGGTGATCTTTACGGTGTTGATGTTCGTCGTCCTGCTTACGATACAAAAGAAGCTATCCAATGGACTAACATTGCTTTCATGGCTGTATGTCGTGTGATCAATGGTGCGGCTACTTCACTTGGACGTGTGCCAATCGTTCTTGACGTTTACGCAGAACGTGACCTTGCTCGTGGTACTTACACTGAAAGTGAAATCCAAGAGTTTGTTGATGATTTCGTTATGAAACTTCGTACCGTTAAATTTGCTCGTACTAAAGAATACGATGCCCTTTACTCAGGTGACCCAACATTCATCACAACTTCTATGGCTGGTATGGGTAACGACGGTCGTCACCGTGTTACTAAAATGGACTACCGTTTCTTGAACACTCTTGATAACATCGGTAACTCTCCAGAGCCAAACTTGACAGTTCTTTGGACTGATAAATTGCCATACGCATTCCGTCGTTACTGTATGCACATGAGCCACAAACACTCTTCTATCCAATACGAAGGTGTAACAACAATGGCTAAAGATGGTTACGGTGAAATGTCATGTATCTCATGCTGTGTATCTCCACTTGACCCAGAAAACGAAGAACAACGTCACAACATTCAGTACTTCGGTGCTCGTGTAAACGTCCTTAAAGCTCTTCTTACTGGTCTTAACGGTGGTTATGACGATGTTCACAAAGACTATAAAGTATTTGACATCGAGCCAGTTACTGATGACGTTCTTGACTTCGATACTGTTAAAGCTAACTTTGAAAAATCACTTGACTGGTTGACTGATACTTACGTAGACGCTCTTAACATCATTCACTACATGACTGATAAATACAACTACGAAGCTGTTCAAATGGCATTCTTGCCAAGTCACCAACGTGCTAACATGGGATTCGGTATCTGTGGTTTTGCAAATACTGTTGATACTTTGTCAGCTATTAAATACGCTACTGTTAAACCAATCCGTGACGAAGATGGTTACATCTACGACTACGAAACAATTGGTGAATACCCACGTTGGGGTGAAGACGATCCTCGTTCAAACGAATTAGCTGAATGGTTGATTGAAGCTTACACAACTCGTCTTCGCAGCCACAAACTTTATAAGAACGCTGAAGCAACTGTATCACTTCTTACAATCACTTCAAACGTTGCTTACTCTAAACAAACTGGTAACTCTCCAGTTCACCGTGGTGTTTACCTCAACGAAGATGGTACAACTAACTTGTCACAACTTGAGTTCTTCTCACCAGGTGCTAACCCATCAAACAAAGCTAAAGGTGGTTGGTTGCAAAACTTGAACGCATTGTCAAGCCTTGACTTCTCATATGCTGCTGACGGTATCTCATTGACAACTCAAGTATCACCACGCGCTCTTGGTAAAACACACGATGAGCAAGTTGATAACTTGGTAACAATCCTTGATGGTTACTTCGAAAACGGTGGTCAACACGTTAACTTGAACGTTATGGACTTGAACGACGTTTACAAGAAAATCATGGATGGTGAAGATGTTATCGTTCGTATCTCTGGATACTGCGTAAACACTAAATACCTCACTAAAGAACAAAAAACTGAATTGACACAACGTGTCTTCCACGAAGTTCTTTCAATGGATGATTACGCTTCTGAAGTTTCAGGCAACTAATCCTGTTTCAGAAAAGTCATTCGGTGACTAAATAGAAAAAATCTAGGAAATCTATCCTAGATTTTTCTTATTCTTAAAATGGCAATTCCTCTTCTTCTAAGACCAAATCAGCCAATTCATCCGCTACATTACTTTCTCGCATGGCACGTTGGGCACGGCTTTCTAGCAACTGGAATCCATGACCTAACACTTCAGTCACATAGTGTTTCTGCCCTGCTTTTTCATACTGACGAGTCCGCAACTCACCATCTATGGAAACGAGGCTACCTTTTGACGCATAACTTGCAAGTGTTTCTGCTAGGCGTCCCCAGAAAACAACTTGGACAAAGTCTGCTTCACGTTCACCAGAACTAGACTTATAACGGCGATTAACCGCAATAGTTACTCGAGAAACAGCTTTATCTGTGGCAGTCTTAACCATTTCAGGATTGGACGTTAAACGCCCAATCATAATCACTTTATTGTACATGTTTTGTACCTCCTTACCTTACTATTCGTAAGAGAAATTAAAAATGTGATATAATGACAAAAAGGAGGATCAGATGTCTGTTAATTTAGAAACTTATAAAGAGATGTTAACACAGCCGTGGGGGAAAATCATGTATGAATTGATTTTTGCTCAGTTGGAAAGTATCAAAGGAAAAAGAATACTTGATTTTGGAGCTGGTTTCGGCTTGACTGCTCAGCATTTGTCCCAAGAAAATACCATCACGGCTATCGAACCTAATGCCGATATGTTATTTGCTGATGCTGGGAAAAGCTTTACTAAAATCCATGGCTCATTGGATGCTTTGAAACAACTACCAAACGCACAATTTGATGCCATCATCTGTCACAATGTCATGGAATATATCCCAGAAGATGAGCGACCAAGCTATTTCAGTGAATTTGAGCGTTTGCTGGTTCCAGGCGGACAATTATCTCTGATTAAGCATAATCAAGTCGGTAAAGTCATGCAGGCTGTGGTTTTTAGCAACGACATCAATCTCGCTTTAGACTTATTGGACGGGAAAAGCTACGAGAGTCTCTCTTTTGCGAATGGAACAACCTATGATTTTGAGGATTTAAAAGAATATACCTCTCTCACTCTGCAAAACTACCGTGGACTACGCACCTTCTACGCCCTACAACCCAACTCCGTCAAATCAGAAGAGGGATGGTTAGACAACTTGCTTAAAGCTGAATTAGCTGTTGCTGATTTAACCCCCTATAAGGATATTTCTTTTTTACAGCACCTCACTTTAGTAAAAAAGGTATAGAAAAAATCTTCCACAATTGGAAGATTTTTTCGTTATCATGAAACGTGTCTAGATTAGCTCAACGTTTCTAAGATTCTTATTTAACTGTTGCAGTTGATGTGATTGTTTCAACAGCTTTTTTCATTGTGATATCATGGCGAAGCATGTCAGCTGAAAGAAGGCTACGAACTTGTTCAACTTCCATGTTGTACTCAGCTGCAAGGTCGTTAATTTCTTTTTCGATGTCTTCATCTGATACTTCGAAACCTTCTGCTTTAGCGATTGCTTCGATAACAAGGTTTGTTTTCACACGTTTATCAGCATCTGCTTCGTATTGTTTGTGAAGGTCATCTTGAGTTGTACCTGTGATTTGGAAGTACATTTCTGGTGAGATACCTTGACGTTGCATGTTGCCCATGAATTCGTTCATAGCGCGGTGAACTTCGTCGTGTACCATTTCTTCTGGTAATTCAACGATTTCAGCATTTGCTACAGCAAGCTCAATAGCTGCGCCTTCTACAGCGTCATCAAATGCAATTTCTTTAGCTGCTTCAAGTTCTTTGCGGTATTTAGCTTTCAACTCATCAAGTGTTTCAACTTCTTCGTCGATGTCTTTTGCAAGTTCGTCGTCAAGAGCTGGAACTTCTTTAGCTTTAACTTCGTTAACTGTTGTTACAAAGAGTGCTGCTTTACCTGCAAGATCTTCTGCGTGGTATTCTTCTGGGAATGTTACTTTAACTTCTACAGTTTCACCAGCTTTAGCGCCTACAAGTTGCTCTTCAAAGCCTGGGATAAATTGACCTGAACCAAGTTCAAGTGAGTGGTTTTCACCTTTTCCGCCATCAAATTCAACGCCGTCAACTGAACCTACGAAATCGATAACAACAGTGTCGCCATTTTCAGCCGCGCCGTCTTTAACAGCCAATTCAGCCAAGTTGTTACGCTCACGCTCAATTTTAGCATCAACTTCTTCATCAGTAACTTCTTTAGAAAGTTCTACTTCAACAGCAAGGTTTTTGTAGTCACCAAGTTTAACTTCAGGTTTAGTCACAACTTCTGCTGTGATTGTCCAGTCTTGACCTTTTTCCATTGATGTCACATCAATTTTTGGTTGTGCAACAACATCAAGTCCAAGTTCAGTAACAGCTGCTTCATAAGCTGATGGAAGGATGCTGTTCAATGCATCTTCGTAAAGCGCTTCTTCACCAAATTTTTGGTTAAAAATTGGACGTGGCACTTGACCTTTACGGAAACCTGGAACGTTCAAATCTTTTTTAATACGGTTAAATGCTTTATCAAGAGCTGGTTTGATTTGCTCTTGGCTAATTGTAAATGTGATGACACCGCGGTTAGTTGCTGTGTTTTCAAATGATACTGACATTAGTCATTCTCCTTAAAAAATGTTATACAGCTTAGTTTACCATATTTTATGAGTTTTTTAAAGTTTTTTACGTTACTTTTTGGTAAACTAGACGTATGAAAATTATCGAAAACTATCTTATTTCTTGGCACTTGGAGGAGCTAGGAACAAAGCTCGTCTCACTTCTTCTCTTACTCATCCTTTTTACGCTAACTAAAAAGCTCTGCCATTTTGCTTTTAAACATACCATCGAAAAATCCTTAACCTTTTCTCAGACTAAACCTGCTCGTCAGAAAACCTTAATCAAATTGATGCACAGCGCTCTTAATTACACCCTCTACTTCATTTTGATTTATTGGATGTTGACGATTATCGGGGTGCCTGTTTCAAGCCTGCTAGCAGGAGCTGGAATTGCCGGGGTGGCTATTGGACTTGGGGCACAAGGCTTCTTATCGGATGTTCTTAATGGTTTCTTCATTCTCTTGGAAAATCAATTCGATGTAGGTGAAACGGTTGAAATTGGTAGCATCATTGGGAATATTTCCAGTGTCGGTATTCGGACAACGCAAATCAGAGGATTTGACGGTACGCTTCATTTCATTCCAAATCGTAACATCACCATCGTCAGCAATAAATCGCGAGGTGATATGCGGGTACAAATTGATATTCCGATTTTTGCCCATAGCAATTTAGAAAAAATTGGGCAGATTATTCAAGCTATTAATGATGAACAATTGGAAAATTATCCTGAAATTGTCGGTGTACCAACACTCATTGGACCACGAACACTCCCAAATGGGCAATTCATCTATCGTGTGGATATTTTTGTTCAAAATGGTCAACAAAATCGTATCTACTCTCAATTTTTCAGACTGTATCAAGAAGGATTGGTGAAAGAGAATATTGCCTTACCTACAGCAAATACCTTTAGCACCTCACCAAAATAATAGACTAAAAAGGCTTAGAAGTCTCGTTTTAAGGACGAAACATTCTGAGCCTTTTTCTGTGTTTTATAGTCGAATGAATTAACTTTAATACTTAACAAAAATCAAAAAAAGCTAAAACACTATATTAGAGGTTCTAAATGCTAATTTTGATTTTGGAGGAGTATAAAACAAAGAGCTGTGACGCAGACATTCCAAAGGCTCCAATGGGGTCTTTGAGGCTCTGTAACTGGGGAAAACAGGGCTTTCCTAAAAAAGTACGGCAAGTCAAAAGTGACGATATATTAAATCTAGTTCAAATGACTTTAATTTTTCCTAATCTCGTCTTCTTGATAGAGAGCACGCGCACCGCCAATAAGTTTCGGACGACTAGCAAGAGCTGTCACATGGGCACCTCCTAATTCACGCTGAATCGGTCTTAACGGCACTTGAACACGTTTGACATGCATACCAATTGACGTATCTCCAATGTCAATTCCTGCGTGAGCAACAAGCTCTTCTACCTCAACTGGATTGGTCATATAATCAAAGGCTGCCAACTGCCCAGAGCCACCCGCATGTAGGCTAGGTAGGACATTAACAATTTCAAGATTGTATTGCTCTGCGACTTCACGTTCAACCACAAGAGCACGATTCAAGTGTTCACATCCTTGAACGGCTAGATGAATACCACGTTCCGTACAAGCGTCTAGAATCGTTTTCACAATAACTTGCCCGACTTCTCGGCTAGAATTTTTTCCAATCACACCACCTGCCACCTCGCTAGATGACAAACCCAGGACAAAAATTTGTCCTTTTTTAATAGCTGAGCGGTTAAGAATGTCTGTAATAATCTGTCTTGTTTCTTCTGCTAATTGCTTTAAATCCATCGTTCTCTCCCTTTTTAATATTATATCACGAAACATAAAAACCTACCGCTATTCTTCTAACGGTAGATCCGAACATATCGTGCTACTATTTTCATTTCACCTGCTCTACTGCTTTTACCAAAGTCAAGCCAACGAGAATACCAACCACATTTTGTAAGATATTAGTAATAATATCTGCCGTAGCGGCGGTGACATCATACATCACACTAGAAGCTACAAAATAGGTTGCTACCATAACTATCACAGATGAGAGAATCCCAAGGTAACGTTTTTTCCCAGTAAAACCTGCTAAATAGCCTTGACCTCCATGGGCAACCAAACTAATAAACATCCATTGTGGATATCCTGCAATCAAGTCAAAAAGAAAGCCTGATAGCCCTCCGACAATGGCGCCTTCCTTTTTACCCAGATGAAAAGCTGCGAAGAAAATGCCTGCATCTAATAAAGTGGTTACTCCCTTAACTGTAGGTATCTTGACAAAAAGTCCAAGAACGACGGTCAGAGCTGTTAAAATCGCTAACAGCGTGAGTTGTTTTGTTTTAGTTTGTCTCATACTGAATCACTCCATAATCGTCAGATTTTTGAATCGCCGCATGCACAAATGCTTTAGCATCACGAACAGCTTCCTGAGCTGTCTTATCAGCAACTAAATAGCTGGCAATAGAGGAAGCAAAGGTACAACCTGCACCGATATTGTTTCTAGCAATCACTGGACTTTCAAGGACAACCAACTCTGTTCCATCATAGAAAACGTCCGTTGCAACCGTATCATCCAGACGGCTACCACCTTTAATCACGACATTTTTAGCGCCAAGTTCGTACAGGGTTTTAGCGGCAACTTTCATATCGTCCAAGGTTTTGATACTGCTTTGGGTCAATAGCTCAGCTTCTACCAGATTTGGTGTGATAATGGTCACATAAGGGAAAAATTTGAGAAGTTCGTCACGCAAAGCTGAGACCTCAACATCGTGACTTTCCTTGCAGACCAAGACAGGATCTAAAACTACTGGAATATCTGCATGAGCCTTTACAAAATCCAATGCCTGCTCTGCTATTTCCACATTTGGAAGAAGGCCTAATTTAATCCCTGCAAAAGGGACATCCTTGAGGGAAGCCAATTGATGTGCAAAGATATTCGAGTCTGTACCAAAAACTTCAAAACCATTCTCAGTTATAGCAGTCAGACATGTCACGGCAACAAAGCCATGTAGTCCATTAACGGTGTAGGTGGTCAAATCAGCGTGAAGACCGCCACCACTAAAAATATCATTTCCTGAAATTGCCAAAATATACTTACTCTTCATAAGTGATCTCCTTTAGATACAGACCGTTTCCTGCTGCTGTTGGACCAGCTAAGTTGCGGTCTTTGGATTCTAAAACTGTTCGAATCTGACTTGTTGCCATGCGCCCATTTCCGATTTTCAGCAGAGTACCTACCATATTTCGTACTTGCTTATAGAGAAAACCATTACCAGAAAAGGTAAAGACTAGAAACCCTGTTTTGTCATCGACAACAACCGTCGCCTGAGTGATGGTGCGTACCTTATTTTGAACACTGGTTCCTGAAGCGGTAAAACCTGTGAAATCATGCGTTCCTACTAGGTCCTTGATGGCTTCTTGCATGAGAGCCAAATCCACTGGATAGGGATAATGGGTAGCGTAGTTGCGCATCATAGGATTTTTAGGACGACCGGTGTCCACTAAAAATTCATAGGTCTTACTGTGCTTATTGTAGCGAGCATGGAAATCATCTGGAACAATTGAAATCTCAACAATATCAATATCGTCTGGACACTGCGTATCCAAACCAAAGCGCAGTTTTTCCACATCGCGCAATTGAGGGAGGTCAAAATGAATGACCTGTCCATAGGCGTGAACACCTGCATCTGTTCGACCTGCACCGTGAATCGTGACAGGAACACCACTATTAAGCTTCAAAAGGGTCTTTTCAATTTCCTCTTGAACGCTCCGCGCATGAGGCTGACGCTGAAAACCTGAAAAATCTCTACCGTCATATGAAATAATCGCTTTATATCTTACCATGACTAGCATTATAGCAAGAAAACAAGCCCTGTGCAAATAAGACAAGCCCCATAGAGAGAGACTCATTATCCACAGAAATAGCATTACTGAACAGTTTTAATAAAAATTAATAGACTTATTCTAACAAAAACTGGTATGATATAAATAATCATTTTAGTCTTTTTTTAAGATGTCAAAAAGGAGTTTCTATGCTGACCTACAACCTCAACCCACATCAATCTGAACCACTTTATCAACAGCTTTATCTCGCCCTCAAAAACGATATTACCACCGCTAAACTCCGGGGACATGAAAAATTACCATCCAAGCGCAAATTGGCTAAACATCTAGGCTTGTCCGTCACAACTGTGGACACTGCCTACCAGCAATTGATTGCCGAGGGGTACCTTTACAGTAAACCAAATAGCGGTTTCTTTGTCTCTGATATTCAGCATGTCCTAATATCAACTGACTCCCCAATCAGACCAGTTTTCCACAAAACTACCAGTCCAGTTGTGGATAACTCCTTACTTGTTCCGGCCAAACCCTATCAGCACCAGCAAGATTTTCCCTTTAGCGTCTGGAGTAAATTACTCAAGCAGGTGCTTAATCAAGATTCCCATAAGTTACTGGAACCCGCACCCAGCGGTGGTGTTCAAGACTTGAAAGAAGCCATTGCCCAGCACCTCTATGACTTCCGTGGTATGCTTGTCTCTCCTGAGCAGATTATTATCGGAGCAGGCACCGAATACCTCTACTCCCTGATCAGTCAGCTCTTTGGTCCCAAGCAACACATCGCCATTGAAGACCCATCATACAGCCGTATCGCTAAGGTTTACCTTTCCCACCAGATTCCTCTTACCTACCTACCAATTTCCGCCGATGGCATTAATCTTAAGGATTTGGAACAAAGCAGAGCAGATATTTTACATATTTCTCCCTCGCACCAGTTTCCCACAGGTCAGGTGTTACCTGTGAATAAACGCTATCAATTATTGGGGTGGGCTAGCCAAGCTGACAATCGTTACATTATCGAAGATGATTACGATAGTGAATTTCGTTTCAAGCACCGCCCCATTCCCAGCCTCAAAGAAATTGACCAATCCGACAAGGTTATCTACATGAATACTTTTAGTCGAAGTCTGTTGACCACGCTCCGCATTGCCTACATGATTTTGCCACCAAAGTTATTAGCAACCTTCCACGATAAACTGGGATTTTATTCACCGACCGTCTCCAATTTGGAACAGTACACCTTAGCACGATTTATCTCACAGGGATATTTTGAAAGACACCTGAGTCGCATGCGGTTGCGCTATCAGAAAAAACTTGAGTCTTGTCATCAGACCATCAAAAAAAGCCCTCTCAAAGACAAGATTACCATTACAGAGGACCATTCAGGGTTGCATTTTGTTTTGGTTGTCAAAACAGATTTAAACGAAAAAGATTTAGTCAAAAACTGCCGTCAGAAGGGTATTCTCTTAAGCCCCTTGAGCGACTTTGCCCACAACAAAGCTACGGTTCCTCAAAATCACTTCGTCATTCAATACGCTAATATGACCACAGAGGAATTTGTTCATTTGGTAGCTACTTTGGAAGAGGTTTTGTAACCAATCCTATTGTCTTATATTTCCAAAATCAATTCATCTAGACACTCAAAATCGTGATGACATTATCCACAATAAACCTCTCACTAAATTTACTTCCTGCTTATATAGGCAGCTCATATTCGTCTACAAAAATGCTCCTAGGCTCAGCCTTGTTTTCATCTAAACAGAACTTGATTAACACGATATTCTCAAAACATAAACGAAGTTTCTTAATATATTATTAACAACATAAACATAAGATAAAGATAAGCCAAAGATTTCACAAAAGTTGCTAGAACAGTATTTACACAATGACCTCCATTCGTTATAGTAACATTATCATAATGTTATTTAAGGAGGGCACTGACATGAGTGCAAAACAAAATCATTTCACTAAAAAGGCAATCACATTACTAGGAACTGCCTTAACAGGCTTAACATTGGCAGGAGCTTTGACCATTACAGAAGCAAAAGCTATTGCTATCCAAAGTTCACAGCAAACTAATCCAGTTACTCAAGCCAAGGAACAACTCTATCAAACCCTGCAAGAACGTAGCTTTAGATATTTTAACAATGGTAAAGATTTAGCGGAAGTTCACAACGGTATTATGGCTGTATTTGAAATTGAATATGAAACTTATAGAGATTACGACCTTTCTAATCATTCTGGCTCAAAACTAGATGAAGCTACTTTTTATAAGACAATCAATGACAATTTGAATAAAGACCCTGAATTGAGCTATATTCTAACCGAAGAACAACACTACAAAGTATTCGAAGGAATTTATCCTAAAGGAGCTTTACTAATCTCTAGAAGTTCTAGTCGCTAAACAGCGTAAAAAAATGCTAAAACAGCTTTTCAACTGACGAAAAGCTGTTTTTGTTTGTAATAGGAAACATTTTCACCTTCTAGACAAAATGTGTACAAAGTCAATTCATCTCAGAAAGCTCATCTTGGCAATCAGTAAGTATGGAGTTTCTTTTCCCAGATACCTTGTCCCAAGGCATAGAAGGTGGCGATGAGCCAGTAGATAAAGGCAACACAAATGTAGACAGTCATATAATCTGATTTGGCACCGCCGACAATTTTTGCCTTGTTAAAAATCTCAGGGACTGTAATCATGGCTGTGAGCGAGGTTGATTTAATCATGTCCAGAAAGACATTGCTAAGCGGTGGCAGAGCAATGCGAAAGGCTTGTGGAATAATTATCTTACGATAAATGACTGACGTCGGCAAACCTAGCGAGCGCGCAGCTTCCCATTGGCCTACATCAACCGCTGCTAGGGCTGAGCGGATAATCTCTGAAATATAGGCACTAGACATGGCTGTAAAAGCAATGATAGAGGCGACGATGGCATCTAATTGAATTCCCATAAATGGCAGACCAAAATAGATAAAGAAAAGCAGCACCATGAGGGGAACTCCGCGCATCAAGGATACATGCCAAATTGCTAGATAACGCAGAGGCAAGACTTTTGACATCCTTATCAGAGCAACGAAAAAGCCACAGAAAATCCCCAACCCAAATCCAATCAAAGACAACGCTAGCGTATAAGGCAATCCTTGAAGAATATCAGGAATCGCTTCTAGGGCTAATTTGGGGTCGAAAATCGCCTGCCAATTGATAGACATAACTACACCTTTCATTTTTAAGAGTAAGAAAGAGGTTGGGACACTCCCTGACCTCTTTAGTGGTTATTACAAACAAGTCAAATGTAGAAAACCTTAGTCAATATTGACTACTGGTAATTTGTCGGCATCTTCGGCAGGTTTTGTCAAATCTTGACCAGCATAATGCGTTTCAGAGATTTTCTTAAGCGTGCCGTCTTCTTTCATTTCTGTGATGACCTTATCAAGTTCTTTTTTTAGACTGTCATCTTTTTTGCTCATGACGATTACAGATTCGTTAGGATTATACTTAACATTTCCCATTTTAACTTTGATATCTGGGAATTTTTCCGTAATCACTTTTACTGCGATGACTTGTGTGTAGTAGTCGTTTGGAATAAAGTCTGTACGACCTGTAGACACATCACGAAGGTACACGTCATTGGTCACGTTATCGTAAATCACTGGTTCTGCGCCTTGTTTTTCAGCAATTTTCATAAAGGTCGTTCCAGCGCCACCACCAGCTTTTTTCCCTTTCCAGTCTGAAAGGTCTTCTGCTGTGATGTTTGATGAGCCATCTTCACGGACAATCATCCCGCTCACAGAGTATTTGTAAGCCTCTGAAAGGTTGTATTTTTCACGACGCTCTGCTGTTGGGGTAAGGTTGTTGACCGACACATCAACTTTTCCTGAGTCTACTGATGTCAAAGCTTCCGCAACACCGATTTCTTGGTATTCAATCTCAAGATCGAGACGTTTACCAATTTCATTCATCATGTCAATTTCATAACCAACAAGTTTTTCACTGTCGTCATGATATGATGTTGGGAAAAGCGTCCCTGGAGTTGCAACTTTAAGGACACCAGCTTCTTTGATTTTATCCCATTGTGTTTGTTCAGCTTTTTCACCATTAGATGAGCACGCCGTCAATACAAGGGCAGAAAGCAAGGCTGCTGAGGTCAACAACTTTTTAAACATTTATGATTCTCCTATTCTTAGCTGGTCTTTGGCGACCAACTCCCTAATTTTATCACAATCACTTTGACAAGACAACTATTTTAACCTGAAAATGAGGCGTTTACATTTTCAGAAAATGATTTTCTTCAAGCTGTGCGGCAAGGGTTAAGAGTAGGTCTTCACGCCCCTTGGCTGCTGCTAATTGCACACCTATTGGTAAGCCATCTTCTCTCTCAAATGTTGGCAGGGAAATAGCTGGTTGCCCCGTCAGATTCTGCAACTGGGTAAAAGGTGTCCAAGCTAAGCTGTGTTCAAACATTTGCCAAATCAAATCTTGCTGGTCAAGCATTGAAAAAGTATCCATTTGTCTGAGGTTTTCTTGCAAAGTTTTGGAAAGCGTAAATTGTCCATGTTTTGGCGCCACGTCTGCTACCGTTGGGGTTAATAAAAGATCATATGTTTGATGAAAATCAGACATGACGGCACTATACCTATCCCAATCCTGTAAGACTTTTGAATAACGTTTGGCTGGAATGGTTTGCCCACTTTGGTAAATCGCCCAAGTCATCAATTCCATGTCATCAATGGTCATTGGTCTTTTAAAAGATTGTTCAATCTCATCAAACATTTGTGCGGTTTCCACACCGTTCATGAGGTAATAAGATTTCATGACTTCAATACCATCTACAGGAAGACTATCTAGCTGAACAACTTTGTGTCCCAGTTGTTTAAGAGTATCTACTGCTTCTAGTACCGCTTGTTGAGCTTCCTTAGAAACTGATGTCCCAATTGGTGATTCCAAACAGTAAGCAATCGTCAAGGGCTCTGCTATTTTTCCAAAAAGAGATGCCTGAGAAAGCATAGGGAGAGGAAAAGGACTCTCTAGCTGGCAAGTCTGCATGCCATAAAGAAGGGCTCTGGTATCACGGACAGACTTGGTGAGGGCAAAGTGGCTAGAGGCTCCTTGCCAGCCTCGGTAGGAGGAAGGTCCCACAGGCAGACGCCCACGTGTAGGCTTCAATCCAATCAAACCATTAAAGCTTGCTGGGATACGGATAGAACCACCCCCGTCAGAAGCTCCAGCTATTTGAACCATCCCAGAAGCAATAGCTGCTGCCGCACCACCAGACGAGCCACCAGCATTACGCGTATAATCCTTAGGAAGGTTAACCGAACCATGAAGCTGACTATCTGAAATGTTTTTAAAGCCAAATTCAGGGGTATTAGTACGACCTAGGACAATAAAACCTAGTTCTTGAATTTTCTTAGTATAGTAATCATCATGACTAGCACGGTAGTGGGCAAATAACCTTGAACCTGATGTTGATAATTGTCCTACTTGATTTTGCCCTAAATCCTTAAGTAATATTGGTACACCTGCAAATGGCACTTTGGTATCTGTCAGCGCAGTCGCTTTTTCCAAAGCCTCATCAAATTGTGTTGAAACGACGGCATTCAACTCTGGATTGAGTTTTTCAATTTTCTCAATTGTTTCAAGAACTAATTCCTTTGCAGATATTTTTCCAGACTTAATCGCACTTGCTTGTTCTGTCGCATCTTTCCATGTCATCGCTTATTCTCCTTTCTTGTAGCCTATCATGAAATGAAAAAATCAGCAAGAATTTCTTCTTGCTGATGGGTTATAGCGATATAACCTTTTACTATCATATCTTTCAGATTTATTGTTCTACCCTTTAATTTAACTTTATATGATATGGCGAGACCAAAAATGTCCTCAACGAATTTTTATTCCTTTTGTCACACCCTTGAGATAACTCTCATCTATTCCTTCATTTTGTTAATGTTAATTTCATATTTTCCTAAATCTCCATTTTGAATCAGTTGGATTGTATATTTTTTCCCTTTATTGAGTTCAAATTCGTTTCTATAGTTCCCACTAATTGGATTATCATACTCATCAAGTACAGCAATATCAGCAACATCATTTGTCAAAGAAATGGAATAACTGCTCGTAGCGGATGGAATGAATCTATAGTTGTGTACCTCTTTTGAAAAACTCATTTCATCTGTTAACGTTGTTTCTTGCAAAATATCGCGTTCAGGTTTGGCATAACCTATTTTAAGGATATAATTAGTCAAACCTTTTTCTTGATGCACTGAAATCACATATTCTTCATCTTTTTCCAAAGCAACCGTTGTAGAGGATTGATAAGAAGATATTTTTCCTAACTCTTCTTTTAGTTTATTTGAAATGACTACAGATATGTCAGTGTCTGCCATTTTATCAGTAATTCCAAATCCATAAATTCCTTTTTCTGGCGCTTTAAAGGTATAGTGATTCACTTGATCTATAAATTCAATACTGTCTTTAACTTTAGTATAATCATCTACTTTCTCGATAGGTTTTTGAACTCCAATATTTAAGGTATAGTTACTCAACTCATAACTTGAATAATGACGCACTCCTAATGTATACGTTTCATGCTCTTTTAGTTCAAAAGTGAAACCTTCATACCCTACTCTATCTAATTTATTACCTAAACCATCTAGGACATAAACCTCAAAACTTGAACCTGCAACAACATCTGATAATTCGAAGTGATAACTCCCATTTCTTGCAACAGTATAAGAATAAATATTTGCTTGCCCAGGAAAAACAATAGAGTCTTTCACAGTCGTACCTTTTGATATATCTAATATTTTCTTAGCAACAGTTACTTTCAAACGATATGATAAATCAGATCCACTTCGAGCAACTTTTATTTTATACGTTTTTCCAGCTTCTAACTCTACTCCTTTTCCCTGCATGTCAAGTTGTGCAATTTGTTTACCTGACTCATCTAGTAAATCAACATCTAAATAACTTCCCTGCTTTATATCTAAAAGTTCAAAATAATATATACCTGTATTAGGCGCAATATAAGAATATTCTTTTTCCTTTGCCTGTTCTGTTACTGTATCTTGTCCTTCTCCCGGAAAGTAAACAACTTGATTGACTTCATTTTCAACAACTTCTTCATCTAATAAAGGTTTTACAACTAAAGTTTTTTCTTTCTTCTTAATTTGTTTGCTTTCTAATTTAGTAGCTGATAAAGATGTTGATACCACTTTACTCTCTTTATTTCTATTAAATCCAAAAATTTCAGTAACCTGTTGATAGCCCACTGTCAAAAGAACAATTAGTGCCACATAGAACAATAATTGAAACTTGTACTGAAAAATGAAAGAATGCAAAAATGAAAGAATGCAAAAATGAAAGAAGCCATTTTATCAAATAAAAAGGTAATAATAAAATATTAAAAAGTTTATTTTTAGAATTTCCTCTAAATACATTTTTAAAGTAGTCCTTGATTACAATCCCTTTATAGCTATTTTTCAAAGCCAAAAAGTCCATGATATTACTTTCTCTAATTAAACTAAAGATGGTAATAGGAATTGTCAACCAAACTGCACTAAGCACAGAAACTTTATCAATGAAATACAATTGAACAATTGTCGGAATTATCAAACTTAAAACAACTAAAATTAACTCATTAAAAAACTTGGAAATTTTAAGATAGTAAGATTTCATAAAAGCTATCTTATACTCTTCAAAATCAATTTTTTCTGATGAAAATTCTGTTGCTAAATTTTCCTTAACTTGTTTACTCTTTAAAATATCATCTTTTATCACTTTTAGATCTACAAAATTTTCTAAAGCTTCATCATCAACAAGAACATTAATCTGTTCATTTGTGATTCCTGTATCTTTATAGACTCTCTCTAAAAAATTCTTAGTTGCCAACTCAATATTATTCTCTTCACGAAAAATTTCAATAGATTTTAATATTTTTGAAACTGCCATAATACCTCTCCCTATATTGTCCTAAAACTGCTTTGTAAATATTCTCACATATTTTATCAAATATTTCAATCACTTCTGACAAAATACTATACAGACACCTGTATAAATTCTAATGTTGTTTGAAAAACATACAAAAATAGCAATTTCAGAAATATAATACCGACGTTTTCCACCACAAATTTTCTAGTATAAAATTAAAAAACAGAGGAACAATCCTCTGCATAAATATATCTATATTTCTTCCCAAGCGTCTTTTACCTTGTCAAAGAAACCTTTTTTCTTTGGCTGAACTGTTTTCATGCCACTTGCTGCCGCAAAGGCTTTAAGAGCTTCTTTTTGAGCGTCATTGAGTTTTGTTGGTGTCACAACGTTGACTGTCACATGTTGGTCTCCTTGAGCGCCACCACGCAATCTTGGTGCTCCCTTACCTTTCAATCGGAAGGTTTTTCCAGTTTGCGTTCCCGCTGGGATGGTCATTTCCACATCGCCATGAACGGTAGGCACTTCCACAGTATCTCCTAGCGCTGCTTGAACAAAGTTCAAATCAAGACTGTAGTAAATCGTTGTGCCGTCACGTTTAAATTTGTCGCTTGGTTTGACGTTTATAATGACATAGAGGTCTCCGTAAGGACCGCCGTTGAAACCAGCTTCTCCTTGTCCTGTTAAACGAATTTGTTGGCTTGTTTCAACACCTGCTGGAATTTTAACAGAGACTTTATGAGCACGTTTTTCGTGACCTGTTCCACGACAAGTTTGACACGGATCTTTGATTTCTTTTCCACGACCATGACAGACGTCACAAGTCACTTGACGACGCATCATACCAAGTTGCGTTTGCGTATCCACATTGATAACCCCTTGACCATGACAACGACCACAAGTTACAGGACTTGTACCTGGTTTGCAGCCATTACCACCACAGGTGTTACACTCTGACTCACGTTGGTAGCTGACTTCTTTTTCCGTTCCAAAGATGGCTTCTTCAAACGTCAAGTCAACACGGTAGTGACGGTCATCACCTTGACGAGGGGCATTAGGATTACGCATCCCTCCGCCTCCTCCGAAAAATGATGAGAAGATATCTTCAAAGCCACCGAAACCACCAGCACCTCCAAAGCCTTCAAAACCACCGCCGCCGAAGCCACTATTGGCCCCCGCAGGACCATATTGGTCGTAAGCCGCACGTTTTTGTTCATCACCTAATGTCTCGTAAGCTTCTTGAACATCCTTATATTTCTGCTCAGCACCAGCCTCCTTGTTAATATCTGGATGGTACTTTTTAGACATCTTACGATAAGCTTTTTTAATTTCGTCTTGCGAAGCGTTTTTAGAAACGCCAAGACGATCGTAATATTCCGTATTGTTCATAATTAAGATACCAAGGGCGTTAAGCGGACACTGCAAAAATAGGAGATTTGACAACGGATGCTGCATCCTAGAAAAATCTATCTTTTTTGCACAGTCCGTAGCCCGGGTTCATTTCCTTTCTATAAAGGTTTCATTTTTGGACAAGACCTTAAGTCGCGTGGGGCGTAAGCGACCTTCTTCGGAATTCCATTCCTTTTTGGCAAAACTATCCCAGCCTCTTGAATTTTTAGGGTAGAGATGATTTGACGCTTTCGCTACGACGGATTTATCCGATTAGACGGTCTTCGACCGCTTTAACATTATCGCTTTTACCCAAAAACAGAGGCTGGGATTCAACCTCTGTGATTGTTTTTGTGTTACGTCGAAAGAATATTCTCTCACTCGTTTCTAGTTTTCACCAAGTGGGTAAAGCCAGCTAAACTGAGTTCGAGCTAAGAACTTCGGAAAAAAGATAGATTTCCTAGGGTGCAAGCACCCGTTGTCAATCTCCTATTTTTCTGTCGTTCTTTTTACGCTCTCACATCTTATTTTTCAGTAAACTCTCCATCAACGACATCGTCACCTGCGTTGTCAGTTGATTGTGCACCTTCTGCACCACCCGCTGCTTGTTGTGCTGCGGCAGCTTGTTCGTACATTTTCACTGCAAGAGCTTGTGCTTTTTCATTAAGCGCTTCAAGTTTCGCTTTCATGTCGTCAAGGTTGTTTGCTTCTTGCGCTGCTTTCAATTCGTCAAGAGCTGCTTGAGCGGCATCACGTTCTGCGTCGAAGCCTTTGCCTTCTGTTTCTTTGATCGTTTTCTCAGTTGCAAAGATAGCTTGGTCAACTTCATTACGAAGGTCAACTTCTTCTTTACGTTTTGCATCTGCTTCAGCGTTAGCTTCTGCATCTTTCATCATGCGTTCGATTTCTTCCTCAGAAAGACCATCATTTGATTTAATCACAATATGTTGTTCTTTTTGTGTTCCAAGATCTTTTGCTTTAACAGATACGATACCGTTTTTGTCGATGTCAAATGTCACTTCAATTTGTGGAATACCACGAGGAGCCGCAGGAATGTCTGTCAATTGGAAACGTCCAAGCGTCTTGTTGTCTGCTGCCATTGGGCGCTCACCTTGAAGAACGTGGATATCAACGGCTGGTTGGTTGTCTGCTGCAGTTGAGAAGACTTGTGATTTAGATGTTGGGATAGTTGTGTTACGGTCAATAAGTTTTGTAAAGACACCACCCATTGTTTCGATACCAAGCGACAATGGTGTTACGTCAAGAAGGACAACGTCTTTAACATCACCAGTGATTACACCACCTTGGATAGCAGCACCCATAGCAACAACTTCATCAGGATTAACTGATTTGTTTGGTTCTTTACCAGTTTCAGCTTTAACAGCTTCTACAACGGCTGGAATACGAGTTGAACCACCAACAAGGATAACTTCGTCGATTTCTGACAAGCTCAAACCTGCATCTGACAAAGCTTGACGAACTGGAACTTTTGTACGCTCAACAAGATCACGAGTCAAATCATCAAATTTCGCACGAGACAAGCTCATTTCTAAGTGAAGAGGACCAGCAGCGCCAGCAGTGATGAATGGCAAGCTGATTTGTGTTTGAGTCACACCTGAAAGGTCTTTTTTCGCTTTTTCAGCAGCATCTTTCAAACGTTGAAGCGCCATCTTGTCAGCTGACAAGTCAATACCGTTTTCTTTCTTGAATTCTTCTACCAAGAAATCAATGATTTTTTGGTCAAAGTCGTCACCACCAAGTTTATTATCACCAGCAGTAGCCAATACATCGAAGACACCATCACCTAATTCAAGGATTGAAACGTCGAATGTACCACCACCAAGGTCGAATACCAAGATTTTTTCATCTTTGTCCGTTTTGTCCATACCGTAAGCAAGAGCTGCTGCAGTTGGTTCGTTGACAATACGCTCTACTTCAAGACCTGCAATTTTACCAGCGTCTTTCGTTGCTTGACGTTGCGCATCGTTAAAGTAAGCTGGAACAGTGATAACTGCTTTTGTTACTTTTTCACCAAGGTAATCTTCTGCGTAACCTTTAAGGTATTGAAGAATCATTGCTGAAATTTCTTGTGGAGTGTATTCTTTACCGTTAGCAGAAACTTTTTCAGAAGTTCCCATTTTTGATTTGATTGAGATAACGGTATCTGGGTTTGTTACCGCTTGACGTTTAGCCGCATCACCAACAATGATTTCACCGTTTTTGAATGACACTACTGAAGGTGTTGTACGGTTACCTTCTGGGTTTGCGATGATTTTTGATTCAGTTCCTTCAAGAACTGCTACTGCTGAGTTTGTTGTACCTAAGTCAATACCAATAATTTTAGACATAATATAAGATACCAAGAACGCCGAGAAAGCGATTAGAATTTTAGGAAATCAACGCAGTCTGCTTGCACACAAGGCGATTTATCTAAATTCCGAGCTTTCCGTTCGGGTTCAATTCCTTTCATTTTCCTCTTTTATGTTAATGTTTTCTTTTAATATTTTCCTTAAGTTGTGGGGACAGGAGCGACCTCCTACGGAGTTCCATCCTTAATTCTTGAGCCTATGGTCTCAAGAATTTCCTCATAACGGTTACTGACGCAACTGTTACTCTCACCACGAGCGGAAAATATCGTACTTTGCTCACTTCGTTCGCTTCATTGCTGACGCGTCCGAGATAGCAATTTTATTTCTTATTGTCATAGTTTACCGTCATTTCGGACGAGATTATTTTATTTCGATGCCGTTACTATTGGATAGTTGCGACGTGAGATAACAAAATCGATATCATTTTGTTATCGAGCTAGTAAGGAGTCTAGGCAATCCGCCATAACGGTTGCCGTCTAATGATGAGCCATTTTAATGGCCATCATTAGTGACTAGTTGTACACCACCACCATAGCTGGTCTCAGTAGGCGTTCGTGAAGTTTGTAGCCTTTTTGGAAGACTTCAGCGATAGTGTCCGCTGGGTGTTCGTCATCTGCTGGCAGGGTTTGAACAGCCATGTGAAGATTGTGGTCAAAGGTTTCTAAAGCAACTTCTTCAACCCCTTCTTCTTTCAGCGCTTGGATAAGGCTATCACGCGTCATTTCAAGGCCTTTTTTGACATCGTCTGTCAGACCTTCAACAGCTAGGGCACGCTCTAAATTATCCAAACTTGGCAAGATTTTTTTAGCCAAGTCTTGTGAGCGATAGCGTTGCAATTGTTGACGCTCTTCATTAGCTCGGCGCTGAATGTTTTGCATTTCGGCATGCGCACGGAGGTATTTATTTTCAAAATCCTCAGCACGCTCATTAGCCAATTCTAATTCTGATTTTTCAGGAACTTCTGTTGTCTCTTCCACCACTTCCTCAGCGGTTTCGACAGCTTCTTCCTGAAGTTCTTCGTTTTTTACTTCTTCTGACACAAGGTGCCTCCTTAACTTCTTAATAAATGCTTTCATCTCTAATGCACTTCATAGTGGTTACTATTGAGATAGCGATAGTAATCGGTCAACTTAGCAACCATCACGCGGCTGATAATATTGATGAGACTCACTATCCTACGATAATCCATCTCGACAGGACCAATCAAGCTCATCAGCGCCATCCCCCGGTAAGGAATAAGAAATTGATGGCTAATCACCGTCAACTCCGATAGCGCAGGCTCCTTGCTCTCTGCGACTTGCACTTTGGTCATTTGCTCTTGGGAAATGGCAGAGCGTAATTCTAGTGCGACCCTTTGTTCATTATCTAGGAACTGATAGATGGCTAGATTAGCATACGTTAGCGCAGCTATTTTTCCAGCAACAAAAACCGTTTCCTTAAAGAGATGACTAAAAATGTAATCAAAAAGTGGTAAGACATTATCGATGGTTTTAAAATACTTTTGAACCACCTGAGGAATTTCCGTCCTCAGCTTATAATGGATGTCTAGCACCGCTTTTCCCAAAAAACGCTCATCGATCAACGCTTTAAGAGTGACTAAATCACTGGTCAAGAAATTTTTAGGAATCGCAAACTGCACCGTCACAGGTTTAGACTCATCAAGGGTTAGTACCGCCAGCGCATCGTGGCTCGACAATTGAACGATGTCAAAGCCTGTTAGCCTCTGACGAGTCGGCTCAACATCCTGAACAATCGCTGTATAACCTGTCATTTCCGACAATAGGTTGCTCGCCGCACCGAGAATGTCATCCAGTTTAAACGCTTCAAAATCAAAAGCCTTTATCACCTCATAGACATCCTGCTCATCAATGCTATCTAGATTCAGCGAATGCGTCACAAAATATTGAAAGCCAGCTCGACTAGGCAGACGCCCACTTGACGTATGAGCTTTCTCCAAGAAACCTAATTTCTCAAGCTTTGCCATGTCGTTTCGAATCGTGGCAGAACTCGAAGCAATCAAATCCTGTAAGGCTTTTGAGCCAACCGGCTCACGCGTCTGTGTAAACATCTGAACAATCAAATTCAAAATGTCATTCTGACGTTCAGTTATCATGAGAGACGTCACCTTCTTTCATCTTAGCACTCTTTATATCTGAGTGCTAACTCATGATTCTATTATACTCTTTTTTATGCCCTTGTCAACAAAATTAGCACTCTTTTTACAAGAGTGCTAAAAATCGGTCTAGAGACCTAGTATCATTTTGATTAAGCCATTAAACAGCTATCATACTGCCTGTTGCGCCAATCAGTTATCTTAATATTTAGGAATATTTTTATCCTTAACAAAAATCAAAAATTACTTTTTAAAGTCAATTAGTTTTTATTTAGTATTTTTGTTAACACTTCTCCTAATGTGGTGTGGGGCGGAAGCGACCTCCTACAGAGTTCCATTCCTTCTTGGCAAGCCTAGATCTCACTCTCTGGTTTCTTAGCTTAGGCTGAAACTGTCCACTGGACAGTTTCACTCCCACATCCGCACAGCCCCAAAGGTCTGGGAGACCTTTGGAGGTTGGAAATAAGATGAACGAAGTTCATCACATTCGTATAGGATGGCCGCTAACGATTGCGTGGTAGCAAAATAGTCCAGTGGACTATTTTAGGTGGACACTTGAAAATGAAAAAGTGTCCAGTTAGGACTTCCAATCAACCACTGCGTCAATCTGTTAATGTTAATGCCATTAAAAATAGAAGGTTGAGATATTTTATGTCCCAACCTCTTTTTCTATGTTTAGAGATACCAAAGGTTAGTCTAAGTGTCAAGTAAAACACTAACATACTTAACATTTATATCATTCGAAAGTGATAATGTAATTGAAAGAACCATGTATTTACTTTACTTTTTTGTATATTCATTTTATAATGTATATACAAAAAACGAGGTGGAATCATGAATGTTATTTTAAGAAAAACAGGAAACAGCACTGTCATCACAATTCCAAATAAAATTAAAGAAACACTTGGAGCAGAAATTGGCGAAGAAATTGAATTTGTCACTTCAGGAAATAATGTCATCATCCGTAAAGCCAAGCCAAAATTTGATTTCGACAGAGAACTAGAAAAAGCAATGAACCAATACGATGAACTCTTGAAAGAATTGGTGGATAGATGAGGTATCTAACTGCTGAAGATATTATCAAAATCAATGTTATGGTTATTGGGAAATATTCTCCCAAAGAACCCGTTGGAATAGCTGATCCTAATAGCTTGCAGATGATTATTGAACAGCCTAAACAAGAGATTTTTGGAAAAACACTCTATCCAGATATTTACAGCAAGGGGGCTATCATCTGGATAAACTTGATTAAGAAACACCCTTTTTACAATGCCAATAAACGAACTGCCGTTCTTGCCTTACATATGTTTCTAGCAATGAATGGCTATCAGTCCCATCTCTCACTAAGTGATGGACTGAAAAAAAACAATTGAAATTGCTACATTTCAGGGAGACTTCGAAGAATTAAAGGAAACAATGATTCATTTTCTCAAACAAGATGGAAATATAACTAAATTATAATTAAAAAGTGGTCCCGCGTTGTAAAATGACGTGCAACAGAAAAAGACATATTCGTCTGATATGCCCAACTCAGTATAGAAAGGCAGATGGACATGTCCAATATTCACTCTAGCAAAAAGTCTTCATATTCTCATCTAAAAACCCCATTTCCAATTATGGAAATGGGGTTTTAGCAAGATTAACGAGTTGGTGTATAAGTTAACTGATCACCATGTTTTTCCAAGAATTCTGGAAGTTCTTCGTCTGGAATTTGACGCATGTAAAGATTGCTACGGATGGTATCATCATCTTCACGGCAAGTCGAAAGAACAAGGTATTTATCATTTTCGTTAATCACGATATTTTTATTGCTTGTATGCGACTGCTTTTGAACTTCTGTCAATTGCTCTTTAAATTCAGCTTTGCTTGCAAACTCTGTTTTATAGAAAGCTGTCGTCTCAGGGACAATAATCAAGAAGGCTGCTTCATAATAGTATTTACGCTCAGGTGTCTCAATAACGACATAAGGGTGTTCATCAAAAAAAGCTTGATCATCATAGTAATTAACCACCTTGAACATCCGATGGTCAGGAACCTTACTTCCACGAGCATGGCCAAATAGCCATGTCAACTCATCATCAAAATTTTTAGAATTGTCCATATCCATAAAGACAGCACCTAACAAGGGAACATTCTCACCTTCAAAGGTTTTGTCAAGATAGGTCGCATTGTCTGTCGTTTGAACAACAGGTTCATCTAATAACGTTCCAGGAGCATAAACGTAACCTACTGTTTCTGAGTTAGTCGCTGATAATCCAGCAAAGCGGTTAGCTAGATATTCTTTTTCTTCAGCACTAACAGTATAGGTTGCCTTCTTGGATTCAGATTTAGTGGCTTTTTGCTCTGTTTTTGGAAAATTACCAGTATTCGTGTTAGAGGATTGGTTTTTATTAAAGAAGAAGTAACCACCAATAGCAACTAGAGCAACTGCTAAGATAGAAAATAAGACTGGAAATAATTTTTTATTTTTCATTTGTCGTCTGCTTGTCATCATGTATCCTTATCTTTTTACTAAAAAAGCTGTCGTATAAGACAGCCTTTTTTTATGAAAATAATCTTAAATTATTTTACTGCAGATGTTTTTGGAAGAGCTTTAGAAGTAGTAGCAGTTTTAGCAGCTTTTACAACTTTAGCTTCTTTTTTAGTTTCAGCTTTTGGAGCTTCTTCAGCTTTTTTGTCTTCAGCTTTAGGTGCAGTTTCAGCAGCACCTACTTTAGCTTGAACGTCTGCAAGTTGAGCTTTAAGAACGTTGATTTCAGCAACTTTAGCATCGTATTCTTTTTGAGCACGAGCCACTTCAGCTTCTGCGTCAACTACAAGAACTTTAGCTGCATCAAGTTGCTCGTAAAGGAAAGCTTTAGCAGCAGCATCGTTACGAGTTGTTTGAGCTGCATCGTAGTTACCTTGGAAGTTTGGTCCTTGAGCTAATACAGGTGTAGCAGCTGCAAGTGTCAATGCTGCAAGTGATAAAAATGCAAATTTTTTCATTTTGAGAACCTCTTATTTTTTCTTTTTCTAGGATTATCATCCTAAAAAAATAATAATAATACACCTTTTTGTTATCGATGTCAAGGTTTTTTGTTTCTTTTTTGAAAAAAATTAAGTCATTTTAGGCTTTAAAGTTCCTTATTTATTAGAAAAAATCCACATTAGGACTATGTTTACTTTAAAATACTCTTCAAAAACACACAAAAAGCGAACAATAGTATATATTCATCTTTATGTATTGCATCAAAAACTGTATAAAATATGGTTTTTATAACTGAACAGGTGTCTAAAAACAAACGAGAGGCTATTGTCTATTTAAGAAAAAAGATGAGATTATCTTCCATAACAACTGTTTTTTTACTGTAGTCAACTAGCAGATAAAAAACATGCTACAGTTGCGACTTGTTTCTAATTTAATATCAAAAGAATATTTTATGCTTCGATTTTACTCAACTCGTATCATGTCATCACTTCTAGTTGAAATAATATACGTAACAACAATTTCTTTCTATATTTCTATTAAAAAATGCTACCAATCTAGGATTGATTATATTACGACTGATTGACTGTTGTCATTTTTAGGTCACTTCACAAAGTGTCAGAAAAAGGTGTAGAAGCACACACCTCTACACCTTTTTATCTCAATAGATTAGTTTAAAGCTAACAGCTCTGCCCCTTTTTCACGATAAGAGAGATCACCGATCGTCTCAATCGTGAATGCCCCATCTTCAAATGTGACTTGGGTAATGCTACCGTTAGCGATATAAGTCGATTTCACATAATCTGGGTCAATCAAGGATAGGAAGGTCCCAATCGTCATTCCATGACTGACAACAAGGACATCGCCACCACCGCCAGCTTCAACTTGCTTGGCAATGCTTGTGAAACCATCTAAAATTCTTCCGCTCAGCTGTTCCCACGTTTCAGCCCAACCAGCTGTATCAGCCTCATAGATCCCCTCAGCCATCTCTTGATAGCTTAACTCCTTGTGTGAACGGTTGAAAATACGTGGTAAGATGCCATGGAACAAATCAACATCAAAGCCACCATCCATACTGCCAAAACACCACTCACGAATGCGCTTATCTCTCGTATGAGGAAGGCGGGATAACTTCATCTCTTCTAAGATAATATCCAAGGTCAAGATTGTGCGCCCTAAGTCACTGGTATAAGCCGATTGGAAATCAAGCTGCGCCTCACGCAAACCACGCCCAAGCTCACGGATACCTCTTTCACCTTCTGCAGTTAAAGGCGTATCCGACCACCCCTGTGCTCTTCCAATAGTATTAAACATCGTCTTACCATGTCGTGCAATAAATAAACGTGTCGTCATAACATGTGTGGGGTAAACTAATAGATTTAAAATCTCCATTCAAAACCTAGCTGATCACCCATGTTCAGTCATCAATAGCTGAACGCTCTCCTTCTATTTAATTCTCTCCCTTATAGTTTACCATAAGTTGAACATAATACTAACTAAAACCTGTTAACCTCACTTCGTTTGCTGATTTATCAATGATGTTAGAAGTTCTAAAATGCCAATTTTGATTTTGGATGAGTATTACACCAATATTTAGCTAGTGTTAAAAAGAACCTATTACTCAAATTTATGAGTCGTAGGCTCTTTCATTTTATAACATCGAATAATTGACTTATTCAGCGACTACTAGCATTGACTTGATCGTTTTCCTATCTGCCATGTCTTGGTAGGCTTGGTTGACATCTGCGAGGTCGTAGATTTTGGTGAAGACTTTACCTGGGTTGATATCTCCATCTAGGACGGCTTTTAGAAGTCCACCTTTGACATAGGTTGTTACAGATGCTGATCCACCACCGAAGGAGATGTTTTGTGCGAAGGTTGAGCCGATAGCACGGTTATTATAGTGCGGTACTCCAACATAACCTACTCGTCCACCATTATGAAGCACACCTAGGGCTTGTTCGATGGCAGCTTCTGTACCGACACATTCAAGAGCTGCGTCAGCACCTCCGCCTAAGATTTCACGTACCTTGGCAATCCCTTCTGCACCACGTTCGGCTACGACAGCGGTAGCTCCTAGCTCAAGCGCGAGTTTCTGACGGTCTTCGTGGCGACTCATCATGATAATCTGAGAAGCTCCGCGCATTTTTGCCGCAATAACCGCACACTGCCCAACGGCACCATCTCCGATAACGACCACTTTGTCTCCTTTTTCGACCTGTGCCACGCGCGCAGCATGGTAGCCAGTTGGCATGACGTCAGCAAGGGTGAGGAGGGATTTCAACATGCCTTCAGAATAGTCTGATGGCTGTCCTGGAACCTTGATGAGAGCCCAGTTTCCGTAGTGGAAACGGAGATACTCAGCTTGGAAACCGCCACCCCAGTTGGTTGGGGCTGGGTGATTGTCACAAGTCCCGTCAAATCCAGCACGGCAGGCATCACAGTGACCGCAACCATGTGTAAAAGGAGCAATGACAAAATCACCAGGTTTTACCGTTGTAATGTCTGGTCCGACTTCTTCGACAATGGCTAGCGCTTCGTGACCAGAGTTATTGGTATGGTTATCACGCGCATCTCCGTGTGAATAAGACCAGAGGTCTGACCCACAGACACAGGCACGAACAATCTTTAAAATCACATCATCACTGGCTTGAATTGTTGGCTTTGCCACTTCTTCAATAATCATAGAGCCAGCTTTTTCAAAAATAGCAGTTTTCATTTTTTCTATATTCGGATAGCAGGGAAAACATCCCAACTATCCTACTCCTTTCTTTCGATAGTATCATCATACACCTTGGAGTGCACTCCAAGTCAAGTCCTAGTTCAAAAATCGGATTTGAGTAGACTATTTCGTTTTCTGCCGTTAGTCACTCCTCTATTCGTCAAATAATTCTTGCTCATGAGGGAGAATACCATTCTTGTAGTTGTCAATCTTGTACTGCAAACGATCACGCGCCTGCGTTAACTCTGCTAAGCGCTGATTCATGTCCTCTAACTGCTCAGATAACAATTCAATACGAGCTGGTACGGTCTGATCTCCTTGATTCAATAATTGAATGTACTCAATCAAAGGCTCCACGCCCACACCAGCATTACGATAGCAGCGGACAAATTCCAACAATTGCACCTCATGCTCTGTGAAATCACGGATTCCTGACGTATTTCTCGTTACAGGTGGAATCAAACCAATCCTCTCGTAGTAACGAATGGTATCTGCGGAAATCCCCGTCATTTCACTGACTTTTTAATATTCATGACCGCCTCCTTTCATCTTGTCCTTATTATAAACCTTGAAGTGCACTCCAAGTCAAGTAAAAACTAAAGGCGGACTTTAAAAAGTCTCGCCTTATTAGTATTGCTATCTCATTTTCATCAGAGCTAGTCGCTCTTGTTTTTTGATTTCTTCTATTAAATGATGAAATTCTTGCTGCGCAGTGATATTGTCTTTAGCGTCAAATTGCAGGTACTCAAGAAATACTGGATCTGTTCCTTTTTGCTGATAAATGTTGCCTTGAAAGAAATAGCGGCGCGTTTTTCGATCAATGGCAAGAAGGGACGAGCGCCAGCGGGCATTACTTTGATTATCAGGCTTCCAGCTGATTTTTAATTGTTTGTCTAGATAGTACCAGCCCATCAGTTGGAGCTTGATGGTCATTTTACGGACGGGATCTTGGTAAAAGCAGGGCAGTGAAAAGACTTGGTCACCGTCTCTTAAAAAGGGGTGAAAATCTTGGATTCCTTGATAATCTTCCTTAGGAACAAAGTTATCGCCTTCATGTTCTTTATGAAAAAGAGCTGAATGGGCGTCTCGAAAGGGATCGTAGGTGTCTGCGTCAGCTATTTTCCCAGACAATAGCCTATCAATCTCTTGAGGTTCATAGTAAGTAATGTAGGATTTGAGGTTCTTTCGATCACTTGGCACCTGTAAAATCTGAATCGAAATTTGCCCTCGATGAGGAACCGCTAATAAAGCTTGGTAAAGTTGTGATGGGGTAAAGGTTTTGATACGTTGCCAATTGTCGCTGTAGCCCAATTTTGATCGGTTCAACACGTACAGACTGTCTTTGTCATCCAACTTAAACACAATGATGAAGTAGAGGTTTTTACGATCTTTATTTCTTCTAAAAATCGGTGTCTGGTAGAGGGAGTCCTTTTTAAAGAGTTTTAAAAATTTACCAGCTGGGACAATTCTTATGTGATTGGTTTCTTTTTTTGACATCATTATGCTCACTCTAGAAACTGAGAAAGACTTGTTGCCTTTCTGCCCAAAACCCTCTCTATATCATGTGATACTCCAGCCTGTTCACCTCTGGCAATAGCCGTGTAAGTAGATACCCAACTGTCGTATTCCCAATCTTCTGCTTCCCAGACTTTACGAGAGACGTAGGCTTCGTCAACACTTGCTTCAACATATGAAATCTTCTTATCCCATATATTACTAATTTGCTCTGCCATTTCTGACAAGGTCAATTCTTCAGGACCCGTCATATCCAAGGTTTCATTTTCCCATTTTTCAGGATTTTGAAGAATGGCTAGCGCAACGCTGACAACATCGTCACGAACAACAGCAGACACCTTTCCCTTACCAGCGGGTCCTTTTATCTCACCGTAAGTATTAGCCAAATCAACAAAGAAATCCATATAAAAATTATCACGTAAAAAGGTATAGGTAAAACCATTTTGTTTGATGTAATCCTCAGTCATGGCATGGTCACGCGCCAAGGTAAAGGTCGCATCAAGAGCTGCGTTGTAAAAACTTGTATAGATAATATGGTTGACCCCAGCCGTTTTTGCGGCATCAATCAAGTCTTTATGTTCTTTGACACGATTAACTGACTCTCGTGCTGATACCATAAAAAGAACATCCACACCAGATAGACTATCAATAGTGATTTGGCTATTATCATAATAAGCTCTGTGAATGGTCGTGTGAGGTAAGACCTCAACAGCCTCTGGTCGGCGAGCTAAAAGTCTAGCTGAAATTCCTTTTTCTGATAAACCACGTGCCAACTGACTTCCTAAATGTCCAGTCACTCCAGTAATAGCAATCATCATTTCCTCCTTAATCTGTCAATCCCAAAAGGCGACGTGCATAAAAGACCTGACCTGAGTGCATGGTCACATCATCTAAAGTTGATACCAAGCGTACCCCACGAGTTACCGCTGGTGTCCAAGACTCATCCACAATATCATCAAGGCTGTCTTCAGTCAGACTGTCAATATAAGCAACTGCTTGCTCTTTTGCTGCCTTGAAATAAGCAAAGAGATCGTCAAAATTATCCACTGTGATGGTTTGTGCCTCTTCTAGCGTATGTAACCAACTTGGATTTTGACTTTTGTTTTCTGGTAACTTTGTCTTCCAATCTTGGTGATAAAGCCATTCGGTACCAGCTAACTCTGCTATCTGAATATCCAAGACCATTGCCGTGTGCCAAAGTAGCCAGGTCATTGACTTAATCTGCGGAGCAATTTGTGCAGCTGGAAAGGCATTAGCCTGCTCCACAGTCACACCTTCAAAAGCTCTTCCAAACCGCTCGTAGGCGCGTGTGAGGTCATCAATCAATAATTCTTTGTATCTTGTCATCATTTTCTCCTAGTTTTCAATAAATCCATTTTCCACTAAATAAGTATGTGCGACTTCCGCCGCTGGTTTTCCTTTGACATCAACTTGGTAGTTCATCTCGGACATATCGCTCTCAGAAATTTTGCCAGCTAACCGGTTTAGGACTTTTTCCAGTTCTGGATACTTGTCTAATAACTCTTTTTTCAAAAGCGGTGCTCCCTGATATGGCGGGAAGAGCTGTTTGTCATCTTCTAAGACCACTAAATCATATTGCTTGATTTGACTATCTGTTGAATAAGCGTCAATAAGGTTCACATCTCCTGTTTGAATAGCTTGATAGCGAAGGCTTGGCTCCATAGTGTTTACCTTGAAATTTAATCCATACAGTTTTTGTAAGCCAGGATAGCCATCTGCACGGTCATTAAACTCCAATGAAAATCCTGCAACTAATTGGTCTTGTACCTTAGCCAAATCTGAAATTTTTGTCAGGCCATGCTCCTCTGCAAAGTCACGTGTCACTGCAAGAGCGTAAGTGTTTTGATAAGCCATCGGCCTTAACATGACCAGATTGTCCTGCGCTAAAATGCCTTCACGCGCTGCTTCAAAAACCGTTTCAGGGTCATTTGATAGTTGGGGCGAATTTTTCAATAAAGAACCTGTCACTGTCCCTGTAAATTCAGGATAGATATCAATCTGACCAGCTTTAAGAGCCTCGTAGAGAAAACTGGTTTTCCCAAAACTTGGTTTCAACTCAACCCTTATATCAGTGTCCTGCTCGATGAGTTCCTTATACATATTGATTAGGATTTCAGGCTCTGCCCCTAATTTTCCTGCAACGGTAATCGTTTCCTTAGTCGGTTCATTTTTGGGGAAAAGGGCTGGCGCATAGGAGACAAAGAGTCCAGACACAATGGCAAACAGGGTAACTAAAATGGTTCTCAGCTTTGCCTTTTCCAAAAGCTTCAAAACCGCATTAAAGAGGACAGCCAACACCGCAGAAGACAGGGCACCAAGAAGAATGAGCGAGGAATTGTTGCGGTCAATTCCCAGCATGATGAAGGAACCTAAGCCCCCAGCCCCAATGAGTGACGCCAAGGTTGCCGTACCAATAATCATCACAGCTGACGTCCGAATCCCTGACATGATAATCGGAAGACTGATAGGAACTTCAAAAGTTTTTAGCCGTTCCCACTTAGTCATCCCAAAAGCTGTACCGGCTTCAACCAGACTAGGATCAATGCTATCTAGGGCGGTAATGGTATTTTGCATAATCGGGAAAATCGCATAAGTCACTAGCGCTACTACCGCAGGCAACGTCCCAATTCCCATAAAAGGAATGAAAAGTCCTAGCAAGGCCAGAGAAGGTATGGTTTGAAAGATACCTGTCATTTGCAAGGACAGCTCTGCCCAGCGTTTATTTTTGCTCAGTAAAATAGCAAGTGGCACCGAAATCACAATAGCAATCAAAAGAGCAATCAAGGAAATTTGTAAGTGCTCAATCAAGGCTAGCAGCCATTCATCAAATCTATCTTGGAATGTCGTTATTAAATTAGTCATCAAGCACACCTCCAAATAATTCTTGAACAAAGGCATCAGCAGGGTGGCTTAACAGCTCTTGCGGTGTCGCTAACTGTACAATACGTCCCTGATTAAGAACGGCAATACGATCTGCTAATTCTAAGGCTTCGCGAACATCGTGCGTGACAAATATTGTCGTCATCTGAAACTCATCATGGAGTGCCTTAGTCAATTTCTGCAACTGTTCACGGCTAATCGGATCCAGAGCAGAAAAAGGTTCATCCATCAGTAAAAAGTTTGGCTCGGCAATAATCGCACGAACAATTCCAACCCTTTGTTGTTCACCACCCGATAAATCTTTTGGGTAACGGTTCAAGTAAGCAGCCGCAGGTAGTCCAACCTTTTCAAGTAAATCACGTGTTTTTTCTGCAATTTTGTCCTTACTCCAGCCTTTCATTTTTGGAATAACGGCAATATTTTCAGCCACAGTCAGATTTGGAAAAAGTGCAATTTGTTGCAAGACATAGCCCATAGACAGGCGCAGTTCACGTAAATCCAGTTGATTTTGTTGCTTGCCATCAATGATGATTTTCCCTTCAGTCAAATCAACCAGACGATTAAGCATCTTGAGAATGGTCGTTTTCCCTGAGCCTGATGGCCCAACCAAAACTAAGAATTCCCCATCCGCAATGTCAAATGTTTGATGGTCCAGAACGGTCTTACTTCCAAAGCGTTTCGTTACCTCTTCAAATCTTATCATAGGCCTTCTCCATTTCTAATTTCAAAGCAGCATTATACTTGGCAGTCAGGGCTGTCAGGGTCTGTTGTTCTTCTTCTGTCAATACCTGAACCGCTTCATTTTCAATACGATTGAGTTTCTCAACAACACTTGAGGCAAACTCTCTGCCTTTTTCAGTCAGAACGACTAATTTATGGCGTTTGTCACTGGCATTTTCTCGCAATTCGACATAGCCTTGTTTCTGCCAACTCTTAACAGTGGCATTGACAACCTGCTTGGTTGAGTACGTTTTCTCTGCTAGCAATTTTTGAGTCACATAGTTTCCAGTCGCTAGTGGATAATTCGTCACCCATAGCAAGAGCTGCAAGGATTTGCTTTGCATGCCATGTTTTCTCGCGTAGTTTTCATAAAGCGCAGCTTGTTCATCCATGATACGCACATAGGATTTCATTTCTAAATCGGTTTTCATAAGATTTCCTTTCAATTTGGTGACAGCACATCCATTATAAATGGGATTAGCGTTCTTTATTTCTCACAATGACTTTGCCAAATGCTTGTGAGCTTTCAAGATAATCATGTGCCAATCTGATATCATCTAGACTAAACACCTTCTCTGGCTTGACATCAATCTGATAGTGCTCAATCACGTCAAACAAGCTCTGCCATTGTTCCTCCGAAACATTACCAGAATAAAAAGTGGTCAGATAGATATTTTTTCTCAACTCATAAGTCGGGTCAAACTCTTCCAAATACCACTGGTTTCCCAGAAGCCCCGTGCTGCAAACAATGCCATACATCTCCATGTGAGCAATGGAATCTTTGATACTGCTTGGCCCTACTAGCTCAAACACCTTATGGAAGGTCAGGTCCGTTTCCAGTTTCCCATCCTTATCGACAATAACGCCATCATAGCCAACGGCTAAAAGCTGCGCTTCTTTCTGACGATTACGGACAGACCCATAAACCTGACACTTAGGGAAAATCGCCTTGACTAATTTTGTAAAAGCCACACCGACACCCGAAGAGGCTCCACGGACCAAAATCCGATCACCATCTTCTAAACGTAGCTGCTGCATAGACCCATAAGCTGTGAAAAAGGTTTCCGGAACAGCCGCAAATTCCTCCCAAGTCAAATTGGTTTCCACTGGATAAATTTGCTCATTTGGTACTAAAACATACTCCGCATAAGAACCATCAAAAGCTCGCCCCATTTCGCCCATAGTTGACAAGACCTTCTGACCGACAGGCAAGCGACTATGATCCGTCGTTTCAACAATTACTCCCACGCACTCTATACCAAGCACACGAGGAAAGGAGACGCTAGGAGAGTGACCTTGTCTCGTGAAAATTTCTGAACGATTAATGCCAAAACCTTTGACACAGATTAGGGACCACCCATTTCTAACCTTTGGAATGCTTTTCTCAACTAACTCTAAAACATCGGAACTACCTGGACGATTAACTACCACGGCTTTCATCACAACCTCCTTATTTAGTCAAATATTTTTACTATTTAAAGACATTGTACACTTCATCTGGAAAACAGTCAAACATTTTTACTATTTTTTTGAAAAAATAAAAAGAAGACTGAGAAAGACCCTTTTGAGTGTTTCTCCAATCTTCATTTGTTATTCTTATAAATTTCTCTACTGATATCTGTTGATGAACTAATTCTTAAAACTATGAATTGGTGCAGGAATCTGTCCGCCTCGATGGATGAAATCTGCTGATGAGTTCTGATTGACCTTCATAACCGGAGCTGTTCCTAAAAGCCCTCCAAACTCAATCATGTCGCCTTCTTTGCCTTTTGGAATAATGCGAACAGCTGTTGTCTTCTGATTGATGACACCGATAGCTGCTTCATCAGCAATCATAGCTGCAATAGTCTCATAAGGCGTGTCCTCTGGAATGGCAATCATATCCAAACCAACGGAACAGATAGCCGTCATAGCTTCTAGTTTTTCCAAGTTAAGAGAGCCACTCTGCACCGCCGCAATCATTCCCTCATCTTCTGAGACAGGAATGAAGGCACCTGAGAGTCCACCGACTTGGTTACATGCCATCACGCCACCTTTTTTAACAGCATCATTAAGAAGCGCAAGCGCAGCTGTTGTCCCGTGTGTGCCGACAGTTTCCAAGCCCATTTCTTCAAGCACACGCGCCACAGAATCACCTACTGCTGGTGTTGGAGCAAGCGAGAGGTCAACGATCCCAAACTTAACACCAAGGCGCTCACTCGCCATCTGACCGACCAATTGACCGATACGAGTAATCTTGAAGGCTGTTTTCTTGACCGTTTCAGCCACAACATCAAAGCTCTCACCACGCACCTTTTCCAGAGCACGCTTTACCACACCAGGTCCTGAGACCCCAACATTGATCACGACATCAGCTTCGCCGACCCCATGAAAAGCACCCGCCATAAAAGGGTTGTCTTCAACCGCATTGGCAAATACCACCAATTTAGCTGCCCCCATGTCAGAAGCGTCAGCTGTTTCCTTAATAATACGCCCCATGTCACGGACGGCGGTCATGTTGATACCCGACTTGGTTGATCCAATATTGACAGACGCACAGACCTTATCTGTCTGAGCTAGGGCTTGCGGAATGGAGTTGATGAGAATCTCGTCCCCTTTTTGGTAACCCTTTTGTACTAAAGCTGAAAAGCCACCGATAAAATCAACGCCAATCGTCTTTGCTGCACGGTCAAGCGCATGTGCTAGCGGAAGATAATCTGTCGCATTCGTTGCAGCTCCGATAAGCGCAATTGGCGTTACAGAGACACGTTTATTGACAATGGGAATCCCCAGCTCTGCTGCAATCTCATCACCCACCGCTACCAAATTCGCTGCCTTAGTTGTAATTTTGTCATAAATTTTCTGCGCAGCTTTTTCAATATCCGAATCAATACAATCCAAGAGGGAAATCCCCATCGTAATGGTCCTAATATCGAAGTGCTGCTCCTCAATCATATCAATTGTTTCACGAACTTGTCTAATATCCATAGGTCACCTCTTACAAATTGTGCATGGCGTCAAAAATAGCTGCGCTTTGAATATTGATTTTGACATTCAGCGTTTGTCCAAAGGCCTCCAAGTCGCTACGCAAAGCCGTGAAATCCTGTTTCTCCTCAGATGATACCACCGCCATCATGGTAAAATACTCATCCAAAACCGTCTGAGAAATATCATCAATGTTCAGATTTAGCTCAGCCAATTTACCTGCCACGCCTGCTACAATCCCTTTTCCATCTTTACCAACAACCGTTACAATAGCTTTCATATCAAACTCCTTATCTTTTTGTTTATTTTAGCATAAACTTTCCAAACATTCTATTTAAACCAAAAAACGTCCGTATAAATCGAACGTTTTATTTTAAAATTCCTTCTTCGCCATCTCAATCTGCCATCTCACCTGTTCAAATCCTGTGCCTCCAAGTGAGTTACGGCGCTCAACTGCTGTTTTTGATTGTAAAGCTACATAGATATCTTCTTCAATCAAGTCAGAGATTTCTTGATAACGTGCCAAGGGAACATCTTGCAAATAGTGTCCTGCCTTGGTACATTCTAGGACTAATTTACCTACGATTTCATGGGCTTCACGGAAAGGCAATCCTTTAGTAGCAAGGTAATCTGCTAACTCTGTCGCATTTGAAAAGTCTTTTTCGGTTGACTCTGCCATACGCTTATCATTTACAGTCATACTGCTCAGCATGCCAGCTAAAATATCAAGGGATACTGTAATGGTTTCCACCGTATCAAACATACCTTCCTTATCCTCTTGGAGGTCTTTGTTATAAGCCAGAGGCAGGGATTTCATAACCGTCAAAAGCCCAATTAAATTACCATAAACACGACCTGATTTCCCCCGAATCAGCTCCGCCATATCAGGATTTTTCTTCTGAGGCATGATAGAAGAACCTGTTGAAAAGGTATCTGACAGGGTCACAAATTGGTATTCGTGACTACACCAGTTAATGACTTCCTCACATAAACGGCTCATGTGCATCATCAAAATAGAGCTATTGGCTAAAAATTCCAAAATAAAATCACGGTCAGATACAGCATCTAAGGAGTTGCTGTAAGGTTTGGCAAAGCCCATAAGCTGCGCTGTCCTCTCACGGTCAATCGGAAAGGTTGTTCCTGCCAAGGCTGCTGCTCCCAGTGGTGATAAATCAGTATGTTTCACATTAAATTCAAAACGCTCCGCATCACGAGTAAACATACTATAATAAGCCATCAGATGGTGCCCAAACGAAATCGGCTGCGCATGCTGCAAATGCGTGTAGCCTGGCATGATGGTTTCCACATGCTTGTCAGCTAAGTCCACCAAAACCTGACGAAGATTTTTTAATTTAGCTAGGACTTCGTCTAACTTCATTTTTAAATAAAGGTGCATGTCCGTTGCCACTTGGTCATTACGCGAGCGAGCTGTGTGGAGCTTACCAGCCACTGGACCAATTTTAGCGGTTAGTAAGGCTTCTATGTTCATGTGAATATCTTCGTTGGTTACATCAAAGGTAAGTTGCCCATTTTTGTAATCTATCAAAAGTTCCTCTAAGCCAGATTTTATCCGCTCTGCTTCTTCTTTAGCAATAATACCTTTCTCACCGAGCATCGTGACATGAGCAAGGGATCCTGTTATGTCCTGCTCTGCCATTTTCTGGTCAAAGGAAATTGACGCCCCAAATTCTTCCACCCATTTTTCGAGGCTAGCTTCAAAGCGACCACCCCATAATTTATGATTTCCTACCATGATTTAATCCTTAGTTCCATTAACTTGACTATTTACTTGAGTAGGAAGCCCCCACAGTTTGATGAAGCCAACTGCTGCGTCTTGGTCAAAACTATCTGCTGACGTGTAGGTTGCTAAATTTTCATCGTAAAGAGAGTTCGGAGATTTCCGAGCCACAACCTGAGCATGTCCTTTATAAAGCTTCACCTTAGCTGTCCCATTAACCACTTTTTGCGTTTCTTTAATATAAGCAATGATGGCTTTAGTTGCTGGGCTAAACCAAAGAGCATTGTAAATCAAGTTTGATAATTCATTTTCAAGGATTGGTTTGAAATGAGACACTTCACGTACCAAGGTCAAGTCTTCAATTTCTTTATGAGCAGTCAACAATGTGATGGCTCCTGGGCATTCATAAATTTCACGTGATTTGATACCCACTAAACGATTTTCAACATGATCAATACGACCAACACCATGCGCACCAGCAATCACGTTTAATGTTTGAATAAGGTCAGCTAGTTTCATTTTTTCACCATTGATGGCAACAGGTTTTCCAGATACAAAGGTAATATCTACAAATTCAGGAGTATCTGGTGCCTGTTCTGGTGAGGTTGTAATTCCAAAGGCTTCTTCTGGTGCTTGGTTCCATGGATTTTCCAAGACACCACATTCATTGGCACGACCCCAAAGGTTTTGGTCAACAGAATAAGGATTATCAAGGTCAGCTGGAACTGGAACACCATTTGCTTTAGCATATTCAATTTCTTCTTCACGTGACCATTTCCACTCACGGACTGGAGCTACCACTTTCAAGTTTGGATCAAGTGCTGCAATAGCAACTTCAAAACGCACTTGGTCATTTCCTTTACCAGTGCAACCATGAGCAATCGTTGTCGCACCTGTCTTGTGAGCAATTTCCACCAATTTTTTAGAAATAATAGGACGGCTAAGAGCAGATACTAAAGGATATTTTTGCTCATACATGGCATGGGCTTGAAGGGCTGGGAGAACATACTCTTCAGCAAATTCATCCTTAACATCAAGCACATACGATTCAATGGCACCAACAGTCAAAGCCTTATCATGAATAAATTCTAGGTCTTTTCCTTCACCAACATCCATACAAACGGCAATGACATCATAATCTTTTTTCAACCAAGTAATAGCTACGGACGTATCAAGACCACCTGAATAGGCTAAAATCACTTTTTCTTTTGACATAAATATACTTCCTTTTTTGAGAATAAAACCATTTTATTGCATATTTATTCCTTTGTCAATATAAAAAAGCAAAAACAGGGAAATTTTCCCTGTTTATTCGTATCTTTATTCTAAAATGTATGCCAATCAAAACGCTGAATGTCCACCTCATCTCGGCCTGTCTGATAATCCGGGAACTGAATTTGTTCAAAGGACTGTTGGTCAAGAATATCATGGCCACTATTATCAGCCCGTAAACGATAGAGATAGGCTTCGCCATTTCCAGATCCAGAATGCCAAAAATATTGAGAAACTATTCCGTCAGTAAAGATGATAGCAGCAGCTCGGCCACCTCCAGCAGAGCGAACATAGGACTCAGCTAGATAGGTCGAAACCCCTGACTTGAGGTAATAAATTGATGCCAGAAACATCTGTCCATCACTGCCAGCATGACCTGTAATCAGTTCCATGCTACCATTATCAATATCATAAAAGGCATAATGAGTCGCATGCCCTTCGGTCTGGTCCGATCCAATTTGTTCTAAAGACCAGGCGTAGGCATTTTCCCACTTACGATTGCTCTCAATAGCCGCAACTTCTGATGTTTCAGCAATAGTGGTTTGCGCCTCCTGACGGATTTCTGAGCTAGTAGATACCGTAGTTTGTGACGATTCTGTCTTGGCTTCAACAACCTTCTCAGTATCTCTCTCAATGTTTCCCTGATTTAATTTATTTCCTTTCTGGCAGGCAGAAAAAAGTAAAGTGACACAAACCACAAGACTTAAAATTCCTAACTTTTTCATCTATTCCTGTCCTATGCCACAACTGCTTTTGCGACTTCTTCTGTTGTCATCCGTGAGAAGTAGTGTGTCGTGTCAATGCTCTGCAATTTCTCCAAAACATCCGCATACTCATAGCGCGTGCCGATAAGGAGCTGCTCAATATCTGAGACGTCGCCGATTCCAAAGAAGTCCCCGTAAATCTTGATAGTCTCGATTACAGAGTTTTCAGTCTTAATATAGCTTGTAATTTTACCTGCTGGGTAACGCACCGAACGTTCGACGGTGTAATCTGGTGCCGTACCATAGTTCCAGTCCCAGGTTGAGAATTGTTCTTCGTAAGATTGTTGGATTTTAGCCAACTCATCTTCTGACAAAACATACTCTGTCATATCAGGATAATGCTCTTTCATCTTATCTAAAAGCTTATCTGAAAATTCATTAACGGTGATTTTCTCTGGCAACTCATTTAAAATGTTCGTCACGCGCGCACGGACAGATTTTACTCCCTTAGATTCAATCTTATCTTTTGAGACTTTGAGGGCATCGCCAAGAACAGTCATATCCACATCAAAGAGTAGACAACCGTGGTGCATCATGCGCCCTTTGTAATAAGCTTGCGCATTACCACAGAATTTCTTACCGTCAATCTCAAGGTCATTACGTCCCGTAAATGAGGCTGTTACCCCAAGGTCAGCCAAGGTTTCAATCACAGGTTGTGAGAAGGTTTTAAAGTCAAATGCCCCCTCGTCAGCCTTGTTAGAAATGATGGTGTAGTTCAAGTTATTAAGGTCATGGTAAACAGCTCCGCCACCTGACAGACGACGAACCACATGGATACCGTGAGCATCTGTGTATTCCTTATTGATTTCTTGCACCGCATTTTGGTGTTTTCCGATGATAATGGCAGGCTCATTGATCCAAAGGATAAAAAGCTCATCCTCACCTTGCAATTCTTTAAAAGCATAGGCTTCAAGAGCAATATTATAAGCTGGGTTATTTGATGTGTTAACAATATATTTCACAGGTTAATCCTCCTATAGATACTTCTATTTTAGTGAAAACGGTCGCAAAAGACAAGCCCAAAGCCTTCACTTACTCTAAAAAGTGAAGAGGTATTAGTTAACTGAAACATCTCCAAAGTGATTGGTGATTGTTAGTTGGCGAGTCGCTTGATGATTGATATGAGTATACCGACCATTTTCTCCAGAATGACCTAACACGCGATAATCTCCAAATTTTGTTTCAACCACTATAGCTAAGTCCTCTGCCTGGCCGTCTTTTAAGGAAACAGCGGCATCTCCACAATGATGTGTTAGCATTAAATCTTTAAAATCAAGATCTGACACCGTTGCGTCTCCGTTGGATAATTTTGCCCTTGCATGATCAGCCTTACCGTGACGGTAGATCAGGTCACCATTTGACAGTTGTAATTCGAGAGTTTCGTGACTTTCCACCTTTTCTAATTCTAAATCACCATTGGCTAAATAAAACTCAGCTACTCCCAGTTGGCACTCAGCAATCTCACAGTCACCATTTTGCAAATTTCCTAAAACATTCTCCATAGTACTATGGATTACTTCTCCATCACCATTTTGCAAGGTCATTTTGAGATCAGCAATGCGACAATCTTTTAACTCTAAATCACCATTTGTTAATGTCACAACAGCCTGATTAGCAGTCACTCCTGATAATGTTGCATCGCCATCCCTTGACGTCACCGTAACCGTTTTAAAACTCGTACTTCGTGGTACTTTTACCGTTACTCCAGACGCCATTCTTGTCTTGACTGAAAATAACCCTAAAATAGAAATGGTTTTATAACGTGCCGTATCAGAAGTTTGCGCAATAGTGACCTTACCATTTTCTCTTGAGATGGCTAAGAGTTCTTTCACCTCTTCTACCGCTTCGATAACAACTTCTGACACATCATCCTGCTCAACAATCACATCAAAATCGTGTAAAGTGATTTGAAGAGTTGTCACATCAGCCAATGACTCACGAACGGTTAGCTCTTGGGCTCTTTCTTCTAAAATGCCTTTTTCTTGAAATTGCCCAACCAGTTCTTTAGCCACTTCTTCTGGATGACCAAGCTCAGCAATTGCCTCCGCATTATCCCCAGCTTCTGCAAGGTATTCTTTGAAATAAGCCATTACTTCTTGCTTTTGACTGTCTGTTAAACTAGCCAAAGCCATTTCTAAACGCTGTAAAAATTCTTGTCCTGTCATTTTTTCAATCTTCCTTTCGCCATGTCAAGAATTGCTGCTGAGTAGCGCAGCCATTCTTCTTCTAAATACGTAAACTGTTGGCTCCCTAGAGTGGTTCTACGATAATATTTGCGTTGTCTTCCTTGATGAGCTTCCGAATAGGTTTCGAGATAAGCGCTCAGCTCCATTTTCTTCAAAATAGGGTAAAGCGTTGACTCTTTGATGGGAGTGAGCAATTTCAAGGTCTGACTAATCTCATAGCCATAAGAATCTTGCTCAGCCACAATCCCCAGCACCAGAAACTCAATCACAGGGGATGGAATAGGGTAATACATATCAACCTCCTTAATTTTTACATATGCTTAATTTAAGTATATATAGATTATAAACCTATAATTCCATAAAAGCAAGTAAAAACTGAAAAATAATTGACACCCTGAATTGCTTATCAACGCTTATCCTTGGATTATGTGGGTGACAAGTACCTAAGAAAGCCCTTTCGATAGTGAATTGAGTAAAGGTTAGGATATCGTTAAAAAATGGGATGAAAGCTAGTTCTAGCAGTAGCTCCTTTTCTTGTCCTATTCCTTTCTCAGTCTATTATAATTTGGAAACTAGACAATTTTGCACAGCAAAAAACTCAGACTACTTTTCCTGTCTGAGTTCATCTTATTAATTATTTTCCTGCGTGTTCAGCAACTTCTTCAAACATGAGGCGTGTTGACTCAAGTCCACCACCTGATAGGTACCACAGGTCTGATGTTAGCGTAATGATACGTTTGTTCTGACCAGCCTTTGTTCCTTGTAACAACGCGTTATTAAGGACGTCCGCATTGGTTGACGTATCACCACCAATAGCAAGGGTGCGATCTACAACAAAAATCGTATCTGGATTAACTTCTGCAATTGATTCAAAGCTGAGCCCTTGTCCATGGCCACCACCACGGCGACCGCCACGCGCTTCTTCTTTAATCTCAAGACTTGTTGGCTTGAAACCTAGAGTATTATAGACAAAGCCATAGCGACCTTCCGATCCGATACCTGCAATATTTCCTTCATTCAAAAGAACCATCAAGGTTGTTTGAGCTGTTCCGTCATTAGCTTTTGTGGCAATAGAAACAATATTATCTAGCTCTGCCAATTCTTTTTTGGCTGTTTTTACTGCTTCATCGCCAAACAGTTTAGCCACTTCTGTCACATTGTTTTTAACCGAATTAAGATAGTCAGCGCTATCTGTAGCAAAGTAAACTGTCGGTGCAATTTCTTCAAATTCTGCAATTTTCCCTTGAGTTCGGCCTGAAGCAATAATGACATCAGGTGCCAATTCAGCAATCGCTTCGAGATTAACTTCTTTCAAGTTACCAACATTTGTGACAGAATCCTTCTTACCAAGGTCAGCTAAGTAAGTTGGTAAAGATTGAGACGGCATACCAACAATCGCATCTTCATGCCCCAATGCACGTAAGGTATCGGCCATTCCCAAATCGAGAACAACAATTTTTTTAGGGTTCGTTGGAACAGTGATATCCCCATTTTCCGCTTTAATCGTTACTTCTGCTGGAACTGCTTTCGTTTCCTTTGGTGTCTCCTCTTTAGCTGTTTTTGAACCACAAGCTACTAAAATAAATGTTGCAACAAGTGCTACTGCACTAAGTAATCGTTTCATTGTTTTTGACATATCTGTCTCCTTTTTAGTGATAAATACAAATGCGTTTGCCATGGATTTCATCAACAATAACATCCATGTTATAGAGGTCATCCAAAATCGTTTTTGTCATCACCTCTTGAGGGGTTCCACGGCAAAAGATTTCCCCCTCTTTAAAACCAACCATCTGATCGACAAATTGACTGGCAATATTAATATCATGGATGACGATAACGACTGTTTTCCCTAATTCATCAACCAAACGTCTCAAAGTTTTCATCATCGCAATCCCTTGCTTAATGTCAAGGTTATTCAAAGGTTCATCCAACAAGACAATATCAGTATCTTGTGCCAAGACCATCGCAATATAGACCCGCTGTAATTGCCCACCTGACAGGGTGTCAATCAACCGACTACGTAAATCCTGCAAGTCCATATAAGTCAGTGCTTCATTAATTTTAGCATGGTCTTCTGCTGTCAGACGACCTTGACTGTAAGGAAAGCGCCCAAAAGCAACTAGCTCTTCGACAGTGAACTTGACTTGAAAATGAATTTGCTGTTTGAGCATGGTCAATTCTTTTGCCAACTCAGCCGAATGCCAAGCCTCAATTTCCTGACCCTTGATCATCAAGAGCCCTTCATCCTTAACCAAGAGCCGACTCATGATTGACAGAAGTGTTGATTTTCCAGCTCCATTCGGTCCAATAAAAGCCGTAAATTGCCCAGGAGCAATATCCAGATTAACAGCCTTTAAAATAGCTTTGTCTCCGTAAGATTTTACAATTTGTGCCATCTTCATCATGATGTCATCCGCTCCTTATACAATAAATAGAAGAAAAAGGCTCCACCTAATAGTTCCACCAACATGGCAATCGTGATCTGGTAGTTAAATAACCGCTCTAAAACACCTTGGCCTATCACTAAGACCACAAATCCTAACAAACTAGCCACACCAAACAACCACTTGTGTTCATAATAGTTAAGCAACTGATGGACGATATTGACCACCATAAAGCCAAAAAAACTCATCGGACCAACCATGGCTGTCGAGGCAGACACCAATAGCACTACCACCCACAGGACCGTCTGTTGCGTTTTTTCCACATCAACCCCAAGAAGCGTCGCATTAGATTTCCCAAGATAAAAGACATTCAGAATCGCACTTTTACGATAAAGGAAAATAGCAGAGCTGGCCACAAGAACCGTTACAATAGCAAGCACATCGGTATTAACATGTTGCAAGGAAGCAAAAAGTTTGCCCTGCAATTTGTCATACTCATTAGGATCCATAAGTACCTGCAAATAAGTCGAAAAACTTCTAAACAAGGTTCCTAATGACATACAGATGAGTAAAATCGTTCCAAATCCCTTGGTCAATAAGTTACGAATAATCGGTTGCAAAAGACCAAAGAACAGCAATTGAATCAGCAAAACCACGAGGAATTCCACAATGGGATTCGGTGCCTGTTGCTCAATCCATTTCCAATAGAAAAAAAGATAAACAGATTGCATGAGAACGTAAAGACTTTCTAGCCCGAGAACTGATGGGGTTAAAAAGCGATTTCCTGTGATAGTCTGAAAACTAATGGTTGAAAAGCTTGCAATAACAGCCACAAGGGCATAAGTCAAAACTTTCCGTAGCCGCAACTTCAAAATATAAGGAACCACACGACCACCAAAAGGATAAGTATAGAGTACTGCACAGCCTATTGCCAAAATAATCAGTAACCACAATAACTGCCGACGTTTAGATTGCATCTTACCCATGTCGCTCACCTCGCCACAAGAGTAAAATGAAGACCAATGACCCTAAAATACCTAAAATTAGAGAAACTGATACCTCATAAGGACGGATGACTAACCGTGCAAAGATATCGCAAGCTAGTACGAGGCAAGAACCCGCTAACACCACTACAGCCTGAGAATTTTTCAAGTGTTCGCTAATATGCAAACGCACCAAGTTAGGAATAATAATCCCAATAAAGGGAAGACCTCCAACTGTAATCATCGTTGTTGCTGTCGTCAGCGAAATCAACAATAAGGCAAGTCCTTCCATACGTTCAAAGGGAAGACCTAGTACACGACTTGTATCCTCACCTAGACTCATCAGCGAGAATCCTTCTGAAAAATACCAAACGGCTCCTAAAATCACAAGGTTTAAGAAAAGCCATTCATATTGCTTCGTCTGAATCATGGCAAATGATCCCTGCGTCCAGGAGGACATAGACTGTACCAGATTAAAACGATAAGCAATCATTTGTGCAAAGGCCCCTATCATCCCACCATAAATCATTCCAACTAAAGGCAACTGCCATTTCTCCTTAAACTGTAACCGACGCACAACCTTGATAAAAAAGAGCGTGGCTAACATAGCAGCACTAAAGGCAAAGACCATTTTCTGAAACAAGGTCGCCCGTGGAAAAAAGAAGAGTGACACTAACATCCCTAATTGTGCCGCCTCGACAGTTCCTACAGTTGATGGCGCTGCGTAGTGATTTTGTGTAATTGTCTGCATGAGTAAGCCAGATAAACTCATCGCTCCAGCTGATAATAAAATAGCTAAAGTTCTTGGCAAACGTGACTGCCAAAAAACGTGACTAGCCATATCATCACCTTGATATAAGCCTAGCCAAGAAAACTGGGAACTAGCCCCAATCGTTAAAGATAAAAAAATCAATATAAATAACACAGGGACTAACCCATTTAATGCTTTCATGAGTTACCTCCCTCAAAGCCTACAAAGCATTGCAATACCTCTTAAATTAACAAAATATCAAATCGTCGTCAAGTTAATCTAAGCATTTTAAATAACATTAAAGTGATTCTAAATACTGATAAAATCAATTAGTTTTTATTTAGTATTTTTGTTAGCACTTCTCCTAATGGGTGTGGGGCGCTCAAAAGGTCTAGGAGACCTTTTGAGGTGGGAAATGAAGCTGACGAAGTCAGTATCAGAACCTCCCCTCCTACAGAGTTCCATTCCTTCTTGGCAAGCCTAGGTTTCCTTCGCTCCCAGGTTTCTAAGCTCAGGCTGAAACTGTCCACTGGACAATTTCACCCACACACACTAAAACTTATTAGTTTTAGTGTTATCACCACTGCGGAAAGTGCTAGTTGTGGCGACTTCGTCGCTCGTAATGATTGCAGAAAATACCAGCAATAAGATATGATAAAACAACCATATATTGAAGGGGAATTCATTGTGACTGAGACAATTTATCTTAAACGAGTTTACTATTTTATACTCTATAAAAATCAAAATTAGCATATTGAGCAAACTAAAGGACCAATAAAGGTATCAATTTCCCAGCGCTTCTTTCGCCATGGTGGTATTATAATCAAGAGTAAACTCTTGATTATAACGGACTTTTTGAGACCTAGGCTCAAAAAGTAGCAATGAAACTCCAAAGGAGGTTGCTTGCGTCCGCACCTTTCTAAGAAAGAAGCAAAAAAGTAATTTTTGATTTTTGTTAAGTATTAAAGATAAAACACTATAAAAAGGACTATTCCTGTTCTGAACAAGCATAAAAAGACTCTAGCACTATATACTAGAATCTTTAAGTCATTTCTTATTTACGACGTGGTGGGTTATGGATAGCTTCTCCAAGAACATCCATGAAGGCTTCATACATGTTTTCTGAGAAGGTTGGGTGTCCGTGGATTGATTGTGCAACATCATGAACTGTCAATTCAGCTTCCATAATTGTTGATGCTTCATTAGCAAGTTCTGCTGCTGCAGGTCCGATGATGTGAACACCTAGGATTTCATGGTATTTTGGCTCTGCAATCACTTTAACAAAACCATGTGCTTCATTAGAAGCGATGGCACGACCATTTCCAGCAAAGCTAGAACGTCCAACTAGAACATCTCCATATTGTTCACGCGCTTGTTCTTCAGTCAAACCAACCATAGCCACTTCTGGGTGTGTGTAAACAGCGGCTGGTGTGTAGTCAAGTTTTGCTTTACGAACGTTACCATGCATTGCATTTTCAGCAGCCACTTCACCCATACGGTAAGCAGCGTGAGCAAGCATTTTCGTACCATTCACATCACCTGGAGCATAGATACCTGGAATTGATGTTTCTTGGTAGGCATTAACTTTGATACGGTTACGATCCATTTCAAGGTTAAGGTTTTCAAGTCCTGCTAATTGTGGGACACGTCCGATAGAAAGCAGAGCTTTTTCAGCAACAACTTCTTCACCATTGTTAAGTTTCAATGTTAATTGGTTATTAGCTTCAACAATTTCTGACACACCAACGTTCGTCTTGATGGTCATGCCTTTCTTAGCAAGGATTTTTTGAAGTTCAAGTGACACTTCTTTATCCATACCTGGGATAATGCGGTCGGCCATTTCGATAACAGTAACTGGCACACCATATGATGCCCAAACAAGTCCAAGCTCGATACCAACGACACCTCCACCCATAACAGCAAGTGATTTTGGCATTTCTTTAAGGTCAAGGATATCATCTGAAGTCAATACAAGTGGTGATTCGATACCAGGGATATTGATACGTGATACTTTTGAACCTGTTGCAAGGATGATAGAGCGACCTTTGATGGTTTCTGAACCGATAGTAACTGTCTTGTCTGGGTTCACCTGACCAAGTCCGTTGAACATCGTTACTTTGTTAGCCTTCAAAAGACCTTTAACACCACCTGTTAAGGTACGAACAACTGAGTTTTTGAAGTCAACAGTCTTATCCATATCAATCGCATAGTTCGTAGAAGCAAGGTTGATACCACGTCCTGCTGCAATTTTAAGACCATCAAGAATTTCAGCATTTTTAAGGTAAGTTTTCGTTGGGATACATCCAACGTTCAAACAAGTACCACCGAATTCTGATTTTTCAACGATAGCAATTTTACCTCCTAGTTGAGCACCACGGATAGCTGCGTAGTAACCAGCAGGTCCACCACCAACAACAACGATATCGTACTCATTGTCTGCAAGCGGAGCTTTATCAGCAGCAGGTGCCGCTGCAACAGCAGGTGCAGCAGGCACTTCAAGACCAGCTGCTTTAAGATCAGCTGTAGCTTGTGCTACTTCAGCAGGAGCTGGAGTTGCAGCAGACGCGTCTGCGATAGTCTCACCAGCTTCACCAATGTAAGCAATGATTTCGGTAACAGGAACAACTTCACCAGCTTGGCGAGTGATCTTCAAAAGAACACCTGATTCTTCTGCTTCAAGTTCCATATTTGTTTTATCTGACATGATTTCAAGAAGAACTTCACCTTCAGTGACTGTATCACCTTCAGCTTTTTTCCACTCGATGATTTCACCTTCTTGCATATCAACGCCAAGTTTAGGCATAATTACTTCAAAAGCCATTTTATTTAGTTTCCTTTCGGTTAAAGCTTTATTTCTCTTTTTTGCTTTCGTCACATAGCAGAGCAAAGACCATCAATCAGTACCGTCAATTCATTTCTGTTGGAGAATTACAAACGATACCACTGATAATAGCCCAGCTTCTTATTTTTATTTTACTACGATAAGAGCTTAATTTCCACTATGGTACAAAGCAAGTATTAGCGACTTCGTCGCCTCAAAGCCATCCCATCAAGAGTGACGATTATTACCGGACTCCCTTAATGGGATAGCAGCATGTTCTTATCAGATTAACAATTCTAATGGGTTTTCCAACAAGTTCTTAAGGTCAACCATGAATTTAGCACCATTCATACCATCCACAATACGGTGGTCAATTGTTAAGCAAAGTGCCATGATTGGACGGATTTTGATTTCACCATCAATAACAACTGGAGTTTGAACTGTTGAGGCAACACCCAAGATTGCTGAGTTAGGTTGGTTAATAATTGGATTAAATGTCTTCGTACCAAACATTCCCAAGTTAGTGATTGAGAAGGTTGAACCTGACATTTCTGCTGCTTTTAACTTACCAGTTTGTGCTTTTTTAATGACATCTTTAGACGCCACCACAAAGTCTGACAAGCTCATCTTATCCGCACCATGAACAACTGGTACAACCAAGCCTTCATCAAGACCAACTGCAATACCAATGTTTACAAACTTGTGCAGCTCAATTTCTTGAGCATCATTGATAAGAGAAGCGTTAAGATAACGGTGTTCTTCTTTCATCAACGTGCGTGTAACAGCAAGACCGATAAGGTCTGTAAAGGTCACTTTAAGACCTGTTTTATTCATGATTGGTTCAAGCACTTGTTTACGAAGCGCCATAAGGTTCGTCATGTCAATGTCGTAGTTAAGCGTAAAGGTTGGAGCCGTCAAGTATGAGTGCGTCATACCTTTCGAAATAGCCTTACGCATTGCTGACATCTTGATGATTTCAACACCTTCTGGCAATTCTTTAGCCGGTTTTTCTTCAGCTTTTGGTGCTTGTACTGCTTCTGCAACAACTGCTGGCGCTACAAGAGCAAGGACATCTTCTTTGGTAATCTTACCACGAGCACCTGTTCCAACAACAGTTGCAAGGTCAATTCCTTTATCAGCTGCAATTTTAGCAGCAAGTGGAGTTGCTTTAGGTTGTGCACCTTTAAAGTTTTCAACATCTTCTTTATGCACACGACCATTCGCACCCGTTCCAGGTACAAGACCAAGGTCAACACCTTGTTCAGCAGCTAATTTACGAGCTGCTGGCGTTGCACGAACCTTACCACCATGATTTTGTGGTGTAGCTGCAACAACTGCTGGCGCTTCTACTTTAGGTGCAACAACAGCTGCTTCAACTGGATCTGCCACCTCAGTAACTGTTTCAGAAGCTGACGTCGAAATACTCTCACCAGCTTCACCAATATAAGCAATAATTTCAGTAACTGGAACAACCTCACCAGCTTGGCGAGTGATTTTCAAAAGAACACCTGATTCTTCTGCTTCAAGCTCCATATTTGTCTTATCTGACATGATTTCAAGAAGGACTTCGCCTTCAGTGACCGTGTCACCTTCAGCTTTTTTCCACTCGATGATTTCACCTTCTTGCATGTCAACACCGAGTTTCGGCATGATTACTTCAAAAGCCATGTTTTTTCCTTTCAGTTTTATTAGAAAGTTTCTTTTATGATAATTCCTTGTGGTGAGAAAAGGCAATTAGTTCAAATACCAATTCAATACTCATAATCTCACTACACAGAAACTATCGAGCTAAAGCTAACTTTCGTCAGCTTTAGCCCTAAACGTCTAAGTTGGAAAATTAGTTTCCTTTGTTTGCCATTTTGTAAATCGCTGCTTTGATTTTGGCAACGTCTGGCAAGATTGCTTGTTCAAGAACGCGTGCGTACGGTACTGGCACATCTTCTGACGCCAAACGTACGATTGGGTGGTCAAGGTAGTCAAAGGCTTCGCTTTCTGTAACGATTGTTGCGATTTCTCCGATGAAACCACCAGTCTTGTAGGCGTCGTTGACAAGCATCAATTTACCAGTTTTCTTAACTGAGTTGATAATGATTTCTTTATCAAGTGGGATAAGCGTACGTGGGTCAACAACTTCAACATTGATACCATCTGCAGCAACTTCTTCAGCCGCTTGCAACACGCGCTCAAGCATACGACCGTAAGATACGATAGTGATATCTGTACCTTCGCGTTTGATTTCACCTTTACCAAGTGGCAAGTAGAAATCTGGGTCTTGAGTCACTTCTTCTTTTTTACCGTAAAGCGCTTTTGGCTCCATGAAGATAACGATGTTGTTATCTTGGATAGCTGATTTCAAAAGCCCCTTAGCATCGTTAGCATTACCTGGAGCAACCACTTTAATCCCTGGAATGTGTGTCAACCACGCTTCAAGTGATTGTGAGTGTTGCGCTGCTGAACCAATACCTGAACCTGAAGCCACACGGTAAACAACAGGAGTTTTCAAACCACCACCAAACATGTAGTTGTTTTTCGCACCATTGTTGACAATCGCATCAAGCGCAATAGTGATAAAGTCCATGAAAGTAAGGTCGATGATTGGACGAAGTCCAGTAATCGCAGCACCAACTGCCGCACCGGCAATCGCTGCTTCAGAGATTGGGGTGTCTTTAACACGCTTCTCACCAAACTCAGCAAGCATACCTACAGATGTCCCGAAGTCACCACCATAGATACCAACGTCCTCACCCATAAGGAAGATGTTCTCATCTTTACGCATTTCTTCGCTCATTGCAAGGTTAATCGCCTCACGCAAAGCCATTAATTTTGTTTCTGACATGTTATTTTCTCCGAAAATGATTTTTTCTTTTGGCACGTATCCTTAAGTGGTGAGGGGCGGAAGCGAACACCTTCGGTGTTCCATTCCTTTTCTGCGAGCCAAAGTCTCGCAGACCCCTTTCGCACTAGACCGCTTATCTTCTAGTGCTTTCACCACGGCGGAAAGTGCCTTTTAGCGAGCGACTACGTCGCCCTGTCTGAAATATCACAGTTTATTTGCTAAAAATTTCTTAATCTACCCAGATGTCTTCAAAGGCTACAGACAAGTCTGGATCTGGACTGTTTTGTGCAAATTCGTAAGCATCGTCAACTTCTTTTTTCACTTGTGCTTGGATGGCATCAAGTTCTTCATCAGTAGCAATACCTTCTGCTGTCAAGTATTGACGGTATTTGATCATTGGATCTTTTTTCTTCCACTCATCAACTTCTTCTTTCGTACGGTAAACACCTGCATCCGCAGTTGAGTGACCAAACCAACGGTAAGATTCAACCTCAACAATCGCTGGTCCGTTACCACCACGAACGTGTTCAACAGCTTTGCCCATTGTTTCATAGACGGCAAGAACATCGTTACCATCTTCACAGTAGAAACCTGGGATACCATAAGCCTCAGCACGAGTGTAGAGGTGAGGCGTGTTTGTTGCGTTTTCGATACTCATTGAGATACCGTAACGGTTGTTGATGATAAAGAAGATAACTGGCAATTTCCATGTTGCTGCCATGTTAACAGACTCGTGGAATGATCCTTCGTTAGTCGCACCATCTCCAGAGAAAGCCACAACGATATTCTTAGTTCCTTTATATTGTTGTGTCAAGGCTGCACCAACAGCCATCGCATAACCACCACCAACGATACCGTTAGTACCGTAGTTACCTTTAGCAAAGTCAGCAACGTGCATTGAACCACCACGGCCTTTTGAAACACCAGTTGCTTTACCAGCAAGCTCAGCCATCATAGCATTCAAATCCATGTCTTGAGCAATTGATTGACCATGCCCACGGTGGTTAGAGAAGAAAATATCATCGTAGCTCAAGTGTTGAACCGCACCCACGTTAGCAGCTTCTTCACCAACTGAAAAGTGAGTCATCCCTTGTACGAAACCACGACGAACAAGTTTGTTGATACGCATATCAAATTCACGAATGCGTTCCATTTTCAGAAACATTTCTAAATGTTGTTCTTTTGAAAGTGTTACCATTACGGCCTCCATTTAATCATATTACCCCAATATGATATTCTTTTTTTTCACAAAGTGCAAATTTTTGAACCGCTTATTTTTAGCATATTCCACCCTTTGTAAACGCTGTTATAGTTAGTGATTTCACAAACTTTTTAGGCGAACAAAAAACCTGAGAACTCCTCTCAGGCATTTTGACTTATTCAGCAGATAGTGATAACTCATAGGCTTCTTGAACAAAAGTATCGATTTTACCAGATGCTTTCAATTCTTCAATCACTTCATTGACAGCCTTTTTAAGTGACTCACTTCCTTTGGCCATAGCTACCGCACTTCCTGGCTCGCTATCATCTTCTTTTAGGGGAATCTCAGCAATGACTAAATCATCATTTTGAGAGACATAACCTTTAGCAATTGTCTCTTCCAAGACCACTGCATCGAGTTTTCCTGTTTTCAACTCGTTAATCATTTCAGTGACTTGAACCAAAGATACCAAGTGCCCTTCAGACAATTGTTCTGTTACAATCGGTTCTTGAATCGAACCTTTTTGTGCCCCAATTGATTTACCAGATAGGCTAGCGGCTGTATTGTATTTTTCCAAGTTCTCTTTTTTAATTAAAACGATGTTTTTTGCATTGTAGTACACATCTGAGAAATCAAACGTTTTTGCACGCTCCTCAGTCGCAGAAATTCCTGAGATTGCAATGTCAGCTTTCTTAGAAGAAAGACTAGCTAACACATTGTTAAATGACATTGGTGACAATTCAACTTCGACACCCAATTTATCTGCAATTGCCTTAGCAATTTCCACATCGGCTCCGACGATTGTATCTTTGCCATCCACCAAGGTTTTGAACTCAAAAGGAGCATAATCAGGACTCAAAGCCACCACTAATTTCCCCTTATCCTGAACATCCTTCAAAGAAGTGTCCTCTTTGCTACTAGAGCTACCACAAGCTGACAAGGTTAATGCTAAAAATCCTGCCATGACATAAGTTAATAATTTTTTCATAATTCCAACCTTTTCTTTGTATTTTTATTATCGTATATGTATTTTATGTTATATTTATTCAAATGTCAACCCCTTATTCTATATTTTTTCAAAAAAATAAAAATCCTGCCAATAATGACAGAATCTATAAAGTTGATTAGTTAAGAGCTGCAAGAAGAGCTTCTGCTTGTTTGTTAAGGTCTGCAAGAACTTCTTCTGTTGCAACGTATTGACCATCTGCCCAAGCTGAATCGTTAACTTTTGAGAAAGTCACTTGATCAACGAATTGTGTACGGATAAATGGCATCAAGTTACGGAAGGCATCTGCTACTTGCTCGTGTCCACCGTTAGCTAAAACAGATACGGTTGATACTTTATCTTGAAGTGCTGACGCACCAGTAGTATCAGAAAGATCAATCGCACGGCTTAACCAGTCAAGCAAGTTTTTCAATGAACCTGGGATAGCAAAGTTGTATGCTGGTGAGAAAATCCAGATAGCATCTGCTGCAACAACTGCATCACGTACAGCTTGAACAGCTGGCAATACTGGTGTTTCAAGATCTTGTGAAAAAACAGGAACCTCTTTCCAGTTGAGGTAAGAAACGTTTGCTTTACCTTCTAAAACTTTTTCAGCATTTGCTGCTAGTTGATGGTTAAATGAGCCTTCACGGAGTGAACCAACGATAAATAGAATGTTTTTCATAGATTTTTCCTCTTCTTTTTTATTGATATTGAAAAATGATTTGATAGTGTTGATGATTGACATGACGTCTCCTTCTAAAAACACTACATAGTAATGTTATGGCACCATATTATCACTACTTAGTAATATAGTCAACCCATTTGCTCAACAATTTTTAAATTTCTTAAGTAAGTCAATCAGCTGCACCTGCTCATCTGGTGACAAAACAGCAAATGTCTCCTCAACTTTTTCAATATGGGCTGGTAAAGCTGCCGCAATAACCTCTCTTCCTTGATCTGTCAAATCAATCCAAAAAGCACGTTTATCATTAGGACAAGCAGTCTTATTTATCCAACCCTTTTTCTCCATATTTTTAATGACCACAGTCATATTGCCAGAAGTAGCTAGTGTACTATCAATCAAATCACCAATTTTCATACTGCCTTTAGCATAAAGGACATCTAAAACACCAAACTGAGCAGGTGTCAATTCAAACTCCTTAAAACTTTCTGAAACCTTAGCATCAATCGTACGAAATGCCTTACGAAGAACCACCATTGACTTGACTGCATTATTCTTAAAATTCGGCATAAAACCTCCTTTATTACTATTTAGTGCTATTCTATCAAAGAACAGCTATTTAAACAAGAAAAAACAGCTCTCACGAACTGTTTTCTTAAAATAAGTCATCAAATAAACTTAATTGGTTATCCTCTGGCATATTACCCAAGATGCCCATTTCATCTAATTTTTCAACAAGAGTCGATGATAAACCACCTCGTTTACGCAATTCTGTCTTAGAAAGAAATTCCCCTTCTGCACGCGCCGCAACTAGTTGCTTCGCAACGTTTTCCCCCAATCCCTCAAGAGCTACAAATGGTGGAATCAAGGTATCTCCTTCAATCAAGAAGTCAATTGCATCTGATTTATACAAATCTAGTTGCCCAAACTTAAAACCACGCTCTAACATCTCATTGACAATTTCAAGAGTGGTAAACAAGTCATTTTCAACATTACTTGCCTCATTACGCTGGCGTTTTTCAGTAATGTCCTTCATACGAGCCTTGACTGCATCCAGACCTGCACACATGGTTTTCAATTCAAAAGCTTTCGCACGGATAGAGAAGTAAGCACAGTAATACATGATCGGATGATGAACCTTGAAGTAAGCCACCCGCAAAGCCATCAAAACATAAGCTGCCGCGTGAGCTTTCGGGAACATGTACTTGATTTTACCACAGGATTCAATATACCAATCAGGAACATTGTTATCACGCATGGCTTGAATATAACCATTACGCTCCTCCTCAGAGATTTTCAGCCACATCCCTTTACGAACCCGCTCCATGATGTTAAAGGCCATCTTAGGAGGAAGTCCCGCATGCATCAGATAAACCATGATATCGTCACGACACCCAATAACCGTTTTCAGCGTTGCAATCCCTTGCTTGATCAAATCTTGTGCGTTTCCAAGCCAAACGTCCGTACCATGTGATAGCCCTGATAACTGTAACAATTCCGCAAAGGTTGTCGGTTTGGTTTCTTCAACCATGCCTCGAACAAAGTTCGTTCCAAACTCAGGAATTCCTAACATACCAGTCGGTGTTCCAATTTGCTCTGGTGTCACCCCAAGAATCTCTGTTCCAGAGAACAAAGCCATTACGCCTGGATCATCAGCTAAAATGTCCTTAGGATCAATGCCCGATAAATCTTGCAACTTACGCACCATGGTAGGATCATCATGTCCCAGAACATCGAGTTTCAAAACATTTTCATCAATATCATGGAAGTTAAAGTGAGTAGTCTGCCAAGCCGCGTTCACATCATCAGCAGGGTATTGAACAGGTGTAAAATCATAAACATCCATATAATCAGGAATAACAACGATACCACCAGGGTGTTGTCCCGTGTTTCGCTTAACACCTGCCGCACCTTTTGCCAAACGGTCAACTTCAGCGTCACGGTAAAATTTACCATAATCACGCTCATAGCCCTTAACAAACCCATAAGCCGTCTTATCTGCAACTGTACCTACTGTACCTGCACGAAAAGCGTATTCTTCTCCAAAAATATCACGCACATCCAAATGGGCACTTGGCTGATCATCACCCGAAAAGTTCAAATCGATATCAGGAACCTTATCCCCATCAAAACCAAGGAAGGTCTCAAAGGGAATATCCTGCCCATCCTTTTTATAGAGCGTTCCACATTCTGGACAATCCTTATTAGGTAAATCATATCCCGAACCATAAGAACCATCCGTGATAAACTCACTATGTTGACAATTTGGACAAACATAATGCGGTGGCATCGGGTTAACTTCCGTAATCCCAATCATCGTTGCAACAAAACTTGACCCAACAGAACCACGTGAACCAACCAAATAACCACGCTCATTCGAACGATTTACCAGCATCTGAGAAGCCAGATAGATCACCGCAAACCCATTACCTAGGATAGAGGTCAATTCCTTCTCAATCCGCAAATCAATAATATCAGGCAACGGATTACCATAAATCTCAAACGCCTTTTGATAAGTCATCTCAGCAACCGTTTCTTCCGCCTGCGGGATATAAGGCGTATAGAGGTCTCCCTTAACCACTTCAACCTCTTCAATAATGTCCGCAAAAGCATTGGTATTGGTCACGACAACCTCATAAGCCAATTCTTCACCAAGAAAGGCAAAATCATCAAGCATCTCATTTGTCGTACGAAAATGAGCTTCTGGTAGCGGAGCAGGCTGAGCATTCTCACCACGACCAATGGTCCTGTTAATCAAAGCCCCCTGTCCCAAACTACGGACAATAATTTCACGATAAATCGCATCTTCAGGCTCTAAATAATGCACATTCCCAGTTGCCATAACTGGCTTGTCTGCACGACGCCCAACCTCAATCAAATCTTTAATCACTTGCTGAACAGCAGCTTCATCCTTGATTAAATCTTTAGCAATCAACGGCGCATAGATGGCTGGCGGCATAATCTCAATAAAATCATAATAGTTAGCCACCTCTACAGCTGCCTCAATACCAGACGATAACAAGGTGTCAAACACTTCCCCTTCTGAGCAAGCCGTCCCCAATAACAAGCCCTCACGATGCGCATCCAAAACCGTTCTTGGAATACGGGCCACCCCTTCAAAATACTTCACATTAGAAAGAGAAACCAATTTGAAAATATTCTTTAAACCAACCTGATTTTGCACATAGATGGTCACATGCTTCACACGAGCCTTCTTATAAGAATCCTCAGCAATCAATTTTGTATTGAGTTCAGATAAATCCGTAATGCCATGACGATCCAAAACATCATTGATAAAAATAAAGAGCAAGCGACCTGTAGCTTCCGCATCATAATTGGCCATATGGTGATGCTCCAACGACACTTGAAAACGTTTCGTCAAAGGTCCCAAACCATGACGTTTAAATTCTGGATAAAGATTACGCACAAACTCCAAAGTGTCAATAACTGGTTGCGTAATGATTGGCAGCCCCTGACGCTCATAATTAGCATTCATAAAACCAACGTCAAAGGTCGCATTATGGGCAACCAGCACAGTTCCCTCACAAAAAGCTTGAAATTCCTCTAAAACCTGTTGCAAAGGCTTAGAACCACGAACATGATTGTCCGTAATTCCTGTCAATTCCGTCGTAAAAGCAGATAATGGATGACCTGGATCTATAAATTCATCAAACTGCTCGATAATATTCCCCTTGTACATTTTAGAGGCCGCAATCTGAATCAAACTATTATGAACCGCAGACAGTCCCGTTGTCTCCACGTCAAACACCACATACGTAGCCTCTTTCAAAGGCATCGGAACCTCATTGTAGGTAATGGGAACACTATCCTCAACCACATTTGCCTCTAAGCCAAAAATAGCCTTAATACCAGCCTTCTTAGCCCTATGATAACCATGAGGAAAGGACTGCACATTGGCATGGTCTGTAATCGCAATCGCTGAATGTCCAAAACGCTTCGCTGTATCAATCAAATCTTCAACCGTCGGAAGAGCATCCATAGTAGACATATTCGTATGGGCATGAAGCTCCACACGTTTTTGCCCCTCAGGCATCAGATCCTTACGTGGAGTATGGACAATCTCCTTAACCTGCTGAACATTCATGGTCAAAGACTTCGTAAACTGGTTGTTCTCAATATTCCCCTGAACACGTAACCAATTGCCCTTAGCAATCATCTCAAATTTCTTGAGTTCCTCATCATCCTTAGCCCATTTCTGCATCGCAAAACTAGACGTATAGTCCGTCATCTTAAAGTTGATGATGTGGCGACCAGTACGAGTTGTTTTTTTCTCAACATCAAATATCAGCCCCTCAAACGTTATCCGATTTTCCTCAGTCTCAATCTCCACCATTGGCGTAATTTCAGCCTTGTCAAACCCAGCCTGACGCTGAGCCGCACGTTCTTTAAAATCAAAACTAGGAGCCGGTTTCTCTTCTGGCGCTGGTGCCATAGCTTCCAGAGATTTCTGAGCTTGCAAATTCTCCTGCGCAGCCTTTTCAACCAAAGCCTCACGAGACGACAAGAACTCCTCTTGAAGTTCCTGCGTCATCTCCTCATGCGACTCCATATCAAAAGTTATCCGACCGAAACCAAAAGCCTCAAACTGCTCCTCAAGACGTGGCAGATGAGTTTTCCTAAAATGATCATTATTGACAAAAGCTGGCGCTTCTATCATCACTTTATCACCAACAGACTTCACCGTCAAATGAGCAAAAGAAGCCTTAAAGCTAGCGCTATTACAAAGAGGTAATTCAAACGCTTCACGATAGTAAGCCTGAATCAATTCCTCAGAAGCCCTGCTATTTTCTGCACGAATATCGAAAGTTGCCTTTATATCTGCACGTTCAAAAGTCGCAACTAAACGACTAGCCAATTCACGATAAAGCTCAATAGGCAAAACTTCCGAAAACGAAAAATGAAATTCCCAATGACGGCTAACAGTATGTACCTTAACTTCAAGAATATCACCAGACGAAAAAACACTTGAATCTCTCCATTCAAGTGGCATCTCAATCTGCTCCATCAATTTCTTAAACAGTTCAGACATAACTTTCTCCTTGCATTTCGTACTCCCATTTTAACATAAAAGCCCCTAAAACTAAACTCTCAAGTAAAAAAGAAACATTCCCGAAGTTGCTAATTTCAATGAGTGATTTCAGGATAGAAAAGTCAATTTAAAAAAAAACAAATAACCCATATTATGCGCGGTCCAACTATCCTTACACCAACAATTTCAATTACCTTCATATCTGAAAACGCCAAAACTTTGTGGCTATAATTTTGAAAAATGGAAGTTCTTCTATAAGTTGATAAGCTAAGACGCTAATATCATATGGCGATTTTTATTTTTATAGTCTTCCAATCACTTGATAATACTTGGAGGAAGAACAGCAGGAATGATTCAAAAAAGCAATCCCAAAACTTCAAATCACTACAAGAACTAACATAGTAACAATAGTGAAGAAACCGCCACCTTGCCCTACTAATAACTGCTCCGTAACTCCATTTTGAAACTAAAAAGCAATGTCAACCTCTAGAACTTTACCAGCAAATCGTACGCAAGAAAAGTTTCTTCCACTTCTTTTATGCCTACTTCCAATTTTTAAAATGGTAATCGTAGGAGGCAAACCAATTGTCACCCTTTCTTACCAAATAACTGTTCAAGATAATCTTCCAAATGGACAGAAATATAGCGTTATTTACGACAATAGCTTATATCTTTTTTGGGAAAAGTCATGACTTTACGAAAATGCAGGCACATCTTCCGTAACAGGTTTAAATTAAAGGCAGCATTTTTGTTTAAAGTATGATTGTGGTCTTCACCATAAACAACATCTAACAACAGTCCATGCTCTTAGCAGAAATTACTATGAGCAGAGGATACTACGAGACACCACCATTTCTGCAGTAGACACAAAAAAACAAAAATTATGGTGCTTTTAAAGGTCCCATAAGACATATGAAGAAACGCACTAAAGGTCTCACTAGAAAGTGCCATATTTAGTGCAATGAATCAACATTAGGACAGTAACTAATCGGGGTATATAGAATAATTCTGCTAAGTGATCCGTTTTCTGCTGTCTTATTCTTGATTCAAATGACTATAAAACACCTCAACAATAGCACTCAACACCCAAAATTAAAAGCAAAAAAATCAGACTAAACGAAAACAATAAACATGCGATACGTTCACACTTAAGAAACATCAAAAATTACTTTTTGGTCTCTTCCTTAAAAGTGTCGTAGGTCATAGTCCTATAATATCCATATTTATTATTTTGAAAGATCACCAAAGTCCGATTGATGGACGCAAACAACCTCCTCAGGTTAACACACTTGTACATTTTTCATCTTAACTAAAGTACCAATTCTGATTCTTAATGAGTATCACTCCTGATCACCTTCTTCGGGCGATATAAAATTTTTGTAGAAAAACAAAAAACGCTGACGAATCAACGTTTCCCATTTTTAAGCTATACCGGCGGCCGGGGTCGAACCGGCACGTCCGTGAGGACACTGGATTTTGAGTCCAGCGCGTCTGCCAATTCCGCCACGCCGGCTTAAAAATATAACTGGGGTAGCTGGATTCGAACCAACGCATGAGGGAGTCAAAGTCCCTTGCCTTACCGCTTGGCTATACCCCATTAACAATAGGCGAATGAGGGGAATCGAACCCCCGAATGTCAGAGCCACAATCTGATGTGTTAACCACTTCACCACATCCGCCATATTTTAAACACGGGCAGTAGGAATTGAACCCACACTGAAGGTTTTGGAGACCTTAGTTCTACCTTTAAACTATGCCCGTAAGATGGAAAGAGAGGGATTCGAACCCCCGAACCCGAAGGAGCGGATTTACAGTCCGCCGCGTTTAGCCTCTTCGCTATCTTTCCAATTAGTGCCGAGGACCGGAATCGAACCGGTACGAAGGTTACCCCTCGCAGGATTTTAAGTCCTGTGCGTCTGCCAGTTCCGCCACCCCGGCGCCTCAAGCGAATGACGGGATTCGAACCCGCGACCCCCACCTTGGCAAGGTGGTGTTCTACCACTGAACTACATTCGCATCTCTTTGACTTATGCCGGCTACATGACTTGAACACGCGACCCTCTGATTACAAATCAGATGCTCTACCAACTGAGCTAAGCCGGCTTATATTTCCTATGCGGGTTAAGGGACTTGAACCCCCACGCCCTTCGGCGCCAGATCCTAAATCTGGTGCGTCTGCCAATTCCGCCAAACCCGCATCATGACCCGTGCTGGGCTCGAACCAGCGACCCTTTGATTAAAAGTCAAATGCTCTACCAACTGAGCTAACGAGTCTTCGGTCCCGACGGGAATCGAACCCGCGATCTTCGCCGTGACAGGGCGACGTGATAACCGCTACACTACGGGACCTATTAAGTTTCCTTAATCATGGGAGTTAACGGGATCGAACCGCTGACCCTCTGCTTGTAAGGCAGATGCTCTCCCAGCTGAGCTAAACTCCCAAAGGATTTGTTTGAATCCTTATGATTCGCTAAGCAACTACCCTATCTCACAGGGGGCAACCCCCAACTACTTCCGGCGTTCTAGGACTTAACTGCTGTGTTCGGCATGGGTACAGGTGTATCTCCTAGGCTATCGTCACTTAACTTCTTCTTGGATTATCCATCCAAAATTGAATACCTATATTCTATCAAGAAACCGCTACGCTGTCAATATACTTTCTTATTTCTAGGATAAGTCCTCGAGCTATTAGTATTAGTCCGCTACATGTCTCACAACACTTCCACTTCTAACCTATCTACCTGATCTTCTTTCAGGGCTCTTACTGATATAAAATCATGGGAAATCTCATCTTGAGGGGGGCTTCGCACTTAGATGCTTTCAGCGCTTATCCCTTCCATACATAGCTACCCAGCGATGCCTCTGGCGAGACAACTGGTACACCAGCGGTATGTCCACTCTGGTCCTCTCGTACTAGGAGCAGATCCTCTCAAATTTCCTACGCCCGCGACGGATAGGGACCGAACTGTCTCACGACGTTCTGAACCCAGCTCGCGTGCCGCTTTAATGGGCGAACAGCCCAACCCTTGGGACCGACTACAGCCCCAGGATGCGACGAGCCGACATCGAGGTGCCAAACCTCCCCGTCGATGTGAACTCTTGGGGGAGATAAGCCTGTTATCCCCAGGGTAGCTTTTATCCGTTGAGCGATGGCCCTTCCATACGGAACCACCGGATCACTAAGCCCGACTTTCGTCCCTGCTCGAGTTGTTGCTCTCGCAGTCAAGCTCCCTTATACCTTTACACTCTGCGATTGATTTCCAACCAATCTGAGGGAACCTTTGGGCGCCTCCGTTACCTTTTAGGAGGCGACCGCCCCAGTCAAACTGCCCGTCAGACACTGTCTCCGATAGGGATAACCTATCCGGGTTAGAGTAGCCATAACACAAGGGTAGTATCCCAACATCGCCTCATACGAAACTGGCGTCCCGTAATCAATGGCTCCTACCTATCCTGTACATGTGGTACAGATACTCAATATCAAACTGCAGTAAAGCTCCATGGGGTCTTTCCGTCCTGTCGCGGGTAACCTGCATCTTCACAGGTACTAAAATTTCACCGAGTCTCTCGTTGAGACAGTGCCCAAATCATTACGCCTTTCGTGCGGGTCGGAACTTACCCGACAAGGAATTTCGCTACCTTAGGACCGTTATAGTTACGGCCGCCGTTTACTGGGGCTTCAATTCAGATCTTCGCGTTACCGCTAAACCCTCCTCTTAACCTTCCAGCACCGGGCAGGCGTCACCCCCTATACATCATCTTACGATTTAGCAGAGAGCTGTGTTTTTGATAAACAGTTGCTTGGGCCTATTCACTGCGGCTGACTTTAAGTCAGCACCCCTTCTCCCGAAGTTACGGGGTCATTTTGCCGAGTTCCTTAACGAGAGTTCTCTCGATCACCTGAGGCTACTCGCCTCGACTACCTGTGTCGGTTTGCGGTACGGGTAGTGTATACTTAACGCTAGAAGCTTTTCTTGGCAGTGTGACGTCACTCACTTCGCTACTTAACTTCGCTCCCCATCACAGCTCAATGTTAGAGATATAAGCATTTGACTCATATCACACCTCACTGTTTAGCCCAGCTCTTCCATTCGCTGGGTTGAGTTAGCCTACTGCGTCCCTCCATCACTATATACACTAGTACAGGAATATCAACCTGTTGGCCATCGGATACACCTTTCGGTCTCTCCTTAGGTCCCGACTAACCCAGGGCGGACGAGCCTTCCCCTGGAAACCTTAGTCTTACGGTGGACAGGATTCTCACCTGTCTTTCGCTACTCATACCGGCATTCTCACTTCTATACGCTCCAGCGCTCCTCACGGTACACCTTCGTCGCCTATAGAACGCTCTCCTACCATCCCTTACGGGATCCACAGCTTCGGTAATATGTTTTAGCCCCGGTACATTTTCGGCGCAGGGTCACTCGACTAGTGAGCTATTACGCACTCTTTGAATGAATAGCTGCTTCTAAGCTAACATCCTAGTTGTCTGTGCAACCCCACATCCTTTTCCACTTAACATATATTTTGGGACCTTAGCTGGTGGTCTGGGCTGTTTCCCTTTCGACTACGGATCTTAGCACTCGCAGTCTGACTGCCGATTATATCTCGTTGGCATTCGGAGTTTATCTGAGATTGGTAATCCGAGATGGACCCCTCACCCAAACAGTGCTCTACCTCCAAGAGACTTAACATCGACGCTAGCCCTAAAGCTATTTCGGAGAGAACCAGCTATCTCCAAGTTCGTTTGGAATTTCTCCGCTACCCACAAGTCATCCAAGCACTTTTCAACGTGCCCTGGTTCGGTCCTCCAGTGCGTCTTACCGCACCTTCAACCTGCTCATGGGTAGGTCACATGGTTTCGGGTCTACGACATGATACTAATTCGCCCTATTAAGACTCGGTTTCCCTACGGCTCCGTCTCTTCAACTTAACCTCGCTTCATATCGTAACTCGCCGGTTCATTCTACAAAAGGCACGCTCTCACCCATTAACGGGCTCGAACTTCTTGTAGGCACACGGTTTCAGGTTCTATTTCACTCCCCTCCCGGGGTGCTTTTCACCTTTCCCTCACGGTACTGGTTCACTATCGGTCACTAGAGAGTATTTAGGGTTGGGAGATGGTCCTCCCGGATTCCGACGAGATTTCGCGTGTCTCGCCGTACTCAGGATACTGCTAGGTATAAAGACTATTTCAGATACGAGGCTATTACTCCCTTTGGCTTACCTTCCCAGGTAATTCTCCTATAATCTTTAAGTCCACGTTGCAGTCCTACAACCCCGAGGAGTAAACTCCTCGGTTTGCCCTCCTGCCGTTTCGCTCGCCGCTACTAAGGCAATCGCTTTTGCTTTCTCTTCCTGCAGCTACTTAGATGTTTCAGTTCACTGCGTCTTCCTTCTCATATCCTTAACAGATATGGATACTAACCATTAGTTAGTGGGTTCCCCCATTCGGACATCTCTGGATCTGCGCTTACTTACAACTCCCCAAAGCATTTCGTCGTTAGTCACGTCCTTCATCGGCTTCTAGTGCCAAGGCATCCACCGTGCGCCCTTATTAACTTAACCTTATTAACCTAATTCTTTCAAATTAGAAAACTCATTAATTCACAGCGTTTTCGGTTTATTTTCTTGTTACTATTCTTACAATTCAATTTCTTGAATCGTGGAATTTGATATAGATATTCAATTTTCAATGGACAATCCTTAACATCTCTTCGATGTTAATGGAGCCTAGCGGGATCGAACCGCTGACCTCCTGCGTGCAAAGCAGGCGCTCTCCCAGCTGAGCTAAGGCCCCACATCTGTCTCTTCCTGAGACCACTCAAAACTAAACAAGACGCTACAAGTGCTTCCATTTCCTTAGAAAGGAGGTGATCCAGCCGCACCTTCCGATACGGCTACCTTGTTACGACTTCACCCCAATCATCTATCCCACCTTAGGCGGCTGGCTCCTAAAAGGTTACCTCACCGACTTCGGGTGTTACAAACTCTCGTGGTGTGACGGGCGGTGTGTACAAGGCCCGGGAACGTATTCACCGCGGCGTGCTGATCCGCGATTACTAGCGATTCCGACTTCATGTAGGCGAGTTGCAGCCTACAATCCGAACTGAGATTGGCTTTAAGAGATTTGCTTACTGTCACCAGCTTGCCACTCGTTGTACCAACCATTGTAGCACGTGTGTAGCCCAGGTCATAAGGGGCATGATGATTTGACGTCATCCCCACCTTCCTCCGGTTTATTACCGGCAGTCTCGCTAGAGTGCCCAACTTAATGATGGCAACTAACAATAGGGGTTGCGCTCGTTGCGGGACTTAACCCAACATCTCACGACACGAGCTGACGACAACCATGCACCACCTGTCACCTCTGCTCCGAAGAGAAGTCCTATCTCTAGGACGGTCAGAGGGATGTCAAGACCTGGTAAGGTTCTTCGCGTTGCTTCGAATTAAACCACATGCTCCACCGCTTGTGCGGGCCCCCGTCAATTCCTTTGAGTTTCAACCTTGCGGTCGTACTCCCCAGGCGGAGTGCTTAATGCGTTAGCTGCGGCACTAAGCCCCGGAAAGGGCCTAACACCTAGCACTCATCGTTTACGGCGTGGACTACCAGGGTATCTAATCCTGTTCGCTACCCACGCTTTCGAGCCTCAGCGTCAGTTACAGACCAGAGAGCCGCTTTCGCCACCGGTGTTCCTCCATATATCTACGCATTTCACCGCTACACATGGAATTCCACTCTCCCCTTCTGCACTCAAGTTCCGCAGTTTCCAAGGCGTACATTGGTTGAGCCAATGCCTTTGACCTCAGACTTACGAAACCGCCTGCGCTCGCTTTACGCCCAATAAATCCGGACAACGCTCGGGACCTACGTATTACCGCGGCTGCTGGCACGTAGTTAGCCGTCCCTTTCTGGTAAGATACCGTCATAGTGTTAACTTTCCACTCTAACACCCGTTCTTCTCTTACAACAGAGCTTTACGATCCGAAAACCTTCTTCACTCACGCGGCGTTGCTCGGTCAGGGTTCCCCCCATTGCCGAAGATTCCCTACTGCTGCCTCCCGTAGGAGTCTGGGCCGTGTCTCAGTCCCAGTGTGGCCGATCACCCTCTCAGGTCGGCTATGTATCGTCGCCTTGGTGAGCCGTTACCTCACCAACTAGCTAATACAACGCAGGTCCATCTTATAGTGAGACAGTTGTCCCTTTCAAGATATTAACATGTGTTAACACCTGTTATGCGGTATTAGCTATCGTTTCCAATAGTTATCCCCCGCTATAAGGTAGGTTACCTACGCGTTACTCACCCGTTCGCAACTCATCCGTCTAGTGCAAGCACCAGACTTCAGCGTTCTACTTGCATGTATTAGGCACGCCGCCAGCGTTCGTCCTGAGCCAGGATCAAACTCTCATTAAAAGTTTGAGTTCTTAACTCACTGTTTTGTCATCGCTGACTTATTGTTTTTCTTGACAGGTTATTTTCATAACCCGCACTTGCTTCGTCTTGTTCAGTTTTCAATGGACTTCTCCTAAGAGACAACTTCTATATTCTAGCAAATCTTTAATAACTTGTCAACTACTTTTTTAAAGTTTTTTCAAGTCATCTTTGCCAGCGTCCCTCGCGAGACAACTCATATATCTTACCAAATCTTCCCTTACTCTGTCAACACCTTTTTCAAACTTTTTTCTTTTTTTCTAAAAAAGTTTGGCTTATTTTATGAATTCAAGTAGTAACTGTCGGGCTATCCTATCTGTAATACTAAGACAACACCTATCCTCATATGTTCTTATACAAACGCAACGTTGATGTATTTTCAAAGAAATCTTTTACAGCATATCAGTCTTCTTGTTAATTTTACGCTTTGATTTGTTGCTGTTCCCTTTCTCTTTCTAAAAATATGATTAACGAAAATAGGGACTGGGAAAAGTATTCCAGTCCTCCATTTTCTATTCCCGATAATTTGACGCAATAGTTACTTATCGTTGAATTCCAGTATTTTTAACTTCGAACTGACTAGGATCAAAGAAATCACACTCGTCATTAGCTGCTTTTAAGCTTTCTATCTTAGTAATTAATTGTAACAACTCAGCACAATTTGGCATTGAACTTACTTTTGTTCTTAATTCACTTAAATTATTTTCATTAATTGTTTCAATGGAAATTTCAGCATTTTTCAATTCTTTAGGATAACGTTGTAGTACTTGTTTTAATTTAAATAGTGATTTTTCTAAGGTCATAATCTCACCTCTTATCGCTTCACTTTTCGTAATGTTGTTAATCCAAGGGTAGCCATGAGGCTGACACCAGCTAAAGCTAGAAGAGAATCTTTTTCTCCTGTCTCTGGTAAACTAGCTTTTTTAGCAACTCGTGAATAAGTGACTTGTTGTACATTTGATGTATTAGCAGTTGTGTCACTGTCTTCTACAACCGTTGCTACAGAACCTTTAGTTTCTGCTTTCTCAACAACAGGTGTTGTTTTAGGAACTTCTACAACAGGTTTTTCTTCTGCTACAGGAGTTTCTTTAGGAACCTCTACAACAGGTTTTTCTGGTGTTACAGGGGTTTCTTTAGGAACTTCTACAACGGTTTTTTCTGGTGTTACAGGGGCTTCTTTTGGAACCTCTACAACAGGTTTTTCTTCTGCTACAGGAGCTTCTTTAGGCATTTCTACAACAGGTTTTTCTTCTGCTACAGGAGCTTCTTTTGGAACCTCTACAACAGGTTTTTCTTCTGCTACAGGGGCTTCTTTAGGCACTTCTACAACAGTTTTTTCAGGTACTACAATAGTCGGTGTTTCACCTTTTTCAACAGCTTCTTTGATTTTTAGAGCGTTTAGTTCACGTTCGGCATCATGTTTGGTAACTTTAGCTGATGCCAATTTTCCAATTAATGCTGTCAATGTTGCTTTTGCGTCTTCAAGTTCTTTGAGAGACGCATTGTAATCACTAAGTGCTTTGTTTGCAAGAATTTGTTTAACGTCACGTTTTGTTTGTGCGTTTTCCAATGCTACTTTAGCGTTATTGAGTTTTGTTTTTGCCGCTTGAAGATTTTCTTTAGCAGTTGCAACTTCTTGTTCAAGTGTAGATGTGTCAGTTTTTGATGTTGTTTCGTAACTGATAATTGATTGATACAATGGTAAATTGACAAATTTACGTCCTGTTTCTTTATCTTTGATTGCTACAAATGAATTGTCTTGGACAACAGGCGTAAATGGATTTTTACCTAGTGTCGTTGCTCTTGACGTGATTGCTATACCATGTAACACTACGTATTTTAATCCGTCAATAACGTTATTGTGTTCGTCATATACGGGCTTTTCACTATCTTTTTCAATAGCAAATCCTAGTCCTACGTATTTGGCGTCATTTAATACATTGATTGCATGTCCAAAGTTTCTCCAACCATTATCGAACATCCACATTTGTGTTGCCATATAAGCTAATTGTTCATTAGAGGTAACTTGTATACCGCCACCTTTATAATTTGGAGAATATCCTAAGACAACTCCAATTTCCAGTGCATTTTCACTTCCAAATCGGTAAATGTCACTTTCATGATTTCCTTGTAGAATATCACGTTTTACCATTTCAGGATTTTGTTTAGAGGTATAAATTGTATCATGACCCATACGTTGACGTTCTGCATTTTCTTCTGCTCGAAGTTGTGCATATGCTTGTACAGAATGACCTACTTCTTTTGTAACATCTGTCAAACCATTTAATTGTCTCACTTCATTTGTGAATTGTGCATAGTATTTAGATGTCTCTTGAGCATCAGGTGTGAAGGTTACTACGCCTTTGTTTTCTAGCTCTTTAACTTGTTCATCTGATAATGTTGTTGTGATAACCGTTTTACCTTCAGCTGGTTGCATGTCGTTTTTAGAATATGGGGATACTTCATCTGCACCACTGATTGTACGATTTTCTCCATCTTTAACTGATTGTTCAATCTCTTCTTCAGTCAAATAACCTGATGTTGATTCATTGTCTTGTACTGTAATATTGTGTGTTTCTGTCACTGTACCTGATGGAGCTGTTGTTAGTTTTTCTTCTGCTGATTTGAGTGCTTCTTCTGCATTTGCAACTTCTGTCTCCGCAGTTTTGGCAGTTTCTTTTTCAACAGTTGGTTCAACAACTTCTTGATTTGCTGTTTCAACTGCTTGTTCTAATTCTTCAATTGTTTTTACTTCAGTTGTTGCTACTGTTTCTTCTGTTGTAACAGGTGTTACCTGTTCTTCAGCTTTTACTGATACAGATGATGCTGCTAGTAATGCTACTCCTGCAAGTGATGTGTAAGTCATTTTTTTATTCATAGGTTTATTACCTTTCTTTTGACACAAATTGTTTAACAAAGAAGAGGTGATTAAAATGCACTAATCTATGACAATACTCTCTGAAAACTATATTTATAAATGAAAGGTATTTTATGATGAAAAAAATTTTTACAAAACGTGGCGGTTACTCTAATGCAAATGATGGTATCTACATCAATCCTCAAAAAGATATTATCTGTTTAAGTACAGAATTAGAAAATATTCCAAAATTTGTGGACGGAAAACGAACAGATGAGATTGCTGGGTATAGGGGTGAGCACCTTTCTCTAAGGGGATATTTTTACCTTTAATTCCGATGGGTACATGGCAATCGCGAGATGCTTCGTGAGATATTTTCTAATGAATTGTTTGGTCGCTTTTCATTATATGTCTTATTGGACTTTTTAGGTGCTCAAAAAGGCCTATAATCTCCATAGTGGAATTTACCCACTACAGAAATTATAGAGCCGGATTCATCTACTATAGAAATTTTAAAGCTCAAAAACGCCTGCTTACGAAGTGTTTCTAAGACTAGAGACATTTCGTAAACAAGCGTTGACTTGTTATTTTTTCATCATATGATGAGTGTTCCCGCTAGGAAAAAATCCTAGCGGTAGACCAGAGCTAGACTAAGAAGATAATCTTCCATCATCATAACACTCAACAAAATTGATGATTTTATACTAATTCGATGATAGCCATTGGGGCTGCATCACCACGGCGTGGTTCAGTTTTAAGGATACGAGTGTATCCACCATTACGTTCAGCATAACGAGGTGCAATTTCTGAGAAAAGTTTTTGAAGAGCAGTTGTTGATGTGTATTTATCAGTTGCTTCATCATAGTTTTCTGATGCAATTTCGTTACGAACAAATGCAGCTGCTTGACGACGTGCGTGCAAATCACCACGTTTACCAAGAGTAATCATTTTTTCAACGGTTTTACGAATTTCTTTCGCACGAGCTTCAGTAGTCACGATTGATTCATTGATCAAAAGGTCTGTTGTCAAATCGCGCAACATTGCTTTACGTTGTGAGCTAGTGCGTCCAAGTTTACGGTAAGCCATGTGTTCCTCCTCTATTATTTATCGTTTTTTAGTCCAAGACCTAAATCTTGTAATTTCACCTTGACTTCTTCAAGACTCTTACGTCCTAGGTTACGGACTTTCATCATTTCAGGCTCAGTTTTTTCTGTCAAATCAAGTACAGTATTAATTCCTGCACGTTTCAAACAGTTGTATGAGCGTACTGACAAATCAAGTTCTTCAATTGTACGGTCAAGCACTTTGTCATCTGACACTTTTTCTGTTTCTTTCATCACATCAGTAGCTTTTGCTACTTCAGTTAAGTCAGTAAAGAGATTCAAGTGTTCAATTAAGACGCGAGCTGAAAGACCTAAGGCATCTTCAGGAATGATTGTGCCGTTTGTCATGATTTCAACGGTTAATTTATCAAATCCATCGTTGCTACCAACACGAGCTGGTTCAACTTGGTAATTAACCTTTTTAACTGGTGTATAGATAGAATCTACTGCCAGTGTTCCAACCGGTAAATCTTCACGTTTATTTTGCTCAGCTGGTACATAACCACGTTTTTTAGCAACTGTCATAGTCGCTTTCATAGTTGCACCTTCAGCAATTGTGAAAAGATAATGGTCAGGGTTCACAATTTCAACATCACTATCTGTTAAGATATCACCTGCTGTAACTTCAGCTGGTCCTACCACATCAAGTTCAATTGTTTTTTCGTCTTCGACGTGTGATTTTACAGCAAGTCCCTTAATGTTAAGGATAATCTGCATAACATCTTCGCGAACACCTTTAATTGTGTCAAATTCGTGGAGTACACCATCAATTTTGATAGATGTTACCGCTGCACCTGGAAGAGATGACAGGAGTACACGACGCAAAGAGTTACCAAGAGTAGTTCCGTAACCACGTTCTAATGGTTCGATCACAAACTTGCCATAATCTTTTGTTTCATCAATTTTTGTTATTATTGGTTTTTCAAACTCAATCATTTAGTTACTCCCTCGAAACGAATCTTGTGTAGTATTAGTTATTATGATTACACACGACGACGTTTTGGAGGACGAGCACCATTGTGTGGCACAGGAGTCACATCGCGGATTGCAGTTACTTCAAGACCAGCAGCAGCAAGTGCACGAATAGCAGACTCACGACCTGAACCTGGACCTTTTACAGTAACTTCAACTGTTTTAAGACCGTGTTCTTGTGCAGATTTAGCAGCAGCTTCAGCAGCCATTTGAGCAGCGAATGGTGTAGATTTACGAGAACCTTTAAATCCAAGAGCACCAGCTGATGACCAAGCAAGAGCATTACCATGCACATCTGTAATCATAACAATAGTGTTATTAAATGTAGCGTGAATGTGAGCAACACCAGATTCGATGTTCTTTTTCACACGACGTTTACGTGTTGGTTTAGCCAAGATTTTTACCTCCTATTTTATTTTACTTATTTTTTCTTACCAGCAATCGCAACAGCTTTACCTTTACGAGTGCGAGCGTTGTTTTTAGTGTTTTGTCCACGAACTGGCAAACCACGACGGTGACGGATACCACGGTATGAACCGATTTCCATCAAACGTTTGATGTTAAGGTTTACTTCACGACGAAGGTCACCTTCAACTTTGATTGAATCCACTTCACGACGGATAGCGTCCTCTTGATCAGATGTCAAATCTTTAACGCGGATATCTTCTGAAATTCCAGCAGCTGCCAAGATTTTCTTAGATGTCGCAAGACCGATACCATAGACATAAGTCAATGAGATTACTACGCGTTTGTCATTTGGAATATCAACTCCAGCAATACGAGCCATGTTTTCTCCTTTCTATCTTATCCTTGACGTTGTTTGTGTTTTGGATTTGTTGGACAAATAACCATAACACGGCCGTTACGACGAATAACTTTACAGTATTCGCAAATTGGTTTAACCGATGGTCTTACCTTCATGTTCTAATCCCTCCAATTATTTCGAATTATTTAAAGCGGTATGTGATACGTCCACGTGTTAAATCGTATGGACTAAGTTCAACTGTCACACGGTCACCGACTAAAATACGAATGTAATTTTTACGGATTTTTCCTGATACAGTCGCAAGAACTTGGTGTCCGTTCTCGAGTTCAACCGTAAACATTGCATTAGGCATTGTTTCAACAACCTTGCCTTCAATTTCAATCACGTCTTCTTTTGCCACGCAAAAGCACCCCCTAAATTTCGATTTGATGTCCTCTGAGCACAGAGGTAACAATTATAAGTCAGACTAAGCTATTATATCATGAGTTTAGTCAATATGCAAGTGAGATTATCTATTATTTTAAAGATGAAATCACTTTCTCTACATCAGCAAAAACAGAATCAATTTCTTGATTGCCTTGGATATCATGAACAAGGTTTTTCTCACGGTAATGAGCAAGGATTGGTTCTCCTTGAGCAATGTTAACATCCAAGCGGCGTTTTACTGTTTCAGGCTTATCATCTTCACGTTGATAGTAATCATCTTCGTTGTAATCACCAGCTGGTGGGTTAAAGACTTTATGGAAAGTTTCACCCGTGACTTTATGGATGATGCGTCCACTAAGACGTTCCAAAAGGCTATCTGGATTAACTTCAATATTGATGACCCCATCAAGTGTGATGTTGAGTTCTGCTAATGTTTGGTCCAAAGCGTACGCTTGTTCAATAGTACGTGGATAACCATCAAGCAAGAAGCCTTTTTCTGCAATATCAGTTTGTGCAAGACGTTCTTTGACAATACCGTTAGTTACTTCGTCTGGAACTAACTCGCCTTTGTCAATATATGACTTAGCAAGTTTCCCCATTTCAGTTTGGTTCGCCATTGCTGCACGGAACATATCTCCTGTAGAAATGTGCGCCACACCAAAACGCTCAACGATTTTAGCAGCCTGAGTACCTTTACCAGCACCCGGTAAGCCCATAATCAAAAGATTCATGAGTTTCTCCTTTTTGTGATTTAGAGTTTCTTAAAGGTTTGTCCTTGCTTACACAAAAAGCAAATGCGTAAGTGACTTAGGTCAATAAGGAATGCTTTTTGTGTTAACTTTGGACAACTTTATTTTGTTTTCACATAAATTTGCCAATAGTGACAAACTTATCTAAAAACAAAATAGAAGAATAGGGAAATCCCTATCCTCAATTTTGTTTGCAATGTGCTTAATCTTCAACGTTCATAAAGCCAGCATACTTTCTCTTCAGTAAGTAACCTTCTAGCTGTTTCATTCCTTCAATTGCTGTTGAAATTAAGATAAGAAGACTTGTTCCTCCTAGAGCCACACCAGCCGATAGCCCATACAATTGTTGCGCTAAGATTGGACTTAGAGCGACAAAGGCTAAGAAGATAGCTCCTAAAGTTGCCAATTTTTTAAGCAAACTAGTGAGGTATTGCTCGGTCTCTCGACCTGGACGAACTTTTGGAATATAAGAAGCATTCTTTTGTAAATTCTCAGCTGTTTTTTCAGGATTAACCTGAACAAACGTATAGAAGAATGAGAACACGACAATCAAGATTGCATAAACTACCATACCAACTGGTGTTCGATAGTCAAATGCTGATTGTACTGATGATAACCATGATAAATTCCAACCCTGACTTTGAACAAATGGAATTATAGTACTTGGAAGTGCTGTAATCGAACTTGCAAAGATAACTGGAATAACTCCAGCAGGGTTAATTTTCAATGGTAAGTATGAGCTTGTTGAGGCTCCTTTTGTCAACTTAGTGTACTGAATAGGAATTTTGTACTCTGCTTGCTGAACAAAAGTTGTGAAGAAGATAATAATGAGTGCTGCAACAATCAAGCCTGCAATGAAAAGGTATGAACTTTGCAAATCGCTTGAACGAACATTAACAAAGTAATCATCATAGATACTTGAAATCGTATTTGGTAAAGCAGAAACGATACCTGAAAAGATAATCATTGAGACGCCATTCCCAAATCCTTTATCTGTAATCTGTTCACCGAGCCAAGTTACCACAACACTACCTGTTGTCAAAATCGCGCCAATCAAGATATAGGTCTGTGGATTTGGTGTTGGAACAAGTGCTACGCTTGACAAAGCATTAAATCCATAAGTAATACCAATTGATTGGAAAAAGGCTAAGAAAAGTGAAATATAGCGTGTCGCTTGATTCAACTTGCGACGGCCAACCTCACCTTGTTTTCCCCATTCTACAAACTTTGGTAAAATATCCATCTGTAGTAATTGAACAACGATTGATGCAGTAATGTATGGACTAACCCCCAATGAGAATACTGAGAAATTATTCATAGCATTCCCTGAGACTAGATTTAACATATTCAAGAACGGCAGATCACCTAATTGCTCAAGACTCTTTACATTTACACCAGGAACTGTGATATGCGTTCCTAAGCGAAAAACGAAGATGATAAAAATCGTAAATAGAATTTTTCGTCTAACGTGTTTCACTTTTAGCGCATCTTTTAATAATTTAAAGAACATCCGAGTACCTCGCTTAGATGACTTCGACTGAACCACCTTTTGCAGTAATCGCCGCTTCAGCAGATTTTGAGAATTTAGCTGCTTTAACAGTCAATTTCTTAGTCAATTCACCGTTACCAAGGATTTTTACGCCTGATTTTTCAGCACGAACGATACCAGCTTCTTTAAGAACAACTGGTGTTACTTCTGTACCATCTTCAAAGACGTTTAATTGATCAAGGTTAACAAGAGCGTATTCTTTAGCGTTGATGTTTGTAAATCCACGTTTTGGAAGACGACGGAACAATGGTGTTTGTCCACCTTCAAATCCAAGACGTACACCGCCGCCTGAACGAGCTTTTTGACCTTTTTGACCACGGCCTGAAGTTTTACCGTTACCAGATGATGTACCACGACCAACACGGTTGCGAACTTTACGTGAACCTTCTGCAGGTTTTAATTCATGAAGTTTCATTTATTTTTTCTCCTTTTTTATGGGCATAATGCTAGCGCTCCACCAGAGTGAAAAAGGACGCTCCGGTGAAACTCGCCTATGCATATATTCAAGTTAAAGTCGCAGAAAAATTCTACGACTTCAAAAGTTTTTAAGCTTCCTCAACAGTTACCAAGTGAGAAATAGCGTTAACCATTCCACGGATAGCTGCGTTGTCTTCTTTAACAACTGAAGAATTCAATTTACCAAGTCCAAGGGCAACAACAGTTTTACGTTGTTCTGGTTTGCGTCCGATTGGAGACTTAGTCAAAGTAATTTTAATTTGAGCCATGTTAATCTCCTTTCTTATGCCAAGTCAGAAACTGAGATGCCACGAAGTGCAGCAACTTCTTCAGCACGTTTCAATTGTTTCAAACCTTCAACAGTTGCACGAACGATGTTGATTGGTGTGTTTGAACCAAGTGATTTAGACGTGATATCAGAGATACCAGCTAATTCCACAACGGCACGAACTGCACCACCAGCGGCAACTCCAGCACCCTCTACAGCTGGTTTCAACAATACTTTAGCTCCACCAAATTCTGAACGAACTTCGTGAGGAATTGTTGTACCAACCATTGGTACTTCGATAAGGTTTTTCTTAGCGGCCTCAACAGCTTTACGGATTGCTTCTGGAACTTCTTGAGCTTTACCAGTACCAAATCCAACACGGCCGTTACGGTCACCAACAACTACAAGAGCAGCGAAACGAAGACGACGTCCACCTTTTACAGTTTTCGATACGCGGTTGATACCAACCAAGCGCTCTTCAAGTTCTACTGCATTATCTTTAAATGCCATTATTAAGTGTCCTCCCTATTAGAATTTCAATCCGTTTTCACGAGCTGAGTCAGCCAAAGCTTTCACACGTCCGTGATAGAGATAGCCACCGCGGTCGAACACGACTTCAGTGATGCCTTTAGCAGCAGCACGTTCAGCAACGAGTTTACCGACAACAACGGCTTGTTCAGTTTTAGTTCCCTTAGAAACTTCTTTATCAAGAGTTGATGCACTTGCGAGCGTTACACCCGCTACGTCATCAATAACTTGAGCGTAGATGCCTGTATTAGAACGGAAAATGTTCAAACGTGGGCGTTCTGCAGTTCCAGAGAGTTTTCCGCGAACGCGACGGTGGCGTTTTTGGCGGAGTTTGTTTTTATCTGGTTTCGAAATCACAATTTTCACCTCTTAAAATTTTCTTTGTCTACTAAGACGCTAGCAAAATTCTAGAGTATGACTGCCAACAAAAGTTTACCTCTTGCCAGCTTTGCCATAATCTATTATTTACCAGTTTTACCTTCTTTACGGCGTACAAATTCACCAACGTAGCGGATACCTTTACCTTTATATGGTTCTGGTGAACGAAGGCTACGGATGTAAGCAGCTGTTTGACCAACAACTTCTTTGTTGATTCCTTCAACAGTGATTGAAGTTGGGTTTGCTACTGTGAAAGTAATTCCTGCTGGAGCTTCCACTTCATCTTGGTGAGATTTACCAACTGAAAGTACAAGTTTTGTTCCTTGAAGTTGAGCACGGTAACCAACCCCGCGCATTTCAAGTTCTTTTTTGAACCCTTCAGAAACACCAACAACCATGTTGTTCAAGTTTGCACGTGAAGTACCGTGGATTGTTTTCATTTCTTTTGAGTCGTTTGGACGGTGAAGAGTTACTTCTGTACCTTCAACACGAATTTCAATGTTAGTGTTGAATTCACGAGTCAATTCACCTTTAGGTCCTTTTACTGTTACCAAACCGTTGTCGTTTTTAATTTCAACACCAGCTGGCAAGTTGATAACTTTATTACCAATACGTGACATGTTTTTATTTTCTCCTGTTAAATTATCAAGCCGACGAGCGACTAGTTTTCACGGGGCGATGATAAATAAATACCGTTCAAAGCATAAAAGCTAATTTGAACACGCCCTAAGAACCGTGCAAATTTAGGAACTCTTTTTGTTTGCAAGCAAACTTCAAAGAGTTCCTAAATTTGCTTTGTCCTTGACGGGCTTTGTATCATTATTTTACCAAACGTAAGCCAACACTTCTCCACCAACGTTCTTTTGACGTGCTTCTTTGTCTGTCAAAAGACCTTCTGATGTTGAAATGATTGCAACTCCAAGTCCATTAAGAACTTTTGGAAGATCTTCACGTTTAGTGTAAACACGAAGACCTGGTTTTGAAACACGTTTCAAGTTAGTGATAACACGCTCACCGTTTTGTCCATATTTCAAGAATACGCGGATAATTCCTTGTTTATCATCTTCGATGATTTCGATGTTTTTTACGAAACCTTCGCGTTTAAGGATTTCAGCGATACCTTTTTTAATTTTTGATGCAGGTACTTCAAGAACTTCGTGACGTGCTTGGTTAGCGTTACGAATACGTGTTAGAAAGTCTGCGATTGGGTCAGTCATAACCATTTTATATTTCTCCTCTTACTAGTAGTTTGCAGGATGCACTTGCTAGTTAATGTGTGCCCGAAGGCGAGATGTGCGCATGAATACATCCGCACTATCATATTTGAACTCAGGCTACAGCCTGTGTGAAAAAGACAAATCTGCCTAGAACGCAAGCGTTCGTCGTTAGATTTCCTATTTTCACTTAGACTGTCACGCCCTTAGTATCATACAATTTGAGCACGGACTAAAATCCTACGGATTTTTTAACGTCCTTTGCATCATAAATTACCAAGATGCTTTTGTAACACCTGGAATTTGACCTTTGTATGCTAATTCACGGAAGCAAACACGGCAAAGTTTGAATTTGCGGTAAACTGAGTGTGGACGTCCACATTTTTCGCAACGTGTGTAAGCTTGCGTAGAGAACTTCGCTGGACGTTTGTTCTTAGCAATCATAGATTTTTTAGCCATTAGATTTACCTCCTATATTATTTTGCAAAAGGCATTCCAAGGCCTTTAAGAAGTGCGCGTCCTTCTTCGTCAGTGTTAGCAGTTGTAACGATAACGATATCAAGACCACGTACTTTATCAACATCATCAAAGTTGATTTCTGGGAAAATCAATTGCTCTTTCACACCTAGTGTGTAGTTTCCGCGTCCGTCAAATGATTTTGTTGGAACACCGTGGAAGTCACGTACACGTGGAAGTGAAACAGTAACTAATTTATCCAAGAATTCGTACATACGCTCACCACGAAGGGTAACTTTTGCACCGATCGCAACACCCTCACGAAGACGGAAGCCGGCGATTGATTTCTTAGCTTTAGTGATAAGTGGTTTTTGACCTGAGATAAGTGCCAATTCAGCAGCAGCTTTTTCCAAAGTCTTAGCGTTTGATACAGCTTCACCAACACCCATGTTAAGAACGATTTTCTCAACTTTTGGCACAGCCATAACTGATGTGTAGTTGAATTGTTCTGTCAACGCAGGAACAACTTCTTTAAGATATTTTTCTTTTAAGCGATTTGCCATTATACTTCTCCTTTCCTTCGTGATTAATCAAGCACTTCGCCTGATTTTTTGTTGTAACGAACTTTTTTGCCGTCAACAAATTTGTAACCAACACGACCAGCTACACCATTTTTGTCAAGAACTTGTACGTTTGACACGTGGATAGCTGCTTCTTTTTCAACGATAGCACCTTGAGGGGTTTCGCTGTTTGGTTTTTGGTGTTTCTTAACGATAGCAACACCTTCTACGATAACTTTGTTAACTTTTGGAAGTGCTTTAAGAACAACAGCTTCAGTGCCTTTGTCCTTACCAGCAATAACGCGAACTTTGTCGCCTTTTTTTACAAACATTGAGAGTTTCTCCTATATATTTCTTACGCCCCTTAGGGCACCCTGCAAATACTGCAGGGGACTAATTGTTTGAGTGTTAATTAAAGAACTTCTGGTGCAAGTGATACGATCTTCATGAAACCACCGTCACGCAATTCACGTGCAACAGGGCCGAAGATACGAGTTCCGCGAGGGTTTTTGTCTTCACGGATGATTACAGCAGCGTTGTCGTCAAATTTGATGTATGAACCGTCTGGACGGCGTGCACCAGTTTTTGTACGAACGATAACAGCTTTAACCACGTCACCTTTTTTAACTGCTCCACCAGGAGTAGCTTGTTTTACAGAAGCAACGATGATGTCACCGATGTTAGCGAATTTACGTCCTGAACCACCAAGTACTTTGATAGTAAGGATTTCACGGGCACCGCTATTATCAGCAACTTTCAAGCGAGTTTCTTGTTGAATCATTCCAATATTCTCCTTTTAGTGTGATTAGATAATAACAGCTTCTTCCACAACTTCTACAAGACGGAAACGTTTTGTAGCTGAAAGTGGACGAGTTTCCATGATACGAACGATATCGCCTTCTTTAGCAACGTTGTTTTCATCATGAGCTTTGTATTTTTTAGAATAGTTGATACGTTTACCATAGACTGGGTGGTTACGTTTTGTTTCAACTACAACAGTGATTGTTTTATCCATCTTGTCAGATACTACGCGTCCAACAAGAGTTTTACGTTGATTACGTTCCATATTTGAATTTCTCCTTTCCCAATCTATTATTTGATTTCAGATTGCACAGTTTTAACACGTGCAATTTGTTTTTTAACTTCATTCAAACGAGCTGTTTGATCAAGTTGACCTGCAGCTGCTTGGAAACGAAGTTCAAAGAGTTCTTTTTTAAGTTCGTTTTCTTTTTTCGCAAGCTCTTCTTGAGACAAGCCACGAAGCTCTTCAACAAACTTTTTGATTTCTTCAAGTTTCATGTCTTCTCCTTATTCTGCGTCGCGTTTTACGAATTTAACTTTAACTGGTAATTTGTGGCCAGCAAGACGGAATGCTTCGCGTGCGATTTCTTCTGAAACGCCTGCAACTTCAAACATTACTTTGCCACGTTTAACTGGTGCTACCCAACCTTCAGGCGCCCCTTTACCAGAACCCATACGTACCCCGATAGCTTTAGCGGTGTATGATTTGTGTGGGAAGATTTTAATCCAAACTTTACCACCACGTTTCATGTAACGCGTCATAGCGATACGGGCAGCTTCGATTTGGCGGTTAGTGATCCATGAGCTTGTAGTAGCTTGAAGACCAAATTCACCGAAGTCAACTTGTTTTCCACCTTTAGCTTCACCGCGCATTTTTCCACGGAATTCACGACGGTGTTTTACACGTTTAGGTACTAACATCTGTTATTTACCTCCTTTAGTGTTTTTACGAGCTGGAAGAACTTCACCACGATAGATCCATACTTTAACACCAAGTTTACCGTATGTAGTGTCTGCTTCTTCCCAAGCGTAGTCGATATCTGCACGAAGTGTGTGAAGTGGAACAGTTCCTTCTGAGTAACCTTCAGCACGAGCGATATCAGCACCGTTCAAACGACCAGATACTTGAGTTTTGATTCCTTTAGCACCTGCACGCATTGTACGTTGGATAGCTTGTTTTTGAGCACGACGGAAAGCTACACGAGCTTCCAATTGTTTCGCAATTGACTCACCAACAAGGTGTGCATCAAGATCTGGTTGTTTGATTTCAACGATGTTGATGTGTACTTGTTTACCAGTCAATTTGTTGAGTTGTGCACGAAGTGTGTCAACGTTTGATCCACCTTTACCGATAACCATACCTGGTTTAGCAGTGTGAAGTGACACGATAACTTTGTTTACTGCACGTTCGATTTCGATTGTAGAAACAGAAGCGTCAGCCAACTCTTTGTTAATAAATTTGCGGATTGCAAGATCTTCATGAAGGTAATCCGCGTATTCTTTTTCAGCATACCATTTCGCATCCCAGTCACGGATGATTCCGACACGCATACCAATTGGATGTACTTTTTGACCCACGATTTTACCTCCTTATTTTTCTGACACAACTACTGTGATGTGAGTTGTGCGTTTGTTGATTGGTGAAGCTGAACCTTTCGCACGTGGACGGAAACGTTTCATTGTTGGTCCTTCGTTTGCGAATGTTTCAGATACTACCAAGTTAGCTTTTTCCAAACCAAAGTTGTTTTCCGCGTTAGCGATTGCTGAGTTAAGAACTTTCTCAACTTCAGTAGCAGCTTTGTTTGGCATGAATTTCAAGATTGCGATTGCGTCAGCAACTTTCTTACCACGGATAAGATCAAGAACAAGACGTGTTTTACGAGGTGAAACACGCACTGTACGAGCCATTGCTTTAGCTGAAGTAATTTCTGCCATTATGTGTTCCTCCTAATTATTTACGACGTGTTTTCTTGTCGTCTGCAGCGTGACCTTTGTAAGTACGAGTTGGTGCAAATTCACCAAGTTTGTGACCTACCATGTCCTCTTGAATGTATACAGGCACGTGTTTACGTCCATCGTAAACTGCGATTGTATAACCGATGAAACTTGGGAAAATCGTTGAGCGACGTGACCAAGTTTTAATTACTTTTTTCTTTTCGTCGTTTGCTTGAGCTTCAACTTTTTTCATCAAATGCTCATCGACGAAAGGTCCTTTTTTAAGACTACGTCCCATTAGTAGTTTTTCTCCTTTAAAATGTTGTACCACAACGGCTTGCCAGCAAGCGCTGGCTACCGAGCTGGCGGATGAATCAACTTGCTAGTTGATTATTTTTGGTTGCGACGACGAACGATAAGTTTGTCTGATTTCGCTTTCTTGTTACGAGTTTTAAGACCAAGCGCAGGTTTACCCCATGGAGTAGATGGCGCTTTACGTCCAACTGGTGCTTTACCTTCACCACCACCGTGTGGGTGATCGTTAGGGTTCATTACAGAACCACGAACTGTTGGGCGGATACCTTTCCAACGGCTACGTCCTGCTTTACCAATGTTAACAAGTGATTGTTGTTCGTTACCAACTGTACCAACAGTTGCACGGCAAGTACCAAGAATCATACGAACTTCGCCTGATTGAAGACGAACAAGAACGTATTTACCTTCTTGACCAAGTACTTGTGCAGACGCACCTGCCGCACGAACAAGTTCACCACCACGTCCTGGCTTCAATTCAATGTTGTGCACAACTGTACCAACTGGAATGTTAGCAAGTGGAAGTGCGTTACCAACTTTGATATCAGCTTCTGGACCTGAAACGATGCGTTGACCTACTTCAAGACCTTTTGGAGCGATGATGTATGCTTTAACACCGTCAGTGTAGTGTACAAGAGCGATGTTAGCTGTACGGTTTGGATCGTACTCGATAGTTTTAACAACTGCTTCAACGCCATCTTTGTTACGTTTGAAGTCAATCAAACGGTAGTGACGTTTGTGACCGCCACCATGGTGACGAACAGTGATGCGACCGTTGTTGTTACGACCAGCTTTTTTCTTCAAAGAAACAAGCAATGATTTCTCAGGTGTGCTTGTTGTGATTTCAGCGAAATCCAAAGAAGTCATGTTACGACGGCCATTTGTCGTTGGTTTATAAACTTTAATACCCACGTTATTTCTCCTTTGTCTTATTCAGCTTCAGTTGCAAACAACTCGATTGCTTTAGAATCAGCTGTAAGTGTAATGATAGCTTTTTTAGTTTTTGAAGTGAAACCTACGTAACGACCAACACGTTTTTGTTTTGGTTTTGATGTTACAGTGTTCACACTTGCAACTTTAACACCTTCAAACGCAGCTTCAACAGCTTGTTTGATAAGGAGTTTGTGCGCACGTGTGTCAACTTCAAAAGTATATTTGCCTGCTTCAAGAGCAATCATTGATTTTTCTGTGATAACAGGTTTTTTGATTACGTCGTACAAATTCATTATGCAAGAACCTCCTCGATTGTAGAGATTGCTTCTTTAGTTACAAGAAGTTTGTCTGCGTTTACGATATCAAGAACACTTGCAGTTGTTGCAGTTGCAACAGTTACGTTTGGAAGGTTACGTGCAGAAAGTGCTGCAAATTCGTTTCCTTCTTCAACAAGAACAAGTACTTTTGTATCAATGCTAAGAGCTGAAAGAACTTTTGCAAATTCAGCAGTTTTTGGTGCTGCAAATGAAAGAGCGTCAACAGCTACAAATTTATCTTCAGCAACTTTTGCTGAGTAAACTGATTTCAAAGCAAGGCGACGAACTTTTTGTGGAAGTTTGTAGCCGTATGAACGTGGAGTTGGTCCGAAGACAACACCACCACCACGCCATTGTGGTGAGCGGATAGAACCTTGACGAGCACGTCCAGTTCCTTTTTGGCGCCATGGTTTGCGACCACCACCTGATACTGCTGAACGGCTTTTAACCGCGTGAGTACCTTGGCGAAGGCTAGCACGTTGGCTGATGACTACATCAAAGACAACTGATTCGTTTGGTTCGATACCGAAGATAGCGTCGTTTAATTCAACTGAGCTAACTTCTTTACCAGTTTGGTCAAATAGTTTTACGTTTGCCATGTTAACTGATTTCCCCTTTCCTTATTATTTAGCAGCTTTAACTGCTGATTTGATAGTGATAAGAGATTTCTTAGCACCTGGTACGTTACCTTTGATAAGGATAACGTTTTTCTCTGGGATAACTTGAACAATTTCAAGGTTTTGAACTGTTACACGGTTGCCACCCATACGTCCTGCAAGGTTTTTACCTTTGAATACACGGTTAGGTGCTACAGGTCCCATTGAACCTGGACGACGGTGGTAACGTGAACCGTGAGCCATAGGACCACGTGATTGACCATGGCGTTTGATAACACCTTGGAAACCTTTACCTTTTGAAGTTCCAGTTACGTCAACAACATCACCAGCTTCAAATTGTTCAACAGTAAGTTCTGCTCCCACTTCTAAGCCTTCAATGTTTTTGAATTCACGGATGAAGCGCTTAGGAGCAGTGTTCGCTTTTGCGACATGGCCTTTGGCAGGTTTGTTACTCAATACTTCGCGTTTGTCGTCGAAACCAACTTGAGTTGCAGTGTAACCATCTGTTTCAACAGTTTTCACTTGAAGAACAACGTTTGGAGTTGCTTCGATGACAGTAACAGGGATAAATTCACCAGTTTCAGTGAAGATTTGAGTCATTCCCACTTTTTTCCCTAAGATTCCTTTTGTCATGAGAAAATATTTCCTTTTCTTAATTTTGTTTTCAAAAAGTTTTTAATGAGCGTTTTTTATGCTCAAAAAAGTTTTTTACGAGCGTTTTTTGTGCTCCGAAATCAATTAAAGTTTGATTTCTACGTTAACACCACTTGGCAAATCAAGTTTCATCAAAGCGTCAACTGTTTTTTGAGTTGGGTTGATGATGTCGATAAGACGTTTGTGTGTACGCATTTCAAATTGTTCACGAGAATCTTTATACTTGTGTGTCGCACGGATGATTGTATAAAGGCTACGTTCAGTTGGAAGTGGAACAGGCCCAGCAACTGTTGCGCCTGTGCGAGTTGCAGATTCTACGATTTTTGCAGCTGCTGTGTCAAGTGTACGGTGTTCGTACGCTTTCAAGCGGATGCGGATTTTTTTGTTTGCCATCTTTTTCTCCTTTTTCGTCTATTTAAGATAATAGGCTAGCTCTTCAAGAAAAACCGACTCGCGTTGCGTGGCAATGCAACCGTGCGTGTCGCAACCTCTTGCGTCAAAGCTATAGCTGTTTATTTACAGCACCATAATAGTTTAACAAAAATCTCCTGCTGTTGCAAGAGATTTGATGCGATTTTTTATTTTTTTGGCTTATTTTTTAACCTTGCCAAATTTCAAGTTCAAGTTAGGCAGTCTGTAAAAACTCTATAGAAGATTTATAATTGAATAGTTTCTTTGGATAGTTGTTAATCCAGTTTTCAATAAATGCGACTTGTTGTTGAGTCGCATTTTTGCTTCCCTTAGGCAACCAACGCCGGATGAGTCTATTATGATTCTCATTAGTACCACGCTCCCAAGAAGAATACGGGTGGGCATAGTAGATATGAGCAGGGTCAAAAACTTCTGCTAAACGACTGAACTCAGCCCCGTTATCAGCTGTGATAGAGTTCATTTGATAATCCTTGAGGATTGCTTTCAGAGCTTGATTGACTGAAGACGCGGACTTATCGGGAATGAGTCGAATGATTTGATAACGACTCTTTCTATCGGTTAGGGTCAACAGACACTCGTTTTTTGCCCGTGTTTGAATAACCGTATCAATTTCAAAATCACCGATATTCTCACGCTTATTAATGCTTTCTGGTCGTTCCTCAATAGACTTTCCAGCTGGCTTAAAATTGGGACTAGCATGCTTTTTCTTAGCTTTCTCTTGTCGAGGATAAAGCATATCAGCCTTGGTCAATCCTAAGTGTCCATGATGCATCCAGTAGTAAATGGTGGAGATGGGAACAGGTATCCCTTTTGACTTTACCATCATCTCGGGAGAATATTTCTGTTCGATGTAGTGAGTTATCTTTTCTTTGAGTCCCTTGGTTAGGGAGAGCTGTTTAACAGAACGTTTACGATTGTTTTGATAGGCTTTTTGAGCGAAATCAGCTGAGTAGATCACTTCAAATTTTCCTTTACGCACTTGTTGTCTAACCTGACCACGTTTGACTTCGTTGTGAATGGTTTGAGGAGCTTTAGCTAATCTCCTAGCGATTTCACGATTTGAGAGCCCTTCTTGAAGCCAACGTTCAATCATTCTACGTTCAGTTAGTGTCAAATGTTTACTTTTTGGTGTATAATAGTTTTGCATCTCAGAATCTTTCTAATTGTTGTTGTGGTGATTACAATTATATCTCTCTGAGATGTTTTTTGATACCCTTAGGTGGCTAACTTCATTTTAGAACTTTCCATTTTTTAACCTTGCTCTCACTTCTCTTAAAAAGTCAGAATTATCTTCGAAAATTTTCGTGTGATTTGTTCAAATGTATTAAACTGAACTCATCGTTTTAATCAATTTTTCGAGTGTTCGTTTTGATATCCCTGTCTTCTATAGATATAACTTAATACTAGCCATCTAAAGAGATTGTCCAAAATCGTTGCTATCCAGATACCCACAAATCCCTGATGTAGTACAATAACGATTAGATAGGCAAATAAGACTCTGACACACCACATTCCTATAGTTGTGGCATAGAATGGGAGTTTGGCATTTCCTACTCCTTGCCAGACTGCTGTATAGACTAAAGTCCCTGCAGTAGCCGTTGTTCCTAGAAACGACGCTAGTAATACTAACTCACTGGTTTCTGAGGCACTGCTATTTTCCGTAAAAAATGCAATAAGAGTTGGCCCAAACACTAGGACTAAACCACTTACCAACAGCATAAGGATCAAAGCTAGGACATAGGCTGTCCTTATCAATTGTTTTCTATCTGCGTCAGATAATGTTCCTATCAAAATAACAACAGCTGTTGCAATCGAAACACCTGGTAGATAGTTAAACTGAGTAAGGGTTTCTCCAATTGCATTTCCAGATACTACTATCGTTCCTAAGGGGATAATAATCGAAAGAACGACAATATCTCCTGCCCTCATCATCAAGCGCTCCCCTGCCGCTGGTAGGCTTAAGCTCAGTAATTCTCTATTGATTCCCCAAGACCAAGGCTGAGCAGACCAGAGAGTTGGAAGCTGTTTAGTGATAATTATAATCCCTATAAAACGCGATAGAACCGTCGCTAGTGCAACACCAGTAATTCCAAAATCCCAAACAAATACCGATAAAGCTGATAAAAGAGCATTTAAAATATTCGTTGTCAAGCTAACATACATCGGTATTCTGGGATTTCCTTGAGAACGCAGGATAGCTCCAAGACTAGTCAGCAAACCTAAACTAATTGCCCCACCCCCAACAATAGCAAAATACCGATTCGCAGCTAAAAGAACCTCTCCCTTGACACCTAATAACGGCCAGATAAAATGACTTCCAAATATAGCTAAGATACCAAGAAAACCGCTAAGCAAAACGGTCAATATAACTGCCTGCCTTTGATAGAAAAGTAGTTTTTTAGAATCTCTTCTATTACGGGCAATCAGACTTGAGATCGCTGTTCCTAATGCGATAAAAAGGGCTTGGTAAATTGCTAGTAAATTGGTAGCTACCGATACCCCCGAGATAGCAATAAGACCAAGCTGAGCTATTAAATAACTATCAACAACTCCCATAAGGGTTTGGAGAATATTTTCCGCCATCGCTGGTAAAGCAATGGAGAGGATTTTTTTGGAATACTTGAACATTCTTCTATTATATAGAAAAAAACACTGAGAAAGCAACTCTCAGTGTTTAGGAATTCACCTCCAAACGTTGTTTGAAACGGTAAGCATCACTCTTTGTGTTCAATGATATTTGAGGATACCTATCCAAAATGCCTCTTACTTTAAATAAACCTAGCCCTCGATTTTCTCCTTTGGTCGAATAACCTTTATCAAACACCTTAGTAATGGAAATTTTTTCCTCTGCTGTGCTATTTTCAATAATGAGATGATAGGTACCGTTCTCCATAAAATAGGCCAGTATCAACTCAGGAGAGTCACTCACTTTAGCTGCTTCAATCGCATTTTCTAGGAATACCGATAACAACGTAATGTAATCTAATAAATCCATTGGTGGTTCATCAATCATCTCTTCTACTTCTACCGTTACAGCAATGCCTTCATACTGGGCTTCTCTTAATTTAGCAGAAATCACACTTTTAATAGCGGTATTAGCTATGCGTGAAAGGTTGCCAATTTCATATTTTTCTTGGTAGAAAGACTTCCCTGTATCCGCCAAGACACTGGTATAAATAGACTCAACCATTTCCATATCCTTATCCTCAATAGCACTGGATAGGCTACTTAAAATCGTCACATAGTCATGTCTAAAACTACGAATTTCTTGATACAACTGTTCAATATGCCGACTATAATCTGATAAGGAACGCAACTGGTGTTCATAACGGTCACGCGATTCTTTTTCTTGGTTGATACGGATGCGATAACTCAGTGACAGCATCGCTGCGATATACATCACACAACAAATCACTGCTATCTGCTCTGCAATGTGAAAAGCCAATTGCTCTGAAATCGTTACTGATAGTGTGAGACCTGCTTCAACCATGCCTTGTATCATGCCTAGCACAAATAGGCTAATAACTGTCGAAGACCAGTAAAATACCGTCAATATATTAATCGGTACTAATAGCTTGTCTAATAAGGCTTGCGAGGTGTAACGCCTAATCAAGGCATAATCAATATTCAACCATTTCGTTAATCCTTTGAATAACGCAAAGACCAACACGTAGCTCAATAGCGCAAACCAATCCTTATAGGAATTAACTATTGCTTCTCCGAAAAGCATTTTGAAATAAACCTCTAGGCTAATCTGAAAGAGACAAATCATCGTGTAAGGAGTGGCAGCATAGAAGAATCGCCGTGTCTTTGTTTCAAAAGGGAGCTTTTGGCGAACCAAGAGCCAGCAGTAACCAAAAACAAGTAACAGGGCAAAATCGTCAAAAATATACCAGATAGGAACTAGAAAAATGCTCTGTTGCCAGGTTATTGTAATCCCACTAATTGCTTTTAGCAGGTAGTTCAAACCAATAATCTGCATGGCAATAAGTAAGAGGTGTAAAACAATGTCCATATGTCTCCTTTGCTATTAGTCACCCACCACCCTATTTATGAAAATAGCGATAAAGTTCTCTGCCAAACTCATTGCCAACTTCATAAATTTTTGGCCACCATTCTGATATAAACCACATGATAGCTAAGAAAAACAAAATCCCAACGGTATAACGTAAAAACCAAGGTAGGTGATTAAAGCTAACTTCAATTTGTTTATCAATTCTTCTCATTAATTGTAACATATCCATTTTTCCTATTCTTTGATTACTTTAATTTTTCGACGATTACTGAAGAAGGCTATCATAAATATAATCGGTGTGTACAGCACCATAACGCCCGGCACAGCGATTTTCCAATAAACCTCAAAAGTGGTTCCAGCTTCTTGTGGAATCCCTGATTGCCAGAGCCAAACAGTTGTTAAAAGGAGAACAATAACATAAAACAGGGCCATTCTCAGTGTTTTACGAAACATTTTACGACGAGCCTCTTTCAGCTGAGAAGGAACTACTGTAAGCTTGTCCCAACCTAATTTTCGGGCAGTAGTCGCTTGATAGGCTAACGGATACCCAACAGCTATCAGATATGCCCAACTGGTTAAGTCAGTATAAAATAGCATAGATAATAAGAAACCTCCGATTAAGACTGTTATCATAAAAGGATAAACTTCTGATGACAATTTCTGAATCTCTAGCTCATGGTCAGTCGTAAAATCTCCTTCAATCCCGTAGAACCATTTCAAAAAACGATAATAGATCTTTGATTGGTATTCTTTTTTCATATTATTTACCTCCTAAACTTTATGGTCCAAGTATAACAAAAACCAGTTCTTGACTGGCTACCTTTCCCTAAACGGTCTTTTTTTCACCCTGAATGGTTGATTTATACTCATCCAAAATCAAAATTAGCATTTTAGAACCTCTAATACTTTTGATGGACTACCAAACGAAGTGAGGCTAAAATGTTTCTTTCGATATAGTGGTATTCATATCGAGAGTTTACCCTCGATATGAACGGATTTTTTGAGACCTAGGCTCAAAAAATAGCAATGAAACTCCGTAGGAGGTTGCTTGCGTCCGCACTTTTAAGAAAGAAACAAAAAGTAATTTTTGATTTTTGTTAAGTATTAACAGATAACTAAAAGGCTGAGAGTATGCTTCTCAACCTTTCTTAGTACTGCTTTCTAAAATGCGCTGTTTCAGCCCCTTCATCTTGAGACGTGACACCAGACAGGTCTCCTTATCTGGAAAGACGGCTACATTGTCCTTATAGTTCAACGCTAAAATATTTTCTGGGTTGACCACATAGGAGCGATGGCTCTGATAAAGTCGTTTATCTAAGGCGATGATATCTGACAGTTTTCCATAAAATTCTAAACGCTCTGTCTTTGTCCGAAGATTGATTTTATGGGATTTTTCCGAGGTCTCAAAATAAAAAATATCACGAAAGGGTACCTGAATATGAGCGTAAGCTGTTTTGAATAGAAAAATATCCTCCTGAGGAACCCCTGTTAACTGCTCAAGAACGTATGAAACAACCTCTTCCAAACATTCGGTCAGCTCTGCATCATTTTGCCCCTTATCAATAAAATCCAAGGCTGACACCTTATAGCGATAGGTCAAGGTTAGAAATTCAGAATGAGTCGTCACAAATACAATATGTGCTAACGGATCCAAGGCTCTAATTTCTTTAGCCAAATCAAGTCCTTTGCGTAACTCATCCTTAATTTCAATATCTAGCAAAAAGAGTTGATGACTACCCTTTTCAGAAATACTGTCTAATAGCTGACTAGGTTTTTCAAAAACATTCAGATGTCTTGCCTTGATACCTCTATTCGTTAAAATTCCCGCTACAATTTTTTCCAAACGAAACTGTTGTTGTAGATTATCTTCAAGAATAAAGATATTTAACATGCTCTACACCAAGCCTAGATAGCTTTCCACAGCTTTTTGCATGTCTGCTGTCGCAACGACTGTTTTGTGACGAACGTCAGCTGTTTCAAGACCATTTACCGCTGAAGGAATAGCAACAGTAGATAGGTCATGTAATTCTTGAACCGCTGTGAAATCATCACCTGAATCTTCCCCTGTCACAGCCTCAACAGCCACACGTGGGAATTTATATGGGCTAGCCGTTGACGCAATAACAGTTGGCGTTTTATCTCCTGTTTTGGCAACATAAGCTTGATATACTGCAGATGCTACGGCTGTATGAGGATCTTCGATGTACTTACTTTCTTCATACACACGTTTAATCTCAGCAACTGTCTCTTCTTCAGTCGCATAACCTGCTGCAAAGAGGTCAAGAATAGACTGATCAACATCCAAGAGCGTGTATTCTCCTGCTGTCGTCAAACTTTCCATTAAAGCCTTAGTTTTCGCTGCGCTATTGCCCACCAAATGGAAAATGAGGCGCTCTAAGTTTGACGATACCAAAATATCCATTGACGGACTTGTTGTCACTTTAAAGTCACGTTTTTTGTCGTAAGTCCCTGTTGCAAAGAAGTCTGTTAGAACCTTGTTTTCATTTGAGGCACAGATGAGTTTCCCAACTGGGACACCGATTTCACGCGCATAGTAGGCCGCTAAGATATTCCCAAAGTTACCAGTTGGCACCGTAATGTTAATCTTATCGCCGTTAGAAATATGCCCCGCCTTAACCATTTGTGCATAAGCATAAACATAATAAACGACTTGAGGTACCAAGCGACCAACGTTCATTGAGTTAGCTGATGAAAATTGCGCCTTGTTAGCTAAGAGTTTTTCACGCAAATCAGCGTCATTAAACATGCGTTTCACATCGGTCTGAGCATCATCAAAGTTTCCATCAATGGCAACCACATGCGTATTGGCACCTGTCTGTGTGGTCATCTGCAATTCTTGGATTTTTGACACGCCGTCTTTTGGATAAAAGACAATAATATCTGTTCCAGGGACATCAGCAAAGCCTGCCATAGCAGCCTTACCAGTATCTCCAGACGTCGCTGTTAAAATAACGATTTTATTGTCAACACCTTGTTTTTTAGCTGATGTCGTCAATAAATAAGGGAGAATTGACAGAGCCATATCCTTGAAGGCAATCGTTGAGCCGTGGAAAAGTTCCAAGTTGTACTGGTTCCCTAATTTAACAATAGGAGCGATAGCTGGCGTATCAAATTTGTCATCGTAGGCTGATGTGATACAGTGGTCAAGCTCTTCTTCCGTGAAATCATCTAAGAAAGCTGACAAAACGATTTTAGCAACCTCTTGATAAGACGCCTCTTTTAGTTGTTCAAAATCAAGAGCTACCTTAGGCATATTCACAGGGGTAAACAAACCACCATCTGTTGCTAAACCTTGTAAAATAGCCTGACTAGCTGTGACAGTATTTTTTTCATCTCGAGTTGATTGGTAAACTAGGGTCATGGGATATCCTCATTTTTTGATAATCTTTTATCTATTATAGCACAATGTTCAGAAAATTTACACAACTGACCATCTTGAACAGGACAAACGCATGAAACAGTTATTTCCGAATTATAGTACAGTTTAAAGTAGATACTCTCAATGCTTTTCCTATAGCAAAACAGCTCAATAATAAAACGTATTTTTGAAAAAGCCGAAAATTGAAATACAAAAAACTTTGCTTTCTTGCTAAAAATCTTTCATGCGATTGTCGTGCATCTTGAAAATCTTATCACTTTCCATCGGTCAAATCCTGCACTCAAAACCATAAACAAAGAGGTTGGCACCCCAACCTCTTCTTTTGCATGACTCTAATACTAATTATTTACTGAAGTCAAGTACTTTACGTCCTTGAATTTTACCTTCTTCCATTTCTTGGAAAACTTGAGGAGCACTATCAACTGGCACAGTTTCAACTACTGGTACCACCAAACCTTGCGCACCAAAATCAAAAGCTTCTTCCAAATCTTTACGTGTTCCCACAAGTGATCCAACAACCTTGATACCATCAAGAACTGTTTTCACGATTGACAACTCCATGTATTCTGATGGCAATCCAACAGCAACAACCGTACCACCAGCACGGACACTATCAACAGCTTGGTTAAAGGCTACTTTAGAAACTGCTGTTACAACAACACCATGGCAACCACCCGTTTTTTCTTGAATATAAGCTGCAACATCTTCAACTTCTTTACCGTTAACGATTAAATCAGCACCTACTTCTTTTGCTAGTTCAAGTTTGTCTTGATTGATATCAACTGCTACAACACGGGCGTTGAAAACTTTTTTCGCATATTGAACAGCTAGGTTTCCAAGACCACCAGCACCATAGATAGCAATCCATTGACCTGGTGCCGCACCAGCTTCTTTGATAGCTTTGTAAGTAGTAACACCTGCACAAGTGATTGATGAAGCTTGCGCTGGATCAAGTCCTTCTGGAACTTTAACCGCATAATCAGCTGTCACAACAGCATACTCACTCATCCCACCATCAACTGAGTAACCAGCATTTTTTACAGAACGGCAAAGTGTTTCACGACCTGTCGTACAATATTCACAGTGACCACAACCTTCAAAGAACCAAGCAATTGAGACACGGTCACCAACTTGAAGAGAGGTTACCCCTTCACCAAGTTCTGTCACGATACCGATACCTTCGTGACCAAGAATGCGGCCTGGTACTTGACCAAAATCACCGTGAGCCACATGGAGGTCTGTGTGACAAACACCACAATACTCTACCTTGACTAGGGCTTCACCATGACCAACTTTTGGAAGTTCATGGTCAACAACTTCAACACCTGTGCTTGCTTGATTTACTACTACTGCTTTCATAAAAGCCTCCAAATAATATTTTTTCGATTTTGAAATCGTTTACATATAAATTGTAAGCCATTTCACAAAAAATGTCAAGGTAATTTTCAAAGTTTTTTCTGAAAATATATTTAACCAGTTATATATTTCCTTAAAAGATTTATTGGACAACGCCATATCCCCACCAAAACAAAATGATGCAGATAAAACTGGAAGTCTTAGAGGGGATTAGAACTGACCTATCTTTTATTCCATTTACCCTAGTAACATCCAAACACTATAAAAAGCGGCCTTTCAGCCGCTCATTTGCTTAACATAAAATCTTATTATTTACGACGTCCTGGACGTTCTTCGTAACCATAGTAAGCATCTTCAATGATTTCTTGCATGTGGTCAACCATTGGAAGACGTGGGTTAGCTGGTGAACATTGGTCTTCGTAGGCAAGAAGTGCAAGTTCACGAGAGTATTCTTTTAATTCTTTCTCATCAATACCTTGGTCACGCAAGTTCATCTTAATGCCGAGGCGACATCCAAGATCATAAACTGCTTTAGCATAGGCATCAACAGCTTCTTCTGGTGTTGATGATGGTAAACCTAGCATTCTTGCAATGTCTTGGTATTTTTCATCCGCACGGTAGTAGTTGTACTTAGGCCATGTCGCTGTTTTAGCTGGGCGAGTACCATTGTAACGAATGACATATGGCAACAAGATAGCATTGGTACGACCATGCACCGTATGGAAGCGCGCACCAATTTTGTGAGCCATTGAGTGTGAAATACCAAGGAAGGCATTCGCAAAGGCCATACCTGCCATTGTTGAAGCATTATGCATTTTCTCACGAGACTCAAAATCAGCATCTTTTACTGATTTTTCAAGATAATCAAAGACAATCTTAATCGCTTGTAGAGCAAGACCATCTGTAAAGTCATTAGCCATCTGTGACACATAAGCTTCCGTTGCGTGTGTCAAGACGTCCATACCAGTATCTGCCGCAACAAAGTCTGGAACTGTCATTACAAGCGCCGGGTCAACAATTGCCACTGTAGGTGTCAATGAATAGTCAGCAATTGGGTACTTACGGTTGTTTGCTTTGTCTGAAATAACCGCAAATGGTGTCACTTCTGAACCTGTACCTGAAGTTGTTGGAATGGCGATAAATTTCGTTTTCTTACCAAGTTCTGGGAATTTGAAGGCACGTTTACGGATATCCATGAATTTTTGAACCAAGTCATGGAAGTCCACTTCTGGTTGTTCATAGAAGAGCCACATCACTTTGGCAGCGTCCATTGGTGACCCACCACCAAGCGCAATAATAGTATCTGGCTTGAATTGACGCATCAATTCTGTCCCTTTTTGAACTGTTGTAATATCTGGATCTGGTTCTACTTCTGCAAAGATTTGATAAGTTACATGGTTACGACGAAGGTGCAATTGCTCAAGGATACGATCTAAGAAGCCAAGTTCTACCATTGATTTATCTGTAACAATCATGACACGTTCAACGTCACGACATTTTTGAAGGTATTGGATAGAGTCACGTTCGAAGTATGTTTTTGAAGGAACTTTAAACCATTGCATATTATTTCTACGTCTTCCTACTTTTTTGATGTTCAAGAGATTGACAGCGCTAACGTTATCACCAACTGAGTTGCGACCGTATGATCCACAACCTAATGTCAATGATGGCAAGAAGGCATTGTAAACGTCACCGATACCACCAAACGTAGATGGCGAATTCCAGATGACACGGATAGCACGAACGCGTGTTCCAAATTCTTTTGCAAGGGCTTCATCATTAGTATGAATAGCTGCTGAGTGACCGAGACCGTGGAATTCAACCATTTGACGCGCTTTTTCAAGACCGTCTTCTGTTGATTCAGATTTCAATACTGCAATAACTGGTGACAGTTTTTCACGAGTCAATGGCTCTTTCTCACCTACTTCAGCGCACTCTGCTGCTAAAATATTTGTTCCTTCTGGAACGGTGAATCCTGCTTGCTCTGCAATCCATGCTGCTGGTTTACCAACAATGTCTGGATTCAATTTCGCACCAGCACAGTTTTTACTGTTAGCTTTCACCCCAAAGCAGAATTCTTCAAGGAGCGCTTTTTCTTTTTTATTCACAAAGTAAGTGTGGTAAGATTTGAACTCTGCTACAAAGTCATCATAGACTTCTTTATCAATAATAACGGCTTGCTCAGAGGCACAAACCATACCGTTATCAAACGATTTAGACATGACAATATCGTGAGCTGCTTGACGGATATTCGCTGACTTTTCAACATAGGCAGGGACATTACCAGCACCTACCCCAAGTGCAGGTTTACCACATGAGTAAGCTGCTTTAACCATAGCATTACCACCAGTCGCGAGGATTGTTGCAATACCGTCGTGGTTCATCAACGCATTTGTTGCTTCAAGTGATGGTTTTTCAATCCATTGGACACAGTTTTCAGGAGCTCCAGCTGCAATAGCCGCGTCACGTACAATTTGCGCTGCATGAGCAGATGATTCTTGAGCTGATGGGTGGAAAGCAAAAACGATTGGATTACGTGTTTTCAAAGCAATCAGTGATTTGAAAATAGCAGTTGATGTAGGGTTAGTTGTTGGCGTGATTCCACAAACAACTCCCACAGGTTCTGCAATCAAGGTCAATCCAGTAACATCATCTTCTTCAATGATACCAACTGTTTTTTGATGACGCATATTATTTACAACGTGTTCACATGCAAACAAATTTTTAGTTGCTTTATCTTCAAAAACACCACGTCCTGTTTCACGAACCGCATGGTCAGCAAGAATACCATGTGCATCTAAAGCAGCTACTGAGGCTTTGGCAACGATGTAGTCCACTTGTTCTTGATCAAGTTTACGGAACTCTTCAAGGGCTACTAGACCTTTTTTAACAAGTTCATCAACGTGAGCTTGTGCTACTGCTAATTTTTCTTCAGGGGTTACTGTTTTTCCCGCCATGTTGTCTCCTTTTTTAAAAAACTTTGTTAAGTTTTTCACATTTGTGATATGGTTTTATTATAGCATATATTTTAAGTTTGTAAATAGTTTCACAATAATTTTTTGATGTTTTTTCAAAAATCTGTTGTTTTTTGCAGCAAGCGTTTTCATTACTGGGCTTTCTTAGCATTATATCTAAATCTATTTTGCGTTATAGTTTTTTTCTGGGTAAACCTTAGGATTCCACTATGGCAAAAGAAGCGTTTTATCCTCGCTATGTTCATTAACCCACTACCTCACGATAATCAGGCTCGGGAATCGCTATTGGGTTCACCGGTAGCAGATACCCACAGAAGACATTCACTTCAGATATAAGACATCTTCCCATCTTACCAAAAAAGACCAAGTACCTCTGTACTCAGTCCTATTTTTTAATAAAAGCGTTTCACCCAGTCTCCGTTTTCCTTTTCGGGTGGGTAATAAAATTCTGAAAGATTCTCTTCGTCAAAGAGACGGAGCATCGCCAGCATATCATAAGCAAGGTCTAGCTGAGGCAACTCCTGACGAGAAATCCACGCGACTTCTCCTTCTTCAGAAGACTGTAACTCTCCTGAATAGTGACTTGCCTTGTAGCAAAAGACTAAATAGCGCTCGTCGTTTTGAGTCTGCCAGTGCTTCACACCAACAAGTTTAGGCTGACTAATCGTCAATCCAGTCTCTTCAAAAATCTCTCTGATGACTGCATCATGAAGACTCTCCTGATGTTCAACATGTCCGCCAGGCAAAGACCAGCCGCTCCAGCGATAACGGTTAGGATCTCGCCGTTGCATGACAAGGTTGCCTTGACCATCCTCAATCAAGCACATGTTTGTGATAATCGCTTGCTCCCTTCTTGGCATAACACTCCTTACTGAATATCTTTAACTTTCATCATACGGATAATGTTACTCCGTTCATTTTCTTCCAGCTTCATCTGGATGTAATCAATCGTCTCTTTCAGCTGAGGAATAATCATGTGTTCCAAGGCATTAACCCGACGACGCGTCTTTTCGATTTCATCTGCTAAGAGTTGACAGGTTTTTTCAATCTCTGTCAATTCTAACAAGTCTTGACTGATGGTTTGGAAAGTATCAATGGCATCATCCATTTCACTATTGGAGTTTAAGAAACCGTATTGGAACTCACTTGCCTTCTCAGGTAACTGGACGTGTAGCTGAGGAACATTCACGGACATGATATTCTTCTGATCAATCTGTAAGTTGACAGCCTGTGTTGGCAAAGCAAACGATTCCTCGATGAAACTTTCTGACAAGGTTGACTTGGCAAGGACGAAAGCCTGCATCGCACGCGTCAAGCGTTCTTCAACTGACTGACGCAACAGGTTATTTTGCTTGATCAAGTCAATAAAGCGACGCATCAATTCATCTTGCTTATCCTTGAGTAATTTGTGACCACGGGTAGAGGTTTTCAATCGTTTTTTCAAGACTGACAACTCCATACGAGTCGGTTTTACATTAAGTCTTGCCATAGACTAGCCCTCCGTTTTTGGAAGGTATTCGTCCAGCATATCGTCCTTAATCCGTTTCAACTCCGTTCGTGGCAAGATTGACAAGAGTTCCCAACCTAGGGTTAAACTATCAATGATGCTACGGTTGGTATAGAAGCCTTGGTTAATGTATTCTTCCTCAAAACGGGTCGTGAATTTCACATATAATTTATCCGTTTCAGAGAGAGCTGATTCCCCAAGCACCACTGCCAATTCCTTAACCTGTTTCCCTTGGGCATAGGCCGCAAAGAGTTGGTTCATGGTTGCTGCATGGTCAGCACGTGTCTTGCCTTCACCAGTTCCTTTATCTTTCAAACGAGAAAGAGATGGCAACACATTGATTGGTGGTTTGTAACCAGCATTGTACAAATCACGCGCCAAGATAATCTGACCTTCTGTGATATAACCAGTCAAGTCAGGAATTGGGTGAGTGATATCATCCTCTGGCATGGTCAAAATTGGAATCTGAGTCACAGATCCTTTTTTACCAACCAAACGTCCTGCACGCTCGTAAAGCGTTGACAAGTTAGTATAAAGGTAACCTGGGTAACCACGACGACCTGGAACCTCACGACGAGCTGCTGAGACCTCACGAAGGGCTTCACAGTAGTTCGTCATGTCTGTCATGATAACCAAAACGTGCATGTCCTTTTCGTAAGCCAAATACTCAGCTGTTGTCAAAGCCATTTTCGGTGTGGCAATACGCTCAATCGCTGGGTCATTGGCCAAGTTGATAAACATGACTGAACGCTCAATGGCACCTGTCTTACGGAAATCTTCCATGAAGTACTCGGCTTCCTCAAAGGTAATCCCCATTGCTGCAAAGACAACGGCAAATTTCTCATCTGAATTAAGTACCGTTGCTTGACGGGCAATCTGCGCCGCCAATTCCTTGTGAGGCAGACCTGAACCAGAGAACACTGGCAATTTCTGACCACGCACCAGCGTGTTCAAATGGTCAATAGCAGAAATACCTGTTTGGATAAATTCATCTGGATAGTCACGACGAATTGGGTTAATGGCTTGACCATTGATATCAAGGCTTTGCTCCGCCAAAATCTCTGGACCACCATCTTTCACTTTACCCATCCCATCAAAGACACGCCCAAGCATATCCTCTGACACCGCAAGTTCTAGCGGTTTTCCACGGAAACGAACTTTCGTATCACGCAAGTTAATTCCTGCAGCACTTTCAAAGAGCTGCACAACAGCCTTATCTTCTTGAACTTCCAAGACCTGACCACGACGGGTTGAACCATCTTGAATTTGAATGTCAACCAGTTCATCAAACTTGATACCCTCGACACCTTCGACCATCATCAGAGGGCCGACAACTTCACTGACCGTTTTGTATTCTTTAATCATTGGCAGTCATTCCTCCTTTCCCAACGATAGCTTTAAGCTCTTCTGGGATTGACAATAGCAGAGCTTCTAACTGATCAAGGTCTTTTTCAGCAACATACTTGGCACGCGCAATGCGGTCACGCAAGGCAACTGTCCCTGATAAAATTTCATTGTAGTAGGCACCTAGCTCTAACGCTTTACGCGCTTCTTTTTCAAAATTACTAATCAAGTCAAGCATGAGTGACTGTTTCGCGTATGATGTAAAGGTATCTATCTCATCAAAGGCATTTTGTTGAAGGTAATCTTCACGGATCATACGAGCAATCAACATGGTAATCTTGTCTTTATCTGATAACGAATCAAGACCAACCAAACGCACGATTTCTTCCAATTCTGACTCTTCTTGAAGAGTTTTCATGGCATGCGTCACTTTTTCAGACCAGTTTGTTCCAAGCTTCTCATCAAGATACTCACCAATTTCATCTGAATAAAGCGAGTAAGATGACAACCAGTTCATTGATGGGAAATGACGTTTTTGTGCCAAGAGAGCGTCCAAGCCCCAGAACACTTTAACGATACGAAGCGTATTTTGCGTAACAGGCTCGGAAATATCCCCCCCTGGAGGTGATACCGCACCGATAGCCGTCACAGACCCTTCACGCCCTGTGCTACCAAGTGAAATCACTTTACCTGCACGTTCATAGTATTCCGCAATACGGCTACCAAGATAGGCAGGGTACCCTTCGTCACCAGGCATTTCTTCCAAACGTCCTGACATTTCACGAAGCGCTTCTGCCCAACGAGAAGTTGAGTCAGCCATGATTGCCACATTGTAGCCCATATCACGGAAGTATTCTGCAATGGTAATACCTGTATAAATAGATGCTTCACGTGCCGCTACGGGCATATTAGACGTGTTTGCAATCAAAATGGTACGGTTCATCAACGACTGACCTGTATTTGGGTCAATCAATTCTGGGAACTCATTCAGAACGTCTGTCATTTCATTTCCACGTTCCCCACAACCAACGTAAACCACGATGTCCACGTCAGACCATTTCGCCACTTGGTGTTGCACAACGGTTTTACCAGCACCGAACGGACCAGGTACCGCAGCACCACCACCCTTAGCAACTGGGAAGAAAGTGTCAATAACACGTTGACCAGTCAACATCGGCTCTTTTGGATTTAATTTTTGAGCAAATGGACGACCACGACGAACTGGCCATTTTTGCATCAAGGTAAAGCTTTCCTCACCAGTCGCTGTTTCAAGGACATAAACCGTATCGTTGAGAGTATAGTCACCTTCTTCAATAGACTTAATAACTCCTTCTTTACCAAAAGGTACCATGATACGATGCTCAATAACAGAAGTTTCTTGAACCGTTCCGACAATATCACCAGCAACTACCTTGTCACCAACAGCTACTGCAGGGGTGAAGTGCCATACCTTTTGACGGCTCAATGGTTTAATCTCAACACCACGCAAAAGGAAGTCACTGTTTGTTTCCTCATGGTAAGTATCTAGAGGGCGTTGAATCCCATCAAACATCTGAGAGAGGATACCTGGACCCAACTCTACAGAAAGGGCTTCACCAGTTGTCACAACTGGTTCACCAGGACCAATACCTGATGTTTCTTCATAAACCTGAATAGATGCGACATCTTTACGCATCTCAATAATTTCACCGATAAGGCCGATTGTCCCAACCTTACAGATATCTTGAATATTAGCATCTTCCATGCCACTAGCCATAACCAGTGGACCAGATACTTTTATAATTGTTCCAGTTTTCACACGAGCTCCTTTCATAAGATCTTTTCGTGTTTTATCTTCTAGAGAATATTTTGCCCAATGGCTTTTTCGACATTATCCTGAATATTTTGCATGCCAAGACCTAGGCTCCCCTTGTAGTTAGGAATTAGAATAACCGCCGGCACTGCCTGACTGCGGTAGCGCTCTAACGTTTCAGGGATTTCTTGAGCAAGACTCTCTGTCACATAGATAATACCATAGTCGTCCTGCGCAAGCTGATCAATCGTTTGACGAGCCACCTGACTCGTTTTGGCATCAAAAATCTCAAAGCCAATCATTTTGAAAGGTAGGATTGAGTCCTTATCACCGACAACAGCAATCTTATAAGTCATAAATTGGTCTCATCCTTTCTCTTAACATGGATTGGTCAAAGTCATTCACCTTACCTGTTAAAATCAAGCGCAGGTTTTTAACTTCCATCTCTTTATAATATTGATAAGCTAGTAAGGGTAAATAGCCAAAGGCTTCAAAACGAGCATCGTCTAAATAGGCATGAGACACACGATCACGTGCTAACTCTAGCGATAAATTTAAGTTTCCATTTTGATCAATCATACCTGTTAAAGCACTAGCATAGGCTGTCTCATTCAACAAGTTAAGAATCTCTTCATACCGATTGGCTTGCGCTAGCCCAATAAGTTCTAGTTGATTAAGTTGACCTTCGTTTGACAAAACGGTCATCAGAAAGGCTCGCGACAGCTTTTTATCCCGTAAACGGAAAATACAATTCAAATTATAAAGGTCCACCCAAGCCTGAACCATATTCAGAATAGTTGAATCGTTTAAACTTCTTGCAACAGCTACTAAATGCTTAAAGTAACGACGGTCAAGAAGGACATCGACACTTTCTAGGCGTCCATACTCACGATAATCTTGACAGGTATCTTGCACCGCTTGTACCAAAACTTCTGGTAAGGTTTCAGATTGTTCTGTCTTGACTAGATTTTTCAACTCATCAATAGGATATGCTCCCATGGGTAAGAGGAGGTCTGTTAACTCCAAACCTGCCAAATGATTTTTTAAAAGCACTTTTAGATTATGATAAGTATAAATCAGTGCAAAAATCTGAGCTACTGGGGCATCTTCAACTTGTTCTGTCACAAATTCAGCCGTTTTAGCCAACTCTGTCATTAATAGTGGTTCAAAATCCTCAGTAAGATCATGGTAATGAGTTGATTTCAACAGTTGCTGAGCTTGAACGAAGTCCTTAGCCTTTAGAAGACTTTCAAAGGTATCTCGACTCAATAAGTCCTTTTCACGAATACGGACAGCCGTATTGATACTTGCATAGTCAATATCTAGCATAGCAACCTCCTTGCTATCCAAGTTGACGTGACAAACGTCCCATCATGTCTTGGGTCAAATCAGTTAAAAGGGCACGGAAAAGATAATTGTAACGCACACCATCAGCTTCAAGAACAAAACCTGCTTCGTTTGGAATACTTTCTGAATCTAAACTCACATGAGATGGTAAATTCAGGTCATGTTGACTCTGTTCACCTAGCTGTAAACGGTAGTGTTTACTTTTATCCAACTGCTCCAAGACACCTTGTAAGAAACCATTAAAAGTTTGGCTATCCCAATTTGCCATGGTTTGATAGGCCTTGTCAAACAAACTACGCAACTGCTCTTGTCGATTTGAAAGAATGGTATTACGGCTTTTATTGTCAATACCTTGCAAGGCCGTTGCCGTCTCTAAAGCAAATTTACTATCTAGCTTTGCTTTTTCTGCTCTTTCTTTTTCAGAAATAGCCATTAAACCTGCTTCTAGTCTAGCCTTCTCATCAGCTGTTGCTTTTTCTAATAAAAGCGACAATTCTTCCTCTTTACGAGCTAAAATATTAGCTGTAAATTCCTGTAATTCTGCCATAAGCGCCACCCGCTTAGACAAGAATCATGATGGCAATAACGAGACCAAGGATGGCATACATCTCAACCATACCTGCGTAGATAGCACCTTTCATAAAGTGTTCTTCGTTTTTAGCCAAAATTTGAATACCAGTCGTAGCAACACGGCCTTGGGCAATTGCTGATGTTAATCCAGTGAATCCCATTGTGAAGCCTGCTGCCAAAAGCTTCGCACCAAGTTGGAAATCAATCTCGCTTCCTAATTTCAAGAAAATCATCAATGAGATGATCATGCCGTAAAAACCTTGTGTACCTGGCAACAATTGTAAAATCAATGATTTACCAAATTTTTCTGGTTGTTCTTTTGCAAGTGCAGCTGCTGCTTCACCTGTCATACCAACACCTTTAGCTGATCCAGTTCCTGCAAAAATCATTGAAATCGCCATACCTGTTACAGCCATAAGGACACCACCGTTAGCTGATGTCAAAAATTCTAAAAATGCTTTCATGTTATTATTTCTCCATTTTTCTAGTTTTTAAATCTGTGTATTTTTCGTAAGTTTTTAGTGGTTTAAAAGCACGCCCACCACCTTCATAGAATTTGCCAAAAAATTCAACAAATTGAAGACGGATCGCATGAACATAAGCTCCCAGTAGTGACATCCCTAGGTTTAGTGCCTGTAAAGCAAGAATTAAGGGAATACCGACTGAAAAACGTGCCAGAGGCGGTAATAAGCCAACAACCATGTTAAAGGAAGAAGCAATACTTGCACCTGACACACAAAGTGCCATCAAACGTGTGTAACTAGCCACATCACCAATATAAGAGGTTGCCCCATATAATTTATAAAGACCTGAGCCAAGACCTAGGAATTTATTTTTTGCACCTGCTGCAGTACCTAAAACAATAAGCACAGCATTGACAATAAGCACCCATTTCCCAACTTCACCAAGAATAGCCTGTCCAGTTACTGATTGTAAAACAAGTAAGATAACACCTACTAGTAATCCTAACCAACCAATACCATCTGAAACAGCAGCTGGGTAATCTTTTGCCTTAATTTGTAAGCCTGTATTGATGGCTAAACCAAACATCAATTGGATAAATCCAAATACCACTGACAAAATCAAAATCGAAATAACATCTGTCGATGTTGATAAGACGTGGAAAGGTAATTCAATCCCGAAGAAGGAACCAAAGAAAACTCCCCATAAAATGGTTGGGTAAGACAAAATATGAAACAACTTCATATTTTTACGCATCCCTTTGGACTGCTTCATTCTCGTTAGGGCATAACCAGTCCCTAAGAGCATAAGTAACCCATACCCAATATCAGCAACCATCATCCCAAAGAAGACAGCATAGAAAGGAGCCATATATGGAGTAGGGTCAACCTCAGAATACTTAGGCAGACTATACATCTCTGTCAAAAGTTCAAATGGTTCAACTAAAGGATGGTTAGATAATTGCGTTGGTATCTCTTTTTCAGGAACCTCTGTATCGTCAACCAAACTGATGTAAGATCCTGATGGCAGAGTCTCTGCTAAAAGCTCCTTCAAATGAGAAATGTCTTCCTCTCTGACCCAGCCAGATAAACCAACCAGCTCTTGACCAGATGCCAGTAATTGTTCTGCACGAAGACGCTCCTTTTGATTGTAAAGGTCTTCTTCTAAGAACATCAAATCTGCATAATCTTGACTGAGAACCCTTAATTTAGCAGCAACTGCTTTTTGTTCATCCAGTAGCTTTGAACGTTCAATCTTGAAATCTTTCAATTGCTCAGCAGGTAATTTTCCAAAAGGAAAATCAAACTGATCAAAGTGAAGAGTGTCCAAAAACTCCTTGAGCTCATGTTTGGCAGCACGGTTCGCATAGACCACTAAGCCTTGTTCCAAATCATTTTGGAACAAACGCTCCACATAGAAATCATCACGCGCCAAAAGTTGACTTAGCTTTTCTTGATTTGGATCCTCAGGCAAAGTCCCTATGATAGCATAAGTTGCCTTCAATGCTCTGCGATCTTTTTTCAAAAAAGAAAGTGTCTTCCACTTATTGGCAAGCTCGATATTTTCATCCAAATCATCCAGTTGCTTTTGCACCAAACCGGACTTTTGCTGAAGAGCCAGAACTTGCCCTAAAAGGTCACGTTCTTTTACCTCTGTCATTTTTTTGGCAAAAGCTTGCGCAGTTAAATGGAAACGATCACTCCAAATTTTTTTCGGGGTGACAGCTTTCAAATAGGTCTGAGCCTGCGCTACTTGAGCTAATTCTGTTTCAAGGGACTGTATTTGAGTTGTTAACTCACTCAATGTCTTGTCCCCGCAACGCATATCCTCTACCGCAGCCGGCTCAAAAGCTTGAAATTCTTGGACGGATTTTAAAAGTTCACCTCTCGTCTGATAATCCGTCAGAATGAGAAGTTTTTGCATTTTAGATACCGCCATACCGCGTCCTTACCTCCTCTAAAATGCTAGCAATGAGCTCAGCTTCTTTCTGAGCAACCTTGTCTGTTAATCTCGCAACTTCTTCTGAAATCTGTTGCTGAGATGCCGTTTCTTTTTGGGCAATTTCGCCAGTCAACTGAGACTCTTTAGCTTTTTGATATGCTAAAATCGCTTTGCCACTAGCTTCTGCCGCAGCTGCTAAATCTTGGTCTGTCTTATGACTAAGGGCTGAAATTGCCTCCTCATGCTCTCTTAGACGATCTGAAATTTTTCCTTCGACCTCTAAAATAGCTTGTGATGCAAGACTCATAGTCCACCTCCTTAGGAATTATCATAGCACTTTTTTCACAAAAGGTACACTCAAAATTTAATGTGGAAATCACATTTTTCCTTTTCTTCCTATTTACTATTCACTAAAAAAATTTTTTCAATTTAGAAATATTTAAAAAGTACCATTCATTAAAAAACATATAATTAAATAGGAAGAAAGTTGTCTTTTTAAAACGGTGAACATTTTTTAATACTCATCCAAAATCAAAATTAGCATTTTAGAACTTCTAATATTATTGATAGACCACCGAACGAAGTGAGGTTAAAACGTTTCTTTCGCTATAGTGGTATTCTTATTAGTGAAACTGTCCAGTGGACAGTTTTAGCCCAAGCTCAGAAATAAAAAAGCGAGGGTAATTTGCTTGATAAGAACGGACTTTTTGAGACCTAGGCTCAAAAAGTAGCAATGAAACTCCATAGGAGGTTTTGATATTGACTTTGTCAACTCTATTTCCCACCTCAAAAGGTTCCCCAAACCTTTTGAGCGTCCGCACTTTTAAGAAAGAAACAAAAAAGTAATTTTTGATGTTTGTTAAGTATAACGATACGTCCAGATAATAAAAGCTGGAGAAATTCCAGCTTAAACTATGATATCCTTTTGCATGCCCTGACATCACAAATTGAAATAGACTCTTCTTAAGTGCCACATGATTTTTAAATTACGCCAAAAGCGTCTGAGACTAAAGAGTAACAACCCTAGTAAAAAAAAGCCCAGCAACAGCATCCATCTAAAATTATCATCTCGCAATGAAATAGCAACAATTGCCCATGTTGTTAAGCCAACGATACCTGTCATTATCAGAACTGCTAGACAACTTAGCCACCCACCCCAGAAATAAAAGTGACGATATTTAGCTTGCTTGGCTACTTTTTGTTCTGTTACAAAATCCGCAAATTCAAAGACCAACATGCCTAATAGTTCAAAGAAAAATTCAATCATTTGTCACCCTCCTTCTGGTCAAAAAATTCCTGTAAGTTTGCTCGATAAGGCGCTGCTTTTTCCAGCCAACGCTCTCTTAATGGAAAACCACTTGTTGTGAGTCGCCGGACATAAAATACAATAGGAAAAACAACCGCTACCTCAATCGCTGTAAAAATGAGGCTCTCCACCAGCGAATCCTTCAGATAGATAGAAATAACAAAAAATAGAACTATCACTACTCCTAGCAACCAATACCACTTGGCAATGACTTTATCCCGTCGCAAATCCTTTTCCAACTTCTGGTAAAAGCTTTCTGATGAGTTGCCTTTGGCTAAGTGTTTTCGGAAACGTCTCGCATAAATTTTGTGCAATTCTTTTTTTAGTTGATTTGAAAATACTGTCTTCTTAGCAGCTTTCATTTCCTGCTTTAACAGTCTGTCATCTGGATTGTACCATGTTCCAAATTTTCTACGGTTTCGATAGAAAAGAAAGAGTTGATAGGGGAGAATATAAGCCCCCACAAGTCCCAAGGTCCAAAAACGAGGGACAATCCATACAAATTTCCGACCGAAGAAATAAATTCCCACCAGCAAAAAGAGTGTTATAAGGAAAATCACTACATAAAAGAACCCAACTTTCCGATTCCCTTTTTGAATCAGAAAATAATAAAGAAAATGGGCAATAGGAATGATGAGAAGAGTCGCGAGGATACCAAAAAGGTAGGTAGAAAGATTCAAAGATTCAACATTTTGTTCTGTCAACCAATCCCCCGCCATAAAGAAGACTTCCACTCCAAAATCCATTTTCCCCATCGGAAAAAACGATCTGGTAAAGAGGTAAGAAAACGGTGAAGCTTGCGTTGATCAAAATAGGACTGACAAAAAGCTTCAATGTCATCTCCAACAATCTGCTCAATTGGCTTCTTTTCCGCCTGTGCTGTATACAAAACATCGTATAAATTGAGCATGGCATCATTGCATACGTCATCAGGAATTTCTTGAATAGTTGCATACAAATATACTCGATTAAATACCGCCTTGTAAGGATCTGATAACTGCTCTGCTAATTGAAAGAAACTCATAAAACCTCCTATTTCGATTCTAAAATCTGCTCCACACTGGCTACTATGGTCTGAAAATCAGCTTGGAAGCTCTGCAATTTTTCACGACCTTCTGGAGTAATGCTATAATACTTTCGGATAGGACCAAGAGGAGATTTGCCTCTTCGACAAGTGATATAGCCCTGCTTATCCAAACGCGTCAAGACGGGGTAGAGGGTTCCTTCACCAATGCCAGCTAGTCCTGTCTTTTCCAATTCAGACAATATCTCATAACCATAGGTTTCCCCACGCACGATAATCCCCAATACACAGCCCTCTAAAATACCTTTTAGTAATTGCGTGTCAACAGCCATCTCCTCCTCCTTTCTGACTACTTTGTAATACCAAGTAGATTTTATATCCTTATCATAATCCATCTACTTTGTATTGTCAATTAGATAGGATAACTATTTTTATTATTACCCACTTGTTTTTGCTACAATATGTTGCAAGTCTTGTTTACAAAACTTGATGTTTAACTTAAAGATAACTTCCTCATTACAAAAATTTATACCTTTTTATCTAGCAGGAACAATTATCAAAAAACATAGCACTTTTTTTGAAGCGCTATGTTTTTAATAAATCTTTTAATCCTATCTGACCTGTCCACGTTTGTATGAATTATTATAAACGTTATAATCATGATCATGGAGGATTTCCGCTGCATCTGCTAACCAATTCGTATTACGAATCAGACCTCGTCCAACTTGAATCAAGTCTGCTTGGCCATTTTGTAAAATATACTCACAGAGTTCTGGGCTATTAAGAAGTCCAACTGCTGTCACTGGAATTGTGACAACTTCCTTGATTTTTGCTGAAAATCCTGCTTGGTATCCACCGTAAATTGGGATATTCGGTCTGATTGGTAAAAGGCCTCCTGTCGAAATATCAAGCGCTGCAACGCCTAACTCTTCTAACCACTTTGCAATTTGCTGATAATCTTCAAGTGTATTTCTATTTTCATCGTATGATGTTACAGATAGGCGAACCCAGATAGGTTTTGAAAAGACTTTTTTAATCTCTTCAACGATTTCCTTTAAGAAGCGGAAGCGATTTTCCAAAGAACCTCCATAAGCATCTGTACGTTGGTTTGTTATTGGTTCTAAAAATTGGTTAATGAGGTAACCATGAGCCCCGTGAAGCTCAATCATGTCGTATCCTGCTTGGTCGGCACGAATAGCTGACGCAACAAAAGCCCCTTTAATACGCTCGATATCATCACGAGTCATCTCTTGAGGAGCATGGTAGCTATCATCAAAAGGAATGGCACTTGGAGCATAGGGGTTTGGTGCATCCGCAGACTTACGGCCACCATGACCTAACTGAACACCTACCTTAGCTCCAAACGTATGCAGTTCAGTTACTAATGCTGATAATGCGTCCTTTTGCTCATCATTCCAAAGCCCTAAATCATATTTAGTTAGACGTCCATCTGGTTCAACAGCTGTCGCTTCTTGAATGATAAGACCGACACCTCCAATCGCACGCGCTCCGTAGTGAGCATGGTGAAAAGCTGTTGGAAGACCATCTTCTGCTTTAACTTCGTACATACACATTGGCGGCATCACCACACGATTTTTCAGTGATAGACCAGATAATTCAACTGGTGATAATAACATTGACATAGCAATCTCCTTCTCTGTGGATAAGACCAAAAAGATACTTATATTCATTTAAAATCAAAATTAGCAGTTTAAGTCAAATCAAGAACCAATAAATGGCTTGATTTACCAGAGCTTCTTTCGTCATGGTGGTATTCTTATCGAGAGTTTACTCTTGATAAGAACGGACTTTTTGAGACCTAGGCTCAAAAAGTAGCAATGAAACTCCGTAGGAGGTTGGGACACTGACTTCGTTAGCTTTATTTCCCACCTCAAAAGGTTCCCCGAACCTTTTGAGCGTCCGCACCTTTTTAGAAAGAAGTAAAAAAGTAATTTTTGAATTTGGTTAAGTATTACCCTATTCTTGCCGTTATTGTAGCAAAAAATAGCATGATTGTCATAAAAGAAAAATAGCGTAACACTAGGATTACGCTATAAAATCTAGGTAGCAACCTAGCTTTCAAGTATTAGTTATAGATTGGACATTCAGATAAATTAAGATTTTTCCTGATAAGGATATCCCAAATGTTCATAGGCTTTTGCTGTGGCAACCCGTCCTGTCCGTGTCCTCATAATAAACCCTTTTTGAATGAGATAAGGCTCATACATATCTTCTACCGTATCTCGTTCTTCAGCGATATTGACAGAAAGAGTCCCTAGACCAACCGGACCTCCTCCATATGTCTCAATCATGGTACGTAAAATTTTTTGGTCAACGTAATCCAAACCTTCATGGTCAACATCTAACATATTGAGAGCCTTATCGGTCATTTGGTCATCAATTAAACCATCCCCCATAATTTGAGCAAAGTCACGCACGCGTTTTAATAGACGATTAGCTATACGAGGCGTCCCTCGGCTACGTCTAGCCAACTCGATTGCGGCCTCATGCGTAATTTCCGCCTCAAAAATATCGGCCGTACGTTCTACTATTTCCGCCAAATCATCCAGCTCATAATACTCCATATGACCACTAATCCCAAAGCGAGCACGCAAAGGGTTGGAAAGCATCCCCGCCCGAGTCGTCGCCCCAATTAGCGTGAACGGCGGCAAATCAAGGTGAACACTTCGGCTAGTCTCGCCAGAACCGATCATGATGTCGATGTAAAAATCTTCCATGGCACTGTAAAGCACTTCTTCAACCGCCATCGGCATCCGGTGGATTTCATCAATAAAAAGGACATCCCCAGGCTCAAGATCATTAAGAATGGCCACCAAATCGCCAGCCTTCTCAATAATTGGACCCGAAGTTTGCTTGAGATTAACACCAAGTTCATTGGCAATCACGAAAGCCATCGTCGTCTTACCAAGACCAGGAGGACCAAAAAGCAAGACATGATCCAGCGCCTCATCACGCAACTTAGCAGCCTCAATAAAGATTGAAAGCTGGTCTTTAACCTTATCCTGACCGATGTATTCCCTAAAATATTGCGGGCGAAGCGTGCGCTCAACAGTAGCTTCATCACCCATTGTTTCTGCATCTAAAAATCTAGTCATAACAGTATTTTATCACTTCGGTAGTTAAAAATAAAGGCAGAGCATTGGCACAAAAAAGACTCTTATTTGATTGATATCGACATTTAGTGTTTATGGAGTCACTACTATAATTTTTCCAAACTATATTCTACCAATAATCAAAATAGAAGTTCTTCTGAAAGGTCAGCTCTATCATTCAATCATAAAAGAACCACTTACAAGGAATCAGGTCAAAGAAGCATTCTAATTCCTTATAAATGGCTCTTTTCAAAAAATTTTAGACAAATTTAGCCAATCGTCTTAATGCTAAAATGTCTGCTCATACGCTTCTTATCAAGTTGTCCCAAACGATAGTCAACACTTCTATCCCAAACCGTTACATCACGTAAAGAAGAATTTCCTCTCACACACTTTGTTTCACGAGATTTTAACAGAACCACCTCTTCAGTGAGCGTATCAGGTGACGAAATCCAAATGAGCTGTGGAATAAAGGTTTTGTTGGTAATCATAAGTTGCATGTTTGTTCTCCTTGTAAAATATTGATAATATGTTGAATCATTGTTTATCTCTACAATCCTTCCCACCAATTAGATTCCCCTAACTTTTGCAAAACACAAGCCAATAAAGGTAAAATTAGTAGATAGTAATAATAGATTTTTTTCATTTGTAAATTGCTCCTCATGAATATTATTTTTTATTTACAAATGTTATTCTACAGTATCAACCAAAGAAGTAACATGACAAAAATGTCATATTGCAAATTAAGCTTAAATTTACATCTCCTCACCGATATTCTTCTTCCACTCATCTTTTAATTTTTTGACTAAATACAAATCACTAGTCATCTCTGCAAAAAGAATAGCGTGCGCATAAAATTCTTCAGCACTATTTTTATCATCTAAATAAGATAAACTGTATTTCCAACGATACATATAATAAAGTGGCATTCGTTGGAAATCCTGACTTTTTAAAATAAGGTGATATAACTCATCTAAATAATCCTCCAATTGTGCATAGTCTCCTTTTTTGACCAATACCGAGCAGATTATAAGATAAATTTTATTTAAGAAAAATAAATCCTCAACATTTAAATATGATCCTTGATTCCTTAAATTTTGAATAAATTGATTATAAGTGACCTCATCATAAAATTCTACATCAAAATTTTCAACAAGCACACAAATCAGATAAAGATCAATTAAAGCCATATCATTAATACCATAAAATTTTTTCTTTTTTACTTGTTCAAAATAATCCTCTAGAATACTTGATCCGAACTCTTTATTGCCACTATTAAAAACTTCAAATCTTGCTTGTACAATATCAACTAACACTTGTTCAGCTTCTGGCAACTTATCATAATATTCCTCAAAAATCTCATCAAATTGCTCTTCGCGAACTTTTAAGCGCTCTTCGTCTAGATAAGTGGGAGTTCTTAATATCAGGTACTTTAACTCCTTATATCTCTTGGGCAATTCTAAGTTTTCTCCATCTGTGAGACTTCCTACAGTTACTCCTAGTTGTTGAGCAATGTATTCTACTTTAGCTAGCGTTGGAATAGACTGCCCACTTTCAATACGCGCTAATTGCCGAATAGACAACTCGGTTTCATCGCCACAAAACTCTTCTCGAGTAATATGCAAACCTTCACGTAAATCTCTTACTTTTTGACCAAAACCATTTAGCATTTCACGCTCTCCACATATTTATTATCTACATTGTATTAAATTTCAGAATGTTTTTTTCAATAATAAGCAGAATTTATGTAATCTTATGGTTATCTTAAGATTATCTTAATGTTTCAATAGTAATTTACGAACATTATATATTTCACACACAAAAAACTGACAGCTTTTGCCATCAGTTTCGTTAGTGATTAGTCTAGTCCTAGACGTTTAAAAATATCATCCACTCGTTTTGTATAATAAACCGGGTTGAAGAGTTCGTCGATTTCGTCTTGGGTAAGTTTGGCAGTGACTTTTTCGTCTGCTTCAAGCAACGGTTTAAAGTCCACTTGGTTGTCCCATGAGTAGGCTGTTTTTGGTTGTACCAAGTCGTAAGCTTCCTCACGCGTCATGCCTTTTTCGATGAGTTTCAACATCACACGTTGGCTATAAATCAAGCCAAAAGTAGAATTCATGTTGCGGATCATGTTTTCAGGGAAGACCGTCAAATTCTTGACGATATTACCAAAACGGTTGAGCATGTAGTTGATGAGGATGGTCGTGTCTGGTGTGATGATACGCTCCGCAGATGAGTGCGAAATATCACGCTCGTGCCAGAGAGCCACGTTCTCATAAGCCGTCACCATGTGCCCACGAATGACACGCGCAAGCCCTGTCATGTTTTCTGAACCGATTGGGTTACGTTTGTGAGGCATAGCAGAGCTGCCTTTTTGACCTTTGGCAAAGAACTCTTCGACTTCACGTTGCTCAGATTTTTGCAGACCACGGATCTCTGTTGCCATCCGTTCAATGGATGTCGCGATGCTAGCCAATACCGCAAAATATTCGGCATGGAGGTCACGAGGTAACACCTGCGTTGAAATTTCTTGCGGGCGGATGCCTAATTTACTACAAACATACTCCTCGACGAAAGGAGGAATGTTGGCAAAGTTCCCAACGGCACCAGAAATTTTACCAGCCTCAACACCAGCTGCTGCGCGCTCAAAACGCTCTTGGTTGCGCTTCATTTCACTGTACCAAGTCGCTAATTTGAGACCGAAGGTCGTTGGCTCCGCATGCACCCCGTGGGTACGCCCCATCATGATGGTCATCTTGTGCTCTTTTGCTTTCTCTGCCACGATGTTGGTAAAGTTTTCAAGGTCACGACGGATAATATCGTTAGCCTGCTTGTAGAGGTAGCCGTAAGCCGTATCCACCACATCAGTAGAAGTCAAGCCATAGTGCACCCACTTGCGCTCCTCACCGAGGGTCTCAGACACCGCACGGGTGAAAGCCACCACATCGTGACGCGTCTCCTCTTCAATTTCTAAAATGCGGTTGATGTCAAAGCTCGCATTGGCGCGAATCTTCGCCACATCTTCCTTGGGAATCTCACCCAACTCAGCCCATGCCTCATCAGCGAGGATTTCCACCTCTAACCAAGCACGGTACTTGTTCTCTTCACTCCAAATGTTCGCCATCTCAGGGCGTGAATAACGTTTTAGCATTTTTACTCCTTACATTTCACTTACTATACTTGCTTACGTACTGATTTATCAATTACTAAGAAGCGATTGTACTCATCTTTAGATAAAATTTCTTTTAATGATTTATCATTAATATAGTTATGTAAATCATTAATATACTGTATATTTTTTTGAAATTTCATCTTTAAATATCTACTCGTTCCTTCAACAGCTACTTTTAAATTTTTATACTTAATCAAGGAATCAACAGATGTAATCGTTCCCTGAACGTAGTTAATACGAGTATCTTCTGTATATTTTCTACCAAGCAGTAATTCAAAATTGGCATTTTCAATCTCTTGTGGAAAAAAATTAACCTTTATATCATGGATTTTTAACTCTTCTAATTGGTTCTTCTTTAACTCATTTTTAAGACAAGTGAATTCAGGAACCTTTTGTAAAGCAATATTTTCAATAGAATAGTAGTCAATTTTTACAATGTTATCAAAATGTTTAGTTTTGTCTCTATAATCATTGTCAATTATTCCTACTTTATCTTTGTCATGTTCTACCTTTTCTATTATATCAATACAATTCCCACCATTGTCTACAACATAAGGATACAATTCTTTAATTTGCTGATAAAAAAATTTATTATTTCCTTCTACAAAGCAAAATGGTTTTGAACTAACTTCTTCAAGAAATTCGTCGTAAGTTTCTAAACTTTCATCACTTTCAATATCTAACATTGTTTTCTATTTTTACCACCTTATTATTAGTACTATAAGATTTAAAATCCTTGTAAATATATGGAGCATGTGTCGCAATAATTACAGACTTTCCTTTAACTACATCAAAAATATCTCCAACTATTCTCTTTTGAAAAGATAAAGATAATGAAATTTCTGGCTCGTCTATAAGATATATATCCACATCTATGAATATTAAATTAAAAAATAGAAATATAATATTCCGTTCACCTGATGAAAATTTTGATATTTCAAGTTCACTTCCTGATTTGTAAAAAGTAAATTCTCCACTTCTATCAAGCTCAATCACTAAATTAAAATATCTGCTGATCACATCATTAAAACGTATTACTTTTCTTTTCAACAAATTAATCTCGTCAATCACTTTAGATGGGGTTCCACTCTGTTCCCATAATGAATTAAATAGACTCGTTTTAAAATCCAACACTCGTTTTCGTATTTCTGTAAAGAATAATTCAAAATCTTTTTCCCCAGTTGAAATAACTATTGAAGACTTACTAGCTAGTTCTTTTTTTAGTTTAGATTTCTTATTATCTAACCTTTGTGTTTTTGCTAAGGCGTTGATAGCTCCAAAATTATGTACGTAATTATTTATTACTTGTTCAATTATACGCTCATATTCATATAAATCACGCTCAATCCTACTTGAATGAATGCTATCATCTTTCAATAAACTTACCGATACTCGACTAGTATCATATGCCCACCTTCTTATAAGGTTTGGGGAAAAATCATTTGGAAAGTCACTCCTTACAAAGTAATCTAACGCTTCCCTGCATCTTCTAATATCAGCATTAGAAAAATTATCAATTACTAAACCCGTAGAAATAAAATCCATTTTCATTTCCACATACATTTTGAATAATTCTTTATACTCTTGAAAATACTCTCTAAATCTATCATTCTCTCTTGAAACTAGTCGAGTTTTTCCTTTGAACAGTTCATCATATTTGACACCATTCAACTTAAAGTTTTCTATATTTAAATCTTTTAAAATATTGCTTAATTTTGCACTTGATGATGCTTTAGATAATTCAATTATTGAATGAATAGTTCTCAAAACACGAGTTTTTCCTGCTCCATTTTCTCCAAATAACACAACATTCTCTCCTAGCGGAATATTTACAGTTGAATTTGTGTCTCGAAAATCAATAAATAATTCTTGAACCATAGTAACCTCCTAAAACTCCACACTATCAGGCTCATCACTAAACACCGTTACATGTCCCATCTTGCGGTTGTGCTTTGCTTCTATTTTACCATAGAGGTGGAGGTGGGCGCTAGGTTTTTCTGCGATATAGGCTTGGGCTTGTTCCATGTGTTGGCCGAGGACATTGAGCATGACGGCTGGGGCATGGAGTTTGATGGCTGGTAGTGGCTTTCCTAACACACCCAAGATATGAGTGTCAAATTGTGAAAAGTCACAGGCTTCGATGGAATAATGCCCTGAATTGTGGGGACGAGGGGCGATTTCATTGACCAGAATCTCATCGCCTGCCACAAACATTTCCACACAGAGAGTGCCAGATAAGTTAAGCTGCTCTGCTATTTTCACTGCCATAGCCTGCGCTTTAACGCTCAACTTGTCTGAAATTCGGGCTGGGACGATGGTTTTTGACAGGATATTGTTACGGTGGATATTTTCCTGAACAGGAAAGACAGTGACATCTTTGCCATTGCCAGACACGATAACGGAAATTTCCAAATCAAAGCTCACAAATTCTTCCAAGACGCACTCGGCAGAGTTTGCTAGTTTGTTAGCATCTTCAAGGTCTGCTTCCGAGCGAATAACGACTTGACCATGTCCATCATAGCCACCTGTCGCTGTTTTGAGGACATGTTTTTTTGACAGGTCAAGATGTTCCAAGTCAAGGCTAGAAGTCACCACCTTGTAAGGTGCCACGGTCACGCCAGCTTTATTGGCCAAGAAATCTTTTTCAAAAATACGGTTTTGCGATATGCGAAGAAGGTCTGTCCCCTGAGGCAATTGTCCTTCTTTGGCGACAGCATCCAGCGCATCCGCATCAACATTTTCAAACTCATAGGTAAGCACATCACAATGCTCTGCCAGTTGGCGAAGCGCCTCCACATCGCTGTAAGGCGCTACGATCACCTCACTCACGCGCGACGCTGGACAATCCGCTGCTGGATCAAGGGTGATGACCTTGTGCCCCATATAGATGGCAGAAATCGCCATCATCTGCCCCAGCTGACCGCCACCGATAATTCCAATTGTTTTAGTTGAGTTCATGGGTTGACTCCTCTGCGATGCGTCCTTGTTCCTCGTGGAAATGGCTGAGCTGCTCTGCTATTTTTCCATCCTCGATAGAAAGGATACGAAGGGCAGTTAGTGCTGCGTTGGTTGCTCCCGCTTCTCCAATCGCCATGGTTGCTACAGGCACACCGCCAGGCATCTGAACAATGGAATAGAGGGAATCCAAACCACTAAGGGCACGTGATTTCACAGGCACACCGATGACAGGCAAAGTTGTCTTGGCTGCGACCATACCAGGAAGGTGGGCTGCTCCGCCAGCACCTGCGATGATGATTTTGATGCCACGGTCGCGTGCTTCTTCCGCGTGTTTGAACATAAGGTCTGGTGTGCGGTGGGCAGAGACGACTTTTTTCTCGTAGGCTATGCCAAACTGGTCGAGGACTTCAGCTGTTTTTTGCATGGTCGCCCAGTCTGATTTTGAGCCCATGATAATGGAAATAATTGGTTTCATTTTTTAATTCCTTTTTTTCTTTTTGATAAGGTGTTTAAGTGCTGTGGGACGTCAGGCAGTGCTGAGTTTGGTTGGTGAATACTTCACTCAACCAACTACGGCTATTCCTATCGGACATAGCCTAAGCACTGCACTAACTCATCAGCGATTTATTATCGAAATCGCTTCTTCGTGTCGCAAACCTTCTAATGTCAAATTTCTTTCTAAATTCTTTCTCATTTATGCTTTTCTGAACGGCAACAACTGACGGGTTTATCTCGCTTACGCTCGTTCTTCTGATTACATTATATTTTATTTCACGGCTTTGCTTCCGATGTCATTTCGGTAAAAGAGGCCTTCGGTGTTTTGGTTAGTGAGTTCAGCATAGATTTTTTCCTGCGCTGCTGGGACAGTATCGGCTGTGGTGACGAGCATATAGACGCGACCGCCATTAGATAGCAATGCTTTGCTATTTTCCGAAAACTTAGCCCCTGCATAGTAGGTGACGATATCGCCAGTAGTCTTTTCTGGAAGGACTACGCCTTTTTCGTAATCGAGCGGGTAGCCGTTTGATGCGACGACAACGCCAAGGGTCACGCTGTCTTCGTGCCACGTGATGTTGGCTGGTTTGCCCTCTAAAATATCCGTGATATTCTGCGCAAAATCTGAGGTTAGGCGAGGGAGGATAATCTGAGTCTCGGGATCTCCAAAGCGAGCGTTGAACTCGATGACCTTCGGTCCGTCAGCTGTCAAAATCAAGCCACAGTAGAGAATCCCAAGGTAAGGACGCCCTTCTGCTATCATCCCCTTGAGGACTGGCTTCACGATAGTCTCAACCGCTGTGTCCACAACACTTTGCGGGAGATGAGGAACTGGCGCATAAGCCCCCATACCACCCGTATTTGGCCCCTTATCGCCATCAAAGGCACGTTTGTGATCCTGAGCCGTTGGCATGAGGTAAAACTGCTCGCCATTAACAAAGGCAAAGAGCGAAAATTCCTCACCGTCCAGAAACTCCTCAATCACCACGCGCGCACCTGAATCGCCGAACTTATTGTCCAAAAACATGTCACGCGCCGCCTCAACCGCCTGCTCCACCGTCTCAGCCACGACCACACCCTTACCGAGCGCTAGGCCGTCCGCCTTCACCACGATTGGTGCACCCTTTTCTTCGATGTAGGCCTTTGCTTTGTCAAAGTCGGAAAATGTGCCATAGGCTGCTGTCGGAATACCGTATGTGACCATGATTTCCTTAGCAAAATCTTTTGACCACTCCAGCTCCGCTGCTAAACGTGATGGCCCAAAGGCTTTGAGTCCCGCTTGATTAAACTCATCAACGATGCCAGCTGCCAAGGCATCATCTGGTCCAATAAAAGTCCAAGCAATGTCATTTGCTTTAGCAAAATCAATCATCGTAGAATGTTCGGAAATTCCGATATTAACCAATTGCAAGCCATCCAAGGTCATGCCATCATTTCCTGGCGCGACAAAGACATCTGTAACTTGGGGACTCTCTAGCAATTTCTTAGCAATCGCATGTTCACGACCACCTGAACCAACAACAAGTAATTTCATTTCGATTACCTCACCTTAATCCTTCAAACCATCACATCAGTGATTACGGATTTAACTTACGAATAATATAGTTACATTATAACATATTTGTTCGTTATTTTTAAAATAATATGCGGTGGTATCAAAAAAAATCACCCAAAACTGGGTGATCTGATGTAAAACGTAAAAAAGAGAGGGGGACAAAAATCGTTAAATCGTCAAAAAATGACGATTTCGATTTTGTCATCTCACCTCCGCACAGTTGATTAGGATGACCGCTAACGATTGCGTAGTACTAAAACAGTCCGGTGAACTGTTTTAGGTGGACACTTGAAAATGAAGAAGTGCCCAGTTGGAGACTTCCAATCAACCACTGCGTCAATCTGTTATTACCATTAAAAATAGAAGGTTGAGATTTATGTCCCAACCTTCTTCTTAGGAGATTTATAAAAAAGAAAAAATTTATTTAGGATGGTTATAGTATAGCTTGTCATCCTTAAGCATTCCTAAAAGTTTTCTTTAAAAATTCTTAAAATCATTTTATTTACTCTTCCTCTGGGTAAGTCATGCCCCATTCCCTGCGGAGCCGCGTCATCATCGCCATGACATCACGGGTATAATCAAGATACATACGATTCTCAATACCTGCGACAGCTTTTTCCATATCAGCCAGTTCATAAGAAAGGGCCTGTGCGGTATCACCAGCTTCAATCACTTCTTGGTGACCATCCTCAGTGTAAGTAATGACCGCCTTTTGCCCACGTGGGTACTCGTAGAGCTCGATGTAACCTTTGTCGTAAGCGATGGTTCCGCGTTTTGGTTGCTTGGCGTGAAGACTGAGCGCAATCGTCGCCATCTCTCCTTCGGCATTGGTCAGAAGAATCCCCACCTGCTCATCCACGCCAGTCGGCGCCAGCTTGACCTGTGAAGCCATCTGATTTGGGATAGAACTCATGAACCAACGAACAAAAGAAAGAGCGTAAACACCGATGTCAAGTAAAGCACCGCCTGCTAGCTCTCGGCTGAAAAAGCGATTGGTCATGTCGTAGTCCTTATAACTCCCAAAATTCATCTGAATCAGCTTGAGCTCACCCAACTTGCCAGAAGCCACCACCTCTGTCAACTTACGGTAAATCGGCATATGGAAAATAGTCATAGCTTCCGCCAATACCACATGGTTTTCTTCTGCTAAAGCAATCGCCTCTGCCAATTCTTCAGAATTCAGCGTAATGGACTTCTCACACAGCACATGCTTGCCCTTAGCCAAAGCCTTTCGCAAGAAATTGATATGGGTATTGTGTGGCGTCGAGATGTAAATGATATCCACCTCAGGATCCTCAAAAACCTCATCAATGTTCTGATAAACTTTCTCAATCCCATATTTTTGGGCAAAAGCTACGCCCTTATCATAGGTCCGATTGGCAACCGAGTAAAGCTTTTTACCTTGACTCTCCAAGGCTTGCGCTAACTCATTTGCAATCACACCCGTCCCCAATGTCGCCCAGTTGTACTGTTTTCCCTCTGTCATAATGACCTCCTGTGAGTTTCTGATTTCATTATAGCAAAAAACAAGCCAGACAGCTTGTTTTAGTAGATTTCTTTACGATATCCGACTGCAACACTTTCAATCACGATGACATCGTCATAAATGTTGGATAGGATACAATAAAGTCCGACACGATAGCACCACTTATCAGAGTAATTAGCGGCTAGACCTTTGCCATATTGGAGAGGATTGTCTGTATTCGCTAAATGCTTATCAATCCAATACAAAATTGTAGAACGAGTGAAAGCATCTAATTTTTTAAGTTGCTTGACTGCCTTTTGGGTATAAGTTACCTGATAACTCATAGACCGAATTCCTTCATCAGTTCTTCGTGAGAAATTCTCACCCCATCATCCTCGGCCATCGCCTGACGAAGTACTTGCAAATCGTACTCTTCTTCAATTTTTTCCAACATAGCCTGACGCGCAAATTCTGAAATGGTCAACCCGTTTACTTGGATATATTTCTTAATCAATTCACCATCTTGATCATTGATACGTAGTGTCATTGTTGCCATATTTTCCACCTCTTGAATACTTTGATTCTTATTTTGGAACTTTTCCCTTCTCTTGTCAATAAAGCAGTCATTTTATAATTAATTCGTAAAATAAAAAAGAAAATCCCAACTCTTGTGAATTGAGATTCTCTAGGAGATTATGAAAAAAGAAAAGTTATTTAGGATTGATTCTAGTATAGCTTTCCTTGTTTAAGTAAAGCTAAATATCTAAAATTTCAATATCCTTGTAACCCTACTCAATTATTTTTAGTCCAAAAAAACTGAATAGTAGTGAAATTATTATAGCTATCCATGGCAAAATATTAGGTATCTTTTTAAATCTAAAAGTTCCATATGCAATAGCAACCGGAGATAAGAGAGAAAGTGCATAACATATGCTATACAAAAATAAATAGACAACCAACTGAGAATTTCCTTCACTAAAATAACTAGCAAAAGCATTTGAAAAGTTGTCTGCTCCTAATTGTCCGTTAGAATATTGACTCAAATAATTGGTTAATTCCTCTGGGAAATGAAGATTCTGATTAATAATATTCGCAATCACAACTACAACAATCTGCACTACTGCAATAATTGTATTTTTTATTTTATAATCACCTGATTTTATAACAATATAGATTAACGGAACTAAAGAAACAACAACAAGATATGACCACACATAGTTGATATTATTATTTAGAAAATCCATGACTGGATTAAAAAATATAACTAAAATTGCCATTACAGCTAGTGCAAGAATTCCAATTCCAAACATTTCCGCCTCACCACTTGATGAGCCACTCTCACCAACATTAGTTGTTATATTGGTAAGAAAATAATTATTTGTTTGTTTTATTGAATTATCAATGTTATTTACATTCCCATTAACTTTCTTGTTTATTACATTTTTCATATATTCTCCTTAATGTCTAAAATGTCTCACACCCGTAAAGATCATTGCAATACCGTGCTTATCTGCAGCGTCAATCGAGTCTTGGTCGCGGACGGAGCCACCTGGTTGGACGATGGCTTTGATGCCTGCGGCTGCGATTTCTTCGATGTTATCTGCAAATGGGAAGAAGGCATCTGAGGCAAGGACTGCACCATCAAGGCGGTCTTTAGCCTGCTCAATCGCGATACGGACAGAGGCCACACGGTTGGTCTGACCCGGGCCAACGCCAAGGGTCATGTGGTCGTTGGCAATCAAGATACCGTTTGATTTCACATACTTGATGGCCTTCCAAGCAAACTCAAGAGCCACTTGCTCACGCGCATCTGGTTGACGTTTGGTCACGACTTGCCAGTCGGCTGGATTTTCCTTGATGACGTCTTGGTTTTGCACCAACATTCCGCCAACTACACCTGTGTATTCCGCTTCATTCTCACTCGCCTCTTGTGCGTCAAATGGCAACTCCAAGATGCGCAAGTTTTTCTTTTTATTGGTCAAAATAGCTAGCGCTTCTTCTGAATAACTTGGTGCAATGATGATTTCTAAGAAAATCGGATGCATTTTTTCTGCGGTAGCCGCATCCACCTCACGGTTGAGAACGACAATTCCACCGAAAATCGAAACTGGGTCAGCAGCGTAAGCATTGTCCCAAGCCCCTTCAATCGTGTCTGCTTGACCGATACCACAAGGGTTCATGTGCTTGAGCGCCACCACTGTCGGTTTGTCTGTGAAATCACGGATAATGCGAATAGCCGCATCAGCATCACGGATGTTATTGAATGAAAGTTCCTTACCGTTGAGCTGTTTCGCTGACGCGATAGAATACTCCGTCAGAATCGCTGACTGGTAGAAATCAGCATCCTGTTGAGGGTTTTCGCCGTAGCGCATCGGCTGTTTGAGGTCGTAAGTGATGGTTAGTTTTTCAGGCTTGGTTTCACCAACTTGCGCTGTAAAGTAATCCGCAATCAAGGCATCATAAGCTGCTGTGTGACGGTAAACTTTAGCCGCCAAACGTTGACGAGTAGCGTAAGTCGTTTCACCATCTGCCTTGAGCTCATCAAGAACCACCGCATAGTCTGCTGGATCTACCACAACCGTTACGCTAGCATGGTTTTTCGCAGCGGAGCGGAGCATAGAAGGGCCACCGATATCGATATTTTCCACCGCCAAATCGTAAGTCACATCTGGACGCAAGATCGTCTCTTTAAATGGATAAAGGTTGACCACCACAAGGTCAATCAAGCCAATCTCATGCTGGCTTGCCGCTTCCAAATGGCTATCCAAATCACGACGTGCCAAAAGCCCACCGTGGATTTTTGGATGAAGGGTCTTAACACGACCGTCCATCATTTCAGGGAAACCTGTCACATCGTCGATAGCAATGGTAGCTACCCCTGCATTGTCAAGAGCAGTTTTTGTACCACCCGTTGAGATAATCTCCCAACCAAGGGCTGTTAATTCCTGGGCAAATTCTACAATGCCCGCTTTGTCAGATACACTGATCAGTGCACGTTTTGTCATGATATCTCCTTTTCAATGAATGACCTCCAGTCACTCAATCTCTAGTTTATTAACGTCATAAAAACTAGTCTATGTCATATAAAAGATAGTGATTGTATCCTATCACTTCCTTGAGGTAAGCTTGATCTTCTGAGGATACTTCAAATTCTGGAAAGGTTGCTACTAAACTACACAAATATAGGTAATTAGGATGCCTACGATAAGAAAAACCATTTCCTCCAAATCGCCCTTGGCAGAAATCAAAAGCAAGCTTTAACTCTTGACTGGTTCCTTTTACCAATAAACTATCGAGATAAGCCAACTGACATTTGTCTGTATTGACAACCATAGCCCGCATGGTATTTGCCAAAACCAATAGCCAGTCCGATTGACTCTCTAGCTTTTTGGGTTTCGACTTTAGCATCTCTTTTAAAGCAATATAGTGCGTTTCAACAGTCATCCTTCCACTCCCAACTCTCTCAACACTTCTGGATAAAGCTGATACTCCGCCTCATGAATTCGCGTTTCAAAACTGTCAAGCGTATCATCTGCTAAACGCGGTACACGGACTTGTTTGATAATTTGTCCTGTATCTACCCCTGAATCCACCCAGTGAACAGTTACTCCACTCTGAGAAACACCAGCTTTCCAAGCGTCTTCGATACCGTGAGCACCCGGAAATTCTGGCAAGTAGGCTGGGTGAATATTGATGATGCGTCCTTCATAGGCAGATAGCAAGGTGTGACTCACAATTTTCATATAGCCTGCCAAAACAACCAAATCAATCTGGTGCTTATCTAGCAATTCCACAATGGCTTCTTCGTAAGCCACCTTGTTTTCAAATTCTTTGAGTTCAAAGGTATAGCTAATCACACCCAAGTTCTGAGCACGTTCTAGCACATAGTCCTCTCGTTTATCAGCGAAGAGGAACTCAACTGGAAATTGCTCTGCAATGACCTGAAAGTTAGAACCGTTACCCGAAGCAAATACTGCTATCTTTTTTGCCATTAGCGAACCACCACACTTGCGTCAGCTTTTTCCACAATACGACCAATCTCATAAACTGGTTCATCCAAAAGCTCTGTCACACGCGCCACATTTTCCGGACTAACCGCCAACATGAGCCCAATCCCCATATTGAAGATTTCAAACATTTCCTCATGCTTAATGTCACCGTATTTCTCAAGGGCTTTGAAAATCGGCAAAACTGGAATTTTATCCTCATCAATTTCTGCCGCTAAATTATCCGCAAACATACGAGGCACATTTTCAATGAATCCACCACCCGTGATGTGGGCAATCCCATTAACCAGTTCTTCTTTGATCAATGGCAGAGCGGCTTTGACATAGATGCGGGTTGGTTCAAGAAGAACATCTTTCAGTTTTTGCCCCTCTAACTCAGGCAATACTTCGTCACCTGTGTAATCTGCAAAAACACGACGAACGAGAGAATACCCATTCGAATGAATCCCGCTAGAAGCAAGTCCAAGAAGAACATCGCCTGCTTTAACTTTTGAGCCATCAATAATCTGAGACTTCTCAGCAATCCCTACTGCAAAACCAGCTAAATCATAGTCGTCTTCGCCATACATTCCAGGCATTTCAGCGGTTTCTCCACCAATAAGAGCAGCCCCAGCTTGCACACAGCCTTCTGCCACACCAGCCACGACTTGTTCCAACTTTTCAGGAACATTTTTACCCGTCGCCACATAGTCAAGGAAGTAAAGTGGCTCAGCACCAGCAGCGATGATGTCGTTGACACACATGGCCACACAGTCCTGACCAATCGTGTCATGCTTATCATACTTGATCGCTAGCATGAGCTTGGTCCCAACACCGTCTGTCCCAGAGATAAGGACTGGCTCTTTGACACCTGTTGTCGTTAGGTCAAACATCCCACCGAAGCCACCGAGAGCTCCCATCACACCAAGACGCTCTGTACGCGCCACATGCTTCTTAATTCGCTCAACAACCTCATAACCAGCTTCAACATCCACACCAGATTGGGCATACGCATTTTTGTTTTCAGACATTTCTTTCTCCTTTTTGATGTTGACAAACCTGTCAACCTTGTAAACCAACCGTCAATTTACCGTCAATCCTTTTGGAAAATAGCAGTGCTATTTAACCTTATCGTCTTTTAATAGTTTTAAAATTTCATTCCACTGATAGAGAGAGTAGAGCCAAACCAAGACCGCTACACCATAACCTAATCCTGCCCAGATATGTTTCTCCATGAGAGAGACAACCGTTAAAATACTCAATATCGGTAACAGTATAAGACTAATGCCAGCCATGAGATGATGTATTTTGTTAATAGCCTTCTCCATTACTTCACCTTTTCAATATAAAAGCTTGTCTTCTCATCAAGGCTACGAAGATATTCTGCTTCATAATCGTAAAGTGGTGTTGGGTAGTTCCCGTCAAAATAAGCCACACAGAGCCCACCATTTGGCGCATTGGTTTCAAGACCAATAGACTCAATCAAGCCATCAAGAGAGAGGTAGGTTAGGCTATCTGCCCCAATAATGTCACACACTTCTTCCACACTATGATTGGCAGAAATCAATTCCCGACGCGTCTGGATGTCAATCCCGTAAAAACATGGGTATTTTAGTTCTGGACTTCCAATCGCCACATGGACTTCTTTGGCACCAGCTTCACGCAATAATTGAACAATACGGCGTGACGTTGTCCCTCGAACAATCGAGTCATCAACCATGACCACACGTTTATCCTTGACGACACCAGATACCGCTGAGAGTTTCATGCGAACACCCTGCTCACGCAATTCTTGCGTTGGTTGGATAAAGGTCCGCTGCGTGTATTGATTTTTGACCAATCCCATTTCGTTTGGCAGACCTGATTCTTCAGCGAAGCCCATAGCTGCTGATAAGGATGAGTTTGGCACACCAACCACAATGTCAGCTTCATGCTTGAATTCCTGCGCCAGCCTTCTTCCCATATTCTTACGAGCCGTATGGACGTTGACACCCGCAATGGTGGAGTCAGGACGCGCAAAATACACATATTCCATCGAACAAATAGCCAACTGTGTATCAGTGGTGTAAGTATCGTACTGGATGCCATTGTCATCAATGATAATCACTTCACCGGGATTGACATCACGAACCCACTCGGCACCAACCACTTCAAAGGCACAGGTTTCTGAAGAGACTACCCAAGCGCCATTTTTCATTTGTCCAATAGAAAGCGGACGGAAGCCATTAGGATCAAGCGCCGCAATGAGCTTGTCCTCTGTCATCAAAAGATAAGCAAAGCCACCTTTGACAGTATTCAAAGCCTCTTTAACCTTACCCATAAATTCTGGATTGTGGCTACGGCGAATGAGGTGCATCAAGATTTCCGTATCTGATGAAGCATTAAAAATGGCCCCTTGCGCTTCCAATTCTTTTTTTAACGACACCGCATTGGTTAAATTCCCATTGTGGGCAAGGGCTAGTTGCTCATTGGTAAAGGTGTAAAGGAAGGGCTGAATGTTATTGATTGAGGCTGCGCCTGCTGTCGCATAGCGCACATGCCCAATCGCTGCTGTTCCTGTTAATTTTTCCAAATCAGCTGGATTTTTAAAGACCTCTGAAAGCAACCCCGTATCACGGTGGCCCAACAGATGTCCTTGGTCATTTGAGACAATCCCCGCCCCTTCTTGACCGCGGTGCTGCAGGCTATGAAGCCCAAAATAAGTCACTTGGGCTGCCTGTGGGTGTCCCCAAATGCCGAAGACACCACATTCTTCGTTTAATGATTTTACTTCGTATGTCATTTGATTTTTCCTTTTTGGGTGTTTTTCTGATGTGGTGATGGCATCATTTCATGACTAAGTCAATAGCCTTTGACACCTCAAGAGTGATGTTATCACTTTTTATCACGGTGAAAAGCACCTACTACGAGTTCACTTTCGTTCGCTCATTCATTTTATTTCCCTGTAAAGTACTTCACGGCACTTTCAAAGAGTTTTTGATCTTTATTTCCTGGAATATTTTGGAAAAGACCTTCTTCCCAACGTTCTGAGTGTCCCATCTTACCAATGATTTGCCCGTTCTTGCTCGTAATGCCTTCGATGGCATGAAGAGAACCATTTGGATTATATTGGCTATCCATACTTGGCTGACCCGTAAAGTCCACATATTGGCTCCAAATTTGCCCATTGTCACGCAACTCTGCAAATTCTTCTGCCGTCACAACAAATTTTCCTTCACCGTGTGATACTGGAATCGCATAAACATCGCCTACTTGGACACCTGCAAGCCATGGAGAGTTGGTATTCGCCACACGAGTTTCCACCATTTTGGCAACGTGCTGGTTAGCATCGTTATAGAAAAGGGTTGGGCTGGTTTCAGTCGTATCCTCAAAATTACCATAAGGTAGGAGGCCTGATTTCACAAGAGCTTGGAAACCATTACAGATTCCGATGATAAGACCACCACGCGCGATAAAGTTGTCAATAGCAGAGCGGACCTTCGCATTTAGCAAGATCGTCACGATAAACTTAGCAGACCCGTCTGGTTCATCTGCAGCAGAGAAGCCACCTGCAAAGAAGAGGATATTGGCTTGGTTAATATGGTCAACCATGGTGTCAACAGACTGCTCAATCGCTTCACCATCAAGAGTGACAAACGGAACCATGTTCACCTTAGCACCAGCCTGTTCAAAAGCCTTAGCCGAATCATATTCCGAGTTTGTCCCTGGGAAAACTGGAATGTAAACCAAAGGTTTGTCAACGATTTCTTTAGCTTGTTTCACGGTATCAGTGACAATAGCGGGTACTGTTTCCAAGGTTGTTTCTTGTTCAAACACCGTTGGATAGATATCTTCTAGTGTGCCTTCAAAGGCTGCTAGTAGGCTCTCACCAGATAAGTTGACACCATTGACAACCACGTTAAAGTCCGCTGTCGTTTGACCAATTTTCACAGCGTCAGCAATCTCCTCTTTTGAAGTAAAGATGAAACCACCCAATTGAGCTGTCAAGCTACTGTCAAGCTCTGCTATTTCCACAGAAACACCGATACGATTACCAAATGTCGCTAGAGCTAGAGCTTCAATCAGACCACCATATTTGACAGCGGAAGCTGAGGTCAACGTATGTTTTTCTTGAATAGCAGACAAGGTTTCAAAATTCTGCTTAATCAGTGCAAAATCAATATCAGCAGTAATGCCTTGACCTGGTAAGTAGTAAATGTTCTCTCCGGCAGCTTTGAACTCTGGCGACAAGACCTTACGAGTATCCGCAGTCGTTACCCCAAAGGCAACGAGCGTTGGAGGGACAGTTAAATCTTCAAAAGTACCTGACATCGAATCCTTACCACCGATTGATGGCAAACCAAGCTGAAGTTGAGCTTCAATAGAGCCAAGGAGAGCTGCTACTGGTTGACCAAAACGATCAGCTTGTTTATCCATACGCTGAAAATATTCTTGGTAAGAGAAACGCGCCTTAGACCAGTTAGCTCCTGTTGCTGCTAACCGTGCAGTCGCTTCAATGACCGCATAAGCCGCCCCATGATATGGAGACCATTCTGCGATATAAGGATTAAATCCTTGTGCTATCACAGAAGCTGTCGTTGTCACACCATGTTGAACTGGTAATTTCTGTACAGAGGCCTCTGTTGGAGTCACTTGATAACGGCCACCAAGCGGATGATTAACAGTAGAGCGACCAACAGAACTATCAAAAATCGTCTGCAACCCTTTTTGACTAGCGTGGTTCAAATCAGCCAAAGCAGCTAGAGTATCTTTTTCAAGAGTTTCTGCTGAAGTGACGCGTACTTCTGGAACAGCTACTTCGCTGTCCACCACATTAGCATCTACTACCACGCGCACCCCATTGGTATCAAGGAAGCGACGCTCAATATCTACAATCGTTTGCCCATTCCACGTCATGACAAGATTTGGTTTTTCAGTCACTGTTGCCACAACTACAGCATGAATATTTTCTGTCGCACAAGCTGAGATAAAAGCATCCACATCACTAGGACGCACCACAACCGCCATACGTTCCTGTGATTCTGAGATAGCAATTTCTGTACCGTTTAGACCAGCATATTTAAGTGGCACCTTATCAAGATCAATTTCAAGTCCGTCAGCCAATTCACCGATGGCGACACAGACACCACCTGCACCAAAGTCATTTGATTTTTTAATAAGCCGAGTCACTTCACCATTACGGAAAAGGCGTTGAATTTTCCGTTCTTCAATGGCATTTCCTTTTTGAACCTCTGCGCCAGCTGTTTCAACCGATTCGACTGTCTGAACTTTAGACGACCCTGTCGCACCACCAACGCCGTCACGACCTGTTTTTCCTCCAAGAAGGATAACCTCGTCACCAGCTTCTGGTTTTTCACGGACAACATTTTCCTTTGGAGCCGCACCGACAACCGCACCAAGCTCCATGCGTTTAGCCACAAAGCCTGGGTGGAAATATTCACGAACATAAGTCGTTGCTAGACCAATCTGATTTCCATATGAAGAATACCCATGAGCTGCTGTTTTTGAAATGACCTGCTGTGGCAATTTTCCTTCACGCGTCTCCGCAAGCGGAGCTGTAATATCGCCAGCCCCTGAAATCCGCATCGCTTGGTAAACATAAGAACGCCCCGACAAGGGATCACGAATCGCACCGCCAATACAAGTCGCTGCTCCACCAAACGGCTCAATTTCTGTTGGGTGATTATGAGTTTCATTTTTAAACATAAGAAGCCACGGCTCTTTGACGCCATTGACATCAACCTCAATCTCTACAGAACAGGCATTGATTTCATCTGATACCTCCATGTCATCCAAGCGACCATTAGCACGCTCATAACGTCCAAAAATCGTCGCCATATCCATCAAAGTTTGTGGCTTTTCAGAACGACCCAATTCCTCACGCATCGCCAAATATTTATCATAGGTTGCTTGTAACTGCGATTGAAATTGTGATTCCGAAAAATTGATTTGCTTCAATTCTGTTTCAAAAGTCGTGTGACGGCAGTGGTCTGACCAATAAGTGTCCAAAACCTTCAACTCAGTTTCAGTCGGCACGCGCCCAATGGATTTAAAGTAATCTTGAATAAAGACAAGGTCCGCAACCTCCATAGCCATTCCCTGCTCTGCCTTATAAACCGAAAAATCTTCTGCCGTATAAGTTTCAAAGAAATCCAAGGTTGGAATCGTTTTATCTGACACTGAAAATGCCTTCGGTTGAATCGCTACCGTAATATCCTTGAAACGTGAATCAACTGGATTTAAAAGATAGTTTTTTACAGCAGCAAATTCCGCTTCTGCAATATCCTGATTCACCAAATAAAGTTGAGCGGTATTCACGACGACATCACTCTCACTGCCGAGCAATAGCAGAGCTTCTTGAGCTGAGGCTGCCCGTTGATCAAATTGTCCAGGCAAACTTTCAATCGCAAAAAAGGCTGATTGACTAAGAACTTCTGCTACTTCAGTTTCTGACAAAATGTTATCGGTCACCTGCTCAGAAAAAATGTGTTTCTCAGCGCGTTCAACGAGATTTTCTACTAAATTGAACACATCATAAACCTGCACAATGCGAACAGTTGACAAACTAGTCAACTGCAAACGATGGGTCAATTCCTTAACCAAAGCCTGTGATTTTACCTGAAAATCAGCCTTCTTTTCAACGAAAATACGTTTATCCATTTCTTTCACACCAGCTCGATGGGTTATGCCAATCGAATTTCCTTTCTTTCCTAAAACACTGCGACTAATCTAGAGCTTTCAATTTATCCAAAACCACTTGATAAACATCAGTCAAATTGCCTAAATCACGACGGAAAACATCCTTGTCCATATGATTACCGTCAACATCCCAAAGGCGACAGTTATCTGGCGAAAATTCGTCCGCTAAAATAATCTTACCATCCTTATCAAAGCCAAACTCCAGTTTAAAATCAATCAACTGCAAACCTATTTGAGCAAACCAATCTTTCAGCAAATCATTGATACGACGTGTCTCAGCCTTGAGATAGGCAATCTCTTCCTCTGTCGCAATCTTCAAGAACTGCACATGCTCATCATTAATAAATGGGTCGTCCAAGTCATCATTTTTATAATAGAATTCCACAATTGGCGTTTCCAAAGCCATCCCCTCTTCGACTCCAAAACGTTTTGAAAATGACCCTGCTGTCACGTTACGAAGGACAACTTCCAAAGGAATAATCGTCACTTTCTGGTTTAATTGTTCCGTTTCTGATACTTGTTTAATAAAATGCGTTGCCACACCAGCTGCGTTTAATTTGGTAAAAATAAGAGACGAAATCTGATTATTAAGCATGCCTTTGCCTTCAATCGTCTCCTTACGAGCACCATTCAGCATTGTGGCTTGGTCCTTATAGACTGCTTTAATCACATGTTCGTCTTCTGTCGTATAAATATCTTTAGCTTTTCCTTGATAAATAAGTTGATTGGACATGAAAATGTTCGCCTTTCATCAGTTGTTGTTACGATTTTACCAAAAAATTCGCCTTTCATCAACCAAAACACTAAAAATAGATAAAATAAAAAGTTATTATTCTTAAAATCCGAACAATAACTTATTTTGGTTATTTATTTTTATGTTTTATCTGCAAATTCTGTCACTAACTGTGACACCACATCTGTCTCCAACATGGTACGAATTTGTTTAATCGTATAGTAAATCGAAGTTGCATCGCTAGAGCCATGAGCCTTAACCACCGGTGCTTGCACACCAAATAACACCGCACCACCAGCTTTAGAATAATCCATCGTATCCTTCAAACCATAGAGACTATCCTTCAACAAAAGAGCCCCTAATTTCCCTTTGACTCCTGCCGAAGTAATCGCTGATTTCAAAGCTCCCATGACAGACTTTGCTGTCCCTTCAATGGTTTTCAGCACAGCGTTTCCCGTGAAACCATCCGATACCACCACATCCGCAACATCATTCAGTAATTCACGCGCTTCCACATTTCCAATGAAATGAATCGACGGTTCATTCGCTAGCAAGCGATAAGCTTCTTGATGTACTGGAGTTCCTTTGGTCTCCTCCGTACCATTATTTAATAAACCAACACGTGGTTTTTCAATACCACGCACATTCTTAGCATAAAAAGACCCTAGAATACCATACTGATGTAAGTGAGTTGCCGTATTTTCAGCATTAGCACCTAAATCAAGCATGTCAAAATTTTGACCACTCATTGTTGGCAAAGTCGTCATCAAACCTGGACGCTCTACCCCCTTAATACGCTTCACAATCAATGTCCCAGCAGTCAGCAAAGCACCTGTATTACCAGCTGATAAAACAGCATCTGCCTCACCATCCTTAACCGCTTTGGCAGCCAAAACCATGCTAGCTTTCTTTTTGGTACGGATAGCCTTAGTTGGCTCATCATCTGAATTGATTTTTTCCTCCGTATGAACAATCGTCACACGCTCAGTTGCTGTCAAATAAGGACGAATCTTCGTGTCATCCCCATACAAAATCACTTCAATATCTGCGAAATCTGCCAAGGCACGGTTCACACCTTCTACAATAGCCTGAGGAGCATTGTCACCACCCATAGCATCTACTGCAATTTTTTTCATAATTTCCTCACCAAATCATTTGATACTCATATTATACCACAAAACCAAAAAGACAACATTAGTTGTCCTTTCGTATCATATTTCCCCATTCTCCCAAACCATCAATAAACTTCTTACTTTTTAGATGAATACCCACATAATTATCATAGATATCGTCTAAAAAATGGCGGAGCTTCTGCTTCATTTCTGGCTTTACTGAAATGGTTTTCAACTCTTCAAATTTAACTGACTGAAACTGATTCAACAAGTAAGGAACATTGGGATCCAAGTGACTCCGACGTTCATCACGATCATAGTGCTCAGGACATAAAAGACCTGAATACTGATAAGAAAAATCAAATCGTTGACCAACACGATGGCAAAAAACACAGTCGTGAAAGTTCAAAGCAACCCCAAAACGCTCTAAAATTTGGACCTCAAAAATATTGGTTAAAATTTCATAATCCAACCCCTCATTCATCAATTCCAAGGTCTTAACTAAAAAAGCAAATAAATGAGGATCTGGTTGATTATCATTTATAGCAGCATCTGCTAAAGCAACCACATAAGTTGCGTAAGATAAGATAAAAATATCCTCGTTAATCATTTGATAGGCCTCTGAACCATGATAATCGTCAATATAAGATAATCCCGTATCATTCAATTTTACTAAAAAATCAGCCTGTGTTAAAGGTTGGATAACTGAAGCTAATTTTGATTTACTAGCATGCTTGATAAAAAACATACGCTTACCAGCAGTCTCCGTAAATATCTTAACTAATTTATCATCTTCACGGTAATTACGATTATAGAGGACTATTCCTCGCGTTTCCTTAATTTCCATATTGCTCCATAAAGACTTCCAAGCGGCGCATAGCTTCTTTAATAATCTCCATACTAGCAGCATAAGAAATACGTAAATACCCTTCACCATATTGCCCAAAAGCAACACCAGGAATAAAGGCAACAGACTGCTCACGTGCTAATTTTTGAAGAAAAGCAAAGGAATCTTGACCTTCGGCTACAGGAATTTTAGCAAAAATATAGAAAGCCCCATTTGGTCTAATAATTTTGAATCCCATCGCTGACATCTTCTCAATAATGTAATCACGACGTTTAATATATTCCACTTTCATTGGCTTTACATCATCTTTACCAGCTGTTAAAGCTGCAATACCAGCAAATTGAGCAGAAGTAGTTGCTGCAGTCACGAGATACTGGTGACTCTTGATAATCTGTGCTACTAGAGCCTCTCGTGCAAAAATCAGACCCAAACGCCATCCTGTCATCGCATGTGATTTGGAAAGACCATTGATGACAATTGTTTGATCTGGTAAAAATGATGCTATCGACACATGAGGTTCATTGGTATAATTCAGTTCTGAATAAATCTCATCACTCACAACAAAAACAGGGTACTTTTCCAAAACAGCTGCAAAAGCTTTAATTTCATCACGCGAATAAGTCACCCCTGTAGGATTAGCAGGATAATTAAGCAATACAGCTTTAACTCTCTCTCCATACTGTTTAAGAGCTCCTTCAAGCATTTCTGGTGTTAGGACAAAGTCATTAGCAGTTGTATCTATCTCGACAATCTCAGCCCCTACAAGAGTCACAATAGGCTCATAACCAGGATAAGCAGGAGCAGGTAAAAGCACCACATCTCCAGGCTCTAAGATAGCCGTTAAAGTCGCAGATAGCGCTTCTGTTGCTCCCACAGTTACCAAAACCTCATTTTCTGGCGCATAGTCAAGCCCATATTTTTCTTTGACAAAAGCTGACGCAGCTTGACGCAATTCTAATAAACCAGCCATCCCAGTATAATGACTCTGATTAGCATCAATAGCTACCTTAGCCGCTTCCTTAACATGATCTGGAGTATTAAAATCAGGCTCACCTAAAGTCAATTTCAAAATACCAGGAACATCTGAAATAGATTGATCAAATTGACGAATCAATGACACTTCAATCTTATTTAAATTCTTATTAAAACGTTGTGTAAGGTCCATAAAACTCACCTCATAAAGATAATAGACCCATTATACCAAAAAAATCTGCCCATAGGACAGATTTTATACAAGTCTTACTTTTGGCCCAATTCAAAAAGTGGTGACAACGGACGTTTTTCATGGATACGAATAATAGCATCCGCTAAAAGATCAGCAATTGAAATTTGTTCAATTTTATCAATCAAGCGCTCCTCTGGAAGATAAATCGTATCAAGGACCACTAACTTCTTAATCGCAGATTTCGTAATATTTTCAAGTGCTGGACCAGAAAGAACTGGGTGAGTACATGAAGCATAAACAGCCGTTGCACCAGCTTCAGCCAAAGCGTCAGCCGCATGACAAATCGTACCAGCCGTATCAATCATATCATCAATTAGGATACACGTCTTACCTGCTACATTACCAATGATATTCATCACTTCTGAAGTATTCATTTTATCCACACTACGGCGCTTATCAATGATGGCAATTGGAGTTTTAAGGAACTGCGCTAATTTACGCGCACGTGTCACACCACCATGGTCTGGACTGACAACAACAACATCCTCACCAGTCAATCCCGCACGGTCAAAATAATCCGCAATAAGTGGCGCTCCCATCAAATGATCTACAGGAATATCAAAGAATCCCTGAATCTGTGCAGCATGAAGATCCACCGTCAACAAACGATCTACACCAGCGACTTCAAGCATATTAGCTACCAATTTTGATGTGATTGGCTCACGAGCACGTGCCTTACGATCTTGACGTGCATAGCCATAATAAGGCATCACAACATTAACTGTCTCTGCACTAGCACGTTTTAAGGCGTCAACCATAATTAAAATTTCCATTAGATTATGATTAACTGGGGCAGAAGTTGATTGAAGAATATAAACATGGTGCCCACGAATAGATTCTTCAATATTAACTTGAATTTCACCATCAGAAAATTGACGAACAGATGATTTTCCAAGTGAAATTCCCATGGAATCTGCTACCTTTTTTGCCAATTCTTGATTAGACGACAAAGCAAAGAGCTTCAAGTTGTTGTAAGACATGACTTCCTCCAAGATTTTTCTTCAAACTCTATTTTAACCCTTTTTAAAGGATTTTTCAATGAAATAAAGTCAACAAAAATAGAAATTAAAACTAATACTCGTTAAAAATCAAAATTAGATACCAGAAATCCATTGTCTCTTAATAACCGATTTCAATACAGACCAATGTAACACTTGACAAAGCCAGCAATATATATTGTTAACAAGTGATAATAATTTTTAAATAGATTATGACTTCTAGAACTTTCCATATTGGTAAATAATTTCATCTTGAGCTTAGAAATTAGAAAATGAATGAAAACTTTGGCTCTCCAAAAAGAAATTGAACTCCTTAAAATGTTTTGATACTGACTTTATCAGCTTCATTTCACACCTCAAAAACTCTACGAAACCATTTAATACTCATTACTTTTAAGAAAGAAACATTTTAGCCTCACTTTGTTCGGTAGTCCATCAAAAGTATTAGAGGTTCTAAAATGCTAATTTTGATTTTGGATGAGTATGAGATCCTATTGTCATCTAAACAAAAAAAGAAGACTAATTTTAGTCCTCTCTTTAGAAATAGGAAGTTATTCAACTTCAAATAATTCCTACCTTACCTCAAAATTTTATGGATAAATGTATCCAGCAATGCTACTTGGATTAAAAGCACCACGATAATTAGCAATTGGTTGTGTTCCAGTGCCATCCATATTACATTCCATAACTTCAATAGTACCATCAGAATGAACAGCCGTTACAACTGCAACGTGTCCATAATAAGAGTTTGTCCATACTGCTACAGAACCAACTTGAGGAGTTGTACCAGTTGAATAACCAGCAGAACGTGCACTACCTAACCATTGTCCAGCATTTCCCCAATAATTTCCAACCCAAGGTGCAAGAGCTTTTACTCCCCAAGTACATTGACCTGCAGGATAAGTATTTGAAGCAGAATAAGTTACTTTTGCACTTGATGATGCAACAGCAACTGGCGCAGCAGTTGGACTAGCTACTACAGCTGGCGTTGCTTGTGCTACAGGAGGCTGAGCTTGAACAGCTTGAGCTGATTGTGCTTGCGCAGCAGCTGCGGCTGCAGCTTGTTCACGTGCTGCTTTCTCAGCAGCTGCTGCAGCAGCAGCTGCGGCTTCTGCGGCAGCCTTTTCTTGAAGAAGAGCAGATTTTTCATTCTCAGCGGTTGTCAACTGAACAGCTAGATTAATTTGAGCCACCTCAAGTTCTGCTTGTTGCGTTTTCAAAGCAACCTCATTAGCAGCAAGAGTTTTTTGATTTTCCCAAACCGTATTAATAGCTGCTTGGTTCTCTTCTTGTTTTTTTTCAAGAGAAGATTTATCTTCTTCTTGCTGTTTCAACATACTTTCACTAGCTGAAACAAATTCTCTAATAGCGACAACTCGACCAATAGCATCTGAAATAGAGTCTGCATCGATAATAGCTGAAATGTAATTTGTAGCTCCACCATTTTGTTGAGCACTACGAGCCTGATTTTCTAAAGCTCCTGTACGAGCAATAATTTTATCTGATAAAACCTTAATTTCACTAATCAATCGTTCAGATTCAGCTTCCAAACGTTTATTTTCTTCCTCTAATTTCGTTTTTTCACTTTGAAGAGAAGATACTTGTGTTTTGATTGCTGTAACCTGCGCTTTAGCAGCAGACTGCTCTGCTGAAAGTGTACTAATAGTTGCTTCTTTTGCAGCAATTTGTGCTTCATAATCAGTTGCAGATACGAGAGTCAGATTTGAAGCTGTACTCAATGCGATACCACTGAGTAATATTACTGATAAGATACGTTTCTTCATAGAATAATAATTTCCTTTCGATAAGACAGTATACATTCTACCAAAAAAAAGCAGGCACTATGTTACGCTATTGTTACAGTTTATTGATAGTTTAAAACACAAGAAATAATGCTATGTAACACTTTTAAAAATAGGAGATACTCCTAATAAAACAAGACTATTGAGCACTAAAGTTGGCATAAGGTGATAGGCCATCGCTAAATTAATAGGGTATTTTGTTAAACCATAGACCACTGCTAAAAAATAAGTGCCACCTTCAAAAATTAAAATCAGAACTACCATCATTAAAAACCTGGTAAATCCCATTGAAATCAAACCGCTATGCTTCTTTACCAAATAAACCAGTAGAGGATAAATAAAAATAGCTAATCCAACGGTATGGTAAAAATAGCTATCAACAATAAGACCTAGTATAACTGAAATTAAATAAAGTCCAAAACTTGAATATTTCTTCTCAAAATACAACAAAGCAATAAGACTCATATGACTTGAAAACAGGAAAGGACCTGGAATCACACCTTCAAGAAGTAACACTATCTGACTATCAAAAATAAAAGATAGAATCAAAAAAAACGATATCACAAAAAATGATTTTAATTTCACCATAATTATTCACCCAATAGTGTCACATAAGTCAAATGATCAAAATCAGCACCAGGTGAAACATAAACCGTTCGATTCAACTCATCTTCAGAAACAATATCTAAAACTTTACCCACTTTTACATTAGCTGCTGATTTCCCATCTAAACCACTTGTAAAAACTGTAGCATCTTTAGATACATCTAACTTTTTATTCAATTTCGTAACTATAAAAGTATTTTTATCCAAATCAAATCCAGATAATATACCATAAACATCACCTGAATTCGTCGATATTTTAACCGGGATTTCACTAACATTATCAGTATTAGTTAATAAATTAACGGTTGAAAAATAAGATGTTACCTGAGAAATTGTTCCCACTAAGTATCCATTTGATAAGACCAACATATTTTCAGAAACATCTTGTTTTTGGCCAATATCAAGAGAAACCCAATCCAACCAAGCAATTGTAGACCGACTAATTACTTTTCCAGTTAATACCTCTTGATTCTCATAAATATTTTTAACCCCTAAACTAGCCTTTAAAGACTCATTCTCCTCAGTTAGATCCTTCAATTTTTCTTCATGAGGCTCTAAAGATAAAAGTCTCTCTTTTAGCTTAGAATTTTCTTCCCTAACTTCATCTAATGACTTAAAATCAAAAATAAAATTTTTTACCGTTGAAACTGGATAAGAAATCAGGGACGACAAAGTTACTGAAACATTAGATAAATTTTGCGAAAAATTCTTCCTTATTTTAACATCCCTTAAAAGAAAAAAAATAAGTGAAGCAACAAACGTTACAGTCACTACACTAATCAATAAAAAACGAGAAAAACGTAATTTTCGCACAACAAACCCCAAAATCTAGCAAAAATAAAACGAGTTACCTAAAAGATAACATCGTTTGAACATACGGAGAATAAGGGATTCGAACCCTTGCGCCAGTTACCCGACCTAACGATTTAGCAAACCGTCCTCTTCAGCCTCTTGAGTAATTCTCCAAATTTGATGGGCACGAGTGGACTCGAACCACCGACCTCACGCTTATCAGGCGTGCGCTCTAACCACCTGAGCTACGCGCCCAAAATAAAAAAATGCCGGCTACATGACTTGAACACGCGACCCTCTGATTACAAATCAGATGCTCTACCAACTGAGCTAAGCCGGCTTATATTTCCTATGCGGGTTAAGGGACTTGAACCCCCACGCCCTTCGGCGCCAGATCCTAAATCTGGTGCGTCTGCCAATTCCGCCAAACCCGCATCATGACCCGTGCTGGGCTCGAACCAGCGACCCTTTGATTAAAAGTCAAATGCTCTACCAACTGAGCTAACGAGTCTTCGGTCCCGACGGGAATCGAACCCGCGATCTTCGCCGTGACAGGGCGACGTGATAACCGCTACACTACGGGACCTATTAAGTTTCCTTAATCATGGGAGTTAACGGGATCGAACCGCTGACCCTCTGCTTGTAAGGCAGATGCTCTCCCAGCTGAGCTAAACTCCCAAAGGATTTGTTTGAATCCTTATGATTCGCTAAGCAACTACCCTATCTCACAGGGGGCAACCCCCAACTACTTCCGGCGTTCTAGGACTTAACTGCTGTGTTCGGCATGGGTACAGGTGTATCTCCTAGGCTATCGTCACTTAACTTCTTCTTGGATTATCCATCCAAAATTGAATACCTATATTCTATCAAGAAACCGCTACGCTGTCAATATACTTTCTTATTTCTAGGATAAGTCCTCGAGCTATTAGTATTAGTCCGCTACATGTCTCACAACACTTCCACTTCTAACCTATCTACCTGATCTTCTTTCAGGGCTCTTACTGATATAAAATCATGGGAAATCTCATCTTGAGGGGGGCTTCGCACTTAGATGCTTTCAGCGCTTATCCCTTCCATACATAGCTACCCAGCGATGCCTCTGGCGAGACAACTGGTACACCAGCGGTATGTCCACTCTGGTCCTCTCGTACTAGGAGCAGATCCTCTCAAATTTCCTACGCCCGCGACGGATAGGGACCGAACTGTCTCACGACGTTCTGAACCCAGCTCGCGTGCCGCTTTAATGGGCGAACAGCCCAACCCTTGGGACCGACTACAGCCCCAGGATGCGACGAGCCGACATCGAGGTGCCAAACCTCCCCGTCGATGTGAACTCTTGGGGGAGATAAGCCTGTTATCCCCAGGGTAGCTTTTATCCGTTGAGCGATGGCCCTTCCATACGGAACCACCGGATCACTAAGCCCGACTTTCGTCCCTGCTCGAGTTGTTGCTCTCGCAGTCAAGCTCCCTTATACCTTTACACTCTGCGATTGATTTCCAACCAATCTGAGGGAACCTTTGGGCGCCTCCGTTACCTTTTAGGAGGCGACCGCCCCAGTCAAACTGCCCGTCAGACACTGTCTCCGATAGGGATAACCTATCCGGGTTAGAGTAGCCATAACACAAGGGTAGTATCCCAACATCGCCTCATACGAAACTGGCGTCCCGTAATCAATGGCTCCTACCTATCCTGTACATGTGGTACAGATACTCAATATCAAACTGCAGTAAAGCTCCATGGGGTCTTTCCGTCCTGTCGCGGGTAACCTGCATCTTCACAGGTACTAAAATTTCACCGAGTCTCTCGTTGAGACAGTGCCCAAATCATTACGCCTTTCGTGCGGGTCGGAACTTACCCGACAAGGAATTTCGCTACCTTAGGACCGTTATAGTTACGGCCGCCGTTTACTGGGGCTTCAATTCAGATCTTCGCGTTACCGCTAAACCCTCCTCTTAACCTTCCAGCACCGGGCAGGCGTCACCCCCTATACATCATCTTACGATTTAGCAGAGAGCTGTGTTTTTGATAAACAGTTGCTTGGGCCTATTCACTGCGGCTGACTTTAAGTCAGCACCCCTTCTCCCGAAGTTACGGGGTCATTTTGCCGAGTTCCTTAACGAGAGTTCTCTCGATCACCTGAGGCTACTCGCCTCGACTACCTGTGTCGGTTTGCGGTACGGGTAGTGTATACTTAACGCTAGAAGCTTTTCTTGGCAGTGTGACGTCACTCACTTCGCTACTTAACTTCGCTCCCCATCACAGCTCAATGTTAGAGATATAAGCATTTGACTCATATCACACCTCACTGTTTAGCCCAGCTCTTCCATTCGCTGGGTTGAGTTAGCCTACTGCGTCCCTCCATCACTATATACACTAGTACAGGAATATCAACCTGTTGGCCATCGGATACACCTTTCGGTCTCTCCTTAGGTCCCGACTAACCCAGGGCGGACGAGCCTTCCCCTGGAAACCTTAGTCTTACGGTGGACAGGATTCTCACCTGTCTTTCGCTACTCATACCGGCATTCTCACTTCTATACGCTCCAGCGCTCCTCACGGTACACCTTCGTCGCCTATAGAACGCTCTCCTACCATCCCTTACGGGATCCACAGCTTCGGTAATATGTTTTAGCCCCGGTACATTTTCGGCGCAGGGTCACTCGACTAGTGAGCTATTACGCACTCTTTGAATGAATAGCTGCTTCTAAGCTAACATCCTAGTTGTCTGTGCAACCCCACATCCTTTTCCACTTAACATATATTTTGGGACCTTAGCTGGTGGTCTGGGCTGTTTCCCTTTCGACTACGGATCTTAGCACTCGCAGTCTGACTGCCGATTATATCTCGTTGGCATTCGGAGTTTATCTGAGATTGGTAATCCGAGATGGACCCCTCACCCAAACAGTGCTCTACCTCCAAGAGACTTAACATCGACGCTAGCCCTAAAGCTATTTCGGAGAGAACCAGCTATCTCCAAGTTCGTTTGGAATTTCTCCGCTACCCACAAGTCATCCAAGCACTTTTCAACGTGCCCTGGTTCGGTCCTCCAGTGCGTCTTACCGCACCTTCAACCTGCTCATGGGTAGGTCACATGGTTTCGGGTCTACGACATGATACTAATTCGCCCTATTAAGACTCGGTTTCCCTACGGCTCCGTCTCTTCAACTTAACCTCGCTTCATATCGTAACTCGCCGGTTCATTCTACAAAAGGCACGCTCTCACCCATTAACGGGCTCGAACTTCTTGTAGGCACACGGTTTCAGGTTCTATTTCACTCCCCTCCCGGGGTGCTTTTCACCTTTCCCTCACGGTACTGGTTCACTATCGGTCACTAGAGAGTATTTAGGGTTGGGAGATGGTCCTCCCGGATTCCGACGAGATTTCGCGTGTCTCGCCGTACTCAGGATACTGCTAGGTATAAAGACTATTTCAGATACGAGGCTATTACTCCCTTTGGCTTACCTTCCCAGGTAATTCTCCTATAATCTTTAAGTCCACGTTGCAGTCCTACAACCCCGAGGAGTAAACTCCTCGGTTTGCCCTCCTGCCGTTTCGCTCGCCGCTACTAAGGCAATCGCTTTTGCTTTCTCTTCCTGCAGCTACTTAGATGTTTCAGTTCACTGCGTCTTCCTTCTCATATCCTTAACAGATATGGATACTAACCATTAGTTAGTGGGTTCCCCCATTCGGACATCTCTGGATCTGCGCTTACTTACAACTCCCCAAAGCATTTCGTCGTTAGTCACGTCCTTCATCGGCTTCTAGTGCCAAGGCATCCACCGTGCGCCCTTATTAACTTAACCTTATTAACCTAATTCTTTCAAATTAGAAAACTCATTAATTCACAGCGTTTTCGGTTTATTTTCTTGTTACTATTCTTACAATTCAATTTCTTGAATCGTGGAATTTGATATAGATATTCAATTTTCAATGGACAATCCTTAACATCTCTTCGATGTTAATGGAGCCTAGCGGGATCGAACCGCTGACCTCCTGCGTGCAAAGCAGGCGCTCTCCCAGCTGAGCTAAGGCCCCACATCTGTCTCTTCCTGAGACCACTCAAAACTAAACAAGACGCTACAAGTGCTTCCATTTCCTTAGAAAGGAGGTGATCCAGCCGCACCTTCCGATACGGCTACCTTGTTACGACTTCACCCCAATCATCTATCCCACCTTAGGCGGCTGGCTCCTAAAAGGTTACCTCACCGACTTCGGGTGTTACAAACTCTCGTGGTGTGACGGGCGGTGTGTACAAGGCCCGGGAACGTATTCACCGCGGCGTGCTGATCCGCGATTACTAGCGATTCCGACTTCATGTAGGCGAGTTGCAGCCTACAATCCGAACTGAGATTGGCTTTAAGAGATTTGCTTACTGTCACCAGCTTGCCACTCGTTGTACCAACCATTGTAGCACGTGTGTAGCCCAGGTCATAAGGGGCATGATGATTTGACGTCATCCCCACCTTCCTCCGGTTTATTACCGGCAGTCTCGCTAGAGTGCCCAACTTAATGATGGCAACTAACAATAGGGGTTGCGCTCGTTGCGGGACTTAACCCAACATCTCACGACACGAGCTGACGACAACCATGCACCACCTGTCACCTCTGCTCCGAAGAGAAGTCCTATCTCTAGGACGGTCAGAGGGATGTCAAGACCTGGTAAGGTTCTTCGCGTTGCTTCGAATTAAACCACATGCTCCACCGCTTGTGCGGGCCCCCGTCAATTCCTTTGAGTTTCAACCTTGCGGTCGTACTCCCCAGGCGGAGTGCTTAATGCGTTAGCTGCGGCACTAAGCCCCGGAAAGGGCCTAACACCTAGCACTCATCGTTTACGGCGTGGACTACCAGGGTATCTAATCCTGTTCGCTACCCACGCTTTCGAGCCTCAGCGTCAGTTACAGACCAGAGAGCCGCTTTCGCCACCGGTGTTCCTCCATATATCTACGCATTTCACCGCTACACATGGAATTCCACTCTCCCCTTCTGCACTCAAGTTCCGCAGTTTCCAAGGCGTACATTGGTTGAGCCAATGCCTTTGACCTCAGACTTACGAAACCGCCTGCGCTCGCTTTACGCCCAATAAATCCGGACAACGCTCGGGACCTACGTATTACCGCGGCTGCTGGCACGTAGTTAGCCGTCCCTTTCTGGTAAGATACCGTCATAGTGTTAACTTTCCACTCTAACACCCGTTCTTCTCTTACAACAGAGCTTTACGATCCGAAAACCTTCTTCACTCACGCGGCGTTGCTCGGTCAGGGTTCCCCCCATTGCCGAAGATTCCCTACTGCTGCCTCCCGTAGGAGTCTGGGCCGTGTCTCAGTCCCAGTGTGGCCGATCACCCTCTCAGGTCGGCTATGTATCGTCGCCTTGGTGAGCCGTTACCTCACCAACTAGCTAATACAACGCAGGTCCATCTTATAGTGAGACAGTTGTCCCTTTCAAGATATTAACATGTGTTAACACCTGTTATGCGGTATTAGCTATCGTTTCCAATAGTTATCCCCCGCTATAAGGTAGGTTACCTACGCGTTACTCACCCGTTCGCAACTCATCCGTCTAGTGCAAGCACCAGACTTCAGCGTTCTACTTGCATGTATTAGGCACGCCGCCAGCGTTCGTCCTGAGCCAGGATCAAACTCTCATTAAAAGTTTGAGTTCTTAACTCACTGTTTTGTCATCGCTGACTTATTGTTTTTCTTGACAGGTTATTTTCATAACCCGCACTTGCTTCGTCTTGTTCAGTTTTCAATGGACTTCTCCTAAGAGACAACTTCTATATTCTAGCAAATCTTTAATAACTTGTCAACTACTTTTTTAAAGTTTTTTCAAGTCATCTTTGCCAGCGTCCCTCGCGAGACAACTCATATATCTTACCAAATATTTCCATGACTTGTCAACTACTTTTTCTTTGAATTTTCATATTTTCAAAAAATTTCAGGAAAATGATGCCTTGATCATTTTCCTGAAAATCCACTTTATGCTTCGTTTGAATGATTATAGCCATAGATAACATAAATGAGTATTCCAATTAATGTCGCAATAGCAAATGCATACCATGTAATTGTTTGATATTGACTCATCAATGATAAGCAAATAATGATTGCTAAAATTGGCAGAAATGGTACTAATGGTGTTTTAAACTCTGACTGACTCGGTAGACCTTTTTCTTTACGTAATTTGATGAGTGCAATGGACATAATAATCAAATAAGCTAATGTGCAAATACTTAATAATTCGGCTATCGTTGTCAATGGAAAAATTCCAGCACAAATCATTGATAAAACACCCACTGCAATCGTTGCATTTCTAGGAACTTTATGTTTTTCAGTTATTTGGCTTAAACCTTTCGGCAAGAGACCGTCTCGACTAATCGTATAAACTGTACGCGCAAGAGCATAAGTCATTGAAATACAAACAGTGATAAGGGTCAAAATAGCAACTACAGACACGTAGTTTCCAGCCCAATCTAGACCTATGCGACGAAGAGCAAATGCAACTGCATCATCAACATTTAGTTCTTTATAATTTACCATTCCTGTTAGGATTAGCGTTACGATGATATAGAGTATTGTAACGATGCTAAGGGAGAAAATAATTCCTTTTGGAATATTTTTTTGAGGCTCTTTGACTTCATCGACCGCCATTGAGATAGATTCGAAACCTAAAAAGGCATAGAACATGATTGAAGCACCCGCCATAATTCCTGTTTGTCCTCCGTAGATTTCTCCAAAACCATACGGTGCAAAATCTGACCAGTTTCCTTTATTGATGAAAAATATCCCTACTCCAATGAAAATAGCTAGTGCTGAAAATTTGAATAATACGAGAGCGCTATTAAATCTCAGTGCAGATTTTGAATTCATCAAAACCAATCCGGTTACTGCTAGGACAACTAGAATAGGAAGTAAATCAACATACTGTCCTTTTTCAGGGGCGAATGTTCCATTAATCGCAGTTGGTAATACGATACCGTGATTTGAAAGGATACCTTTGAAATAACCAGCCCATCCAACGGCAACGCTAGAAACAGCTGTCATAAATTCCATGATAATATACCAACTAACAATCCATGCTGGAAATTCTCCAAGTGTTTCATAGACGTAATTATAAGCTCCGCCATTTCCTGGAAGACGTGAAGCAAATTCGGCATAGAACAAGGCAATAATCCCAACTGCAATAGCTGAAATGACAATCGAAATAATTAAGGCTGGACCTGCATAGATGGCAGCACCTTTACCTGTTATCGTAAAAATACCAGTTCCCACCATAGAGCCTAAACCAAGAAAAATTAAATCTATCACACCTAGATGGCGTTTCATAGAACTTTTACGATGATGATTTTCTTTTTTTCTGAAAATATTCATAAAAACCTCCTATTCTTTTTATCTTAATGAAAAATGCATTTACATAAAGGTAGTAACCTTCTTAGTCTATCATAAATATAATCTTTATGACAAGTGAAATGAGAGTAAGTTCACGCCGTACGCATGAAGAAAATGCATGTAACCATTTTCTAGCTACATGCATTTTTTCAAAATATTTTCACGACATTTACACACATACATCGATTCAGCCTCTTTTTCGTCTATATTATAACAAAATTTCATGGTTAAAAATATATCTTTTTATGAAAAATCGTTATCTGAAAGCGATATTTTCTTCATGCGTTTGTCGTGGAGTAAGTTGAAACAATCTGATCTAATGATTAATTTTACTCTCATGTTCATACATTTCAAAAAAGCTAAAAGAAATTCTATAACGCTTTATCACATTTGTATAAAGTATCGATACTAACACTACATAGTCAATCGTCACTTTCAACTTGCTGCACTCAAGTACTGTCTACGTCTCAGCTTCTTGTCCTATACTTAACCAAATTCAAAAATTACTTTTTGTTTCTTTCTTAAAAGTGCGGACGCTCCAAAGGTCTGGGAGACCTTTGGAGGTGGGAAATAAGACGAACAGAGTTCGTCACAGTCGATAAGGTTTGGGGAACCTTTTGAGTTGGGAAATAAAGCTGAAGAATTCAGCGTCAAAACCTCCTACGGAGTTTCATTGCTAGATTTGAACTTATCTCTATCGCAGTAAATGATTGGCTGTACTTGTCGACTACTCGACAGCGTCCACCCTAATCATCCTTGCGGGAACTACTACGAAATTGACTTTCAATTTCTGTAGTTCTCCCAAAAATCCGTTCATATCAAACAAATTCCCCTCGCTTTTTGATTTCTAAGCTCAGGCTGACACTGTCCACTGGACCGTTTCACTAATAAGAATGCCACTATAGCGAAGGAAACATTTTATACTATATAAAAATCAAAATTAGATGGAGACAAAAATATTTTCTTTTCTCTAAAGTCTTCTCATGCGGCTGGCACTCCAACAAAACTGTGGATTTATAGCTTTAGCTACTAGGAGAGTTGAGAATTATCGCTTTCTACTTATACAGCTACAGTGTCCAAGATGACAAAGTAGATATTATGGGAACTGTCCACTGTGGTGAAAGAAACGGTTTACCCCCTTACTTTCACTAACCCATCAAAATAGAGGTTATAAAAATCTAATTTTGATTTTGAATGAGTATTAGCCTCACTTCGTTCGGTGCTCAACCGATAGTATTAGATATTATAAAATTCTATTTTTGATTTTGAATGGTTATTAAAGCTAATCCATTCGACTATAACTATTATTACTGTAAAAAATAAGAGGCTGGAAAGCATTCCAGTCTCTTGATAGTTATTCAGACATTTTTTCTTTGATTTCGTCATATGACAATGCACGAGCTTCTTGTTCTTCACTTTCTTCAGGCATTTTCCCTGTTTCGTAAAGGGATTTAATTTGAGCTGCATCAAGTGTTTCATATTTAAGAAGGGCTTGTGCGATTAAGGCATGGGTATCACGATTTTGATTAATGATGTCTGCTGCTTTGTTACGTGCTTCATTGAGAAGTTCACGTACTTCATCATCAATCATACGTGCTGTTTCTTCTGAGTAAGTTTTCTCTGGTGATAATTGACCGGCCATCATGGCATGACTACCTGCATATTGAACAGGACCAAGTTTTTCACTCATTCCATATTCAGTGACCATCGCACGCGCCATAGCACTTGCTTGTTCAAAGTCATTAGAAGCACCAGTTGTCTGAACATTGAAGATAATTTCTTCAGCAACACGACCACCCATAAGACCAGCTAATTGTTCTTTCATATTTTCTTTTGAAAGGAGCATTTGATCTTCTTTTGGAAGGGAAATCATATAGCCACCTGCACGACCACGAGGAACAATTGTCACTTTATGGACATCACGCGCATCTGATAAGACAAGACCTACAATTGTGTGACCTGCTTCGTGGTAAGCTACAATTTCACGATCGCGTTGAGATACTTGACGATCTTTCTTTGCTGGACCTGCAATCACGCGATCTTCTGCTTCATCAATATCAGAAGCGTCAATTTTCTTCTTGTCACGACGAGCAGCAACAAGGGCAGCTTCATTGAGAACATTTTCAAGATCAGCACCAACAAAACCTGGAGTTTGTTGCGCTACAACTTTCAAATCAACATCGTCTGCCAATGGTTTATTCTTAGCGTGGACACGAAGAATAGCTTCACGACCTTTGACATCTGGTTGACCAACTAAAATCTTACGGTCAAAACGACCTGGACGAAGAAGAGCCGGGTCAAGAACATCAGAACGGTTTGTTGCGGCAATAACAATAATATTTTGATTGCCCTCAAAACCATCCATTTCAATCAGGAGTTGGTTCAGGGTTTGTTCACGTTCATCGTTACCACCGCCCATACCAGCACCACGACGACGACCGACAGCATCGATTTCATCGATGAAAATGATAGCACGCTCTGCTTTTTTAGCATCTTCGAAAAGTGAGCGAACACGGCTCGCACCGACACCGACAAACATCTCTACAAAATCAGAACCTGAAATTGAGAAGAACGGCACACCCGCTTCACCAGCAACTGCTTTTGCAAGAAGGGTTTTACCTGTCCCTGGAGGGCCCTCAAGAAGGACGCCTTTTGGAATACGAGCACCTAGAGCCTTATATTTTTTAGGATTTTTAAGGAAGTCAACAACTTCAACAAGCTCTTGTTTTTCCTCCTCGGCACCGGCAACATCTGTAAATCGAATTTTAATAGAATCCTTACTTGATGTTTTGGCACGGCTACGTCCAAAACTCATTGGATTATTTCCGCCACGACCTTGCCCAGCTCCCATCATGTTAAACATGAAGAAAATCAAAAATCCCATCGGAATCCAAAGTGACAAGGTACTTATCCAAGACCCCATCGAACTTTCTTGTTTTACGGTGATTTCTGTGTCAGCTTTATCTGCAGCAGTTTCTAATTTTTCAAAAGAAATATTACTTGCTAGAAAGGTACTTGTAAAATTGGTTACCTTAGCACTACGATTTCCTAGAAATGGAAAAGAGGTATCTGCTTCAACTTTTTGTGCTTTAGTATAGGTTCCTGAAACGGTTACGATAGCACCACTTGGTTGATAAGTCAGTTCTTTGACTTTACCTTCCTCTAATTGTTTTACTAAGGTTGAATAATTAATTTTTTGACTATCCGCACCCATGTCGCTAAATAAAAATTGAAAACTAAAGATAGCTGTTACTAGCAACAAAATGGTCACAAAAGAGTTGCGCATGAGTCCATTTGGTTTTTTATTGTTCATCTATTCTCTCTTACTTATTATAAATTTCCTCTTTCAAAACACCAACGTATGGCAAATTACGATAATTTTCATTGTAATCCAAGCCAAAACCAACAACAAATTCATTTGGAACATTGTAACAAACATAGTCTGCTTCGATTTCAACAACACGTCCTTCTGGTTTATCAAAAAGGGTAGCAATTTTAACTGACTTTGCCTTGCGATATTTGAACATATCACGAAGATAAAGAAGAGTGCGACCAGTATCAATGATATCTTCAATAAAGATGACATCTCGTCCTTCAATATTCGTGTCAACATCTTTCAAAATCTTGACTTCACCACTAGAACTTGTACCACCATGATAGCTTGAAACGACCATGAAATCCATCTCAACATGCGTGTCAATATGTTTTACCAATTCTGCCATAAATGGTACAGCACCTTTTAAAACACCAACTAGGAGGGGATTTTTACCTGCATAATCTTTTGTCAGTTGAGCGCCTAGCTCCTTACATTTCACGATAATGTCTTCTTCTGAAAAAAGAACTTTTTTAATATCTTGTTCTAACATTTTGTCACCTTTTATAGTTTTTTTATATTTAAAGCAGCTTTCATTGTATCACTTTCAGCAAATTTTCTCAAATAAAGATTATTCGGTGTCTGTACAAAGACAATTTTTCCCTCTTGTTCTCCAACAATAGCTTTCTCTCTCTCTTTTTTAGGGATCTTTTCATCAATAAAAAGCCTGCGCAATTTTTTAGAAAACGTTCCAAAATTAATTTTATCTTGAGGTTGACGCCCTCTAAGAATTAGAGATGACTGACTAAAAAGTGGGATTCCTTCTCCATCTTCTAGAAATGAAAATTGAAAGCCGTTAAAAATTACTATTTCTTGAAATTTTAGCACTTTAGAGGTGAGAGTGCTATCGGTCGTAGGGCTGATTTTTTGAATACAAAAGGTCTCTTTGGCTTTTAGTAATTCGTAACCATTTTTTAAGGGAATTTGATAAGTATTGCTATTTTCTAAAAGGGTCAGTAACTGTGTAAACTGAACTTTAGTGAGTTGTAGTTTTGGAAACTCTTCTAAATAATTTCCCAGTAAAACTTCTTTTAAAGCCTTACTTTGCGACTTGAAAAATCTTAAATCAGTCACGTCAAATCCCTGCGTTAATTCCAAAAGGGCCGTTTGGAAAATCTGATTTTCTCTGGCTAAATCTGCTAAATAGGTTGAAAATTGTGGGTTTTCTTTTTCTAATTGTGGCAGATAGTCATGTCTTACACGATTTCTAAAATAGTTTCGGCTTGTATTTGAAGAGTCTTCAAAATGGAAAACATCTGGAAGTTCAGATTTTTTGAGCGTCAAAAATGGTCTTATGAGTTGACCTGGCCCAAACTCCTGAACAGCTCTGATCCCTGTGAGATGGCGTAATCTACTGCCACGTAAAAGTTTCAACAACATGGTTTCAGCTTGATCATCGGCATGGTGAGCTGTGACTAGTGCTGTATAACCTTCTTCAATCATTACTTTCTTGAAAAAGTCATAACGAAAATCACGCGCGGCTTTTTCCGAAAAAATCCCTGAAAAATCCGCATGATAAAACGGATATCCTTGGTTCTCAGCCAAATGTCGGAGGTAATCTTCTTCAACATCTGACTCAGGACGTTGTTTATGGTTGATGTGGGCTATCCCAAGACTGATTCCTAACTCTTTCTGGTATAAAGACAAAAAGTGCAGTAAATTCATAGAATCTACTCCACCTGATAAGGCTATTAATACTTTGTTATGGTGGTCAAAAAAATGATTTTTGACGACTTCTTGAAAAAGTGTTTGATAGGTCATTTTAAAATTGTGTAAATATCCTTAGCAATCGTTGAAATCTCATCATAGCTAGTATTTTCGGTAAAAATAGATAGTATGAATGGCTCGTCAGTATAAACAATAGCCACATCGTGCCTAAAATCATAGGCATCACCTATTTTATGTGCAACTTGAACATCTATATCTTTGGAAATTCGTTGGTCATCAAAGCGCGTATGAGAGAGATAGTCAATAACATCACCACCCTGTTCATAAATGGCTAACATCACACTCGCTGCTGTTTTTGAAGATACCTCACGTTTTTCCATATCCCATTTTGGAAATTCTGACATTACTTTCTGGTAATCAGCACCATATTGTTTCGTAACATGGTAGGCCAAGATATTAGTTGCTACATTATCGGATTCTTGGGTAACTTTTTTCATGAGTTCTTCAATCGTGTAATCTTTATTGTCTGCCGTTTTACTGATAGAGCCACTTCCTTCTGGATCAAATGCTCCTTTAAATTCGTGGATCTTCGCTTCGTATTTGAGTTTGTCACTTAAAGCAATTTTTCCCTGATCCAATTGACGTTGAGTGTAATATAGTAAAGGAAGTTTGGTTACACTGGCAGAATACATGGTTTTATCTGGATTAATACCAGCGGATAGACCTGTCGAGATTTGTTCGACATAGATTGATAGATTTGCCTTATTGTATTTGCGCTCTAGGACTTCTTGAACCTTTTTGATACGGTTATCAGTTTGTGATAAAAAGTCTTCTGAAATCCATCCTTGATTGTCAACATAATAATAATGACCACTTAGAGTTTGAGCTTTTTGGGTCACTTTTACAGCAGTATAAGGCTGTAGTTTGGTAGACATGGCTTTTGCCCCTACATAGTAGGGGGTGTTATAGACAGAAAAACTATTCTCTAGCCAAAATGTCCCCTCAAAATTATCCTCTTCCAGAACAACATCAGAAATAATGAGATTTTGCCTGGCGGGGAGATAGGTGCCATCTGAAAGTTCAAAAACCGGTATCAACTGATTATTTACTAGAAGTTTTTTTATTTTTAAAGGTGTTTCAGCAGGAATAACGTTAGCAAAATCAGTCAAATTAATGTCAGTATAACTTGCGACTTCAACTAAGGTTAGGGGGCGCTTCGGAATGTCCTTATAATCAAGAACTTGATTGGTAAGGGTTTGCGTCAATTGATACTGGATACCATTAGACACTTCTGTGACCACTTGTTCTGTACTGACAATTTTCAGGGGAACAAAAAAGGCAAATGCTAAAAATAAAGCAAATACTTTTTTCATAACCTTCCCCTTTCAATTTATTTTGTCATTAGTTTATACTTATTACTTTTTTGTTTCTTTCTTAAAAGTGCGGACGCTCCAAAGGTCTAGGAGACCTTTGGAGGTGGGAAATGAAGCTGAAGAATTCAGCGTCAAAACCTCCTGCGGAGTTTCATTGCTATTTTTTTGAGCCCCTCTATCGCAGTAGATGATTGGCTGTACTTGTCGACTACTCGACAGCGTCCAACCTAATCATCCTTGCGGGGGAACTACTACGAAATTGATTCTCAATTTCTGTAGTTCTCCCAAAAAGTCCGTTCTTATTAAGAGTAAATTCTTCGCTTTTTGATTTCTAAGCTCAGGCTGAAACTATCCACTGGACAGTTTCACTAATAAGAATACTACTATAGCGAAAGAAACATTTTAGCCTCACTTCGTTCGGTGCTCTATCAATGATATTAGAATTCTAAGATTTTGGACGAGTAGATAAATCTTGGTCGATAACTAATCTGTCTAGCTCCCTTTAATGTTCTTTTTATTAGGCATCTTATCAAATTGCTCTCGCTCAGCTTTCAAGGCTCTATTTTTATCAGCCAATTCTTCTAGTTTTTCTTCAGAATAGGCTAAAAAAGTTTCCACTGTTTTAATTAAATTGTCCATTATTTTGGTAGTAATTCAGGTGTCGAGTAAACGACTTCTCCATCTCGAATGTAATAATATTTTGCCCGTGCATATTTCAGAATAAACTCTTCATTTTTTAACTGCTCTGCCAAAGCTTTCTTTGCTTTCATCTGCTCGGTCAGCTCTTCAACATCTTTTTTGAGCTGCACAACATTTTCTTTTTTCTCTTGTAAGTCAACGTAACTAGACATCAAGTTATAAGTAGGTAGAATGAAAAGAAACACAATTATCACCATGATAAAGCCGATAAAACGGTGACGCTTGCTAATTTCTTCTTCTTCAAAACGAAGACGCTGATTTTCATTCTGAATAAATTCATTGTTCAATTGAACAATACTTTGTTTCTTACGCATCAGCTTCTATCCTTGTTTCACTAATAATCTCGTACATTTTAGCCGCATCTTCTTTTTTAGTGCTATCTTTCATTTCTAAAACACGAACCGTTAATAATTTATTACCAAAACGTACTTCAACTTCATCTCCTGATTTGAGATCTGTGGATGATTTCGCTAAGACACCATTTACTTTGATACGCCCTTTATCAGCTACTTCTTTCGCAACTGTTCGGCGTTTGATAATTCTTGATACCTTTAGGTATTTATCTAATCTCATAAGAATCCTCCTCATACTCACTAACCTTTTTATTTTATCACTTTTTTAGAAAAATAGCAGAGCCAATCTGTTTTGTTACCAAAATGTCATAGAAAAAGGAGCTTCACGCTCCTCTTCATAATTGTATGTCGCATACAGAATAATTTCTTGATTTACTATTTGATTGAAATAGATGTAAAGCCATTTGGACGTAATAAATTATCAGCAATTTCTGTCGTCAAAGGAGTAATAATCAATTGACCGTTCGGTAACGTTCCAGTTGCTACACCAACAATTTCACCATCGACAATAATCGGTGAACCAGATTGTCCTTGCACAGCCGTAATATTTGCTCGTAGTAAACCATCGTTTCTTACTTCTGCAATTGTCCCTGTTTCATAGGCCCATCGCCCACCAACATTTAAACTATTACTGATAATAGTAAACTGTTTCCCTTTTAGTTTAGATAATTGGCTATAGACACCAAAGCGTACCTGACTTGTGTTCAACGCAGTTGTTCTCTGGCTTGGTCTTGTGAGTCTTACTAATCCAATATCGTATGCCATATCACCTTTTCCAAGATAACCTGGCATTGGTTGAAATACCTTATCAGCAGCTCCACTATCAATATCAGAATGGTCTGTTCGAGTATCTAAATTTTTACCATTAGCATATCCAAAAACCCTGTAACTAGGCACCTGACCTGAATCATCTGTTATAGCATGGGCAGCTGTCAACAGATAACCATTTCCAATGTACATAGCCGAGCTACGTCGATTACCATCCACATCAAGTTCTAAGAAATAGGATAATTGATAAGGGTATTGATTCCCTAATGTCGTATTGGCAAGAGGTTTTGTTGCCGCAAAGGCTACTGGACTAAACACCATTAAAGCCAAAGGGGCTAATACTGTAAATAACTTCTTTTTCATCGCTATCTCCTTTTATGCTTAACAAAAATCAAAAATTACTTTTTTGCTTCTTTCTAAAAAGGTGCGGACGCAAGCAACCTCCTACGGAGTTTCATTGCTACTTTTTGAGCCTAGGTCTCAAAAAGTCCGTTCTTATCAAGAGTAAACTCTTGATAAGAATACCACTATGGCGAAAGAAGCTCTGGTAAATCAAGCCATTTATTGGTTCTTGATTTTACTTAAACTGCTAATTTTGATTTTGAATGAGTATTAATTAATAAAGTTCACAATTAAATTGTAAACGTTTCCTATAATATTTGTCAAGAAATTTTCATCTTGCCTGCGAAAAAGGGAAGAAGTAATCTCCTAGTAAAATAATAGTGTTCAGATAAACTGTCCTAAAATGATTAGAAACCAAAGTATAAAAATGATTGTTACTACAAGTTTTCCCTCTCTTAGCCAAGAAAATCTACTTTTTTCTTTATCGCTCATAAAATCTAAAATTTGACTGTAAGTTTGTAACTTATGGTTTTTCATCAGTTGATACAGCTTATACAGGCAATAAAATATGGGCAATAAGGATATAAAATTTAGAATTTGAAAATTCTCTATTTGGTAAAAACGGCCAAGTGGTTGAATAAATGAGTGAGTCAAAATCGATAGTCCAGTGGCTATCAGCCACTTCTTGAACTGCGATTGGTCAACTTGATGTTTCATAATATCAACATCTCCTTTGATTAGCTTATCCAAGGAGACATCGAAAAAGGTAGCTATCAATAAGAGTGAGTTAATGTCTGGATAAGTCTTACCACGTTCCCAGTTAGAAATGGTTTGGCGTGAAACATAAAGTTTCTCTGCCAATTCTTCTTGGGAAAGCTGCTTACTTTTCCGTAAATCAACCAAACGATTGTGTAGTTCCATTTCGATCTCCTTGATAATTTTATTCTAGGACTTTTTAGAAATGTTACCATACAAACCCTTTGTCAGTCTAGCATTTTCCTTGTCAAAAGGCTTTGACACGTTAATTTTATAGGCTTTTTAAGCTTCTTTTTCTTGATTTTTTCGTTCTTTAATGGCGACAAAACCTTCGCCAAATTTAAGGAGTTCTTCAAGAATTTCGTAGTCTTTTTTGCCACGAATATCAAAAATAATTTCCATCTGTCCCTTATCATCACTGATACGAGCTTTTAAATTTGTCTTCGATAGGGCTTCAAAGTAATCTTGTGTTAAAAATAGGGCTTGAGCAACCTTCTCAAATCGAACAATCAACTGATTGTCTTTTCTGTCAACCATATTAACAAAGACAGCATCCATGTAACTTTTGACTAAGCCGATTTCAATAAGATAAGCCACTTGATCTGGATAGTCTCCAAAACGGTCGATAAGGTCTTCTTGTAATTCTTGATAATCCTTGCGATTTTCAATTTCACGAATCCGTTTGTAAATGGCAATTTTTTGACGTTCATCTGAGATGTAATCAGCTGGAAGGTAGGCGTCAATAGCAAGGTTGAGTTCCGCATTGCCTTTACGACGTGCTTGCGATTTGCCCTGCTTCTTAGCAATCGCTTCTTCTAGCATCTGTGAATACAATTCAAAACCAACGGAATCAATGAAACCGCTCTGCGATGCCCCTAAAATATTACCAGCCCCACGAATCGACAAATCTCGCATGGCAATCTTAAACCCAGAACCAAGCTCTGTAAAGCCTTTGATAGCATCAAGACGTTTTTCCGAAACTTCTGTCAAAATCTTATCTGGACGGTACATGAGATAGGCATAGGCAATACGATTACTGCGCCCGACACGCCCTCTTAGCTGATAGAGGGTTGATAGGCCCATGTGATCAGCATTTTCAATGAAAAGCGTATTGACGTTAGAAATATCGACACCTGTCTCGATAATCGTTGTCGCTACCAAAACATCATACTGTCCCTCAATAAAATCAAGTAAGGTATTTTCGAGCTGCACCTCACTCATCTGTCCATGAACAAAACCGATGCTAGCCTCGGGTAATAAATCTTGAAGTTCAGACACTTTTTGCTCAATCGTTTCAACCTTGTTGTAAACGTAAAATACCTGACCCCCACGATCCATTTCACGCATAACAGCTTCACGAATAACTCCAGGATTGGTTTCCATCACATAGGTCTGGACAGGGTAACGGTTGGTTGGTGGGGTTTCAATAACGGATAAATCACGAATGCCCAACATGGACATGTGCAGTGTTCTTGGAATCGGGGTTGCCGTTAGCGTCAAAACATCAACTTTAGTTTTCAGCTCTTTTAATTTTTCTTTGTGTTTTACTCCAAATCGTTGTTCCTCATCAATCACAATCAGCCCCAAATCTGAAAATGCCACATCTTTTGATAAGAGACGATGGGTACCAATTATAATATCCACCTGCCCCTTACTCAATTTCTCAATGGTCTGTGTCTGCTCTTTCTTGCTTTGGAAACGGCTGAGGACACCGACATTGACCGCATAATTCTCAAAGCGTTCCTTGAAATTATTATAATGTTGCTGAGCAAGGACTGTTGTCGGTACCAAAACAGCTACCTGCTTACCATCATTAACCGCTTTGAAGGCTGCCCGCATGGCAACTTCTGTCTTACCGAATCCAACGTCTCCAACCAAAAGACGATCCATTGGTCGGTCACTTTCCATGTCAGTCTTAATTTCTTTGACGGAGCGTAGCTGATCTTCTGTCTCCACATAAGGAAAATCCTCGTCAAACTCCTGTTGATTATCATCATCCGGTGAAAAGGCAAAGCCTTTTAATTGGCTACGTTCGGCATAGAGTTTTAAGAGGTCATCCGCAATATCTTCGACTTGCTTGGTAACCTTCTGCTTGGTTTTCTTAAATCGTCCATCATTAAGTTTATTGATTTGCGGTTCTCTGCCATCTGCCGAAACGTATTTTGAGAGGCTCTCAATCTGCTCGACAGGTAAGGAAATGGTTGAGGCGTCTTGATATTGTATCGTGAGATAGTCTCGGTGGACACCTTTAATTTCAATGGTTTCAATCCCCATGAAACGTCCAATACCATGCACATGGTGAACAACGTAGTCTCCCTTTTCCAGTTCATTGTAATCTTTAAGGCGCTCGGCATTGCTGATGTTGTGACGGCGGATACGACGCTTGATGGTCTTATGGAAAATTTCTTTTTCTGTAATGAGTACCAATTTTTGGTCAGCAAAGTAAAACCCATGTGACAGATGACCTACGACCAGCTGTGCCTGACCAATCGCAATAGCATCTGCAGCCACAATTGGTAAGTCTAGTTGATACTCTCGAAGGGTTTCTTGTAATTTTTCCAGACCAACTTGACTGTCTGCTTGAATCACAATTGTTGCCTTATTTTTGAGGTAACGATTGATTTCATCAACCAGGAGAGGGAATTGATTGAAAAATTCCTGCATGGCATACTGGGTCAAGTTATGCAACTGGTTAAATTTGATATTCCCAAGCCCCTTATGAAAGGTAGAAAAGAAAGTTGCTGGCTGATACTGGCGAATGATCTGATAACTCTCTCCAAAATAAGTTAAATCACTCACAGCCTTTCCTTGGTGAAGTTCCTCTGTCAAGTAATTAGCAACTTCCAAATCAAAACGGGCATTGCGATCAACCAATTTTTGGAAATCATCAATAAAGAGTGGTGTTCCTTTAGGAATATAATCCAACAAGGTATAAGACGTTTCATAGAAATACGAAAGGAATTTGCGAATATCTCGGTGCTTATGCCCATCTGCGGTTACCGAAATCAGCTCGACTAACCAGTCATGGGCAGGATTGTCCTTAGCTGTTTTCTGCAACGCTTTTTCCAGTCGTTTTTGACCACGCGCCAAATCATCTCTTGTTAGAATCACTTCTTCCGCTGGAGACAACCTCACCTCATCTAAGGTTTCCAAAGATTTTTGGGTGTCACTATCAAATAGACGAATCCCGTCAATCTCATCACCGAAAAACTCTAAGCGGTAAGCTTTATCACTCTTACTATCATAGATATCTAAAATATCACCACGGCGGCTAATCTCACCAGGACTCATCACCTGACTAACCTTGGTGTAACCCATCATGAGCAATTGCTTGGTTAAAGCCTCTAAATCGTACTCATCACCGACTGCTAGGCTCAATAGCTGAGCAACATAGTCCATTGGATTTGGCAGTAAAATCCGAGTACCAACCAAGCTAACTAAGAGAACGCCGGACGCCTTATCGTCCACTAGAAAATTGAGAGCCTCAACTCGCGATATAGCTCTTTCCTGAGAAGCCACGATAAATTCTGCAGCAGCAATATCATCTGCAAAGAATTGAAAAACATTTTCCTCGCCAATCAAACCGGTCAAATCAGCCGCTAAGGTCTCTGCCTCATGTTGGGTAGCTGTAACAACAACGAGCTTGCCCCCTTCTTCTGCAAAATAAGAAGCAATAGCTAAAGTCTTGCTACTTCCCGATAATCCCATGACCAGCTGACGTCCCAATAATGACGCCTTATCTCGCCATTCGACAAGCGTTTTATGCTGACCAAATAACTCTACAATATTAGCCATTATACCGCCTCATTGTCCCTTCAAAATCATTTGTTTTCAAATAATACTTCAAAGATTCAACTACCTTATCCAAGGTCATTGTGATTGTGATATAATCATCAGTCTCAAAACGACCAAGAACATGATTGATGACTGTCATTCCCTGTTTTGGACGACCAATACCAATCTTGATACGGTCAAATTCCTGAGTACCCAATTCTGCAATAATGGACTTGATGCCATTATGCCCACCGGCTGAGCCTTTTTGACGGTACCTAATCTTACCAACTTCCATATCCAAATCATCATAAATGACAATGAAGTCTTCGATAGGAATGTTGTAGTAAGCTAGTAACGCTCGCACAGCGATTCCTGAAAGATTCATAAATGTGGTTGGTTTGACTAGATAAACCTTTTCACCATTAATAAAGCTAGAAGCCACTTCTGCTTTAAAGACTTTTTCTTCTGTAAAAGTGACACCTAAAGCCTTAGCCCATAAATCGATTGCCATAAAGCCTACATTATGTTTAGTTTCATGATATTTAGAGCCTGGATTTCCCAGACCTACAATAAGTTTTACCATGTGATTGTTATTAACTCCTCTCATCTAGCAGAAAAAAGCATAAGGCACAGGCCTCATACTTTAATAATATGTTTAAACATTAAAACGGAATTCCATGATGTCACCATCTTGAACAACGTATTCTTTTCCTTCTTCACGAAGACGTCCTGCTTCTTTAACCGCTTTTTCAGAACCATATTGGATAAGGTCGTCATAAGACATGGTTACTGCACGGATAAAGCCACGCTCAAAGTCTGAGTGGATAATTCCAGCTGCTTGTGGTGCCTTGATACCACGTTTGAAGGTCCAAGCGCGGACTTCTTTCTCACCAGCTGTGAAATAGGTTCCAAGACCAAGCAAGTGATAAGCAGCACGTGTTAATTTATCAACACCTGATTCCGTCAATCCAATAGCTTCTAGGAATTCAGCCTTGTCTTCATCATCCAATTCTGAAATCTCTTCTTCTGCACGCGCTGAGATGACAACCACTTCAGCATTTTCTGTTGCCGCAAACTCACGAATTTGTTGCACATAAGAGATATCATCTGGTTCAGCGACTTTATCTTCGTCAACATTTGCTACATAAAGCACTGGTTTAGTGGTCAAAAGGAAGAGTTGCTTGACGATTTTTTGTTCATCATCTGTAAAGTCAATCGTACGCGCTGACTTACCATCTTCAAGAACAGGCTTGATTTTTTGCAAGATGTTAAACTCAGCCACAGAATCCTTATCTTTTTGCGTACGCGCCATTTTTTCCACACGCGCATAGCGTTTGTTAATGCTATCAAGGTCAGCTAAAATCAACTCAAGGTTAATGGTCTCAATATCTGCCAAAGGATCGACAAAGGCATCTTCACGCCCTTGCTCACGCATGACATTTTCATCATCAAAGGCACGAACAACGTGAACAATGGCATCTACTTCACGAATATTAGCCAAGAATTTATTCCCAAGTCCCTCACCTTTTGAAGCCCCTTTGACAATACCTGCAATGTCAGTAAATTCGAAAGTTGTTGGAACGGTTTTTTTAGGGGTGATCAATTCTGTCAATTTCTGTAAACGCTCGTCGGGTACTTCTACCATACCGACGTTTGGGTCAATAGTCGCAAAAGGATAGTTAGCAGCCTCTGCACCTGCCTTTGTAATCGCATTAAATAGGGTTGATTTCCCAACGTTTGGTAAACCAACGATACCTGCTGTTAAAGCCATGTTTTTTGTTTCTCCATTCAAAATTTCAATCACGAGTATTATACCAAAAAATGACAAAAAAAGCTTTCTGAATAGCAAGAGCCACTAAAATAAATCGATTAATATTTTTATCCACATCACAAAGAGTGGCACAAAAAAGATGCCCCACCAGTATTCTGAAATGAGGTCGATAAAAATGGCTAAGCCGTCTCTTTTCTCATACTTTCCAGTTTCAGGATTAATCACGTATTCACGTCCTCTTAGAAGATGTAAATTGTCATCATCATCTTCTTGATTATCAGAACTTCTTTTTTCTCCCTTAACCAGTTCATCCAGACTAACAGTTAAGATTTCAGATAGTTTGACTAAATTTTCCAAATCTGGTGTGGCAGCGCCATTCTCCCATTTTGAAATGGCTTGACGAGAGATAAAGAGTTCTTGTGCTAAATCCTCTTGCGAGATATTCTTTTCCTGCCGCAGTTTTTTGAGCTGTTCTGCAAATAAGGTCATAACCATTACCACCTTTCTCTTTCTAGTCTTATTATAGCTAAACATTAGGGCATTAGACTAGCACTTTTTACCGCAACCAGTTGTTGCGCAACTGCTAAAAAGCTTATAAAATCAATACTTTTACGGTTGCACTACCTTCTTCAAACGTTTGTCAAAATCATGTCGACTCATCATAACAATATGTTCACAATTGGTACATTGAATCTTAATATCTGCTCCAACGCGTGTCACTTGCCATTCATTAGCTTTTTTTCCAGTTGATTTAATCGTACACGCATGCGGCTTCTTCATTTCTACAAGCGATCCTACCTGATACATTGCTACACTCCTTTTCCTTTCTGCCATTATACCAAAAAAAACACCCAGACGTTTACGCTGGATGTTTTCGGAGATATGAAAAAGTTTTAGGATAATTATAGTATAATTCTCTTTCCTTAAACTAATCTTAAAGTAAATCTAACTTAGTTTGTACGTACTGGCGTAATCAATTGAATAAAGTCTTCCGTATCGTCACCAGGAATCAACGTAAATGGACGAACTGGTGAAATAAAGCGAATAACAACCGTCTCACTCTTCAAGACTTTAAGAGCATCAATAAGGTAAGTTGGGTTAAAGCTTATTGTCAAATCATTTCCTGATAAACTGATTGCATCAATTTCCTCATTAACCTTACCAACTTCAGGTGAATTAACATGAGCACTCACCTTGCCATTACTAATTTCTAATTTAACAGTCCCATTTTGACTAGCGTTTGAAATAAGCTGTGCACGCTCCATTGATTGACGAAGAGCAGAAGAATTAAACGTAACCTCCGTTTCAAAAGTATTTGTCAACAAACGGTCTGTGTCTGGGTAATTTCCTTCTAGCAATCGCGTGTAAAATGACGTATGTTCACTTCTGAAAAGAACTTGGCTAGGTGATAAAAATACTTCAACTTGTTCAACATTCTCACCAAATACAGCTGAAAATTCACGTAGAGAACGACTTGGAATTACCACATCAAAATCATCTGTCGCTTTTTCAAGCTCAATCTGACGTTGACTCATACGATGCGAGTCTGTCGCAACAGCTTTAAAAGCATTATGATTTTTTAACGTCATGTGTACCCCTGTTAAAATAGGGCGACTTTCTTGAGTGCTTGCTGCAAAAGCTGTTTGGGAAATAATTTGTTTTAAAATGTGTGTTTCAAATAAGAGCGGATTTGTGGTTGTAACTTCTTGTAAACGAGGGTATTGATCAATATCTTTTCCTTTAAGGGTGATCTCAGATTTCCCACTTCTTAGAACAACTTGATGATGTTCAATTTCTTCAAAATCAAGAGTCACATCTGGTAAACTTGAAACAATATTGATAAAGAAGTTAGCTTCTAATAAGATACCACCTGGTTGTGTAATAAGGAGTCCTGCATTTTCATCTTGAATTGAAATGGTATTTTCAATCGAAATTTGTCCATTTGATCCCGTCAATGTAATCGTTGATTTTGTGATTTCTAATTTTAAGCTTGATAAAATTGGAATAGCATTTTTAGATGAAATGGCTCTTTTAGTTGCGTTTAAGGCTTGTAAAAAATAGGCTTTATTAATTGAAAAATGAATCATGGATTCTCCTTTATTTTATAAGTATTAAATTTAGTAGTAGTAGTAGGTCTTGTGGATAACGTGGAAAAATAGACTTTGGCTACTGTTTATTAGGGGTTATGGCTGTGTATAACTTATGGAAAACTCTCTTAAAACTAAGCTACTTATCCACAAGCTATTTTATTTTTTGTCGTAGTGTTTCAATTTCAATACGAAGACCATCGTCTGTTTTTAACATATTTTTGATTTTGTTATAAGCATGAAGGATAGTTGAATGATCTCTTCCACCAAATTCTTTACCAATTTTAGGAAGACTGTTATCAGTCATTTCACGCGCAAGAAATATGGCAACCTGACGTGCCATTACAATATTCTGGTTTCGTTTGGTTGATTTGATTTCTTTGACAGATACGTTATAGAATTTACCAACCTCTGTCTGTATCGTTTCGATTGGAATGACAGATATTGTTAGTGGTTCTTGTTTCTTTGCTCGGATAGCTTCTGCTGCAATGTCGACAGTAATGGTGTCAACTCTTTTGACGCTGGCAACTAAGCTAATATTTTTGAGAGCTCCTTCAAGTTCACGAACGTTAGAGTCAAATTGTCCTGCAAGATACTCAATCGTCTCTGGTAAAAACTGATACGGATAATCCTGAATCTTATCTTGTAAAATAGCAATCCTAGTCTCATAATCAGGTGGGGTAATATCTTGCGTTAATCCCCAGCTAAAACGTGATACGAGACGCTCTTCTAGGTCATTTAACTGCTCGGGAGCCCTATCACTAGTAAGGATAATCTGCTTGTTATTTGAATGGAGGGCGTTGAAGGTATTAAAGAACTCTTCCTGAGTTCCAGCCATAGTCTTTTTAGCCATGTACTGAATATCGTCAATCAGTAGAACATCTAAATGACGAAAAGCCTCTTTCAGCTCTTCCATTGTCCCTAGTCTGATAGCAGTTGTAAATTCATTGATAAAATTCTCAGTTGTAATGTATTTGATTCTGGCGCGTGGATTATCCTCTAAGACACTATTACCAATAGCATTTAGTAGGTGAGTTTTACCTAAACCAGGTCCTCCCCAGATAAAAAGAGGATTGTAGACAGTCCCTGGACTTCCAGCAACAGCAAGTGCCGCAGCAAGTGCCCATTGGCTACCTTTACCAGAAATAAAATTATCAAAGCGATACTTAGGATTTAAATCTGAGATAACGGGTGATTGATAGAGAATATCACTTGGAATTAAGGGTGTCACTGGTGATTGGAACTCTTCTGATAACTCATCTTGTTCAATCGGCTCCTCAAAGATATAATCAATTAAGATTTCCTGATTAAACACCTCAAACCCTGCTGTTAGAACAATATCAGTGAGATTACTCTTCCAATACAGTTCTTTTTTTTCTTCCATCAAAACAGTGGCCACCTGGTCAGAGATTCGTATGAGTTTAGCATCAGCGATAAAAAAATCAAAGACAGCCTGTGAAAATTTACCCTTTGCTAATTCCAAGACCCGATCCCAAAATCGTTGTTCATTATCGGTCAT